>NZ_SLXB01000017.1 GCF_004342845.1 Prevotella heparinolytica | reverse complement strand
CAAAATCAAGTCCGTTTCATTTCAAAAAACGTGTAATTGACTATATTTCAATAATTTCAAAGAACTATTTATCCACTTTTACGGGACAGTAGTGAAATAAAATAGCAAATCAAAACTATGATCCTACTTTTTGGAAAGATAAAGCCATTATCAAGCGTACTCCTTTGGAACAGTCGGCAATCGAGATGTTTGAAAGGAAGAATTTATTCGGAACGTATTCTCTTGATAAATAGTTAATATGTAATTGCAATTTAGAATCAAAGCTTATTAAAAAAGAGGGGGCAGCCCTAATTCATAATATTCAAAAAAAGGTTTATCGGAGAACTATAGTTTATTTATCTCAACAAAAAAACAAGTGGTGGAACATCTTTTTCAGGCCTTTTTTACGAGCAATGCGGACTCGGTCTTATATCGAGGCTACCTAATTTATACTTAAATACCCCTTCGTCAGAAGGTGTTCTGGCGGGGGTGTCGAGATGGGGTGTCCGGCAGTGGTTGTGAACTCTCTTTTTGCTGTGAGAATTTTAAACAATTAGCTTCCGGGGATAAAAGGGAGTGGTTTTTCAGCCCGACGTGAAAGGTCTTATTGGGATATTCTTTAAAAACATATTTTCATGTGGAAATAAAGTCTGTTTGGCTCTGTGTAGTAACCTCTTTGTATCATTAAGTGCCTGTATGTTTCTCTTTTTTTCTATAAGATGGAATTCTCATTTGTCAGATATACGGTTTTTTTATGAATCTTTTGTTCTTTTGATAAAGTTGCGTTATCTTCGCTACGATGATGTGGAAAAACAACCTGAAACGTGCAATTCTATCCTGATATTCCCATAGTAGATAATGATGAAATTCTCTTTGCTAAAGTGGAGCGAGGAGATATGACTGCATTTACAGAAATTTATCATAGATACCATAAGCTACTTTACGTCATGTCGTATCGTTATTTGATGGATACGGAAATGGCGAAAGATGCAGTGCAACATGTTTTTACTCGCTTTTGGGAATATCGCACGGAACTCCGTGTGGGGGTCAGCCTGAAAAACTACTTGGTGACAATGACCAGGAACCATATTTTGAATGTGATTCGTAATGAAAATAATGCCGTTGCCAAAAACTATGGGATGGCACAGGACGCCCCCGAATATGAAGATATTTTAGTGGAAAGCTTGGAGAAAAAAGAGTTGATGTCTTTATTCTACAAAGCTTTGGAAATGCTTCCACCTCAAAAACGTGATATTTGCTTGATGAAAGTGCAGGAAGAATTAAGCAATCAAGAAATAGCCGATCGGTTGCAACTCTCTATCAACACCATTAAAACCCACTATTCGGAAGCTTTGAAGTTACTGCGTATTTATTTGCGTAAAATGCTAATAATTGTTACATATCTCACCTTGTTGAAGAGTTTGAGTGTCTATTTGGTTGTATGGATAATAAAATCATAGGTAAACCTACCGAGAAACAGATACAGGAGGTGTTGGGCGGAACATCTACTCCTGAAGTTGCGCAATTGGTTGCAAAATGGTTTGCGACTGATGAGGGCACTGCCTACCTGTCACGTAGTATGGAACGGGATGCGGAACAAATAAAGGCCGATTACGAAGAACTTTATGTGGATCATGCTATTCCGTCGGAGGAGATGTTTGGCCGTATTCGTCAAAACATCCGGCGGAGACGGATTCGCCGACTCTCTTTCCGTGTAGCGGCTGTGGTTATTCCATTCATTCTGCTGGCAGGGCTGTTTGTTCAAGTAAATATGCGTGTAGACTTGTTCGGCAATTCCGGCTATGAGGAAGTTTATGTGCCAAAGGGCGAACGCTTGCAAATGATGTTTCAGGATGGAACATGCGTATATGTCAATTCGGATACTCGGCTGAAATATCCCAAAAAGTTTGCATTGTTCAGCCGTGAGATTTATTTGGACGGGGAAGCATATTTTGTTGTATCCAGAAATTCCCACCGCCCTTTTATTGTTAATCTCGAAGGCTCGGCTCTTCATGTTTTGGGCACATCGTTCAATGTGCAGGCTTATCCTGAAAGTGAGAATATTACGGTGTGCCTTGATGAAGGACGTATTAAATTGGCTCTTACTTCGGACAAGGAATATCCATTGCAACCCGGTGAACGACTGGTCTACAATCGCGGAAGCAAACACTGCGCAATTTCTCGGAATGTTGATAACATAGCTTCCCTGTGGAAAGCGAATGTGATCGCTTTCAAAAACGCCTCGTTGACCGAAGTTGTCAGCGTGTTGAGCCGTTGGTATGACGTCGATTTTAAGATAGAGAGCAAGAATGCTTGGAGCGTATATTTCACCCTTACATCAGAAAATATTCCTCTTGAAAGAATTCTACGGGATTTGGAGAAAATTGCACCGCTTCAATTTAGATATAATGAGATAAAGAAAGAAGTAATAGTCACCTCCAAATAAAAAGCTCAAAAAAAGTCTCTTTTTGTCTCACCCGTTTTTAAGTTCTGTGTGTCTATTCTGTATAAAGTGATTTTATACTAAGTGTTAATCTAAAAGAAAAAGTTATGAAACACAGAAATTTATTTGTGCTGCTTTTCTGCTTTGCTGTTTGCTTTGCAGTTTCAGCCCAAGAGGTGTCAATGAATCTCCGGCAAGTGAAGTTGGAGAAGGTTTTTGATACTATTACGCAACAAACCGGGCTCACAGTGGCCTATAGCAGGCCTACGGTAAATCCCGAAAAGATTGTTTCCATTCAGGCGGATAAAGAAGAACTTTCCAAACTACTTCACCGATTGCTTGCAGACATGAATGTGGATTTTGAGATTGGCGAGACAAAAATCTACCTGAAAGCAAAGGCCTCTCCAGATGCTACCAAACAAAGCGGTAAGAAAAAGAATATTTCCGGCACTGTCATTGATCAAAATGGAGAGCCGGTGATTGGAGCCAGTGTACTTGTGAAAGGTACCACCAATGGCTTGATTACCGATATGGATGGAAACTATACGTTGACTGACGTTCCGGAAGATGCTGTCATTTCCATCTCATATATCGGCTATCAGACGGTGGAGCTGAGAGCTGATAACAAGGCTTTGGCAAAGGTTACGTTGAAAGAGGACAGCGAGTTGCTGGAAGAAGTGGTAGTTGTGGGTTATGGAGTACAGAAGAAGCGCGATGTAACGACGGCTATTGCCAGTCTTCGTGCCAGCGACATGAAAGGACAACCGGTGGCCTCTATGGCAGAAGCTATGGTAGGCAGGATGCCGGGAGTGCAAGTATCGCAGGCGACGGGTGCTCCGGGGTCTTCTTTGCAGATTAAAGTACGTGGAACGGGAACCATTACGGCAGGAACTTCTCCGTTGTATGTTGTAGACGGTGTGCCGCTTGCCCAAGAGCAACTGAATACGTTTAATCTGAATGACGTGGAATCCATCGAGGTGCTGAAAGACGCTTCTTCAGCCGCAATTTACGGTTCGCGCGGTTCAAACGGTGTGGTATTGATAACTACCAAGAAAGGACAGGAGGGACGTGCCACAGTCTCTTATAACGGATTTTATGGTTGGCAGGCGGTTTCCCAAAAGATAGATATGCTCAATGCTTATGAGTATGCCGACTTGGTGAATGATGCCCGTAATAACACGTATAAGGATAAAATGGAGTCGGTCAATCGAAAACTCATAGCGCAAAATAAGAGTCCTTTGCCTTATAATATATCGGATGATAATGCTACTCGTCTGCAGAACACCAATAATGATTATAATACAATTGTTCCCATGGAGATTTTGCCATATCTGAGAGGAGAGAAGGGGCTGATTGACACAGATTGGCAAGATGAGATTTTCCGTATGGCAGGCATGCAGAGCCACTCTGTTTCCGTTTCCGGAGGCAGTCAGAAGATAAGGTATTATGCATCTGTCGATTATTTATCACAAGAAGGTGTCATTGTCAACAGTGATTTTACCCGTTATAGTTCACGCTTCAACCTTGATGTAACCGAAGGTATTTTTAAGTTCGGATTATCGTTAAGTCCATCTGTGACAATAGAAAATGCTGTCAATTCGGACGGTGCTTATAATTCCAATGGCGGTGGCATCATAGCTTCTGCCTTGCACTGTGCTCCTATATTCCCGGTATATAATCCCGACGGTTCTTTTTCTTTCATCCAAAACGCTTGGAGTTCGAATACGCAAACGATACTCCCGAATGGTACTGTCAAGAAAGGTAATAGTCAGACACAAGTCTGGAATCCCGTAGCATTGGCTATGTTGCAGAAAGATGAAACGAAAGCATCCCGTATTTTTGGTAATGCTTATGGAGAGATTGCTTTTATGCCAGAGTTGAAATATCGTGCCAATTTCGGTGTGGATATATACAGCAGTTCAAGGGATACTTTTCGTCCGTCCACCATCCCAATTTCTAATACGGAAGGTAATCCGGAGTCGGTTCCCGAAGCAACTGCGCGAACTGGCAAGATGTATAACTGGCTGTTTGAACAAACCATGAACTATAATAAGGAAGTAGGTGGGCACTCGTTTTCTGCATTGGCCGGCTGGACCATGCAATACCAAAGAGATGAAAGCACCTATGCCTTTGCCAATGGATTCATCACAAATACTGTACCGACGTTGAATGCGGGTACTGTTACCCGTGGTAATACGCAGGCTTCTGAGTGGGCTTTACTTTCGGGACTTGCCCGTCTCCAGTATAATTATAAAGGCAAATATATGCTTACCGGGGCTATTCGTGCAGATGGTGCTTCCCGTTTTGGAAAGCACAACCGCTGGGGATGGTTTCCGTCAATATCTGCTGGATGGCGTATGACTGAAGAAAAATTCATGAAGTCTTTGTCTTTCATCGACGATTTGAAGTTGCGTGCCAGCTATGGCCTGACAGGTAATTTCCGTATACCCAACTATGGTGCGCAAGGTGAAGTTGCCTATCTTAGCTATGTGCTGGGTGGAGGCAGTGCGGAGGCTGTCAAGGGAGCGGCGCCCAAGAGTATGCCTAATCCCGAATTGCGTTGGGAAAAGACTGCACAGGTGAATGTGGGGTTCGATGCATCGCTATTCAAGAACCGCTTGACTTTGGGCTTGGATGTATATAACAGTAACACGTATGACTTGCTTTTGAATGTGCCTGTGCCAATGATGACGGGTTATAGTACTCGTTTGGAAAATATCGGTAAAGTGAACAATAAGGGAGTGGAGTTTAATATTGCAACCAACCAAAAGACGGGCGACCTCAACTGGAGTCTTTATTTCAATATCTCAAAGAATATCAACGAAGTGAAAGAACTCGGACCGGGCAATGCGGATATTATATCTTCCGGTTCAGTGAGCAATGCCTATTTTATAACTCGCGTGGGTGAAGCAATCGGAAGCTATTATCTTCCTATCGTAGAAGGCGTTTATAAGAATCAGGCTGAGGTGGATGCTGCTTTGCACTATAAGGATTCTCCCACCAATTATGGATTGGCTGACACAAAACCGGGTGATTTTAAATTTAAGGATGTCAATGGAGACAAGATATTGGATATTTCGGATACGGATCGTGCCATTGTGGGTAATTATATGCCCGATTTTACTTATGGTTTCGGTGCTACACTGGCTTGGAAGGGTGTCGACTTCGGTATTGTTTTCCAAGGAGTGCAAGGTAATGAGATTCTGAACCTGTCACGGCGATATTTTTATAACCATGAAGGAAATATGAATAACTACAAAGGGGCTGTTAATCGCTGGAAGTCGGAGGATAATCCCGGTAGTGGAATGAATGTACGTGCCAATCGTGTCAGCAAAGGACAGAACGGAATAACCTCTACATGGCATGTGGAAGACGGCTCTTATCTGCGCATCAAGAACATATCTTTGGGCTATACGTTGCCGGAAAGCTGGCTTCGGAAGGTGTATTTGAAGTCTGCCCGTATATATTGTTCCGTCCAAAATCCATTTACCTTTACAAGTTATGAGGGATATAATCCGGAGGTATCAAATCGCACTGCCGCAACGACCAATGGAGAAGATTACGGTGTGTATCCATTGGCAAGAACGACCTCGATAGGCGTTAATCTTACGTTTTAATCTTAAAAAAACAGTGATATGAAAAAAATAATAATATTGGTTTTTACAGCAATAATTCTTTCAAGCTGTAATGATTTTATAGATCTGAAGCCTATTGATTTTCCTACGGAAGAGACGTTTTATAAAGATGTAAAAGGGTTGGAAGGAGCCGTTATAGGCCTTTATGATGAGTTGCAGTCCAGTGGTCAGTATGGAGCAACGTTCATGACTTTGATGGAAGTGCGTGGCGACAATGTGAAAGATGATAATTCCGGTGCCAGTGGCGGTATCAGATACCAGATAGAAGTGTTTACTGAGACCCCGGCAAACTCCAATTTGTCAGGCGCTTGGCTTTCGCTCTACAAAACGATTTATCGTTGCAACTTGGTACTTCAAAATATGGAACAGGTATCAATGTCTGAAGAACAACGAACTCGTATAGTCGGACAAGCCTCGTTTATACGTGCATTGTGTTATTTTAATCTGGTTCGCTTGTGGGGTGAAGTGCCCGTCGTCACTAAGACTCAGACTGTGGCAGAAGCACGTAATAATAAGCGTGCTGCCGTCAGTGAGGTTTATGACCGGATAGTCAAAGACCTAACCGTAGCCCAGAGCTTGCCTGCTGTTTGGGCAGAGGCGGAAAGAGGTCGTGTCACTTCGTATGCTGCTCATGCGTTGCTGGCAAAGGTCCACTTGTATAGAAAAAACTATCAGGGGGTTGTCAATGAGCTTGCCCCGGTAATGGTAGCCATCAAGGCAGAGAAGGATTTGATGTTGGTACCTATGCCGCAAACTTTCCCTAATAATCTGAAAACAAGCAAGGATATCATTTTCGCCGTTCAATATCTTAAGGGCGGAATTGGCGAGTCTGTTCACCAGAATAATCGCTATCGCAACAATGATAATGGCAATGTCATTTCTTTGGAACAGTCGGAATTTGAAAGCAATGCGGACAATCGTAAGGCATTGGTCGCTCCTACCGGGAGTGGAAAGCGTCCGGGCAAATTTGATGCGCCTGCTACAAACAACGAAACCAGTGCCGATTTTCCTGTGTTGCGTTGCGCTGAAGTAATGTTGATGTATGCCGAAGCGGCTAATGAGCTTGCCGCCACTCCTACACAAGAGGCTTTGGATGCCCTGAATGCCGTACGCATAAACGCAGGACTTACCGGTAAGACATTAGACGAATTGTCCACAAAAGAACTCTTCCGCCGGGCGGTATATAAGGAGCGGCGTTTGGAACTTGCTTTAGAGTGCGACCGATGGTTTGACATTGTGCGCACAGGTCAAATGTCTTCCATATTTCCCGGAATTGCCAACTATCGCCAACTTTATCCGGTTCCTTTGACCGAAATAGAGAATGTCAATGATAAAACAGGTTGGCAGAACGAGGGATATATTATAGAATAAAAGTTGTTTTGAAATCCGTGAAATTATGAGAAAGATATATTTATTGCTGTTTGCACTTTTTGCTGTATTGCAGCTTTCAGCTCAAGACCGCGTTGCGCAGATTCGTGAAAAACTGATGAATCGCGACCAAAGCTCGGTGCTTGTGGTAGCTCATCGTGGCGACTGGCGTAATTTCCCTGAGAACTCAATGGAGGCGATAGACAACGCCATTAAGATGGGTGTGGACATTGTGGAGCTGGATGTAATGGAGACAAAAGACGGTGAACTGATATTGATGCATGATAAGTCATTGGATCGTACCACTACCGGAAAAGGCTTGGTTTCAGAAAACACGCTTGATGAGATACGGCAATTGAAGTTAAAGAATGGCTGTAATATCCGTACCATTCACAAAGTCCCTACTTTGGAGGAGGCTTTGCTTCACGCCAAAGGTAAGATTATGATAAATCTGGATAAAGCAGACGCTTATTTTGACCGGATTTATGAACTGATGCAGAAGACGGGAACCACCAAGCAAATCATAATGAAAGGGCGGAAGACAGTGGAGGAAGTCAAGAAGCAATTCGGCGATTATTTGAACGATGTAATCTATATGCCCATTATAGACCTCGATGCGCCGGGGGCTGAGGAGCAAATAGAAAAGTTCATTAAGGACATGGCTCCTGTTGCTTTCGAGTTGCTGTATGTAAAAGACACCAATCCGCTTCCTAAGAAACTGGCGACAGCTTTGAGCGGCCGTTCTCTTATTTGGTATAATACTTTGTGGGACACGATGGCAGGCGGACATGACGATGACATGTCTTTGCAGAGTCCGGATGCCGGTTATGGATATCTGATTGATACATTGGGATGTCGCATAATACAGACGGACAGACCTGCTTACCTGCTGGAATATCTGAAAGCAAAGAATCTGCACGAATAGGGGGGGCTGAGAACTCATGTGGAAGTTTATTGCCAATTTTTACAAGGTCTCGCAAGCGAGGCCTTGTAATGGAGAGACTTTGCCGGAACAGAAACGTCGCTTGAAACATCTGCAATGGTCCACTTTTCTTGCCGCGACGCTGGGGTATGGCATATATTACGTCTGCCGTCTCAGTTTGAACGTAGTGAAGAAGCCGATAGTGGAGGAGGGTGTTTTTTCTGAAACAGAATTGGGCATCATCGGTTCGGTGTTGTTCTTTACCTATGCTGTCGGCAAGTTCACCAATGGCTTTCTGGCCGATCGTAGCAATATAAACCGCTTCATGAGCACCGGACTGTTGGTGACGGCATTGGTCAACCTTTGCCTCGGCTTTGTCAATTCATTCATCCTGTTTGCTGTCCTTTGGGGAATCAGCGGTTGGTTTCAGTCAATCGGTGCGGCTTCCTGTGTGGTGGGATTGTCACGTTGGTTCACGGATAAGCAGCGCGGCTCTTTCTATGGATTCTGGAGTGCGAGCCATAACATCGGTGAAGCCATGACTTTTATTGTTGTTGCTTCCATTGTCAGTGCTTTCGGTTGGCGGTATGGCTTTCTGGGGGCAGGACTTGTCGGACTGGCCGGTGCCTTGATTGTCTGGCGTTTTTTTCACGATACTCCGCAAAGCAAAGGGCTTCCTGCCGTTAATGAGCCTAAGAAAGAGAAAGAGATGAGTGCATCGCAGAGCGAGGAGTTCAACCGTGCTCAAAAAGAGGTGCTTCGCAATCCTGCCATCTGGATATTGGCCCTCAGCAGTGCTTTCATGTATATCAGCCGTTATGCGGTGAACAGTTGGGGCGTTTTTTATTTGGAGGCGCAGAAAGGCTACTCGACGCTGGATGCCAGCTTCATCATCTCCATCAGTTCGGTTTGCGGCATTGTGGGCACCGTGTTTTCCGGTGTTATCTCTGACAAACTGTTCGGAGGGCGTCGCAATGTTCCTGCCTTGATTTTCGGTTTGCTGAATGTTGCAGCCCTCTGCCTTTTTTTGCTTGTGCCGGGAGTTCATTTTGGGTTGGATGCTGTGGCAATGGTGTTGTTCGGTCTTGGTATCGGTGTGCTGATTTGTTTTCTCGGTGGATTGATGGCCGTTGATATAGCTTCTCGTAATGCTTCGGGGGCTGCATTGGGAGTGGTCGGCATTGCCAGTTATATTGGTGCAGGGCTTCAGGATGTGATGAGTGGTGTGTTGATAGAAGGAAACAAATCCATGATAGACGGAGTGGAAGTTTACGACTTTACTTATATCAATTGGTTTTGGATAGGTTCTGCCTTGTTGTCAGTATTGTTGGCTTTGTTTGTTTGGAATGCTCGGAATAAATCGTAATCCGTTGGCGGAATAATTATAACGCATACCCGATCTCTTCATGAAATTATTATCAGCCAATCTCGAAGAATGAAGCAATTGCACAAACTGATTGACCTGATTGCTGATGATGTGTTGATAAAGGAGTAGGATAATATCTTTACAAAATATGCCTTTATTCTTTCCCTTTTGAAAAAGAAAACGGAGTTGTCTTTTCTCACTCCTATACAGAGGGTAGATCAGTATACGACTGATGTACCCTCTGTCGTATACTGATGTGGCATCAGTCGTATACTGATCTATCCCCTCGCCAGAAGGTGTTCTGGCAGGGGTAGGAGATTGTATTCTGATGGTTGGCTGAGAGAAACGGATTGGTTTGGAAATTTTGTTACAATATCCCTCTTTTGGCTATTGTTGTAGTTTAAGGCTTTTCATAGAATCATAAAGCATGTAATCGTGCTGAAAATCGCAATATTACAGATTATTCAACAAAAAGAGGTGTAGCTATTGTTTATTTGAAAGAAAAAGTATAGCTTTGCGACTAAAGTGCATAGCAATGTGCTTTTAAGATTTTTAGAGATAAAATTGTAAGAAGCGTTGTATATTCTCGTGACTGAAAACCTAGGACATTTTCAAAAGCGCACAGAATGGCATAGCTGTTTCCTACGCTGGTTTCAGCGTGGGCTGCTGTCCATATATTCGTGCGTTTAGGTTTTCCTAGGACCTTCAGTTACAGAAATATAGATAAAATCCAGCAACAGGATGAAGCTCATTTAATCACCAATATTATACTAAGCATACTGCATATTTGAAGATTGTAGAAATTTTGCAATTGCTGATTGAAAGCAGGATCTCACAATATCGAAAATATTTTTGCCGCGTCTATTGCAGAATTAAATAAAAGTATTACCTTTGCATTCGATATGACCTCCCACGCTTCCCGTAGAACAGCGCACCCGGGGAGGTCTTCGAGTTTTTATATAGTAGCTTCTGATAAAATTGACTGATAAAACAGATTATACAAAGAAGCCGTTGCCCATCGCCGATCAAGTTGCGCGGCTAAAACAACGGGACTTGTTTTCGATGATGAAAGCAAGGCATTCGCTTATTTGTTCAATATCAGTTACTATCGACTTCGTGCATACACTTATCCATTCTAAGAGAACGGTGAAGATTCTGAACACAACTTTACTCGCAAAGATATTCACTTCAAAGACATAATAGATCTTTATTGTTTTGACCGCAGACTGCGTTCACTTATTTTCAAAGCTATTGAAAAAATAGAAGTGGCAGTACGCACAAAAATCGTACAGGTATATGCCGAAAGCACAGGTGATAGCCATTGGTACGATGATGAAAGTTTATATCGTTTCGGTTACGATGATTTGATGGATCATATTGATGCTGATGTAAACCGAAGCAACGAAGATTTTATCAAGCATTACAAATCAAAATACAATAATCCTCCGATGCCGCCAAGTTGGATGGCACTTGAAGTAGTGTCGTTTGCCACATTGAGTCGATTGTTCCAATCCTTAAAGTTAGACAACCGCAAAGCATACATTACCGAACAATTCGGTTTGAAGAAAGTGGCTATATTGGAGAACTGGCTACACGCTATTTCTAATCTCCGCAATTGTTGCGCACATCATAGCCGCATTTGGAATCGCCGTTTTATGGTTAGCGTAACATTGCCATACAACGCTCTTTATCCATTCATGGATAGAACAACAATCGGACAAATACGCACAAATAAATTGTTTGCTGCACTTTCTTGTATCGCGTATATCCTTGATATTATCAGTCCCGGAAGTGACTTCAAAAAGAATATCAAGGAATTGCTCAAATTCGATTGCTGTCTGCTCGATCTTAAAGATATGGGGTTCCCAAAATATTGGCAATCACTTCCTGTTTGGCGAGAAAAATAGCAAACTCTACGTTTTTATTACGCAGCCGACACCATCCAAAAAGTTGTGTAAATAGAATTGAGATTTAGCGCTCGACTAAATCTCGACTCGAATTATCGTTTACACAAAATAAAGGACAGTCCCGTTTTTGCACGATGAATTAATTTACCGACTTATTCCGAACTGGCGTACTGTCATATACTTCTACTTCTCCCTTTCTTTCATTGCGAGCTTCTGCAATGGCATCCTTGGTTTCCTAATTCGGCCATTTGTACATAATTTCCATTAGATGGGTTTCTACAAAGTTATTAAGGCTTCTATGCTCACGCTTTGCTGCATTTTTTAAAGCATCCAACAGATTGCTGTCAAGTCTGAATGTGACTTGTTTTTTCAAAGTTGCTTCTTGCGCTTCTATGCCTTGGCGTTTAGAACGGCTCTCATTGTGTATAGTGAATTCCCACCCTTCAATCTTTTTACATTTCCCTACTATTATTCTTCTCTCCTGATATGTAAAGAAACGTGGGGATAATCCTTCTCGGAAAAACTGTTCTATCTCTTTTTGAGTGGGAATTATTATTTTTTCAAGGATGTTTGTTACGTTATAGTTGACGGAAAATTTCTTCTTAAAATCATCAGGGGTTAAGAAGAAAATGTAATTATCTCGTGGTTCATCATGCTTCGTCATTTCCCAATACATTTCGTAAGTGTACGAATGTTTGATTTTTTTTGTCAGATTATAGTCAAGGGAGGTATAAGGCGTTCCATTGGTGATGATATATATCTGCAGGACTTCGGGGGCTACGTTAAGATGCAACCCCAGATTATCCAAATTGGCATAGGAAACAAGGCTCATATTATCAGAATTGCTATCAGCGTCAAGTGTCCTTTTTATTTTCATAAGGTTTTTGAGCGTCTTATTAATGTCTTTCTTCCAATTTGGAGTAGGATACCATGAGCACAAGACCTCGGGTGGAACATCAATTTTTAAGACTTGCTGATGACGAATATAATCTTGAAGATCATAATTAAAAAACTGAATGTACCTCTCTATTAAGAGTTGGATTCTGCTTCTTACTATTGAAGTGGTAAAGCCGGGAGCTTGTTTGTTTCTCTTTAGCAAAGCATTCTCTTCAGGGCCAATGGGTTGAGTGCCCATATTAACTTTATTCATAATATTAATCTTATGTGGGCAAAGATATATATTCTTTATAATACATTCTGTTTGAATGCAAATAAATAAAAATGTGGAATTGTGAAAACTGAAGTTTTTGAACGAAGAATAGACTATATGTTAATAGTTGCGTTTATTGCCCTAAAATCTGATTCAATATAAATTCTAATATATCCGAAACTGGAATTAAGAGGAATGTTCTCACATTGTAGAGATTGCCCCAATAGTCTATATTCATTATCAGAGGTTTACCTCCTTCAGTTGTAGAGATTGTCATCAAAATCTTCTTTTTTCTGTTTTATGTCTTGTTTTCTCTTGTAGAGATAGTGATTTTAGAGAGTGTTGATTATTAATGTTTTAACTAAGCCAATTGTAGATGCCGTTTTCTTGCTTTCTCTTGCATCTCGCCCTAACTTTGCAACATCGAATTTGAGAAAAGCGAATGCCTTAATCGTTGAGGCCTCACGATGAAAACTTCCGCTTCTCTCGGGTGAGATAAGAAAAATAAAACACATTATTAATTACTTAAAACATTATTATTATGGCATTTTTTAAAAGAACTCTGAAGAAAGTAAACAATTTGTGGTATCCTCAATCCGTAACTTGGGGCAAGCCGGTGACTACTCGTGAGGTGGCTAACGAACTCTCCGCCATTTCTACCGTGACTCGCGGTGACACCTTTGCGGTGGTAGAGAATCTGGGACGGGTGTTGAGCAACTATATGGCACAAGGACGTACCGTGAAACTGGACGGTGTAGGAACCTTTTATTATACGGCTTGTGCCTCCAAGAAAGGAGTGAAGACGGCTGAAGAAGTGAATGCTTCGCAGATAAATAGTGTGCGTGTCCGCTTTCTTCCCGAAATAGGGCGTACCGTTGGAGGCAGAGTAACTACCCGCAGCATGGTAGATACCAAGATTGTGTGGGAAGAATGGGGTAAGGTTGCTACCCCGAGTGGTAAAACTCCAAGTGGTAATACCGCTGGCACAACCCCCTCAGGCAGCGGTGAAACCGATGGTCAGG
Organism: Prevotella heparinolytica; assembly: GCF_004342845.1. Taxonomy (GTDB): domain Bacteria; phylum Bacteroidota; class Bacteroidia; order Bacteroidales; family Bacteroidaceae; genus Bacteroides; species Bacteroides heparinolyticus. The sequence goes on along the minus strand of NZ_SLXB01000017.1, from coordinate 76,886 downwards.
GTAGCGGCGAAGGCAATCAAGGCGAAAATCCGCTTGGCTGATTTCCGGCCCGGCAACGGGGCTGAATAGAATGCCGGCAGAAGAGTATGAAGCTCTTTTGCCGGCATTGTTTTTCTATATCTCAGGGCTTTTGAATCGGGAAAAACAGTCATATTATCTATAATTTAATATAAAACTTCCCCGCAAAGCTATATATAGAAAAAAATGTTCCTATTTTTGCAGGTTGTAAATAAACACAGATTTTAAAAAAGATGAGAATAAAGTTTCTATCAGTAATTGTGAGCTTTCTTGTGGTGTCTGTGGCGCTAAGTTCGTGCCTCAAGTCTGAAGACAACTATGAATTAAGCTCTGATGCTACGATACATGCTTTCGGTATTGACACCATACATGGCAAATATTATAAATTCACGATTGACCAGATCAACAGGGTAATCTACAACAGAGATTCATTGCCGGTAGGCTCGGATACCATCATCGACCGGATATTGATTGATACGATGACCGTGACCGGATGGATAACTTCCGGTTCGCCCGACACATTGTTTGTCAGAAGAGACTCTGTGGACTTGAGGCCGGCCATGAATAACAGTGGCGGCATGAAATTCAAAGTATATGCGGCCGACGGAGTTACGAACCGTGAATATACCCTGAAAATCAATGTTCATTTGCAAGACCCGGACTCTTTGGTATGGACAGATATGCAAACCAAAGGCGGCATATTCTCCGACATGGTGAACGAGGGTGAGCAAAAAGCTGTCGTCTTAGAAGGAAATTTGTTTGTTTACACTTCCGCTACCGGTGCATACAAGACTTCGACCTCCCCTGACAAATATGCCTGGAACAAGCTGCATGTGTCCGGCTTGCCATCGGATGCAAAGTTGACATCCGTTGTTGAATACAACGGCATGCTCTACATGCTGACTGCGAGTAAAAAAGTATATATTTCCGAAGATGGGGCTGCCTGGGCAGAAAACGCTACATTGGGAAACAATGTGATTGCTCTCATCGGCGGCTTCTCCGATCGCTTGTCCGGTATCTTGGAAATAGACGGAAAAAAATATTTTAATATCAGCAAAGACGGGAAGAATTGGGAAGTTGCTGCTGCCGGCACAGCAAGCACGTTGGAAGAAGTACCCCTCGGATTTCCTACTGAAAATATTATTTCAACTTTAACCCAAACCGGTAACGGTGTGGAAAAGGTACTCCTGGCAGGCATGCCGTTGGCAGATAATAAAATGACGACACCTTGGTTTTCATTGGATGGCCGAGGTTGGGCAGCTTTGACCGGCGCTTCCTATAATGCTTATTGTCCCGGAATATCACACCCTGTTATTATGCATTATGGCGATATGTTCTATTGTTTCGGTGGAGAAATGGATGCTATCTATCGCTCCGTCGAAGGACTTGCATGGTATAAGACGAAATCAAAAATCTTGTTACCCCGGGAGTTCAAAGGTAAAGGAGCTTACTCCGTTGTAGTGGAACCGACAAGGGACAAAACGGTGGCATCGGCCGACAAACGAGATTTCATTTGGGTGGTGTTTGGCGGAAACGGTGCTAAGAACGAGGTGTGGCGCGGACGTCTTAACAGATTGGGCTTCGAAATACAATAAAAAAGATGTTATATAAAGAAGAAATCGATTTAAACCGGATACCTCGGCACGTGGCAATCATCATGGACGGCAACGGGCGGTGGGCCAAGCAGCGCGGACACGAACGCAGCTATGGACATCAGGCCGGTGCGGAGACTGTGCATGTCATTGCGGAAACGGCTGCCAGACTGGGAATCGGATACCTTACTTTATATACGTTTTCTACCGAAAACTGGAACCGTCCGTCGGACGAAGTAGCGGCTTTGATGTCGCTCCTATTGGACTCCATTGAGGAAGAGACGTTTATGAAGAATAATATACGTTTTCGGGTGATAGGCGATATTGAGAAACTGCCTGTCAACGTACAACAACGGCTCAATGCTTGTGTGGAGGATACGTCACGTAACACAGGGATGTGTTTGGTGCTGGCGTTGAGCTATTCCTCCCGATGGGAAATAACGGAAGCTGTCCGGCAAATAGCTGTTCTGGCTCAAAGAGGAAAGCTGAAGCCGGAGCAAATAGACAGTGAACTGATATCCGGCCATCTGACCACTAACTTTATGCCCGATCCCGACCTGTTGATACGTACCGGAGGCGAAATACGGCTCAGCAACTACCTGCTTTGGCAGTGTGCATACTCCGAACTATATTTCTGTGAAACCTATTGGCCGGACTTTCGTGAAGAAGAACTTTACAAAGCTATATGCGACTTCCAGAAACGCGAACGCAGGTTCGGAAAAACAAGTGAACAAATCAGTTAATCCAAAACATATTTAATCATAACATAAATGCATTATCGTATTTTCTTCATACTCGTGACGTTTATCTGTCTTTTCGGCGGTGTATTGACAACTGCCGCACAAAACGTAAATAGTACCGATGAAACCGAGAAACCGGTTATACTCTATTCGGGAACGCCCAAGAAATATGAAATAGCAGATATAAAGGTGGAAGGAGCTCCCAATTATGAGGACTATGTAATCATCGGATTGTCCGGATTATCCAAAGGACAGACTATTACCGTTCCGGGCGACGAAATTACGCAGGCTTGTAAACGCTATTGGCGTCATGGATTATTTTCCGATGTGGAAATCACGGCAGATAAGTTGGAAGATAGCCGTATATGGCTGACTATCCACCTGACTATGCGGCCGCGCGTATCCGATATTCGCTATAATGGCGTGAAGAAGTCGGAACGTGAAGACTTGGAGAGCAGAATCGGCATGATAAAAGGCGGACAGATAACGCCGAACTTGGTGGATAGAGCCAAGACTCTGATTAAACGTTACTTTGACGACAAGGGTTTCAAGAATGCCGATGTAATCATTACGCAGAGAGATGATCCGGAGAAGAAAAACGAAGTCATCGTCAATATCGATATCGACAAGAAAGAGAAGGTAAAGGTTCATGAAATCACCATTGTAGGCAACAAGGCCGTCAAGACCAAAAAGCTGAAGCGTGTGATGAAGAAAACCAATGAAAAGAATAAACTGGTCAATATATTCCGCACCAAGAAGTTTATCGAGGATAATTACGAGGCGGACAAGCAACTGATTATCGACAAATACAACGAGTTGGGTTATCGTGATGCTGCCATTGTGAAAGACAGTATCAAAGCCTATGACGATCGTACGGTAGACATTTTCATGCAGATTGATGAAGGGCAGAAGTACTACCTGCGAAATGTGACGTGGGTGGGAAACACCTTATATCCTTCCGAACAGTTGAATTTCCTGCTTCGCATGAAGAAAGGAGATGTATATAACCAGAAGCTGTTGGAAGAACGTACCACTTCGGACGATGACGCTATCGGCAATCTTTACTATAATAACGGTTATTTGTTCTATAATCTCGAACCGGTAGAAGTGAATGTCGTAGGCGACTCCATTGATTTGGAGATGCGTATTTTCGAAGGGCGTCAGGCCACTATTAATAAGATAAGCATCAAAGGAAACGACCGTCTGTACGAGAACGTTGTCCGTCGCGAATTGCGTACCCGTCCGGGTGAGCTGTTCAGCCGTGAAGACTTGATGCGTTCTATGCGTGAGATTCAGCAGATGGGACACTTCGACCCCGAACAGATCAAGCCGGATATTCAGCCTAAACCGGAAGATGGTACGGTAGATATCGGTTATGACCTTGTGTCTAAAGCCAACGACCAGGTGGAGTTCTCTGCCGGATGGGGACAGACGGGTGTCATTGGTAAGCTGAGTTTGAAGTTCACCAACTTCTCGCTTGCCAACCTGTTGCATCCGGGCGAGAATTACCGTGGTATTCTGCCGCAAGGCGATGGACAGACTTTGACCATCAGTGGCCAGACCAATGCCAAATACTATCAGTCTTACAGCATCTCGTTCTACGATCCTTGGTTTGGCGGCAAGCGTCCCAACGCATTCTCTGTGTCGGCATTCTACTCTCGCCAGACGGATATCAGCAGCCAGTATTACAACTCGGCCTACAGGAACAACTATTACAATAGTTATTATAGCGGCATGTATGGCTATGGTATGTACAATTATGGCAATTACAGTAGCTACGAAAATTACTACGATCCGGACAAGTCCATCCAGATGTACGGTCTTGCAGTGATGTTCGGCAAGCGTCTGAAGTGGCCGGACGACTACTTCCAGTTCACAGCCGAGTTGTCTTATCAGCGTTATATCTTGAGCGACTGGCAATACTTCCCCGTTACAAACGGTAAATGCAATAACCTGAGCATCAACCTAACCTTGTCTCGTAGCTCCACAGACAATCCTATTTATCCGCGTCAAGGTTCCGAGTTCTCGCTTTCTGCCCAAATCACACCGCCCTATTCTTTGTTGGACGGTAAGGATTACAGCAAGTACAACACCGGCAGTCAGGAGGATATGAACAACATGCACAGATGGATTGAATATCATAAATGGAAATTCAAATCCAAGATCTATATCCCGTTGATGGACCCGATTTCAGTGAAACGCACTCCGGTAGTGATGGGGCGTGTAGAGTTCGGTTTGCTGGGACATTACAACAAATACAAGAAATCTCCTTTCGAAACATTCGATGTGGGGGGTGACGGTATGACCGGCTATTCCAGCTATGCGACGGAAAATGTTGCCCTGCGCGGATATGAGAACAGCTCTTTGACACCTTATGGTAGTGCAGGTTATGCTTATACCCGTCTTGGCTTGGAATTAAGATATCCCTTGATGCTGGAAACCAGTACAAGTATCTATGCGCTGACGTTTGTCGAAGCCGGTAATGCTTGGCACGACGTGAGCAAGTTCAATCCTTTCGAACTTAAGCGTTCGGCCGGTGTGGGTGTACGTATCTTCCTCCCGATGATTGGTATGATGGGTATTGACTGGGCTTATGGCTTCGATAAGATAAACGGATACTCCAATTATGGCGGCAGTCAGTTCCACTTTATCTTGGGACAGGAATTCTAAGCGATGAACAATTATAAATGACAATTTTTAAAAACGTAATGTTATGAAGAAGAGTTTATTCATCCTTTTGATGCTGTTTGTCGTAGGTGCATCAGCTAATGCGCAGAAGTTCGCTCTGATTGACATGGAATATATTTTGGGAAATATACCGGCTTATGAGCGTGCCAACGAACAACTGGAACAAGTCTCCAAGCAGTGGCAAGGTGAGATAGAAAAGATTGCTGAAGAAGCTAAAGCGATGTACAAGAATTATCAGTCGCAGACAGCCTCTCTCTCTGAGGTGCAGAGGGGCAAGAAGGAAGAAGAAATTGTAGCCAAAGAAAAATCTGCGGCCGACTTGCGTCGTAAATATTTCGGGCCGGAAGGCGAACTGAACAAGAAACGTGAAAGTTTGTTGCAGCCTATTCAGGACAAGATATACAATGCGGTCAAGGAAATTGCAACGCAGAGAGGATATGCCGTAGTGTTGGATCGCGCTTCTGCATCGAGCATTATTTTTGCTTCGCCTAATATCGACATCAGCAATGAAGTACTTGCAAGGTTAGGATATTCGAATTAATTTCATACATTTGCATCCGTTCAATAAATGATTAATCAAATAAACAATAAACATTATGCTTAAAAAAATCGCACTATTCGTTGTCATGTTCATTCTCCCGTTGGGAGCCATGGCGCAAGCAAAATTTGCTCACATGAATTCTCAGGAAGTAATTGCCGTTATGCCCGAATTTACGAAAGCACAGGCTGATTTGGACAACATGTCTAAGAAGTATCAGGAAGAAATGACGCGTACCAATGAGGAATTTCAGAAGAAGTATCAGGAGTTTTTGGCACAAGCCGACTCTCTTCCCAAAAATATAGCCGAAAGACGTCAAAAGGAATTGCAGGATATGGCTCAACGTCAGGAGCAATTCCAGCAGGAAGTTTATCAGTCCATGCAAAAGGCACAGCAAGAGGCTATGGCTCCTATTTATAAGAAGCTGGACGAGGCCATTCAGGCAGTGGGCAAAGCAGAAGGCGTGGTTTATATTTTCGACTTGGCTCGTACTCCGATACCGTTCGTAGGAGCGCAAAGTACAGATGTAACTGCTAAAGTAAAGACACAGCTGGGTATTAAATAATAATGCCGAGAAACATCTTTTTTTGATATGCAAGCGCGGATAGTTTTATTCGCGCTTATTTTTTATTATATCCAAATATGCTATCTTTGCGAGAAAGTGAAGAAACGGCATGAAACAGATATTACCTTCCACACCGGGTCCTATCGGTGTATTTGATTCCGGATATGGCGGACTGACCATTTTAAGCAAAATACGAGAGACGCTTCCGCAATATGATTATATTTATTGGGGTGACAACGCACGTGCTCCTTACGGGACTCGTTCGTTTGAGGTTGTCTATGAGTTTACTTTGCAGGCTGTCGTCAAACTCTTCGGAATGGGGTGCCAGCTGGTTATTCTGGCTTGCAACACTGCTTCGGCAAAGGCTTTGCGCAGCATACAGATGAACGACTTGCCCCGTCTTGACCCGACACGACGTGTGTTGGGAGTAATCCGTCCTACGGTAGAGTGTATCGGCAGTATCACTCGTAGCCGTCATGTCGGTGTGCTTGCCACGACAGGAACTATTAAGTCCGAGTCCTATCCGTTGGAAGTACACAAACTGTTTCCAGACATTAAAGTAAGTGGAGAAGCCTGTCCGCTATGGGTGCCGTTGGTAGAAAACAACGAGGCGCAAGGAGATGGAACGGACTACTTTGTGCGTAAATATATCAATGAACTTCTTGCCAAAGACCGGCTGATAGACACGGTTATTTTAGGATGTACGCATTTTCCCCTTTTATTGCCCAAGATTCAACAATACATGCCGGCGGGCATCACTACCGTTACTCAAGGAGAACTGGTGGCGGACAGCTTGAAAGATTACCTTTCCCGTCATCCGGAGATAGATAAGAAATGTACCAAAGGCGGAAGGTGTGTCTATCGGACCACAGAATCGGAAGATAAGTTTACGGAATCGGCCTCTGTTTTTCTCAATGAGTCGATTAAGGTGGAAAGGATTGAGTTATAATTTCCTGCTTCTACGCGTTATAACAAAAACATTTGTTATATTTGTGCGACAGAAACCTCTAATTTTATACCGTTATGAAGGAAGAAGATAAAAGTAAGATAGTCGAGGTGTTTGCCGGCTCGCCGTGGGAAGCGGAACTTGTGAAAAGCTTGTTGGAAAATAACAGCATTGAAGCCGCGACAAAAGACGGAATGGTAGTAAACGTTGTATTACCGGACACCGCAGTGGATGTTTCTGTTCTCGTCAACGAAAAAGACTATGAAGCAGCAATGGAGGTGGTTCGCGAATACGAGAAGAAAAGAAATGAGAATTGACTTTAGTAGAATTGCTGTCAAGATAGGCAGCAATGTTTTGGCACGTCGCGACGGTACGCTCGACATTACGCGCATGTCTGCGCTTGTAGACCAGATAGCAGAATTGTATAAAGCGGGTATGGAAATCATCCTTATTTCTTCCGGGGCGGTGGCTTCGGGACGTAGTGAGGTACATCCTAATAGAAAGTTGGACAGCGTAGACCAGCGACAACTTTTCTCTGCCGTGGGGCAGGCCAAGCTCATCAACCGCTATTATGAATTATTCCGTGAACACGGCATCCCTGTAGGGCAGGTTCTCACGATGAAGGAGAGCTTTTCCACCCGCCGTCATTATCTCAACCAGAAGAATTGCATGACCGTGATGCTGGAGAACGGTGTCATTCCCATTGTGAATGAGAACGATACCGTTTCCGTGAGCGAGTTGATGTTTACCGATAACGATGAACTTTCTGGATTGATAGCCTCCATGATGGATGCGCAGGCACTGATTATTCTCAGCAACATCAACGGTATCTACAATGGTTCGCCTGCCGATCCGACATCGCGGGTCATCCGTGAGATAGGGCAAGGAGAAGATTTGTCTTCTTACATCCAGACTACGAAATCCGGCTTCGGACGCGGCGGCATGCTGACGAAAACGAGCATAGCCCGCAAAGTGGCAGACGAGGGTATCACCGTTATCATAGCCAATGGCAAGAGGGATAACATCTTGGTGGACATTATCGGGAATGAGAAATTAAAGACGCGAAATGACGAACCGGAATATACGCGTTTCATCCCTTCGCCGGAGCCGGTTTCCAGCGTCAAGAAATGGATTGCCCACAGCGAAGGCTTTGCCAAAGGAGAGCTGCACATCAATGATTGTGCAACAAAAGTGCTGACTTCCGACAAAGCCGTCAGTATTCTGCCGATAGGAATCGTCTCTGTGCAAGGGGAGTTCGAAAAGGACGACATTGTGCGAATCATCGACTTTGAAGGCAATCCCATAGGTGTGGGAAAAGCTAATTGCAATTCGGCCCAAGCACGTGAGGCTATGGGGAAGCACGGTAAGAAGCCAATCGTACATTACGACTATTTATATTTGGAATAACCAGCTAAAACCACTTACAAATATGGACTTAAACAGAACCTTTGTCGCTGTGCAAGAGGCAGCCTGCAAACTGCCGGGCTTGAGCGATAAGGATATCAATGAAATATTATCGGCCGTTGCAGATGCGGCTGTGGAACAAGCCGGTTTCATACTTGGTGAAAACCGGAAGGACTTGGAGCGCATGAATCCTGCCGACCCTAAATACGATCGTCTGCAACTGACCGAAGAACGTTTGCAGGCTATTGCCTCGGATATTCGGAATGTGGCTTCTCTGCCCTCGCCATTGGGACGGATACTGAAAGAAGATGTTCGTCCTAACGGGCTGAAGATAAAAAGGGTGAGTGTGCCTTTCGGAGTAATCGGCATCATTTACGAAGCCCGTCCCAACGTCAGTTTCGATGTGTTTTCGCTTTGCTTGAAGAGCGGTAATGCCTGTATCCTGAAAGGAGGTAGCGATGCCGATTGTTCCAACCGTGCCATTGTTCGTGTGATACACGAGGTGTTGAGGCGTTTTCAGGTAGACAGGCACGTGGTGGAGCTCTTGCCTGCCGACCGTGCAGCAACTGCCGAGCTGTTGCATGCCAATGGTTATGTGGACGTCATTATCCCTCGCGGCAGTAGCGGGCTGATTGATTATGTGCGGCAAAATGCCACCATACCGGTCATCGAAACAGGAGCAGGCGTATGCCATACCTTTTTCGACCGTTACGGCGATGTCCGGAAAGGTGCGCCTGTTATCCGTAATGCCAAAACACGCCGTGTCAGTGTCTGCAATGCGTTGGATTGCCTGATTATTGATGCAAACCGCCTGTCCGACCTTCCTGCACTTTGTGCCTCCTTGAGCGATAGCAATGTTACTCTTTATGCCGACCGGCCTGCATACAAGGCATTGCAAGGCAAATATCCCGCGGAATTGCTGCAGCCTGCCGACGAAGGTTGTTATGGCAAAGAGTTTCTGGACTATAAAATGGCCGTTAAGACTGCGGACTCCCTGCACGATGCCTTGGTGCATATCCGGAAGTATAGCTCCAAACACAGCGAATGCATCGTTACGGAAGACCGCCTGCATGGCGAACGATTCTGTCGCGAAGTAGATGCGGCCTGCGTCTACGTCAATGCACCGACCTCTTTCACAGACGGTGCCCAGTTCGGGTTAGGCACCGAAATCGGTATCAGTACTCAGAAGCTCCATGCCCGCGGACCGATGGGATTGGAAGAGATGACCACATACAAATGGATTGTCGAAGGAGACGGACAAATCAGAGACTAATAATCATATATAAAAAGAGAGAGAGATGAGGAACTTTACTTGCGTGCAAGACATCGGTAATCTGAAGTCTGCATTGGACGAAGCATTCGAGATTAAGAAAGACCGTTTCAAATATGTGGAGTTGGGGCGAAACAAAACGCTGATGATGATATTCTTCAATTCCAGCCTGCGCACCCGCCTCAGTACGCAGAAGGCTGCCATGAATCTGGGTATGAACGTCATTGTGTTGGACATCAACCAAGGCGCATGGAAGCTCGAAACCGAACGGGGCGTCATCATGGACGGCGAGAAACCGGAACACCTGCTGGAGGCCATCCCCGTGATGGGCTGTTACTGCGATGTGATAGGCGTGCGCTCCTTTGCCCGCTTCGAGGACAAAGAGGAGGATTACAATGAAATGATATTGAATCAGTTCATACGCCATTCCGGCCGGCCGGTATTCTCCATGGAGGCTGCCACGCGCCACCCTTTGCAGAGCTTTGCCGACCTCATCACCATCGAGGAATATAAAAAGACGGCCCGCCCCAAAGTGGTTATGACTTGGGCACCGCATCCGCGCCCGTTGCCTCAGGCTGTTCCCAACTCTTTTGCCGAGTGGATGAATGCCACGGACTATGATTTTGTCATTACACACCCCGAAGGGTATGAGCTTGATCCGGCGTTTGTGGGCCGTGCCCGCGTGGAATACGACCAAATGAAAGCCTTTGAAGGAGCTGATTTTATCTATGCCAAGAACTGGGCAGCCTATACGGGTGATAACTACGGCCAAATATTGAGCAAAGACCGTGACTGGACAGTGAGCGAACGGCAGATGGCTGTGACCAACAATGCCTGCTTCATGCACTGCCTTCCGGTTCGTCGGAATATGATTGTGACGGACGACGTTATCGAGAGTCCGCAATCCATCGTCATCCCCCAAGCGGCCAACCGTGAGATTTCTGCCACGGTGGTGCTGAAAAGACTGATTGAGGGGCTGTGACAACGCAATAAGGGGCTGTGCGGGTTCGACAGTAAGAAACGAAGTTTGCGGGATGCCTTCCGAAAGTCGATGGCTCCCGCATGAAAACATTTGCTTCTGACGGAAGTGTTTTCTATCGCAAGGCTTGCGATGTACATCTTGCGCCTTGCGATATACATCTTAGCGCCTGCGATGTATAACGCAAGCCTTGCGATGGAGATTTCTCCCTGATCTCTTCCTGCTTTAGATAGGGCAGTGCCGGATTTCTTTCGCGGGCGACAGGATTTTCTGCCTTTTAGCTTCTACTTCTCCGTCTGCTTTCCTGCCGCCTTCCAGCTCATGAAGCCTCCGTTCAGCTCATAGACGGTATATCCTTTTTCACTCAATATGGATGCGGCTTTCTTGCTGCGTTTGCCGCTGCGGCAATATAGAGCGACCGGTTTATCCTTTTGCAAAACAGAATCTGTCACTGTCTCGAAATTCTTGTCCAGCACGTTGATGTTGATACTGCCGGGGATATGCTCTTCGGAATATTCGACGACCGTGCGCACGTCCAGCCGTTGCACCTCCGGGTCGGCTATCAATGCGGCAAACTCGTCTACGGAAAGACTCTTGAAACCGTTTCCCTTTTGCTGACAAGAGAAGAGGGTGGAAAAGAACAAGCAAAGGCTTGTAAATAGAATTTTCATTGGTGTATTATATGTTAGATGGGATATAATCAAGGTTGTAGGTCTTTAATTCTCCGGAGGTTGTGTTCAGAGTAAAATGTACGGTTACTTGCTTCACGCCTTTTGTTGCGGCATAGCGATGCAGAGGTACGGAGAGATAGGCGCGTTTCGTGAAAGCCTGCACATCGTTCTTTGCATCGTGATAGAGCCTCAAGAAAACATCACATCGACCGGTTTCTGTATCTATGTGTACTTTATCTTCAATAAAGTGGAAAAGGTGGAGAGCCTTCTGCATCTTGACGGTCAATACGATATTGATGTAGCCGAGACCCGACCATATGCTTTGCACATTGGCAGGATCTGTCTTTACTCCCTCCTTGAATCGGTGGGGTGGCACCGGAAGTGGAGATACGGCAGTGATCCAGCTATACAGCTTCACTCCGGCAGTGCCATCAATGCCTTTCGTTTCGGCATAGCTGCCTACCATACGAACGAGTGAATCGGCAGGGATGGTGGTCTTTGTTGCGTTTTCCACTATCTGATAAGTCTTTCCTTCGTCCGTCACCACGGACTGCAAAGTACCATCGGCTCCCGAAAATCCGGTCAGGAACTCTGATTTTACAGACGGGTAGCAGTGCTCCTCTTCACTGCCGCAAGCCACCGGCAGGCAGGCCAGTACGGATAGGAGCCATACATAATAAAGCTTCTTCATATCACTGCTCTTTTGTTGCCGCCAAATGGTTCTTCAACGGATTGGCATACATCGACAACATCTTTTCGCGCAGGAAGTTCTCGTCTTTGCCCTCTATCTCGATTCGTGCCAACTGTTGCTCCAGATAGGTGAGGAAACGTTGGCGGTCTTCCGGCGTATAGTGCGATGTGAAGTTGTCGTTGCCTTCAAGAAGGTCGTGCGCCACGTAGTTGTTCGGATAAATCTTGTAATTGGAATGGATGCGCTTGTCTATCAATGCCGATATGCGGGCGAAGAGTTCCGTCTTGGGCAGCGTGCCGTCCATCTTGCACAGCTCGTCGTTGATGCAGGTTCCGGTTTGGAAGTGTACGTGTCCTTTATAGCCGAAGAGACCGGTCTTCATGTTCAGCAGGTCGTCGGCGGTAGACTTCTTGTATTCCGGATTGTCGCGCTTCAGTTGAAACTCCCATGCTTTCAGGTAGTCGCACGGGTCATATTCGTAGGAGAGGGCAATCGGTGCAATATTCATCTCCATCAATCGGTCGACGACGGAGCCTTCGCCGCTCATGGCGAGCATCTTCAGTACGCTGTCTTGCGTGCGGTCGTCAGAATCCTTGGCCCGTCCTTCGCGCTGGGCAATCCAGATGGACTGTTTCTTCCGGTTGATGGCAAAATGCATGTAGGCCGACAGGCGCATGGATGATTCCAACATCTGGCGCATGGGCAGCCCGCGCTGCACGATGAACGACTTATTGACGCGTACCAGCTTCTTTATCCACGGATAGATGAGCAGATTATCCCCGATGGCTATTTCGGGAGTGTCCAGTCCCCAGTCTATCAGCAAAACGGAGAGGAAGCCGGAGTCGAGTATAATGTCGCGGTGATTGGAGATGTAGGTGAAATTCTTTCCCTCGTCCGGCAATGAGGTGTGGTCGAGCGTCACTCCGTCCGTGGCCTCCTTGATTAATTTCTGTAGAAGGGGATAGCAGAAGGTCTTCTGAAACTCCAGTTTTGTTTTGCAGGCACGCATCTGCCGGGCAAGCAGTTCGAAAGGGACGCCGGGCATAACCATTGAAACAGCTTCGCGGAATGCCGCATCGGCAATCAGCTCCTCATAAATCTGCGGAAGCTCTTCGTCGTGATAAGGACGGATTTCATCAAATTCTACGTTCGCGTTCATAATAATCGGGGATTAGTGTTACCGCTAAAATGCATTTTCTATAATATCTGTCATTACATCCTTTATATCCAGTCCGGCGGCACGCACTTGTTGCGGGATGAAGCTGGTAGCTGTCATGCCGGGTGTGGTGTTCACTTCCAGCAGGTTTATCTTCTCGCCGGCCGTGATGATGTAGTCCACGCGGATGATTCCTTGGGCATTCAGTATATCGTATATGGCGGAGGTGAGTTGCTGCACGCGGTCGCGCAATTCGTCCGAGACGCGGGCGGGGGTAATCTCATCGGATTCGCCGTTGTATTTGGCTTCATAATCGAAGTACTCGTTGTGCGACACCACTTCCGTCAGGGGGAATACCACGCTCTTTTCTTTCGTTTTGTAGCAACCGCAGGTCAGCTCCATCCCCTCCATGAAGGCCTCCACCAACACTTCCTGCGCCTCTTCAAATGCTTTGGCAATGGCCGGTTGTATCTGCTCGCGGGTCTTTACTTTGGTTACGCCGAAACTGCTGCCTCCCAAGCCGGGCTTGATGAAACAAGGCAGGCCTATTTTCTCGATGACGTCTTCGTCGGAAATCGTCTGCCCCTTGCGCAGCAGCAACGATTCGGCAATGCGCACCCCAAACGACTTGAGATACTGGTTGCAGGCAAACTTATCGTAAGTGAGGGAGGCCGCCAGCACGCCGCAGCAGGAGTAGGGGATGCGCAGCATGTCGAAATAGCCTTGCAAACGTCCGTCCTCGCCCGGAGTGCCGTGAATGGTGATATAGGCGAAATCGAACACCACCTTCTTGCCGTTCAGCAGGAAACTGAAGTCATTACGGTCTATGGGCGCTGTTGTACCGTCGGGCAGCCGGACATGCCAGTCGCGGCCGTGCATCTGCACGATGTAAAGTATATATTTCTCCTTGTCGATGAAGGAATAAATTCCTTGCGCACTGCGCAGGGACACCTGAAATTCGGAGGTATCACCTCCTGCTACAATAGCAATGGTACGTTTCATTCTAAATCTCTGTTACTGATGTAGCTTCTCCATTTATCTATCAGCCGGACCATGTCGTCGGGCAGTTCGGAGCTGAAGTTCATCTCTTCTCCGGTGGCGGGATGTACAAAACCTAATGTCATGGCGTGCAACGCCTGCCGCGGACAAGTGTCGAAGCAATTATTTACAAATTGTTTGTATTTGGCAAAATGAGTTCCTCGCAGGATTTCATGACCGCCGTAGCGTTCGTCATTGAAGAGGATGTGGCCGATGTGCTTCATGTGCACACGGATTTGATGGGTGCGCCCCGTTTCAAGGATGCACTCCAGCAGAGTGACGTAGCCCAGACGCTCCAATACTCTGTAGTGAGTCACAGCGTGTTTGCCTTGGTCGTCGGGAAGGACGGCCATCTGCATGCGGTCTTTGGGATTTCGTCCTATGTTTCCTTCGATGGTACCTTCGTCTTGTTCCACATTCCCCCATACCAGTGCACGATAGCGACGCTTGGTGGTCTTGTGGAAGAACTGATTGCCGAGGTCGGTCTTCGTGTCCGGCGTCTTGGCTATCACCAGCAGTCCGGAGGTGTCCTTGTCGATGCGGTGCACCAGCCCCACGTGCGGGTCGTTGGCGTCATAATCGGGGGTATCTTTCATGTGCCAGGCAATGGCATTGACAAGGGTGCCGCGATAGTTGCCGTGTCCGGGGTGTACCACCAGTCCGGCGGGCTTGTTCACCACCATGAGGTATTTGTCTTCGTAGACGATGTCGAGGGGGATGTCTTCGGGGATGACTTCGTTTTCGTAGCGCGGGCGGTCCATCACCACGGTGATTACGTCCTGCGGCTTCACTTTGTAGCTGCTCTTCACGGGTCTGCCGTTGGCCATCACGAAACCGGCATCGGCGGCTTTCTGTATGCGGTTGCGCGAGGCATTGGTCAGTCGGTCGAAAAGGTACTTGTCCACACGCATCATCTCTTGTCCCCTATCCACCACTACGCGGAAGTGTTCGTAGAGTTGCGCCTCGTCGCCCACGGGTTCTATATCGTCCAACTCATCATTCTCTATGTCGTCAGGCAGTTCTATCATCTGTGCATTTGCTATATCGACTGTTTGCAATTGGCGCTTCAGGGGTGTCCATCTTCGTCAGAACCAAGATTCGTCTGTTGCCGACTTATCGGATGATGTCACAGGCTTGGCGTCGGTTCCGGTCGACTCTGTTTCCAGCGAATCCGTTTCTTGCGGAAGTTCTTCGCCTCCGCCTACCATCAGCGTCAAGGCGGCACCCACAGGAACTTTCTCTCCGGTTGCCAGTTGGCGGTCTTTGTACTTCACGCCATATACCCAATCCTTCTCTCCGGGCACATACTGTATCTCGGCCAGTTTGAAGCCCACAGCCAGCAAGCGTGCCTCCGCCTGTCGCAGCGAGCTGTTGTCCGCCACGTCCGGAACGCTTTGCAGGGGTATGTTCAAGGAGTTGATGGTGAGATAAATGATGCGGCCTTCCTTTACCTTGTGTCCGGCGGCCGGATTGTAGTCGAGGATACACCCGGCAGGCATTGTCTTCACATAGTTGGAATCAGAGACAACACAGTTCAGTCCCCGGTTGCGGAACATCTTTTCCGCTTCTGCCACTCCCATGCCTTTCACATTGGGCACAACCACGGCATCGCCATGATGCGTATATATATCCAGTCCTTTCAGAACTCCGAACAGCACGACAATTATGGCAACAACCATTGCGATGATATTCACCCAAAAGTTTTTGTTTTGCCGGAAAGAGAAAAATTCTTTGATAGTCATAAGCTATTGTTGTACATTATCCGGGGCAAAGATACAACTTTAGACACATACTACACGGAGAAACTGTAAGTTTTTGTTTTTTCAGTCGTCTTTCTCCCGCTTCCGAAGCAGGATGAAGAGAAGTGTCTGAGGGCGGGAAAAGGCGTGTTTGTCAAACGCCTGTGTTTGACGTGACAGGCACAAGTGTTCAAGACGACAGGCACAAGTCTTTGTCATGTCAGGCACAAGTGTCTGTCACGACAGAGACCGGTGTCTGGCAAACAAGGTGCAAAGAACTTGTTTCAGCTCTGTTTGAGGGCTGTCCGGTAACGGCAGGAAACAGCCCGTATGCAGTTTGGGATTCCTGACTCGAAGCTTCTCAGCGCTGTTGCCCGATGTGCCGGTGGATGGCTGCGACCGGTTCCTGCTTGCGGCAGGAGCGGGCGGGTTGGGTCAGAACAGCTTCGGACGTTTGTTATTGAAGCGATAGCCGATACCCAGCATCAGGTAGTTCGGGTCGTGAAATTCGCTGAGGCTGTAGCCTATGTGCAGGTAGGAGTTGCGCCATACGTCTATCTTCAGGGCCAGTATCTGGTAGAAGGTATTCATGTCGCCGCCGCCATGCAGCACATTGGCGCCGAGACCGATGCCCACGGTGAAATAAGGCATCACAAACTCGCCGCGTGCAGACAAACCCAAGGCCAATCGTTTGTCAACCGTCGGAGTGAGAAATTCCTGGGAGTTTTCATTGGCCCGGATGTTGGCACTGCCGTCATATACGCCGTCCAACGAAACGCCCGCACGGAACTTGTAGCCGAAGTTGTACATCGGTGCAAGGCCGAAGCCAAACACGGGATAGGTGTCGGGAGCAGGCACTTGTCCGCCGGGGACATTCACGGCTTTCTTCCTCCACGAGCCGAACAGAGTCAGGTCGTAGCTGACATGGCGGGGGAAAGGGGGCACAGCCGGATGTGTCCGTAAACCTGCCGTTTCATCGGCCTTGCGATTGAAATTATATATCAGGCCTATCTTGCAGTCTATCGTGTTCAAACCGGAATTGGGGTATCGGGTGTTTCCGTTGGAAAAGTGGTTTCCGGCAGCTCCCAGCGTGAAGTCCAACAGGGGAGAGAGCGCCCAGTTCAGATAGAGGTTCACATTGAGGTAGGCGTTGGCGGGAGAACCCATTATCTTATTATAAGGGTTGCTTGTCTCGTCGTAAGGTTTCCAGCCCCACGATGCGCCGAAGTTCCACTCGTAGTTGAGCGACAGGCGGCGAGAGAACCGGGCGATGCTTCCGCCTTGAAACAGGTAGAGGGCAAGCGGATTGCCCAATTCTTGACGGTTGCCGAAGTTGAAGTAGCCTAAGCCGATGCCTTGGTAGGCATCGATATAAGCTTTCGAGGCAGTGGTGTGAGGACGAAGCTGAAAGGCATACTTCAGATGACCGGCATAAGCTGTTTCCATTCTCCTCATCAGGCTGTTTTCTCCCTTCAAGAAAGCGTTGGTCGGGAAGATATAGCCTGCCCGCCCTTCCACTTCCAGTCTGTGGATGAATCGTTTTGCAAACGAAGTCGTGTCCGAGACGTTGTGCGGATAATCATCGGCAGCCTTTGTCTGTGCATATAGCGTGCCGAACCAGAGGAGCGTCGCCCCTATGATAAGGGGCAGCAGCTTCCATGTTCGTTTATCTTTTTCCATATATCGGGCTGTCGTTTTAAGGGAGAGGTTGTTTTTCATCGTTCTTCCTGATTTCCACGCGACGGATTTTGCCGCTGATGGTCTTGGGCAGTTCGTCTACAAACTCGATGACGCGCGGATATTTATACGGAGCAGTCACTCTCTTCACATGGTCTTGCAACTCTTTGACGAGCGCTTCGCTCGCCTGCTTCTTATACTCTTTGGACAATACGACGGTTGCTTTCACCACCTGTCCGCGTATCTCGTCGGGCACTCCGGTGATGGCACATTCCACCACGGCGGGGTGGGTCATCAGTGCACTCTCCACCTCGAACGGGCCGATGCGGTAGCCACTGCTCTTGATGACATCGTCGGCACGCCCCACAAACCAGTAGTAACCGTCTTCGTCGCGCCATGCCACGTCGCCCGTGTAGTAGATGCCGTCGTGCCATGCCTCTTCCGTCAGTTCGGGGGCGCGGTAATACTCTTTGAACAGTCCTATGGGCTTCCCTTTGTCGGTACGGATAACAATCTGACCCTGTTCGCCGTCTTCGGCCGGGCGGCCGTCAGGAGTCAACAGGTCGATGTCGTATTGCGGATTGGGCACGCCCATGCTGCCCGGCTTCGGCTCCATCCACGGGAAAGTGCCGAGGGTAAGCGTGGTTTCTGTCTGTCCGAATCCCTCCATCAGGCGTATGCCGGTGACCTTCTTGAGCGTTTCGTAGACCGAATAGTTGAGCGCCTCGCCGGCGGTGGTGCAGTATTCCAAGGACGAGAGGTCATATCGGGTGATGTCTTCTTTGATGAGGAAGCGATAGATGGTGGGCGGTGCGCAGAGCGAGGTGATGCGGTAGTCGTGTATCTTGCCCAGTATGTCGGCAGGCGTGAATTTCTCGTGGTCGTAGACAAAAATGTTGGCACCGGCAATCATCTGTCCGTACAGTTTTCCCCAGACGGCTTTTCCCCAGCCGGTATCGGCAATGGTGAGGTGCAGGCTGTCGCGGTGCAGGTTGTGCCAGAATCCGGCGGTGACGATGTGCCCTAACGGATAAGTGAAATCGTGTGCCACCATCTTCGGATTACCTGTTGTTCCGCTGGTGAAGTACATCAGTGAGGTGTCCTCGTTGCTGTTGGCATGCGCCGGGCGGATGAATGCGGGAGCGGCTTCCACCCCTTTGTGGAAGTCTTCGAAGCCTGAGGGCATGTCGGGGCCAATGCTTATCAGTGTCTTCAGACTGGGCGATTGCGGCATGGCATCTGCAATGTGCTTGATGATAACCTCTTCGCCGGCACAAACTATCATTTTGATGTCGGCGGCATTGCATCGGTAGACGATGTCTTTCTTCGTCAGCAGGTGAGTGGCGGGGATGGCCACCGCACCCAGTTTGTGCAAGGCGATGATGCTGAACCAGAACTCCACGCGCCGTTTCAGTATGAGCATCACCATGTCGCCGTGGCCTATGCCGAGGCTTTGGAAGTAAGCGGCGGTGCGGTCGGTTTCCGTCTTGAGGTCGGCGTAGGTGTATTGTCGGTGTTCGCCTTGGTCATTGGTCCAGAGCAGGGCCTTCTTGCAGGGCTCTTCGGCAGCCCAGGCGTCTACTATGTCGTAGCCGAAGTTGAAGTTCTCCGGCACATTTATTTTTAAGTTCTTGATGAAATCTTCTTGCGAAGAAAAAGAGGTTTGCGATAAAAATCTTTCTAACATGTTGCTGATGTGCTAACGTATATTAATGTATGGCAGAT
The DNA here is from genome assembly GCF_004342845.1 of Prevotella heparinolytica. Taxonomy (GTDB): domain Bacteria; phylum Bacteroidota; class Bacteroidia; order Bacteroidales; family Bacteroidaceae; genus Bacteroides; species Bacteroides heparinolyticus. The sequence continues at coordinate 57,449 of NZ_SLXB01000017.1, read as the reverse complement.
GTGCCGGTTACATAGGATTGTATTTCTACATGATGACTGCAAGGAAGCGCACGGTTTTCCCGTCCAGCGCTTTCATGCCGTGGGGCAGCTTGGAGTTGAAGTACAGGCTGTCCCCCTCGTTCAGTATCAGTTCTTTGCCGTCGATGCAGAGCATCATGCGTCCTTCGAGCACAAGGTTGAACTCCTGACCGGGATGGCTGTTGAAGTGCATCGGCACGTCGTCGGGCTTCGGCTCCACAGTGACGATGAACGGGTCGGCATTGCGATTGATGAAGCCGGCGGCCAGCGATTGATACTTATAGGCTTTGGTGCGTTCGATGCTGGTTCCTTTTCCGGCACGTGTCAGGAAGTAGGAGGTCATCTTGGGCTCTTCGCCAAACATCAAGGCGTCCAATGCCACACCGTAGCGGCGGGCAATCTTTTGCAGCATGCTGACGGAGATGTCATGGTCGCCGGTTTCGGCAAGGCTGTATTCTTCGGCGGAGATGTCGCAGTCGCGGGCAATGTCTTCGATGGTCAACTCCAGTACGTCGCGCAGTCCGCGCAGACGTTCGGCTATTTGTTTAATCTGTTCGTCCATTATGTAGATGTATTTTCTTTACTGTATATCGGCAAAGGTAACCATTTTGCCGTTTATATAACCTTTGTGGCGGTAGATTTTATTTCAGTCCCAGCCAGAACCAGAAGGTACTGCCTTTGCCGGGGGCAGATTCTACGCCTATCTTTCCATGCATACAGTCGGCAAGTGTCTTGCAGATGCTCAACCCCAAGCCCGTGCCTTTCACCAAAGAGCCCAACTTCTCGAATCGGTCGAAAATCTTGTCCAACAACTCGTTCGGTATGCCCGTTCCGGTGTCGGTTACTGTAAACTTCACTCCTTCGGCTTCTTCCTGATAGCCGATGGTGATGGTGCCTTCGTCGGTGTATTTGATGGCGTTGTTCACGAAGTTGGTCAATACGGCCGTCAGGCGTTGGCGGTCTTGGTACATCGTGATTTGTTTGCCTCTCGGTGTGTAGACGAGCTTGATGGGCAGTTCTTTAAACTTGGGATGGTAGGAGGCATAGATTTCGTTCATCAGTTCTTCCACATCGAAAGAGGTCTTTACGAACTTGACACTGCCTGATTCCAGATTGCTGAGGTCGAGAATATCATTGATCAGCATGAGTAATTGTTCGTTGTTCGACCGGATTATATTTCCAAACGATTTTTTATCTTCCGGGCTTACCTCTTCCGTGGCCAGTATGTCGCTGAATCCCACAATGGCATTGAGCGGTGTGCGTATCTCATGGCTCATGTTGGCAAGGAAAGCCGTCTTCAGCCGGTCGCTCTCCTCGGCTTTCAGTCGGGCCAGATAGATGTCGGTCACGTCGGTCAGTGTGCCGTAGTAGCCCACTACCTTGTCTTCTATGTTTTTGATGGCTGTGCCTCGGAACTCCATCCATTTCACCTGCCCGGTTGTCGTGTTGAATCGCATGATGAAGGAGTAATCGGTTCCCTGCACCTTGTTTTCGGCTATGATGCGCTCAAATTCGGCTTTGTCGTCTGCGTGTACGTGGTTGTGGATACTGAAGTCCGGGGTGTATTCATTTACTTCCAATAGTCGTTTCAGCTCTTCGGAATACACACATTTGCCTGTGTGATAGTCTATGCTCCATGAGCCTACTCTGCCCACTTTTTGCGAGATGCGGAGCATTTGTTCGGTCTGTGCCTTCTCTGTTTCGTCTATGCGGGCAATGCCGTATTCCTTCAGTTTGCCTTCTTCGTCGAAGAGAGGAATCTGGATGAATTTGTAGTAGTGATAATCCATGCCGTTTTCCCATGCACAGCTGCAATGAAACTGCTGCATCTGTGTGCAAAGGGCTTCGCTGCGTTCAAGGTATTTGCTCACTGTCTCTTTGTCGTCGGGGTGGGTGAATTGCAATAGCTGTTCGGCTGTCATGTCCGGCTCGTATTCATCGAGATAGGGGTCGATGTTGTGGAAGATGCGCGTATATGGATTGTAGCGCCAGAGGGTGATGCCGCAGCTTTGGTTTATCAGGTGGGCATGATTGGTATAATTGGCCAATTCCGTATTCCTCTCAGCCTTCCTTGCATGGGCGGTTATATCGCGTTGGGTGCAGAGGATGTAGTCCGTTTTACCCAGATGGTCTGCGTGGCGCATGCAGTGAATGCGGTGGAGGCGAAAACTTCCATCACCGCTTCTTATTCTGAAATCTTTCCGGTTTTTATGTATCTTGCCCGTTGAAATATCGTTGAACATTTGCACATAGCCGGGGGCATCTTCCGGATGTATAAGCGTGATAGTTGTTTGAAAATCCAATTCGTCGGGGACGAATGTTTTTTCTTTGTAAATGTATAATCGGTTATCAGCCACAGTCAGAATGCGAACCTCGGTTTGTGCCCCTTCAATGATAAATTCGAGCACCTCTTCTTTTATATCCGCAAGATTCAAATCCATTTGAGTTGATATTTAAACTGTTATAAGTTGTGAGGAATATTGTTTTGAACAGGCTTTGTCAGCTACTCTTCTTGATTGCTTTTATCACGGCCGATGCGAACCCTTCGTGCTCCAGCTCGTTGAGGCCCCGTATGGTGATGCCGCCGGGCGTGCACACTTTGTCTATTTCCGCGCCGGGGTGCGTGTCGTTGTTCAGTATCAGCTCTGCCGCGCCTTTCACCGACTGTGCCACCATCTTCATGCCGTCTTTGGGATAGATGCCCAGCTCGATGCCTGCCTGCATGGCTGCCTGAATATATTTCAGCACGTAGGCGATGCCGCAGGAAGTCATGGCGGTGGCGGCGGCCATCTTCTCTTCGGGCAGCAGCATGGCCAGCCCCATCTCGTTGAAGATGTCCAGCATCAACTGTTCTTGTTCGGCGGAGGCGTTATGGCTGCTGATGAGCGTCATGCTCTGCATCTCGCTGATGGCGGTGTTGGGGATGAGGCGGAACAGTGTCTGCCGGTCGTTCCCGATGTATTCTGCCAGCTGTTCGCACGTGATGCCTGCCGCCACGGATACGAAAAGGGCGTCCGATGCTATTTGCAGTTCCTTTATCACGGGCTCCGCCAGCCACGGCTTCACGGCAAGAATTATCATGTCGGCCTTGTCCGCGGCTTCACGGTTGCCGGTTGTCACGTGCAGGGAAGCGTGCTCCACCTGCAATTTGTCTAATTTCTCTTGCGAGGGGTCTGCCACGGTGATGTTTCCGGCAGGGACGATGCTGCCCTTTGCCATGCCTCGGGCGATGGCTCCGCCCATGTTTCCGGCTCCGATAATCGCTACTTTCATATTCGTTTCTTTTCTGAGAATCTGTTTAGGCTTTATTGGGGAAACTTATTTAAGGCTCTCAAAACAGACTCTAAGTGCGTTGTTTTGACAGCAAATATAGTGATTTATACATTGCGGAGCAGTGGATGAGAGTGAAAAAAGTAAGCTGTTAAAGGAATAATGCCTATCTTTGTCCTGTCATTGGAATGTTTTTTTGAAATAAAGCACTTATGAATACTGATTTTGATTACAGCCTTGTTCCCGAAAACTATGTTCACTGCTTCAACGCCGACTGCCGGCACGGTGACAACTGCCTGCATCGCCTTGCGGCTCTCCATGCCCCGAAAGAGCCCGTCGTGCTCCGTTGTGTCAACCCCGTGGCCTATCCGAAGCCGGCGGGCATGTGTCCTCATTTGCGCTCGGCGGATAAGGTGCGCTTGGCATGGGGCATTTCTGCTTTGTGCAACGAGGTTCCCTACGGCATTGCCACCGGTTTGTTAAGCAAAATTCGCCAATCTTTCTCCAAACCCACTTACTATCGCATCTTGCATCAGGAACGCCCTCTATACGTTGAAGAGCAGAAGATGATAGCCGACCTCTTTGCCCGCAGCGGTACGGACGGGAAACCCGTATACGACCGTTATACGGAGGAATACGATTGGAAAGATTGAAGTTTCATGCTTTCCACGAGGGCTTGACCAAAAGTTTCACCCCTCTTCGTTACTGTGAGACTATACTTCCCAATACGACTGAAGCCACTTCCCAATACGAGTGAGGTGGCTTCAGTCGTATTGGGAAGTGGCTTCACTATATAAGGGGAAAGATAGGGGGTATGAAATGGGGCGTTTTTTATTCCGAATCGGCATATAAAACCTTATAATGCGGCTTTGTTTTGGTTTGCATTTATGAAGCAACAACAGCCCATCGTTTCCTTTTTTTGTTCCATCTCGGAAAATGTGCTGAATTCGATGAAGAAGCATACGCTTTCTATACCGGTCAGATACTGCTTGACGCTCGTAAAAATGCACGTTTGACACAAGAAGAGTTGGCTAAACGTATCGGAACTGACAAATCATACATCTCACGAATAGAAAAAGGGATTACAGTTCCGAGTGTGGCGACTTTTTACAGGATAGTAAATGCCTTAGGCTTGAACGTAGAACTTAAGCCGACATTATGAATGAAGCCGAAGAATTCCGTATACTTCCGTGCCTGAAAGAAGTTATGAAGATACTTTATGCCTGAAAAAAGGAGATGTGTTCAAAACATTCACATCTCCTTCTCTTTGTATGTTGTATTTGTCGCTACTCTCTTTTATTCCAACACTCTCCTGAGACGTTCGAGGAATATATCCGCCTCTTTCAGGCTGAGGCAGAGGGGCGGAAGCAGGCGAATCACGTTCGTGCCGCTGACACCGGTAAACACGTGTTGCTCTTTCAAGAGTCTCAGCCGCAACTCCTTGATGGGAGTTTCGAATTCCAGCCCAATCATCAGGCCCAAGCCGCGCACGTCCTTGATTTGCGGCATCTTCTTCAGCTCTTGCTGCAAATAAGCGCCTACCTTGGCGGCATTCTCCACAAGGCTTTCCTGCTCCATCACGTCCAGTACGGCAAGTGCGGCGCTGCAAGCCAGATGGTTGCCGCCGAAAGTCGTGCCAAGCTGTCCGTGGATAGGAGCGAACATGGGGCTGATGAGTACGCCTGCCATCGGGAAACCGTTGCCGATGCCTTTGGCCACGGTGATGATGTCGGCCTTGATGCCGTGATGTTGGTGGGCGAAGAACTTGCCGCTACGTCCGTATCCACTCTGTATCTCATCGAGAATCAGCACCGTGTTGTGCTCGGTGCAAGCCCTGCGCAGGGCACGCATAAACTCGCCGGTGGGCAGTTGTATGCCGCCCACTCCCTGAATGCCTTCGATGATGACGGCACAGACATCGCCTTTCGCCAGTTCCGCCTTCATGGCTTCGATGTCGTTCAAAGGCAGGTAGGTCACGTGTCCGCACTCGTTGATGGGGGCAATGATTTTAGGATTGTCGGTGGCCTCCACCGCCAGCGAGGTGCGCCCGTGGAAAGCCTTCTTGAAGGAAACCACGCGCGTCCGTCCGTTGTGGAAAGAAGAAAGCTTCAGGGCATTCTCGTTGGCCTCGGCGCCGCTGTTGATGAGGAATAAGGAATAGTCGTCGTAGCCGCAGGCCTTTCCTAACCGTTCGGCCACCTGTTGCTGCAATTTGTTGACGACGGAATTGGAATAAAATCCCAGTGTCGCCACTTGCCTGCTTATCATCTCTACATAATGCGGGTGGGCGTGGCCGATGGAAATGACAGCATGGCCGCCATAGAGGTCGAGATATTCCGTTCCATTCTCGTCCCATACACAGCAACCTTTTCCTTTGACGATATGGATGTCAAAAAGGGGATATACATCGAATAAATTCATAAGCTAAAGAGGTAAGTTACCATCGTTTTATGTGATTAAATATAGTTTTCCTTACCCTCCTTCCCTTTCCTGCGGGAAGAGAGGCTTTTTAAAATGCACTCGGCTTCAGCTTAAGTCCCACCGTCTCTTCCAGATTGAACATCAGGTTCATATTGTGCACAGCCTGTCCGCTGGCACCTTTCAGCAGGTTGTCTATGCAAGAGATGATGAGCAGCTTGTTTCCGTGCTTCTCCAAGTGGATGAGGCACTTGTTGGTGTTCACCACCTGCTTCAGGTCGATGTTCTTCTCCACGATGTGCGTGAAAGAGTCTTTGGCATAATACTCCTCGTACATGCGTACGATTTCTTCCAACGCCACTTTGGTCTTCACTACGATGGTGGCGAAGATGCCGCGAGGGAAGTCGCCGCGATAGGGGATGAAGTCGATTTCCGAGTTGAAGCTGTTTTGCAACTGCTTGAGCGACTGCTTGATTTCGGGCATGTGCTGATGCTCAAAGGCCTTGTATACACTCAGGTTGTTGTTGCGCCAACTGAAGTGGCTCGTTGCGCCCGGCTTTACGCCTGCCCCCGTGCTTCCGGTGATGGCATTCACCGTAATGTCGTCGTTCAGCATCAGGTGCTTTGCCAGAGGCAGCAGTCCCAACTGGATGCAAGTGGCAAAACAGCCAGGATTGGCAACGTGCTTTGCCGTGCAGGTGGCACGTCGGTTCAATTCAGGCAGACCATAGATGAAGTCGTGTTCGGGCGAAGCGATGCGGTAGTCCATGGAGAGGTCGATAATCTTCAGCTCTTCCGGAAGGTTGTGGCTCTCCAGAAATTTCTTTGTGTCGCCGTGTGCGGTACAAAAGAAGAGCACGTCGATTTCGTCCAGCGGAAGGCGGTCGGTAAACTCCAAATCCGTTTCACCGTACAGGCCTTCGTGCACGTCGGTGATTTTGTTTCCGGCGTTGCTCGAACTGTTGACGAAGACGATTTCCGCTTCCGGGTGGTTGATGAGCAGGCGTATCAGTTCGCCTGCCGTATATCCTGCTCCGCCGATAATTCCTACTTTAATCATATTGTCAATATCATTGCTTTTAGGTTATATATTTTATCCAATCTCCTGCCGACTAAATTTCTTCGTCCTTGTGGTTGGCATAATAAACACGCAGCGGGGTAGAGGTTACTTTAATAAAGCCCTTGGCGTCTTCCGCCGTCCAGCCTTTCTGCATCTCTCCGTATTCTCCGAATTTGGTCTTCACAAGGTCGTCCTTGCTTTCCACGCCTACGGTCGAGAAACTCAACGGGCGCAGCTCCAGAATGGCCGTACCGTTCACGTTGCGTTGCGAAGACTCCAGCAGGGCCTCGATGTCGCGCATCACCGGCTCCAGATACTGGCTTTCGTGCAGGAACATGCCGTACCAGTTGGCCACTTGGTCTTTCCAGTACTGCTGCCATTTGCTCAATGTATATTTTTCGAGGAAACGGTGAGCGCCGATAATCAGTATAGCGGCGGCAGCCTCGAAGCCCACACGTCCCTTGATGCCTATAATCGTGTCGCCCACGTGCATGTCTCGCCCGATGCCGTAAGCGGCACCTGTCTCTTCTACTTTCCGGATGGCTTGGATGGGGTCGTCGAAGGTCTCGCCGTTCACGGCCTTCAACTCTCCTTTCTTAAAGGTGAGGCGCAACTGTTCGCTGCCTTCTTTCCGGCAGTGCTTCAGGTAGGCGCTTTCGGGCAATCCTTGGGCGGAATCCAGAATCTCGCCACCACAGATGCTTGTGCCCCACAGCCCTACGTTATACGAGTATTTCAGTTTGGCGAAGTCGGCTTCAAAGCCATGCTTGTTCAGGTAATCAATCTCTTCCTGACGGCTCAGGGCCATGTCACGCGTCAGTGTGATGATTTCCACGCCCGGCGCCATAACCAGAAAGGTCATGTCGAAACGAATCTGGTCGTTGCCTGCCCCCGTAGAGCCGTGGGCAATGGCATCTGCTCCTATCTCGTTGGCATAGCGGGCAATGGCAAGTGCCTGGAAGATGCGTTCGGAACTTACGGAGATGGGATATGTGCCGTTGCGCAGCACGTTGCCGAATACCATGTACTTCAGGCTCTTGTCGTAATACTCCCGCGTCACGTCGAGGGTGACGTATGCTTTTGCCCCCAGCTTATAGGCATTCTCTTCGTTGGTCTTCAGTTGTTCGGTACTGAAACCTCCGGTGTCGGCGCAAGCCGCGTAAACCTCGTACCCTTTCTCTTTGGCAAGATACATCACCGTGAACGAGGTGTCCAGACCGCCGCTGAACGCCACTACTACTTTCTTCTTTTTTGCTTCCATATCTTTGGCGTTTTTTAGATTTTATCGTCTTCGTGTTGCTTCGGGTCGTAAAGCATTGCCGTGCAGATGCAGAATTTACGCTCCTTAGCCATTAATATATCGTGGTTGATGCAACCTTCGCAACCTTTCCAAAAGGCGTCGTCATCCGTCAGCTCGTTGAAGGTGACGGGAACGTAGCCCAGTTCGGTATTCATCTTCATCACGGCCGCCCCGCTGGTGAGGCTGAATACCTTGGCATTGGGCCATCGCAGGCGTGCCAGACGGAAAGAGGCCGTCTTGATGCGTTTGGCCAGTCCTAATCCCCGGTAATCGGGATGCACTATCAAACCCGAGGTTGCCACGTATTGTTTGTTTCCCCAACTTTCTATATAGGTGAAGCCGGCGAACTCCTCGCCACACAAAGCAATGATGGCTTTTCCTTCCCTCATCTTGGTGGCTACGTATTCGTGTGTACGCTCTGCGATGCCTGTTCCGCGCACCTTGGCTGCTTCGCGGATGGTCTCCAGTATCTTGTCCACGTAAATTTCATGTGAGGCATCTGCCACCATTACATCGATTTGTTTCGAATCCATTTCTATTCATTGATTAGAGATGAAGAACAAGAGAACACCTCTTATCCTTTCATTTTGCTTTTTCATTATATATGTTATTGGATGTTCGGAATGATTTGAGACAGAAAGCCGAGCACCTCGTCGTGCGATGCTGCTTCGTGTAGCACCAGCATAATAGTATCGTCTCCGGCAATGGTTCCCAAGATGGCGGGGCATTCGCGGTTGTCGATGTCGTAGGCCATGCTGCTGGCATATCCGGGGCGGGTGCGGATGACGGCGATATTGCCGGAGAACTGAAGCGAGATGAAACCGCTCGTCATAAGCATCTCACTGGTACTTTGCTCATTGAGGCGTTTATACATGATGTTGTTGGGCAATACATATACATACTTCCCGTTCATGTTTGCTGCTTTTGCAACTTTCAGCTGCTTCAAATCGCGTGACAAGGTGGCTTGCGTCAACTCAAAACCTTCCTTTTCCAAAGCAGACAACAATTCTTCTTGTGAACTGAGTTCTTTGCTTGAAATAATCATTTTGATGGCCTCTAACCTACTTGCTTTTTTCTTCATGTTTTGTATAATTATTCTGAGAATGCCGCAAAAGTAGCGATTTTTTGAGATATAATATACAAAAACGACTAAAATTTGTGGTATTTTTATTCTTTATGCTTGTTCGTAGAAAAAGGTTTCTTTATGTCGCCCGCATTTGGCCGATTAATCCGGTACGCAACGTTGCCTGTTTTATCCGGTCAGGAAGCTATTGCGGTTTTTTCTATTGGAGGAAGAGGGGGCTAAAGAAAGGAATATAAAAAGAGTGGGAATAGATGGGATGGGGAAGACTGCCCGTCATTAGGCAAAATTTCACAATAACGGGCAGTCTTTTGCTTTAATCTCGACTATTTTATCTTTATTGTCTTATTGCGTACTCTTCGAAGAATATTCTGCATGTCATACACAACGTCCGGATATTGTGATGCCACATTGACACGCTCATTCATGTCCTTTCTCATATCGTAAAGTTGCGGAATGCTTGCATTGCCGGTTTCAATCTTCGGCCCCCACTGTATCATGGCAGGACCATCGTTTGGTTCGATGTATTTCCACTCTTTGGTGCGAACGGACAATACATGATTGGCGGCAAGCTCCACTATCCAGGGACGGTCGGTGTTGTCTGTTCCCAGCAGGTTGCCGATGCGGTTATGGCTGTCGGATGCGCTGCCTTGGGGAAAAACGGCATTTACCAAAGCGCCTAAAGAGGCCATCCAGTCGATCTGTGACATCAGTACATCCGATTCACTGCTTTCTTTTATTTTTTTAGGCCAATGCACAATGGTGGGAACAGCAGTGCCTCCTTCAAATGCGCTGTACTTATTCCCTCTCCACGGACCGGAAGGTGTATGCCCGTTCAATAACTCTTCCGCTTTATCGTCATAACCATCGTCTACTACAGGACCGTTATCGCTCGACAGGATGATTAGTGTGTTTTCTGTCAAACCGAGTTTGTCCAGCGTGTTCATTAGTTGCCCCACAGACCAGTCGAACTGAACGATGGCATCTCCACGCAGCCCCATCGGGCTTTTGCCTCGGAATCGCTCGTGCGGAAAGCGGGGGACATGAATGTCGTTGGTGGCAAAGTACATAAAGAACGGTTCGTTTTGATGTTTCCTTATGAACTCTATGGCATGGCTCGTGATGGAGTCTGCTATGTTTTCATCTTTCCAAAGAGCTTTGCCGCCACCTTTCATGAAACCGATGCGGCTGATGCCGTTTACAATGGCCATATCATGTCCGTGGCTCGGTTTCAGATTATAAAGCAACTCCGGATTTCGGGCTCCCGTAGGCTCTCCCGCGAAGTTTTGTGTGTAGCTCACCTCAATAGGGGCAGAAGGGTCATGGTTTGCTACTTTCCCGTTCTCTATAAATACGCATGGGACGCGGTCGGCAGTTGCTGCCATGATGTAGTGGTAATCGAATCCCAAATCTCCTAAGGCGGCAGGGAGCGGAGCATTCCAGTCTTGCTGGGCCGTTTTGTCGCCCAGCCCTAAATGCCATTTGCCGATGGCGCAAGTGGTATATCCGGCATTCTTGAACATATCTGCCATCGTATATTGTTCGGGGCGGATAATCATTCCGGCATTTCCGGCGGCTACGTCCGTGTCGGGACGGCGCCAGGCGTATTCGCCCGTCAATATGGAATAACGTGAAGGGGTGCTGGTGGCAGCTATGGCATGTGCATTGATGAAGCGAATGCCCCGGCCGGCCAAACGATTGACATTAGGAGTTTGCACATTTTTTGCGCCATAACATTCCAAATCTCCGTAGCCTAAGTCATCGGCCAAAATAATGATTACATTGGGCTTTTCCCGATTGGTTGTCTTGTTCCTTTTTATGTTTTTCCCCTCTGTAGGCAAGGCAGAACATAATATCGGCGTAAGAACGATGAATGCTAAATGTCGGTTTCTCATAAGCTCTGTTTTTGTCGGATAGGTTTTACAATACATCTTTATAATCCTTTTTTCAGGTGCAGAATCACACAGCACTCACTATATTCATTTACAGAATCGTATGAATACCGGGCAATTCTGCTCCTTATTATGTTGCAGGCGTCTTTTTTTTGACGCACCTCCTTGATGATTGGAATTATTCGCGCAAGTTAGGATTTATATTTTGTTCAGACAATGGAACGGGCCATCTGTAATCTTGAGGATTGCGAAAATCCCGCCTTCCTACATACCAACGGAAATGGCCTGTCGGGTCTATAAACTTACTGGAGGACGCATAGGTTTTAGAATTAGGATAAGGAGCACCCCATACCTCGCCGAGAAGCACCTCGTGAGCTATATTCCAGCGTAGCAAATCCCAATATCTTATACCTTCGTAGGCCAATTCGATACGACGTTCCCGACGAACCAACTCACGCAATTTATCCGGGTTCGTTTCTGTAATTGGCGGCATCTTTACGTCGGCACGTCCGCGCACAAGATTAATGGTTGCATTCAATAAAGACTGTTCGATGGCCTGTCCGCTTTCGATCATACATTCCAGATAGCTTAGCAATACTTCTGCATATCTGATGACGGGAGTCACGGCACTATAGCTCTTTAAATCGTTGATAGGATTCCCATCGAAATATTTGCGCCACATAAAGCCTGTTCTGGATGCTTCGGAAGAATAATCCAACCGTTCTTTTTTTGACGCTTCATAGTCCGGATGCATGCGATATTCCGTTCCCATGAAAGTTGCTCCGTTGTAATAAATAGTATAGTCCAAGCGTGGGTCACGGTCTTTACCTAAACTTTTGGGGTCGTAGCGCGGGTCGTCATAGCTGAACGGAGTTCCGTCTTTGAACTCATAAGACTCGAATAGCCCCGCCGATGGGTTGGACAAACTCCATCCGCCATCTTTGGCAGACAAGATATGTTGGGGGACGCCGCAACCAAAGTAGTTTTCCAGATAAGAGATATAGAAGATGTTTTCTTGATTGCCTACTCCGGTTTCTGGCATGAAAAGTTCCTTGTAGGTCGGATGGATCGAGTTGTCGCCATAACTGATTATTTCTTTATATGCGGCAGCACCCTCTGCCCAATTTTGCTTGAGCATGCAGGTTCTGCCCAGAAAAGCCAAAGCGGCTTGTTTGCAGGCACGGCCTGTTTGACTGTTGGGAATGTCTTTAAAGCGTGGAAGATTTGCAGCTGCTTCCTTGAATTCGGTCATACACCAAGACAAAATATTGGCCTGTGTTTCTTTCGTAACCGTATTCGCTTCCTCACCGCTCAATGTCCTGGTTACTAATGGTACATCTTTGAAATAGCTTGCCAAATAATGATATTGAGTGGCACGCAGGAAGCGGGCTTCGGCAATCATCCGTGTTTTTCGTTCCGAGTCGGGAGCGGTGGCAATACCTTCGAGGAAGCGATTGCACAAGCCTATGCGCTTGTAGGCCGAGGACCAATAGTTCTTGATAAAAGCGTTATTGTTCAGTAACTTGCCGCTGGATATGCTGAAGAACGGATTGTTCTCGCCGCGACGGTCGTAGGCATTGTCCGTCAAGTGCTCCATAAACAGCAAGCCGTGATATGACCAGAAATCGGAGACATTAAATTCCACTCCGTTTGTAATACTGCCTCTGTATAAGGACGTCAACGCCAATTCGGCATTTTTATCATCATTCCAGAATTTATCTTCCGACAAATCTGTTAAAGGATAGCGCTCCAAATCACATGCCTGAAATGAAAATGAAGCAGAGAAAACTGTAAGAACTATATATATAAATCTTTTCATAAAGCATTAGAATTTTAATATTAATCCCATGGTATAAGTCGACATAGTAGGATAGTATTGCCCGTCGTTGTCCGTATTTTCAGGATCCCATCCTTTACGATAGCTCTTGAAAGTGAAAGGATTGTCCATCGACAGATAGAAACGTATGCCGTTTGTTCTCAGCTTTTTTGCTGTTTGGATGGGCAATGTATAGCCTAACGAAACATTGCGTACTTTTAAGTAGGAAGCATCCAATACCCAAAAGTCCGAAGTCAAAGTATTGTTGCTGCCGGCATTAGACATGACTTCCAATCGGGGATATTCAGGGTAACGGTTGTCTTGCTGCACATTCCAACAATTCTCCATTTGCCATTTCTGGATATTTCCTTCCTGATAGAAAGCGTGGCCTGCATAGACAGACAGCATGCCTTGTACTTTGGCAACTCCTTGAAGCAATACGCTAAGGTCGAAGCCCTTATACTCTCCGCCAAAGTTCAGGCCGAAAGTGTATTTAGGAATACGGGAACCTAAGAATACTTTATCGTCCGGCGTAACCTTACCGTCTCCGGTGGTGTCAACGTAGCGGATGTCTCCGGCTTTAGAGCCTTTGGCTATCGCGCTTTGGTCGTGCCAGTCTTTTACTTCATCATTCGTGAGGAAAACGCCGTCTGTCTTGTAACCATAAAACATCTGCATCGGATAGCCGATGAACAAGTCGTTGCCATTACCTATCATGCCATTGTTCTGGGTAACATTTCCCATTCCCAATGTCAGCACTTTATTCTTGATGATGGAGAAATTGCCGTTGATATGATAACGGAACTTACCAATTGTGTTTTGATGTCCAATTTCAAACTCCCAACCTTTATTCTCCAGCTCACCGGTATTCACTTGAGAAACACTCAAGCCGAAAATGGAAGAGTAGCTTGCGGCTGGTTTGTATAATACATCTGTGGTTTTTCGGTAGAAATACGATGCATTGAATGTCAGTTTGTTGTTGAAGAAAGATGTTTCAATGCCGATGTCGGCCGTGCGGGTACGCTCCCATTTCAGAGTAGGGTCAACGTAAGTGGTGACGGCTGCTCCTTGTGTATAGACACCGCCAAATACATAGTTCTGTGCCTGACTTAATGCGTAGACAGACTGATAGGGATAGTTTCCGATGTTGTTATTACCCAATACGCCATAAGAGGCTTTCAGCTTCAGGTTGTTGATAAAAGCCAAGTGCTCGTTCTCTTTCCAGAATTGTTCTTCTGAAATGCGCCATCCGGCAGCCACAGAAGGGAAGAAACCGTACTTGCTGTTTGTCGGGAAACGGGAAGAGCCGTCATAGCGCATGGTGGTTTCAAATAAATAACGTTGGTCGTAGTTGTAAGTCAAACGGCCGAATATGGATTGCAAAGCCCAATCATAACCTCCACCCTGATTGGTCTGTCCGTCTGCTCCACCGGCATTTAAGAAAGGCACGTCATCAGAAGGGAAATTGTTACGGGTTCCCGACAAGTTACGCTGTCCCTCGTCTTCCCATGTATATCCCACCAATGCGGCAACGTTGTGCTTGCCTAAGGTCTTTTCATAATCGGCCACGGCCTGAAAGGTCTTATAGACCGTGCGTGCCATTTCATCGTTCAATGTCGAAGGGCCAGTGCTCTTTCCACCGGTGAGAACCATGTCGCAACGATAATGGCGGACATGTCCCAACGTATAGTTATAACCTCCGATTACTTTCAGTCTCAGGCCGCTTATCGGTTGATACGACAGTTCGATGTTGTTTGTAAACTTATCATAATCTTCACTGTATGTCGATGCGCAATTCATCCATGCCACAGGTGTTCCTTGCAGTTTAGGGCCTAAGCCTATTTCGCCATTCTGTAGATAAGTCGGGGTTAAGCCCGGAAAACGGACAGCATTGGATATGATACCTTTAAATCCTCCGTTGTCCAAGATGCCCGGAGTAGACGGCTCGTGACGGTCGGAAGCCATTCCGCTCAAGTGGATTTGCAGTCTTAAGTTCTTTGTCAATTCTGCGCTTAGGTTGACACGCCCGTTATAGCGGTTATAATAGTTGCGAGCCAGCAAACCGTTTTGGCGCAAGTAGCCCAGCGATGCCATGTATTGTACTTTTTCCGTACCGCCGCTGACGCTCAATTCGTGCTTGGTTTGCAGTGCATGCCCTCCCAATAGGTCTTCGAGATACCTTTCGTCTGCATAGTTGTCAGGGTCTGCCCCGTCGCGATATTTTTGAATCATTTCGGGGGTGTACGAATTGGTTTGCGTGGCCATATTATAAAATTCCGCGTATTCATATGAATGGGCCAGTTCGGGCAACTCCGTAGCCTGACTCATACCTACCGAACCATTGTAGGTAATGTGAGCCTTACCTTCCTTTCCTTTCTTGGTTGTGACTAAAATGACGCCGTTTGCAGCGCGTGAACCATAAATGGCAGCAGAAGAGGCATCTTTCAAAACCGAAATGTTGTCAATGTCGGCCGGTGTCAAATCGCTTAAAGAGCCGGGAAGCCCATCCACCAAGATTAAAGGGTTGGGCGTTGCTCCGAATGAGCCGACACCGCGGATGCGGATGGTGCCGGCATCTTGTCCCGGATTACCGTTGGCCTGCGTAATGGTTACGCCCGACATCTGTCCGGTCAGCATATTGGAGACGTCTGCCACGGCACGCGATTCCAGTGCTTTGCTGTCTACCGCTGCAATGGAACCGATTACGTTGACTTTCTTTTGCGAACCATATCCCACAATCACTACTTCGTCCAGCGTTGCCGCATCTTCTTTCAGAACAATGTTAAGAGAGGATTGGTTGCCCACGGCAACGTCCAGCGTATTGTATCCGACATAAGATATTTGCAGAACGGCATCGGCCGGAACAGACAAATCGAAATTCCCATCTATGTTTGTGATGGTTCCGATGGTGGCATCTCCTTTCAGAATCACGTTGGCGCCGATGATGGGCTCTCCGGCCGAATCTTTAATGCTGCCTCTGATTTTTCGGTTTTTCTCTTTCTGGGTGATGACGATATAGTTGTCCGTCACTTGATATGAATAATCGGTCCCTTTCAGCAAATCAGATAAGACCTGTAATACGTCTTGCTCTTTTTGATTCAGAACAACCTGCCTGTTGATGTCTAATTGGGAGGTGTTATAAGCAATCTTATACTTCGAAACCGATTCGATTTTCTCAAACGCTTGCTTTAAAGACAGACGTTCTCCATTGAAGGAAACTTTCTGTGCATTGACCGGGAAACTGCCGACTAAGGCCAATGCCATAGTCCATAATACTCTGACTAATTTCTTCTTCATTTTAATTAGATTTAGTAACAAAAAAGGTGTACGTACATTATAAAGACCGCATGAGAAGAAACTACACCTAAGAGTATTTTGTTAATAAACGCTAACGGCTCACTTTACGTATATGTTTTTGTCCGCAATCTCATATTCTATGCCCGGAATCAATATCTTTATGATTTGAAGTACATGCTCTAACGATTCGTCCTTGTTGAAATGAACTCTCAGGCTTTGATTTTGGTAAGCAGACGTGTGTAGTTGGAATTTTACTCCGTAGACACGCTCCAGTGTATGCAATACATCGCTGAACGGTGTGTTGCCGAAGAAGAGTCCACCCGTCTTCCAATTGGAGTACAATGCGGTGTTGATCTTATGCCGTTGTATCTTTCCGGTGGCGGGTGTATAGATTAATTGGTCGTTAGGCTCTAAAAAATATTCTGCCGGTTGTTCATTCACTTTCACCTGCAATTTTCCGGTCTCTAAAGTGGCCATTACCTGATTGTTGTCAGGGTAGGCAGAAACGTTGAATGTGGTGCCGAGCACCTTCAGGGTCAAATGATTGGTCGTGACGGTGAAAGGATGCTCTTTGTCTTTTGCGACCTCAAAAAATGCTTCTCCCGAGAGATAGACACTCCGGGCTTCAGAAGCGAATGTGGAGGGATAAATCAATAATGTTCCCGCATTGAGGCACACTTTACTTCCGTCGGGCAAAAGCACTTCGTTGCGTGTTCCTATGGCGGCATAATGTTGCACGTAAGTCACTTCGGACAGCTTTTGTGCCACATAGCTTTGGGTAGAGTAATAGTAGTAGGCAGAAAGGCATGCCATGATTAGGGGGATGGTCCAAAAGGCAGCCACCCTGACCGGACTGATCCTTCTCAGAATCTGCTTGCGTTTGGGTGCTGCCACGGATTCTGTTCGCTTTTCATCTTTGATAGAAGACTCTAACTGATGAAAAGCCTTCTCTATTTTCTCTTCGGGGCAGGAGGCATTGTTCAATTTGTTCCAGATACGTGCAACGGCTTCTTCCCTCATTTTATCTTCTGTAGGAGAAACCATGCGTCTATATACCCGGGTTGCCATTTCGTCGGAGACATCATGATGAAAGAAGAAGTCTATTATCTTATGTATGTAGTTATTCATTTTTCGTATTATATATTATAGAAGACATCCGGATGCTGCGTCACACCTAAGCCGACAATATTAAATAAAGTAAAACGGAGAGCGAAAGGGTTTCTCTAAGTTCGTTCAGAGCAATGTTCAGATGATTTTCCACTGTCTTTTTCTGTATTCCCAGCTTTTCTGCTATTTGTTCGTTGGATAGCCCTTTCTTTCTGCTTAATTCATAAATCAGTTTTCTTTTGGGCGGCATCTTGCTCACCACCATATCCATCAGTAATTGCAGGTCTTTCGCTATCAGTTCGTCATGGGGCGTATATTCGTCGGATGTTTCCGGAATGTTGTTTTCATTCCATGACACATCAGTCTTTTTAGCTGAAATATAATTGTAGACCGTATATTTGGTTAGCGTAAACAGATAAGAGTCAAAATGATGAACCTTGAGAAAAGCCTCTCTCTTTTCCCATAGCTTGATGAATACAATTTGGGTTAAATCCTCCGATTCGTACGCATCCTTTATAAATCCTCGTATAAAAGCATATACTTTAGGATAAAACAGCTTGAATATCCGGTGGAAGGCTTCATGGCTGCCGGAGGCAAATTCCTCTACAACTTCTGGCTCTGGAATCATTGTCGGGATTAATTCAAATGAAACGGGTGTAAAAGTAAAGAATTTATTGTTAAAATCCAATAAAAGAAACTCTTCCTTTATGTACTTTTCTCAATACTGAGGTACTGAAGTTAGTATAGGATAGATATCAGACGTTAGATATATCTCCACCGTGCAGCAAGTATATGCCGGGCGTGCTGCATCTATACTTCCAGCAGAGGGCATCAAGATAGAATGTGTGCAATGTGCTTGTTATGTCAAATATGGATAAGGCCGTTTTGCCGGCTTCCGCTTTATAAAGGTAAGGTATCAAAAAAAAGAAATGATTATCTTTTGTTTTCAAGTTTCCTTAAAAAGGATAACCGATGGCAAAATGCAATGCCATGCTATCCTTAAAACGGGGGATATTGTAGTAGCCCGACTTTCCGGTGTCATACGGATTGTGCAGTCCGATGCCCAGGTCCAGACGGAAGACCAGAAAATCCATGTCATAGCGCAGGCCGGCGCCCGTTCCCAAAGCTATCTGTTTGGGAAAGTTTTTCCAAGTTAGTTCGCCGTTCGGACGGTTTTCATCCTTGCGTATCAGCCACACGTTGCCGGCATCCAGAAAGATGGCTCCGTGCAAATCGCTGATGATGCGAAAGCGATACTCCAGATTGGCTTCCATGCGGATATCGCCTACGTGATTGATGTAAGTGTACTTTTGAGTATCTTCGGGCGGATAGCCTCCGGGACCTACGCTGCGCACCGAGAACGCTCTTACGCTGTTGGCACCTCCGATGTAGAATTGTTCCGTGTAGGGAGCAGTCATTGCATTTCCGTAAGAGCGGATTATCCCGGCTGCAATGCGCGAAGCTATCTTGTTATTACGGTCTATCCGATAATGATAGCGAAACTCTGAATTCAGTTTCAGGAATTGGGCGAAAGGCACACCGAAGAGCTCTTTCCCCTCCTTTTTGAAGGATTGTCCGAACAGACGGTAAACTGCTGACGTGAGATTGCCGGCCGACACGATGGACGTCTGCCACCAGATGGGGTTACGCTTTCCGCGCACCGAGGCATTATCGTATGTATAAGTATACTCCATTGCTGGGATGAACTGGTCGCGCAGACTGACGTAGAGTGCCGGATTTTTGGCACGTAGTGCATCGAATTCTGCTGTGGGGTTCTGCAATACATTGAATGTCAGTCTGAAGGGGATAATACTGTGCTTGGTGGTAGGTTTGGGCTGGAAATCATAAGTGACATTCCCTCCAAAAGCCAGCAGTTTGTAATATTTGGCCCGGTTCATTTGGTTCGCATACAGACGGAAAGTGGTTGTGGCAGGAAAATCATATTCGCGGTCACCCATACGCGGAAAGACCACGCGCGGGAAGATAAGCGAAGAGGAGATACCCATCTCGTAACTGTTCATCAGAGAAGAACGGTCCTTCCCCGTCTGCCACTCATACGAACCATTCAACTTTACATTCCAGCTCTCACCACCGCCGAAAACGTTATTCTTCGTTACCGTAAAAGAGGCACCGGGGCCGGTCTGGCTGTTACTCTTCATCACGACATTAAAGTCCAATTCGGCATCGTATGGCTTGTCGAAAGCGGCAACGATTTTCATATCCAATGTGTCGGAGGCGAATGTCGTGTCGCGTGGTGTATATAGCATCTCTGCATAGCGGAATATGCCTACATTTGCAAGACGTTCCTGCACACGGGTCTGCCGATACAAGCTATACATATTTTGCATGGACCGTCGGCGGGCAATGCCTGCACTGTCTTGCAACTGGCGTTTACGGCGATAACCCTGATAGTTCAGCCATCGGTAAAGCATGTTGGGACGCACCCGTAGCTTGTCGTGATAGTGGATAGTCAAATCTTTGTATGTTATGCTGTCATTGGGTTCTTCTCCTTCCTTTCCAAGCAGATGCACCGATGTCTCGCCCACGTAGAAGGGCTTCTCAGCTACCTTGGGCATGCCGGGCACCGGTGTCATGCGCATCTGCACATGTCCTCCGGGCACCATTGTCGTATCTGCCTGGAATGTCAGGTAGTCCGGACGGAAGTAATAACAGCCCACATTGCGTAGCAAAGTACTGATGCGGGTGCGCTCTCCGTCCAAATCGACAACATTGAACTGCTCTCCCCGGCTGATCAGCGAATAGCGGCGTCCCATCTCCATGATACGGGTAGAACGTTGGCTGAATCCCCGATAACATACCGTATCTATAAAATAGGGATTACGCATATCTACCGTATATTGCAGCTTCACTTTCAGTGAATCTTTCGGGTTTACGAAAGTCTTATAACTTACTTTCCCATTGAAATAGCCATAATCGCGCAGCAAGTTGGCGGCAGCTTTCCGGCGAATATCCGGATTGACGGTAGAGAGCAATACCGGAGTGGCGGCAAACTTATCAAAAATCCATTTGCCCGGTCCTTTCTCATATTTCTGAAAGCTGTTGTACACCCATAAGCCCAAAGGAAAAGGATAGCGTATGCCGAAGATTGAGTTGTTGGGAGCTTTGTAAAGAGCAGCTTCTACCTCCACCATCGCCGTTTCTCCAACCGATGTCTTGCCCGGATTCAGGAATATCGTGGATTTCTGCCCGGTGTACAGCACTTCTCCCTCAGGCAGATGCTTCGTAGTAGAGCAAGCTACGAGGAGCATTATGCTTATTATGTGTATTATCAGTCGTCTCATTCTTTTTCTGTTCTTGTCGTTATAAAGATGCAGGTATTCTTTCCGTGAATTATGAAGGCATCGCATAAGCCGGTAAGGACACTCACTCCGTCAAAGCTTTCTTCCTCCTTCTGAAGATGAAAAGCTCGCCCAAACGCTCCATCTTCTTGCGGAGTACAAGGCCGACGCCCGTTTCGGTTATCTCACCGTCGAGCACACTTTCATAGTTCTTATCATAAAAGATGCGCACATAGCGGGTACCCGACATATCGAGGCGATATTCCAACGAAATATTATCGATGAACGATTCTCCACTATTCGTCGCATTGGCTCCGGTAGATACCTTGCCACCGATGATGATTTGCACACGGTCGTTGAAGAAACGCTGTGAATAGCGGAAGCTGAAGTCTTTCTGTATATCACCGGTCTCGGCTGACTTGTGGTCTTCCACTCCCACGCTGATATTGGCATTCTTCAGCCCTCCGGCAAGAGAGTTTATCTGGCTTTGAAGCACGCTGTTCAGTGCAGCACCCATCGTCAGGCCTCCTCCTTTGGCACCGCTGTTCAGGTAGATGCCCGTGGCAAGCATGGCAATGGCCTGTTTACTGCGTTCTTCGGCGCCCATGCTTTGCAACTCGTTCTCTACCGTGGCATCTTCGGGTGCGGAAATGTCGAAAACGAGTTCGGGCGAATCCAAACGATTCTTGATGGATATGGATACATCAAAGTTCACCATGCGCGAGGCATTACCGTCCGCACCGTCCGATACGGAAGCACGCACGCGTTCTGTGGCTTTGAGGTTCAAAGTGGGATTCGTGACATTGCCTCTCCAGTCTACGTAACTGCCCGGGATGAACCGGAATGTCTTCAACGGGATGACAGGCAGCGAGTATTTCATCGAACCGCCCGAAAGCGTATAGCGTCCCGTGAGGGTCATGTCTCCCTGCGGGGTGTACTGCAAATTCAGGTCGCCTCCTCCTTCTAATTCAACATACTTGCTGCGGTCAGGACTCAAGTCGGCGCGCAGGCGTACGGCGTCGTCTATGTGGACGGACATCAACATATTCAATCCTCCTAAGGACATGGTCGGAGTGTCTGTCCCCTTCACCGAAGCGGTATCGGCAAAGGAAGTAAAGGTCACCAGTCCGTCAAGACGATCTTCCACCGTAAGCGGAGAATCGGTCAGGACATACGTGACGTTCGTATTGCCAAGCAGATTCATGTTGCCACGCATGGTCAACCCATCGAGCGGCCCTCTTACTGTGGCACGCAGGTCAACGAACACTTTTCCGTAGATTAAACTCTCGCGGGTGCGTCGTGCATCCAGCAGCGTATAGTTCTCAGCCCTTAGGTTGAGGTTGGCAGTAGGGTGTTCCGGGTTTCGGAAATTGATGTTCCCATCGATGGTGAACGGATTCTGGCTCGTTGTGTAAATGGCAAACTTATCAAACGCCAGACGGTTGTCTCTTATCTGCAAGGGACGGTTATCCAACCGATAGCGTGCTCCTGCCTGACGGGCATAAACAGATACGCTGTCCAATAATATGTCACCGTTGACCTTGGGCTTATCAAGCGTTCCGCTGATCTGTAATCCTCCACCCACACCTCCGGTGAATGCCACCATGCGGTCGGGGATAAAAGCATTCGCCATCTTCAACGGGAAATGTTCAAAGTCGGTAGTGATTTCCAATGAGTCCTTACCGCCCTTCCGGGTCAGGACGCCGTCGGCCGTCATTACCTGCCGGTTGTCGCAAGTGAAATAGGTATTCAGGTAATGTTTGTTCTTATCACCGGGCAGCCAAGTGATACCCAGTCCCAAGTCGCCCACAGGTTGCCGTTCGTATGTCAGTTTCTCTATATTGGCTTCGGCAGATATTTGCAGGGAAGTGGCGGTTTGCACATAGCTGACTTCGGTAGAGAATAACCCGGTCAGTCGCGGCATATAAGGAAGCACGTCTGTAAGTTCGTTCAGGCGTAGACGAATCAATTCGAGGTTGATGTTCTGCAACGAAAGGGTGTCGCTCCTGTCGGACTGCATGCGGAAGCATAGGCCGTCGTCACTGTCCATATCTACATTGGCATAGACGCGCATGTTCTTATGCAGGTAAATCCAATTGCTCTCATCCACAAAACGGAACTTGCGGAAAGCGATGATGGGCTCGGCAGGCGTCACACGCAGCAGGAGTCCGTCTCCCTTGCCATGCCCTTCGGTCAACGACCGTGCGTTGAGGCCAAGCAACACACCGGTTTTCCCTTGCTTATCGGTATAATTCATGGTCAGTTCCGCATCTTCATTGCGAATCTCTCCCGTCAGCGTACTGCGAAAGACGAACTGAGGGTTCTTGGGGCCGTTGATGACACCGCCCTGTAACTTCATGCAAGCAGTATCTTGTTTCACGTCGAAGAAAATGGTGTCAAGTTGCAGGGAGTCCACACGCAGTTTATGGATGGCCGTGCGTCCGTTGATGCCGAGTTCGGGAGTGAAATTGAATCCCAAACTCATGTCATCGAACGAGACATCCTGCGTTGCCAAATAATAGCTGACCGGATTCCTGTTTCCTGCTGAGAGTTGCATGTCGGCCGATGGAAGTACATGGCGGAGGTCGGCATGATTCAGCTTCCTTGCTTGTAACTGCTTCATCAGCATTGTAGAGAATTCATCGGACTGTGCCAAGAATTTTTTCAAAGGGCAGTGTGCCTTGAATCGCAAATTCAAGTCGCCGGCATCGAGTTTGAGGTTGACGGAGTCACGTCCGGTTTCTGCTCCCAGCCGGAAAGCGAACGGATACTTCAAGGGGCGGGGGGCAAAGCCTAATTTATGCAGGTCCACATCCTCCACATCAATCTGTAGTGTGCCGTCCGGATACTTCCGGTCGAGGCGCATTTTTATATTTCCACGCATCTTCAGCAAAACGTTGTTGCCGGCCAAGTGTACGGTGGCTACGGATGAACGGAGAGATGCACGTAGGCCTACATCGGAGATATTCCAATATCCGTATTGCAATTTTTCCAGCGAGGCATCCAATTCGGCAACGGCCTTGCGGGATGTGAAGTCTATGCCTTTTCCTTTGGCTGATACATTTGCCGACAAGGTATAGATGGAGTCTTTGGGCAGGAAGTGATGGATTTGTAAAGCATCGGCCACCAAATCGGCATGATAGGCCTCGGTGGAAAGATCATAAGAGGCATCAAGGTTAAGAACCCCTTCCTGCTCTTGCAGTTTAAAGGCGGTCGTGCATTGCGAACCGTCCAATGCAAAGCGGGCTGTCAGGCCCATGCTGTCGGGCACCGCAACGGAACCATCGGGAGTATGTCCGGCAAGTCTTGTCAGGAAGTTCAGGTCTTGCGTCTGCATTTCGAGGTCAATGCTTCCGTTGCGCCTCAGGCTGTCTGCCAAATTCCGGAATTCACCGCTTCCGTTCAGGGAAAACGCACCGGGCAGGTCGGCGGTGAGGCGGGATAATCGTAATTGTTTCGGGCTTCCTTCCACACCGGCATGAATCACTAAAGGACGGAAAGGATAGGCTTCTTTGAAGCTTCGGGGCAATCCGCCAGCAAACAGCAGCATGTCCTGCTTGCCGATGCGGGCATGCAGGCGGGCAAATAGGTCTCCGGTAGCGGACAAAGTAAGCGCTTCACGGTGTGCATGCGCAGCAAGGCTCATCTCGCTATGCGGCGTGAGCAGCTTCAGTGAAGGGATGCGGATGCGGGTGGAATCGGCAAAGAAATGTCCGGTAAGGGAAGTGATACTCAGTCCGGAACGTTCGTACATGGAGCATTCGCGAATAACGGCATTCATTTCTTTGCTCCCATACAGCATTGAGTCGATGGAAAGGCGGATGTCGTGAAGAGCAATGTGCGAAGGGTCGAAACCTTCGGTTGGTTTCACATTCGTACTGTCTGCCGGCATTGCGGTATGGAAAGTTATATGGCCGGTGTCATAGCTCACGGAAGCCCCTGACAACAGGAAACGGCGCCAGCCATAAAAATGCCGTTTCAAATCGGCATCGGCATTGTTCAGCTCGGCATTGGCAATGTGTGTGGTCAAGTACATGGAGTCGAGAGGCATGCGCAAATCAACGGAGACGTTTTTCAGCTTCAGGGCATGAAGGGAAATTCGCCAATTCAAGGCTGTTTCGGCAGTATCTTTCGGGGTTTGGGAAGTATCGGCCAGTATCACTTGCATGTGGGTGTCACTCAGCTGTACGTCACCCAGCACGGCTTCTTCCGTATTCAGGTCTATGCCGTGAGTTGCAAGGAAAAAGTGCCCCAGCGCACCTTTTATCCGGATACCCTCCAGTAAGTTCGAAGAGTTTACTGTTGCTTGTTTCAGGGTGACGCCGTCCACCTTTATCTTTCCTTCCAGCAACGGCCATGCTTGTATGCGCACGTTTAAACTTCCGAGGCTTAGCAACGTATCAGGATGTTGTACATGGCGGACACTGTCTTCGGGTTGCACCACCAACACACCGTGTACCAGCAAGTTCAAAGGAAAGCGCAGGTCGATTCGTTCCACGGAAATGTCCATACCCGTGGCATGCGATGCGATTGCTGTGGCCTGTTTTCGTATGAAGTTCTGCACGGGAGGCACATAAAGCAATATCATCAGCAATACAAACAGCAGTATAGGAGTAAGCAATAACCAAAGTACCGCCTTCAACCATTTTTTTTTCATCGCGGACATCATTAGGGCGTGATATATCAAGAACCTGCGGATTTTCCTTTTCTGTTTCTATCGGCTTCTTCATTGGTTCTTTTCTTTTTCTTATAAAAGTGTCCGAAGAAACATCTGCAAGATGCCGGCAGGAACTAAAGTTCTGCAAAGTAAATAAAATCTTGCGATATTCGATATAAGCGGTCTTCATATAATGAACCTTAATTTCGCAGTCCTTTTTCTTGTGAGAAAAATGACTGCGGAATTAATGGAAGAGAAAAACATTTACATCTTAGATGTCTCTCCTCTTCACCTCGGCTCGCTATATAGATGCCCTTGGCTGGAAATATATATGCAGCACGCTCGGCATATATTTGCAGCGAGGTGGATATATATATCCATCAAAGCCGTCATACAGATATCTCTCGCAAGGGAAGCCTCTCGATAAACACTTAGTACTAATTCTCAACAAAAAACATCGCGATTGAACAAAACACTAAAAAAAGGCTCAATTCCAAAAGTTCCCACGGACTTTTGGAATTGAGCGTAAACTGCTTATCTTTGCGGAATCGAAAAATTGGTGCAGAAAACAGTTTCTCCAGTCACGAATCCACAAAGCCTGCTTTCTTTTTTTGTGACGCATAGCACACTGCCGTGTTTTTCTGGCTTTCGCATGATAAGCGTTTTGAAGAAACGAATCATACCCTTGACTGTTAATGCCGAAAATACTATAAAAAAGATGGAAAATAATGATAGGCGGATTGAAATACAGTTTCAGAGTTTTTTTACTGCATATTTCCCAACTGTAAAAAACTTCGCCCGAATGCTACTCAAGTCCGAGGACGATGCGGAGGATGTGGCACAGGACGTCTTTTGCAAACTTTGGACCAAACCCGAACTGTGGCTGGACAACGACCGCGAACCGGACAGCTACCTCTTCACCATGACCAAGAATATGGTGCTCAACATCTTTAAACACCGGCAGATAGAACAAGACTACCAAATGGAACAGGCCGAAAAAACATTTCTTTATGAACTGACAGAAAAAGAAGGAATCCTGAATGACGTATATTATAAGGAGATGTTGCTGATTATCCGGCTCACTCTGGAGAAGATGCCCAAACGCAGGAGGGAAATTTTCGAGTTGAGTCGTTTCAGCGGATTAAGTCACAAGGAAATAGCCGGAAAACTCGATATTTCCATACGTTCCGTAGAACATCAAGTTTACTTGGCATTGATCGAATTAAAGAAAGCGCTACTCTTTTTTATCATTTTGGCAAATATTTTTAAGTAGTGTGCCAAACGTAGTTGTATTTAGTATATAAAGCCCCCGGAATTAAAAGAAAGAAAAGATTCATGAAGAACTATATTAAACAACTCATCGACTTGTTCGGGCAGAATGACTATTCGGCCGATACGCAAAAGAAAGTGCAGCAATGGCTGGCCGATGAGGAGCATGCCGATGAGAAAAACGAAGCACTTCGCGGACTCTGGAAACAAGCCGGAGAACAAAAGGTTCCTGGCGGAATGGAACAATCAATACGCCGGATGCAACAAAACATAGGTGTGATTCCTTCCATCCCTCACAAGAAATATCAGCTGTTGGTGTGGAGAGCCGCAGCGATTCTTTTATTGGCCGTGTCGTCTGTTTCTGTTTATCTGATATTGGAGAAAAACAGGCCGGAGGTGGATTTGGTCGAATGCTATATACCGACAGCAGAAATTCAAGAACTGACATTGCCCGACGGCACACATGTAATGTTGAACTCAAAAAGTACGCTGTTGTATCCGGAACAGTTTACCGGAGATACCAGAAGCGTGTATTTGATAGGTGAAGCCAATTTTAAAGTGAAACCGGATAAAAAACATCCTTTTATCGTGAAAGCCAATGACTGTCAGGTTACGGCTTTGGGAACAGAGTTCAACGTAAACGCTTATCCCGAAAATAACGAATTGATTGCCACTTTGCTGGAAGGTAGTGTAAAGGTGGAATTCAACAACTTGATATCCAATGTCGTTTTAAAGCCCAATGAGCAACTGATATATAACAAACAAACTAAAAGACATGACCTTCGATTGCCGGAAATCGATGATGTGACAGCATGGCAACGCGGAGAGTTGTTTTTCAGCAATATGCCCTTGGAGGATATTTTCACAAGCCTTGAACGTAAATTCCCTTATGCTTTCGTATATAGCCTTCATAGCATGAACAAGAGCACATATAGCTTCCGCTTCCGAAAGCAAGCGAATCTGGACGAAGTGATGAAGATTATATCACAGGTGGTGGGAGATATAAATTATGTAATCAAAGGAAATAAATGTTACGTAAGGCATAAAAAATGAACCAGTTGTAGAACCTATAAAAAAAGTACTATGCAAAAAAAGTATCCGGAAGGAGTGCCCGTTCCTTCCGGATGTGAAATCAATGTCCCTTAATATTAGCGCATATTGACGCTATTCCGAAGATTCTAGAATAATAACCAATTAACTAATACTAAAGATGCTACAAATTTATAAAAAAATAGCAGAACGAATAACCCATAAATGGGTCTTTCTAACTTTTCTTAGTCTATTATTACTGATACCTACACTTGTATCGGCTCAGAATGAAAGAAAAATAACGATCAAACAAGAAAAAATTACTGTCATTCAGGCTCTGAAAGCGGTGGAAAAGCAATCTAAGATGTCCATAAATTATAGTGATTCCGAGCTGATGGGAAAAGATTTTATCGACCTTGACTTGCAAAACGTATCACTGCCGGCCGCTCTTGATGCTATCCTGAAAGATACCGGTTTTATCTATCAAATCCAAGACAATTATATTATCATTACAGGAAAGAAAACAAAAACCGCCACGCAGGCTTCCAAAGATATCAAAGGAAAAGTGGTTGATGAGGACGGGGAACCACTGATCGGAGTAAACATAGCCGTGGATGGCAGTTCTACGGGTACGATTACCGATATTGACGGTAATTTTTCCATAAACGTGCCGACAACATCTAAAATCGTCGTTTCTTATGTAGGTTATGCCACTCAACTCATCCCTGTTTCAAAAACAGATTTCTATCAAGTGATAATGAAACAGGACGCGGAAATGCTGGAAGAAGTCGTGGTGACCGCATTGGGTATCAAGCGCGAACAAAAAGCATTGAGCTATAATGTGCAGCAGGTGAAGAACGATGCCTTCAATACTGTGAAAGATGCCAACTTCATGAGTTCGCTGGCCGGAAAGGTGGCCGGTGTCACCATCAACAGCTCATCGACAGGTGCCGGAGGAGCAGCGCGTGTGGTAATGCGCGGTTCAAAATCCATCACTAAAGATAACAATGCGCTATATGTCATTGACGGTATTCCTATGTTCAACGTTTCTGCCGGAGGGTCAAGCGATAGCCGTCTTGCCACACAAGGAGGAACGGATGCTATAGCCGACCTGAATCCGGATGACATCGAAAGCATTAACATGCTTACGGGTCCCTCGGCCGCAGCCCTCTACGGTAATGATGCCGCTAACGGTGTGGTATTGATCAACACCAAGAAAGGAAGCGCGGAACGCACTTCATTGACCGTTACGAACAACACCACATTCTCCAACGTGTACATGATGCCGGAGATGCAGAATACATACGGTAATCTGGACGGTGCTTTCGAGAGCTGGGGAAACAAGACCGACAAACGATATGACCCGAGAAACTTCTACAACACCGGAACGAATGTCATCAACACCATCTCGTTCTCTACGGGTACAAACAAGAACCAGACCTATGCCTCGGCTTCTACCACCCATTCAACCGGAGTTATCCCCAACAATTCGTATAGCCGTTACAATTTCTCCATCCGAAACACCGCTACCTTCCTGAAAGACAAACTGACACTCGACATCGGTGCCGGCTACATCGTTCAGAACGATAAGAACATGACCTCGCAAGGCGAATATTTCAACCCCATTCCGGCTTTGTATCTGTTCCCCCGCAACGGCAACTTCGACGAGATACGGATGTTCGAGCGCTACAACGTGGGACGTGACCTGATGGTACAATACTGGCCCTACGAGGCGCAAGGCATGAGCCTTCAGAATCCCTACTGGATTGCCAAACGCATGAACCGCGAGTCGGAAAAGCACCGTTTCATGGTGAACGGAAGCCTGAGCTACAAGATACTGGACTGGCTGAACGTTTCAGGCCGTGTGAAACTGGATAATTCCAACTTCCGCTTCACGCAAGAACGTCATGCCACCACGCTGGGCACTTTTGCCGGACAGAACGGTTTCTACTCCGACATCGACCGTACAGACCGCAGCATCTATGCCGATGCCATGCTGACCGCAGACAAGCGTTTCGAAGACTTCACGCTGAACGCCAACCTCGGCGCTTCTATCAAAGACCTTGTGCACGAGCTCAAAGGCATGGAAGGCGATTTGGCAGGGCTTGCCAATCTGTTCACCATCCGTAACATCAACTACAACTCTAACTTCAAGCCGAAACAGCAAGGCTATCACGACCAGACACAAAGCATCTTTGCCAACGTGGAACTGGGTTGGAAGAGCCGTCTCTACCTTACATTGACCGGCCGTACCGACTGGGAATCCATGCTTGCCTTTACTGATACCCCTTGCTTCTTCTATCCTTCGGTGGGTGTGTCTGTCGTACTTTCCGAAATGTTCCGCCTGCCGGAATTCATTTCGTATGCCAAAGTGCGCGGTTCTTATAGCCACGTAGGTTCGTCGTTTGCCCGCTATCTTTCCAATCCGGGATTCGCTTTCAACGAACAGTCGCATGGCTGGGCTACTTCTACCACCCGTCCGGCGGCAAACCTGAAGCCGGAAGACACCCGTTCTTGGGAAATCGGTCTGAACATGAAGTTGTGGCGCAACCTGAGCGTGGACTTTACTTACTATCGCTCCAACACCTATCATCAGACATTCTCCATCGATGAGCCTTCTTCCAGTGGTTTCTCCAAAGGAATTGTACAAACCGGTAACATCCAGAACCAGGGAATCGAGCTTGCGCTGGGTTACACATACAAGAAACGCGATTTCGAGTGGAACAGCTCTTATACGCTGACCATGAACCGCTCGAAAGTGAAACGCCTGGCGGGAGGAGCCATCAATCCGGCCACCGGCGAACCCATTGAAATGAAAGAACTGCGCGTGGCCACGCTGGGAGCCGAAGGATATGGTCCTCGTGTGATCTTGCGCGAAGGAGGTTCCATGAGTGACCTTTACGTAGACAAAGAGCTGAAGAAAGACGGCAATGGTCGCATCTGGGTAGACTCACAGTCGGGCAACTTAGGTGTAACTACCTATAAAGAACCTAAGAAAATAGGTAGCATGGCTCCGAAAGCCAACATGGGCTTCTACAACAATTTCTCTTACAAAGGGTTCAACCTGGGCGTTATGCTTTCGGCACGTTTGGGCGGTCTTGTGATATCCAACACACAAGGTGTTCTCGACTATTACGGCGTGTCTCAGGCCACGGCCGATGCACGCGATGCTGGCGGCGTATGGGTCAACAACGGTTATGTAGATGCCAAAAAGTACTATCAGACCGTGGGCGGAGCCAATGGAGGTTTAGGCCAATATTACACGTACAGCGCCACCAACGTCCGCCTGTCCGAACTGAACTTCAGTTATACGTTCCCCCGCAAATGGTTTGGCAACGCGGTAGGCATCACTGCCGGTTTCGTGGCCAAGAACCTGTGGATGATTTATTGCAAGGCTCCGTTCGACCCCGAATTAACTCCTTCCACTACCAGCAATTTCTATCAGGGAGTAGATTATTTCATGACACCAAGTACACGCAATCTTGGCTTCAACCTGAAATTCCAATTTTAAAAACGTCGAATTATTATGAAAAGAAACATTCTACATATAGCATTAACTGCAGCCTTGCTTCCTTTCTTTACGGGATGTACGGATAATTTCGAGAAATATAACACCGAGCCTTATGTTCCCTACACATTGCCCGTACCCGTATTATTCAGCCAACTGATAACCACCGGTATCAACGTGCAGCAGAACGATAACCAGATGATTGATCAGATGGTGGGAGGGCCTTATGGCGGTTATCTCACGATGTCTACTTCATGGGGAGGCTCAAACTTCAATACATATAACCAAACGGACGGATGGAATCAGATTCCTTTCAATACGCCGTTCGAGAAGTTCTATCCCAACTATTATAAGATAGCCGAGGCCACCCAGAAGAAAGGACACTTCTTTGCAATGGCTCAGATTCTGCGGGTCAATACCATGTCACGTGTGGCGCTTTGCTACGGACCGATTCCTTACAGCAAAGTGTCGAAAGGCGAATCACAGTCTCCCTACGACAGCGAAGCCGATTTGTATAAAAATATGCTGGAGGACCTGACCTCTGCCATAGCCGTACTGAAAGACTATATCTCCGTAACCTCTTTGCGTCCTTTGAGCGAGAGCGATGTGGTATATAACGGCGATTACTCCAAATGGATTCGCTTTGCCAATTCATTGAAACTCCGTTTGGCCATGCGCATCGTGAATGCCAACCCCGAACTGGCTCGCAAGGCGGCCGAAGAGGCTGTCAGCGATGACGGCGGATTGATTGATGACGCTTCCTGCAACGCAATGGTTCCGGTAGGTGCTGAACCCAACCCTTTCTGGCTGGTTGCCAATAGCTGGGGAGAGATTCGCGCCAATGCCACGCTGACCACCTACATGAACGGGTATAACGACCCGCGTATGGCGACATACTTCACGGCTGCCACAGTGGAAACGGAAGGAACCGATACCTACGTAGGGCTTCGCTCCGGTGTAAAGGGAATGACTACCGTTATGGGTTCCAAATTTTCCAAGCCCGCTTACGGACAGAAAGACGACATGCCGATGTTCCTCTCTTCCGAAACGGCTTTCCTACGTGCCGAAGGCGCACTGCGCAACTGGAATATGGGAGGCCGGGCAAAGGAACTCTACGAACAGGGCATTGCACTGTCGTTTGCCGAACGGAAAGTGAATGGTGCCGCGGCTTATGTGGCAGACAAGACTTCCACGCCGAAATCATACGTTTCGCCGATAGAAGCGGCAAAGATGAGTTATTCGATTAAAACGAAAATCACCATCGCCTGGGATGAGGAGGCTGCTTTTGAAACCAACCTGGAACGCATCATCACCCAGAAATGGATTGCCAATTTCCCGCTCGGACTGGAAGCGTGGGCAGACTATCGCCGTACGGGTTATCCCGAAATCTTCCCGGTGGTGGACAACCTGAGCAACGGTGTAATCAGCACCGAACGCCAGCAACGTCGCCTGCCTTTCCCACTGAAGGAAAAACAGGGAAACAGCGAGAATGTGAGAGCCGCCGTGAATATGCTTGGAGGTCCGGATACCGGTGCCACGGATTTGTGGTGGGCTAAAAAGAAATAAACATCCAAAACAGAAAAACAGCAAAATCATGAATAAAAAGATACTATATTCAACCCTTTGGGGATTGTTGGCCGTCGCTTTCTGGAGTTGCAGCGATTGGACGGAAGTAGAAAGCGAGGATTATTTCGAGTATCCTGCAAAAGATTACTATGCCTCTTTGCGCGATTATAAGAAAACCGATCATCAGGTGGCATTCGGCTGGTTCGGTAACTGGACCGGCCGGGGAGCCTCGATGGTGAACAGCCTGATGGGTCTGCCCGACAGCGTGGACTTCGTTTCTGTCTGGGGCAACTGGCATACGCTGGACGAACATCGCATGGCCGACAAGAAACAGGTGAAGGAGCAGAAAGGCACACGTGCTCTGATTTGCTTCATCATTCAGGACATCGGCGCGCAGATTACACCGGTGGAGTATAAGGATAAGCTCAACGAGTATTGGGGATTCGACCCGGAAAACACGGCGGCGGACAATGCCCGAAATCTGGCGGCTGTCGAGAAATATGCTTTGGCGATTTGCGACACCATTATCAAATATGATTATGATGGTTTCGACATTGATTATGAACCAAACTTCGGGCATCGCGGCAACATGTCGGGCAATGATGCTTACATGTTGCATTTCATCAAGACACTGAGCAAACACATGGGGCCGAAATCGGGCACAAACCGTTTGCTGGTAATTGACGGAGAACCTCAAAGCATCGTGGCCGAAAGCGGCCCGTACTTCGACTACTTCATTGTGCAAGCCTATCAAGCAACCTCGGACTCTAACCTTGACGGACGGCTCTCCTCCACTATCGAAAACTTCCAAGGATTCTTGTCTCCCGAAGAAGTGGCTAAGAAATACATCGTTACCGAGAATTTCGAGTCGTATGCTTCGACGGGCGGAGTGGACTATACGGATCGTTACGGCAACAAAATGCAGTCTTTGGCAGGCATGGCCTGCTGGACACCTTTTGTGAACGGAAAGGCGGTGCGGAAAGGCGGTATAGGAACCTACCACATGGAGTATGACTATCCTACCACTCCGGTGGAGTATAAATACTTGCGCGAAGCCATTCGCATAATGAACCCGGCAGTTAACTAATTAAAAAAAATGAATGTCATGAAACTGAATAAATACCATATCATAGCTTGCGCCGCCTGGCTCTGCGTGGCTGTAAGTTGCGACGATGCAGATTATAGTGTGATAGACAACGCCATCTATCTTCAAGAAGCCTCGAATACGGCTTCTACCTATGGAAAAGTGACCGTGGAAGGTGACGTTACACATACCGATTTGACGGTTCGTGTAGGACAACCGTTGAATGAAGATGTGGCAGGTACGCTGGAGCTGGACGCTTCACTGCTTGAAGCCTACAACCAGGCTTTCTCTACGAGCTACGAAGTACTTCCCTCGGAGTATCTGTCGTATGAAAAGAATTTCAAGATAAGCAAGGGAGAGACGTTGGCGGAGAAAACGGAGTTCTCCATCAAAACTTACTCTACCGACAACGGTGAACTTTACGCCATTCCTGTCCGCTTGAAAGTGAATAGTGGAAACATATCCACCATAGGAGACTCTCAATCGTATATCATCTTGTTAGACAAGGCCCTGAAACAACCGGTACCCGTGATGAATCAAAGCAACAAGGCTTCTACCGCCAAAGACATGAATCTCACTACCGCCGAATGGACCATCGAGACATGGGTATGGATGGACGGATTTGTTATCAATAATCAGGCCATCATCAACTCCGGTAGCGGAAAGGCCGGCCGGGCCAACGAAATCTATATCCGTTTCGGCGATGCCCCCATTCCATATAACTCCTTGCAAATTAAAACAATGGGGTCGCAAGTGAACACCGTCACGCTGTTCGAGAAAGAGAAATGGTATCACTTAGCCATCACCTACGATGCGGGCGGATTAGTGACGATTTATGTGAACGGCGAGAAAGACGTGACGCTCCAAACCAAGGGAGGCGTGGTGAACTTCGACCGCATGGAATTGGTGACGAGCGGCTCTTGGTTCAGGAATACCTGCAAGATGGGACAATTACGCCTTTGGAAGAAAGCCATCACACCTTCTCAAATCAAGTCGAACATGTATCTGGGCATCAACCCCAAGAATCCTGATTTGATGGGCTACTGGCGTCTGGACGAAGGAAAAGGCAATGTGTTTAAAGATGCCACTCCGAACGGATTCGACATGGCTGCCGAAGGTACTCTGAAGTGGGAAACGGATGTGAATTTTAAATAAAAAACGGATTTTAAACATAGAATGCAATGAAAACATACTTAAAAACAGCCCTGCGCACGGTATTAATAGTATCGGGGGCTATCTTTATACAATCTTGCAGTGATGACGACGAGGTAGAAGTTAAGCAACTCTACTACCTCTCGTCAGAGCCTGCGGCCACCTTAAAGCCATCCCAATTCGAACTGTCGCTGCTCGACAACACGCTGGTAGGCGAACGAACCGGATATTATGTGGTGGGAAAATCGACCATGCGTGCCGCCAAAGATGTGAAGCTGCACGTAGTACAAGACAATTCGTTGGCAGAAAGCTACAATGCCAAACATAAGACAAAACATGAAACGGTGCCTGAAGGAGCTTTTTCTTTCTCTACCCGGGAACTTACCATCAAGGCGGGCGACAACTTTTCTTCGGATACGCTTCGGATTTCGGCTTCGGATTTATCAAAGTTGGAAGCGTCCAAGACATATGTGCTTCCCATCGCGCTGAAGAGCAGTGATGGCGGTGCGGTCAGCGCCAACCGGAATACGATCTGTTTCGTGTTCTCCAAAGAGGAAACCCGAATCAGCACCAAGAAACCTGCTTCGTGGATAGAGTTGGAACGCGGTGACTGGACGGTTACTGCCTCGGACGACTACGGCGAATATTATAGCCCGGCAAAAGCCGTCGACGGGGATGGTGCCTCATGTTGGTTCTTGGGAATGGACAGCCCGGGCTGGTGGGCTGCCGAGTGGACAGAGCCCGCCACCGTAGTGGGCATCTCTATTCAAAGGCAGAACGCTTATCACCATAGATATAATCTGGTTAGTTTTTCCGTGGAATATAAGAAAAAAGGAGATGTGGAATGGAGAAGCCTTGAAGGCAATGTCATGCTGAACGAAACTCACCTCTATGCTCCTCAATATACTATGTTTGGTTCAGTGCTTGAAGATATCGTGGCGTTTAAACTGAACGTTCTCGAACCGGGGGTAGGCGATTATACCGGCATAGGCGAATTGAATCTGTTTAAGAAAAAATAAGAAGGAGATTTTAGAAGAAAGCTGTATCAAAAAGCCTTTATGGCTTTCTTTTCAGAAGATTATCCTGTTTTCAGAGATACTCTGTTCAAGGTCTGCGGATGTCTGTTCGCAGGCTTGGAACAGAGTTTTTTCATATAGGAAAAAGGTGGGCGTTGCTTTGGAGGGAGATGGTGTTGCTGCCTATGCAAAAGGTTTGGGGCAAGAAACTTATGAAGTACACGCAATTTCTTCTGCCACAGCCTCTATCAGTGAAAGAGCCTTCTGTATTTTCTTTCCGGCTTCTTTAGAGAACGGCAGGTTACGAGACATTTCCATTTCTTTCAACAAAGGGACAAGCTCCACAGCCCCAATCAGGGTGAATACGGGAATCATCTTATGAGATACCGCTGCAACCTCTTCCATATTCTGCATTTCGGAGGCTTTGCGAAGGCGTTCGGCATTGGTACGAGTCTCGGTAACGAAGCTTGCGATAATGGCTTTTGCAGCCTCCGGGTCATCTTCGGCAAAGGCCGTAAGTGCCGAAAAGTTGTAAGCGGAGGATGAGGCGGAACGATTGTCCGTTTCGTTTGCATTTGCCGGTACGGATACTGCGGATTGTTCTCCACGCAGTTCGCACAAAAGTTCCTGCATGGTGAATGGCTTGTGCAGGCAGCCGGTAAACCCTTGCGATATGAATTCTTCACGCTTCATGTCGCTACGGGCAGTGACTGCAACCATCGGAATGGTTTTAGCTTGTGGAATGTTCGAAGCGCGTAGTAGCCGCAACAAGTCGAAGCCACTGACGGCAGGCATCTGTACATCGGTGAGCAGAAGGTCGAAAGTGTCGGTACGTAAAGCGTCGAATAGTTCATCCGGTTGCAGGCAAGATACGGAACAAATGCCATTACTGTTGAGGATGGCCTCGGTCAGGGTAAGCTGAATGCGGTCGTCGTCGATGAGAAGAAGTTTCTTCAATGGGGGAGGAGATGGAAAGGCGGAAGAATCGGAAGGCTCTTCTATCCCGTGCAAAGGCTTTTCATGTTCTGCGCTTGGTTCTTTGTGTGGACTTACACGATAAATGGGCACACGTACCGTAAAAGTGCTTCCCTTACCCGGAGAGCTCTCCACCTCGATAGTACCTTCGAGCAATTGCACCAGCATGCGAACAATACTGAGTCCCAGACCGAATCCTTCCTTTCCCTGCGCTCCGGGCAGACGGGTAAACTCCCGGAAGATACGTTCACGGTCGGCAGGTTCCATTCCCTTTCCGGTATCGGTGATGGCGACAACGAGTTTTCCGTCTTCGTAGCCGGCGGTCAAGGTGACACTGCCCCGGTCGGTAAACTTCACGGCATTGGAAAGCAGATTATTGATTATCTGACGCAGACGCAAGGGGTCGCAAACGAAAGAACCCTCTAATTCAGGAGCGACGTTGCAACGCAAGGCAAGCCCTTTGGCGGCAGCCAACGGTTCAAAACTGACGCGCACCTCTTCCAGTAGTCGGGAAGGTTGGAAAGTGACACGGCTGACCTCCACTTTATGCAAGTCGAGGCGATGAAAGTCGAGCAAATCCACAATCAACTTCAACAAATGTTCGGACGAGGTTTTCATGTTGTCCAGATAGAAACGCTGACGTTCGTCCACCGTGAGACGGGCAAGCAAGTCGGCATATCCCATGATGGAACCAAGCGGTGCCTTGAAGTCGTGGGTAATGGCAAGCATCAGTTTTTCGCGTGTGGCAAGCAGGTCTTCGGCACGGCGGCGAGCTTCTTCCAGTTTGCGGCGATAGCGGTTGCTGCGGGTCACGTCGCGTCCGATGAGGAAAAGGAAGACAATCGCAAGCAGGACAGCGCCGGCGGCAATACCGGCCAGGGTGCGGGCGGACCGATGACGGACGGCCTGCCGGTATTCGGCCTCGGCACGTCCGCGTTGCAAGGTCTCTTGCTCATAGTTTTTCAGCAGGCTGTCAATGCGCTCGGTCAGCATGTGATCCAGTTGTTGCAGGTTGCGCTTGCGTTGCTGCACGAGGTTAGCTACTTGTCTGCGCTGCCGGGCCACGGCACGCAACTTCTTGTGCAGGGAGTCTGCCGGATTATAAGGATCTATCAACGTATCGGTGGCAAATTCAAGAGAGGTTCTTACTTGAATCGCAGTATCTTTCTTGGATGGAACGAACACTTCTCCCAAGCGGCGGAAGAAACCTTTTTTTCGAGGACGCACCACTGTTGTGTCACGATGAGTGATGATGCGGTGTTGCACCCGTTGTCGTGTCATTTCCGTATCGTGTCGTGTTATGACATCTTCTATTTCGTCGGCAGAGACTGCGTTTCCGTTTGCTTCGCTCAGTGTGCGCAGCATACTTAGCGTGTTGGCATCCTTCTCGTGTATGAGGGTCAGCACACTGTCGGTCCACTGTACGTCAAGACTATCGGAAAGCACGAGACTTTCCATTTCCCTGTGCACAAAGAAGAGGGAAAAGAATAGCACCGCCAACAGCAAGCTATATCCTACGGCAATCTTGACTTTGGAGACTCCTTTCATAATAGACGCGTTTTCTGCCTGAACCGCAGCCACAACATGACGCCGGCACTGGTCAGTCCGAACGGGAAAGCCATCCACACTCCGACCAACCCCCAGTCGAGCACAAAGCCGCAGAGGTATCCTACGGGCAAAGATATAACAAAATAAGCTATAAAAGCAATGACCATCATGGGTTTTACATCCGAAATGCCACGCAAGGCATTGGCAAAATTAATCTGCAATCCGTCGCCGAACTGATAAATCAGGAACGGGAGGAACAAAGAGGCAACCATGACCGATACTTCGGCATTATCCGTAAACCATCCGCCCAACTGACCGCGCAAAGCAAAAACGATGCTCAGCAACACCACCGCCATACAAAGGGTGAGATGAAACCCGGCATACGTCGCATGCCGCACGTTCGGCGCATCACCCTGCCCCTTGAAGTTGCTGACACGCACGGCGACGGCAGCCCCCATGCCGTAGTACATCATAAAGGTGAACTGCGAAATCGTCAGCATAATCTGGTGCGAAGCCAGTGCATACGTGCCCAGCCATCCCACCATGATGGTGCTGAGATTGAAAGAGGCCGTCTCCATCCCCATTTGCAGCCCGACGGGCCAACCCAGTGCATTGAGCCGCCGGAACATCGGGACAGACCAGCCCAGACGTACAAAGCCTATTTTATAACGAATGAAACGACGGCTGCGAAACACAATCATTGCAAAGACCACTACCATCACGATGCGTGAGAACAGGGTACTGATGCCTGCCCCCAGCAACCCCATTTCGGCGAATCCCAGTTTGCCGTTGATGAGTATGTAATTCCCTGCGATGTTGAGCGCATTGCCGCCCAGCAGAATCCACATGGCGGTTTTTGTGTCTGTAATGCCGTCGGTGAACTGCTTGAAACCGTAGAACAGCATGACGAATACCAGCGAAGCAAGCTGCGTCAGGTAGTAAGGCTTAATCAACGGCAGCAGCTCAACGGGTTGTCCCAAACGTTCTATATTGAAATATAGGACGGTCATGATGCAGGTCAGCAACAGGGCCACCAGTACATTGGCCGTCAAGCTGCACCGCAAAGCCTGCCCCGCCTCGGCAAAGCGGCGGTTTCCATAATAACCGCCCACTACCGGCGTAAGCCCATAGCTGAACCCCATGCTGAAAACGATGCAAAGGGCGAACATGTTGTTCACGAAAGAAGCCGCACCCAACTCGGCCGTGCTGTGGTGTCCTATCATCAGTGTATCGGCAAAGCCGAGAACAATGACGCCCAACTGGCCTATCACGATGGGCAGTCCCAACGCAATCAGGGCTTTGTAATGGCACTTATATGTATCAAAAAATCTTCCCATAATGCAAGTTTGTTAAAGTCCGAACCACATCCGCACCATATCCGCACCATATCCGTGCCGTGTCAGAACCGTGTCAGGGCCGTACTTTCTCCTTATCATGTTCGTATCTATAGAAGCGAACTTGATAAGAAGATGGTACGAACTTGGTACGGAGGAGACAACGTCTTTTCTCTTCAAATCCGTATTATCCGATACCGTCTGTATCTGAATGATAACTTTTTGCCGCTTCATCATTCCTTCTCAGGCAGGTAAGAGCCGGACGCTTTCTTATAATATAGCACAACGGTATTGGCGTCGCGGAATGTATTCTGCGCCACGGCATGAATGTGTTCGGCCGTGACAGAACGATAGTTGTCTACTTCACGGTCTATGTCTTCCGCCTGTCCGGTCAGCTCAAACCAAGCAAGGTTCGTGGCTACATTCAGATAATTGATATTGCCGAATATG
Organism: Prevotella heparinolytica; assembly: GCF_004342845.1. Lineage (GTDB taxonomy): Bacteria > Bacteroidota > Bacteroidia > Bacteroidales > Bacteroidaceae > Bacteroides > Bacteroides heparinolyticus. The sequence continues at coordinate 17,303 of NZ_SLXB01000017.1, read as the reverse complement.
TGGGAAGATTCGAACTTGTTCTTTACTTTTTCCAGTTCCTGCTCGCCCACAAGTTCCCGTTTCAGTACCTCAAGCTCCTTGCGGACAGCCGCCTCGGCCTGTTCCAGTGTGATGCCGGCAGAGGGCTTGCCGCTGATATGCAGCAGTCCCGCATCGCGCGTACCCGAAATATAGGCATCGAGTGCGGAAAACAGCTTTTGTTCCTGCACCAGCTTGCGGTTCAGGCGACTGGAACGCCCGTTGCTGAGTATATCGGACAAAATGTCGAATGCATAGTAATCGGCTCCTTCGCGACCACACATAGGATAGGCCATAAACAACGCGTCGAGGGGAACATTGCGCTCCACCGTCCGGCGACGCTCTTCTGTCTGCGGAGGTTCCTGCGGCAATTGCCTTGCAGGGACATTCCTGCGGGGAATGGGGGCAAACCACTTGTCGGCCAGTCTGAGCGTTTCCGCCCACGAGATGTTTCCGGTGACAGCCAGAACAGCATTGTTGGGGGCATAGAAACGATAGAAGAAAGATTTCACCTCATCCAGCGTGGCGCCGGCTATATGAGACAGTTCCTTGCCGATGGTAGGCCAACGATAGGGATGCACCCGATAGGCCAAAGGGCGGAGCAGATGCCCCACGTCGCCATATGGCTGATTCAGGCAACGCTGTTTGAACTCCTCCATCACCACTCCGCGTTGCACGTCGAGACTTTGCTCGCTGAATGCCAGTTCGAGCATGCGGTCGGACTCCAACCAGAAGGCTGTTTCTACGTTCGATTTGGGAACGGTCAGGTAGTAGTTGGTTATGTCGTTGTTCGTCCACGCGTTGTTCTCGCCACCGGCCAGTTGCAACGGCGTGTCGTAATCGGGAATATGCACCGAACCGCCGAACATCAGATGCTCGAACAGGTGGGCAAAGCCCGTATGTTCGGGATGCTCGTCGCGGGCACCTACGTCGTAGACGATGTTCAGCGCAACCATCTGCGTGCCGGCATCTTCGTGGTGCACCAGCCGCAGACCGTTGTCCAATGTTTTTTTATTAATCTTCAAGGAGAGTCACCTTCTTAATCACGACATCCTCTTCGGGGCGGTCGCTACGGTCGGTCTTCACTTTCTGAATCTTGTCCACTACTTCCATGCCCTCCAGCACTTCGCCGAACACGGTATACTGGCCGTCCAGATGGGGCGTACCGCCCACTGTGGTATAAGCCTTTATCTGTTCGGGCGTGAACTTGAACTCCGGTTCTTTGCCCACTTGTGCCTCGGCCTGTGCAATCAGAGAGTCCTGCAAATTCATCAATCCTTCCTGATTGCCGTCCTTACGCATCTTGTAGATTTCTTTCATGTGCTTTTGCGCCAGTGCATTGAAGGCATTGTTCAGGCGCATCTGGTTCATCTGCTGCTCCATATTCAGCAAGGCGGAATCGCCATAGACCTTACCGGTGACGATATAGAACTGGCAACCGGAAGATTCCTTCTTCGGGTTCACCTCATCACCCTGACGTGCGGCCGACAAGGCTCCTTTCTTATGGAAGTAGCGGGGATAGATGAATTCGGCAGGAAGGGTATAGCCCACATCGCCCGAACCCAGCATCTTGCCTTTGGAAGCTTTTTTTGATTCGGGGTCGCCGGCCTGTATCATGAAGTCCTTGATGACACGGTGAAACAGCGTACCTTCGTAAGTGCCTTCCTCGGCCAGCTTGATAAAGTTGTCACGGTGTTTCGGTGTCTCGTTATAGAGTTTCACGACGATGTCTCCCGCACTTGTTTCAATCTTCAACTTCGTTTCCTTTTCCATATTCGGATCTTTCTTTTGTCCCGGCTTGCAGGCTGCCAGCCCGCCTACCAGTATGGTTAATAATACAATAAGATTTCTTTTCATTTTTGCTTTTCATTTAATTTAAGTCTGCAAATATACGACTTTCAGATAAAAGCACTTACCTTTGTAATGCAAAAAGAAACAAAACACAAAGACTATGACGTCTATACTGATTGTAGAAGATGATATAACTTATGGTATGATGCTGAAAACATGGCTCGGGAAGAAAGGATTCCGGGTGACATCGGTCAGCAGCATTGCCCGCGCACAGAAACACATCGAGACGGAAAGCGCAGATTTGATATTATCGGACTTGCGGCTGCCCGACAAAGACGGCATCGACTTGCTGAAATGGCTGGGCGAGCAAGGTTTGCAAATACCCCTTATCATGATGACCGGATATGCCGACATACAGTCGGCCGTGCAGGCCATGAAGCTGGGCGCCTGCGACTATGTGGCCAAACCTGTGAACCCCGACGAGCTACTGAAGAAAATGAAAGAGGCGTTGACGGCCGACATCGGAACTCCCCCTGCCCGGAAAAACACGGCGGACACACCTGCTCTCTCCGACTTCCTTGAAGGAGAAAGCGATGCCGCCAGACTGCTTTATAATTATGTGAATCTGGTTGCCCCCACCAACATGGCCGTGCTCATCAACGGAGCCAGCGGAACGGGCAAGGAATATGTGGCCCACCGCATCCACCGCCTCAGCAAGCGGGCCGACCGGCCGTTTATTGCCATCGACTGCGGAGCCATTCCCAAAGAGCTGGCCGCATCCGAGTTTTTCGGCCACATCAAAGGCGCTTTTACCGGTGCGCTGACCGACAAGACGGGCGCATTTGTAGAGGCCGACGGCGGAACCATCTTTCTGGACGAGATAGGGAACCTGAGCTACGAGGTGCAGATACAATTGCTGCGTGCCTTGCAGGAGCGCAAGATACGCCCCATAGGTTCGACCAAGGAGGCCGGTGTAGACGTACGGCTGATATCGGCCACCAACGAAAATCTGGAGCAGGCCATAGAGAAAGGCACTTTCCGCGAAGACTTGTTTCACCGCATCAACGAGTTCACCCTGCACATGCCGCAACTGAAAGACCGCCGCGAGGACATCCTGCTCTTTGCCAACTTCTTTCTGGATCAGGCCAACCGAGAAATGGGCAAGCAGCTGGTTGGCTTCGACGAGAAGGCTTGCAGTGCCTTGCTGGAATATCACTGGCCGGGCAATCTGCGGCAGATGAGGAATACCGTGCGCCGCGCCACGTTGTTGGCCCAAGGCAAATACATCACCATTGATGAGCTGGACGACTTGAAAGAACCTGCTCCCGCACCTGCCGGCATGTATCTACGCAACGAGGAGACGGAAAAACAGCAAATCATGGAAGCCTTGCGGCAGATGGGAAACAACAAGAGCCGTGCCGCCCAACTGCTGGGTATCGACCGCAAGACGCTTTACAACAAACTGAAGCTTTACGGCCTTTCCGACTAAAAGTGTGGAATTATTCCACACTTCCGTTCCACACATTCCACACTTTTCCACACTTCGCTGCACGGCGGCAGTTTGTTCACTTTATTAGTTTTCAGACGATTACTGTTTGCGGCTCTTTTCTGGCACGCCATTTGGCCTGTATTAGGCATAAACATTGTGTGCTTCAACAGAAAGTACCTAAACTTAACGACTATTATACATTAACTAAAAGCAAATTGAAACTGGGTAGGAAAAAAGTGAAACTTCGACAAACAACTGAAGTGGCTGAACAATAGTAAGCACACTACAAAAAAAACGCCCCTTTCTTGTCTATTCTGTAGGGGTGTTTTTTTTGTTTCCCATCGCAACCTGCTTTCTCCTCTCATTGTATTTCTTCTTCTTATCCTCGTCATTTCGGATAGCTCCCGATTATGGGATGAATCTCTTGTATTGTCAAGCGCAATCTATGTTCGGAAAGGATATTACAGCGCTTGGGCTGCAAGATACATGGAATGCCGACAGGGATGATGTTTCATCACTTTCTCGATCTGTTCTGCTGCACACTCGTTGCAGTTTCGCTGCAAGCTTGTTGCAGTGAAGCTGCAAAGCCGTTGCAGTGATTCTGCAAGCCTTTTGCAGTGGTGGTGCAAGCCTATTTGCAGTGGCTCTGCAAAGCAGTTGCAGCATCTTGCAGACTTTTCTCTTCGGGCGGCAACACATAAGGTGCAGATACCGGACTGTCGTTCGGTGCAAGGAAACTCTGTCCTGAGTGAGAAGCCTCTTTTTTTCTTCCGTCGGGTATATAGCCACAAATAGGTATCACCTTCCCCGGTCCTTGGTTGAAAGCCTACCTCTTGCGGACAAGAAATACCTATTTTTAGTGATTGTGTCTTTTTTGTCATCACCGTATCTTTGCAAATCCTAAACTGTATATAAGTTTATAATGCCAAAAAAGTCGTTCCTCATAAGTCATTTACTATTCATCTGCCTCCTCTGTTCGGCACAATCACCCCATAGTTTCAGCGGTCGCGTCTTCGATGCTCAAAGCAAGGATGTATTGCCTTTTGCTACGATACGGCTGAAGTCCGATGCAGGCAAGTTCTACGGAACCACCAGCGATGCGGACGGGAAGTTCAGCATTCGTGGGCTGGGAGCGGGAGATTATCTGCTCGTCATTTCTTATATAGGATACGAAACACAGGAAAAACGCATCCGAATAGATGGGGACGTCAATCGGGACTTCCGCCTATTGCCCTCGTCTACCACACTGAACGAGGTTGTAGTCACTGCCTCCGAGTCGAAAGGCATTACCAGCGCCTCGAAGATAGACCGCACGGCAATGGAGCATCTGCAACCTTCCAGCTTCACCGACCTGCTGGCGTTGCTGCCGGGTGGAAGCACAAGTACGCCGAACATGGGGAGGGCCAACACCATTCGCCTGCGCGAAGTGGGGATAGGCGATTCGGACTACAACACCGGGGCTTTGGGTACACAATTCGTGATAGACGGCATACCCGTCAGCACCACCTCCAATATGCAGCGCGTCGCATCGGACATTACCACCGCTTTCGACGGATACAATGCCGTGAACACCGGAGTGGATATGCGTAACATCCCCACCGACAATATAGAAAGTGTGGAAATCGTCCGTGGCATTCCCTCCGTGCAATACAACAACCTGACAAACGGAGTGGTCATCATCAAACGCAAGCAGAAAGCCACCCCGCTGGAGGTGCGCTTCAAGGCCGACCAAAGCAGCAAACTCTTTTCGGCCAACAAAGGCATGGAATGGAAAAACAAGGACATGGGGCTTTCGGCCGATATAGACTTTCTGAATGCGCAGAACGACCCGCGTGACCGTTACGACTTGTATAAGCGAATCACTACCTCCGCACGCTTCCATAAGAAATGGACATTGCACGACGGGAATGCCTTGAGGTGGGAAACCGGCGTAAGCTATTCCGGAAACATCGACCATGTGAAGAACGACCCCGACATAGAGAGGCTGAAAGAAGAAAGCTACCGTTCCGGCTTCCATAGTGGGAAATGGCACAGCCTTCTGGAATGGATGGCCTCCAAAGGGAAAACCTTCCGGAAATTGGAGTTGGACCTCTCTGCCGGCATGTCGTGGGACGAAATAAAGCGCGCCCGATTCATCCAGCTGGACCGTGATTGGGCAGTGCCCACCCACATGAAAGCGGGTGAACATGATGCGGAAATACTGCCCTACAAATACACTGCTTATACCATAGTGGACGGCAAGCCGCTGAACTTATACGCCAAGTTGGCTGCGGAGTTCGGGATGCAGACCGGTTTGGCGGGTCACAAGCTGTTGGTCGGAAGCACCTTCAGGTACGACAAGAACTTCGGAGGCGGACAAATCTACGACCCGGCACGTCCGCTCGACCCCGGAAGCAGCTTCCTGCGTCCGCGCAAATACAGCGACATTCCTGCCTCCGAGCTGTGGCATGTGTACGTAGAGGACAATGTCAACATCCCCATAGGAAACCATTCATTGGAAGTGCAAGCCGGGATAAACGGCAACATGATGCTGAATCTCGACAAGCAGTACGCCTTAGGCGGAAAGATGTTCCTCGATCCGCGTATCAACGTGCAATGGCGATTTCCGAGCATCAGCCTCGGATGTAAAAGGCTGGTAATAAGATTGGGCGGAGGAATGGGACGGCTGCTGTTGATGCCTACCCTCTCGCAACTCCATCCGAACAATATCTACATGGATTTTACCCAGTTGAACTATTGGCATGCCAACCCCGCATACAAGCGCATCAACTTGCGTACTTACATCGTGAACCCTACCAACTACGGCCTGAAGCCTGCCCGCAACTTCAAGCAGGAGGTGCGTTTGAGTCTGGAATACGGCAAGAACATGCTTTCCGTTACTTACTTCCACGAGCGGATGAGTTCCGGTTTCCGGCATATCCCGACCTATTCTCCATACGAATACAAGGTATACGATTCCAGCAAGATAGATGGTTCCACTCTGACCGGCCCGCCGGCTCTGGAAAGCATGCCTTATGCGATGAGAACCATCTTAAGAGGCTACTCCTATACCGGAAACGGCAGCCGTACACAGAAAGAGGGAGTGGAATTTCAACTCTCCACCGAACGATTCAAAGCACTCAACACCCGTTTCACCGTGAACGGGGCGTGGCTGTACACCATCTACGAAAACAGCCAGCCCATAGCTAAAAGCGTTTCCGCGGTAGTAAATGGCATAGCTTTGAGCGACAAGTACGTAGGCATCTACGAAACAGATGATAGTTTCCATCTTGGGCAGTTCAACACCAATTTCACCGTAGATACCTATCTGAAAGAATTGGGTCTGACCCTTTCTGCCACTTCGGAGTGCATGTGGTTCCAAAGCAGACAGAGTCCCAGAGCAAGCGGTACCCCCATTGCCTACATGGATGCCTCCACAGGGAAAATATTACCTTACACCGAAGAAGACAAAAAGGATACTTACAAGCAGCATTTGGTTATCTCTCGTACCTCGGCCCTGCTTGAGAAGATGACTACGCCTTTCTATATGTACGTCAACTTCAAGGCCACGAAAGAATTTGGCAAGAATATGTCTATCGCACTCTTTGCCAACCGTATTCTGGACTATGTGCCCGATTACACACGAAACGGATATCTCATACGAAGAACTGCAGCCAGTCCCTATTTCGGGATGGAGCTGAAACTTAAACTATAATAATTCCATCAAACAGAAAATTAAAAGAAGATGAAAATGAAAAGAGTATTTTATGCAGTCTGCATGACAATGATTGCAGGTTTAGCGTTCACTGCTTGCAGCAATGACGATGACAACAGTGTAAAGATGGCCAATGTGACCATGCAGTTCAACGCGCCTGCCGAGTTGCAGAATCAGAGTCCTGTTATCGGCATTCAGGAATTGGTATTGAAGAACATCAATACAGGAGAGAAGACCACCGTCGTGAAACCCGCTACTCGTGCCAATGTTCTTTCTCCTTCTACTGTAAGCATCGCCGTGAGCGTGCCCGAAGGACTCTACACCATCAGCATGGAAGGTTCTCTAACCTACCGGTTGAATGGAGAGACCATTCATTCCAAGATACGGGCCTATAAAGAATCGGTAACTCTGACCGAAGCCTCTTCCGCTACCCCGCTCAATCTTACGGGCTATGTATATAATGACAGCAAAGAGGGAGGAAGCTTCGTCATTGCCGAAATCTTCTTCACCGGAACAGAGACTCCGGAGAATAAGCAATACAACGGAGACAAATACTTCCGTATTTACAATAACTCGGGTGAGACGCTTTGCGCAGACGGACTCACCATTGCCGAGTCTGCATTCCTCACAGTAAGCAAGCACACCTATTCTCCGGACATTATGAACGAAGCCTTCACTACCAATGCTATTTACCGCATCCCGCTGGGAGGTAAAATCATGGTTGCCCCGGGAAAGTCTCTGTTGCTGTGTGACATCGGTAAGAACCACACGACTGTCAACTCCAACTCTTTCGACCTGACGAAAGCCGACTTCGAGTGGTATGACGAAAGTTCCAACCCGAAATTCACCGACACCGACACGCCCGTACCCAACATGGAGAAGATTTATTGTTATACGGCCACCATCTGGGGACCTCACAACCGCGGCTTCAAAGCCTTCGTACTGGCACGTCTGGGCGACGACGAGAACAATCAGCTCTCTGCCGAACAGTATCTGAAAGACTATGTTTACGAATATAAGTACAACATGATTATCAACGGAAACGTGTACGAAATGGGACCTTCCAAAGGCTACAAGATTCCTAACAAATGGGTGTTGGATGCCGTCAACCTCTGTGTAGAGAGCGAATACGAATGGAACGTGACGTCGCCTGCTTTGGACAGAGGCTGGACGTACTGCGGAAAAGTAAACAGCGACAAGACCCGCTACGGAAAGAGCGTTCGCCGCAAGGTTCTTTCAGGTATCACCCTGCAAGATACCAACGACTCGTCTGTGGACTTCCTGCCCGAGCAGAAGGCGGATCCTTATTTCAAGTTCCACGAATAAATTATTCTCCGAAGGCAAAATGAAGAAAGGGCTCATATCTTCACTTCTATTCCTATCGGTGGCCGTATCCTCCTCTTGGGCTCAAGGGGAGGACACGGTTTTCATACAGAAAAGGGCATTTATGCACTCCGCGGCCAAACGGGAGTTCCTTACACGTCCTTTCCTTAATCCGGCCTTAAACTATTATCGCCAATCCTATTCGCTCTCCACCCTCGGGGCAACGGGCGAATGGAGCAGACAAAGCCGGGCGACAACTGCAGAACTGGGAGACGGATGGAAAGGATTCCTCTTTGCGGGAGACTCGTATGTATGTACGTCCGAGAAATCGCGTATATGGGGAGATGCCTACTACCGCAACGGCATCCGCCGGAATGTGCAGTGGAACGAAAGTTCGGACTATGAACTGCTCTACCCGTACATTGCCGCCGACACCATAGGCGGAGATATGAAGTCGGAAACCTACTTCTTCAGAGGCGGATATGCCGCAGCAACCGGACGATGGACGTTCGGAGGGGAATTCTCCTACCGGGCCGTGCAAGAGTTTCGCGATATAGACCCCCGCCCCAACAATAAGGTGGCCGACCTGCAAGCCAAAGCCGGCGCGGCTTACGGCATCATGGCTTCGTATGCGGTGGCCCTATCCGTCGAAGCGCGCAAATACAAGCAGAACGGTTCTCTGGCCTACTACAACGAACTGGGGGTGTCGAAGACGTTCCACCTTACGGGATTGGGGAACAGCTACACCCGCTTCGACGGCACCCGCACGAACGTTCGTTATCAAGGACACAGCTACGGCGCCGGAGTCGACTTGCTGCCCGTACAGGCTGATGGCAGATGGAGTGGTAGCTTCCACTATCGTTATTCTTTTTACGAGAAGATGCTGCCTGAGTCCAACGACCTCACGCTAAACGAGCTGAAAGAAAACAACCTGCAAGGCGAGGTTACCCGGACTTTCTTACGGCATGCCCGCCGGTTCTTCGGTCTTAAGGCATCGATAGCCTACAACGAGCGCAGAGGCACGGAAAACCTCTACGGAGATGCAATGAACCATATCTATCCTCAGATTTCAGCCGCAGAGCAGTTCGGCAGCAAGGCGCTGCACGCAACGGTAAGCGGCAGTTATGAGCAGGAACAGACGGAGAAGTGGAGATGGAGCCTGCAACCCGCCATCGGGTATCTGCAACAGAAAGACACCTACAAGACGCCTGCCAAGAGTATGAAGTACAGTCTGTGGAGTGCTTCGCTGGGCCTTGCTTCTACCCATAAATGGAACAAAAGCCTGCTGTACGCACGCCTTTACGGCATCTGCCAAGGAAAGATAGACGCCGCACTGAACATCGACGGACAAACGGCGCACCCGTATGCCCTGACCATCTTGCAACAGAACCTCGAGATGATGAGCGGCAGTCGTACGATATACGGCATCTCTCTGCGATGGTCTCGATACATCGGAAAGAATTTAGGCTACGCGGAAGTCGGGTGGCAACATGCGCTGTACGCCAACCACGAGAAGAACCGTTCGTTCCAAGCTGGCATCGGGGTGTACCTGTAGGCCTGTTCAATCATCTGCAAACAACATTTTTATACTAACTAATAACAAGAGAACAATGAAAACCAAGAACATTCTCATCGCAGCCATTGCTGCAACAGCACTCACATTCACCGCATGCGGCAACAAACAAGCCAAGAACGCGGACAGTTCTACAACCGCCGAACAGACTTCAGGCGTACTCGAAATAGACAGCCTGCTGGCCGATGCCGAAGCATTGGCCAATCAGGAAGTGACCGTCGAAGGCGTATGCACGCATGCCTGCAAGCACGGTGCCACCAAGATTTTCCTGATGGGCAGCGACGACACGCAGACCATTCGTGTGGAAGCAGGCGAACTGGGTTCGTTCGACACGAAATGCGTCAACAGCATCGTGCGTGTGAAAGGTACGCTCATGGAACAGCGTGTGGACGAAGCCTACCTGCAAAAATGGGAATCTCAACTGAAAGAAGCTTCTGCCCAAAAGCACGGCGAAGAGGGTGAAGGCGGATGCAGCACCGAGAAGAAAGCACGCAACGAAACGGCCAACACGCCCGAAGCACGCATCGCCGACTTCCGTGCCAAGATAGCCGACCGTCAGGCAAAAGAGGGGAAAGCCTATCTGTCTTTCTACTACATACAGGCCACCGGCTATGAGATTCAGTAAGTCGCCGACGGAAGAAGGCATACCGAACGTCAAGAACGAGCGGCAACGTGGCACACAAGGTAAGGCCGGCACGCTTCTGCGCAAGTGGTGCCGCCTTGTGCACCGCGACGTGTCGTTCTTCTTCTCGGGGATGGTGCTGATATACGCCATTTCGGGCATTGCGATGAACCACCGCAGCAGCTTCAATCCTCATTACTCGATAGAACTACAGGAATACAGGCTGACCGAACCTCTCCCTCCGCAAGCCGGCATCCGCAAGGAAGATGTGCTGAAGCTGCTGAAACCCATAGGCGAAGACGGAAACTACACCAAGCACTACTTCCCCAAAGAGGGAGAGATGAAAGTGTTTCTGAAGGGAGGCTCCAATCTGGTGGTGAACCTCGCCGACAGCCGGGCGGTGTATGAGAAGTTGACACGCCGTCCGTTGCTGAGCGCCCTGACCAAGCTGCACTACAACCCCGGAAGCTGGTGGACACACTTCTCCGACTTGTTCGCGGGAGGACTTATCCTCATCACGCTGACAGGCCTCATCATGCTGAAAGGCCCGAAAGGATTGTGGGGACGCGGAGGAATAGAGTTGGCGGCGGGGATATTGATACCGCTGCTGTTTCTCTTCCTTTGATTGGGTATACAAAAGATGACGGACTCCGATCATCATCACTAACTTTACTATAAAAATCAATGGGGAATATCATTGAATGCAATAACCTGACGCACTACTACGGCAAACGGTTGATATACGAGAATCTCAGCTTCAGCGTCCCGCAAGGGCGCATATTGGGGCTGCTGGGGAAAAACGGAACAGGGAAAACCACCACCATCAACATCTTGAGCGGTTACCTGACACCCCGTTCGGGCCGGTGCTCCATCTTCGGACAGGACATTCGGACGCTGGAGCCGGCCTTGCGTCGAAACATCGGATTGCTCATCGAGGGACATGTGCAATACCAGTTCATGACCATCCGCGAGATAGAACGCTTCTACGCTGCCTTCTATCCGGGACAGTGGCGGAAGGAGGCCTACTACGACCTGATGAACAAGCTGAAAGTGGCGCCCAAGCAGCGCATCTCGCGCATGTCGTGCGGACAGCGCTCGCAAGTGGCGCTGGGTCTGATTTTGGCACAGAATCCGGAGCTGCTGGTACTGGACGACTTCTCGCTGGGACTCGATCCCGGCTATCGCCGCCTCTTCGTGGACTACCTGCGCGACTATGCCCGCTCGGAGAACAAAACCGTCTTCCTGACCTCGCACATCATCCAAGACATGGAACGCCTGATAGACGACTGCATTATCATGGACTACGGCAGCATCTTGATTCAGCAACCCGTCAGGGAACTGCTCGACACGATACGCCGCTACACCTGCACCGTGCCCGAGGGCTACACCCTGCCGAAGGACGCGGACTTTTATCATCCGGCCGTCATACGCAACACGCTGGAGACATATTCGTTCCTCACTCCGCAAGAGGTGGAAGACCGATTCTCCTCCCTGCAAGTGCCCTATAATCAACTGAAATGTGAAACCGTAAATCTGGAAGACGCCTTCATCGGCCTCACCGGGAAATATTAAGAAAGAAATGAACGCCATATTTTATAAAGAATGGATTAAAACACGCTGGTATCTGTTGCTGGCCTTTGCCGTAAGCACGGGCTTTGCCGGATATTCCATGCTGCGCATAAACCGTGTGGCTGAACTTAAAGGAGCCGCCCACGTATGGGAAGTGATGCTGATGCGTGATGCCATCTTCGTGGACTTGCTGCAATACATCCCCCTGTTGGCGGGCATACTGCTGGCATTAGTGCAGTTCGTCCCCGAAATGTATCACAAATGCCTGAAGTTGACACTGCACCTGCCCTATCCGCAACTGAAGATGGTGAACCTCATGCTGCTTTACGGATTGGCCGCATTGGCGTCCTGTTTCTTCCTGAACTACCTGCTGATGTTCGTCTATCTGCAACGGATACTGGCTCCCGAACTGTACATGCGCATACTGTTGACGGCCGCCACTTGGTACGTGGCCGGCCTCTGCGCCTATTCGCTCACGGCATGGGTGTGCCTGGAGCCTACCTGGAAACGGCGGGTGTTCAATCTGGCGGTGACGCTGTTGCTGCTACGCATCTTCTTCCTCTCCTCCGAGCCCGAGGCATACAACGGCTTTCTGACGTGGCTTGTCGTCTACAGCCTGCTGTGCGTCAGCCTCTCGTGGATTTCCGTCCTGCGCTTCAAGGCGGGCAGGCAAGACTGACCTCGTCCCATTCAATCATTAAAGCATAACAAAGAGATGAAACGTTTTAGTCAATTATTCTTGTGCTTCACAGTAGTGATGTTGTTACTCTGGCAACTGCCGTGGTGCTATACTTTCTTCGCCTCTAAGCCTTCGCGTACGCCTTTCGCTCTATACAGCTGCGTGATAGGCGACTTTCTCTCCATAGGTTACGACGAGGCCACCGGCATGATACGGCGCGATCGCTCGGGCAACAATTATACGCAGGAACAGACAGACAGCATCCTGCCCCTGTTCTACGTCCGGCAACTGATGGCCGACGAGCGCTTCCCCGACACTCTGAAGGGGGTGCCCGTCACACCGCGCGAGGTGCAACGTACTAACTTCAACTTCCGCGTATCGGCGTCGGAAGTCAATACTGCCGTTATCCCATTGTATCCGTTATTAGAGAGTATGTCGAAGCGGGTAGATTTGGCTATGCCTGACGACGTATTCCGTATCACTTCGGAAGGTATCGAGTTCGTAGTGATGGACAGTAACAGTTTGGACAGGGAGAAGAGCGCGAAGTTTACGGAGGCGCTCGTGAAGAAAGGTTTCCGCTTCCCCGCCTCTCGCATAGCCGGCAATCCCAACCCTCGGAAGGAATATGACGAAGGCTACCTCATTCTGGATGATGAGGGTAAGCTGTTCCACTTGAAGCAGGTACGGGGTCGCCCCTACGTGCGCTCCATTCCTCTGCCCGAAGGACTGCACGTCAAATACCTTTTCATCACGGAGTTCTCCGACCGCAAGACACTGGGATACCTCACCGATGCCGACCATTCCTTCTACGTATTGATGAACAAGACCTACGAAGTGATAAAGACCGGACTGCCCTCCTACAATCCGGAGACGGACAAGCTCACCATCTTCGGCAATATGTTCGACTGGACGGTTTGCGTCGTGACGCCCGAGGCGGAAGAATACTATGCGCTGTCTGCCGACGACTTCTCGCTCATCGACTCGATGCGCATCCCGACCTCCGACGGCCCGATGCCTGGACTGCACTTCACCTCGTACACGGATAAGTACGTCAAGCCGCACTTCTTCTGACAAGCACTGCTTGCTTGTTCTCCATAAGATACAACGTTTCCCTGAAAGGGCGATGGATGCCGAAAGCTCACACTCACTTTCGCTGTTGCATATCGCCCGTGTAAGGGAAACGTTTATTTTTGTCTGCATAATCACTTACTTGAGTTCGGGATAAGAAGCAGGTCGATAACCTCACCCGACGGCTTGTTTTCTAAGTCAAATCTCATTGTTTATCAGATGTTTACCACTACCTTGCCAGGCACTTGAGTCTGACGGCTCAAACACTTGTGTCTGTCACGTCGGAGACTTGTGTCTGTCGGCTTGAACACTTGCCTCTGTCAAGACAAAGGATTGCAGCTGTCAAAACAGGGGTAGGGCGTGGTGGCGCTTTGAGGCAAAAATGATGCTTGGTTGCTTTTATTCTTTTTCTGCCACAATGTTTGGCTGTTTCAAACAAAAGCAGTACTTTTGTCGCACGAGAACCCGCCAAGCCTCTTTACAATGCTTAAATCGGCGGGTCGTTTTATTTTATTATGGCACATTATACAAAGACATACTCATCGCCAAGCCGGTTGGTGGCATTGCTACAATCGCGTGGTCTCCACGTTGAGAATATAGCACGGGCGGAAAACTATCTCCGCCACATTGGTTATTACAGGTTCAGTGCATACCTCTACCCCCTTTTGGCCACACCGAAGGAGCAACATTTGTTCAAACCCGGTGCTGCGTTTAATCAGGCGTTGGACATGTACCGTTTTGACAGGCATCTGCGACTACTGATGTTCAATGAGATTGAAAAGATAGAGATTGCCGTCCGTAGTGCCATTGTCAACATCACAAGTCGTGAGACGGGCAACCCGTTTTGGATGACAGACCCATCATGCTTTTATGATGCCAATACTTTTGCCAAGACAAAACAGCTAATAGATGTAGAACTGACCAAGTCTCGTGAGGATTTCATTGAGCATTTCCGCAACGCTTATTCCGACCCGTATCCGCCGGCTTGGATGCTGGTAGAGATACTTCCCTTGGGCGTTCTGACTAAGATATACGACAATATCAAGAGTAACCAAATCCGAAAGAAGATAGCACAAGAGTTCGCCTTGGGAGTGCCTGTCTTTAACTCATGGATGACGATTATCACTGTTGCCAGAAATAATTGCGGTCATCATGCTCGCGTTTGGAACCGTACCTTTGCTCTGAGGGTTCTGACTCAACGGCGTATGGCGCGTCTCTGGATAACGATTCCTGTCAATCAGAAGAAAGCCTATTTCAGCCTTTGTATCATCAAGTACTTTTTAAATATCATTTCACCGAATAACGACATGAAGGCTAAGATTGATGCCTTGCTGTCTGCTTACCCATCCATAGACATGAACGCAATGGGCTTTCCTGATGGTTGGGAGGCAGAACCTTTGTGGGATATACCTGCTGTTTGACAAGACGAAGCAGATAAGTTAGACTTTGGTTGATATGCAGATACCGGCCAACAGAATAACAGATCGCGCCGAGACAGACGATGCAGCGGTTCGCTTTCTCGATGCCCCCTTCCTATCGACGAGACTGAGAAACTCAACCCCCGCCATCGGGAGGTGTTGCTGCGTTTCACGTCATTGCTCGACCGCCACTGTCGGCCTCTCCACCAGCCGGTACATCGGGCGCGAAATCACACTGCGTATGAAGCGTGAACCGGCCTATTCGGCCGCCACTGTTCAGGAAATCTCGCGCCGCCTCGGTTTCCGAAAGCTCACACTCACTTTCGCTGTTGCATATCGCCCGTGTAAGGGAAACGTTTATTTTTGTCTGCATAATCACTTAAACCAATCGAGAGATGATCTATTTTTTACCAAGTTTTAGGCAGGCGGGCCATACAATTGAGCCCGGCATAGAGCAACCTGCCGGGAAAAAACGGAAGCCGGTTCCGATGCTTTCCGTTTGTGCCGAGCAGGCACCCCGTGGCGTAAGTCGTTCCACGGCGGAAAATTACCGTACGGCAGTGCGCTCCTTCATCCGCTTCTGCGGCAACACAGATGTCCCCGTATCGGCGCTCAACGCCGACAATGTGCGCCGCTACGAGCGGTGGCTGCAGGATCGTGGCGTATGTCCCAACACCTCCTCCTGCTACATGCGCTCGCTGCGCGCCATCCACAACAAAGCTGCCTCGAAGCGGCTCGTGAAGGACAGGAAGCCCTTCAAGGGCGTGTTCACGGGCAACTCTCCCACGGTGAAGCGCGGCATCACCACAGGGGAGTTGCGCAGGCTCAAAAGCCTCTCCCCCGCAGGAGGCGGGGCAGAGGCCGGGGAAACCGGGAGGAAGCGGGCAGCCGTGGAGGCTGCGGCCTTAGACTTCTTTCTCTTCTCGTTCTACGCCATGGGCATGCCCTTCGCGGACCTGGCCGGCCTCCGGCGCCCACAGGTCAGGGACGGGGTGCTTACCTACCGGCGGCGCAAGACCGGCCGGCAGGTCAGGGTGACGCTGGAACCCTGCATGCTCGACATACTGGACAAGTATGCGACGCGGGAGTCGGACTACCTCTTTCCCATATTATATAAGATGAAAGGCGGTGAGAAAGACCGGACGAAAGGCGGTGGAAAGGATAAGGGGAAAGACGGCGGTAAAGGCAGGACGAGAGGCGGGACGAAACTCGGAAATCCTGCGGAAGTCTCCTACTCCTCGGCGCTGAACCGCTACAACCGCGCGCTCAAGACCCTTGCCCGTGAGGCGGGAATAGCGGTGAACCTGACCTCCTACGTCGCCCGCCACTCCTGGGCGAGCATCGCCTACGAGGGGAACGTCGACCTGCCCGTCATCTCCAAGGCATTGGGGCATACCGACACCAAGACGACCCTCATATACATCGGGGAGATAAACGACACGCGGCCGGCGTCGGCCAACCGCAAACTGCTGGAAGAGGTTTTCCCGTCCTGAAAGGAATTGCCATATCCCGGGGGATCCGCCATGAAAGAGAACCCCCTTTCCACACCTCTTGGCAAGAGGTGTGCCCCCTCCCGTAACTGCCTGCAAATAAAAGGCTTTTATTTAATATATACAAATATTTGTAAGAAAAAATGCATCCCCGCCCCGTGCAAACGACTGCACCGTGATGTTTACAACCCCATGTCCGGCCCTCCTGCCGCAAGAGGCCGGAACCTGCCGGCCGTCCCGCCTTTCCTTTCCTTTCCCCCGAGTGGAAATTTCCTCATGCCTTTTCCCGTCCCCCACACCTCTTGCCAAGAGGTGTGACTCCCGGAACACCTGCCCGAAGCCGCTCCGACAAGGCCATGACAGGTCCCCGGACAAGCGGCCGGGCGGGCGGACGGACAGCCGGTACGGTTATCCGTCCGAGAGATGAAAAAGATGTATAACCCTTATTCACAGGCAATGAAAAGACCCTTCCTCCTCCTGCTTTTCCTGCTTTCCCTCGGGCATTCCCGGGGGCAGGAATCCGACTTCCGCGGCGGCACGGACTCCGTGCGCGTCTATTTCCGTCAGGG
>NZ_SLXB01000016.1 GCF_004342845.1 Prevotella heparinolytica | reverse complement strand
CGGGCCGCCACCCGGACGAAACTTGAAAGCGTGGGAGAGGCGGTACGCGCTTTCCGCACTTTCCCCGCATCCTTTCCTTCCTTCGCTTCTTTCTCCTGCAGCTTTTTCTTCGCATCCGCTTTCTCCTCCTGCCGCTCTTTCACCGCTTTCTCTTCTTTTCCCTTGTCTCTTTTGCCGGCGGAACAGGTTCTTTGAAGCCCGTCCGCACTCCTGAAATAAGATAGAATACTGAACATCTGTATCATGGTTTATTAGGTTAATGAATCGCAGGCAAAAGTACGGATTATGAGGAAAGGGGGAGATAAAAATGTAAGAGTTGCATTTGCGTATCTCCCTAAAAATGACGAATATTGCAGTCTGAAAAACAGATATCAAAAAGCAATACGGAATGAAAAAAGCTCTTATCTCAGGCATTACCGGTCAGGACGGTTCGTTTCTGGCCGAGTTTCTTCTTCAAAAAGGTTATGAAGTACACGGCATCCTGCGCCGTTCTTCTTCTTTCAACACCGGCCGCATCGAGCACCTCTACTTCGACGAATGGGTGCGCGACATGAAGCAACGCCGCACCATCAACCTGCACTATGGCGACATGACGGACAGCAGTTCGCTCATCCGCATCATCCAGCAAGTACAACCCGACGAAATATACAACCTTGCCGCACAAAGCCACGTCAAAGTATCGTTCGACGTGCCCGAATATACCGCCGAAACCGACGCCGTGGGCACGCTGCGCATGCTTGAGGCAGTGCGCATCCTCGGCATGGAAAAGAAAACGCGCATCTATCAGGCCTCTACTTCCGAACTCTTCGGTAAGGTGCAGGAGGTACCTCAGAAAGAGACCACTCCCTTCTACCCGCGCAGCCCCTACGGAGTGGCCAAGCAATACGGCTTCTGGATTACCAAGAACTATCGCGAAAGCTATGGCATGTTTGCCGTGAACGGCATTCTCTTCAACCATGAGAGCGAACGCCGGGGCGAAACGTTCGTGACAAGGAAAATCACACTGGCCGCCGCACGCATTGCACAAGGCTTTCAGGATAAGCTCTATCTGGGCAATCTCGATGCCCGGCGCGACTGGGGGTATGCCCGCGACTACGTGGAATGTATGTGGCTCATTCTGCAACACGATGTTCCCGAAGATTTTGTCATTGCCACCGGCGAGATGCACACGGTGCGCGAATTTGCCACGCTGGCTTTCCGCGAAGCCGGCATCGAGCTGAGCTGGGAAGGCGAAGGCGTAAAGGAAAAAGGCATCGACACCCGAACGGGAAAAGTGCTTGTAGAGGTAGACCCGAAATACTTCCGTCCCGCCGAAGTGGAGCAACTTCTGGGAGACCCCACCAAAGCCAGAACACTGCTTGGCTGGAATCCGCAGCAGACCGGTTTCGAGGAACTGGTGCGCATCATGGTGGCCCACGACATGGAGTTCGTGAAGAAACTGCACCTGAGAGCAAAAGAAGAATAACGCTTAGAAGCGAATATTGTTATGATAGATAAGAATGCCAAAATATATGTGGCAGGTCACCGCGGGCTGGTGGGGTCTGCCATCTGGAACAACCTCCGGCAAAAGAGGTATGCCAACCTCGTAGGAAAAACCCACAACGAACTCGACCTGCTCGACGGGGCAGCCGTCCGCCGCTTCTTCGACGAGGAACAGCCGGAATATGTCTTTCTTGCCGCCGCTTTCGTGGGCGGCATCATGGCCAACAGCATCTACCGGGCCGACTTCATTTACAAGAACCTGCAAATACAGCAGAACGTCATAGGCGAGAGTTTCAGGCATCATGTGAAGAAACTTCTTTTTCTGGGTAGCACCTGCATCTACCCCCGCGATGCCCGGCAACCGATGAGAGAAGACGAACTCCTCACCTCGCCTCTGGAATATACCAACGAGCCATACGCCATAGCCAAAATTGCCGGACTGAAGATGTGCGAAAGCTTCAACCTGCAATATGGAACCAACTACATTGCCGTGATGCCCACCAATCTGTACGGGCCTAACGACAACTTCGATTTGGAACGCAGCCACGTGCTCCCCGCCATGATTCGCAAGATACATCTGGCCCACTGCCTGAAACGCGAAGATTGGGATGCCGTATGCCGCGACATGAATCTCCGCCCGGTGGAGGGTGTTGACGGCAACAGCAGCAAGGAAGAGATACTGAACATCCTTGCCAAATACGGAATAGAACGGGAAGAGGTGAAGCTTTGGGGAACGGGAACACCTCTCCGCGAATTTCTCTGGAGTGAAGAGATGGCAGACGCCAGCGTCTTCGTCATGGAGCATGTAGACTTCAAAGACACTTGCCAACCGGGTGAAAAGGAAATACGCAACTGCCACATCAACATCGGTACGGGTAAGGAAATCAGCATCCGTCAATTGGCCGAGCTGATTGTAGCCACCGTAGGTTATCAAGGCCGGCTTGCCTTCGACAGCAGCAAACCCGACGGCACACTGCGCAAGCTGACAGACCCGTCGAAACTGCATGCACTGGGTTGGCACCACAAAATAGAAATCGAGGAAGGGGTGCAACGGATGTACGACTGGTATTTGCAGTGCATGTCGTGACACATTTTCTCCTCCCCTCTCTTATACAAAACGTTTTTTCCTTCAAAAGTTTGCATTCTGTATATAAAGCCTTATATTTGCGCAAATTTCAACTAAATGTGCAATTGTATCATGGAACAAAGCTTTATCGCCTATATAGAGAATAGTATAAAAGAGAATTGGGATCTGGATTCCCTGACCGACTATAAAGGAGCCACATTACAGTATAAAGATGTGGCCCGCAAAATAGAAAAGCTGCATATCATTTTTGAGGCAAGCGGCATAAAGAAAGGCGATAAAATTGCCGTATGCGGCCGTAACAGTTCGCACTGGGGCGTGACTTTCCTCGCCACACTGACTTACGGAGCCGTCATTGTTCCCATCCTACATGAGTTCAAGGCAGACAATGTGCACAACATCGTGAACCACTCCGAAGCCAAACTGCTGTTTGTAGGCGATCAGGTATGGGAGAACCTGAACGAAAGCGCCATGCCTCTGCTGGAAGGCATCATGATGATGACAGATTTCTCCATCCTCGTCTCTCGCAGCGAGAAACTGGATTACGCCCGCGAACATCTGAATGAAATGTTCGGGAAAAGGTATCCCAAAAATTTCCGCAAAGAACATATCAGCTACCATAAAGACCAACCCGAAGAGTTGGCGGTGATTAACTATACATCGGGCACCACCAGCTATTCAAAGGGAGTGATGTTGCCCTACCGCAGCCTTTGGTCGAACACCGCCTTTGCCTTTGAAGTGCTGTCACTGAAAGCCGGAGACAAGCTCGTGTCCATGTTGCCCATGGCCCACATGTACGGTTTGGCATTCGAGTTCCTCTATGAGTTTGCCGCAGGATGCCACATCTTCTTCCTGACCCGCATGCCCAGTCCGAAAATCATTTTCCAAGCATTTGCAGAAATAAAACCGAATCTGATTGTGGCCGTCCCGTTGATTATCGAGAAAATCATAAAGAAGAACGTACTGCCCAAACTGGAGACACCGGCCATGAAACTGTTGATGAAAGTTCCCATCATCAACGACAAAATAAAAGCAACCGTACGCGAACAAATGATGCAGGCCTTCGGCGGAAACTTTGTCGAAGTCATCATAGGTGGCGCCGCCTTCAATCAGGAGGTGGAACATTTGTTGAGAATAATAGATTTCCCCTACACGGTGGGCTATGGCATGACGGAATGCGCCCCCATCATATGCTACGAAGACTGGTCTCGCTTCAAACCCGGCTCTTGTGGCAAGGCCGCACCACGCATGGAAGTGAAAATCCTATCGCCCGATCCGGAAAACGTTCCGGGAGAAATCGTTTGTCGTGGTCCCAATGTCATGCTGGGATACTATAAAAATCCGGAGGCCACCGAGCAGGTGCTCGACAAAGACGGCTGGCTGCATACCGGCGACCTTGCTCTGATGGATGCCGAGGGCAACGTAACCATCAAGGGACGCAGCAAGAATATGCTTCTCGGCCCGAGCGGCCAGAACATCTATCCCGAAGAGATAGAAGATAAGTTGAACAACCAGCCTTATGTGGCCGAAAGCATCATCGTACAACAGAACGAGAAGCTGGTTGGTCTGGTATATCCCGACTTTGACGACGCTTTTGCCCACGGCCTCAACAATGACGACTTGGAGCGCATCATGGAAGAGAACCGTATTGCCTTGAATGCCGAGCTGCCGGCATACAGCCAGATTTCCAAAATGAAGATCTACCCTGAAGAGTTTGAAAAGACACCTAAGAAATCCATTAAACGTTTCTTGTATCAAGAAGCCAAAGGATAAAAAACAATGAAGAAAGAACTGTTATTATCTGCCGCCATACTGCCGATGTGCGGAATGGCGGCAGAAAGTCACGACACAGCTGCATCCACTCCGCAGCAACCTCCCAATATCATCTTATTCCTTGTAGACGATATGGGATGGCAAGATACTTCCTTGCCTTTCTGGACGCAACGCACCAAATACAACGACATTTACCACACTCCCAACATGGAGCGGATGGCCGCACAAGGCAGAATGTTCACGCAGGCCTATGCTTGTAGTGTCAGTTCTCCCACACGTGTCAGCCTCTTTACCGGAATGAATGCGGCAAGACACCGTGTAACCAGTTGGACGTTGCGCAAAAACACGACTCACGAAGAGCCGGATTCCATCCTGACATATCCCGCATGGAATGTAAATGGTATTTGTCAGGAAGCCGGTGTGGAACGTTCCACACAAGTCACATCTTTAGCTCAGCTACTCAAAGATAACGGTTATCACACCATTCATTGTGGGAAAGCACATTTCGGTGCTGAAGGTACTCCCGGAGCCGACCCTCTGAAAATGGGCTTTGCTGTGAATATTGCCGGACATGCTGCCGGCTCGCCTGCCAGCTATTATGGGAAAGAGAATTTCGGCAATAAGGTTGATGGCATAAGTCCTCCTGCCGCCGTTCCCGGTTTGGAGCAATATCACGGCACAGATATCTTCCTAAGTGAAGCACTTACGATAGAAGCTCTGAAAGCATTGGACAAGGCACAGCAGACAAATAAACCTTTCTTTCTATACATGGCACACTATGCCATCCATACTCCCATACAGCCTGATATGCGTTTCTACCGGAAGTATCTGGATAAGGGGCTTCCTCCGGTTGAGGCAGCGTATGCCACCCTCATAGAAGGTATGGACAAAAGCTTGGGGGACATCATGGACTATCTGGACAAAAACAACTTGGCTGACAATACTGTGCTTATCTTTATGTCCGACAACGGCGGTCTGGCCGCCCATACCCGCGCCGGGCAACTACACATCCAGAACTTTCCTCTCAACAGCGGGAAAGGTTCTGCTTACGAGGGTGGGATACGTGAGCCTATGATCGTGCGCTGGCCGGGAGTCATAACTCCCAATACTAAGTCCGACCATTATCTGATGATAGAAGACTTCTTCCCTACCATTCTTGAAATGGCAGGTGTAGATAACTATAAAACCGTGCAGCAGCGCGACGGAATAAGCTTTATGCCCCTACTCACCGGAAAAGGCAGAATGAAAAGCCGTGATATCTATTGGCATTACCCTAACAGTTGGGGACCATCAGGGCCGGGCATCGGAGCTACCTGCTCCATACGTTCGGGCAACTGGAAACTGATATATTATTTCGGTAGCGGTAAACGCGAACTTTTCAATATCTCTGCCGACATACATGAGAAGCATGACAAATCCGGAGAAAAGCCCGGACTTGTCAGGAAGTTGTCAAAGAAATTAAGTAATTACCTTCGGTCCGTGGATGCACAGCGACCCATACTTCGCGCCACTCGGCAACCTGCACCTTGGCCGGATGAAATATAAAAAACAAAAATGAAACGTATCTTTTCACTCATCTTTCTGTCTTTACTCATTGTAAGCGCAACTCTCGCTCAAGACTATTCCGGCGAACAAGGCTCTATGCGGATGAGACTTAATCAGACTTCGGCAGGCATCAATATCTCTTTATGGAGAAACATATCCACTCAGCGCATTGACACCACGGGAAGCACTTGGCTCAACTTGGGTGTATTCTCTTCGATGAATCGTCTGAACGGTCTGGGAGTCAATATGCTCGGTAGCATTGTGCGTAAAGAAGTGAACGGTATTCAAGTGGCAGGCCTTTCGAACATGGTAGGGGGGAAAATGCGGGGTATTCAAGTAGCAGGTATCACCAATATCAACGGCAGCCTTACCGGAATATCGGTTTCGGGACTGGTAGGCATCACAGGAAACAATGCGCAAGGATTGACCCTTTCCGGACTGGCAACTATCAACGGAAACCACAGTCGCGGTATCAGCATAGGCGGCTTGTTGAATATCAATGGTGATGCTGCTGCCGGTGCGCAACTTGCCGGATTGGCCAACGTTTCAGGTGGAAGCCTGAAAGGATTTACGGGTGCAGGCTTGTTAAACATTGTCGGCGAACATCTGAATGGGGCGCAGCTTTCCGCCCTCGCCAACATCATTGCCGGAAACATGGTAGGCATTCAGTTTTCCGGCATAGGCAACGTGGTTGGCGGCACAGCCAAAGGGGTGCAAATAGGCGCTGCCAATATGGCCGTACATGCCAAAGGGGTGCAAATCGGCCTTTTCAACTATTACAAGAATAGTCTGGACGGATTTCAATTAGGGCTGGTCAATGCCAACCCGCAGACTAAAGTGCAGTTGATGCTTTTTGCAGGCAATGCCACCAAGCTGAATGCCGGAGCGCGATTCAAGAACAAACTGTTTTATACCATTCTGGGTGGTGGCACTCACTATCTGGATTTCGGCGACAAGTTTTCGGCAGCTCTTTTCTACCGGGCCGGACTTGAGCTTCCTCTCTACAAGCAGTTATTCATCAGCGGAGACCTTGGCTATCAACACATTGAAACGTTCAAAAATAAAAACGATGAGATACCTGCACGCCTCTATGCGCTGCAAGCCCGTGTCAATTTGGAGTACCGCCTACACGACGGCCTCGGCATATTCCTTACGGGAGGCTACGGCAGCAGCCGCCACTACACCCGAAACAAATGTTACGACAAGGGGGTGATTGTTGAAGCCGGAGTAGTGTTGTTCAAATATTAAAGGTATAGGGCGACTCTTATCAACCAAGCAAAAACATCAGCAGTACTTGCGCAATGATGACCCGCAGGAACATGCACAGTGGATAGACCGTGGCATAAGCCACGGACGGATTGTCGCCGGGAATCGTATCATTGGCATAGTTCAAGGCCATCGGGTTGGCCATGCTTCCGCACAGCATGCCGGCCGTTGTTCCGTAATCTACTTTCATCCACTTAAATGAAACGAGGCCCATGATGAGCACTGGAACAACCGTGAGCAGGAAGCCTGCCAGAATCCAGAGCAAACCTTCCGGACGGAACACGGTATCGAAGAAATGTGCACCGGCATCCAGCCCCAGACATGCCAGATAGAGAGACAGGCCCAGCGCACGGAGCATCAGGTTGGCACTGCGCGTGACGTAAGTCACCATGTGCATCCGCGGTCCGAATGTGCCGATGAGAATGCCCACAATAATCGGTCCGCCAGCCAACCCCAAACGCACGGGAGCGCTGATGCCCGGTATGGAAATGGGAATTGCCCCCAATGCCAGACCTAAGACGATACCTATAAACACGGCAACCAGATTAGGCTCTTTCAGGCTTTTGACAGCATTGCCCAATACTTTTTCTACATTTTGTATGGCAGCTGCCTCTCCCACCACGGTGAGACGGTCGCCCAATTGCAATGTCAGTTCAGCCGTGGCCAGCAACTGCACGCCACTGCGATATACCCTGCTGATATTGATGCCGTAATGATTGCGCAGATGGAGTGAGCCGAGTTTCTTCCCGTTCAGTTCGGGACGAGTCACTACGATGCGTTGCGATATCAACTGGCTGTCTATGGCGTTCCAGTCTATATCTTCCTTATTCCAATCGGTATGCTCCTGCTCGCCGAAGAGTACGGTCAGTGCCGGAGTATCTTTCTCCGAGGTTATCACCAAAAGCCGGTCGCCCTCCTTTATCACTTTCTCGGAAGTGGGAATGCTGACCTTTCCATCCCGCCACAAACGGGAGATGACGAACTTCGGATAACTGTTCAGTCCGCCTACCTCTTTGATACTCTTATTGAATATGGCCGGATTATGTACCTGAAAGGCTACAATGTAAGGCTTGTTCACGTCTTCCTTTTCCTTCAGTTCCAAGTCTTCTTTACGTACCAGCGCCTTACGGATTGCCAGTACCGCCAAAATCACTCCGACCACCCCCAGCGGGTATGCCACCGCACAGCCCAAAGCCGGCGTACTGGATTCCAATCCCATCTGTTTCAGCGTCTGCTGCGCTGCACCCAGCGCAGGAGTATTCGTCGTCGCACCGCAAAGGATGCCCACCATGTCCGGAAGAGATATTTGCAGCGCATAACTGCCCAATACGGTCATCAAAGTGCCGATGAGTATCACTCCCACAGCCAGCATATTCAGTTGTACCCCTCCTTTCCGGAAAGAGCTGAAAAAGCCGGGACCTACCTGCAATCCCAACGCATACACAAATATCACCAGCCCGAAGCTTTCCGCATAATTAAGCATCTGCGAATCGATGGATAATCCGAAGTGCCCGGCAATGATGCCGGCAAAGAAAACGAAGGTCACTCCCAAAGATATGCCGAAAAAGCGCAACTTTCCCAAGCCCAGCCCGATGGCGGCAATCAACGAGAGTATAACAACCGCCTGCAAAGCGGAATGTTCGACAAATAAATCATATAGCCAATCCACTATACACTTAATTTACATATTCAGTGCACAAAGATAATGTAAAATTCCGATATAAGGAATGAAAGTAAATGGACAATCCGGGAAGCCGTCGGTTTAAGTAACGATTTATTACCATCAGAATGCGATGCCCGCATCTCTTCTCCACCCACTCCAGAAGGTATTCTGAGAGGGGTACAATCAGTCGGCGACTGAAATGGTTTCACTCAGTGACTGAAATGGTTTCAGTCGCCGACTGAATCCCATTCAGTCAGGGAGTGAATAAAAAAGCATAGGGAAACAAGTGGAGCTTCAAAAAGTTTGTAAAATAAAAGGAAAGAAAGACAAACTTCTGTCGAAGAACTAAAAAAGGGTGCAACCTCAATTTCGGCCGCACCCTCTCCTTTCCTGTTCAACGATATTTTTTATCAGATGCCAAGCGATTTGCGCACGGCTTCCACCTTCTTCTCCGCTTCGGCATTCGTTGCAGCATAACACTTAGGACATCCCATTTCGCCTTTCACCTCGATATAAAACTTGATTTTAGGCTCCGTGCCCGACGGACGAACGGAAATCTTCGTACCGTCTTCCGTAAAGAATTGAAGCACGTTCGAAGGTTCCGGCATATCCAATTCGGTTACGTTTCCTCGCGCATCCGTAGCTTTCAAGGTTTTGTAGTCCTTCACCAAACATACGGCCGAACCACCGATTTCTTTCGGTGAATTAGCACGGAAGTTATCCATCATGGCCTTGATTTCTTCCGCACCGCTCTTACCCGGTTTCACTACGTTGACGGTTGTTTCTTGAGAGAACCCGTATTCTACATAAATATCCATCAGCACGTCATACAACGTTTTGCCCTGATCCTTTGCCCAAGCACAAATCTCGGCCAGCAGCGAACATGCCGAAACGGCGTCTTTATCACGCACAAAGTCTTCGGCAAGGAAACCGTAGCTTTCTTCACCTCCGCCAATGTATTGCTGCTTGCCTTCGCTTATGCGAATCTCACGGGCTATCCATTTGAAACCGGTGTAGCAATCGCGCATTTCAATCTTGTTCTTGTCGGCCACAGCCTTGATGAGTTCGGTGGTGACAATGGTTTTGACGATGAAATCATTGGGCTTCATCTTGCCCATTGCAATGCGGTTCTTGATGATATAGTACAAGAAAATGAGGCAAGTCTGGTTGCCGTTGATAAGTACCCACTCGCCCTTGCTATCCTTGCAAGCCATACCTACACGGTCGGCATCCGGGTCGCTTGCCATTACGATGTCGGCATCTATCTTCTTCGCCAGAGCAATGGCCAAAGTCAGGGCCTCCGCATTTTCCGGATTGGGAGAAACAACGGTCGGGAAATTGCCATCCTTCACCATTTGTTCGGGCACGCAGTTCACGTTTTCAAATCCCCACACTTTCAGTGAATCGGGAATCAGCACTCTACCGGCGCCGTGAAGCGGAGTATATACGATGCTGAGATTCTTCTGCCGTTTGATTACCTCCGGATCGATGGAAATGGTATGCACCTGTTTCAGGTAAATCTCATCCACTTCCTTGCCGATGCTCTGAATCAAATCCTTGTTTCCGTTGAACTTGATGTCGGCCACCTTCACCTTATTCACCTCGTCGATGATAGCCGTATCGTGCGGTGCAAGTACTTGTGCACCATCATCCCAATAAGCCTTGTAGCCGTTGTATTCTCTCGGATTATGGCTTGCAGTGATATTGATACCGCTTTGGCAACCGAAATGACGAATGGCAAACGATACTTCGGGAGTAGGCCGCAAATCATCAAAAAGATACACCTTGATGCCGTTTGCCGAGAAAATATCGGCAGTGATTTTGGCAAACTTATCGCTGTTGTTACGGCAGTCGTGCCCCACCACAACGGAGATTTGCCCCTTGCCGGCAAAGCACTTGTTCAGGTAGTTGGACAAACCTTGGGTAGCGGCACCTACCGTATAGATATTCATGCGGTTGCTTCCCGCTCCCATGATGCCACGCAAACCACCCGTTCCAAATTCCAAATCTTTATAGAAGCTATCTATCAATTCGGTTTTATCGGGATTCTGCAACATGCGTTTCACTTCCGCCTGCGTCTCGGCGTCATAAGCCGGCGTAAGCCATTTCTCGGCTTTCTCCGTGACCAGTTTAATCAGTTCTTGATTTTCCATAAGACTGTATTTTGATATTTTAATTATTAAAAGCCTGTTTTGTTGAGATACAAATGTAAAAGATTAAGTTTTGAAATCCTAATTTATTCGGGCTTTTTATATCTGTCTCCCGTCTGCTTTACATACTCTTCGAGGAATGCTTTCGGGTATCCCGGACGAATGACGCCTGCCGGCTGACCAATGGAGTTACGCGCGAATTTTCCGTCTTTCATGCGTTTCACCACACCGTCATTATACTTTACAACAAGGAATTCGCCCAAACGTTTCCATGTGGCAAACGCGCTTTCGGCAGTCATGTTTGTATAGTTCGTCAGGAATGCCTTTGCTTTGGCAGGCTCCTTTTCCAACAGTTTGGCAGCCGCAGCTTCAACCCCTTCTTGTGCTTCGTTGAAGGCTGTTTCCAGTTCGGTTTGGGCGGCACGCACATCATCAATCATCAAGTCGTATCGGGGATACACCATATTGGCTACCCAATTGAAAATCCAAAAAGCCGAATTCCACGAGAAAGTGATGTAATCGGCACCATCCACGCGGGTATAGCACGTAGGGACTTTGTCCGTGCAACAGTACACAGGGGTGAACACGGTCATGTTGGCATCGTCCGTACCGAACCACAGTACGCCACCGATGGCATCGGGCAACTCTGAACGCATCTGGGCCACAAACACAAAACCGCTCTGCTGGGTGGAGATGGGACGTTCGTTGAAATATTCCCGGTCGCCTACCTTGAAAGAAAGAGGAGACAGACGGTAGGGCGCATGATAAGGGCCTGCGCCAAAGTCCTTGCTGATGTCGAGAGGAGTTCCCTCGTAATGGTCGCGCATGGCATTCTTGACATCCTGAACCGATATCTTACGGCTCGGCTTCAAGAACAGCGGCATCGGAGTATCGTTCTCGCCTAATATATAAGGTAGAAATTCATTGCCACGGTCGGTAAACATGTTGAAGTAGCTCCAAACACGGGCTTCGCAATAGCGACGGGCACCGAAATCAAGCGGAGCATAGGCTTTGGCGAAGCTGAAATCCTTGTTCACGCCGTTAAAATAGCCCTTCTCGCGGGCAAAGGAAACAACATCGGGAGAATACATGCAGTTTTCCTTGTCGTTCATATCGAACTGATGGATGCGGCTCTGGTTGGCATGGGCAGAGATGCAGTCGTCGGGCACGCGGACAGCCACCCACACAGCGCCACGCACACCGGGGCCTTTGCCAATCATTTCCATAATCCATATTTCATTGGGGTCGGCAATGGTGAAGGACTCGCCACTGCTATAATAACCATACTCCTGGACCAGTTCTGTCATCACCTTGATGGCTTCGCGAGCAGTACGCGAGCGTTGCAATCCCAAATAAATCAAACTGCCGTAGTCGATGATGCCGGTGGTATCAACCAGTTCGGGACGTCCGCCGAAAGTCGTTTCACCGATGGTGAGCTGAAACTCGTTCATGTTGCCGATGACGTTGTACGTCTGTCGTGCCTGCTCTATCCGTCCAAGATACTTACCGGTGTCCCACTCATGGATATCAATCAGCGTACCTTTCTTATGCACTCCGGCAGGATAATGATACAACTCGCCGAACAAACCATACGAGTCGGCAGAATAGGAAACAATGGTAGAACCGTCTGCGGAAGCATTCTTGCCTACAATAAGGTTGGTACAAGCCGGCGCATTCACCACTGCCGCCAGCAAAAGCAAAACGGAGAAAGTCAGTCTTTTCATACTTTAAAATTATTATTGTTACTATAAATGTTGATTCTCTATTCAGAACAAAACCCGGCAGCTCATCACCAGACAAATTCAAACCGCTCGGTGGTTTGGTTGCCGCAACCATCGGTCACCGTCATCTCGACCACATGCTTGCCTCCTTTTTTCACATGCTTGGGGTCGAGTTCACAAATCAAGTGTCCGTTGATGGAATTCTGTTTGCCGAACAATGCATATTTGCCGTCAATCGTACCCCGATAAGCGCCGATGCCCGTTTCCTTGTCTTTAGCCTTAAAGGTGATGCACCCCGTCCGTGCCCATTGGGGCTTATTGAGCGGAATGATTTCGGGCGGCACGGTGTCTACCGCTACGGTGTACGTCCCCAAATCACGAACACGCACTTTCATGAAACCGTCTTCGTATTTACCGCCAATGCCGTATTTCCCGCCACGCGACGTAACCCCCGCCACATAATACTTTGTCATATCTTCCACCGGACAACGACGCAATCCGATATGCAGTTCGCAAGTCCCGTGCATGGGAACAGGAGTATCGTTCAGTTGATAAGTAAAAGCCACGTCACCGCTATCGGCCCGTACGGCATAATTCAAGTACACATCATCATAAAGCATGCCTTTAGGAACTACAAGCTCCAGACCGGGTTCTTGCAGGTAATTCACCTTATCCCACTTGAAAACATATTTCTCACGGTGTTTCACCGGTGCAATCTCCATCTTCTTGCCTTGCACGGTGAAACGTACTTTGGAGGTATTGCCCTGCGCATCGCTCAATGTATAGACAAACCGGTAAGGACGTTCCTCGTCGATATTTATCAACCCCCGGTTGCCATTGGAGGCATGGAGCATGCGCAAGCGGTTGCCCGGCTCAATGAACGACTTCATGTACCGCCCGTGCGTCCACGAGTTGATATAGAGATTTTCTTCGTATGCAAAACGGTCTACCACACTACGGAATACCTCCTTGCCATCCACTTCCAGAATAACGTTCTTTACACCGTATTTATTATGTACCCCGTCCATGTAATCGTAAGCGCTAATTCCTGCACCTATCACTCCCCAAGCGGTAATCGGCTTCATCGGCCGCACCGGAAAAGCCTGATTCGTCTGTTTGCCTTCCACCACACCTTTGCCCGGCCGGGGAAACAGCATGATGCCCTCGGCACGCGGCGCCGTATTGTCCTTCACCTTATCCATGAAAAAGGGAAGCGGGTCTATGTACTCTTCCGTCTTTGTTTCGAGCATATCCAGATGGAGATGCGGTCCGAAAGAGTATCCGGTATTGCCGCTCAAAGCAATGACCTGTCCTGCCTTCACGGGATATTCACCCGGTTCGGGAGTAATCTCCACCTCCCAGCTTTCTTTCTCATATTGCAGGCTCTCCACCCTGCGAGCCACATCGTCCACAAAGGCACTTAGATGACGGTTGACGGTGGTATATCCGTTATCATAGACTACATCGAGCACATACCCCGAACCGTGATTGACGCGGATTCGCGAAATATACCCGTCCGCCAATGCACGCACAGGCTTACCGACTGTGCCTTGAGTCTTGAAATCCAACCCTCCGTGGAAGTGATTGGCGCGTATCTCACCGAAATTGCCGGAGAAAGTAATGGGAAAATCAAACGGAGGAACAAAAACAACCTTATTTGCAACAGGCGCTTCCTGAGCATATCCGCTTTGCAGACCGGTAATCAAAAAGAAGAAAAAGAGAAGTATAGGATGTTTCATATTTTGTCACTTAATGCCACAAAGATAAAAAGAATAGTTCTCACAGCCTACATTGCTTATAGAAAATAATAGGCCAAGCAGACGACTTAAAATAAGCATCGCCTACCTTGCAGTATAAAAGAATAAAATATGTACGGATAATGACGATGAATACAGAGAAGCTGCGTCATCGACCCCATGAAGTTTCTGCTAAAAAACATAAACACTGCGATGACACCGAAACCGAGAAATCACTATCTTGCGCCATGTTTAACGACGAACTTAAATTCCAAGGCCATGATTATCGGAGTACCTAAAGAAATCAAAAACAATGAAAACCGCGTGGGAATGACCCCTGCCGGAGTAGCCGAATTGGTGAAACGTGGTCATACGGTGTATGTGCAAGCCTCAGCAGGCGCAAACAGCGGTTTCTCTGACGATGACTACATCGCCGTAGGTGCAAAGACTTTACCTTCCATTGAGGAGACGTATGCCATAGCCGACATGATTGTCAAGGTAAAGGAACCCATTGCACCGGAGTACAAACTGATTAAAAAAGGACAGGTAGTGTTCACTTACTTCCACTTTGCCGCCGATAAATTATTGACCGAAGCCATGATTGGAAGCGGTGCCATCTGCATTGCTTACGAAACCGTAGAGAAAAAAGACCATTCTCTGCCATTGCTCACTCCCATGAGTGAAGTGGCAGGACGCATGGCTACCCAAGTGGGAGCACGCTTCCTTGAGAAACCGCAAGGCGGAAAAGGAAAACTGATGGGGGGTGTGACGGGAGTACGTCCGGCACGTGTGCTTATTCTCGGTGGAGGCATTGTAGGAACCAACGCCGCACAAATAGCTGCCGGCATGGGAGCGGAAGTCTTGATTGCCGACATCAACCTGCCTCGCTTGCGCTATCTCAGCGAAGTAATGCCCAAGAACGTGAAAACGCTCTATTCTTCCACCCATAACATCAAAATGGAATTGCCCAATATCGACCTCGTCATCGGTTCTGTTCTCATTCCCGGCGACAAAGCGCCCCACCTCATCACTAAAGAGATGCTGAAGCTGATGAAACCGGGCACTGTGCTGGTGGACGTTGCCATCGACCAAGGTGGATGTTTCGAGACCTCCCACCCAACCACGCACAGCGACCCCGCATATCTGATAGACGGCATTGTGCATTATGCAGTAGCCAATATTCCCGGCGCCGTACCTTTTACATCTACCATGGCACTGACCAACGCCACCTTGCCCTACACCGTGGCACTGGCATGCAAAGGATGGAAACAAGCCTGCAAGGACGACCCGGCATTGGCATTGGGAGTAAATGTTGTAGAAGGCAAAGTCACCTATAAAGCGGTGGCAGATGTGTTCGGACTGAAATATGAGCCGTTAGTGATATAAATCCAAAACGGGAAAACAATCCACGGAACTACACGGATTAGCATCATTCTATGGCTAATCCGTGTATTCCATATCACTCCATACCTCTTCTAAAACATCTCTTTCATCCGCTCCCATGCCCGCTTGCTCTCTTCCGCCAGTTCTTGCATGACTGCCGCGACAGACTGCATTCCTTTACCTTGAAGCAAAGCAGATACCTGCCCAATCTCCAGTTCGCCTTCTTCAAGATCGCCTTCAAAGATGCCTCGCTTGGCACGACCGCGACCTAAAAGCATCCGCAGCTCCTCTTCCGTGGCACCGGCTGCTTCAGCAGCCTCTACTGCACTACGGAAATTGTTACGTACCAAGCGTACCGGAGCAAGTCTCTTCAAAAGCAGGCGGGTGTCTCCTTCTTCCAGATGCAGACAATAATCCTTGAACACCTCGCTCGCAGAGCTTTCTGCCGTCAAAGCAAAACGAGTTCCTATCTGCACTCCTTCTGCCCCCAACACACGGGCGGCAAGTATTGCTTCACCGGTAGCAATGCCTCCGGCTGCAATCAACGGCAGCGTAGTAGCCGCACGCACGGCAGGAATGAGGCACATGGTAGTGGTTTCTTCCCTTCCATTGTGTCCGCCGGCCTCAAAACCTTCGGCAACAATGGCATCGACGCCCGCCTCCTCTGCTTTCATGGCAAAACGAGAAGAAGAAACAACATGCGCCACAATAATGCCACGTTGGTGCAGCCAGTCCGTCCATTTCTTCGGACTGCCGGCCGAAGTAAATACAATCTTCACTCCTTCGTCCGCCACAATCTGCATTATTTCTTCTATTTGAGGGTACATCAAAGGGATGTTTACACCAAACGGACGTGAGGTAGCCGCACGACATTTTCTGATGTGCTCCTGCAACGTATCGGGGTGCATGGAGCCTGCACCCAACAGTCCTAAACCACCCGCATTACTCACCGCAGCAGCCAATCTCCAGCCACTGCACCACACCATACCTCCTTGAATTATCGGATATTGTATTCCGAAAAGAGAGGTCACTCTGTTCATTTCCATTACTGTGAAAAGTTATTGTAGAAAAAACAAAAGAGGGAACAAGAAAGTTCAGAAAAGGGAAATACAAAAAAAGAGAAAAGCCCGCAAGATGTTTTCCCCTCAAGCCCTTCTACGGAATGGTTCATAATACTTTCAAGAAAACAGTTTCAGATACCGCCTACTCCGCCTCCTTACGAAGCAAAGAGGAAGGAAGAGAGAGGCTCTTCAACACCTCCAACGTACGCGCACGCCGTTTACGCCCTTTATAATCCCAAAACTCTTTGGCGAAAGGAGTCATCAAGTCAATACCGGACGGTTTGCCTGAGACGCCTTGCCAACCGCCAACTGCCATGTTGTTGGCCCGCTCTGTCATCCGGTAGCGTAAACCGGTAGCTTCAATCTGTTCTATGGTCTCACGCGGACCGGCATCAAAGGGGGACTTTGCCCAATTGGTAGGTATCAAGAGAGTTTTGAGTGCATAGAATTCATCCCCCCGCCAAGTGTTTTTATCAATCTTGATTTTTTTCTGGTAAACCGGATCCCAGTTATATCGGGTATTGGCTGTATAAGGACGAAGAGTCAGTTTCACTTTCTGTTCCGACACTCGCGGCAAAACAGGCATGGAAGCGTCAAAATCCATCCACGACTTATGTGTCTCGGCCTTCGGATTATTCAAAGGAGCAGTGGCATCCAGTTCTTTCAAGACCTCCGGATTCAGCTTTATCTCGCCCTTTCCTCTTAATAGTTGCTGCAATCGCAACGAGTCTTGAGGCGTCCAGTTTTGGGCATAGAATGGGAAGGCCACTACAACGAGCAGCCCCCCAAAGAGTAGAAATCTTTTCACCTAACCTGATTTACTAATACCTGATTTATAATATCAACACCTATTGAACCTGAAAATCACCACCACATGTATCCGCTCCCGCAAAGCGGTTCGTCATAACAGGGATCGACGGTCCACATGGTTCTGGGATATTTCCGTGTTTCCCACCAGCGTCGATAACGGGCGGCCGCATCCAGCACTTCATCGTCAGAGAGGAAGTAGATGCCTTCATAATTCTCAGCATCCGTATGCACCATTTTGCATCCCATCGAAGCATTATGCCCGAGACGGATGGTTTCTACCGTCCACAGAATGCACTCGCCCAAGCGAAGCTTGCCGCCGGCCGAATAGGATACCGGCGCCAACGGGAAAGAAGGTATCACCGTCAGGTCTTCAACATATTTCAACAGGCCTTCTATGTCTTCGGAAGTAAACTTGGGCATGCTGCTCAATCCGTCCGGACTTTGCGTGGAATATTTGCCGGCCTTCAATTGTTTGACGAATAAGTCGACATTCGGATGGTTATAGTCCAACGTTTCTTTACTGCAAGAGAACAGAGAGAAAACGGAAAGCGTAAAAAACACAAACAGTACAAACTGACTGTGTATATGTAATTTGCGGTATAGAGTCTTCATATTTGTATCGTATTAAGATTAATAAGTCACACGTACGCCGCACAACAGATTCAGATTAGTGGGGCGTTCCGTGCGTAAAGTTCTGCTTTGCGAATCTGTGTCGAAATGATGGGAAACGGAAGGTTCGGCAAATAAGGCAAAACGATCGCTCATTTTATAGCGCACCCCTACTCCGGCAACGACTGACAACTGCACCGGTTCTGCTTCAAACCCATTATCCGGTGCACCGGCAATACATTTCTCGGCCGCTCCACCTACCATAGCATATAAATCGACTTTAGGAGTACTTGCCAACATCATGTTCAGTTTCACAGGAATTCCCAGCGTATGCAATGTATGCTCCCCTCCCAAACGATTGTATTGAAGACCGGCTTCCAAAGAAAGGGACTTATTCAGGGCAGCCTCCATACTGATGCCGGCAGTCAACGGCATGTGGAAGTCTTCTTTAGGCAAAGAAGTGCCGACAGCAACTTTCACCGCCCGATTGTACTTTTTTACCTCGGTCTTGGCCGGTGCGGCTTCTTCCACGGAAACATCGGCATGATTTATTTCCGAACCGATATCCGTATCATCGGTATCCGTATGATAAGCTCCGTTCTGCACAGGACTTACATTGTCATAGAATCCGTTTCCTGATTGCCGGGCATTGCCATAAACCCGCTGAGTTATCCTGATGGAAACGCGGACGGATACGGCTTCTTCTTCATCGGCTTGTGCTGCCAACCCTGCCGGAATGCCGCTACCCGTAGGTTGCTTGATACCGTTTTTGGGCATC
The DNA here is from genome assembly GCF_004342845.1 of Prevotella heparinolytica. GTDB lineage: Bacteria > Bacteroidota > Bacteroidia > Bacteroidales > Bacteroidaceae > Bacteroides > Bacteroides heparinolyticus. The sequence continues at coordinate 73,100 of NZ_SLXB01000016.1, read as the reverse complement.
ATAGGAGTTGCCTGATGAATGGAAGGAAAGCTCTCTTGTATCACATCACCGTTCAGGCTACCCTCCGGTGTCATGGCTGCAACTTGTGTAAAGGCTTCCTTAATCTCTTCTTCAGGAGAGAAATACCAAAAAGCGGCAGAGGCTGCTCCCAATACGAGCACAATCGATGCGGCGGCCGCAATGCGACAGTGCTTTGGAGAAAGAAGAATCTGTTTCTTGAAAGAGGCCGGAGGCAGTTCGCGTTCCAACTCTTCCCAAAACCCCTCCCGCACAGGCATCTCTGCACCGGAAAGACGGTTACGGAATAAACCGGTTATTTCATCATTTTCTCTCATTTTCAGCATATTCTTTAATTCTTTTTATCAACAAACACTTGGCACGATGCAACTGCGAGGTGGATGAATGTTCTTTGATGTGGAGTATTTCCGCTATTTCCTTATGCGATTTCTCTTCAAAGACATACAAGTTGAACACCGTGCGGCATCCATCGGGAAGTTCCGCTACAAATTCCATCAACACCTCTTCGGAAAGATGGCTGCCGATTTCGGCAAAATCGGCATCGTCCGGCACGTCAGGAAGATGTTCTTCATTCACCACCAGTTGGACGAAGCGCTGCTGCCTCCGAAGGTAATCTATGGCTTGTGTCACCATCACCCTTGTCACCCACGTGCTCAATGCACACTCTCCGCGAAACGTGAAGTGGGTGAAAATCTTTATGAAACCATCGTGCAATACGTCATGGGCCGCATCGACGTCGCCCGTGTAACGGTAGCACACCGCCAGCATCTGCTTGGAGTAGAGGGTGTATAGCTCCTTTCGGGCAGAATCCTTTCCGGCCCGGCAGCCCTCTATCAGTTCTATTTCATTTTCCAACGTCAGTGCCTTTTTTACGGACGCTCTTTGCGTCGTTTGTCAATTAGACGCAGCATTTCCTGAAATGCTGCAATGTAATATGCAAAAATAAGTTAGAGCTTGTTTAATTTTTGCCCGGCTTCATTTGGGGGAAGACTCTAATGAAGCCGTAAATTGCCGAAAAGAGATACTCAAACAGACTCTAATATATGCAAATGATAAAGAAACCTCCCATAAGCGCTTGCCACAGTATTGCAAACCTTATGAGAGGTTTCCTTCTCGTTCTACAATAATGCTTTTATAGCCTTTTCAACAAGCTTTAAAGCTCATATCCAGTCCCTTGACGGAGTGAGTCAGTGCCCCGACCGAGATAAAGTCCACACCGCACTCGGCATAGTCGCGCAAGGTATCGAACGTGATTCCGCCTGAGGATTCCGTTTCATAACGGCCTGCCACCATTGCTACTGCCTTCTTTGTCATTTCGGGCGTGAAGTTATCGAACATGATACGGTCTACACCGCCCAAGTCGAGTACCTGCTGCAATTCGTCGAAGTTGCGCACTTCTATTTCAATCTTCAGATTCTTGCCTTTCTCCTTGCAATATTCCTTGGCACGGATAATGGCCTTATCGATGCCTCCGGCAAAGTCCACATGATTGTCTTTCAAGAGAATCATATCGAACAAGCCGATGCGATGGTTCACGCCACCGCCGATCTTCACGGCCATCTTCTCAAGAATGCGCATTCCGGGAGTGGTTTTACGGGTATCGAGTACGCGGGTATGAGTTCCTTTCAGCTTCTCGGCATATTTACGGGTCATGGTGGCAATGCCGCTCATGCGTTGCATGATATTCAGCATCAGACGCTCCGTCTGCAACAACGACTGTATCTTGCCTTCCACAATCATGGGTACATCGCCCGGCTTCACTTCGGCTCCATCGTTGATGAATACCTCCACCTTCATGGTGGGGTCGAAACGCCGGAACACTTCTTTGGCTATCTCGATGCCTGCAAGGATACCGGTTTCTTTAATCAGGAGCTTCGATTTTCCCATTGCCGTGGCAGGAATACAGGAAAGGGTCGTGTGGTCTCCGTCGCCTATATCCTCGGCAAAGGCCAGGTCTATCAGCCTGTCAATCAATTCTTCTTCCTTATTCATTTGTATTATCTATCCTTATTTGATGTATAACGTAGTTGTTCTGCACTTTTCTGAAGAAACAATTCACCCGGAAATTTCCATTGGCAGTTGTCAACGTACCGATGACGAAACCCGACTCTTCTCGCTTACCTTGATGATTCACACTAAAACCGCTGACCTTATGATTGGAAAAGAAAGCAGCCATTGTTTCTTCCGCCGTCTGCTTGTCCGTACGAGTCGATTTGTTCAGAATAATCAAATCGACTTTGTCGCCCAGATACTTGTTAAGTTCCTGAGCGCTCCCTTCCTTGAAAGCTCCAATCACTCCCTCCGGAACATCCTGCGCCATAAGCGAAGAGATCCAGATGAAGAGACCGGTCAACAAAAAGATTACCCGTTTTTTCATTTTCACAAGTATTTAGAGGCTGCTTATATTTCTCCGCCATTCCACTCTTATGAGCTTTCTTTATTAAAGTTTTTTCCCGTTTCTACGTCCGAAAAGTAACTCACGGAGAAGCCGACAAAAACTTCAAAAGGAGGAATTAAACAGACCTTATGATAGGCAAAGGTAAGCATTTGTCTCAAAATACAATAAAAAAGCACTAAATTTGTGCACTAATCAAGAAAACAGAACCGACATGAAAACAACTCTGCTCGTCGTGGGACGAACCGTGGAACAACATTTTATAACAGCCATCGATGACTACATACAGCGTACCAAGCGTTATCTCTCATTCGAAATGGAGGTCATCCCCGAACTGAAAAACACCAAGAGCCTCTCTGCGGAAGTACAGAAAGAAAAAGAGGGGGAGCTGATTCTGAAAGCCCTCCAGCCGGGCGATGTCATCGTATTGCTGGACGAAGGTGGAAAAGAAATGCGCTCCACAGAGTTTGCCGACTATATGGAGCGCAAGATGAATACCGTGAACAAACGGCTGGTCTTTATCATTGGAGGGCCTTACGGGTTCTCTGCAAAAGTGTATGGGGCTGCCCACGAAAGGCTATCTTTGTCGCGCATGACCTTTTCGCACCAAATGGTGCGCCTCATCTTCGTAGAGCAACTCTATCGGGCAATGACGATACTGAACGGAGGGCCGTATCACCACGAGTGAAGCAGCTATTGTCCCGGATATCCGCACATGATTCTTTTTACCCGTCATACCGACGTTTTCCAGACGGTTTCAGCAAGCGAAACTGCCGGTTTCAGCAAATGAAACTCTCGGTGCCTGCAAGTTGAAACCGACTCAGAAAGCCGTATGGCTTATCCTCCTATTGTTTGTTTACAAGATTAACCACCTGCTGCAATAAATCCGACAAGCTGAAGGTGGCATTCTTGATGTCGGCAATCCGTCTCCGGCCTTCCGCCGTCAGGGAGAAACGCATCTGGCGTTTATCTTCCTTGCCAACGAGACGGACTATCAGTTTCTTCTTCTCGACGGAGCAAATCACCTTGGAAGTATTGGAAGCCGACAAACCCAACGTCTCGGCTATCTCTCCGGAAGTGAGCTTAGGTGCTTCTAACAGGGTACAGAGCAGCATGCCCTCATTCAACGACAAATCGTATTTCTGCATAAACTGCACCTCAAACTCGGCAATGGCCCGATAAACATCACGAATTTTGCATAAAGTTTCCATCATCTCCTCCTTTAAATAAACAGATTCACATTGGCCTTATCCGCACGTTCCATATAGGTGGCCACACCGCCTACAGTGACTTCGTCCAGCAATTCCTCACGCCGGATACCCATCATATCCATAGACATCTGGCAGGCTATGAACTCCACACCTTGCATCAAGGCCTGCCTGCGCAAAGACTCCAAAGAATCCACTCCCTTGCGTTTCATCAGGAATCGCATCATACGGCTTCCCATACCAAACATGTTCATTTGAGACAGCTTCAGTTTCAAGGAGCTGGACGGAAGCATCATGCCGAACATCTTGCCAAAGAAATCTTTCTGCACCCGAGGCTTCTGCACTTTCTTCAAAACGTTCAGTCCCCAAAACGTGAAGAAGATGGAGACCTTTTGACCTGTTGCCGCCGCTCCGTTTGCCAAAACAAAAGTAGCCAGCGCCTTATCCAAATCATCGCTGAACAGAATCAGCGTCTTTCCTCTGCCCCCACCTGCATATCCGCCGGAAGAACATGCACAAGCGGAATCGCCTTTCTCGATAACCACCGTATAACGTCCTTTCTCCTCACGGTTCTCGATTAACTTGTTGCCCGTAGTCTCACACCAGGCCGAAGCATCGCGGGCAAAGCCGGCATCGGTCGCCACAATCTCCACACGCTCGCCAATTTCAATGCTGTCTATCGCTTTCTTTACTTGTATGATGGGACCGGGACATTGCAGACCACAAGCATTGACTTTCAGAACTTTCTTCTCTGTATCCGAAACGGAAGAAGCCTCTGCCGAAACCACATCGAACGACGAAGAAACAGTAGCCGATGACAAAGCCGTAGGTGCAGGAAGCGGAGCTACCGCCGTGGAAAAGGTCTTATAACCGCCCATCAGGTTGCGCACATCCCGATAGCCACGCCCCATCAGAATGCGTTGTGCCAAGTAGCCGCGCAATCCCACAGCGCAGAAAAGCACAACGGGCTTGTCTGCCGGAATCTCGGCAAGACGCTCGCGCATTTCATCCAAAGGAATATTGAGGGCGCCCGGAATAGTGCCGAAAGAGAATTCTTCGGCAGTACGTGTATCGACCAGCACTACCTGTTCTTTCTTTTCAAGCAGTTCGCGCCAAGAGATGGCCGGCATGGCGCCGCCTACAATGTTGGACGCCACATATCCGGCAATGGCAATGGGGTCTTTGGCCGAAGAGAAAGGAGGAGCATAGGCATGTTCCGTCTCCATGAGGTCGTATACCGTACCGCCCCGTTTGATGAGACCGGCAATTTGGTCAATGCGCTTGTCCACCCCTTCATAGCCCACACATTGCGCACCATAAAGTTTTCCGGTACAGGGATGAAAAGTCAGTTTCAACGTTATAGGCAACGCATTCGGATAATAACCGGCATGAGAGGAAGAATGCGTCACCGAGCTTTGATACTCCATTCCCCATTGTTTCAAACGTTTGGCGGCAAGTCCGGTAGAAGCGACGGTCATATCGAACACTTTGGCAATAGAGGTGCCGATTGCTCCTTCGTATGAAACAGTATTGCCCAACGCCATATTATCCGCCACGATACGCCCCTGACGATTGGCCGGATTGGCAAGATAATTGAGCCATGGCTTTCCTGTCAGAGGATGCGGATATTCGATGGCATCGCCCACCGCATAAATATCTTTCTCCGAAGTCTCCAGATGTTCATCTACCCAGATACCTCCGGTTTCGCCCAATTTCAATCCGGCTTGTTGTGCCAATGCCGTGGCAGGGCGCACTCCGATGGAAAGAAGTACCATATCGGCCGCAATCGTTTTACCGCTTTTCAAATATACGATAATGCCCTGCTCCGTACGTTGAAAATGCGTAACTCCCTCTTCGAGATACAGAGAAACGCCTTTCTGTATCAAATGTCGGTGGATATGCGCCGCCATAGAAAAATCGATGGGAGCCATCACCTGATTGCCCATCTCCACCACAGAGACCGCTATACCTGCATGATGCAGATTCTCCGCCATCTCCAAACCGATAAAACCGGCACCTACAACAACCGCACGCTTCACTTGCTTACCTGTGACATACGCCTTGATCCGGTCTGTATCCTCCACATTACGCAGTGTGAAGATGCCTTCAGACTCAATGCCCTCCAAAGGAGGCTTCACCGGATTCGCTCCCGGAGACAAAAGCAGTTTGTCATACGCTTCTTCATATTCTTTTCCGTCGGCATTGCGTATCGTAAGGGTTTTGGCCTTTGCATTGATTGCAAGCACTTCATTCTTTACGCGCACGTCGATGCGAAAACGTTTCCCGAATGCTTCGGGTGTCTGTACCAATAACTTATCACGTTCAGCAATAACACCACCTATATAATAAGGTAAACCGCAATTGGCATACGAGATGTGAGGCCCTTTCTCCAATAAGAGGATATCAGCCGTTTCGTCCACTCTTCTCAATCGGGCGGCAGCTGTGGCTCCACCCGCTACACCGCCAACAATTACATATTTCATACTCTTCTCTTTTCACTTTTAAAGTTTGACTGTGCAAAGGAAAGAATAATTCCTCTTATTAAATAATTTCCAATAGAAAATAATGTTAACAGGCTTGTTATTAATAAAAAAGACTACACGAAGAAGAGGCGTTATTCATAAGAAGAAGCATTGCTCTTTTTATCCGGCAACCCACTCTCGGTACATCTTCAGCAACCGAAAACCGGGAGAGACCAATAAAAGCAACCGAAAAAGAAATAGCAGTAGTCGGAGCAATTTCAGGCAGAAATCGGATACACAACCGTCAGCCCAAATATCAGGAGAATGCAGGATGATACAAGCGAGAGCTTGCACTTGTACAAGTGAAGGCCAACGCTTGTACAAGTATAAGGTTACGCTTGTACAAGTGTAGGCTCTCACTTGTACAAGCGTAAATCATTCATTATCAGCAGGGAATTTCTTTATAAAAGAACAAAGATTAGACTACCCTCACTCGGAAAAGAATCGGCAGGCCATGCTACCAACCAAGAAGGGAGAGTCCGGCTGCTTCGTACCACGCAGTGGAGCGATAGGCTATATTGGCAGCCCTCACTTCATAAGCGGTAGACTCGGAAGGAATGTAGTGCGTCACTCCATTAGCGCGGGGTTGCATTGGGAACATTCCTTCAATAGAATCGAACTTTCGTCCAACGAACATAGAGAAGTTCTTTTCGGTTGTATTCCAATAACCGAGGGCAGATGCAAAAGCCTGCTTCCACGCCTGATAGCCGGCATCATCTGTCAGATATTCCATCATTTCCACCATATCGAAATAACCGACATAACTACTTATGGAAGTACGTTTATCGTAATCAAACACTTTGGAACGAAGCTCCGAAACACCCATACCGCTCTGCAAAACCTGCTTTGTAGCCGCCGCCAGTTTCTCCAACTCTGCCGTTTTTAAAACAGTAATGGAAGTCCCCCCCGTCCAATTATCGTTTGATATACCGATACCACCTGTATAAATCTCATTATAGGCCTTAAAATACTCCTCAGCCATGCCGACAGCAGCATTCGATTTAAACATCAATGGCACAATCCTGTCATAAGGAGCACCCGGCCCCGGATTTTCTGTTGGCGACCCCATATAATAATCAGTATATTTGCGTACCTCGTAAGCCACCTCAACAGACATCATAAAACAAGCGTCGAACATGATAAACTCCAGGTGTGGAGCCAATTGCAGCACTTCCACCAAACCGGAGATATTCATTCTGTCATCACCATTCCCCCTATCCTGCCCTATCCAACGGGTTCTGGGAATTTCCAAAGGATATGGAATCCATCCGTCGCAATGCGACCAGTACACCAGCCCGTAGCTATCAGCCGGATATTCTTGGAAAGCACGGCTCAACACTTCTTTCATAACCTGTGTTTCCGTAGACACCTGTTCATCATATTCTTTAAGTATCTCCTTTGTCACTTTCCCACTGCCGTCTTTGTGTATGCGAAACAAGACGGGCTTATCGTTATTATCCAAATAAACCAACAAGTTATGAAGCGAGGAATCGACAGATTTCATTCCTGCCATCATTTCCTCCACATCCTTAGTCGCAAAATCTTGGTTATTGTAATTTTCATCCAAACCATTCTTATCTGCCACGATATAGACCAGCACCGTACGGCTTCCCTCGGCCGGAGGAGCAGGACACTCCTTCTTTTCACATCCGGTCAACAAGATGGAAAAGAATATTCCCATTAAAAGATGAAAATCAAATTTCATAATCATTCGTTTGAGTTTTAAACACAAGGATTATTCCTGAGGCTTCTTGAACTTAAAAGCAGAAGGCTCTATCCCTTGAAGCAGCAACCCTGTACTCTTTTTATACTTCCCTTTCACTTTGGCAGCTTCTTTTTCCAGCTTCTTTTTGTTCTCGGAAAAATAAATCATACAGGTGTAGTCAGGCTTTTTAAAATCAGCTTCCAAATAATTCTTCAACTGATATGTGTATAACTCCCTCTTGGGCAAGAAACCATTCTTGTCTAATTCCACACTATCCAACAACTGGATTTCCGTATAATACACAATTGAATCATTGAAAGAGGCAGCCACTCCAAAGGCATATACCGCCTTCTCTTTATTCTTCATTGTAAAAGCCGGGCACAATGCAAAAACCAAAGCCACGGCACAAAGTATGCGAACGTATTTCATGAATTAATTAAAAGTTTAGTAATAAACCGGAAAGCTATTGACAAAAATCAACAAGCAATCGCGGCAAAGATAAGAAAAAAACCGCATGCTCCGAAAAGCACACGGTTTTTAATTCTTTCTATAAGTCGGAAATCAATATTTCTTATTTATCCCAAATAAGATTTGAGCAATTTGCTACGATTACTTTGTCTTAATCTTCTGATTGCTTTTTCTTTAATCTGGCGTACACGCTCACGGGTCAAGCCGAATTTGTCGCCGATTTCTTCTAATGTCATTTCCTGTTGTCCGATACCGAAAAACATCTGTATGATTTCTTTTTCGCGTTCGGTTAACGTAGAAAGAGCTCTATCAATTTCCCTCGCAAGAGACTCGTTCACCAAAGAGCGGTCGGCCATAGGAGAATCATCGTTGACCAACACATCGAGCAAACTGTTGTCTTCTCCTTCTACGAAAGGTGCGTCCACCGATATGTGGCGTCCTGACACCTTCAACGTATCAGAGATTTTGTCAACAGGGATTTCCAGTTCTTCGGCAAGCTCTTCGGGAGACGGACGGCGCTCGTTTTCCTGTTCAAATTTAGAAAAGGCCTTACTGATTTTATTCAGCGAACCTACCTGATTCAACGGAAGACGCACAATGCGCGACTGCTCTGCCAAAGCTTGTAGAATGGACTGGCGTATCCACCATACTGCATAACTGATGAACTTGAAACCACGTGTTTCATCGAACTTCTCGGCAGCCTTGATCAGTCCTAAATTACCCTCATTAATCAAGTCGGGCAAACTCAAACCTTGGTTCTGGTACTGCTTGGCTACAGATACAACGAAACGCAGATTGGCACGTGTCAGTTTTTCCAATGCAACACGGTCACCCTTGCGGATGCGCTGAGCGAGTTCTACCTCCTCTTCAACAGTAATGAGGTCTTCGCGACCGATTTCCTGCAAATACTTGTCAAGAGAAGCACTCTCTCTGTTAGTGATACTTTTGGTAATCTTAAGTTGTCTCATTCTTAAAAACAGATTTGGGTTGCAAAGTTACTACAAAATCTTTTGTTACAATAATTTTATCTTCACTTTTTTACCTAATTTATATCTCAACCATCATAACAAAAAAGATGTCGACAAATATCTTGCCGACACCTTCTTTTTGGTTTTATTCGCTAATATTAGAGCCTCTTTAGTAAATTCTCGCTCTAACCCTATTTGTATCCTGACAATCTTTACCTTTTATTTCTTTATTCTTGAGTCAAATCCACGGCATACATGGCACGTTTTCCTGACGGGAACATACCGGTGATGAACAAACCTTGTTCAGGTGACTTTCTCGCCTCTTTCATGATTTTTTCCAAGTCGTCCACCGTCTTTACCGACTGACCGTTCGCTTTCAGGATAATAAAACCCTTACGGATTCCTGCATCGGCCATCTTGCCATTAGTAACACCCGTTACTTCCAAGCCATAAGCCAAATTCAACTGTTTCTTCAAAGCGTCTGATATCGGTTTAAAGGCTGCACCAAGAATTTCCATTCCGGCATCTTTAACTACTTTCGTGGTGCCTTGTTCATTTTTCAGCGTCACCGAGATGGTTTTCTCTTTCTTGTCGCGCATCACTTTCACCTGTACTTTGTCGCCCGGACGATGTTTGGCCAGCAACTCCTGCAAGTCGGCAAATTTATGAATAGCCTTACCTTCCATACCCACAATCACATCATCTACCTTCATATCGGAACCGGCAGCAGAACTTCCTTCCATAATTTCACGTACCCAAAGACCGTCTACCACGCCAAACTTCTCGCGAGCCTCTTTCTTGACATCGCTGAATTTCTTGCCTGTCTTATCAGCCATTTGCGTATCGCCCGGTTCTTCCGTAAGGCTTGTTATCGTCACACCCAGCTTCACGCGTTGAACCGTGCCGTATTGTTTCAAATCGGCCACAACTTTCTTCATTATACTGGTAGGAATGGCAAAACCATAACCGGTATTTGAGCCTGTAGGCGAAAACAAAGCTGCGTTAATGCCCACAAGTTCGCCGCGTGCATTTACCAACGCCCCGCCGCTATTACCCTGATTAATGGCAGCATCCGTCTGAATATACGATTCGATACTCTGTTTGCCGGTTGCCTGCCCCATGCCCAAAGAGCGTGCCTTAGCACTGACAATACCGGCCGTTACCGTAGAAGTCAGATTAAAAGGATTTCCTACCGCAAGTACCCATTCGCCTACTTTCAGTGCATCCGAATCACCTACCGGAACAGTGGGGAAATCATCTTCTCCTTCAATCTTAATCAATGCCAAATCCGTTTCTTCATCCGTGCCGATGATACGCCCTTTAAACTGACGGTTATCATTCAACGTCACGCTGATTTCATCAGCACCTGCTATCACATGATTGTTTGTCACGATATAACCGTCTTTGGAAATTATAACGCCCGAACCGAAACCGGTACGCTCCGGCGTCTGCACCTGACGTTTCTGTGTTCCGCCACGATTGCCAAAGAAGTCACCGAAGAAGTCGAAGAACGGGTCGCGCACTTCTACCTCCTGAACTTTGGACGATTGGGTAGAACGGATATGAACCACACCATGAATCGAACTTTCGGCTGCTTGCGTCAAATCAACAGGTTGTAAAGCGGCGGCACTATATGAAGCCAACCGGACATCAGGATTCTGCTCAAACATTTCATCGAACGTACCTGAGGCAACCGACGCCTCGCTCTTCAACATTTTATAAGTAGTAATGCCGGCCACTCCTGAACTAAGGAGTACAATAGCCGCAACTCCAAGAATGTTTTTTGTTGTCTGTTTCATACTAATTTCTATTCTTTAAACTGTTAATATCCGGGTTTCATTTAACATTACGACGTTAAAATAACGACAAAAAACGTTCTGTTATTCCCCTTGTCACTCTTTTTTGTTCTCTTTTAACAGAGGATATTTAGGACTTAACAGCGATTAACGGCAAAGACTGACAAATTAGCATTTATGCACGATTGCCGACTGTTAAAAGACTGACAGATAGTGCATAAAAACAGTATATTGTATCTCAGTAGTTCAGGTAATCAATATCCATGTGATAGTTCCACTGCGGAAAATAAAGGTTACCTCCCTCCCACTCCACTTCACCACGTTGGAAATCAACCGTCTCGCTACGAGGATATTTCTTTGCGGGAACCAACGGCATGCCATAATCCGTATTCACAATCATGCGCCAAGAGTCGATGCCACCCAAAAAGAAATACGTTTCATCCGCATCACGGGCAAAGGCAGGAATGCCGAATGACTGGTCGACAGGAACCCAGCCTATGCCTTCAAAGTAGATTTCCGCCCAGTCGTGCAGATTCCATGCATTCGGATGCATCATGAAACCGCTTTGGAAATGTGCAGGAATGCCACTGATACGGCAGAGAGTGATGAACAACAGACTGACCTGCCCGCAATCGCCATGACGATTATCCAGCACATATTCCGGGATATTCTCAATCGTAGAGTATTCTCGTGCCGAGGCCCACGGAAAATTATCGTTCACCCAACGGAAGATGCGCTTTGCTTTCAGATACGGATTGGTTTCTCCGGCTGTCAATCTGGCAGCAAGTTCGCGCATGCGGGGCGAAAAGATGATATGTTTCTCGCGTTCGGCCGTATATTCTTTATAAAGAGGGGTTGTAGTATCATAAGGCAATACGTCTTCCGGCTTCAGGTTGTGCCACTCGCCGTATGTAGTAAATTCAAATGTCTCGGAAAAGATTGTGGGTTCTCCTTCGACAGCCCGCCGCTCCATATACAACGTAGTATGACGACAATCCTGCGGAGACAATACGTATTCCGATTCACTGGCAGAGATAAGCCTGACATCCTGCTGGCGTGCCTGGTCCGTACGGGGATAAGGCAACCAACAGCGGATGATTTTCCCCGCAGGCACGGCATTCGTATCAACCGTCAAGGTATAAGTGACACGCATACGCTTCGGCGCCACAAGCTTTTTCGCCTCTTTCTTCACGGCAGAGATAATTTCGGGCAGATTCTCCATATTTACCTTCTCGCTGCCACTTAGCGCTGTTCCTTCCTTGCCCGTCTTGATGTCACGGCAAACGGAATCTATACGAAAAAGATTAGGCCCTGCATTGCGGAAATAGCGTTTCTCGCCATCCAGCACCATGTATTCCAAAGCCTTGACATCTTCCCACTGTCGCATTTGCCCGTCGGTCACGTCGGGAATGTATTTACGAATATAATCTTTCACTTGCGCCTCTGTCAGACAGAAATCAGCAAGCAGACGTTGGTGCAGGTCATCATCCCAATTGTATCCCTTGCTCCCCTGCTTGGTGTTGCATGCGGAAACCAACACGAACAGAGATACGATGTACAACAGCTTTCTCATAATCTCCTTTTATAATTTTACCACCCCGATACCCGGCAAGTCGGGCAGCGTAATCTTACCTTTTACCACTTCCATGCCCTCGAAACGGTCGTTCGCAATCAGCAAGTTGCCATCCAAATCGGCAAAATCGACTGCCGGAGAAAATTGCGCGGCAGCAGAGACGGCACACGAAGTTTCCGTCATGCACCCCACCATCACTTTCATGTCCAACGCGCGCGCCAAAGTCACCATTTTCCAAGCCTCGCGCATGCCGGTACATTTCATCAGTTTGATATTGATACCTGTAAAGACACCTTTCAGGCGGGCTACATCTTTCAAGCGCTGAATAGATTCGTCGGCAAATACCGGCAACGGACTTTGTTCGGTTACCCATGCAATGTCGTCCAACTGTTCCTTGGGCATCGGTTGCTCTATCATCACAATGCCTTTTTCCTTCAGCCAATGTATCATGTCGAGGGCATATCGTTTGTCTTTCCAACCTTGGTTGGCATCGATGGCAATCGGAAGATCCGTGACCGAACGGATGGTTTCAATCATTTCCTTATCATTGTCACGCCCCAGTTTCACTTTCAGAATATTGAAGCGCTCGGCACATTCTTTGGTCTTTGCACGTACCACATCGGCCGTATCAATGCCGATGGTGAAAGTTGTGGAAGGAGCTTTTTCCTTGTCCAATCCCCAGATTCTATACCATGGGGCTTGCAACAGCTTGCCCACAAGGTCGTGCAGGGCGATGTCCACCGCCGTCTTGGCGGCAGAGTCGCCGGGAGACAACGTATCGATATAAGCCAATATATCCTCCAGTTGGAATGGGTCGGCAAACCGTCCGATGACATCCTGCACTTTCTTCAAAAAAGCCATCACGCTATCCACTGTACCCAACTCATGTTGCAGATAAGGCGGCATGGACGCTTCGCCATACCCGATAATGCCGTCATACTCTATCTCTACCTGAATGTCAGGGGTAGTGGTACGGGAATATGTGGCCACGGTGAAGACGTGACGCAATTTCAGTTCATAAGGAAAGAAACGCAGTTTCATTTTAGGAGTGACACCCATACGGCTGTTCACATTGAACAAGGAAGGTTGATCGTTACCTCTGGCAAATACATTGTTGATGGCCAAGCCTGAGCCAAGTGTGGCAAAAGCGGCGGTTTTCAGGAATTCTCTTCTGGTTGACATAGTCGGGAAAAACCTCTCCACCATCCCTCCTCCGCAGGAAAGGGAGGTTTGAAGTTACTTTAGTTTATGGTTATACATACGGTTAACAAGAGTCGTTACTCCATCTCCCTACGGGGAAAGAGCCGATAATACCCATTCGTCGCTGTAGTATTTATCGATTTCTCCTTATTTATATAAGGTAATACGCGCGTGGCAAACAGCAATCGGCCCAGATTATATTCATCGAACAATTCGTCATCGGGATTGAAACTGCTGATGCGCACATCGCCTTGCGAATGGATGAAACGCTTGTTCCCGATGTACATTCCCACGTGTACGACACGTTCCTTACGTTCGGACGTTGCTTTGCGTCCGAAGAAAATCAAGTCTCCCGGCTGCAAGTTGCCGAAATCGGAAGCAATGTCGATATGCTTGCCGACGTATGCCTGCTGAGAAGCATCGCGCGGAATGATGATGTCGTGCATAAACAGAACGGTACGCATAAAACCACTGCAATCCACGCCTTTTGAGGAAGTCCCGGCCCAAAGATAAGGTATTCCCATCATGGAGCAGGCCGTGGCAATGATGCTCGCCGCATCTTGCTTGAGAGAAACGCGCCATTTCTTCTCAGGCATAGCGAGCGATTTGGAGATGTACCCTTCGCGACCATCCGGATAGGCCACTCTATAAAAAGCCCCTTTCGCACCCACCCACCTCAAACGGTTTCCGGCAACAACGTCAGAAATGGTCTGCGAGGCCGCGTCGGGTTTTGAATAGACGAAACCGTAATGCGAGGTCACCACAATCTTCTCCACCGCGTTCCATGCAGCCAGTTCCTCTTGCGTGACAGGGTGAACACCTACACGGTGCACCCATGCTATGTAATCATCCGGTGTCTGAATGCGATACCAACCTTCACGTTGCAGTATCCTGACCGGCATGCCCATCAATCCCTGTGTCATCATCTCCGATGAAAAATCGGCATCAGCACGAAGATTGCACACCGATACATTGACAATGCCATAGGTTTTGCCCTTAAGCTCCTGCTCATCCGGAAGCACCCGCAAACAATCCATCACTTCGTATCCTCTTTTTGCCAAACCTGCCAGCAGTGCCACCTTTGCTTCAGCCGAAGTGGTGACACCACGCAACATTACGTTCTTCCCCGAAAAAGAATAATCCACATCGAACAAAGCCACACGCTTGTCCGGCGCAAACTTCCGTTTCAAGCTGTCAGACAATTGTGCCACTTCAGCAGGAATGGTACGGTCTCCTACTTCTGAAGCGACAGCAAAAAGCGGAATTAATAGAGAAATAAAAAGGATAAAGGAAAACTTTTTCATCGGCCACTGTTTTTTGAGTATTACTAATGTTAGCAAAGCTACAAATTAATTCCGAAAGAGATACATCTTTTCAGATATTTTAAGTACAAAGAAAATATCGATAGCATCTATACACAAAATCCGTCCTTCATACTCCCGTATGTAAAGAAATCTGATTTTCCAAATTTGGTTTACTAAAATCCCACTCCATTTTTACTAAAAACCGGACGGATTTTTACTAAAAATTCCCCGAAAACTTAGTAAAAATTCCCTCGATTTTTAGTAATTTCCCACAAGGCTGATTTACAAGGAGTTACAAAAACAGCTTTTGTTGTGTTTTTTCCATATCCGTATCATGGGAATAACAATTAATCATCCAAGGAAATCTAAAACAGACTCTATGCAGATTCTAAATCCGCTTATTTGCGATTAATCGCTAAATTGTTGTATCTTTGTTGGCTATAAAGCAGTTGGTCGGTCTGCCGCCTGCACCATGTGCGTGCATGAGGAAAGTCCGGGCAACACAGAGCATCCCACTTCCTAACAGAAAGCTGTCCGCGAGGGTAGAGTAACGCAGAAGAAAATAACCGCCGCAACCGTTGGCTGCGGTAAGGGTGAGAAGGTGAGGTAAGAGCTTACCGGCCTTGTGGCGACACAAGGGCTGTGCGTCTTGGGAGTTGTAAGGTCATGTATACCGGCGTTATGAGGGTTGCTCGCCCCATGTCGGAGGGTAGACCGCTAAAGCCGTATGGCGACATGCGGCTCAGATAAATGGCAGGCACTTCTAAATGGCGAGAAACGAAGGGTCGGAGATGAATAATCCCCGGCACAGGACTTTCTCTTCGGCAGAAGAACAGAACCCGGCTTACAGACCGACTGCTTTTTCCTTAAAAAATTGCCAAGTTCATGAATAAGCGCATTGCCATACTCTGGAAGTTCCTGACCTACGACATCTGGCGTATTACGGAAGACGAAGTCACACGGACCACTTTTTCCCTGTACAATGTCATCAAGACAATTTACCTCTGCGTCAATCGCTTCACCAACGACCGGATAGTAAACAAAGCCTCGGCCTTGACATACAGCACACTGCTTGCCATCGTGCCGATTCTTGCCATCCTCTTTGCCATTGCACGCGGATTCGGGTTCGACAATCTGATGGAAAGCCAGATAGTCAGCGGCTTCGGCGGCCAGACGGAAACAACGGAAATCATATTGCAATTTGTAGACTCCTATCTGTCGCAAACCAAAAACGGAGTATTTATCGGTGTAGGTCTGGTGATGTTGCTGTGGACGGTTCTCAACCTTATCAACAACATGGAGATAACCTTCAACCGCATCTGGCAAGTGAAGAAAGCACGCAGCATGTATCGCAAAATCACCGATTATTTCTCCATGCTGCTGTTGATGCCTATCTTGATCGTTCTTTCGGGCGGTCTTTCCATCTTCATGAGCACGATGGTGAAGAACATCGAAGACTTTACCCTGCTCGCCCCTATCGGCAAGTTCATGATACGCCTCATACCCTTTGCCCTGACATGGTTCATGTTTACGGCATTGTACATCTTCATGCCCAATACAAAGGTAAAGTTGAAACATGCCCTTCTATCCGGCATATTGGCAGGTACGGCACATCAGGCTTTTCAGTTTCTTTACATCAGCAGCCAGTTGTGGGTGTCGCGCTACAATGCCATTTACGGTAGCTTTGCCGCCCTTCCGATGTTTCTGCTGTGGTTGCAAATCTCTTGGACCATCTGCCTCTTCGGTGCCGAACTGACCTATGCAGGACAGAATATCAGAAACTTCAGTTTCGACAAAGACACGCGCAACATCAGCCGGCGCTACCGCGATTTCATCTCTATCTTGATAATGTCTCTCATAGCCAAGCGCTTTGCACAAAACGAAACGCCCTATACAGCCGACAAGATATCCGAAGAATGCCAAATCCCCATCCGCCTGACCTACAAAGCCCTTTACGAATTGCAGGAAATCAACCTCCTGCACGAAGTGATGACAGATGAAAAAAGCGAAGACATTGCTTACCAGCCCTCTATGGATATCAACCAGCTGACCGTGGCTCTATTGCTCGACAAATTGGACACACACGGCTCGGAAGACTTCAAGATTGATAAGGACAATGAGTTCAACAGCCAATGGGAGGTATTAGTGAAAGCGCGAGAAGAATATTATGAGAAAGCCGGCACTATATTGCTGAAAGACTTGTAATTCTTCCCCTAAAAAGAGGAGAACAAGCTGAAAAAACCTGTCACTCCTCCTTCCGAAACCATTCAAGAAAGGATAAAAGGAATCGATCCGAAAATAACAGATTAGAAATTCCCGTTCGCACAGAACGAAAAACCCGCAGGCTGCACAAATCAATAATTATTATAGGAAATCACTTTTTCTTTCGGCTTCCGCAGTTTCTTTCGCTTCTCTTTCAGTGGATAGCCGACAGCAATATCAAGCAAAAGACGTTTATTGGCAGGAATGCCGGTGAGTTTTTTAATGTCCTTTTCATCGAACCAGCCCAAGATGCAAGAGCCCAATCCTTCGCTCTCCGCAGCCAAAACGATATGTGAGGCAGCAATACCGATATCAATCAGCGGGAAATACTTATCCTTGATTTTAGCACCCAGAAAAGAGGTGACATTCATAGACTCTTCCACAATCAGGATATGAACAGGAGCATCTTTGGCAAACTTATTCATCCCCAAGCCAGCGGCAGCTTTACCTACTTTGGCCGATAACTCAGGATCTGTAACGACTACAAACTTCCACGGTTGCGCATTGCACGCAGAAGGTGCCAAACGGGCAGCTTCCAATATCCGTTCCAGCTTCTCCGGCTCCACAACACGAGCCTTATCATACGCCCGATCACTCTGGCGAGATGCCGCCAACTGCAAGAAATCCATATCTATTAATAGCTTGCTAAAAATGAATCACAAAAGAAATCACTTATATTGTATCATGCGGCTGATATACTTACCGATGATATCAAACTCAAGATTCACCACACTGCCAATCCGGAAAGCATGGAAATTGGTATTTTCAAAAGTATAAGGAATAATAGCCACTTGGAAAGTATCTTCGGTAGGGTTGCATACGGTCAGACTAACTCCATTGACCGTTACCGAGCCTTTATCCACCGTGATGTATCCCCGTTTTGCCATTTCTTTGTCAAAAGCATACTTGAAAGTGAAATAATAGCTCCCCTCCGCATCCTTTATGTCGACACATGTGGCAGTCTGGTCTACATGCCCCTGAACGATATGTCCGTCCAAACGTCCGTTCATCATCATGCTACGCTCCACATTCACTTCGTCTCCTATCTCCAGCAGACCAAGATTGGAACGCTCCAGTGTTTCTTTCATCGCCGTTACGGTATATGTATCATCCGTCAGGCTGACTACTGTAAGGCAAACACCGTTGTGAGAAACACTCTGATCTATTTTCAGTTCATTTACAAATGAACACTTAAACGTGAAATGCACATTCTCTTGGTCTTTGACCACGCCCACCAACACGGCACATTCTTCTACAATTCCGGAAAACATTGTCTTATTATTCTTTTAGTTATTTCTTATAGTCTCTGCAAAGATAAAAAAAGAGCTTCATATTAGACATAAAAAAAGGAAGCTTTTCACAAAGCCTCCTTTTTCAGTTTTCAATAGGTATTAGTTTTTTTTAAGGTAAAAAGATTGTTTTCAGGATAACGGTGCAAATATAGACGCTTTTCATGATACCAACCAAATTAAAAAACATGTCTTATAACATCTTTTCGGAAAACGGTTTAGTATAATTATCATTTCAAAGTACTTTTCTACATTTGCAGGCGTCTTCAGGGGGCAAATATAAGACTATTTTTGATGAAACCCTGAAATTATCCTAAAATATGGTCTATTTCTTGTCCTCCGAGTAGTTCTCGTCCGTTTTACCACTATGTTTTAACACTTTGGCATCAATAAAGAACACAATTCCCTCTGCAATATTGGTAATATGATCGCCTGCACGTTCCAGTTTGCGGAAAACGCTTATCAGATTCAGGCAAAAGAGGGTGCTTTCCGGACAACGATTGATGTAATCGGCAAGAACAGTAGTGGCATCTGCATTAATTTCATCCAACAGCTGATCTTTGGCAAACACCGCAGTAGCCAGTTCCTGACTCTCTTCCTGAAGCGCCTGCTTAGCCTGTTCGAGCATGGCAAGCACCTGCGAGATCATCTCTTCGAGGCGCAACTGCTTTATCAAATCAGCATCCAGCGCCGGTTCATTGCAATTGATGGCAAAACGTGCAACTCCTTCGGCAAAATCGCCCAAACGCTCCAGATTCGTATTGATCTTGAGCATAGCAAGCACAAAACGCAAATCGACAGCCACAGGGTTGTAAAGCGCTATAACATCTTCCACATCACTGTCTATCTTCAGTTCAAAGGCATTGACACGGCGTTCGCGCACCAACACCTGTTGCGCCAATTTCCGGTCCAACGTAAGTACGGCATCACCGGCGCGTTCAAGCTGATTATACACCAAAGTCCACATTTCGTCTATTTCCTTTTTCAATAAGACGAGCTCCGATTCAATAAATTTCATCATAATATTTCTATTGATTTTTTGTATGCAAAAAAACGAAACAGTTATTAAAGCTGTATGTCTAATGTTTGAAAGAAATGTTTCAAATATATTATAAATGTATTACAATACCCTATTTCTGCCAATATCATATCAGCCCGTCATAAGTCATCAAAATAGCGGATATATTCTGTCGAAATAGCAGTATAATAAAAAAGATTTGCACTATCTTTGCGCCGAGATACGAAAACAGTAAGCATTATGGCAGAAGTAAAAAACGAAGAGACAAGCGAAAAGAAGAGCTTGAACTTCATAGAACAAATAGTAGAGAACGATTTAAGAGAGGGCAAGAACGGCAGTAAAGTACAAACACGTTTTCCGCCGGAACCGAACGGTTACCTTCATATCGGACATGCCAAGGCCATCTGTCTCGATTTTGGCATTGCTGCCGCTCATAACGGCATTTGCAACCTGCGTTTCGATGACACCAACCCCACCAAAGAAGATGTGGAATACGTAGAAGCCATAAAGGAAGATATCCAATGGTTAGGCTATCATTGGGGAAACGAATATTATGCTTCTGACTATTTTCAACAGCTTTGGGACTTTGCCGTCCGTCTCATCAAAGAGGGCAAAGCATATATCGACGAGCAAACTTCTGAACAGATAGCTGCGCAAAAGGGCACTCCCACACAACCCGGCGTGGAAAGCCCGTATCGCAACCGCCCCATTGAAGAGTCTCTCACATTGTTCCAGAAAATGAATAGCGGAGAGGTTGAAGAAGGAGCCATGGTGCTTCGGGCCAAGATAGATATGGCCAGTTCCAACATGCACTTCCGCGACCCCATTATCTACCGCGTAGTGAAACATCCGCATCATCGTACGGGCACCACATGGAAGGCTTATCCGATGTATGACTTCGCACACGGACAAAGTGACTTCTTTGAAGGTGTGACACACTCGCTGTGTACTTTGGAGTTTGTGCCCCACCGTCCGCTTTATGACCTCTTTGTGGACTGGGTAAAAGAAGGAAAGGACCTGAACGATAACCGTCCTCGCCAATATGAATTCAACAAGCTGAACCTGAGCTACACGCTGATGAGCAAGCGCAACCTGCTGACTTTGGTCAAGGAGAACCTTGTCAACGGTTGGGACGATCCTCGCATGCCGACCATCTGCGGTTTCCGCCGTCGGGGTTATTCTCCGGAATCCATACACAAGTTCATTGATAAAATCGGCTATACCACGTATGATGCGCTGAATGAGTTTGCCCTTCTGGAAAGTGCCGTACGCGAAGACTTAAACGACCGTGCCACCCGTATCTCGGCGGTATTGAACCCCGTGAAGCTCATCATAACAAATTATCCGGAAGGACAAGTGGAAGAGATGGAAGCCGTCAACAATCCCGAACATCCTGAAGAGGGAAGTCACTTTATAGAATTCAGTCGTGAACTCTGGATAGAACGCGATGATTTCATGGAAGACGCCCCTAAGAAATATTTCCGCATGACACCGGGACAAGAAGTACGTTTGAAAAGCGCCTATATTGTGAAATGCACCGGTTGCAAGAAGAATGATGCCGGCGAAATCGTAGAAATATATTGTGAATACGATCCGGAGAGTAAAAGCGGCCTGCCCGGAGCTAATCGTAAGGTAAAAGGTACCATTCATTGGTTAAGTTGCGACCATTGCCTCCAAGCAGAAGTACGCCTTTACGACCGTCTCTGGAAAGTAGAGAATCCGAGAGACGAACTTGCCGCCATCCGCGAGGGAAAGAATTGTGATGCGCTGACAGCCATGAAGGAAATAATCAACCCGGATTCTCTGCACACGCTGCCATGCTGCTACATCGAGAAATACGCTGCCGGCATGCCCCCGCTCTCTTATCTGCAATTCCAACGTATCGGCTATTTCAACGTTGACAAAGACTCCACCGGCGAGAAAATGGTGTTTAACCGTACCGTAGGTCTGAAAGACACATGGGGTAAAATCAACAAATAGAATCATGAGTAAGATAAATTGGTTATCTGACAGAGAAAAAGAACTGCGAAAGTTCGCTGCAGAATACGAGGCTTTCAAAACTGACAACAAACCCTTGTATCTGGATGCCGACGACATCGCAGATCTTTCTAACTGGTATGCCGTACGCCATAGATACGCAACGGCGATTGAGCTCGTTGAGTACGGACTCAGACTGCACCCCGGCAACACAACCTTGCTGGTAGAACTTTCTTATTTATTTTTGGACACCCAAAAGAAAAAGGAAGCGCAAGAAGTGCTCGAAAGCATTACGGAGGACTCTTCCGAAGTAACGATTCTGAAAGCCAACTTCTTGTTGGAAGAAGGAAAAGTAGAGGAAGCCGACGAGCTCCTCAATCATATGGCAGGCCAAGACGATGTAATCAACATTATCGACGTGTGCTATGCATACATCGACATGGGATTTCCGGAAAAGGCATTGCCGTGGCTGGAACGCGGACGCAAGCAACATGCCGACAGAGAAATATATCTTGCAGCCGCCGGCGACTGTTACTTCAGCATGGGAGAAATTGAGAAAGCCGGTGATTATTTCAATCAGCTGATAGATATAAATCCTTATTCGGCACCTTATTGGATAGGATTGGCTCGTTGCTATTTCGAGCAACAGGTGCTCGACAAAACGATTGAAGCCTGTGACTACGCCCTCGTCGCCGACGAGGAATGTGCCGATGCCTATACGATAAAAGGGCACTCCTTCTTTCAATTGGGAAATGAAGAAACGGCTATGGAGAATTATCTGCAGGCAGAAAAGTTCGGAGCGCTCTCTTCCAGCTTTATCAACACGCTCATCGGCATGAACAAAGTGGCTAAAGGGAAATGGGAAGAAGGATATGTTTTTTTGGAAAAAGCCATTAAGGAAAACACCGATTATAGCAGCATACCCATAACAAGCTCCTCACTCTATGCCCATGCAGCATTCTGCTTACATAAAATGGGAGAAACGCCAAAGGCTCATCAATATTGCCGGACAGCCTATGAACTGAATCCGGAAGATATCAACTCATACTTGATTGAGGGTCGTATCTATATGGAGGAAGGAGAATATGAAAAAGGAGAGGAAAAATGGGACAGAGCCGTAGAATATGCCCCATATGCAGAGACATGGTACGAGATTGGTTTGTACTGCATGGAAATAAATCAATTGAACTATGCCAAGAAAGCTTTTGAACAGGTCAAGCAGATGAGTCCTGATTTTGAGGATATCAACGAAAAGCTGGCCGGCCTTTACATGTTACTGAAGGACAAGGAAAACTTTACGAAGTACAATAGTTTGTGCAAACACCCTCTTGAGTGGGAAAAAGTGGAAAAACTAAAGCAAATGTTGCAAGATGATGACCAAAATGAATTGATTCAAATAATCAAAGACATCTTCGACGGCTTGCAATGACATTTAATAACCACCGAACTAAAAAGATATGGAATCATCAGCAGAACTCATCAAATGGGTATTGGAGAATCTGAACTATTGGGTAGTCACGTTGTTTATGGCTATCGAAAGTTCTTTTATTCCATTCCCGTCCGAAGTCATTGTTCCACCCGCCGCATGGAAATCCATGGCAGACGAAAGTATGAATATTGTCCTTGTCGTTGTTTTCGCAACAATCGGAGCCGATATAGGAGCATTGATAAACTACCATCTGGCACGTTGGCTGGGACGCCCTATCGTGTATAAATTTGCCAACAGCCGTTTCGGGCACATGTGCCTCATCGATGAAGATAAGGTGCGCCATGCAGAAGAATACTTCAAGAAACATGGTGCCGTCTCCACCTTCTTCGGGCGCCTCATCCCGGCAGTGCGCCAGCTCATCAGCATTCCGGCAGGGCTGGCCGGCATGAAATTAAGTTCATTCCTCCTTTACACTACATTGGGAGCCGGAATATGGAATGTAATTCTGGCCCTGATAGGTTATCTCATCTACCGTTTTACGGAAATAAAGACAACGAATGATGTTTATGTAATGGCAACAGAATACAGCCATGAGATAGGATATGTTATCATAGCCGTTGCCGTATTGGTCGTAGGTTTCCTTATTTACAAAGGGATGAAGAAGAAATAAAGATGCATCGACCGGAAGAACTGAAAACTGCCCGAAAACCCCATGGGTGAATATCCTTTCTTAACCATAAGAAATTCAACACTTTACGGTTGTACAAGTGTGAGGCGTTACTTGTACAACCGTAAGCTTTCACTTGTACTACCGCAAGCCTACGCTTGTACAAGTGTAAGCACTCACTTGTACAAGCGTAAATTTACAGCCCTCAAAGTATAAATAGGAAAGGGGTAGAAGCAGTCAACAGGCCTTTCGGACTGAACAAAAAAAACGGTGAGCAGTTTTTTCTTCCTGCCCACCGTTTTTATTAACGCATATCCAAATGCGAATAATTACTTCAAAGCAGCAATAGCTTTATCATAATCCGGTTCTTGAGTAATTTCCGGAACTAATTCCGTATAAACCACCTTACCATTCTTGCCAATGATGACCACCGCACGTGCCAATAATCCCGCAAGAGGACCATCTGCCATACGCACTCCGTAGTTTTCATCAAAATCAGAAAAACGGAAATCCGACAAAGGTATTACATTCTCTATTCCTTCTGTAGAACAGAACCGGGTATGAGCAAAAGGCAAATCCTTAGATATTGCCAATACAACAGTGTCAGCCAAATCAGCCGCTAGTTGATTGAACTTACGCACCGAAGTGGCACATACGCTCGTATCCAGACTCGGGAATATATTCAATACTACATTCTTTCCGTTCAACTCTTTCAAAGAAAAAGAAGATAGATCTGTTTTTACTAATTCAAAATCAGGAGCTGCTGCGCCTACCTGTATAAACTCACCGTAAATCTTTACCGGTTGTCCTTTAAATGTTGTTGTAGCCATAGTTATATTACATCAATTTATATGGTAATAGAACAAAAGCTAATGTCAAAAAGTTCATAAGAAGCAGATCTTATTTTCAATCTCAAGCCACTTTATTCTTTTTCCAACGACATACAAAAGAAGCAAACCATGCCTGAAATCTTAAAAAGAGTGTAATACGAGCGCAAAATCACAATAAGAGTTATAAAAAGCGATTCTATAACCTCTTAGACTTGCAGATATCGAAAAAAGCCGTATATTTGCATTGTGTTTTTCATAGTATTAGATTTAAGGTTAACAAAGGTTGGAGTACAGCGGTACTCCTTTTTTTATTTATATACCTATCGTTTTTTACATCAAGGAAAATCCCCGCTTTGAGTAGATTCTATCAGTTTTTCTCTATCTTTGTACAACCTTTGCCCGGCATAGGGTTACATAGAATAAAAGAATTCATAAACCACTAAACTAAAAACAAATAATTATGGCAATGCATACATGGTTTGAGTGTAAAATACGCTACGAAAAAACAATGGAAAATGGAATGAACAAGAAAGTAACCGAACCATATCTCGTAGACGCCCTCAGTTTTACAGAAGCAGAAGCACGTATCATCGAAGAAATGACACCTTTCATATCGGGTGAATTTACCGTATCAGACATTAAACGCGCCAACTACAGCGAACTGTTTCCGTGTGAGGAAGAGGCGGCCGACCGTTGGTTCAAGTGCAAATTGGTCTTTATCACATTGGATGAAAAAAGCGGCGCGGAAAAGAAAACGTCAACCCAAGTACTGGTACAAGCTGCCGACCTGCGCGATGCCGTGAAGAAACTGGACGAAGGCATGAAAGGCACAATGGCTGATTACCAAATCGCCTCTGTAGCCGAAACCGCCATCATGGATGTATATCCGTATAGCGCAGAGCCCAACGACAAACCGGAAGTCTGATATGAATATAACAGAGAATTTAAAACAAGTGCTGAACGAACTGCCCGAAGGAGTACGATTGGTAGCTGTTTCCAAGTTTCACCCCAACAAGGCGATAGAAGAAGCATATCGCGCCGGGCAACGCGTGTTCGGAGAAAGCAAGGTACAGGAAATGACAGCCAAACATGAAAGTCTTCCTAAAGACATCGAGTGGCACTTCATAGGGCATCTGCAAACGAATAAGATAAAATATATTGTTCCCTATGTGGCACTGATTCATGGAATTGATTCCTACAAACTTCTGGCTGAAGTCGATAAACAGGCAGGTAAAGTAGGCAGAACCGTGAACTGCCTGCTCCAACTACATATTGCACGCGAAGAAACCAAATTCGGATTCAGCTTTGACGAATGCCGGGAGATGCTGGCTTCGGGAGAATGGAAGCTGTTTCAGAACATCAGGATATGCGGGTTGATGGGTATGGCTACGAACACGGACAATGCCGAACAAATCAAAACGGAGTTTTGTTCTTTAAGAAATTTCTTCCGGGAAGTAAAAGACAAGTGGTTTTCAGAGTCGGAAGCTTTCAAGGAACTGTCCATGGGAATGTCTCACGACTATCGTGAAGCCATTGCAACCGGAAGTACACTGATACGTGTAGGAAGCAAGATCTTTGGAGACAGAAATTATTGACAACTAAAAAATACTATTATCATGGCAACATTAGAAACAACTTTTGCAGGGTTAAAACTTAAGAATCCCATCATTGTCAGCAGTTCAGGATTAACAGACAGTGCCGCAAAGAACCAAAAACTTTTTGAAGCAGGTGCAGGTGCCATTGTACTTAAATCTATTTTTGAGGAACAAATCATGATGGAGGCCGACTGGCAGGGAGACCCCAATATGTATCCCGAAGGAAGCGACTACCTCGTGGGGTATATTCGAGAACATAAATTGGGAGAATATCTGAACCTGATAAAAGAGAGCAAAAAAGTTTGCAACATACCTATAATAGCCAGCATCAACTGTTATCAGAATGCCGACTGGGTTGATTTTGCCACTAAAATAGAAGAAGCCGGCGCAGATGCACTGGAGATCAATATTCTAGCCTTGCAGACTGACGTCCAATATGCATACGGTTCTTTTGAGCAGCGTCATATAGATATCTTAAGCCATATCAAGCAAACGGTAAAGATTCCTGTTATCATGAAATTGGGTGATAACCTTACCAACCCGATAGCCCTCATCAACCAGCTATATGCCAACGGAGCTGCCGCAGTAGTAATGTTCAATCGCTTCTACCAGCCGGACATCAATATCGAGAAGATGTCTCAGGTACCCGGCAACATATTCAGCAATGAAGCCAACTTGTCCAACTCTCTACGTTGGGTCGGCATTGCTTCGGCCATTGTAAACAATCTGGACTATGCTGTATCAGGCGGTATTCATTCTCCTGCAGGAGTAGTCAAAGCCATTCTGGCAGGAGCGTCGGCTGTGGAAGTTTGCAGCGTGCTTTATCAAAACTCCATTTCCGTCATTTCAGAATATACTCATTTCCTTGACTCTTGGATGCATCGCAAAGGTATGAACAATATCAATCAATTTAAGGGTATGCTGAACATCAAAGAACAAAAAGGAGTCAATGTCTTTGAGAGAACCCAATTCCTGAAATACTTCTCATCGCATCAATAAAATCGGCAAGGAGCATAAGAGAGAGTGAGGTTGTATCAAAAGCATAAAAGCGCTTTGAAACAACCTCACTCGTATTTTCTGCGACTCCTTCTACGGCAAACACGCCGCACTTGATCAAAGTCTCTTATCCAACACTTCGAAGCAAGAATTCTTGCTCACAAATTCAGGAACGATATCTTTCATGGCTGACACAATCTTCATCTGATCATAAGTATAGCTCACATCAATCAGTTTCTGGATACGTTCTTTCACCTCCTCGTAATCATACTCGCGCACGGTGGCAATCATAATCTTCTCGTGATAAGTGGGTTTCGTCAGCTCCTTCACATTGAGCAGCTCTTCATAGAGTTTCTCTCCATGACGAAGACCGGTGAACTCAATCTTCACATCCGTGCGGCCTGAAAGGCTAATCATACGCTTGGCAAGGTCGACTATCTTCACCGGCTTGCCCATGTCGAAGATATAAATCTCACCGCCACTACCCATACTTCCTGCCTCAAGCACCAAACGGCAGGCTTCGGGAATGGTCATAAAGTAGCGGATAATTTCAGGATGCGTAACCGTCACCGGACCTCCACGCTGAATCTGGTCGCGGAAACGTGGAATAACAGAACCGTTAGATCCCAGCACATTGCCGAAACGCGTGGTGATGAACTGTGTGGCATTCTCCCTCCCCTCTTTCTGAAGTTTTTTAGCCAAAGACTGCACGTAAATCTCACAGATACGCTTGGAACATCCCATGACGTTCGTAGGATTCACTGCTTTATCTGTAGAAATCATGACGAATTTCTCAGTACCATACTTAACGGCAAGGTCGGCCAATGTACGAGTACCATATACGTTTATCTGGATGGACTCGGAAACATTGTCCTCCATCATAGGCACATGCTTGTAAGCAGCAGCATGGAAAATATACTGAGGCTTGTATTCCTTAAAAATAGCTTCCATCCGGGTAACATTGGAGATATCGGCTATGATCGTTTCGGCATCAATGTCGCGCCAACGGTCTTGTAGTTCCAAACGGATATTATGCAACGGAGTCTCTGCCTGATCCACGAGAATCAATTTATAAGGATTGAATGAGGCCACCTGACGCATGATCTCACTGCCTATGGAACCAGCCGCACCGGTAATCAATACCCGCTTACCTTCAAGCTGTGATGCTACCTTGTGGATATCTATCTCAATGGGATTGCGCTGTAACAAGTCTTCAATCTGTATTTCCTTTAATTGGGTGCGGTTCAGGACCTGCCCACTCCAATCGCTCAAAGGAGGAGCCGTCATAAGTTTAATATTGTGCGCAAGGATGTTGTCGGCCATATCAGACTTTTGCAGTTCCTCCATTTTTGCCGGAGAGATGATAACCACCTGCACATTGCGGTCGAGTAAGTTGTCGATCAACGTATCGTCATTAGGATATACCTTAACCCCCATCATAACCTTATTTATAAGTTCGGGTTTATCGGCAATGAATCCACGTAAGCGATAATGGTTCCGAAGATTGACACGCAATGACTTGGCTATGTTCACACCTGCTTCTTTTGCACCGTAGATGAACACATTGGCACTGTGCCTGCCGTCAAAATTCAACGTGTCAAAAATAGTCTTGACTATCACACGCGAAGAGGCCATCATTGCAAAACTGATGATATAGGAGATGAATATTATACTGAAAGGGACCAGCTTGGTGTTGAAAAAGCTATCTCCCAGCACATTTATAGCCATCAAGATTGCATAGGAAACTGTCAAGGAGACAAAGATGCGCATTATATCGACGAAAGAAGAAAAGCGCAACACATTGGAGTAAGTACGGAATACGCGGAAAAATATAAGGTTGACGATTACTGCTCCCAAAATAACTTTGTCAATGTTTGAAGATTCCAAGAAAACACTTCTGAGATCATACCTCAGAATATAAGCCAAAATACTTGATATGATGATGATAAATACATCAATCAATAGAATAGTCCATATCGGTAATACCTTTGCAGAGAGATACCGCTGAATAAATTTCAGTTTCATTGCGTTTAATAGTTTTTGTTTTAGGATTCGCAAATATACACTATTTCATCCAAGAAAAGCAAAGAAACAATAAAAAAATGTTATAAAGAATTGATTTTTCTCACACTCTTTCAAGGATGATATTATAAATAAAACACGAAGAGAAGATTCCATGTTGCATGCTTCCGCTTTAATTGCCACCGCCAAGGTGTAGGCTTATGCCTCCTGAAGTGTGGGCATATCTCTTCTGAAGTGTGGGCATACGTGCTCTGAAGTGTGGGCTTGCATTCGCTAAAGTGTGGGCATAGGTCTGCTAAAGTGTGGGATTACGTTCACTAACATGCGGGCTTACATGCGCACTATCATAAGAAGCAGAATTATAATGAATTACAAAAGAAACCCGTCTCCTTGTCTTTTACGACCGGAAGACGGGTAGAAACGTTCTTTCATAACAACATCACATCAGATTGCTTGCCAATTCACTCAACGGACTACGCTCTCCTTTCACCAGATTGACATGTGCAAAAAGATTTTGATCTTTCATGCGGTCTATCATATAAACCAGCCCATTGGATTGGCTATCCAGATACGGTTGGTCTATCTGCTGAATATCACCCGTGAACACCATCTTTGTTCCTTCACCGGCACGGGTAATTATCGTTTTTATTTCATGCGGCGTCAAATTCTGAGCCTCATCAATAATGCAATAAGTCTCGCTCAAACTGCGTCCGCGAATAAAAGCCAAAGCTTCAATTACCAATTGTTCGCTTTTTTGCATGTCTTCCAGGCGTTTCACTTCGCTGGAGTTAGCCGAAAATTGATGCTTTATCACATTCAGATTATCAAATAGAGGCTGCATATAAGGGGCAACTTTCTCATTTGCATCTCCGGGAAGATAGCCGAGATCTTTATTAGACAATGCCACAATGGGACGAGCCAAAAGGATTTGCTTATAATCTGTCAGTTTTCCCAAAGCAGCAGCCAGTGCCAATAATGTTTTGCCGGTTCCGGCCTTACCGGTCAGGGCTATAAGCTTTACATCCGGGTCGTTCAGCACTTCAAAGGCAAAGCTCTGTTCGGCATTACGAGGCTCAATACCGTAATTTTTGGTTTTGTTTACCCGGCAGACGGAGTGAGTAAAAGGATTATAACGAGCAAGCACGCTGTTTCGGTCACTTTTCAATACAAAGCAATCATTGGGATGAACAATATCCTTAAAGTCGAATTCACTGATATCCAATCCTTCCTTCGAAGAATAAATACGGTCTATCAAAGTGGGGTCAACTCCCTCAAATACTTCATTCGATTTTTCAAAGATGTCAAGGTTCACCACTTTATCGTTGATATAATCTTCACACAGCAGACCAATAGAACGGGCTTTCATCCGTAGATTCACATCTTTCGTGACCAAAATGGATTTCATCTTCGGATATTTCTCGGTCAGCCAGTCTGTCACTGACAGAATCTGATGGTCGGGAATGCGCTCGGGAAAGGAATCATGCACTCGGGAAGAATTTATCGTACCCGTCACAACAAACAGCCGACCCAAGCCTTCGCCCAACGGAGCACCGCGAGTGAAAAGATTGTCATCGGTTATCAAATCGAGTTCGCGGACAAATTCACGGGCATTGAAATTGATCTGCTCATTGCCTTTCTTAAATTTATCCAACTCTTCAAGGACCACGATGGGGAGATAAATGTCGTTTTCTTGGAAATTTTTCAGACAATTATAATCGTGAAGAATAACATTCGTATCAATCACAAAATTTTTCTTGGCTCCCATACTCATTAAATTTTAATTATTAATGTTTTTCAGGATAAAGCAAAACCATATTCAGGCAATAAAAAACAAGCGTGCTTCTTTTGTATAACCTACGGTTTACGTTATCT
Source organism: Prevotella heparinolytica (assembly GCF_004342845.1). Taxonomy (GTDB): domain Bacteria; phylum Bacteroidota; class Bacteroidia; order Bacteroidales; family Bacteroidaceae; genus Bacteroides; species Bacteroides heparinolyticus. Next base: position 41,986 of record NZ_SLXB01000016.1, on the reverse strand, counting down.
TTGTTGTCCTTAAAGATAACAATTTAATACAGAGAAAAAGATTTCTTTCTCGTTAAATATTACAAAAGATGGATTATCAGGACACTTTAACCTATTTATATAACAGCACTCCCATGTTTCAACAAGTAGGAGGTTCGGCCTATAAAGAAGGATTGGAAAACACTTTGGCACTGGATGAGCACTTCGGCCACCCACATCGCAAGTTTCGCACCATTCATGTGGCAGGTACCAACGGTAAAGGCTCTTGCTCGCATACCATTGCAGCCATACTGCAAGAAGCGGGCTATAGCGTGGGGCTATATACCTCGCCCCATTTGGTGGATTTTCGCGAACGTATCCGCGTCAATGGACAACCCATACCGGAAGAGTATGTCATCCGTTTTGTGGAAGAGGAACGTTGCTTTTTTGAACCGCTGCATCCGTCCTTTTTTGAATTAACCACCGCTATGGCTTTCCGGTACTTTGCCGATGTGGAAATAGATGTAGCTGTGATAGAAGTGGGACTGGGAGGACGCTTGGACTGCACCAACATAATCCATCCGGATTTATGTATCATCACTAATATCAGTCTTGACCACACTCAATTCTTAGGGAATACATTGCCCCAAATTGCAAGAGAAAAGGCAGGAATCATTAAAAGCGACATCCCCGTAATGATCGGCGAAACAACCCCGGAAACTAAAGCCGTATTTCAAAAGAGAGCCGGAGAAGTAAATGCTCCCATCTATTTTGCAGAAGAAAATGGACGTGAGGATTATCCCGGTATAGAATATGAACTAAAGGGACTCTATCAGAAAAAAAACTCCCGTACTATTCTCACAGCCCTTCCACTCCTGAAAGAAGCCGGTTATCGACTGGATGAACAATCTGTTCGCAGAGGTTTTGCCCACGTAACTGAGCTGACCGGCTTGATGGGGCGTTGGCAAAAGTTGCAAAACCACCCTATCCTAATCTGCGATACAGGACACAATGTGGGTGGAATCACCTATATAGTAGAGCAACTTAAACAACAGGCTTTTCACAATCTGCATATTATCATCGGCATGGTGAATGATAAAGATATACAAGGCGTGCTGGCATTGCTGCCCGAAGATGCAATTTACTATTTTACCCAAGCCAGCGTAAAACGTGCCTTGCCGGCAAATGATTTACAAAAACTTGCGGAAAGTGCCGGGCTCAAAGGCAACTGCTATCCAGATGTACCTTCGGCCGTACGAGCTGCACAAGAAAAAAGCCTCCCGGAAGACTTTATCTTCGTAGGAGGCAGTAGTTTTATTGTGGCCGACTTATTAGCGAACCGCGATGCACTCAATCTCCACTAAAGCGTCCTTGGGCAATGCCTTTACGGCAACGGCTGAGCGTGCGGGAAAAGCTCCGTCAAAATAAGTGGCATAAACCTTATTCATATCGGCAAATAAAGACATGTCTGCCAGAAAGACAGTGGTTTTTACAATGTTGCTCATATCCAAACCTGCCTCTTCCAGAATATGCTTCATGTTTTCCAAGGATTGGCGGGCTTGTGCTTCTGCCCCTTCCGCCATTACTCCGGTAGCTGCATCAATGGGTAATTGACCGGAAACAAACACCATCCCGTTAGCCTCAACAGCCTGACTATATGGACCTATAGCACCCGGCGCTTTGGGGCTGCAAATTGTTTTTTTCATCATTTCCAATGGTTTTATATGGTTAATAATAGTACATATATTGCTCATACTTTAAAAAAGGTTCAAAACATAAGCAGTACTTCGAATCCTCATGTATTTACTATATAAAAGCAATTTCACTCATACCTTTTATGAGCCAGACTTAACTTCTTTAACACGGGAATTTTCCCAATAAAGGCTTTGCTTGCGAAAACAGAGCCTTTATTCATTCTTATTTGCAATGCTTTTCTATCAATGCGTCCACATTAACGTCTCCCAACTCCTTTGCTTTGCTAAAGCTGTCACAAGCTTCCTTATTCTTCTTTAACTGAATTTGTGCGATCCCCATCAGACGATATGCTTCTGCATATTTGGAATCTTTGGCCAAAGCAGCTTTCAGCACTTCCAATGCTTCTTCATAACGTCCGACACGGATATTTACTACCGCCAGCTCTGCACGATAAGTCAATTCATTCGGGTTCAGTTCAATGGCCTTTGTCATATCATCCAGTGCACGCTGATATTGTTTGGCTTTCAAGGCAGCCTGTTCACGATAATAATAAAACATATCATTGACATTACCTTTCACAGCTTTATAATATGCATCATAATCCAATACTGCATTACGCGCTTCACCGGCATTCATACGGACTTGTGCACGTTCCAACAGATAAGGAGCTACTTCTTCCGTATATGGTTGGGAAAGACGCATAACACAACTATCCATCAAAGCCAGCACTTCTTCAACAGGTGCCTGCATCAGTTCCTTGGTCTTTGCTGCACTAAAGAAAGTGGCCGGCGATGCCATGTTACTATGGTTCACTTTATCGTAGCAGACAAATGCCGCCGGATAATCCTGTTTGGCAAATAAAATGTCTCCCTCCAATTGCTGATAAACAGGCAAGTTCTCTATTTCCATCGCTTTCTTTATCTCTTCCAAAGCAGTATCATATGACCAGGATTTATATACCTTTTCCGGTTTTCCCAATACATAACTATATATTATTTTAGCACGGTTAAAGAAAACATCGTCTTTCTTCACGGCAACCTTCAATGCTTTATCCATGTCATCGGAAACCTTATCCATGGAAACATTGTCATTTGACATGAACATTTGCTGAGAAGCGCGGCGAAGATAACCATCTGCACTATTAGGATATTGTGCGATAAAATTATCCAGAGTCTCCATATACTTTTCCGGAGAAAGCTGTGAAGAAGCCATATAAAGAAAAACTAAGGCTTGCTCTTCCGTATCAGGTAGTGCTTTCTTGATTCCGATATTCTTCAAAGCCATATCTCCATAGGAAAACGGCGAAATATTCTGCGCCATCGCAAATTGGGCATCAATGGCATAACAAATACCAGCAGTATCTTGTCCAACAGATTGCTGAACCAATCCGAACACTTGTCCGTCCGCCGTCATCACCGGACAACTCACCATCTTCTCCTTCAAATGCATATCAAGCGTATAATAAGAATACTTATCGGCTATTTTGGTCGTTTCTTTTATTTTTCCGGCAGTATAAGAACGATTCTTTTGAGTGGAGTACGGTAACAGATATACATCGGTTCCCACCGCTGAAGCAACAGAAGCTAAAGTCAAGGCAGGAACTTTCTTTCCGGAAGTAGCAACCCGAAATCTCACCACATCATACATATCATTGGCTCCCATAATAGCCTCAACAGACATCTGTACCCCATCAGAGGTCATCACAACTGCACGCTCGGCTCCTTTAAACAAGGTATAATCCGACAAGGCAACTCCCTCTTCTGTGACAAAAAAACCGTTGCCAGTGTTCAGTATCTTATCATTACGATCATAAGTAACCACAGAAAAAACAGCACGCTTGGCTTTATCTATCCACTTCGGAGCTTGTGCCACACTCCATTGGGCCAACACACAGAGCGTGCATATCAACAGCAATTTCTTTTTCATATCTTAGTACCTTTGTTTTACAGCTTCATAAATCAAAATACCGGCAGCAACAGAAACATTCAAGGATTCGATAGTTCCCAGCATAGGTATTTTCACCCATTCGTCACACAATGCCAGATTGTCATAAGAGACCCCCCGGTCTTCAGCCCCCATAATGATGCACATCGGACCGGTATAATCAGCTTTGGTATATTCATAATCTCCTTTCTCAGTGGCTGCCACAATCCGGAAGCCACTCTCTTTGAGAAACTGAAGTGTTTCTTTCAAACTCTGCTCACGGCAAACAGGCAACGTGTGCAATGCTCCTGCCGAAGTTTTCATGGCATCCGCATTGACCGACACACTATTCTTTGCAGGAATAATCACCGCATCCACTGCTGCGCACTCGCACGTACGGGCTATGGCTCCAAAGTTACGAACATCCGTAATTCCATCAAGCATCACAAACAGCGGATTCTTTCCTTGTTCGAAAAGGAACGGTACCAGATGTTCCGTTTTCTGATACGTCACTGATGAAATAAAGGCAACCACTCCCTGATGATTTTTACGAGTTATGCGATTAATCCGCTCAACCGGAACACGCTGTACAGGTATCAATGTACCCTTCAAGACAGCGAACAATTCTTTTGACAAATCGCTCTGAATGTCTTTTTTCACCAATATCTTATCAATATCTTTTCCTGCCTGAATGGCCTCTATTACGGTACGGACGCCAAAAATCATTTCACTTTGCTCAACCATCTATTCGTTCAAATATTTATTAAGAATCTATTTTTTATTTATCGTACACTTATCACCTCTTCAGCAATGCCTTAGCATTATTCAAAGCAGCTTCTGTCAAGGTTGCTCCACTCAACATGTGAGCCAGTTCCTCTATTCTTTCTTCATCGGTCAGACGGCGAATGTGACTATTCGTTTCTGTTTCATTGTCTTGCTTATAGACTTTGTAGTGAGCGCTTCCCCGGGCAGCAATCTGCGGCAAATGAGTAATACTGATAACCTGACGGTTCTGTTCACCCATCTCTTGCATAATATCCGCCATGCGGTCAGCTATCTCACCGGAAACTCCGGTGTCTATTTCATCAAACACAATGGTAGGTAGCTTAACAGCACCTGCAATCATTGCTTTGACCGACAACATGACACGCGCAATTTCACCACCGGAAGCTACAGAAGAGATACTTTGCAAAGTTCCATTTTTATTAGCCGAAAACAAGAAATTCACAGTATCGGCTCCATGCATCCCCGGTTCCTTACGCTCTCCCATCTCCACACGGAAACGCACATTGGGCATTCCTAACGGAATCAGCCGTGCAGCCATTTGTTTCTCAACCTCACGGGCAGCCGCCATACGGGTCTCCGTAAGAAGAGCTGCCTGTTTTTGCACTTTATGATATAAAGCTTCACAGTGTTCCTTCAACTCTTCTATCTGTTCATCCGAAGAAGTTATAGCCGAAAGCCTGGCTGCATATTCATCTGTCAAATGCAGAAGTTCATCGACAGTAGATACTTGATGTTTTTGTTGAAGTGTATAAATCAGATTCAGACGCTCGTTTACTTCATCCAAACGTGCAGGATTAAATTCTATTTGTTCTTCCTTTCCGGCGACTTCCTGCGCGATATCTTTCAGTTCAATGTAAGTACTATCCAAACGTTCGACAAGTTCACCGGCAACCGGATAGACACTCTGCAAACCATGCATCGTATTCAAGCACTCTTTCAACCCTGAAAGTAAACCGCCTTCATCCGAATGTAACATTTGTCCCACTCTATATAACCCCGCTTTAATGTCTTCTGCATGGTTCAGCGTTTCAGCTTCCTGCTCCAGTTCTTCCTGCTCACCCGCTACCAATCGAGCCTCTTCCAGCTGCTCAAACTGAAAACGGATGTAATCCTCATCAGCTCTATCACGTTGCGCTTGTGCAACAAGTTCGGCCAAATCCTGCTGCACCTGCTTCCACTCACGATAAAAGCCTTGATAAGCACACAGTATCTCATCATTGTGAGATAAAATATCAAGAACATTGAGTTGAAACCCCTCCTTATTCAACAACAGATTCTGATGCTGAGAATGTACATCAATCAGCTGTTCTCCCAATTCCTTCATCTGCACCAACGAAGCCGGCGTGTCATTGATAAACCCCCGGCTTTTGCCCGAAACAGAAACCTCACGACGAAGAATACACTCTGCCTCATATTCCAGCTCATTCTCTTCAAAGAAAGGTTGCATACCATAGGCAGATATATCAAAACGGGCTTCAATCACACATTTTGAAGCTCCCGTACGAATGGATTTCACATCGGCACGTTGTCCCAACAGCAACCCGATAGCACCTAAAATAATAGACTTACCTGCACCCGTTTCACCCGTTATCACGGAAAAACCGCTATCGATATTTATATCAAGTTGCTCGATAAGTGCATAATTCTGTATATAGAGCGAATGTAACATTTTCTTGATAATTGATTCTTTAATTAAACAACCGACAACGAACAAGGAGATTGTTACCTCACTTTATTCACTCTGCTTGTTTCAGCACTTTAACCAAATAATCCACAATATCTACAGCAACCTCGGCTTTGGATTTCAATGGATAATCGGCCTTTCCTTTATCATCAATAATAGAAATCTTATTAGTATCATGGCGGAAGCCCGCTCCTTTATCATTCAGCGAATTCAAGACAATAAAATCCAGATTCTTCCGTTTGAGTTTTTCTTCTGCATTCAGCAACTCATTATTCGTTTCAAGAGCAAACCCCACTAAAACCTGTTTTCGATTATTTGCCTTATTCTTCTGTTTACCCAAGAAAGCAGCGATGTCTTGAGTGGGTTTTAAAGCCAATATCATTTCACCCGTTTTTTCCCGCTTTATTTTCTCATCAGCCACGTGTTCGGGAGTATAATCGGCTACCGCAGCAGTCAATATAGCTGCATCTGCAGAACCCCAGAAAGCGCCGGCTGCATCGTACATGTTTCCAGCCGATTCCACTTGGATATATTGAGCCATTGGAAAATACGTTGTTTGTTGAACCGGCCCTGCAATCAATATAACCTTGGCCCCACGACTTACACATTCATCGGCAAGTGCAAACCCCATCTTGCCGGATGAATAGTTGCCGATAAAACGCACGGGATCTATCTTTTCATAAGTTGGACCTGCTGTTATCATTATCGTCTTTCCAACCAACTCACCCTCTTTGGCTGCAAAATACATTTCCAAATACCTGACAATATTTTCCGGTTCCTCCATACGCCCTTTACCAACCAAATGACTGGCAAGTTCTCCTGTACCCGGCTCTATGATGTAATTACCATACGAACGAAGGATATCCAGATTTTTCTGAGTAGAAGGATGAGCAAACATATCCAAATCCATGGCAGGTGCAACAAACACAGGAGCTTTTGCAGAAAGATACGTAGTGATCAGCATATTATCTGCCACTCCATTAGCCATCTTTCCGATTGTGGAAGCTGTCGCAGGGGCTATCAAAAGGGCATCTGCCCACAGCCCCAAGTCTACATGACTGTTCCATGTGCCGTCACGCTGAGCAAAAAACTCACTGATAACCGGTTTTCCGGTCAAAGCAGATAAAGTGATGGGAGTGATAAATTCCTTGCCTGCCGGTGTAATAACGACTTGTACTTCTGCACCGCGCTTAATCAATTCACGAATAAGCAAACAGGATTTATAAGCCGCAATGCTTCCTGTAATGCCCAAAACAATTTTTTTCCCTTTTAATATATTTGCCATAACGCAGAATATTCCGAACCCTAAAAGTCCGTTTTTAACTTTTATCTTTGGTTCCTTATATTTTTTCGGATTCCTATTTTTGAGTCAATTCGCGCAAACGTATTTTAGTCAACATCGCTTTGGTATTCAATGTAAAGTCACTGTTCAGCATCCAGCCATAATAACCGGGATCACGCTTCAAAACATCAGATACCGCCATCCCTTTATATTTGCCGAAGTTGAACACTTCCACTCCTTTATCATCATAGACCATGCGGCCTGCAAAATCCACGTTTTTATTGAAATTGGAGTAGTCGGAAAGAAAAGCAATATCGTTTTGTAATTCCGGATAACGATCCAATTGCGACATCAGCACCTCATAAGTAGCACGAGTATCTGCCTCTGCCGTGTGCGCATCTTCCAGATTCTTACCACAATAGAATTGATAAGCAGCAGACAGCGTACGCTGTTCCATCTTATGGAAAATAACTTGCACATCCACAAACTTACGACGACTCATATCAATATCCACACCAGCCCGAAGGAATTCCTCGGCCAAAACCGGGATATCAAAACGATTGGAATTGAAACCTGCCAAATCACACCCTTCAATATCATTGGCTATACTACGTGCCACTTCTTTAAAAGAAGGACAATCGGCCACATCCTGGTCGTAAATACCATGGATAGCAGAAGATTCCTCCGGGATATGCATTCCGGGATTGATACGCATGGTCTTGGTCTCTTCATTCCCGTTAGGATAGACTTTAAGATAACAGATTTCAACAATCCGGTCTGAATTAATGTTGGTACCCGTAGTTTCCAAATCGAAAAAAACAATCGGATTTTTCAGATTTAATTTCATTGTTCTTCAATATTTACTGTTTTTCACCATAAAAGGACATAAGGCACAGTATCCAATAAAGTTCCGTGCTCTCATGTCCTCTCCTACGGTAAAAATTCATTTATTCCTTTAATCATTCAACATCATCGGCATCAACAACATCAATAGGTCTTCGTTCTCTTCCTGTTCCACAGGGATGATGACACCTGCACGTGACGGGTCGGCCAATTCGATAACCACTTCGTCAGCAGAGATATTATTCAGAATATCGATCAAGAAAGTAGATTTAAAGCCGATATTCATAGGATTACCCGTATACTGACAAGTCAGCGTTTCCTCTGCCGAAGTGGAAAAGTCTATATCCTGCGCAGAGATCACAATTAGATTTTGCTGCATACGTAGCTTGATGAGACTGCTTGCCTGCGATGAGAAAATGGAGACACGACGTAATGCACCAATCAACAGCTGACGATCTACAGTCACTTTATAGGGATTACCTTGCGGAATTACAGAATTGTAATTCGGATAACGCCCTTCTATCAAACGACATACCATACGGTAATTTTCCAAAGTAAACACAGCGTTGCGTTCATCGAACTCAACGGTTACCTTTCCTTGCTCTTTCGGCAACAGATTCTTCATCAAAGACGCCGGTTTTTTGGGAAGTATAAAGGCGGCACGCTCACTGCCTTTAGCAGCCACCGTTTTACAGCGCACCAATTTATGGCCATCAGATGCCACTACGGTGATATCCTCTGTCGTAATATCAAAATAAATACCGTTCATCACCGGACGAAGTTCATCATCGGCAGTAGCAAATATGGCGCGGTTAATGCCACCTAACAGGATTTGCGCATCCATTTCCACGCGTACAGCGTTGTCGCCCAACATGGCCGATTGCGGGAACTCATCGGCATTCTGCCCCATCAAACTATATTTACCGTTCTGATACTGTACAGTAATTTCAAGAGAGTCCATATTAACTTCAAAAGTCAATGGTTGCTCAGGAATTTCCTTCAAAGCATCCAACAACGTTTTGGCCGCAACGGCAAAACGTCCATCCATATCACTTTCGTTCACCTCGACTGTAGTAACCATTGTTGTTTCACTATCAGAAACTGTCGCGGATAAAGTTCCGTCTTGCAGTTCAAAGAGGAAACAATCCAAAATGGGCAATGCATTCTTTGAATTAATCACACGGCTGACAGCCTGTAAATGACTGGAAAGCGCTGTGCTTGAAACGATAAATTTCATATTTTCCGTATATTTAAGTTTTTATTTTGCTATCTATATAACTAACGGACAAAGTTAAAAAAAGAATTCCCTATGACAAAGAATTAGCAAGAAAAAACAGCCGATTATTCTTCTCGTATTCCTAAAAAATTGTAACTTCGCCGCATCATTAAACAAGAAAACAATGGAATTTACAGGAAAAGTCATCGCCATACTCCAGCCCAGAGGTGGAGTCGCCAAATCATCCGGCAACGAATGGAAAGTACAGGAATATGTGGTTGAAGACCACGGTCAATATCCACGTAAAATGTGTTTTGAGGTTTTTGGTGCCGAAAAAATCGAGCAGTTCAATATCCAAATGGGGGAAGAGTTGACCGTATCTTTCGACATAGATGCACGCCAATGGCAAGATCGCTGGTTCAACAGTATCCGAGCATGGAAAGTGGAACGTGTAAACAACACTACATCTGATCCAAGCGCTCCCCTACCTCCACCGCCAGCTCCTGCACCTACCACAGCACCAGAATTCCTTGCAGGGGATGCCAAAGAAGATTTACCTTTTTAAATCGTTTATTAAATCTCTTTTCTATAATTTTTCAAAAGAGTTCATTTTAACTGATGACGTAGATTTTTAATAAAGAGAATCTGCGTCATCAACATTTTAAAAGGCCAAGAACAGAAAGGCCTGAACCTCTTTTTTCTATTATCCTCCTTTATAGAGCAGTACGATGTTTGGATAGATAATTTTATCCGCACAAGTAAACTGCACGGCAAGCATAAAATGGCGGAAGAAATCAGCTTGCCGAAAGAAGAAGTTCGGTATCAGGCGCACATAAGCTTCCGGTTGTAACAAAATTGTTCCCATATCTGCCATCATCACAAAATTATAAACCGGCGACAGACTACCTATACCTTCTTCATAGACCGATGTCCCATCCAACACCTCTCCATTCTCTATCGCATCTATATAAGTTGAAAGACTAACCACATCAGGAGCCAGCAACAAGCTGTTCCGATAAAAACAAGCATATGTATGAAAATCCGGCTCAGCAATCCCTGTCATTTGCGCCAGCAAAGAAGTCCGTGGCAAAGCATACTTCTTATATTTCATCGCCTTAGGGTATAATGTATAGTCAAATGGTTTGGACATCGAAGAAGCCTCTTTGTCCTGCGGGATGGTATAAAGCAAAGATTGCAAACGGTGTTCTGCCAGCTGTTCGTCCTTAACAGGAATACAAACCACAGCACAAGAAGTAACATTCAGCGTATCTTTCGAGCAAAAAAGACAAGACAAGAAACTTTCAGCCGCAAAATCGTTCAAGAATGCCGTCCACTCCTCATCTCGCTGCTTTACATAATCGGAATAGGCAACTTTTGCATACTCTTGGCGTGTGGTGAAGTTCAAGAAAGAACTCCTATCCGAAATAGCCCATCGGTGATATAAAAAAGTAGTAGCCGGTAGATTGGCACCGGGAAAGCCCTCTATAGGCTTCTGGGCACGCAGTACATTCATAAAAGTAAGAGTAGAGTCTACCCCATGACTCATACCGGAACAATAAACGGCATTTTCATTGAGCTGCACTTCAAATTCCACCCAACTCCCCAAACGCATGTACGAATGAATATCATCCGTTCTTTTCCCCATTTCTACAGCTTGCATACGCACATATATCATAGCGGAAACATCATTGTGCTTATTGGTACGGATGGTACGAAAAGCAGCCTGACTCATCAAAGAATTCTTGGTACGATAAGCATCAATCACCTGCTCCACCAAGCGTTTCTGAAAGCTGACAACAAAAAAATCTGATGTGAAATACATCGTAAGGAAACGGCCGTCCGCCATAGGATAAATGCGGATTTCTTCTCCTTTATAGTCAAACGTCTTCAGGGGAAAACTACCAGAGCAATATTTCTGCACAAAAGTCTCTACCAGTTCGTAATCATCCGAACCGAGACTGCAATATAGCACCTGATTTTCCGGCGTGTCCGGTTCGTGAAAGCTAATCAACATTTTATTCATTTGCATGCTCAACCCGTGAGGAGTATCTTGCAGCAAAGTATGCAGATTTTCTTTCAGATATGAAAAGAGATCGGAGATATATAGAAAATGATTATCTTTACTACAATCCAGCCCATTGATATCTTCCATCAAATCGGCCATGTGATTGGTTTCCAAAATGGCAATTGCATCTTGAGGAACCAACGTGTAGAGGTCAAAATCACGCTGGTTTTCCACTGAATGCAACCGAAAAAATGAATACACGGCAAAACCCGTACATAATAACACTACGGATACGATGACAGCTATCTGTATAAAGAGTCGGAGTTTCATGCCCTGTTTTATCTAATTTTTGCAAAAATAATAAATTCTGCAAATAAAACAAAACAAAAGCTTTAAAAAGTTTAAAAGGTTATTTCAAGACCATCATATGCAAAATGCACATGGGATGGTAACGCTTTTTCAATATCGGCATGGAGTCCGACATGGTGACTCATATGAATAAAATAAGTTTCTTTCGCACCAATGCGTTCAGTAGCCACCAATGCTTCCGATACAGTCTGATGCGTAGGATGTGGTTCTGGTCGCAAGGCATTCATAATAAGAACCTCAACGCCTCTCAATCGCTCGAAAGATTCATCAGGCATTGTGTGCATGTCCGTAATATAACCCAGTTTTTTACCGATGCGATACCCCAGTATGGGCAGTTTACCGTGCATTACCTGCAAAGGTAGTATTTCTGTCCGGTTGATATAAAAAGGCCGGCCGGCTTCCACCTCCTCTAAATTGATACGAGGAACGCCCGGATACACTTTGTCTACAAAACAGTAAGGCATACGTGCTCGCAAATGAGCCGCAGTATTGACATCCGAATAAATAGGGATATCGGCAAAACGGCAAAACGGACGCAAGTCGTCCAACCCGCCCACATGATCATAATGCTCATGAGTAATCAGTACACCATCTATTTTTTCAAAAGAAGACACATTCAACATCTGCTGCCTGAAGTCCGGACCGCAATCTACCAGTATCACTGCATCTTCCGTATGCACCAATGAGGATGCACGCAAACGATTGTCACGTACATCAGCAGAAGTACAAACCGGACAAGTGCAACCTATCTCCGGCACTCCGGTCGATGTTCCACTTCCTAATATCCTGATTCTTCCCATAACCAATTATCAACCATCATCAGTTACCTATAAAATTTACTTCCGGATAAATTTCTATACCAAATCTTTCACGTACAGAGGTCCTCACAGCGTCCGAAAGAGCTACAATATCCGTTCCTTTTGCACCACCCAGATTTACCAAAACCAATGCTTGTTTTTCGTGCACAGCCGCCGGCCCCAACGCTTTCCCTTTCCAGCCGCATTGTTCTATCATCCAACCCGCCGGGATTTTCACATGTCCGGCATCGACATCATAGTACGGCATCGTAGGAAACATTCGCTGCAATGCTTCAAACTGCATGCGGGGCACGATAGGATTCATGAAAAAGCTCCCTGCATTTCCCAACATCTCAGGGTCGGGCAACTTACTTTGGCGAATATCGATAATCACGCGACGCAATGTACGCAAGTCCACCTGCGGATATTTTGCCAACTCTTCCCGGATTGTGCCGTAATCCAACATATAGTGCTCTTTCTTACCCAATCGAAAATTAACATAAGTCACAAACAGATCCTTCATCTCCGGTTGTTTAAAGATGCTTTTCCGATAAGCATACCCACACTCAGCTACGCTAAAGACACGTTTTTCTCCTTCAACATGTATGGTTTCCACTGAAGTTATCAGGTCTTTGACTTCCACCCCATAAGCACCTATATTCTGTACGACACTTGCACCCACTTCTCCCGGTATCAGCGAGAGATTCTCCGCACCATACCAACAGTGGTCTACACAATAAGCCACAAAATCATCCCATACCACACCAGCACCAACACGTACCCACACATTCTCCTCATCCTCTGCCGTCACTTCTATAGAATGGATATGCGAATGCAACACCGTACCTTCATAATCCGTAGTAAACAGCAGATTACTGCCACAACCAATATGCAAATAAGGCACAGTAATACGTCCTGCTGCAATCATTTCGCAAAGAGCCTCTTCCGAATCGTATTCCAAGAATCGCGCAGCAGTCACTTCAATGCCAAAAGTATTAGGTATTTTATTCAAATAAAGTTCCATTCCCTCCTTTCAATCAGCTACATACTCGTATCTTCATATTTGTACAACTCCCACTCTTCGGCTTGTCTGCGAAAATAGAAAATATTGGAATAGCCGTTGTCTATACCGTTTACTTTTAATATTTTGGTATTTGATAAATCTTCATTTTTCTGTCCGTAGTTTATATTGGATAACTTGTCGACAGGCATCACCGGACGAAACGCGTACCATTGGTTCATATCCAAGGTAGTTTCCAAAATGGAAAACTCATCGTCCGGATCAATGGTTACAAACTGCAGCGGATGACTGATATGCTTACTTTGATACACACTATCCGTCACAAAACGAGTATAGAAATCTACAAAGCTTTCATTTTCTCCTTTCTCTATTTCACGCAAGTTAATGGCTTCGAGCATCCACATGCCGTGTTTCCGTTCAAAATAGTACCTTTTCACCATACGGGTTTTCAAATATATCCATTCCACCTGCACCGATTTCAAGGCAGTATCTCCCACCAACTCCAAATCATCTTCTTCATCAAAAAGCAAAGTGTAATAACTTTGCTTAGTGAAGAGATAATCGTGTTTCCAGAAACGCTCCTCTATTTTTATCGGAGTATTCCGATTATAGTAAGGTAGAGGAAATACCGTCCTTTGCTTTTGCAAAGCATCATCCGAAGCATAACTGAAGATAAAATCATCAAACAATTCGTCTGCCTCTATCGGTTTCGGTACATCCTCTACTTCCGCCACTTTCAGCGTGTCAGCTTTCTGGTTGACGGAATCTACCATATTCGTAAGGGTAACAAAGGGATCCATCTTCGTTTTTTTATTTCCACATGAAATAAGAAAAACGAGCAACAAAAACCCCAATACTATTTTTCTCATTTTTTACGGACCGCTACAGTCACTTATTAAATTTAGCTTTCAATTTTTCCAGCATGTCCACGGTCATGGACTCCAAATTATATTGCGGCATCCAGTCCCATTCTTCACGAGCACACGAATCATCCAATGAATCGGGCCAGCTATCGGCTATGGCTTGCCGCAGAGGATCCACCTGATATGCCATTTCAAAATCGGGTATATGCTTTTTGATGGCGTTATATATTTCTTCCGGATCGAAACTCATGGAAGTAATATTGAACGCATTGCGATGCTTCAGCCTTGCCGGCGCAGCTTCCATCAGTGATATGGCAGCATTCAAGGCATCGGGCATGTACATCATGTCCATATAAGTACCCTGTTTTAATGGGCAGACAAACTTTTCGCCTTTCACTGCCGAATAGAAAATATCCACCGCATAGTCCGTAGTACCGCCACCCGGAGGGGTTACGTTGGAGATAATTCCCGGAAAACGCACCGAACGGGTATCCACGCCATACTTCGTATAATAATAATCGCTCAACAATTCCGTTGTCACTTTGGTTACGCCATACATCGTACGCGGACGCTGAATCGTGTCTTGCGGTGTCTGTATGTGGGGAGTAGCCTCGCCGAACGAACCTATGGAGCTGGGAGTAAAGACTGCACAGTTATACTCACGCGCCACTTCAAGCACGTTCCACAGTCCGTCTATACCAATCTTCCAGGCCATGGCCGGACGACTTTCCGCCACCACCGAAAGCAAAGCTGCCAGATTGTATATCGTATCTATCTTAAACTGGCGTGCCACCACTTCGATGGACTGCCGGTCGGTGACGTCTGCAATGGCCGAAGGTCCTGATGCTTTTAATTCACCTTTGGGCATAGCGCTCGGAATATATCCGGCCACCACATGATCATCACCATAGCGTTTACGCAACTCCAATGTAAGTTCCGAACCAATCTGCCCGGTTGCTCCAATTACCAAAATATTTTTCATACGATTTATTAATAAGGTATTAGTTAATTATAGAGGCACAAATATACGTACTTTTTTTTCATTTTTCTATCATTCTGCTATTGTTTATTCCAAGAAAAATGATGTCCTTTGTGAAAAATGTAACATGGACGTATTACCCTAAAAATAAAATGCTATGTACGGTAAAATGAAAGACCATCTCAGCAAGACGATTGCTGAAATCAAAGAGGCAGGACTCTATAAAGAGGAGCGACTGATTGAGAGTGCGCAACAAGCTGCCATCACAGTGAAAGGCAAGGAGGTATTGAACTTCTGCGCCAACAATTATCTGGGATTATCCAACCATCCGCGCCTGATTGCTGCTGCCCAGAAAATCATGGAACACCGCGGATACGGCATGTCATCCGTACGCTTCATTTGCGGCACGCAAGATATCCACAAAGAATTGGAAGCTGCCATCTCCGATTACTTCCGTACGGAAGACACTATTCTATACGCCGCCTGCTTCGATGCCAATGGAGGTGTATTCGAACCTCTCTTCAGCGAAGAAGATGCCATCATCTCCGATTCGCTGAATCATGCCTCCATCATTGACGGTGTACGCCTCTGCAAAGCCAAACGCTACCGCTATGCCAACGCCGACATGGCCGAACTTGAAAAATGCCTGCAAGAAGTCCAAGCTCAACGTTTCCGCATCATCGTTACCGACGGCGTGTTCTCTATGGATGGAAACGTGGCGCCGATGGACAAGATTTGCGACTTTGCCGAAAAATACGACGCACTGGTCATGGTGGACGAGTCACACTCCGCCGGGGTAGTAGGACCTACAGGACACGGCGTGAGCGAACAATATAATACTTACGGACGTGTAGACATTTATACCGGAACATTGGGTAAAGCCTTCGGCGGCGCTTTGGGCGGATTCACCACCGGACGCAAAGAAATCATTGACCTGCTGCGCCAGCGCAGCCGTCCGTATCTGTTTTCCAATTCGTTGGCACCGGGCATCATAGGCGCCAGCCTCGAAGTATTCAAGATGCTGAAAGAAAGCAATGTCCTGCACGACAAGTTGGTGGAGAACGTAAACTATTTCCGCGATAAAATGACCGCTGCCGGGTTCGACATCAAGCCAACGCAAAGTGCCATTTGCGCCGTGATGCTATACGATGCCAAGCTGTCACAGGTTTATGCGGCACGCATGCAGGAAGAAGGTATCTATGTGACCGGCTTCTACTATCCGGTTGTGCCCAAAGAGCAGGCGCGCATCCGCGTACAGATTTCAGCCGGACACGAAAAGGCGCATCTTGATAAATGTATAGCCGCATTCATTAAGGTGGGGAAAGAGTTGGGCGTACTCAAATAGGCCTTCCTATCCTTTCATCCTGACCAAAAGCAGGCAAACGGCAACAGCCGTTCATTTCCCTATACGAGTGAAGCCACTTCCCAATACGACTGAAGTGGCCTCACTCCTATTGGGAAGTAGCCTTAGTCGTATTGGGAAGGTAAGTCTCATACGGACGCAGAGGGGTGAAACTTTTAGTATCACCACACATACACATGGGAAACTATCCCTTAACCCCGGTATTTACCAAAGAAACAAAGCGTTTTAAGCCCTCTCTCAAGACAGCATGCGGACAAGCTATATTCCAACGCATGAATCCCTCTCCCTCCAAACCATACATTGTTCCGGCGTTAAGCCATAATCCGACTTCATCTACCAGTTTCTTCTCAAGTTCTTCCGACGGAATGCCGAGTACGCTGCAGTCCATCCACACAAGATAAGTTCCTTCCAACGTAGCTATTGGAAATCCGGGCAGATACTCCCGACAAAATTCTTGCATATAGAGATAGTTTCCATGCAAGTATGCCACAAGTTGCATAAGCCACTCCTCTCCTTCGTTATAGGCAGCTTCGGTGGCAATGATACCGAACGGATTGACATCGCACACTTCGTTATCGTTGATTGCCCTGTCTATCTTCAGCCTGAGTTTATCATCGGAGCAGACAATATTGGCAATCTGTAGCCCGGCAATATTGAACGCCTTACTGGGTGAGATGCAAGTTACGCAATGTTGCAGAAAATTGTCCGAGATGGAAGCAAACGGCGTATAGGTATGGCCCGGGAAAACCAACTCGCAATGAATTTCGTCAGCAATCACTGTGACGCCGTGGCGGATGCAAATCTCGCCGATGCGAACCAGCTCTTCGCGCTTCCAAACCCGTCCTGCGGGATTGTGCGGGTTGCAAAGAAGCATCACTTTAACTTTAGAATCGGCCGCCTTCCGCTCCAAATCATCGTAATCAATGGTAAAGGTATTATCCGCATGGAGCAATGGCGAGGAAACCATTTCACATCCGTTATTACGAATTGAAGAAAAGAAGCAGTTGTAGACCGGTGTCTGTACCAGCACCTTGTCACCCGGCCGGGTCAAGGCTTTGATAATAGCCGAGATAGCGGGTACTACCCCTGATGTGTAAATAATCCATTCACGGTCTATTTGAAAACCGTGGCGCCGGGCAAACCAACCTGTGACGGCCTCATAATAGCTATCAGGCACACGAGTATAACCGAAGATGCCATGCGCCACACGACGTTGCAAGGCTTCAACGATTGAGGGAGCCGTATGGAAGTCCATATCGGCCACCCACATAGGCAGTACATCTTCACTCTTTGCGCTATCCCACTTGTAGGAATTGGTTCCGCGCCGTGAAATTTGTTTATCGAAATCGAATTTCATACACTTCTGCTTTTAGTCGCTAAAGCAAGTACGCTCATCCCTGAGACGAATCTCACAATCAGCCGGGGCTTTGATATTCTCGTCAATCGTCACCGAACCAAATTCATCGGCCACGATACGACCCGACATCGGGTTTTTAATGTTGGTGATGGCTCCGCGAATATCGGCCTGCAATGTACTATACTCAAACGCACGGTCACAATCAGAATCGAAAGTACAATTCTCCAGCACGAGGTCGTGCGCATAGCAAAGCGGTTGTTCGCCGGTGATGTGGCAATTCACCAAACGCAGGTTCTTCGAGTGCCAGCCAAGGTATTCGCCGTTAAGCTCCGAATCGTAGATTGTTACATTTTCCACCTCCCAAAAAGCATCTTTAGTCGTAATTTTAGCATTGTGAATCTCCACATTCTTCACATACTGGAAGACGTACTTGCTATCAGTCTCCAACCCGTCCACATAGATATTGTTGCTGAACATGAACGGATAAGTACCACCGTACATTTTGAGATTCCGAATGTGTATATCGTTACACCGCCAAAACACCTCATCGGCATCGTTCAACACCACATTCTCAATAGCAATCTCGGTCATCTCACGGAACATTTTAGGAGCATCTATCACCGTGTCTGTCATCTTCAGATGGTCGCTATACCACAATGCCGAACGGCCTCCGACATCGAAATAGCAACGGTCTATTTTAAACCCGTGAACATGCCAGAAAGGATAGTTCCCCTCGAAACGACATTCCACCGCTTCAATGTTACTGCACTCTTTAATGGCCGATTCACCGGTACGGATGACTACATTCTCCAAACGAAGATCATGCGACGCAAACAGCGGACGTTCACCTCCGAATTCGGTATCTTTAATAAGTTTCATTTGAGATATTATTTTAATTGTTTATCATTATTTACTTCAAGAAATATCCGTCCGATAGGATGCAGCCCCTCATCTTTAGCAAAAGTAAACCGCTTATCCCGAATTCAGGTATATATATTCTTCATCCACCGTTCCCGCTTCAAGCGAATAAGGAAAATCATGCCTCGGAAACATAACTCGACACACATGGCAATCCATACGCCTTTGAGTCCCAACGTCGGAGCAAGCAAGGCTGCCAAGGATAACCGAACAATCCAAATACTGAAAAAGTTCATCAGACACGGAACAAGTGTGTCAGCCGCGCCAACAAATACACCGTAGCCCACAATCGAGGCTGCAAACATAGGTTCGGCAAACGCCTCGATGCGCAAAACCATGATACCCAGCTCGCGAATCTCTTCAACGGGTGTCATCAATCCGATAATTTGCGGAGCAAAAATATACATGGCCACTCCCATTACACCCATGATTGCCATACCCATAAATACGGTAATACGGGCAAAACTCCGCGTCAGCCGGCGACGTTTCGCACCCAAACTTTGACCGACCAGCGTCGTGGCAGCATCAGCAATCCCGTAGCCGGGCATATAGCAAAGGCTCTCGGCCGTGATGGCAAATGAATTGGCGGCAATGGCAAAAACTCCCAATGGGGCCACGATGACCGTTGTCATAATCTGTGCACCACAAATGACAAAGTGTTCTAATCCCATCGGAAGACTGATACGAAGCGCCCTTTTCAAGGTCTTTGTTTTCGGTTGGAAACCTCCTCGTTCTCCGCCCAGTTTCAACTCATCGGAGCGGTTCCAAAGATACCATAACAATATTCCGGCAACAACCGTTTCGGCAGCGACCGTACCCAATGCCGCACCAACCACACCCAGTCCTGCACCCGGCATCGTGAAAGAGTAACTTGCCAGACTCCACTCGCGCGAAGGAAAAATCAGAAAGAAATTGAAGACAACATCCAATATACACATCGTTACCCCAAGCATACTCGGTACGTGCATATTACCACTGCACCGCAACATGCCTCCAGCCAGGAAATTCATCTGCAAGGCAGGCAGAAAAAACGAAAATATAAGAAAATAGAGCGAAGCATTCTGCCGAATGGAAACATCGCCTCCCAACCAGCCGGGAAGTGCATCACTAATCGCCACGCCAAGCATAGCCAACAAAAGGCTGAAGCCAAGTGTGGCAATCAGCGATTGCCGCAACACCGCCCGCGCACCTTGCATATCGCCCGCACCGATTTTATGAGCTACTTGCACGGAGAATCCCGTAGCGGCAGCCACACACAGTCCCCAAAAAAGCCACGTGGTTGTCGACACCAAGCCTATGGAGGCTGATGCCTCGGCACCGAGGCTTCCCACCATGGCGGCATCGATATACTGCATGATGATGGAAGATAATTGCGCAATAACAGCCGGTATACTGAGCTGCACAGTCAGACGTAACTGTTGTCCCAGCGTCATCGGTTTCCCATCGCGAATCAACGCAAGCAGACGATTTGTTTTTTCAGCCCGTGTTGTCATCTGCTATGTTCTTTGAAGAATTTAACATCACG
This sequence comes from Prevotella heparinolytica, assembly GCF_004342845.1. Lineage (GTDB taxonomy): Bacteria > Bacteroidota > Bacteroidia > Bacteroidales > Bacteroidaceae > Bacteroides > Bacteroides heparinolyticus. The sequence continues at coordinate 21,402 of NZ_SLXB01000016.1, read as the reverse complement.
CAGCCAATAGGCAAAATATGCATCCGCAATTCCATACTTTGCATCATAAAACAGCTGAAGTTCTACAATCGGTGTCAATAAATCAACCCTATGTTTTGTATTTGAGCCGGAGCGCATAAAATTATCCGGTTGGTTGGGTGTTGGATATCCTAAGTCTTGTTTTTCGGCAATCAAGGCCATACAATAATATTCGTTATTCTCCATTTCTGTGGATAAATATAGCAAATTAACCGATGCTATGCAGCAAAGCAACTACAAGTAGAAGATATAAAAAAACCATATCACACTCTTCTATCAGAGAAATGATATGGTTTTTATCATTAACTATAAAAATTGTGCAAATCTTGATTTATTTACGTTCGCCGAGTTTGGCATCCACAAAGAAGATTCCGGCATCACCTGCTTTTTTAATCATATCCACAATACCTGCAGTGGTAGCTTCTTCCTCCACTTGCTCGCGAATAAATCCCCACAAGAAGTCTTGTGTAGCCTTATCTTTTTCAGCGGCAGCCACGTCTACCAACTCGTCAATCAGCTTAGATATACGGCATTCGTGTTCATAAACCTGTTCGAACACCTCCAACGGAGTACCGAAATCATTGGGAACAACATCCACCTTGTCCAGCTTTGCCGCACCACCACGTTTGATGATGTAAGAAGCCATTTCACAAGCATGTGCTTTTTCCTCAGAAGATTGTTTTCTCAACCAAGAAGCCATACCACAATAACCTTCTTTCTCCATATAGAAAGACATTGCCAAATAAAGGTTGGACGACCACAACTCGGCTGTAATCTGCCCATTAATTGCTTTTTGTAATTTTTCTGTAATCATAATCGTAACTAATAAATTTGAAACTACTACAAAAATAACAAGTCTCCATTCAGTTTGTTCACTTTATATCTTTTTTAACTCGCAGATGACATCGGTTTCGCAGGGAAAAGACATTCATACTAACTCATCCGAAGTATACCCTTTCGGTAACTCCCGACAATTATAACCCGAAGCCATAATTTCACCGTAAGCGCCCGCCGAACGGAGGGCGATAAAGTCCCCACGTCTCACACCATTCAAATCAACGGCCTTGCCAAACACATCGGATGACTCGCATATAGGCCCCACCACATCATAAGTCTGCATTTGGTCATCCGATGTGATATTCTCTATCTTATGATAAGCCTGATAAAGTGCCGGGCGAATCAAATCCGTCATATCGGCATCTAAAATGGCAAATTGCTTATTGGCGCCTTGCTTCACATAGAGCACACGTGAAATCAAAGACCCGCACTGCCCTACCACAGAACGTCCCAACTCAAAATGAAGTGTCTGGTGAGGACGTAAATTCAAATGGTTATCGTATAATTCGAAATAGCTCCGAAAATCGGGTACCGGCTGGCGATTGGGATGACCGTAGTCAATTCCCAGCCCTCCACCGACATTGATATGGTTGATACGGATACGGCGTGCTTCCAACTTATCCTGCAATTCATTGACACGATTGCACAAAGCCACAAAATCGCCCATATCCAATATTTGAGAACCAATATGAAAATGTAATCCGATGAAACATACATTCTTCATCCCTTGTGCAACATCAATCACATGATCGATATCCTGCATACTGATACCAAACTTGTTTTCGGCCAATCCGGTAGTGATATTTGCATGAGTATGAGCACCTACATTGGGATTGATACGGAATGCCACATTGGGCATTTTTCCTTTAGCTCCCGCCAGTTCATTGATAATTTCCAGCTCCGGAACAGACTCTACATTAAAACAAAAGATATCATGATCTAATCCCAGATTAATTTCCCAATCGGCTTTTCCAACACCCGCAAATACTATTTTATCGGCCGGGAAACCCGCTTTGATAGCTGCATGAATCTCACCGCCGCTCACGCAATCGGCGCCAAGTCCATTCTCGCGAATAATGGCAAGAACTTTGGGATTCGCATTCGCCTTTACAGCATAATGCACTGCATAGTTACCATACTTTGCCACCTCCTCACGAATGCAGGCAAGCGTATCGCGTAATACCTTCGTATCATAATAATAGAAGGGCGTACGTAAGTCTCGAAATTTATTGATGGGAAATATTCCTTTCATCTGTGTATCCTGTTATCCGGTTTTAAAAAAGCGCTTTTATCAAAAAGGTAAAAGCGCTTTGGTTTTATATATCTTTTCTGTTATTGTACTTCGCCGAACAGAGCGTTACTAAGCGATTGTAAAGCCGCTTTCTTATCCTCCTCCCGAATGAGGAATGAGATGTTATAATTACTGCCGCCGAAAGATATCATTCGAACAGGAATCTCGCGCATTGCGTCCAATGCTTTGGCTTCAAAGCCCACATTCTCCCACTCCAAATCGCCCACGACACAGATAATGCACATGTCCTTATCCACAGTCACCGTTCCGTATTTCTTCAAGTCGTCCAAAATCTCGTTAAGGTGCTTAACGTTATCAATAGACACCGATACACCCACTTCCGAAGTACAAATCATGTCAATGGAAGTCTGATAACTTTCAAAGATTTCAAACACCTTGCGCAAAAAGCCGTGTGCAAGCAGCATGCGACTGGATTTAATCTTGATAGCCGTGATATTCTCCTTGGCAGCCACAGCCTTGATTTTTCCCTTCTCCGTATCATTTGAAATCAATGTACCCGGAGCAGTGGGTGCCATCGTATTGAGAAGCCGTACGGGTATATTGGCATATTTGGCCGGCTGAATGCAAGTAGGATGCAGAATCTTGGCACCGAAATAAGCCAATTCGGCTGCCTCTTCAAAATGCAGATGACGTACGGGAGAAGTCTTATCAACGATACGCGGGTCGTTGTTGTGCATGCCGTCAATATCCGTCCAAATTTGTATTTCAGAAGCATTGATAGCCGCTCCAATCAGGGATGCGGTATAGTCGCTTCCTCCACGTTGCAGATTATCGATCTCACCATAAGCATTACGACAGATATATCCTTGCGTAATATAAATATCAGCATCCGGGTGTAATTCCAGCTGAACATTCAATTTTTCTTTGATATAAACGGGATCGGGTTCTGCATTTTTGTCCGTACGCATATATTCTAAAGCCGGAAGCAATACCGATTTTATGCCGCATTCCTGCAAATAATAGTTCATCATGGCAGTAGAAATCAACTCACCCTGTGCCAGCACCACCTTCTCTTCAAACAATGTAAAAAGGTCTTTGGTATAAGAACGGATATAATCAAAATGAGACTTGATCAGTTCGCGTCCTTTCTGTTTATACTCCGGAGTGGCAAAAAGCTCCTCAATATGCTGGCGATATTTGCTCTCCAGTTTATTGATAATTTCGTTGGCCCCCTCCGGATTCTTCTTGTACAGATAGTCCGAAATCTCAACCAATGTGTTTGTGGTACCCGACATGGCAGATAGAACCACAATCTTACATTCACCATCGGTAATTAATTTGGCAACCTCCTTCATGCGAGCTGCCGAGCCTACTGAAGTACCTCCAAACTTTAAAACTTTCATTTTCGTTCCTGTATTAAATTTATGTATATAAAAATCTATTCACTATTATCCCACCACCGATGCAAGAGTAGCATATTCCGTTGTAACATCCGTCATCAAGTGGTCTACGCAGCGATAAACCTTGCCGGGAAAATCACACAGCAATTGCAAGTTATGTGTCGTCATCACTACTAAAGAACCGGCTTGACTGATGTTGTGCAACAACTCCGTTATGGCACGTCCGGTTTCTGCATCCAGATTTCCGGTAGGTTCATCCGCCAGAATTATCTCCGGAGAATTGAGTACGGCACGGGCAATTACGATGCGTTGCTGTTCACCTCCGGACAATTCATTAGGCAACTTATATCCCTTATTACTCATACCAACAAGTTCCAACACTTCTTCAATACGATCTTTTATCTCGCCTTTGTTTTTCCAACCGGTGGCACGAAGAACAAACGCTAAATTATCATAGACCGTACGGTCGGTCAATAACTGGAAGTCCTGAAAAACAATACCCAATTTGCGGCGCAGTTGCGGAATATGCTTCCGCTTGATATGAAGCATATCATGCCCTAATACTTGAGCTTCACCCGACACGATATCCAATTCACCGTAAAAAGTCTTGAGCAAACTTGTTTTACCCGAACCGACCTTACCAATCAAATAGACAAAGTCTCCTTTGTAAAGTTCCAAGTTAACTTCGTTGAGCACGCATAACTCTTGTTGATGTATCGCAACGTCTTTATATCGAATCAGTACTTCACTGCTCATCACCGCTTTTAGCTTTTATAATTACTACTTTAATGTTTTTTCCAAGTGGCGCTATGACGTTCTTCCAGTTCGCGAGCCAAATCTTCGATGCCATACCCTTTGGAAGTAAGCAGAACAATCAGGTGATACAACAGGTCTGCTCCCTCATAAATCAAACGTTCATCTGTTCCGTTGCAGGCCTCAATAACTGTTTCTACCGCTTCCTCACCTACTTTTTGTGCCATTTTGTTGACTCCGGATTGAAACAAGCTGGTAGTATATGACCCTTCGGGCATTTCTTCATAGCGTCTGCTGATAAAGTCCTGAAGTTGTTTCAAGAACATGACGGGTTGCTCGTTCTTCTCTCCCCAGCAAGTATCAGTACCGGTGTGGCAAACAGGACCTTCGGGATGTACCTGAATGAGCAGTGTGTCCTGATCACAATCTTCCTTGACAGAAACCACATGCAGGAAATTTCCGCTTTCCTCACCTTTTGTCCACAAACGATTCTTGGTACGGCTGAAGAAAGTCACCTTTCCGCTTTCCATAGTTTTGTCATAAGCGTCTTTATTCATAAAGCCCAGCATCAGTACCTTTGCAGTATCTGCATCTTGTATCACAGCCGGAACAAGTCCGTTCATTTTGTCAAAATCCAACATTTCAGATATTAATTATTAAAAATCAAATGTTATCACATCAAGCGCATAGAAATCCCTTGGCTGCAAAGATACGATTTTAATTCGGGAATTTTGATTTCTCCGAAGTGAAAAACGCTGGCTGCCAAGGCTGCATCTGCTTTTCCTTGGAGAAAAACATCGCGAAAGTGCTCTTTGCAACCTGCCCCTCCCGATGCTATGACAGGAATGGAAAGTTGTCCGGCCAAAACAGAAAGAGCTTCATTGGCATAGCCGTTCTTTACACCGTCATGATTCATGCTTGTAAACAAGATCTCGCCCGCCCCCCGTTCCTGCGCTTCCGCAGTCCATGAATACAGTTCTTTATCCGTTTCTACACGTCCGCCATTCAAATAGCACCACCAGCCCTTTTCTGTCTGTTTTGCATCTACTGCCAACACGCACACTTGTGATCCGAAATGCTTAGCAATTTCGTCTATCAATTCCGGACGACGGATGGCAGAAGAATTAATGGATATTTTATCGGCACCGGCATTCAGCAACCTGTCCACATCGCCCAGTTCATTGATTCCTCCACCTACGGTAAAAGGAATACTGATGTTTGCCGCTATGCGTTTCACCAGTTCCGTAAATGTTTTCCGCCCTTCGAAACTGGCTGTAATATCTAAAAAAACCAACTCATCCGCTCCTTGTTCGCTATAAGCCCGTGCCAATTCAACAGGATCTCCTGCATGGCGTAGATTCACGAAATTGGTTCCTTTTACAGTCTGCCCGTCTTTTATATCAAGACAGGGAATGATTCTTTTTGCTAACACAACTCTTTTTTCAAATTAATGATTTCTATTTGAACCGAAAGTTTCCTTATAAAAAGTCTTCCAAATCTTTCAATGTGATGCGTCCTTCGTACAAAGCTTTGCCAAAAATAACGGCAGGTACACCGGCTACTTCCAGTTCCCGAATATCATCGGCACAACTCACACCTCCACTGGCTATCAAAAACAAGCCGGGGTATTGCTCCAATACCTCTCTGTACAAAGTCGTAGACGGACCTTGTAACATTCCGTCGCAACTGATATCTGTACAGATTACTTTACGAACGCCTTTTTCTACGTATTCTTTCAAAAACGGGAACAACTCACAAGCACTTTCATCTTTCCAACCGTTAACAGCTATTTTCCGGTCCTTCACATCCGCACCAAGAATAATCTTCTCCGGGCCGTATGCCTGAAGCCAACCGCAAAACAACTCAGGATTCTTGACCGCAACACTGCCACCGGTCACCATCGTTGCACCGTTCTCAAAAGCTATCCTCAAATCCTCGTCGCTCTTTATTCCCCCACCGAAATCTATAATCAGAGAAGTGTTCACGGCAATTTGCTCTAATGTTCGGTAGTTCACTACATGATGTGAAGCAGCACCGTCCAAATCCACGACATGGAGCCTACGGATGCCGTGAGCTTCCAGTTCCTTAGCTACCTCTACCGGATTTTCATTGTACACTTTCTTACTTTCATAATCACCTTGAGAAAGACGTACACACTTTCCGTCGATGATATCGATGGCGGGAATCAGTTCTATCATAATGTCAAAAAATTCTGTAAGATACGTTCACCCACATCTCCACTCTTTTCGGGATGGAACTGGGTGGCATAAAAATTATCTTTATGCAAGGCTGCACTGAACGGAAGGACATAGTTTGTCACAGCTGCCGTGCAGTCGTTCAACGGAACGTAATAACTATGCACGAAGTACACATACTCCTCTTTTGAAAGACCTTTGAAGAGGTTGCAGTTGGCTTGCTCGATGGTATTCCACCCCATGTGAGGAACCTTTTCCTCCGGTTTCAAGGAAACGAAACGCTTCACGTCGGCATCGAAAATGCCAAGACAGTCCACATCTCCCTCTTCCGAATGGCGACACATCAGTTGCATGCCCAAACAAATACCCAATACCGGTTGTTTCAGGTCTTTTATCAACCTATCCATTCCACCGGCACGCAAAAAGTTCATGGTTGTTTCCGCCTCGCCCACTCCGGGAAAAATAACCTTATCGGCAGCTCGTAACGCAGCTTCATCTGCCGTAATCACGGCTTCCACTCCCAGGCGTTTCAAGGCGTAATCCACCGAACGTATATTGCCGGCATTGTATTTGACAATTGCAACCTTCATCTCTATCAATTAAATATCACCGTTTTATTTTTATATGCCAACACTTTCCGTTCAATATGCTTTTGAACGGCACGTGAAAGTACAATTTTTTCCAAGTCCTTCCCCTTATTCACCAAATCCTGCACCGTGTCTTTATGCGTTATGCGCACCACATCCTGCTCAATGATAGGGCCGGCATCCAATTCCGTTGTAACATAATGGCTGGTGGCCCCTATAATCTTTACTCCACGTTCAAAAGCCGCATGATAAGGCTTTGCTCCCACAAATGCCGGAAGAAACGAATGGTGTATATTGATTATCCGGTTGGGATAAGCATTGATCATCCGTTCGGAAATTACCTGCATATAGCGCGCCAGCACAATGAATGTAATCTTATGCCTGGCCAACAATTCCATTTCCTTCTTCTCTTGCTCCTCCTTGGTATCCTTGGTGATAGGAAACACATAAAAAGGAATACCGAAACGCTCTGCCACATGCTGCAAGTCCGGATGATTGCTTATGATAAGAGGAATTTCTACATTCCACTCGCCTGCCGTATAGCGTGCCAGCAAATCAAACAAACAGTGAGACATCTTTGAAACAAAAATAGCCATGCGGGGCTTTGCATCAGAGAAGTAGAGCCGAAAATTCATATCGTACTTCTGCGCATACAAAGTTGCAAAATAATCCTCTATCTTTTCTTGAGGTACCAGAAAATCTTTCAATTCCCACTCAATACGCATGAAAAAGATATTCTCCACATGGTCTACATATTGGTCCAGATAGATGATATTCCCTTTATTCACCGTTATAAAGTCTGTCACTTCTGCCAATATACCCGGTTTGTCAAGACAGTGTAGCAACAGTTTGGCCGTTTTCATCATTCTAAGAATTCCTTTTTATTATTCTTATATAACAACATACTTGTTTTGAGTTGGCAAAAATAACGATTTATTGCCAAATGACGAATTTTCAGAACACGAAGTTTGAAAGAACAAATAAAAAGTTTCGTTTTCTTCTAAAAAAGGTTCTTAAACAGTACTTAAACACGAGATAAATTTCATATCAAAGCAACTGCTTGTTTACAAAATTCCTCTTCCATGCAATATTCTCAATATGAATAATATAAAGCAAACCTGATAAAAAGCTCGCAAAAAAAATCATGCACAGTATTGCAGATTTCAAAGAAATGTCTACCTTTGCAACCGCAATCGAGAGAGATAGCGAGAAAACAAGGTAATGGTGCGTTAGTTCAGTTGGTTAGAATACATGCCTGTCACGCATGGGGTCACGGGTTCGAGTCCCGTACGCACCGCAATTATATCAGAAGTCTTTAATTACAAAAACAATTAAAGACTTCTTTTTTTACGTCCGATCTCCCAATAATGGAGAAGCACATAAGTAAATGTAAACTCACATCAGAGTAAACTTAAACCCACACTTTAGCAAGTCTATGCCCACACCTAAAGAAGCGTAAGCCCACACCTAAAGAGGAACATCCCCGCACTTTAGAGAGCATAAGCCCACACTTCAGGAGAGATTAGCCGAGAGGAAACAAACATCAACCTCTCTTCTATCCATTCCTGAAAAATCATGAGAACAACTATTTATCGTATATTCCACGACAAAATTGGTCTATTCTCCCGATACTTATTTCCCATTGAGCATAAAGAAGTATCTTCGCCGCAAATTTTAGAGTATCAGAATAATAAGAAATAAAAGTCGATAATGAACATACGGCACAATCTATGTTGCATCGGATATATCACCCAAGATAAAGTGGTGACTCCTCAAAGTACTATATATATGCCGGGAGGCACCTCTTTCTATTTCGCCCATGGCATCAAGCATTTGAGCGCAGAAGGCTTTCTGTTGGTGACTGGCTGATGCCGATATGCATGTCGTGGAGGAAATAAAGAAAGAAGGCATCGAGGTGAAAGCTTTACACAGCAACCATTCCGTCTGCTTTGAAAATATATATGGCGAAAACCAGAATGAGCGCACACAACGCGTTACGGCAAAAGCCGACCCATTCACAGTGGAAGCATTGAAAGACATTAGTGCGAAAACCATTCACCTTGGCACCCTGCTGGCCGATGATTTTTCATTAGAGGTCATCAAATTTCTGTCAGGAAAAAGTCACCTTTCCGCAGACGTGCAAGGCTTTCTGCGTAAAGTAGATAACGAGCAAGTATTGCCGGTGGATTGGCCGGAGAAGAAGGAAGCATTGAAATATATCTATACCTTGAAAGCCAATGAAGCAGAAATGGAAGTACTTACCGGATGTACCGACCCTCACGAAGCCGCCTTGCTGATTGCCGATTGGGGCGTAAAAGAGGTACTACTCACACTGGGCGACAAAGGCTCACTGATTTATGCAAGCGGACAATTCTATGACATCCCGGCCTACCCTACGCTACAAGTTGTAGATGCTACCGGATGCGGAGATACCTATATGGTGGGCTACCTGTACATGCGAAACAAAGGAGCCTCTTATCAGGAAGCAGGTTGTTTTGCAGCAGCCATGTGTACATTGAAATTGCAATCCCACGGTCCGTTTCGCGGCACGGAGGCACAAGTGAGAAGCATTACCAATATGTGAGAGTCACACCTCTCCAAACTTCCCTTCACGCTTATTTTGCAAAGGGGCTCTTAAAAATACGATTGAAAAGGCCTTTGCATCTGCATATTATTTATACCTTTGTCAGAGAAACGTATGCTATGGAAAAAATCTTGTTAAGTGAAAAGCATAAGCAGCTGCTGTTCCAAATCCCTTTATTAAGGGAACTGGAACAAGATGCCAAACTGTCGATACTTGACAAGCTGGACTACTCCGTCTATTCCGTAGAAAAGAAAGACGTCATAGCCCATCAAGGAGTTCCTTGCAAGAAACTTTATATATTACTGGAAGGCAAACTGCGTGTAGACATCATCGACGGATTGGGCAACAAAGTAATGATAGAAAACATCATCGCCCCTCGCGCTTTTGCCACGCCTCATCTTTTCGGAACCGACACTACATTACCGGCAACTTTCACAGCCATGGAGCATTGTACCTTATTCACAGCGACCAAAGAATCCACTTTCAATCTGATAAGTCAGAATCCCAAAGTACTGCACAATTTCCTTTGTATAACCGGCAATTGCAACGTCTGCACCGTTTCGCGCTTAAAAATCCTTTCTCGCAAGACCGTCCGCGAAAGATTTGTAGTTTACCTCTTTGAGAACAAGGGAAACCATAGCAGAATCATCCCCATTGCCCATACACAATCCGAACTGGCCGAATACCTCAACGTGACCCGTCCGGCACTATCAAAAGAAATCAATAAGATGACTAAAGAAAGAATCATCCAAATGACCGGAAAAAGTATCGAGGTACTGAATGAAGCTGCTTTAAAGGGATATGTCGGGTAATGCCGTCGCCAACATTCTTTCAGTTCAGATTATAGGTATGCACACTCACACCCTGCGCCGAAGGCAGATAATTGATTCCATACCAACACATCTGCAACAATAAGAAAGAGAGAAGCAGCCCCACCAATGCCTTGCGGTATGCCAAAGGTCTGCCCAGACGATAATGCAGGTATCCCAAATAAGAAAACCATGTGGCGGCAGCCCATGTTTCTTTTGGGTCCCAAGCCCAATAATGCCCCCAAGCCGCCTTTGCCCAGATTGCCCCGGACAACATGCCCAACGTCATGAAGGCAAGTCCCACATACGCCAGATTATCACACAAATCCATCTCACGGCCATCAATCTCTTTCTTCTTAAAACCAAGCAGATAGACCGCCATAAGTGCAGCAGCACCCAGCATAGCATAGGCAAACATATAGACTATGACATGCGGCGTGAACCACGGACTCTGCAAAGCAGGCATCAACGTCTTATTGTGAATTTCGGGGTTGAAGATATTGATGCAAATAAACACCAATGAAAGAATAAAACTAAAACAGAGAATCCACCTATACTTCCAGCGACTATAAACAATTATCCCCACCAACGGAAGGAAAAACGAATACCACAAACGGGTCTCGCCCATCGTGCGCATGGGAGGACGTTCCAACGAAATCCACATAGCCACGATAAAACTGAAGAATACACCCAAACCCAAGAAAGTGGAAACATACACAACTCCCGGCCGCTTACCGCGCCATGCAGACCAAGCCCCCAGCCCCCAAAGCAGCAAGGCGGAAACAGCAAACGGAGCAAAACTATTCCAACTCATACGCACTCCTCCTTTTCTTCTCTGCTCCATAATATCCTTTCGGTCTGGACAGATACTTCCTCTTTTTCAAACATCTCTTCCGGATTCACTTTATTATCGACCTTCTTTTCTTTTCCTTTTGGAGCATTTACAAACAGGCATACAGCTCCTATCATCATCATGACAATGCCGATATAGACTACCGGAAGCCAAGGATCGCGCACAAGCTCGAACACACTGACATCGCTCCAACGCCCCTTCGTCTCATCATAGCTCAACTGATAGATGTTCCATCCGGCTATCTTTAAGGGATGGTTCACCTCAATCGTATCTTCTATCACACTGCCTTCCTGCGTATAAACCGTCACATCCGAGACAAACCGCTGCGGCTCACGTTCAGGCATCACAAGACCGACTTGCTCGGTCAAGCATAATGCCTTGTAAGGAAACATGAAACTGCCGCAACTCACCCACCCTTCGCATAACCGTCCATCCTTTACATTCTTTGCTTTCAGATAAACGGCATAAGTGGCCCCCATTGAATGAAACTCCGAGAATTTCAGTGTATCTTCTGTTGCAACAGAAGCTGCCATCGGAATAGACTGAAGAACAGCGATTTCCCATTCCAACAGTTTGCCTTTGTCCACCCCACCCTCCAATAGTAGATGTTCCGGGATATCATCTTTCGGAAGTGCCTGTCCCGTCTCGTTGTCAATCAACATCAGCTTCGGAGGATACTCATGTATCGTGAAATTCTTCAATTCAATGGCAAGCGGCAACTCTATCAGTTTGCCGTTCTCATCCGTTGCACGCCATTCGGTCTGTCCCAACCGGGTAATCATCTTCAGTCTCTGCATATCAGCGTTACCCAAAGTAGCAGCCAGCAAAGCGATGAACAGACCGACATGATTGAGCAGGAAAGGAATCTTCCGCATTTCAAAAGGAGAACTCACGCGAAGTATAGTCAATCCCAAAGTGGAAAGCAACCACACATAGAATAACACGAACGGCCAGAAAGAGAGCATCTTTGAGAAACCGATGAGTTCTGCCGGCGGCTGAGTGGACGGCACTTGCCGCACCAATCCCATAACGACGGTGATAACCGCTACGCATATAAGAGAAGAAACCGCAGCCGTATAGTGGCTGAGCCAGCCAAAACAATACACCCGTTTGCGAAGCGCATGCATAACAGCCAGCAAACACAGATATAATATCAAGACAATAAAGTTAACCGGCCAAGCAAACAATTGCCAACAAACACCCCCTATGGTCCACTGCAACAACAAACCGGTGACACACAAGCCTGCACCACAAATAAAGCCTTCTTTATACCCCCACGGTTTCTTCCACATAAAACACTTTTATTTTTGCGCTAAACGATTATTAGCCTTTGCTTTCTCCAACCAGGCAGGAACAGTTGTCTTCAAGAATTTATCTTTTGCGGCTTTTTCGGCATCTATATCCAGCCCGATATACTTCTGTGCTTTATCTTTGGTAGAAATGTCCGGCATAGGCACATCACCGGTGAAACCATTCTTTGCCAAGACTTTGGAAATGGCCAAACGTGCCTGCATAGCCCTATCCAAACCATGAGACAAGATACGTTGAGTTTCCTGCGGTGCATGGAAAGCAGCACCATGAGAAGCCACAGCAAAGTCCCAACGCCATTGTGCCTGACGAATCAGCGCTAAAACATCTTTCATCTGGCCATCTGTAGCACCCTTGTCCCATGCAAATTTGGCTTCGATATGCGCCTTTGCCAATTCGTGTTCCAAACGGTTACGGATTTCATTGGCTTTGCGTTGGCGTTCATATACGTTTTGACGCAATACTTCTTCAGTTTCGCGATGACAAGTCTGGCAAGTACGGTCGATCATTGCCAGCGGGCTTTGTATGTGATGGTCGCTGAACTTCACACCACCTTCACTTTTATAAGGCATGTGGCAGTCGGCGCACGAAACACCACGTTGTCCATGAATGCCCATTTGGGAAATCTCAAAATCAGGATGTTGTGCCTTTAATATCGGAGTGCGGCTCAATTGATGAATATAGTCACAATAACCTTCAATCGGCTATTGATGAAGACTTTGCCCGGATGTTGTGCCTTTAATATCGGAGTGCGGCTCAATTGATGAATATAGTCACAATAACCGGACTCATCATAATAGGCTTCCATATCCTCTATGTTAAAACCTTTGTCCCAAGGAAAGGTCAGATATTTCCCATCGCCCTTGAAGTAATATTCCACATGGCACTGGGCGCATACCAATGAACGCATTTCCTGCGGCGTGGCTTTCGTTATATCTTTGCCCTGACGTTCAAAAGCCTCTATCAATGCCGGACGGCTGATGTGCAAGTTCATGTTTTTCGGTTCATGACAATCGGCACACCCGATAGGGTTCACTATTTCCTCACCAAAAGCCCCCCATTTATTATTATAAAAAGCATCTACCCCGATGGCTTCCATCATACGCGGAACATCCGGACTCTTGCAAGTCCAGCAGGTAGAAGGTTGCGGGCCATCGGTTGCCGTTACAGGTGAGCCGGTGCGTAGCGTCATCGTAACATCTTCAATGGCATGCATGTGCCCGCGCGGAGTGGAATAATCCTTAGAGAAAGCATATCCCGCCCACAGTATCACCATTTCCGGTCGTTGCTCCAACACATCCACTGCGATATTCCCGTTGAACTCTGTCCGGAAATCTGTTTTGGCAGTTTCAGTCCACGTCTGGTATTCGCGCGGAAAATCATCCTTAAAAACCTCGTTGCGTGCTTCAATTCCTTCGATAACTGTTCGGCGATTATTGAACACACTCGCCAATTCGGCTCTCCGTTCCATCAAAGCCGATACACACAGTCCCAACACAAACACAATAACCATTGAACCACCGAACAACAGCCATCCTTGCCATGATTTGAGTTTCTTTTCCATAAGATATGAAGATTTGTTGTTATTATCTGTTCATTAATTTCTGAAGCCATTCCGGCACGGGTGATTCCGGATAAGGAACCAATGCGGCAGGCGTGGCCGAAAGGCTGTTCTTCCCACCGTGAGGCACGTCTCGATGGCAATCCCAGCAGGCTTTGCCCTCTCCCACGAGTGTCATCATGTAGTCCACTTTCCCTGCACCGACGAACTCATTAGTGAGTTGCGTATGGCAACGAATACAATTATTCATGATGACCTGCGAACTGGCCGCATGTGCCTGAATGCTCTGCCGTTCGCCCTTGAGGAGAAAAACACGGACATGATTCATACCGTCCATACCTTTAAACACCCATTTCTTCACCGGATTTTCATGAGGAACATGACAGTCATTGCACGTAGCGTTCCGGCTATGGGAACTGTGAAACCACGTTGCGTAAAAAGGAGCCATGATGTGGCAGTTGACACACGCGGCAGGGTCATTGCCCAGATAAGTGTGAGCCCGGAGAAGATACATAAACAATCCGCCCCCGCCAACAAGAATACCGCATACAATAAGTGCCGTCACTTTCCATTTATAAGAAGGAAACAGTCTGCTTATGATAGATAGTTTCGCCATACGACAATATATTTTTGGCGAAAATACATTATTATAAATAAAAAAAGTGTAATAAAGATTACATCTTAATATTTTAACGCGAACTCGATATAAATCTTATGCAATAAATCTGCTTTTGTCAATAATGTCAATATTCATAGACGGCTTCTTTGGTAGCAGGTTATAAGCTGTCAGCCCTGACAAGAGGAAACTCTTTCTTTTTATTTCCGGAAAAAGACATCACCCGATAAAGGCCTCTCCTTCCTTTGAAAAAAGTTGATACTCACTCTTATCATCTTCGTCTTTTCTTCGTGTCTATAGCGAGCAACCCCACACGAACATGATACGAACTTGATACGAAGATGATACGAAGATGGTAAAACGAAGATGATGGCATTATAATCCTTACAGAATATCTTTACAAATGACAGGGATAAAGGATTTTTTTTACACAGTTATTGGTATTCAACTATAAATAAGTGAGATTACCAACTTTTAGTACACTTTTCTTATCTCGAGCTGATGTTACTTTAGAAACTGTTTTTGAGAATATGTTTCAAATTTAACCGGAGTTCTGAGTCTTAGAATTCCGGTTAAATTTATTTTAGTTTCCTTCAGCGAATCGGCTTCGAAGATTCGAGCCGGTAGAACCAAACATATCATCGGCCGCTACCTAATTCTTGCTTCGCCCCACCCCAATACCGCAATTTATAGGTATTGACAAATATCGTAAATAGCACGACCTTTGCCACAATTCAAACAAAGACTATGGACAATTTATTGAAACAGACTGCCAACGGTTTTGTATCTTTTTGCGCCAAGTGCAATGCTTATCATCTGGAGTTCGGGAATTTGTTTTTCAGATTTACCGACGATGAGTTCCGGCATTTCCGCCGGTATATATGCTCTATCGACGGCGAATATTATAAAAACCTGAACCGGGATATGAGAAATGCCCGTAAAATCTTTCTGCGAATGCCCATACAAGGTTTTTACTGTGCTCTTCATCCTGAGGAATTGGCCGAATTGAAAAGGTTGGTGGACTTTACAACGACAGAAGACGAAGCAAGTTTATCAATACATCTGGAACATTACTCTTTAAACTAACTAAATGAATATTAAGTATGAAAATTGAAAAGATTGTAGCCCGTGAGATTCTTGATTCACGCGGCAATCCCACAGTAGAAGTGGACGTAATTTTGGAATGCGGCGTCATGGGACGCGCGGCTGTGCCATCCGGCGCTTCAACCGGCGAGCACGAGGCTTTGGAGCTGCGCGACGGTGACAAAAAACGTTACGGCGGCAAAGGAACGTTGAAAGCGGTAGAAAATGTCAATAAAATAATTGCTCCCGCCTTGGCAGGCCGGTCGGCATTGGAACAACGCGCCATCGACCATAAGATGCTGGAGCTGGACGGCACACCCACCAAGTCGAAATTGGGAGCCAACGCCATTCTGGGCGTTTCGTTGGCTGTGGCCAAAGCGGCGGCTGCCTATCTCGACATCCCCCTATACAGATACATCGGCGGCGTAAACACCTATGTAATGCCCGTCCCGATGATGAACATCATCAACGGAGGCTCTCACAGCGATGCGCCTATCGCCTTTCAGGAATTCATGATTCGCCCCGTAGGCGCCACTTCTTTCCGCGAAGGGTTGCGTATGGGAGCCGAAGTATTCCATGCCTTGAAGAAAGTTCTACACGACCGTGGTCTCAGCACGGCTGTCGGCGATGAAGGAGGTTTTGCTCCGGCACTGGCAGGCACGGAAGATGCGCTGGACTCCATTATGAGCGCCATCAAAGCAGCAGGCTACGAGCCGGGCAAGGATGTAAAAATCGGCATGGACTGTGCTTCATCCGAGTTTTTCAAGAACGGTATCTACGACTATACCATATTTGAAGGCGAGAAAGGCAAAAAACGTACAGCCGACGAACAAATAGCATACTTGGAAGATTTGATTAATAAATACCCGATTGACTCCATTGAGGACGGTATGAGCGAAAACGACTGGGAAGGCTGGAGAAAGCTGACCGAACGCATCGGCAACCGTTGCCAATTGGTTGGTGACGACTTGTTCGTGACAAATGTGGAATTCCTTGAAAAGGGCATTGCCACAGGATGCGCCAATTCCATTCTTATCAAAGTCAATCAAATCGGGTCGCTCAGCGAAACGCTGGATGCCATCGAGATGGCACACCGTCATGGTTATACAACCGTAACCTCGCACCGTTCCGGCGAAACAGAAGATGCTACCATTGCAGACATTGCCGTTGCCACCAATAGCGGACAAATCAAAACGGGCTCTTTGAGCCGTTCGGACCGCATGGCAAAGTATAACCAATTGCTGCGCATCGAAGAAGAGCTGGGCAACCTTGCTGTTTATGGCTACAAAAGAATAAAATAACTCTTTGTAGTGAATAAGTCATAAAGAGGGAATAGCGTCTTTGGGAAAAGGCGCTATTTTTATTTTCCTATACCTTATTATATATAGGAAATGCAATCGGTATATATAAGAAATACCATCGAAAGGAAACATCATTCCCGATTCATCAGACGATGCCCCGCCATCTGCTCGTACTTCGTGCCGGGACGGCCGTAATTGGCATAAGGGTAGATGGAAATGCCGCCACGCGGTGTAAAGATACCAGTCACTTCGATATACTTGGGATTCATCAACCGAATCAAATCTTTCATGATGATGTTTACACAGTCTTCATGAAAAGCTCCATGATTGCGGAAACTGAAAAGATAGAGCTTCAGGCTTTTACTTTCCACCATCCTGACATCAGGGATATAAGATATACGGATTTCCGCAAAATCCGGCTGACCGGTGATAGGGCATAAGCTGGTAAACTCCGGACAATTGAAACGCACCCAATAATCATTGTCCTGATGTCTGTTGTCAAAAGCCTCCAGCACTTCGGGGGCATAGTCTTGCCTGTATTCGGTTTTCCTTCCCAATAAAGAGAGTTGTTCTTTCAATTCGGTCATATCATTTCTTATTAAGAGATTCCTAAAGTTCGTTTAAGTCATTGCCTGCCAGATGCTTCTCCCCCCCCATTCCTCAGCTT
Organism: Prevotella heparinolytica; assembly: GCF_004342845.1. Lineage (GTDB taxonomy): Bacteria > Bacteroidota > Bacteroidia > Bacteroidales > Bacteroidaceae > Bacteroides > Bacteroides heparinolyticus. Next base: position 3,578 of record NZ_SLXB01000016.1, on the reverse strand, counting down.
ACACGTCGGGCAACAGCCGTAGCCGTCTCCTTGAATGCCATTATAGCACGTCAATAATGCTCATCCATTGCTTCAAACTCCACCTCTGCCTCGCGAACCATGTGACGAATAAAATGGAGAAAAAAGCAGAAAACAAACGCAGAAGAGGCTAAGAAATACCTATTGAATAAATGCAGCACAGATTCTAAATATCGCTGATTTTCCACACTTTGTAAGAGATTCCTTCATCATAGACGTCGCTTCCGTCTATCCGCTTGATGGCATTCACCACACGGATGGTCACCGGGAGTATCACTACTTCGTACATGGACTTGAGCACAATCTGGATGCACATCATCAGCAGCAACTCGTTCCACGCGATAATTCCGCCGAAGGCTACGGGGAAAAAGATTAACGAGTCGCCCGTCTCACCTACCACCGTCGACCAGACGGCGCGTGCGGAGAAGTTTCGCCCGTTGCTTGCCAACTTCATACGGCTCATGACATAGGCATTCAGAAAAGAGCCTACCAGAAAAGCCGACAGACTGGCTATTACAATGCGCGGAGCCATGCCGAAGACGAAATTGAAGTGCACCTCGCCTTCCCAAAAAGGAGCGGCAGGCAAAGCAACCGCCAACAGGCCCAGCATTACCACAAAAAAATTCATGGCAAAACCACTCCAGATAATCAGACGCGCTTTGCGAAATCCCCAGACCTCGGCAATGCAGTCGTTGATAATATAAGAAATCGGAAATACTAACAGTCCGGCCGTCACGGTGATACCGCAAACCTGAATGACTTTAGTTTCAAGAAGATTGGCTGCAATCAGACAGACATTGAACAAAATGCCCAGCAGCATAAAAGGTACAGATACTTTTTGCTTCATACTCCTGTTTTTTACGTGGTGTTCTAGAATACACGACCGCTATTCGCGGCATCATACTTTTTTAATCGGGCGCAAAGATAGAATGTTTTTTCCAAACAGACAAATTTCTCTATCGTATAGAAGAGAGCAACGGAAGATTTCTATTTTTAAAAGCAAGAAAAAACTCAGATAACCATGCAAGCTATCTGAGTTTCAAAACATCCATTGTATGGCTGATGCCGAAGTTTCGGTTTTAGAAGCTATAATCCAGACTGAGGCCGAAGACTTTATTCGTACGGCTATACACGTTCGTACCGCTTAGTCCGGTTCCATTATAATTCGCGGAAGTCTTTTTATAATCCTCATAGTTGGTCCACATATAACCGATATTCACTTTCGCTCTTTCGTTCAATTTGAATTTCGCACCGAAACCCAAAGAAAACGAATCGCAAGAGAAGCTGGTATCGCTCTGATAGTTGTCAGACAATCCATAATCCGTTATCTGACCGCCGCAGCTCAAAGTCAACCTCTTAGTTACATCCCATTCGATACCGGCCAGATACTCGTTCGTACCCTTTGTCAGGAACTTTTGTTTATCTCCCGCCATACCTGCTTTCTTGTCGTTATAGAAGTGATACTCCACAGAGGCGCGCAGCACCGGCAGAAACTCATAAGCCGCAGCAACCGATAGCATGGAAGGGATGTCGTTCGGAGTATTCACGCCGTGCTTGTAGGCATCCAACGTACCCTCCGGCGCTTTCAGCTCTTTCGTGTTGTTTTCAATGTTCAGGTTAGTCAAGAACTCATACTTCGCACCGATGTTCAACTTACCCAACCGGGCATTCGCACCGATAACCGGTGTCAAGCCCCAGCCGGTCTGATCGCAGTCCAAAGCCAAGTTCATCAGGGCGGCACCGCCATACTCTTTCTTCAGACTGGCATCCACAAATCCTTTGTAACCGCCGAAGAAATAGTTCATACGTCCGCCGGCAAACGCAGAGAGCCATTCGTTCACCTTATAAGTCAAGCCCAACTGCAAGGAGTAGATATATTGCTTGCCATCCATGCCTCCATTGATGGTGTACATATTCGGAGTCACTACTTGCCCTCTTTTCAGAGCAGATTGAAAGATTCCGGCCATAACCATCGATTCGAACATGGGCAGGCCGTCGTCGAACGAAGCCTTGCCACCGCCACCGGTGACGGCAAAGAAACCGGAAATGGTCCAGCTACCTTTCTTATAGGCTGCAAACAGACTGGGGATAACCGGTGCGGCAGCCTTTCCTTCATAATATTTACTGAAAGGCTTCTCCGAAACAATGGGTTTCGTCCCGTTCAAACCGTTGTATGTATGGAAAGCGGCATCGATATTTCTCGTTTGGAAAGCGCTCTGAATACTCAAAGCAGCATGAAACCCGTCTTTCGGCAAGAAAGCCAGACCGGCGGGGTTGTAGTAAGCACCGTCTATTTCGGTAGTGGCACCGCGAGATAACATACGAAGAAAAGCCGGGTGTTGATTGGTGTTAGTCAGAAAGCCACCCGCAAAAGTTGGAATTGAAACTATCAGCATCGCAATGCCGATCAATAAAAATTTTCTCATCTAAATCTTTTTTAATTGTTTTCGGCCGCAAAGGTACAACAATATCGCACACCACAAGCGTTTTTGTGCAGAAAAGCACATAATATCTCTTATTTGATTGAAAAACAAACAATTTCCAATGAAACAAAAAGTCATCTGTCGTACTTCATCCCACCCGATTATCCTCCATCTCCAAACAGCCCCGAAGAAATGCACCGCAATGAAAAAGGCTCTTGCATTATGAACCATATCAGGCGCGGACTTCACGCATCGGCACGGCTGTTCATTGACAAAATCCGTGAAATTCGCATAAGCCGCGCCTGAAAAATCATAAGGGTGCTCCGGCAACTCTTCGTCGGTCTGGATAGCCGCCGGAGCAACAGTGCGTTTCAGCCGCTCCGCAATTACCCCAAAGGATTGCTGTTTTGGTCTCCTTCGCCGCCGGGAACAGGGTTTACAGGGGGATTGGGACCGGTAGAACCGGAAGATTCGGACGAACCGGAAGTTTCTTTTTGGGAAGTCAGCTTCTCTATATCCGTCCAACCGATAACAGTATCTACCATGGAGCGGGTGACAACCTGCTTGTTGCTATTGCGCCTTACTTCGGGGATGAAACGCACGCGAACTCCCACAATCTGCGACGCATTCACATTCTCCGGTTTGGCCACTCCTTTCTTATTCGCAGCCGCCGTGTAATAGAAAGTTCCCACCCCTTCCAGTTTCACGGTGCGTCCTTGGGCCATATAGTCGGCCATCACGTTTCCCAGATTCTTTATCACGGCATACGTATCACCGCGCGTAACGGTAGAAAGTAAGGAAAGTTTGTCCGCAATTTTGTCAGTAGAGACGGGGGCACCGGTCGTAACCGCTTTCGGATACCATAAACCGGTCAGTTTCGAGTGAAATTTCTTGTAAAAAGCCATAATTTTAAAGTTTTAGTTTATTAATAATAATGTATTGGTTTCTCTTATCTCATCCGAGGAACAGATTTTTTTCACCGCGAGGCCTCAACGGTTCCGTCCGTCTGCTTTCCTCGGATTCGATGTTGCAAAGTTAGGGACAGACAAAAGAAAATGCAAGAAAACGGCATCTACAACCGAAAATGTTAAAGCAATGATAACCAATACATTAAAAAACAGCACTCTCTACAACGAA
>NZ_SLXB01000015.1 GCF_004342845.1 Prevotella heparinolytica | reverse complement strand
TGTCCAACAAAGCGTACATGAGGATGTTGTTATGAATGAGTTTGCTCACCCATAATATAACAATTTTAGCTATTAGTACGCTGTTTATCATTTGATCAATTAGTTTAAATCACTTCAATATAAATAATACGAAAGCTGTGCTCCACGTATTACTTGTTCCTGCATTATTACAAAAATCCACCCAGCTTCCATCTTCTTCTTGGCGAGATTCGATAAAGAATATTCCATCTGAAATAGCAGAATTAACAGTTTCTCTTTTAGAGAAAATATTGGATAAAGAAAGGGCGGCTTCCAATTCTTTTATATAAGCATCTATATTCAACGTTTGTAAAACAATAGTATTCCACAAACGACACTCTTCTTCTACCCAATATGATAAGCCGTACTGAATAGACAGACGATAAGCCTCATCCACATATTCCAAAGCTTTACGATACAACATGATTCTTATATCTGATAGATAAAAGTTCTTGGCTATCATTTCTGCACTATCCAATGCTTCTTGTGGCAGTTTTCCTGTAGCAACAGCTTCTTTTATTTGCCAAATCACTACATTAAACTGTCCTTTGGTATAGTCTTCTTTTATATCACCAATATCATCTAATAGCTGGAATGCACAATAAAAGGATTTATGTATTTTTAGTAATGCTGTATATAACTCATAAGAAGATATTTCTCCCAATTCCCACAAAGCATCAATGGCTATTTTCCCCAATGAAGACTTATTGTCGGCATGAACTTCAAAATCTTTGAATGAATGAATTGTGTGAGTTCTATCTATTTTGAATGCATTCATATATTCCATCTTATGCACATTCCATTTTACCCAAAAGTCTGATTCACTCCCAATCAAATCCACCAATATTTTTACAATTTCCTCTTGACAAATATTTATGATAGGGAATAAAGAATCAAAAGGGCAGTCTTTATCCAACACCCGGTCTATCATAATAATAGACTGATAGTACAATGCGCCTGCAATACATAAACGATTGATTTTCCTTTCATTCAAAACATCCTTCACGAATAAATAAGGATAATCCACATAATAAGATGGATTATCATTTATAAAGTCAAATGACAGTATTTCTTTCTTTACAGAATCGGGCAGAGAAAGTGTTTTCACATAGTTAGTAATTTCACGTACCACCGATTGGGTCCTGATATTTGATAAGCTATATGTCCTAATTTGTATATTCATAAATTCCTTTTAGTTCTTAACTACTTGAAATCTCATCTTGTTGTAGTATGGTAGTTTCTTATTATAACCGACATCAACACCTTTACAGAAGTGACAATTTTATCAACCTGTTTCTAATCCGGCTTAAAGAAGGAGAAGCAATTCCAATATATGAGGCCAAATATTTTAAAGGAATTTGCTGCACCAAATCCTTCTCATTTTCCAGTAAATACAAATATCTGTCCTTAGGAAGTAATTTAAAAAGCAATAATCTCTTTGACTGTTTTTTTTGCAAAATACTCCACTAATATGCGTTTTATACTATTAATCGCCATAGATTCTTCGCATATATTAAATAAAACATCACGATGTATACCCCATACAATACTTTCACACAGAGCTTGTATATTGAATAAAGAAGGAGTGTCACAGGTTAGAATACACCCGGGATTTAGACACTCATCCTTAAAAACAAACCAAAAAGTATCTTCTTGATGAATTTCATTACATGTATAGTAGCGAAATATACCATCTTCTACAATATACATATACTTTTCAAGTTCATCTTTCTTTATCAAGCATTCACCCTTATGCACCTTAAACTTTTTAAAACTTGATTCAATCAAATCGATATCTTTTTCTGTTAACTGAATCTTATGTTTTTCCATGCATAAGTTTTTTTCTATTAATGCTGTTATTCTTCCTTTCATAGTATTGTATTTCAAGTAACAGTTGAAAAAACAGCTTATTGCCCACTGTTTGACAGCCTTTGATGCCAATACAAATATATCGACTATTTATCCAGAGAATACGTTCCGAATAAATTCTTCTTTTCAAACATCTCGATTGCCGATTTTTCCAAAGGAGTACGCTTGATAATGGCTTTATCTTTCCAAAAAGCAGGGTCATAGTTCATTTTTTCCACAACTTTCAACATATTAGACTTAGGAGATTTACTTTTCTTATTTTCAATTTTGTCTCCCATATTATATAAAATAGAATTAAACTTATAAAAGTCTGTTTCTGTTTTAATTTCACAATGTACATTTACTGTTTCCACAACAGAAACATGTTCCATCAATTTATAGTTCAAAGCAATCTTCATATCAGCAAGCCTATGATGTCCTATCATTTTCCCATTATGCCACATAACGACAGGCATCATAATCATACTTTCTATACGTATTATATCCAATGTTGAAGAATCAACATAAAGAGTTCCTCCTATTATAAACCGTTTACCAATCTTTTTAGGAGTAAAAATAATTTTATATATATAATTTTGCTCTGACGACAAAACATCATAAGATAAAGTATAGTATTTAGAGAAATCGCTCATTAATGGCACAATAGTCTCTTTCTTTTTAAGTTTTTTTACACGAATAGGGGTAAGTTGAGAATAACGAAAAAATCCTCAAAAGAAAGATATTCATGAACAGAGTCATTCTCCAATTTAGCATATCGCCCTGCAACAATATTCAAATCACGAAGACAAATCACGGATTTAGAATTAAAAAAAGTCTCCATGATTTCATTGCATTCTGAATTCATCTGTGTGATTTGTCTATAAAAGAATGCAGACTCATAGTTCTTGTATTTCTCTATTTGCTTTTTTTGTTGTTCAAAAATCTGCTGTACTAATTTATGTAAATTGACAGGTTTGACAATAACTTCTGACAACAGTATAGAATAGGGACGCAATTTAATAACTGCTGGTACATCATTTGCCGGAATTAGCACACTCTCATAACCAACATAAGAAATCTTCAAATTATCCGTTGACAAAACAGATATTGAAAACTCTCCTTCTTGATTAGATATTGTCCCTTGATTAGGAGCAATATATACTGTAGCATAAGGAAGATTCTGTCCATTACTTTCGTCAACAATCTTTGCATCAACAATTCGGACATCTTGCGCTATGAGTGTTTCTACTAACACAATCTCCATTAAAAAACACACAAAACGTATCATATTCAGACATTAAGCAAATAAACATAAATGTGCCAAAATATAATTATTTGGCACATTTACCCTTATAGATTATTAATTATCAAAAGCTGGCTCTAACACCACCAGAAACAGAAAATCCATCTTTAGAATTTTGAGAACTTTTCACAAAAAGGCTCCATTTAGCCATCTCTAATCGTTGCTCTAATTGTTCTACCGAAAATCTTTCTTGAACAAAAATCTTTTCTATTTTCTTTTTCATACTCAATTTATTTTCACCAACTCACACTTATTTCCTGAGTACTCGAAATACTTCTTGTCCCGTTAGAGCTGACTGTTTGTGTAGATGAGATTTTAGCCGTCCATTTCGCCATTTCCAATCTTTGTTCCAATTCCGTAACTTGGAATTTCTGAACCAACGCTTCATTGTTCTTGTTCATAGTTTCTTAATTTTAAAATTGTTAAACATAAGGTGTTTTAATCCAACCGGATATAATTTATCAATCTTTCGCTATAATGTTCCAATATGAAGTGAAACCATTCTGTGTATTTCTCTTTATAAAGTTTCCTATCTTGTTGTATCCATGAAAGAGATTTCCATGAATAGGCATCCACTTCCTCCCTATTAATCACAGGCTCCTCATCAGAATAGCCTACAAAAACAAAATCCACCTCATTTTCTATTAAACCACCGCAATCAGCTTCATAAGAAAATCGAAATAGGCATCGTAGCGGGCAAGTTATCCCCATCTCATACATCAGCCTTTGCTCCGCTTCAACTTCAAGCCTCAACAAATCTATACTGTGAGGATGACTACAACAAGTATTTGTCCACAACCCGGCAGAATGATATTTATGTCCGGCTCTCTGTTGCAGCAACAACTCTTTCTCCGAGTTAAATATAAATATAGAAAAAGCATAATGCTGCAAACCCTGTCTATGAGCCGACATTTTTTCTATCATCTGCCCATTAGTCAGTAATACCATGTTTATATCCATACATCCCATTGCTTTTTCGCAAAAGAATAAAAAAATATTTTAGAATCAAACTAAATACGCATTTTCTAAGATGAAATAATAACCGAAGTTAATTTTCTCGGTAAAAGCCATTCATTCCGAAGTGAATTCATGATAATCATTCAAGTAAGCTCTCTACATTCTCATCAGGCCGAAAATTAGCGGACAGTCGATAGAATAATATTTGAGAGGCTTATTTTTTCAATAAATATTAGAGTTTAAATAGAATAAGTAACAGGGTTATTGAAAATCAACATCATAGAGCCTTATTCGATATACTGCCTATTGTCACAGGTTTTATCGGGCACTTATATTTGTAACAAAATTTCTAAACCAATCCGTTTTTCTCAGCCAACTATCAGAATACAATCTCCTACCCCTGCCAGAACACCTTCTGGCGAGGGGGTAGATCAGTATAGGACTGATGCCACATCAGTATACGACAGAGGGTACATCAGTCGTATACTGATCTACCCTCTGTATAGGAGTGAGAAAAGATGATGTCTTTTTCTATCACAAAAGAAGAGGGAAAGGAGTGATTTTCGTAAACATATTTCCTATAATCACAAACACGCCCAGTATCTGACAATCAATACACATAACCTTCCACACTTAATGCATGCCACCTAATGCCGCAAAAAGTAATAAAGCAATAAAGGAAAAGCCCGGTCAATAAGTAAGTCCCACAATCCACAGCGGAAGTTTGCTGCCTGTGGAGAATTCAATATTATCGGCCAGCACAAAAGAGTTCGGCAAACCGGCTATTTGCTTAAAGTTTTTATCGGCACCGCCTACTTCAAAAATATAGGTATGGTCTACAACAAAATCGCCTTTCATCTTCCCATACTCCACCTCATGATTCACGACAAGCTGACTGACGACAAAAGTTTCTCTTACCGTACCAATCTGCACGGGAGTTGAAGCAATGGCATAAAGCAAATTGGGGTTTTGAAGATAAACCTTATCAGGTTTCTGCATCTTCCTGACAGACATGCTGTCAGAATAAAGCAATGTCAGCAATTCCGCCTTATCCAGATTTTGCAAATAGGCGATCACTGAATTACGGGTAAGCCCGATTAACCCTGCCAGTTTAGAGATATCCACCTCATAGGGAACAGAAACCGCCAGAACGCCCAACAACGCTTTAAGTTTTCTGATATAGGCAGGATCTACACCGCACAACAGTGGCATTTCCTGTTCCAATATGAGGTTGACCACATTCTCGATATTAATGTAATAATCTTCTCTGTTTCCCGTAAAGAAAGGATAATACCCTTCGTGCAGATACTCATCGAACATCTGTATAGGGCGACACTTCTCGTTCATCTCCCGACAAATCTCACCCGCATTCTCCAAGACCTCCGTCAAAGAACAAACAGGCATACGAATATCTTTGTAGAACATCAGGAACTCCCTAAACGACAAGCCGTACATATCGTAAGGCAGGCAACGTCTGGAAAGGTCGGCATCACCATTCAGGATATTGAGTAAAGAAGAACCGCTAAAGGTTATCTGCAAAGAGGGGTATAAATCGTAAGCCTCTTTCAGCTCCTTGCTCCATGAGGGATATTTATGCACTTCGTCTAGGAACAACCGCTTGCCCCCCTGCAAATAAAACCGCTCTATAAGGTCCAGCAAAGTATGGTTTGTGAAATAGATGCTATCCAACGTACAGTAAAGCGCCTCACGACTGCCCGACTGATAATTGAGCTTGATGTATTGCAGCATTAATGTAGTTTTCCCCACCCCTCTGGAGCCTCTGATAGCAATCAATCGATTGTCCCAATGAATCTTATTCATTAGCTCCCGCACAATTTGGGTACTTGTCTGTGCCAGCAATCTTTCTTGTTTAATAAACAGACTATCCATAATAATAAGAAGATTAGATGACAAATATACTCATTTGCTCGGACAAACAAGCAAAAGCTCCCGTTTTTTGTTTAGAGCAGAAAGCAAAAACAGACACATTTTGCTTTTTACAGAAAGCAAACAAGCTTTAACCGGTACATATTAATAAAGGAGAAGTCTCTATAAGCTTCAGTAGCGTTCAATTACGGCATCTATCGTCTCCCCGTTGGCGAATAACGCTTCGTCTGCCTCCATCAGCCGTTTCTTCAGCCGGAATTTCTGTTGAGACACCGAGGAGGGGGATACGGCGGTAAACGTGGCAATCTGCGCATTGCTGAAGCGCAGGCGGATGAGCAGGCAAAGCTGGCGGTGGGCAGGCGTAAGTTGAGGGAAGTGCTGAGAAAACCGTCCGGTGAAGTTATCGTACACCCGGTCTGCAAGTTTCTGTAAATACTCCCAATCATCGTCCGTAAGAAATCTGGGATGGCGGCGCAGCTGTTCCACCACTTCATCGCCCTCCACCAAAGCAGAAGAGAGAACCTGCACCTGCTCATTCAGGTGCCGGGCACGCTCGCCCTCTTTCTTGAGCAATTCCAATTCGCGGGGCACAGGGCGTTTCTCGTACTCCTTGAGGCGGGTGCGGAGCGATTCGTTTTCCTCATGCAGGCGGTTGCCGTGTGCCATGAGGTTCGTGAGCGAACGGTGCACCTCTTCACGCTCCGCTTCGGTCAGGGACATCTCCTCCAGACACGCCTTCAGTTCTTCACGTTCGCGCTCGTTGTTACGCAGGCGTTGTTCGTTTTCGCTCAAATCCACCAAATAGCGGCGGTGCTTGCGGTCGTCGCGGAACTTGATGTCGCGAATGGAAAACCAGATGTTCAAACCGAACATCAGGGCACTGAACGCTCCCCACAGAAACTGTTTCCGCTTGTCGGCAGGCTGCATGCGCACACGTTTTCCATCGGAGAGCTCTTTTGCCCGGCTGTACTCGCGGTGCAGTTCGGAAAGCATTTCGGCTGTCTGCGTACTATCGGCAACACCTGCCTGCACCAGCGAGTCGGCACGGCAAAGCGATTTTTCATAATCCAGCAACACATCATAGGCGGGGTCGGAACAAGCCGCCAAGCCCAAAAGGAGGGCAAACAGAGAGAAACGTATCAAAGTCATAACAAGGTCATATTTTTCTTTTGTGCACAAAGTCAGTCCGGGTATGCAGCACACCCGAACGCCCCTTTAAAAACGGAGGGCAAAGATATGACTTTATCCTCGAACAAAGAAAAGGAATCGGAACACATTCCGTGCAGCATTCCTCATTTTATGATTACCGACATGCACCAACTACAACTTTTTTGTTTACATTTGCAGAAATGTAACAGAAAAACCGCTTATGGAAGCCTTGAAACCCTATTATATAAACATCAACGGCCGACTAATGGACTTATCTGCCCCTTGCGTCATGGGGATATTGAACGTAACTCCCGACTCTTTTTATTCCGGCAGCCGCATGCAGACGGAGAAGGAAATAGCTTGCCGCGCAGAACAAATCCTGAAGGATGGCGCCGGAATCATCGACATCGGCGCCTACTCTTCCCGTCCGGATGCCGCCGACGTTTCTGTCCGCGAAGAGATGGAACGCCTGCGCTTAGGCCTCACCGTACTGCGCAAGACGTGTCCGGATGCCGTGGTGTCAGTCGACACTTTTCGTGCCGACGTGGCTCGCATGTGCGTGGAAGAATACGGAGTGGCCATCATCAACGACATTGCAGCCGGAGAGATGGACGCCGGCATGTTCCGCACAGTGGCCGAACTGAACGTACCTTATATAATGATGCACATGCAGGGCACCCCGCAGAACATGCAGCAACATCCGCATTATGACAATCTGCTGAAGGAAGTGTTTCAATATTTCGCCCGTAAAGTGCAGCAATTGCGCGACCTCGGCGTGAAAGATATCATCCTTGATCCCGGATTCGGTTTCGGGAAAACGTTGGAGCACAACTACGAATTACTGGCACATTTGGAAGAGTTCCGCATCTTCGAATTACCTTTGCTCGTAGGAGTGTCTCGCAAGTCGATGATATACCGTCTGCTGGGCAACACGCCGCAAGAAGCCCTGAACGGCACCACAGTGATCGATACGATATGCTTGCTGAAAGGAGCCGACATCATCCGGGTTCACGACGTGAAGGAAGCCGTGGAGACCGTGAAAATAGTGGAGGCCATGAGAAAAAATACGAATCATAAATTATAGATAGCTTGTGTTTATAGAATTTGGCATAAAAGATTTCATTGACATATTGCTGGTGGCGCTCATGTTGTACTATACGTACAAACTGATGAAAGCCTCCGGTTCCATCAATGTGTTTACCGGTATTCTGGTATTTATCCTGATATGGCTGGTAGTATCCCAAGTGCTGGAAATGAAGCTGCTTGGCTCTATCTTCGACAAATTGGTCAGTGTGGGTGTATTGGCACTCATCATCTTGTTTCAGGAAGAGATACGACGTTTTCTGCTTACGCTCGGCTCGCACCAACATGCCAGCGCATTGGTACGTTTCTTCACCGGCAACAAGAAAGAATTGTTGGAGCATGAAGATATCATGCCGATAGTAATGGCATGCATCAGCATGGGAAAGCAAAAAGTAGGCGCCTTGATTGTCATGGAGCACAACATGCCTTTGGACGACGTGGTGCGCACGGGCGAGGTTATCAATGCCGACATCAACCAGCGTCTGATAGAAAATATCTTTTTCAAGAACAGTCCGCTGCACGATGGAGCCATGGTAATCAGCAAGAAGCGCATCAAAGCAGCAGGCTGTATCCTGCCGGTATCGCACAACCTGGATATTCCCAAAGAATTGGGCTTACGCCATAGAGCCGCAATGGGAATCGCCCAAGCCTCGGACGCACACGCAATCATCGTATCGGAAGAAACCGGCGCCATCTCCGTGGCATACAAAGGGCAGTTCTACCTGTGCCTGAACGCAGAAGAGCTTGAAAGCCTGTTGACAAAGGAGAATTGACCGACGGCCCGAAGAAAGAAAAAAAAGAAACAGTTTCTTATAACCAATTTATAGAAAAAAGATGGATAGACGAAATTTTTTAAGGACGGGAAGTCTGGCGGCATTAGGCTCGCTGGCAGTACCGTCGTTGGCTATGCCTGCATCCGTACGGAAGGCATTGGGAGGAGCAGATGACAAATCTGCCGTTGCTGCGGCAATGAATCATTTCGGCGTAACAGAAGCCGATGTAAGGAAAGTGCTTGCTGCCGCATTGGAAAAAGGCGGCGACTATGCCGATCTCTATTTTGAACACACATTCAACAACAATGTAAGCCTGATGGACGGCAAGGTAAACAACTGCGGCGCCAACATCGACTTCGGCATGGGCGTGCGTGTTTTGGCAGGAGACCAAACCGGTTATGCTTATGTAGAAGGCGTCACGTTGGACGAAATGTTACGCGCTGCCCGCACTGCCGCCCGCATCGCCTCTTCCGGCAAGGCCGGCAAAACAGTGGGACTGACGGAAAAGACAATAGCCAAAAGCCGCTATGCCGTTACCGAACCTTGGGAAGACGTGAGCGTAAAGGCCAAAATCCCTTATCTTGAAAAACTGAACGAGAAGATTTTCTCTTTAGACAAACGTGTAAGCAAGGTGCAGGCCTATCTCACCGACAACACTTCTCATGTGCTGTTCTGCAATTCCGAAGGAGTGAGCTACTATGACTACCGCCCCATGGTTTCGTTCGTGGCAGTCTGTATCATGGAAGAAGACGGAAAAATGGAGAATGGCTATGCCAGCCGCTCCTACCGCAAAGGATTTGAATTCATGACAGACGATATCGTTGAAGTCCTTGCACGCGAAGCAGTGGACAACACCTCCATCCTATTCAAGGCCATCAAGCCCAAAGGTGGCGAGATGCCTGTGGTTATGGGTGCAGGAGGTTCGGGCATCCTGCTGCACGAAGCCATCGGACATGCCTTCGAAGCCGATTTCAATCGCAAGCGCACTTCCATCTTCTGCGACCTCTTCGGCAAGAAGATTTGCGACGAGCATATCAACGTGGTGGATGACGGCACCATTCCTTTCAACCGGGGCTCTGTAAACTTCGACGATGAAGGTGTGGAAGGACAAAAAACTTATATCGTGAAAGACGGTGTGCTGACCAGCTACCTGCACGACCGCATCAGTGCCAAACATTATGGCGTAACGCCTACCGGAAACGGCCGTCGCGACACATTCCGCAATATGCCTATTCCCCGTATGCGCGCCACCTATATGGAAGCCGGCAATATGAAGGAGGAAGACATTATTTCTACCGTGAAGAACGGCATCTTTGTAGACAACTTCACCAACGGACAGGTACAGATCGGTGCCGGCGACTTTACTTTCTTCGTGAAATCCGGTTATCTGATTGAAGACGGCAAACTGACACAGCCCATCAAGGACATCAATATCATCGGCAACGGACCGAAAGCATTGGCAGACATTACCATGGTTGCCAATAACGACAAGATTGACAACGGTACGTGGACTTGTGGCAAAGACGGACAGTCCTGCCCTGTGACCTGCGGCATGCCGTCGGCATTGGTCAGCAAACTGACGGTAGGGGGAGAAAGCTAACAAAATGAAAAACTGAAAATTAAACGAAATGATTACGGATAATAATAAGAAATTGGCACAATGGGCAATGGATTATGCCCTGAAAAATGGTTGTCAGGCAGCCAAGTTGGTGCTGTATTCCAACTCCAATGCATCGTTCGAATTGCGTGACGCCAAGATGGATAAATTGCAACAGGCTTCCGAAAGCGGCTTGAGCATCAGCTTGTATGTAGACGGGAAATACGGTTCTTATTCCACCAACCGTCTGGATAAAAAGGAATTGGAAAGTTTCATCAGGAATGGCATCGAATCCACACGCTATCTGGCAGAAGACGAAGCGCGCGTATTGCCCGACTCCTCCCGCTATTATAAAGGCGGAAAGCCCGATTTGCAACTGTTCGACGATAAGTTCTACAACCTGAATCCCGACGACAAGGTGGCTATTGCCCGTGCCGCAGCCGAAGAGGTCTTAGGAAAAGATGAGCGCATCATATCGGTAGGCAGTTCTTACAGCGATGGCGAAGAGGCTTCCTATCGTCTGACAAGTAACGGTTTTGAAGGCGAATCCAAGTCCACTTGGTTCTCGGTATCGGCCGATGTGGCAGTGAAAGGCGAAGGGGAAGCACGTCCTTCTTCTTATTGGTACGACTCGGCAATGTTTTATGACAAACTGAAAAAGTCGGGTATCGGGACAAAAGCCTTGGAACGTGTATTGAAGAAAATGGGACAGCGTAAAGCCGCTTCGGGCAAGTATACCATGGTAGTCGATCCGATGAATGCCGGTCAATTGCTCAGCCCATTGTTGAGTGCGTTGTATGGCTCCGCTCTCCAGCAAAAGAGTTCGTTCCTGCTGAACAAGCTGAATACGAAAGTCGGCTCCGAAAAGCTGAATCTAATGGATGAGCCTCATCTCATCGGAGCCCGTGGCGCCCGTTACTTCGATAATGAAGGCGTGGCAACCGAACGCCGTCCGATATTTGAAAACGGGACATTGAAGACCTATTTCATCGACACGTATAACTCCAAGAAAATGGGTGTGGAGCCAACCATCAGTTCACCTTCTCTGCTGATACTGCAACCGGGGAACAAAGACTTGGACGGTCTGGTGGCAGATGTGCAAAAGGGCATATTGGTTACCGGATTCAACGGCGGCAACAGCAACAAAAGTACCGGAGACTTTTCGTACGGTATCGAAGGCTTCCTGATTGAAAACGGCAAGTTGGTTCAACCGGTCAATGAGATGAACGTAACCGGCAATATGATTACCCTCTGGTCTTCTTTGGTGGCCGTAGGCAATGATCCCCGTATCTCTTCTTCTTGGCGTATACCTTCACTGGTATTCGATGGAGTGGACTTCAGTGGATTATAACGTCAGTTCAGCATCAGGCTCATATAAGGGCTTGATGTTTCGAATATTTTTGCGGTGAGTTCACCGATTGTGAGTGCTAAGTGTCTGCCGGGCAGACACTTGGCACTTTTCATACATTTACCGCCACTCAAGTGGTAGCAGCCGTTGTTCCCGCTTATTTGTTCGTCGGTGAGGCAGATGCAGGCCTCCTCTTCGGGATGGATGGCCGCATAGAGATCCAGCATGCCCTTAGCATCGATGACACGCGCCATTCCTAAAGGCAAACCGGCTTCACCGGCAGCAAGAGGAGCAAGCACCTCGACAGAAGGAACATTCAATTCACGGCAAATGTTTTGAAGCAGCAAGGAGCATGTCTCAGAGCTGTCCGACACAATTTCTCCTATGCGCCATTTGTTTCCACCCGCCGGATAAACGACAGCCAGCGCAACAATACGCTCCTTTCCTTGCATTGTGTCATCTTTTTGTCGGGCACTCCCCTCTTCAAACAAAGTGCAGACATGTCCCTGCCCCAATCGCAAATCGGCAAGAATAACACGAAAGTCTTTGCTTGTATGTTGGATGCAGTAAGCGCGTTCTCCTAATTTCCGGTTCAGGTATTCATATTCCTTTTCCTCACATTGATCGTCCATCTTCAGCGCATATCCTTGATTGGGAGCAGGAATGTCCGCAACCACAAAATCACTCGCTTTATAATTGAACACGGGTGCATAACCATAGCGGGTATAATAGCCAAACAACCAAGGCTCTGCAGGAATCAAAGCAGATAAGGCAACGCCACCGTCCAGCATACGCATAAATGCTTGCGACAACAATGCGCCCATCGTTCCCTGATTGCGATGGGCGGGATGCGTACAAGCTCCGGAAATATAAGATGTTTTGATTTTTTTCCCCCCGAACGTCATCGGATAAGGCAACATTTGCAGGGCGGCAATCACTTCCTCCCCGCTTTCTATGGCAATATTGACGTCATTATGATAGCGCAAACGGAAATACATCTCTACGAATTCCTCGCTGTCATTGAAACACAGCCTCCACAAATTCTTTATTTTCTGCTTCATCCGGTCCATTGCATCTATTACCACTTTATCGCTTCCATCGGTTCGCCTTTCAAGCAGGCCATGTATTTATCCAGAATTATGGCAGGCTGGTAAGACAGCTTGGCCTTGCGCAAACCTTCAATGCCCAAATCTTCTTCCCGGTTGATATAGATATATTGTTCGGGAATATGTTTTGCAAATTCATGGTTAATCATTGCGTATGCCCCATCAATGCTTGTATCTGCCTTCTCGACGTGCACCCCAAAGGTGTCCTGATTAATGGGCATGCCGAAGGTAAAGGCCACAATCTTGCCATCCACATGAAGGATACCGCCCATCAGTCCCAATTCATCAAAGTGATGAAGTGCATAGACCAATGCACGGCGTTCGTTGCCTGTTCCCTCATGTTGGTCGCAATTGTTGGCTTTGCACCAGATGGCTTCCAGCTCCAGACATTCCTGAATGCGGTCGGGTGTGATAGGGGTATACTCGTAGTTGTAAGTGCGCTTGAATTTGTTGACGTGGTTCCGCTTGGCTTGAAGCTTCTTTCCGGAGAGCGTGGCGAGGTCGGTGCGGAGATAGAGATAGTCAGCATAATCACGGTCGGCAGTGAATTGGAATTTTCCGGGCATGAAAGTTTCCAGCTCCGAACACATGCCGGAGCAAATGCCCAGCAAACAGAAAGGCTTTCCTTCCTGATGGGCGTCCTCTATCAAGGCCTCCAGCACTTTTTTCAAATCGCCGTTACCTATCGGCATCATATATACCAGTTCCTCTTCGGCCCAAAACTTCAACAACAGATAACCATCCAGAATGGCAAATTGGGTGTTGTACAGAAAACGCCAACTGCACAGATTGGAGAATGAAAGGTCGCAGTTTCTTCGCGGACTGTTCTGCGTGTAGCGGATGATAAGCTCCCTGTCGCTTAATTCGATATCCTTAAATGAAATCATAAATGTTTTAGTTGATTGAAGTTGTTAGAAATAACAAAGATTGGTAGATTTTGTTAGAACAAACCCAACAAACGCAGAATGGCAGGTGTGAATAAGGCCGTGAAAATGCCGTTCAGCGTCAATCCCAAACTGGCGAATGCACCGTATTTACTGCTGACTTCCATGGCGGTAGAAGTGCCCACCGCATGAGCGGCGGCTCCCATCGAGAGGCCTTGAGCCATGGGGCTGCCTATACGGGTCAGCTTCATGGTCTTGAAGCCCAATATTCCTCCCAGCAACCCCACACACACCACAACTGCGGCAGTCAATGAAGGTATGCCCCCCAACGACTTGGTGACCTCCATGGCAATCGGTGTGGTGACCGACTTAGGCGCCAGCGAATAGATGATTTCATCAGAAGCCCCCATCAGTTTAGCTATCAGCACCACGGAAACAACACCTACGATACATCCGGCCAATTGGGACAACAGGATGGGGAGCAACTGTTTCTTTATGGTTTCCAACTGAAGATACAAAGGCATCCCCAATGCAACGACGGCTGGTTTCAGCCAAAACTCTATCAACTGCCCTCCCTCGTTGTAGGTAGCATAGCTGATATTTGCCGACTTCAATAAGACAATAAGGATAGCGATTGTCAACAGAATAGGATTCAACAGCATGAGACCGGTTTTCTTTTGCAGCAGTTTGGCAAAGAAAAACACACCGAAAGTGACGGCCAGCAAGAAAAAATTATTTTCTAAGAAACTCATTTCATTTTACGTGTTAATTGATGAACCCATCCGGTGACGACAATCACCAACAAAGTACTGACCAATGAAGCTACGACTATCGGCCAGAATTCGGCGGCGATAATGTCGAAATAGAGCATCAGGGCCACTCCGGGCGGTATAAAGAAAAACCCCAGATTGGCAACCAGGAAGTCGGACATGCCTTGCACCCAGTGCAACTTTATCCAACCCAACTTCAAAAACAAGGTAAGCAGCAGCATACCGATGATGCTGGAAGGTAACTTCACGCCTGTGAGGAAGACAACCAACTCACCCAAAGCTAAACATCCAAAGAGGATGGCACATTGACGAATCATAAGAATAAGGTCTTAAATCGACCGGCAGATTATTGTTGTATGTTTTAAAAACGCTGCAAAGGTAGGTATTCTATGTATTGCTTGTTGCAACAATTCTCTTTTTTTAAGGCATCATACAGATTGCCTATGGAATTTACGTTTTCAACAGATGTTGTGTGCGCACACGTTCCTTTCCTTACTATTTAATGTTAAATATTATAATAATTGAGAGCAAGCATTGAAAAAGAGAGGCATTTGCAATGTTGATATTGCAAAATTGCGTACTTTTGCGAAGTGAAAAGTATGGGCAGCCTATTCATAATACACAATAAATATCATGCAAAGATTAATTAATGAAATTCTTGAACGTGCGAAAGCCGATCGCCAACGCATTGTTCTTCCTGAAGGTACGGAAGAACGTACCTTGAAAGCCGCCAACCAGATTCTGACTGACGGTATCGCAGATCTGATTCTTCTGGGCAATCCGGAAGAAATACACGCTTGTGCCCAAGAGTGGGGACTGGGAAATATAGACAAAGCCACCATCATCAATCCGGAAGACCATCCCAAGAAAGAAGAATATGCACAATTGCTGTTCGAACTTCGCAAGAAAAAAGGCATGACTATCGAAGAGGCTCGCAAGCTGGTTCTCAATCCGCTTTATCTGGGCTGCCTGATCATAAAGAACGGCGATGCCGACGGTCAGTTGGCAGGTGCCCGCAATACTACCGGCGACGTACTTCGCCCGGCTTTGCAGATTATCAAGACCACTCCCGGCATTACGTGTGTTTCAGGTGCCATGCTGTTGCTCACACACGCTCCCGAATATGGCAAGAACGGCATATTGGTGATGGGCGACGTGGCTGTGACTCCGGTGCCCGATGCCGAGCAGTTGGCACAGATTGCCGTTTGCACGGCACGCACGGCAAAGGCGGTTGTAGACATGGATCCCCAAGTGGCTTTGCTCAGCTTCTCAACCAAAGGTTCTGCCAAGCACGAAGTGGTGGATAAGGTGGTGGAAGCCCTGAAGATTGCCAAAGAGATGGATCCGGAACTGGCCATCGACGGCGAGTTGCAGGCAGATGCGGCTTTGGTTCCCGAAGTAGGCGCAAACAAGGCGCCGGGTTCAAAGATTGCCGGCAATGCCAATGTACTGATTGTTCCGAGCCTTGAAGTGGGGAACATCTCTTATAAACTGGTACAACGTTTGGGACATGCCGATGCCGTAGGTCCTATTCTGCAAGGCATCGCCCGTCCGGTGAACGACCTCTCGCGCGGTTGCTCCATCGAAGATGTTTACCGCATGATTGCCATCACGGCCAATCAGGCTATTGCCGCCAAAACGAACGCTGAATAACTTTTAATCTAAACATAGTAATATGAAAATCTTAGTATTGAACTGCGGTAGCTCGTCCATCAAGTACAAAATGTTTGATATGGACAAAAAAGAAGTTATCGCACAAGGAGGCATTGAAAAAATCGGTTTAAAGGACTCGTTCCTGAAATTCACCTTACCCGGTGGTGAGAAGAAAGTGTTGACGAAAGATATTCCCGAACATACCGTGGGCGTGGAATTCATCCTGAATACCTTGACCGATGCGGAATATGGGGCCATCAAGTCATTGGACGAAATCAATGCCGTAGGTCACCGCATGGTGCATGGAGGCGAAAAGTTCAGCCAATCCGTACGGCTGACACCTGAAGTTCTGGCGACCTTCACGGCTTGCAACGACTTGGCCCCCCTTCACAATCCCGCCAACTTGAAAGGTGTGAACGCCATATCGGCCATCTTGCCCGATGTTCCGCAAATCGGCGTATTCGATACGGCTTTCCACCAAACAATGCCGAGACATGCCTACCTATATGCCGTTCCCTATGAACTCTACGAGAAATACGGCGTACGTCGTTACGGCTTCCACGGCACATCCCACCGTTATGTATCGCAACGTGTCTGCGAGTTTCTGGGAGTAGAGCCGCAAGGAAAGAAAATCATCACCTGCCACATCGGTAACGGCGCCTCCATCAGCGCCATCAAAGACGGCAAGTGCATAGATACCAGCATGGGGCTGACTCCGCTCGAAGGCCTGATGATGGGAACACGCAGCGGCGACATCGACGCAGGAGCCGTGTCCTTTATCATGGAAAAGGAGGGCTTGGATGCAAACGGCATATCCAACCTCTTGAACAAGAAGAGCGGTGTGCTGGGCATCTTCGGCGAGTCCAGCGACATGCGCGACTTGGAGAATGCCGTAGCAGCCGGCAACCCGAAAGCCATTCTGGCAGAAGATATGTACTTCTATCGCATCAAGAAATACATCGGTGCCTATGCGGCAGCATTGGGCGGTGCAGATATCATCGCATTCACCGGCGGAGTGGGTGAGAATCAGGCCACTGCCCGTTGGGGAGCATGCGAAGGCCTGGAATTCATGGGCATAAAGCTGGATGCCGAGAGGAATAAGGTTCGTGGCGAGGAGAAGGTAATCTCTACCGACGATTCCAAAGTCAAGGTAGTGGTAATCCCAACCGACGAAGAACTGATGATTGCGTCCGATACGATGACTATTTTGCAGAAGTAATGCGGAACAAGTGATTCCGACAGAATACTCAAGAGGTATCTCTTAACATATGTGCCTACCCTTTATAAAGCCGGACTGCGGAGGTCCGGCTTTATAAGGAGTAGGCTTTTTGTTTGAAGAAAAGACATCGTGATTCCATAAAGAAAAATCATGCGAAGCAAAGAACAAACCTGTTCTCAGCCAATACCAATCTCTGTTCGCACCGTGCGAACACAAATCCGCAACCTGCGGACAAATATCCGCGCCGTGCGAACATATGTCCGCACAGCCCGAACAGAGATTGCAGAATAACAAAGACAATATACGAGCCGGGAGTATCAACCGTTTAGCAGAACCGGTCAATAAAAGATAAAAAACACACGCCGATTAGCAAATCAAGCCTTTTATGGCATTTTATAGAGGCAAACTGTTTTCTAAGAAATTTAAAATACCTACCTTTGCTACTTAGAGTCTGTCTAAATATCATCCGGCATTCTTTTACCTTCTTTTTCGGCTCTGAAACGAGAGCCGGAAAGCAAAAGGCGAATTTCGTGTAAAGAAGCGGATTCTAAAACGTCGGCTCGCTTTCGTGTAACTTTAAATAAATATATTTTATGAGACGATTGATGTATGTATTGCTTTTTGCACTGTTGACAAGCGGCATGACCTATGCCCAGCAGGCAAAGTATGTATTCTATTTCATTGGTGACGGAATGGGAGTAAACCAAGTAAACGGAACGGAAATGTATTTGGCCGAACAGGAAGGACGTATCGGCATAAAGCCTTTGTTGTTCACCACATTCCCGGTATCCGGCGTTGTTACGACTTTCTCGGCCACCAACTCAGTGACAGACTCTTCTGCCGCCGGAACAGCGCTCTCTACCGGAGAGAAAACTTACAACGGCGCCATCGGCCTGGACGATGACAAGAGCGTTCTGCAAACCGTGGCCGAAAAGGCCAAGAAGGCCGGCAGAAAAGTAGGCGTTACAACCAGCGTCAGTGTGGACCATGCCACTCCGGCCGCATTCTACGCCCATCAGCCCAACCGCAGCATGTATTATGAGATAGCCCTCGACCTGCCCAAGGCCGGCTTCGACTTCTATGCAGGCGGCGGTTTCCTGAAGCCCACCACAACGGCCGACAAGAAAGAAGCTCCGAGCATCTTCCCTATTTTTGAGGAAAACGGCTATACCATTGCCAGAGGGCTTGATGAATATAAGTCCAAAGCAGCCCAAGCCGATAAAATGATACTTATCCAGAAAGAGGGCGCCGAACCCTCTTGTTTGCCCTATGCCATCGACCGCAAAGAGGGAGACCTGACCTTGGCCGAGATTACCGAAAGCGCCATCTCTTTCCTGACCAAAGGCAAAGACAAAGGTTTCTTCCTGATGGTTGAAGGCGGAAAAATAGACTG
This sequence comes from Prevotella heparinolytica, assembly GCF_004342845.1. GTDB lineage: Bacteria > Bacteroidota > Bacteroidia > Bacteroidales > Bacteroidaceae > Bacteroides > Bacteroides heparinolyticus. The sequence goes on along the minus strand of NZ_SLXB01000015.1, from coordinate 73,533 downwards.
GGCTTGCCACAGCAACGACCCCGCCACGACCTTCAACGAGGTAGTGGACATGGACAATGCCGTCAGAGTGGCTTACGATTTCTACAAGAAGCATCCCAAAGAAACGCTGATTGTGATTACGGCCGACCACGAAACCGGCGGACTGGGTTTGGGCACTGCCAAGTATGAATTGCAACTGAAGTCGCTGGCCAACCAGAAGGAATCGCAAGAAGTATTGTCGCGTTCCATCACCGACTTGCGCAAGATGAACCGTCCCGTCGGTTGGGAAGAGGTGAAATCCCTGCTCACCAAGAAAATGGGATTCTGGAAAGAGCTGCCGTTGACGTGGGCACAGGAGAAGATGCTACGCGATGAATATGAGGAGTCTTTCGTGAAGAAGCATGTAGTGTTCGAGCAGAGTCTCTACTCCAAGACCGAACCGCTTGCCGCCGCAGCCCGTAAAGTGATGAGCCAGATTGCAATGGTGGGATGGACAAGTGGCAACCACACTGCCGGATACGTGCCTGTATATGCGATAGGTGCAGGTTCCAACTTGTTCATGGGCAAGATGGACAACACGGAGATTCCGAAGCGCATAGCCAAAGCCGGCGGATACAAGTAACCGGAAATCGGGTATGGGGAAAGACTGAGGCGCAGAGACTTGGAATCCTTATGGATAAATAAAGTCTCCGTGTCTCCGTCTTTTCAATATTTATAATATAAGCCGGTAAAAGCAAGCTGCCGGATTACAGCTTTGTCTCTCCCTCCACAAACTCTTCGAGGAAAAGGTTTTCACCGTCAAAAACGGCATACGAGAAATAGTTTATCCAATCGCCGAGAATCAGTACACGGGCTGTGGCGCTCAACATCAAATCGAGTTCGATGTGGCGATGCCCATACAGGAAGTAGTTGATGGTGGGATGGCTTTTCAGGTATTCTTTGGTATATAGCACCAGATATTCATTGTTTTCTCCCATGTATTCGGGCTCCTTCCCGTCTATGCGCTTCATGCGGCTGTGCTTGGCCCAGTTCAGCCCCAGCTCCATGCTCCAACGCGGATGCAAAGCCGAGAAAAGTACTTGAAGCGTGCGGCTGTGAAACATGGAGCGAAGCAGTTTGAACTTCTTGTCGGGGTCGCCCAAACCATCACCGTGGGCAAGATAAAATTCTTTTCCATAGATTTCGGTTGTAAGCGGTTCGCGATGGATGATGACGCCACACTCCTTGGCCAGATAATCGCCGCACCAAAGGTCGTGGTTGCCGGTGAAGAAATGCACCTCAACCCCCAAATCGGTCAGCTCGGACACTTTTCCCAGAAAACGCGTGTAGCCCTTAGGCACTACGGTGCGAAACTCGTACCAGAAGTCGAACATGTCTCCCAGCAAGTATACGGCAGAAGCCTTGTGCTTGATGCTGTCCAGAAAGTTCACCAGCCGGCGTTCTTGAGTTCGTCCGTGTTCAATGGCCCGGGAACCGAGGTGGGCATCGGACAGGAAATATACATTCTTCATTATCATCTGTTCATTATCCGTTAATCAAAGAAAACCCAGTTCCAGTTTGGCTTCTTCACTCATCATGTCCTTGTTCCATTCCGGTTCGAAAACGAGATTGATGGTGGCGGAAGCAAGTCCGTCGATAGACTCTACCTTCTGGCGCACATCTTCCATGATGAAGTCGGCCGCAGGACAGTTTGGGGCGGTCAGCGTCATGTCTATAACGGCTTCTCCGTCGTCACTCACGTCTATCTTGTAAATCAGTCCCAAGTCGTACACGTTTACCGGTATTTCAGGGTCGAACACCGTCTTGAGCATGGCAACTATCTTTTCTTCTATTTCAAACTTGGTCATATTCGTTTGGTGATGATTTGGTTTAATGATACAAAGCTAAAGATTTTAATCGAGACTGCAAAAGGAGCCTGATTCTAACCTGAGTTCGACGGCAAGAAAAGAAGTTGGCGGGATGACTTCCAAAAGTTGGCGACTCCTGCCTGAAAACTTCCGCTTCCAACGGAAGCATTCTTCATCGCAAGGCTTGCGTTATACATCGCAAGCGCTAAGATGTATATCGCAAGGCGCAAGATATACAACGCAAGCCTTGCGATGAAGTTTTCGCCCTAATCTCTTCCTGCTTTGGATAAGGAAGCGCCGAACTTTTTTTGCAGGCGACAAGGTTTTCTTGTGCGGACGAGCCACATATCCGGAGCCTTATGCCGAACTCCGGCCGTTTTCAGCCGCCCGCACACAGAGATACCCGTGCGACGGGACACAAGGGTTTCAGGCTCATCGCGGATTCCGGAGAAGAGAAGGTGGCACACGTCTATGCGGCAAAGCCGAAGCGCCCTGCATTTTTTCCGCCCGGACAAAACCAACGCAGCAAATTAAAGCCTATCTTTGCACCGGATTAAGAAACCATGCAACAATGATTATGGACATCACCTCTCTCTATCGTATTTTCCGGGAGTGCACCTGCGTCAGCACAGACAGCCGCAACTGTCCGCAAGGCTCGCTCTTCATCGCCCTGAAAGGCGAAAACTTCAACGGAAACGCCTTCGCCGCCAAAGCGCTGGAACAGGGTAGCGCCTACGCCGTGGTGGATGAAGCGGAATACGCCCCCGCCGGCAATACACATTATATATTAGTGGAGAATTGCCTACGCACCCTGCAACAACTGGCCAACCATCACCGCAGGCAGTTGGGCACATGCATCATAGGCATCACCGGCACCAACGGGAAGACAACCACCAAGGAGCTGATAGCCGCCGTGCTGTCGCAAAACCACCACATCCTCTACACGCAAGGAAACCTGAACAACCATATCGGCGTGCCCCTCACCCTGCTCGGCTTGCAGTCACGGCACGACCTTGCCGTCATCGAAATGGGAGCCAGTCATCCGGGCGACATCAAAGAGTTGGTGGAGATAGCCGAACCTGATTATGGCATCGTCACCAACGTGGGGAAAGCCCATCTGGAAGGTTTCGGCTCTTTGGAAGGGGTAATCAGGACCAAAGGAGAACTGTACGACTTCCTGCGCCGACGGGGCAATGCAACCGTTTTTGTTCATCACGACAACCCCTATCTGATGGAGATGGCTCGCGGACTGAAACAAGTTACCTACGGCACGGAAGAAGGCCTCTACGTCAACGGACGCATCACCGGAAACTCACCTTATTTAACCTTCGAGTGGAGAGCCGGCAAAGACGGCGAGTGGCACGAGGTGCAGACGCAACTCATCGGCGAATACAACTTCCCCAACGCCCTTGCGGCCGTCACCATCGGACGGTTCTTCGGTGCGGACGCTGAAAAGACGGACAAGGCACTGGCCGAATACACGCCCCGGAACAACCGTTCGCAGTTGAGAAAAACAGCAGACAACACTCTGATTATCGATGCCTACAACGCCAACCCCACCAGCATGATGGCTTCCATCGGCAATTTCGGCAACATGCAGGCCGAAAATAAAATGTTGATATTGGGAGACATGCGCGAACTTGGAAAAGAGAGTGCCGAAGAACACCAAAAGATTGTGGACTATCTGGAAGAGTGCGGATTCGAGGATGTGGTGCTTGTAGGAGAATTGTTTGCCGCCACCCGCCACACCTATCCGGACTATCGGGACGCAACGGCACTCATCGCAGCATTGCAAGAAAACAAACCTTGCGGAAAGACCATCCTGATAAAAGGCTCGAACGGAATAAAACTGAGCAGCGTGACAGACTATCTGTAACCGCTTGCCTCAACCCGAATCCGTTTATTTGCCGGGCTTCATCATCATCGGCCGCAAGATGAAATAAGCTATCAGCGATGCCAGCACCGCTCCTGTGGTGTTGGCCGCAAAATCCAGCCAATCGCCTCCGCGATACGTCGTACAATATTCCTGCAACAATTCCACCACCCCACTGAACAGAACGGGACATGCCAATGCCCCTATCCACGCATGCCACAATGGCTGATTATCATTGCGGTGTGCCCGCAGGAACTCCACCCACAGCATACCCGACATGCCGAAGTACATACAGACATGAGCCACCTTATCCAAACCGGAAATATAATCCAGCTCCGTGGCAGGCGGCTTGAAGAAAGATAAATAAATCACCGCCAGAATAATACACAGCGAAAACGGATATTTCCTGACAAAATAATACAGCATATTCTCAATTAATAAACGGATTGCGTGCAAAAGTACGGAACATTTTCTATATTTGCGCGTTTCAGCAAGCATTTATAAAGAAATGAAAGAAAAAGGCACATTTATGACAAGAAACGACAGAGTCAACTTCGGCAGTAAATTAGGTGTCATACTCGCTTCTGCGGGTTCAGCCGTCGGCTTGGGCAATATCTGGCGGTTTCCATACGAAACGGGAAACCACGGAGGCGCCGCATTCATTCTTATCTATCTGGCATGCGTACTCCTTTTGGGAATCCCCATCATGATAGCCGAATTCCTGATAGGCAGACGTTCGCGGGCCAATACTGCCGGCGCATATCAGAAACTGGCGCCCGGCACATCATGGCGATGGGTGGGCAGAATGGGCGTATTGGCAGGCTTCCTGATACTGGGCTATTACTCCGTAGTGGCAGGCTGGACACTGGAGTTTATCGTGGAGGCGGCAACCAACAGCTTTGCCGGGAAGTCGGCAGCCGACTTCATCGCTTCTTTCGACAACTTTGTCAGTAACCCTTGGCGTCCCGCGCTCTGGCTGATACTCTTCCTGCTCGCCACACACTTCATCATCGTCAAAGGGGTGGAGAAAGGCATTGAGAAATCGGCCAAAATCATGATGCCGATGCTCTTCATCCTGCTGATTGTGCTTGTGTTCTGTTCCGTCTCCTTGCCCGGAGCAGGCAACGGCATCAGGTTTCTGTTGAAGCCGGACTTCAGCAAGGTGGATGCCGACGTGCTGCTGGGAGCCATGGGACAAGCCTTCTTCTCTCTGAGCCTCGGCATGGGATGCCTGTGCACCTACGCCTCTTACTTCCGAAGCGATACGAATCTGCCAAAGACGGCTTTCAATGTAGCGGCCATCGACACGGTAGTAGCCATTCTGGCGGGCTTCATCATCTTTCCGGCAGCATTCTCCGTAGGCATTCAGCCCGATGCGGGGCCCAGCCTGCTGTTCATCACGCTGCCCAATGTGTTTCAGCAAGCGTTCGGCAGTATGCCGGGGCTTGCCATCGTGCTTTCCATGCTGTTCTATATCCTGCTGGCATTGGCTGCGCTGACCTCCACCATCTCCCTGCACGAGGTGGCAACAGCCTACCTGCACGAAGAGTTCAACTTTACGCGCGGCAAGGCGGCAAAGGTGGTCACAGGCGGCTGCATCTTTATAGGCATCTTCTGTTCTCTTTCGTTAGGTGTGGGCAAGGAGTACACGATATTCGGACTGACGCTGTTCGACTTGTTCGACTTTGTCACAGCCAAAATCATGTTGCCTGCGGGCGGTTTCCTCATCTCGGTCTTCATGGGTTGGTACATAGACAAAAAGATTGTACGCGAGGAAATCAGCAACAACGGCACACTGAAGGTATATATCTACCGGTTACTGATATTCATTCTGAAGTTCGTTGCACCGATAGGCATCACGTTCATCTTCGTCAACGAACTGGGCTTGCTTAAATAGAAAACACTGATGCCAAACCCATTCAAAGACTTCTTCTATTTCTCCCGGGGAGAAAGATGCGGCATACTGGTTCTGGCAGCCGGAATCATCCTCATCTTCCTTACCGGACAGTTTTATCCATATCTACGGCAGCACACCCTCTCTCACGAAGAACTGCGGAAGCAGGCTGCTGCCGTGGCAGAATATGAAGCGTTTCTTACTTCCGTAAAAGAGAAAGAGCCGCAATGGAAGCAACGTTCCACCACGCTTTATCCGGCGAAGCGTTCTCCGGCTCTCAGTCCGATTCCTTTCAATCCTAACAGAGCAGATTCCCTTCTCTTTCGTCAACTGGGATTACCGGAATGGATGGCACACAACATCCTGCACTATCGCAGAAAAGGAGGCAAGTTCCGCAAGGCAGAAGATTTCAGAAGAATCTACGGACTGACGGAAGAGCAATACCAAGCTTTATTGCCCTATATCCGCATCGCTCCCGAAGATACGGTAAAAGACACGCGCCATATCCCACTGCTCCTTACCGGGCGTGACAGCACGGCATCCACCAAAAACATTCAGTACAAATATCCCGCAGGCACTGTTGTGGAGCTGAACCTTGCCGACACCACGGAATTGAAGAAGATTCCCGGCATAGGCAGCCACATCGCCCGCCTGATAACCGGCTATCGGCAACGTCTGGGAGGATTCTACCGCATAGAGCAGTTGCAAGACATCCATCTGGATTATCGTCCGCTGCAATCATGGCTTCGTGTGGATCCTCAGAAGATACGTCCCATCAATCTGAATCGGAGCGGCATAGAGAAACTACGCAGCCACCCCTACATCAACTTCTACCAAGCCAAAGCATTCGTGGAGTACCGAAAGAAGAACGGAACGCTACGCAACCTGAAACCTTTCGCGCTTTATGAAGAGTTCTCGGAAACCGACTTGGAGCGAATCAGCCATTACGTATGTTTTGAATGAGCCAACGCCTGCATGCGGAAGCCGAAAGAATGTCAGAACAGTTTCTCCACATCCTCTTCTTCAAGGTATATTGTTGCTTATTTCCCCGTCAACAAGATGGATGGTTCGGTCTGTCAGTTGCGCCAGTCCTTCATCGTGCGTCACGATGACAAAAGTCTGCCCGAAGCGGTTGCGCAGATCGAAGAAGAGCCGGTGGAGCTCCTCCTTATTGTGCGTATCCAAACTGCCGGAAGGTTCGTCGGCCAAGACCACAGCCGGATGGTTGATAAGTGCACGGGCCACGGCCACGCGCTGTTTCTCTCCTCCCGACAGCTCATTCGGTTTATGCCCGGCACGGTCGGCAAGCCCCATGAAGTCGAGTATTTCCGTTGCGGCACTCTTTGTCTCTTGTTGTCCTTTTCCGGCAATGAAAGCCGGTATCATCACATTCTCCAAAGCGGTAAACTCCGGCAACAACTGATGAAACTGAAAGACAAAGCCGATGTGCTTGTTGCGGAAAGCGGAAAGCTCTCTTTCCTTCATGCGGTCGACCTGCGTGCCGGCAATCGTCACCGAACCGCCATCGGGCATGTCGAGCGTACCCATAATCTGCAACAAAGTGGTCTTGCCTGCACCGCTGGGACCTACGATACTGACAATCTCGCCCTTCTCTATCGTCAAATCAATGCCTCGCAGCACTTGCAAACTGCCGAAGCTTTTCGTTATATTCTCTAATCGTATCATAATTCCACTACAACCTTTTTATCACATACTCTGCCAGATAACAACCGAAGACAGCCGGCATATAGCTCACCGTGCCGCAGGTAGACTTCTTGTTCATCTCATCTTCCGTGAGCAGCACCGCTCCGGCATCGGCTTGCTCCGTGCTGAAAACCACCGGAAGCTTCCGCCTGATGCCCATCTTCTGCAAGCGCTTGCGCACTGCCTTGCTCAACCCGCAATGATAAGTGTCCCATATATCGGCAAAACGCACCTGCGTAATGTCGCTTTTGGCACCGGCGCCCATGCTCGACACGATTTTAAGGCGCCGTTTCATGGCTTCCGCAATCAAATGACATTTCGGCGCAAGCGTATCGATGGCATCCACCACAAAGTCATAAGTGGCGGCGTCCAGCAGTTGCGGGATATTGTCGTCTTTCAGGAAAACCGGCAGCGCCGTCAGTTCCAAATCCGGATTGATGTCTTTGAAACGCGCAGCCAGCACTTCGGCCTTCTTCTGCGTCATGGTGGAATGCAAAGCCGGCAACTGGCGGTTGATATTCGTGGGCTGCACCGTATCGGCATCCACAATCGTCATCCTGCCCACTCCGGCACGGCATATCATCTCGGCGGCATAAGCGCCCACACCGCCTAACCCTACAACAAGCACATGCGCCCGCCGCAAGCGTTCCATCTTTTCATCTCCCAGCAAGAGGCGGGTTCTCTGCTGCCAAAGCTTCTCTTCCGATTTCTCCCCCGAAAGGAGGGAGGAAGGAGTTGTTCCGTTTATCATTTTTCGTCTTTTACTATTTCACAAATATGGCGGCCTACACACTATTTCCTGCATCGTATTTTCCATACCGCACGAGGAAATGAACGATGTACTTTCAAGAAGACCTGAACCACTTATAGAACCAGTTGCCCACTTTCTCGTAATGCTGCGACTCATTATTTCCTCGCGGATTGGAGAAAGATACCGAATCCTGAGGTTCGCCCAACCGGTCGGGATACAATACTATCAGACTGTTGTTCGCAAAGTACTTCCCTATCTGGCCGGGCAGTTTCTCGAACGAACTGTCATACGAGATAGAGCCGCGCCGGGCACTGATAATAACCAGCAGATGGTCGTAGTTCACCTGACCGGTCAGCAGCAACAAATCGTCCCAGTCATCCAGACGGGAGAAATCCGTCAACGTATGGCCGTATTTCTTTTTCACCAATCCTTGCAGATGGGCCGTCGTCTCTTCGTTGGCATAGAAATGCACCCTACAACCCAACGTGCCGCCCAACCGGCAGAAATGCTCCACCCATTTGTGGAAGCCGGCCTCGTATTCCGCTTTCGGCGGTACGGCCACAATGACCCGCCTTATCGTATTGATGGGTATCAGGAATTTAGAAACCATCACCTCGCGGTGCAACCCTTTCAGCAGACTCTCCGTAAGCATTCCGAAGAAAGAGTCTACGATGTTTACCTTGCGGTGCAGGCCTATGATGACGTCCGTGGCCTTATACTCTTTCGCCGTGTGGATAATGCCCGAAGCAATGTTCAGGTCATAACGGGTTATCTGCCTCAGACGCACGTCTGCCGATGCCGTAATCATGGCTGCTTTCTCCAGACAGCGTTTCCCGCGAAGCTCCGCATTTCCCGAACTGCTGTCATCATTAATCACGCTCAAGGCCAGCAGATTGTCCTTTTGTTTCGGGTCGCGTATCACCAAAGAGAGATTAATCAGGTCCTCAATGGTGTCCGGATTGCTTACGGGTATCAGTATCCTCTCCTGCTCCACCGAACGATGTTCTTCCGGATGCGCTTCTTCCATGGCTATCTTACGCGCCGCACGCTCCGTGATGAACGAACTGACGATGCAACTTACCAGAATCAGCAAAACGGTACCGTTCAGCACATCATCGTTCAGCAGACGCTCTCCATTGGGCAGGATGATGTTGTAGCCCACCAATACGGCCGCCAGCGTTGCCGCCGCCTGCGCATTGCTCAGACCGTACATCAGTTCCCGTTCGATGGCCTCCATCTTATATATTTTCTGCGTCAGCCAGCAGGCAATCCATTTTCCCGCCAACGCCACCACAATCATCACTGCGGCTACCCTCAGTGCATCGCCGTGGCTGAAAATGACATGCACATCGATCAGCATGCCCACTCCTATCAGGAAATATGGGATGAAAAGCGCATTGCCCACAAATTCCAGATGGTTCATCAACGGAGAGACGTGCGGAATCAGACGGTTCAGCACCAATCCGGCAAGAAAAGCGCCCAGAATGCCCTCCATGCCGACAAACTCCATCAATCCGGCTCCGAGGAACACCATGGCAAGCACGAAGATAAACTGCATCACGTTGTCATCGTACCTGCGGAAAAACCAGCGTCCGATGCGCGGAAAGAAAAAGATGATCAAAGCACCCAGAAAGATGACCTTAACCACCAGCCATATCCAAAACAAACCGCCCGACTCGCCTTTGAACAGGCCGCCCACCACTGCCAGTACCAGCAAAGTAAGTGTATCGGTCACCGCAGTGCCGCCCACGGCAATGCTCACGCTGCGATGCCGCGACACGCCATAGCGGATGACAATCGGGTAGGCAACCAACGTGTGAGAGGCATACATACTTGCCAACAGGACGGAAGTGAGCACCCCGTACTTCAGCAACGCAATGTTGGTCACCAAGCCGATGCCTATCGGGATGACAAAAGCCAGCAATCCCAGCATCAGCGCCTTTCCACGATTCTGCTTGAAGTCGCCCATATTCATTTCCAGACCGGCCAGAAACATGATATAATACAACCCCACCTTGCCGAAGAGTTCGAAACTGCTGTCGCGCACAAGGATGTTGAAACCATGCTCGCCAATGACAAGACCTGCCAGTATCATGCCTATGATATGAGGAATGCGAAGCCTGCTCAGCAGCATAGGTGCAAACAAGATGATAAGAAGTACAAGGAGAAATATCCATGTAGGGTCGGTAATCGGGAATTTCAGGCTAAAGTCAAACCAATCCATAGGCTGTAAGTTTCAGAAATTGAGTGCAAAATAACGAAAAAGTTTTCACTTTATGCGGTGTTATACAGCATTTTGTTATAAATTTGCAGCCAATTCTATCTTTTCAAAGTAGAATATTACTTTTTTATAAACCAAATTAAAAGAAAGAAAAATGAAAGTAGCTATTGTTGGAGCAAGCGGAGCCGTGGGACAGGAGTTCCTGCGAGTGCTCGATGAAAGGAATTTCCCGTTGGACGAGTTAGTACTGTTCGGTTCTAAACGCAGTGCCGGAACCAAATACACGTTCCGCGGTAAACAGATCGAGGTTAAACTCTTGCAACACAACGATGACTTTAAAGGGGTTGATATCGCTTTCACTTCCGCAGGCGCAGGCACCTCTAAAGAGTTTGCCGAAACCATTACCAAGCATGGAGCCGTAATGATTGACAATTCAAGTGCGTTCCGCATGGATGCCGACATCCCATTGGTAGTGCCGGAAGTAAATGCCGCCGATGCAAAAGACCGTCCGCGAGGCATCATCGCCAACCCTAACTGCACTACCATCCAGATGGTGGTGGCGCTGAAGGCCATCGAACAGCTATCGCATATAAAAACGGTACACGTCTCTACTTATCAGGCGGCGAGTGGTGCAGGTGTCGCCGCCATGGACGAGTTGTACGAGCAATACCGTCAGGTATTGGCCGGCGAACCTGTGACGGTAGAGAAGTTTGCCTACCAGTTGGCCTTCAACCTCATCCCGCAGATTGACGTGTTCATGGAGAACGGCTACACGAAGGAGGAAATGAAGATGTTTAACGAAACGCGCAAGATTATGCACTCCGACGTTAAGGTAAGCGCCACTTGCGTACGTGTTCCCGCACTTCGTTCCCACTCCGAGAGCATCTGGGTAGAAACCGAGCGTCCTATTTCGGTAGAAGAGGCGCGCGAAGCGTTTGCCAAAGGCGACGGACTGGTGCTGATGGATAATCCGGAAAAGAAGGAGTATCCGATGCCGTTGTTCCTTGCAGGCAAAGACCCGGTATATGTGGGTCGCATCCGCAAAGACCTCAGCAATGAAAACGGACTGACGTTCTGGATTGTGGGCGACCAAATCAAAAAGGGCGCCGCACTGAATGCGGTGCAGATTGCCGAATATCTGATTAAAGAGAAAGCACTGTAAGGGCTGGCCATAAGATAAGATTAAGAAAAGGATAAAGCGTGCATGCGCTTTATCCTTTTTCTTATTTTAGGCACGGATTACGCAGATTTCACTGATTTTATAAATGGAAACCGTGTAGGTGTCGCATGATTGATTGAAGACTGCCGTCAGCCGAAAAACCAACGAGACAACATCCGTTTGTAAAGATTCCGGAATTTTCAACAAGCCTCAAATCGTGCTTTCTAAAAAATGCCCGGATTTTTACTAAATTCTCACCGGATTTTTACTAAAAATTCCCCGGAAAATTAGTAAAAATCCGGTGAGTTTTCAGTAAAAAATTAGTCGACTGGTTATCAAGCGATTAGGAAAGAAGAGATTTGTCAGAATTTTTCATACTTTAAAGGCAGTTGGGTATACGTAGACGAAAGATACCATCTCCGTACTCTTTTACCCTCTTTTATGAGCCAAAGAAAAAATACCGAAGAAAGATTGATTTACAAAACATAATACCTATATTTGCATTTAGATGCCTTATTAACGATCCAATAAGCGGTGATTAGGCAAGCATATACATAAAAGGCGTAACTGTACGCTTTGGTTTTGACGTATCTGAACTTCGCAAACTCAAATGTCTGTCAAGAACAAAGCAACGGGAACGCCCCTTGAGATGTATTTTATATGTACCCACATGATGGCTATGGCTTCTTGCCATTTTTGAATGTGGTTTATATACTTACATCAGCGTGGGGCTTTCGGCGTTGCTCGTTTCGACAGACAGGGCAATGCGAAGGCCAAGATACGTGGGACGAGCAACAGGCTGGCTCCACGTTTTTTATTTATATGTGACATGACTATAAATCTAATCAATCTGTCAGGAGAGCCAAACAGAAAAAAAGACTATTATGGCAAAAAATGAAAAACAATGGAGTTCTGCCACTCCGGGTCTACTTATTATTTTGTTAGACCAGTCAGGCTCTATGATGAGTCCTTACGAAGGTACTACACGCACTAAATTTGCGACACTCGCCGTCAACAAAGTAATTGACAATATTATTCAAAAAAACTTTGATGGAGATGCACCGAAGAATCGTTGTTTTATCTCTGTTATCGGTTACAATCATGATGTAAAAGAATTATGTTCAGGATGGTTGAAAGACTTAGACGCTTCTCCACTACGTTACGAGACTCTAAAGAAAAAGACTCCTGACGGTACAGGTGGGATTGTTGAGGTTGAAGTCAAGCAGCCTGTCTGGGTTGAACCTATTGATAAAAATGGTGCCACCAACATGCTTGGCGCATTTCAAATAGCAAAAGAGCTTGTAGAAAAATGGATGTCTGATAACCTAGATGGTCCGGCACCTGTAATAATAAATATCTCAGATGGAGTTCCATATTATGATAGGAAAGATCCGAGCGACTGTATGAAAGAAACGGTTATATTAGCTAATGAGATTATGTCTCTTTCCAATAGCGATGGGAATGTTTTGATTTTCAATGCACAGATAGATGATGCTAATGGGAAAGTTGTTTTCCCATCTAATAGAGCAGAGGTTTCTCAGGAAGAAGCTCAGTTCTTATATGATATAACCAGTGAAGTTCCCGAATCATATAAGGCTGCTGCCGCAAAAAATGAACTTCCAACCAAAGAGGGCTCTCGTGGTTGTATATTTGGTGCAGATGGTGTTCAGCTGATCCAACTTATTGATTTTGGTTCATCAAAAGGGCAAAATGATGACAAAAGATGAAGTAGCAAGGAAGATATGAAAATACGCGCTTTTATTACCCACAAGCAGGCCGAAACCTATTCAGACTGCCAAGACAGATTTGGTATCAATCCCGAGATTAAATCTATCGCTGTTTCAGATGGGATGGGGGCAACATGGCAACAAAAAATATGGGCTCAACTCCTTGTTGACTCTTTTATAGAGAAAACTGATTGGCTTCCTGATATTGAATCCATAAAACCCTTGTGCTCAGTATGGAGAGAAAAAGTTAATGACTTCATCCAAGAATTAAAGGCAAAGAATGCTCCTGAAAATATGATTTACAGGAATGAGCGCAACTTGGCAGAAAGGCGGTCGGCCGGAGCTACTTTTGTTGGCATCCGCTTTGAAGGAAATAAATGGAAAGGTTCTGTTCTTGGCGATTCATGTCTAATTGAGTGGAATGGAAATGAAGCGAAATTTCATACTTCACAAGATGTGGAAACATTTGACAGCTATCCGGATTATTTCGACAGTGATGAATCTCAAAAAGGAAAGGGTACTCCAAGAATAATAGAAGGAGTACTATCTGAAGATATTTGTCTCATCATGACATCAGACCCTATCTCTGAGTTCTTATCCAGACATAATCAAAAAGGGGAAATAGCAGAATTTATTCAGCAGTTATTAACCGTGGTTTCTCATGAGGACTTTGAAAATTTAGTTCAAGATTGGAGAAAAACAGGAATGCATAATGATGATACAACTCTTGTGATTATTCTGTACAATAAATCCTGTTCTTTTTCTATGCAGAATATTGACGACATCAATACACTCATAAAAAAAGAAGAGTCCATCAAACAAATAGTCCCTATAGAAGAACTAGAGAATAAAGAAAAGAAAACTACGGCTACAAATAAGCCATTTAGTGACGATGCTTCTACTTTCATATACGAATTTCTCTCTGAATTCAAGATTATTTCTAAAAAGAAATGTAAACACTTGAAGAGTTTGAATCAAGCGACAAAAAATGCCGCAAAAGACGCATTTGACAAATTATTGAAAAAATATTCAATCGTTCGAAAATAACTATTGCCATGCCATTACCCAGTATTCCAGATTACAGCACGTGCATTAGAACGCCTGCATTAATACACCCTCTTGTTCTGAAAGATGGGCATCCTATTGAAAAAGGATCTCGTCTTATCAAGTATTCTGGTGGTTTTTGTGTCGTCTTCCCCTATCAGACTCCAAATAAGAAGTATGCTGTACGGCTTTGGCATGCAGAGGTCTCTGACGCAAAACGTAGAACTCAACTTATTTCTGACGCATTAAAAAAGGCGAATCTGCCATACTTTGTTGGATTTGAATTCTATGAAGACGGAATTATGACCACACAAGGCATGCAGCCACTTGTGGCCATGGACTGGGTAGATGCGCAACCCCTAAAGAAGTTCTTGGCAAATCATATCACAGAATCTCATGTGATTAATGAAATAGCAAAGAATTTCAAGAAAATGGTGGCAGATTTGCATGCAAACCATTTCTCTCACGGAGATTTGCAACATGGCAACATTATGGTTAAACCAGACAAGTCTCTAGTTCTAGTTGACTATGATTCCATGTATACCCCTGATTTAAAAGGGATGCCAGATGAAATTAAAGGCCTCGTTGGGTATCAGCACGAAGCACGGTGGAAGAATAAAAAGTCCTCTGAAAAGGCCGATTACTTTTCTGAACTTGTAATCTACACCAGTCTTAAAGCATTGGCCAAGATGCCCTATCTATGGGAAAAGCTGAATATGGAAGATACTGAGACCCTTTTATTTTCCGGTGAGGATATCCAGTCTCATGGCAAATCAAATATTTTCAGGGAACTTAAGTCAGACTCGGAATTAGCTCATTTGACAAAAAAGTTATGCGATTTTATGTCAAAGTCATCCATTGACGAACTTTCCCCATTAGAAGAAGCCATAGAATCTGAGAGTAAAAGAATTTCCGATAAGTGGAAAAATGGAAACGGGTATATCAAGCCAAGCAAGGAAAAGATATATAACGAAATATCGTCAACAATATCAAAAAAAATCAAAAAGCAATAAATGCTAACGATACCTAATATAAGAACATCTGTTGAAAATAAAAGTGTTCTCATTTTGGATGAACACGCAAAGAATAGTAACTTCAAGAGAGATGTTAGAGGAAGACTTATTGCCTATACGGGAGGATTTTCTGTAGTTTTCCCCTATAAAGCGTATGATGGAAAGACATGGGCTTTCCGTTGTTGGCATTCCAGTATTAACTATACTCAAAAGCGATACAAAATTATCTCCGAAGCAATTAGAAAAGCCCATTTAGACTTCTTATGCGAATTTGAATACATAGAAAAAGGTATTAATGTGAACGGTAATATTTATCCAACAACAAGAATGCGTTGGATTGATGGCGTCACAATAAAAGACTATATCTGTCAAAACAAACAATCAAAAGAGCGCCTAAGAGCACTGGCTGATAACTTTCTTAAAATGACCCGAACCTTGCATAGCCAATCGCTTGCACACGGAGATTTACAACACGGTAATATTTTAGTTGACAATGACCATCAACTACATCTCGTTGATTATGATTCTTTTTATTGCCCCGAGCTGAATGGCGAACCAGATTCCATAACAGGGCTTCCTGATTATCAGCACCCTGCACGAAAAAACAACAAAACAGTATCTGAGAAGTTAGATTATTTCTCTGAGCTGATAATCTATCTCAGCATATTGGCAATATCAGAAAAGACTTCCCTAATTGATAAATATAAAGTGAAAGATTCCGATCGCCTTCTCTTCTCTAAAGAAGACTACGAAGACATAACAAATTCGGAAAGTTACAAAGACATTCAATCTCTTGGAGAAAGTTTCCAAGAAATATTAGATGTGCTGGCAGGATATCTAAAACATAATGACATAAATGAATTACTCCCTTTTGAATCTTTATTGTTAGAGAAAAAAGTAATCTTTTCTGCTTCTGCAACAAAGGTAGTCCGCCACACTCAAAGAATAATGTTAGAATGGAATGTTCCTTTTGTTGCAGATGTTTATCTAAAACAAGCAGGAGAAAGCAATGAACAAAAATACGAGAATAAAGGATATATTTCCAAGAATCTTGTAAAGGACTCCACATTTGAACTATTAGTCAAGACCGTAAATGACTACATTATAAAAAAAGATATTTCTATTAAAGTCTTTGATGAGTGTATAATTGATTTCTCTGCGGATAAATACTATGTATTTCCTACAATTCCCGTAAAACTAACTTGGGGTGTCAAACACGCAAAAAGAGTTTGGATAGATAGCGATGAAGTTGAAACTAAAGGCACAAAGATTATTGAACCTCAAAAAGCTACCACCATCATACTTACAGCAGAAGATGAATTTGGAAGAAAGAAGAAAAGTCTTGATATTAACATGTTACCAATACCACAAGTAAAAACAATATTAGTACCTACTCCGCAGATTGCTAACAAGATCTCTATAACTATAAAGCAACCGAAATATAATGTGGGAGTCACGTTCCCTAATATAGAATTTGACATTGTGAAGACAGAACCTCAAGCTGTCCCATCATTCAAAGAAATGGGATTAAATATAGAGTTCCCTCCACTTCCAAAATCTGGTTTAATGAATTTAATAAGAAAATTACTTAACCGATAATAAGAAATGACTATGAATACGCAAATAAAAAAGACAAATGAAAGCGAAGAACTAATTAAATGGGGCGGATGGCTCAACGAGTTTCTCTGGATATGCTCAGGTGCAAATCGAACCATTTTAAGGCAATGCCCTACTGATTATGCTAAATATGCAGGTATTGGCGGAACGATCTTATTTACAGCACTGATGGCTACGCTTTCGGGTGGTTACGCCCTTTACTTTATTTTTCATAGTGTAGAAAAGGCAATCTCGTTTGGAATATTTTGGGGAATGCTTATTTTCAATCTTGACAGATTCATTGTAAACACAATGTATTCTGACGGGAAAGTCACAATAAGTTGGAAAGAATTTTATAGCGGTCTACCACGTATCATTATCGCCATATTCTTAGGCATTGTTATTTCCACACCACTTGAAATGAAAATTTTTGAGGACAGAATAAACTCACAATTAGTCAAGGATAACATTGAGAGAACTAATGCGTCCATGGCAGAAATTGACAAAGGTAACGAACTTCTTATAAAGCGTAGAGATCTGCTTGAACAGCAGAAAGCCGAAATCCAAGGACGATTAACCAAAGCAAATGAAGAATTAAAAAACGAAGGAGTAGGAGCTGCACTGAGTGGGAAAGCCGGACATGGTCCAATATACGGGGACAAGGAACAATATAAAAATACAATTGAAAGAGAGTTCTTGATCTGGGAAAGCTCTTATCAAAAGGAACTCGAACATATTATAAAGCAGATTGGAATTAATAGGGCTAAGGGAAATGAAGATATATCTAAAGGTAATGATGAAAATGGGTTCTGTGTTCGCTATGAGGCCTTCTCAAATATAAAGAATGAGAATTCAAACTTAAAAATTGTTTCCATCATTGTAATGCTACTCTTCATAATCATAGAAACAGCGCCGACATTTTTTAAAATGATGATTGCTTCGGGGCCGTATGATGACTACCTACGTGCAGAAATGCACCGCGCCAGAATAGCGTCTGACAAACGGATTTCAGACATTAACGATGAAGTAAATACAGAAATACAAATATCCACGCAAAAGAACAAAGAACGCTTGACTGCAGAAGTACTTGCTAATAGAGAACTGATGACAAGAGTTGCTAAAGTACAAGCAGAATTATTACAAACAGCTATTGACAAATGGCGGGAAGAAGAGTTACTCAAGATTAAGGAGAATCCATCTCTATATATCAAGACAAATACAGTGAAAACATAGATCGTTTTGAGCAACATCCATTCTCAACCATAAAGCTTACAAAGAACAATCTGATAGCGAAAGCCTTCGGCTTACATGTAGCTTTGCAGCTTCCGCCTGTCCAGCACCATGACTTCCTGCTTATCTAATGCAATCACTCCATCCGCCACCATCTCGCCAAGCGTGCGCGAGAGCGACGGGCGTTGCACTCCGAAATATTCGGCAAGCTGGGCATGCGTGCGCCGCCACTTGAAGGTGTTTTGTTTTTCCGTGGTGTTCTCCAGCAGATAGATGGCCAGCTTCATCCGCAAACTGCGGATGGACAGCATCTGCACCTTGCCCGAAAGGAAAACAATAATATTGGAATTGATGCGGAGAAAATTGCGCAGCAGTGTCTCGTTCTGCATCATCTCTTTCTGAAACACCGATTTGGGGATGAGATAGAGAACCGTCTTCTCCTCCATGGCAATCACATCCACCGGAAAGAAGTTGCGGTCGGCAAAAACAAAGGCCGGAGCCAACGGACGCACCGGGTCGATAAACTCGATTTCGAGCACATTGTCGTCTTTGGTAATCATCTCCGTGCGCACCAAACCGGAGACCAGCAGGTACAGATGATTGATGACGCCGCCCTGCCTCACCACATGTTCTCCCTTGGCAAACTCTTTGACATCAGAGACGCAACGCACAACCAACTCTTCGACCTGCGCAGGCGTCATGCCTGCAAACAAAGGGCAACCAACTAAACTATACTCCAACATGGCTTCTGTTCTTTTGAGGATAAAGATACGCCGCACAAGGAATAAAGCCGGACTTCTTATTGTTAAAAAACACAAATGCCGGAGGCGTGTAACCATGGTTACCGTTTCCCGATGGTGCGCGCCCTACCTTTGCAACATCAAAAGACAACAGTATTTATTTTTAAAAAAATAGCGTAATTATGGAGAAAATGTTTTGCTTCCAGTGTCAGGAGACAGCCAAGAATCAAGGCTGTACAGTGAAAGGTGTGTGCGGAAAAACCGCCGATGTGGCCAATCTGCAAGACCTCTTGCTTTTCTTGTGCAAAGGCATGGCGTGCTACACGGTGCGTCTGAGAGCGAAAGGAATAGAAATTCCCGAAGTCAACAAGTTCATCACGGACAGTCTGTTCATGACCATCACCAACGCCAATTTCGACATCAACCGTTTCATCACCCGCATCCGCATGGCACAAGAGTTGCGCAACTCCGTCAAAGAACGCCTGCTCGCCGAAGGCGGAACACTTGAAGGCATCATCTTCGAAGGTGCCTCATGGAGTGGAGAAACCGAAGCCCAGATGCACGAGAAAGCCGCCTCGGTGGGTGTGTTGGCCACGGAGAACGAGGACGTGCGTTCCTTGCGCGAGCTCACCGTCTACGGCCTGAAGGGCATGGCTGCTTATGCCGAACATGCCGCCAACCTGAAGTACGAGGACATTGAGATTTACGCCTTCATGCAACGTGCATTGGTAGCCGTCACAGACGACACCCTCTCCGCCGAAGAACTGACAGCCCTTGTGCTCGAAACAGGAAAATACGGGGTACAGGTCATGGCATTGCTCGACAAGGCAAACACTTCTTCATACGGCCATCCCGAAATCACCAAAGTAAACATCGGTGTGCGCAAAAATCCGGGCATCCTCATAAGCGGGCACGACCTGAAGGATATGGAAGAACTGCTGAAACAGACCGAAGGCACAGGCGTCGATGTATATACCCACAGCGAAATGCTGCCGGCCAACTACTATCCGGCATTCAAGAAGTATGCTCACTTCGTAGGCAATTACGGCAGCTCTTGGTGGCATCAGACCGAAGACTTCGAGCACTTCAACGGCGTGATTCTCTTCACCACCAACTGCATCGTTCCTCCCCGCAAAAGCTCCACTTACGCCGACCGCGTATATACCACAGGCGCTTCGGGCTTCGACGGGTTCAAGCACATTGCCGACAGAAAAGACGGTCGCCCGAAAGACTTCTCCGCCCTGATCGAGCATGCCAAACGCTGTGCGGCTCCTCAAGAGATAGAGACCGGCGAAATCATCGGTGGCTTTGCCCACAATCAGGTGATTGCATTGGCCGATAAGGTGATTGACGCCGTGAAGTCGGGAGCCATCCGCAAGTTCTTCGTCATGGCAGGCTGCGACGGACGCATGCCGGGACGCAACTACTACACCGAGTTTGCCGAGAAATTGCCGAAAGATACCGTCATCCTCACTGCCGGATGTGCCAAGTATCGCTACAACAAGCTCCCGTTGGGCGATATCAACGGCATTCCCCGCGTGCTCGACGCCGGACAATGCAACGACAGCTACTCGCTTGTACGCATCGCCCTCGCACTGAAAGAAGCCTTCGGCCTCGACAGCGTGAACAGCCTGCCCATCGCCTACAACATTGCTTGGTACGAGCAAAAGGCGGTCATCGTATTGCTGGCCCTGCTCTCGCTCGGAGTAAAAGACATCCACCTCGGGCCTACATTGCCCGCATTCCTCTCGCCCAACGTGGCCAACGTACTGGTGAACAACTTCGGCATTGCCGGCATCACCTCCGCAGACGAGGACATGAAACTCTTTTTAAGTGCATAATATAATATATAATAATGTATAGCGTTATGAAAATATACGAAAAAGCCACAGTCATCGCCCTGGAAGATTCGATAGAATACACGGAGGGCGGAGTCATCAGCAAGCAGGTCACGAAGAACGAAGCGGGCAACATCACCTTGTTCTCGTTCGACAAGGGACAGGGACTGAGCGAACACACGGCCAATTTCGACGCATTCGTGCAAATACTGGACGGCGCAGCGGAAATCCGCATCGACGGAACACCCCGACTGCTGAAGAAAGGCGATTGCATCATCATGCCTGCCGGACATCCGCACGCACTGCAAGCCGTAGAGAGATTTAAAATGTTATTAACCATGATTCGCGGCAGCGAACAAAACTAAAACCGATATGAGTGAAATAATTAACAACTCGGCACAACGCAAAGAAATGTTGCGCCACCTCCTGCTCAGGCTGCACGAAGGCGAAAATCCCGAAGCGCTGAGAAACCGGCTTATCGAAGTCCTGAAAACCATACCTTACAACGAGGTGGTGGAAGTGGAACAGACACTTATCAACGAGCAGTTGTTGAGCGAAGCCGAAATACAGGATTTCTGCGACCTGCACACCGCCGTGCTGGACGGAAGCATCGACTTAGGAGGTGCAAAGGCCATTCCGGCAGGACATCCCGCAGATACCTTCCGCAAAGAGAACGAGGCGTTGAAAGCCGAAATCGCCGGCTATGAAAAGCTGACCGGTGCGATGGACACATGGGATGATGCACACCTGACAGGCTACCTCTTAGGATTGCGCACCATCTTCAACAGCCTCGCCGACGTAGACAAGCACTACAAACGCAAGGAATACCTGCTTTTCCCGTTTCTGGAAAAGCACCTCATCACCGGCCCTCCCAAAGTGATGTGGGGCAAGCACGACGAAACCCGCCTGCAACTGAAAAAGGCGTTCGAGACCCTGACTTCACCTCTCACCACGGTGAACGAGCTGAAAACAGCCGTTGCAACCGTCTGCAACCCGGCCGTAGAAATGATTGCCGGCATGATTAAGAAAGAAGAAGAAATCCTCTTTCCCATGAGCATGGATACACTGACGGAAGACGAGTGGTACAAGATTTATCAGGAAACACCCGACTTCGGTTACTGCCTCATCGATACGGACGATGAGTGGGCACCGGCAAGTACCGCAAAAGCGGAGAAGCAAACCTATATTACGGCGGATGCCATCCGTCTATCGTCAGGAGCATTCAGCGTCGAAGAGCTGGAAGCCCTCTTCATACACCTGCCCATCGACATCACTTTCGTAGACAAAGATGATAAGGTACGCTTCTTCTCGCACAGTCCCAAGCGAGTGTTCGAGCGCAACCGCTCCATCATCGGACGCGACGTGCGAATGTGCCATCCGCCCGGCAGCGTGCACGTGGTAGAAAAGATTCTCGAAGACTTCAAGAGTGGAAAAGAAAACAAAGCAGCTTTCTGGATTTCCAACTTCAAAAACCGCTTCGTCTACATCGAATATTCAGCCGTACGTGGAAAGAACGGCGAATACCTCGGCGTAGTAGAAGTGACACAGGACATCACCGGACTCCGCGCTCTGGAAGGCGACCGGCGTCTGCTGTCGTACGAGAAATAAAAATAATAACAAGCTGGATGAGGCGGGTACAGAAGCTGTCACCCGCCTCATCTGTTTCTTTACCTCCCGTTGTTTTTTCCATAAAATGTATTGGAAAGATTAAAAAAAGCTATACATTTGTATCCTATTCTAAAATTGTCTGCTTATGAAACTCATAGCCGAAAGTGGTTCTACCAGAACAGAGTGGGCATTGGTTGAAGATAATCATCTGATACAGCAAGCCTTTACAGAGGGATTGAATCCTTTCTTTCAGACCAGAAGAGAGATTAGCCGGAGTGTACGGTTAGGTCTGCCCGAACATTTCTTTAAAAGAAAATTGGAGCAGGTCTACTACTATGGGGCCGGCTGCTCTTCACACGAAAAGAAGAATATCTTGGGCGCCTCGCTGGTGGCTCAATTCAAAACCCCCATCCAAGTGGAAAGCGATCTGCTTGCCGCTGCTCGCGGACTCTTCAAATGCGAGGCCGACATTGCCTGCATTTTGGGCACCGGCTCCAACTCCTGTTTCTATGACGGAAAAATCATCGTGAAAAACGTCAAAGCAGGCGGCTATATCTTAGGTGACGAAGGCAGTGGCGCAGTATTGGGCAAAATCTTTCTATCCGACATTCTGAAAGGACTGACTCCCAAGAATATTGCTTCCGACTTCTTCGATAAGTTCCGCATCAGTCCGAATGAAGTGATGGAGTCAGTATACAACCGTCCTTTCCCCAATCGTTTCTTGTCCACTTTGTCTTATTTCTTGGCAGATTATACAAACGATGATTATGTATATGGATTGATTACAGATAATCTGAGAAATTTCTTCACTCGCAATGTTTGCCAATATGATTACCAAAACTATCCCATCCGTTTCGTCGGTTCATTGGCCTATAGCTATGCAAGTATTTTGCGCGAAGTGGCGGGCGAGTTCGGCATCGAATTGGAAGTAATTGAAGAAACACCCATGAACGGACTGATTGATTTTCATGCCTTAAACATTGAGGAGCCTTAGTTTACTTGCAAAACAAAGAAAGCCTAATTTATCCATATAACAGAGAATGAAATCTTTCGTATGTAAATCTATCTATATAAATCTAAATATTTACAAATATTTGTTCTTAATATTAAATAAAAACGTATCTTTGTTTGTAGGAATCCGGACGGTTGAAACCGGTCGTTTCATCCCTTTACCAATAATGACTTTAAATATAGATAATAGAGGAGAAGCCTATGAAGAATGAACTGCCCTAAAAAAATGGATGGCCACGTAGCCATTGCATCTCACTTAACTTTACCCCCGAAATCGAAGAGACCATTTAATTAACTAAAAAATCATCAATCTTTTATTATGAATGAAGATCACAAAAAACGAGGAACAGCATACAGCAAGTTTCTCACCGCAGTGGCCATAAGCGCCCTGTTTTTAAGCAGCGGCAATGTGATGGCTACCTCGAAAGCCACAACCGGTACTCCGGGAGTGGCAGAACAACTGCAATCCATCACCGTCAACGGTTTGGTAACAGACGCCGCAGGTGAGCCGGTAATTGGTGCCAGCGTCGTGGAAAAAGGAACGACCAATGGAATTATGACCGACATAGACGGTAAATTCACATTAAACGTTGCGCCGAATGCTATTATACAAGTATCCTTTGTTGGCTATCAGACTCAAGAGGTCAAAGCAGCAAGAACAATGAGAATCGTGTTGAAAGAAGATACAGAGCTATTGGATGAAGTCGTAGTAGTAGGATACGGCGCCCAAAAGAAAGTCAATCTGACGGGTGCTGTTGCAAACGTAAACGCACAAGAGGCAATAGCAAGCAGGCCTATTACAGATGTGGCAAAAGCCCTGCAAGGCATCACTCCCGGTTTATCTATCACCAACAACATTGGAGGTGTAGGAACCGAATCGACAATTAAGTTACGCGGCTCGGTAGGTTCATTGAGCGCAACGGATGGTACCGCCCCTTTAATCTTGGTAGACAATGTAGAGGTGCCCGGTTTGAATCTGGTGAACCCGGATGATATTGAAAGCATTTCTGTTCTGAAAGATGCCGCTTCCTCCTCGATTTATGGAACTCGCGCCGCCTGGGGCGTTATCTTGATTACCACCAAGCAAGGGAAAAAGAATGAGAAAGTAAGAGTTTCATATTCGAACAATTTTGCATGGAACACTCCTACCAAGATGCCTAAATTGGCCACCGCATCGGATAACGCCGATTTTATAATGAATATCATGGGCCGTTTAGGCTTGAGTTCAAAGAGCAATATAGGCTATACAATTGATGCTTATGCCGTGGAAAAAATAAAAGAATGGGAAAAATTGTATGGAGGCATGTCGCAAAGCAGTCTTGGAGAGATGCAGGAAAAGCGCGACTTTGAAATAAAAAATGGAAATACCTATTTCTACCGTTCGTTCGATGCCGTAAATGAATTTACAAGAAAATGGACACCTCAACAAAACCATAACCTTTCCGTGACCGGTGGAAACGATAAAACAACCTACAACATCAGTTTGGGATACTTGAAGCAGGAAGGCGTAATGAAGTTTAATGCGGATGAATATGATAGATATACGCTGAACAGTAACATTACAACCAATATACGCGATTGGTGGAAAGTTCGTGCGAATGTATTATTTACCCGCTCGGTAAACGAACAGCCATATAGATATACATCCGGACAATTTGACGCTTGGTTTTACTTGATGCGTTGGCCGAGATGGTACCCTTATGCCCAATATGAAGGAAAAGACTTCCGTTCGGCTGTAACGGATATAAAAGCCGGTAACCGCGAATCCATAACCTCAAATTATATCCGCGCAAACTTGGGAACGGAAATCAGCCCCATCAAAAACCTGACAGTCAATTTTGACTATACTTTCTCTATGCTGATCGACGCACAGAAAAGAAATGGTGGAACAGTGATGGCATACAACATGTTTACGAGCGCACCTTTTAGCAATTATTCTGATATTTATGGGTCTACACATAATCGTGTAATACAGTCGAGCAAATATACAATGTCTAACATTTTCAAAGCATACGCAACTTACAACTTTGATTTTGATAGAAAGCATAACATCAAGTTAATGGCCGGTATGGATGCGGAAACACGTGAAAGACTGGGACATTATTCCGAACGTCGCGGCTTGATTAGTACTACGCTACCGGAAATTGCATTGACTACCGGAGAACAATTCTCTTATTCCTCAAGCGACAGCTATCATAACGACTTTGCGGCAGCCGGATTCTTCGGCCGTATCAATTATGATTTCATGCAGAAATATCTTGTAGAATTCAATGCTCGTTATGACGGTTCTTCTAAATTCCCTAAAGGCAAAAAGTGGGCTTTTTTCCCATCCGTATCAGCCGGGTGGAGAGCCTCGGAAGAAGCATTCATGGAATGGGCAAAACCTTCGCTTTCCAATTTAAAAGTCAGAGGTTCATGGGGTACTATCGGAAACCAAGATGTAGCAGCCAACTCGTTTATCTCGACAATGACCTCAGGTAATTCCGGATGGGTTATAAACGGGAAAAACCAGATTTATTTAAGTTCTCCTTCTGTCATATCTGCTTCATTGACATGGGAACGGGTGACTACACTCGACTTGGGACTTGACGTAAGATTCTTCAATGATGAGTTGGGATTATCATTCGACTGGTATCGCCGCGTGACTTCGGATATGCATTGTGCCGGCGAGACCCTTCCTTTAACATTCGGAGCCGCTTCGCCCAACATAAATTACGGTGAAATCACCGGCAAAGGATTTGAACTTGCTTTAGACTACAGCCATCGTTTCAACAATGGGTTAGGAGTCAACCTCAGAGCTTCCTTATCACATATCAAAGAAAAAATTTCCAAATTTAACAGCAGTGACAGAAACATTTACGGAAATTATGAAGGAAAAGTCTTAGGCGAGATTTGGGGATATGAAACCGACCGTTTATTCCAAGAAGAAGATTTCACCGTGGATCCAAAGGACGGTACTTATGTATTGAAAAGCGGTATCCCGTCTCAATCACTGTATGAGAGCGGTTCCTTCAAATTTGGCCCGGGCGATGTGAAATATAAAGACTTGGACGGAGACAAGAAAATCAGTTATGGGAAAAATACAGTGGAGGATCATGGAGACTTGAAAGTGATAGGAAACTCTCTTCCCAACTATGAATATAGTTTCACTATCGGTTTGAATTATAAAGGATTCGACTTCAATGCATTCCTCCAAGGTGTAGGAAAACGTGATTATTGGGGATTCGGAAGTATAGCCATACCCTCCGGTGGTTCAAGTTATGCAGACGCAGCTTATGATCATCAGATGGATTATTGGACTCCGAAAAACACCGATGCTTTTTATCCGCGTCCGGCCAATCACGCATGGGTCAGCAATGGACAGAACTTCTTGCGTCAAACAAGATATCTCTCCAACATGTCTTATCTGCGCTGTAAGAACTTGACATTAGGCTACACCCTCCCTAAAGAATGGACAAAGAAGATCTGTTTTGAAAGTGCCCGTCTCTATGTCAGTGCAGAAAACGTTTTCGAGTTTGACAATATGCATCTGCCCCTCGACCCGGAAGCGACAGACTATAAGGTGGGATATGGAGGCAATTCCTGGTCGTTCGGAAGAAGCTATCCTTTCTCCAGAACAGTTTCATTTGGCATGCAAATCGTATTTTAAATAAAAAAAGACTATCGATATGAAAATAAAAATATTAAGCTTACTATTAGTAGCAATAACTCTGGGTGCTTGTGAGGATTTCCTGACGCGCGACCCTATGGATACTGTGACAGATACTCCTGATTTCTGGAACAGCGAAGATAATATCCGCACATCTGTATACGCTTTGTATGATATATACTTCGAAGGCTATAGAACAGAGTGGAGTCGTTCCGACTGGTATTCTGAAACAAACATTGCAGATTGGACAGACAATAATGCTCAAAAGGAAGCAAGATTCTTCACAAAAGTAGCACCGGCTTCCGAGACAGATGACAAATCGACGAAAAAAGATGAGCGTACTTGGACTTTCAGCTATGTACGCCAAATAAACATTATGATAAACCGCATCTCACAGAGCGCATTAAATGAAGAAGCTAAAAACCATTGGCTGGGTGTAACACGCTTTTTGCGGGCAATGGAATATGCCAAGCAGGTTTCGCGTTTCGGAGATGTGCCTTGGTATAGTGAGGAGTTAAGCAATACCAATTACGAAGAACTGTATAAACCTCGCGAACCACGAACCACGGTAATGGACAAGGTGCTGGACGATTTGGATTTTGCTTGCCAGAACATACGCCAAAGTGACGGCGTAACGGGCCTGAGCATCAACAAGGCCGTTGCGTACGCTTATACCTCACGCATACTATTATTTGAAGGAACTTGGCAAAAATACCGGGGAAAGAATAACGAATATGCAAAGAAATATCTGCAAAAAGCCAAAGATGCCGCTGCCGAGTTGATGAGCTGGAACACGTATCAAATAGCCGATAGTTATAAAACGCTGACAACCTCGGAAGACTTAGCCGGCAATCCGGAGATAATCATGTATCGTTCTTATGTGGAAGGCGTATTAATGCATAGTTTAATGAGTTTCCAAAATACGGAAGCAGAGATAAACAGCCCTTCAAAATCCTTAATCGACTCCTATTTATCTGCAAATGGTTTGCCTATCCATCAAACAGAGAATACAATGTTCAAGGGTGACAAGTGGTTCTATGATGAAATAGCAGACCGGGACCCGCGCTTATCCGACAACATCGAAACCAAGGGGCTACGGTTAAACGGAATAGAAGGTGTATATGCTATTTCCGGTTATTTCGGAAACCGCTTTGTAAATGAAGAGTTAAAAGATAAGCCGGGGGGCAGAAGCAATACCTGCATAACCGATGCCCCCATAATGAAACTGAACGAAGTCTTAATGAATTATATCGAGGCTGCGGCCGAATTGGCTCAACTAAATGCCTACCAACTGACTCAAAACGACTTTGACCGGACAATAAACACAATCCGCGACAGAAAAAGTACACACATGCCCCATGTTATTTTAAATGGTGGAAACCTTTCAGTAAATGGCATTACGATTAATGATCCGGAGCGTGATGCAGATGTTCCTTCCCTTATTTGGGAGATTCGTAGAGAACGCCGTGTAGAATTGGTGTACGAAGGTATTCGATTCGATGATCTTCGTCGTTGGAACAAGTTGGAGTATGCGGACATGAAACTTAATAAGAAGCTGAATCTTGGCGCATGGTTGGATAAAGACAAATACGTGGCTTGGTATAACGAACAGAATCCCCAAAAAACGATTACATTAGACAAATTGAAGAGTATTGTTTTGGACAGAGCCGGAAACGCTGGTTACATATTGCCTATCTCGGACGCATCCCTATTGAGAACTTATGCAGAGAAAGATTATTTATATCCTATTCCTTTGGATCAAATAACCTTGTATGAAAGCCATGGTTATAAGTTAGAGAATAATCCCGGCTGGTGATAAAAATTAACTACAAAACCATTAACCTTTTATTATGATTAACCCATCGGCAGAATTAATTTAGTGCATATTTAATTCTGACGATGGGTTTATTGATCATGAAATCTACATATTGTAGAACGGTTAGTGCAGCGCATCCTATATAAGGGAAAGAAAAGGCAACATGAAATGATAGCACGATGGAGCAATATTGATAGTGGACAGCTTATGATATTCCAACTCTGCAAAATAAGATTGATAATATTGAAAATATTAAAATAAGTGTTTTTGATATTAAAATAAACGTTATCTTTGTTGCAAACAATATCCTCCTTAGGCTATACCATATTATGAAGAAACTATTGCTTTTATTTTTGATGCTATGTGGCTCTTTGTTGTGCGGGGCACAAGAAGAGCGAGTCGTTTTAGGCGACGAGCAGACTTCGGAGTATTTTCCCATCTTGAAAAACAAGCGAATAGCCATATTCTCCAATCACACCGGCATGGTGGGAGACAAGCACCTGCTGGACGTTTTGCTGGAAAACAAATTCGACGTGGTGGCTATATTCTCGCCCGAACATGGCTTCCGGGGGAATGCCGATGCAGGTGAACACGTGTCGAGTTCTGTGGATTCGAAGACAGGCGTTCCTATCCTTTCTTTATACGACGGAAAGTTGGGTAAACCCAGCGATGCTTCTATGCGTAAATTCGATATCCTGATTGTAGACATACAGGATGTAGGTTTGCGGTTCTACACCTATTATGCCTCCATGTGCCGACTAATGGATGCTTGTGCAGAATATAACCGCAAGGTGCTGGTACTGGATCGCCCAAATCCCAACGGGCATTATGTGGACGGACCGATACTGGACATGAAATACAAGTCGGGCGTGGGTTGGCTTCCCATTCCCATTGTGCACGGCATGACGCTGGGCGAACTTGCGTTGATGGTGAACGGCGAACGCTGGTTGCCCGCCTCGCGCGTATGCGACCTGACCGTCATTCCTTGCAAAAACTACACACACCGAACCATGTATCGGTTGCCGATTCCTCCATCGCCCAACCTGCCGAACATGAAGTCCGTCTATCTATATCCTTCTACCTGCTATTTCGAAGCTACTCCTGTCAGCCTGGGCAGAGGAACCGACCTTCCGTTTCAGGTGTACGGACATCCCAACATGACGGGCTATAGTTACAGCTTTACGCCGCGCAGCGTGCCCGGAGCCAAGAATCCGCCGCAACTGAACAAACTTTGCCACGGCATGAACCTGAGCAACCTGAGCGATGAGGAGATTTGGAAGCGCGGCATCGACCTGAGTTATGTGATAGACGCCTACCGAAACCTGAATATGGAAGACCACTTCTTCCGCTCTTTTTTCGAACTGCTGATAGGCACAGACTACGTGCGCAAAATGATAAAAGAAGGGAAAAGTGCCGACGAGATAAAAGCAATGTGGAAAGAAGACGTGGAAAAGTTCAAGGTGCAGCGCAAACCTTATCTGCTCTACGAAGAATGACCTCGTGCCTACGCACCGGCACTCCACGCATTATGGCGAATAACAGATTAATCAAACAATTATAAATGAATAAACAGTAAATCCTCCTCATGACACCGCTTTCAGTAATCATCACCATCGCCGCCTACTTCGCGATACTGTTCACGGTATCCTACATTGCAGGCAGAAAGGCCGACAACGAAGGTTTCTTTGTCGGCAACCGCAAATCATCTTGGTATGTAGTGGCTTTTGCCATGGTAGGCTCTGCCATTTCGGGCGTTACCTACGTCTCCGTTCCGGGCATGGTGACAGCCAGTAGTTTCGGCTATCTGCAGATGGTTATGGGCTTCATTGTCGGACAACTCATCATTGCTTACGTGCTTGTACCCTTGTTCTACAAGATGAATCTGGTGTCTATCTACGAGTATCTGGAAAACCGTTTCGGCATGTCTTCTTATCGCACGGGAGCTTGGTTCTTCTTTATTTCTAAGATGCTCGGCGCAGCCGTCCGCCTGTTTTTGGTGTGCCTGACGTTGCAATTACTGGTATTCGAGCCGTTCGGACTGCCGTTCCTGCTGAATGTAGCCATTACGGTAGCTTTAGTATGGCTGTACACTTTTCAAGGCGGAGTAAAATCACTGATTTGGACTGATTCTCTGAAAACATTCTGTCTGGTGGTTTCGGTAGCACTCTGCATTTACTACATCGCTTCCGACTTGAACTTGTCGTTCACCGGCATGATAAGCACCATTGCCGACAGCGACATGTCGCGCATCTTCTTCTTCGACGACGTAAACAGCAAGCAATACTTCTTCAAGCAATTCCTCGCCGGAGTCTTCACAATGATTGCCATGACGGGACTGGATCAAGACATGATGCAGCGCAACCTGAGTTGCAAGAACTTCAAAGACTCGCAGAAGAACATGATAACCAGTGTCATCTCTCAATTCTTCGTCATCCTGCTGTTCCTCATGCTGGGCGTACTGCTCTACATATTCGCCGCCAATCGGGAGATTACGGTGGCAAAGAGCGACGAGCTGTTCCCCTTGATTGCCACCGGCGACTATTTCCCCGCCGTCGTAGGCATCCTGTTCATCATCGGACTGATTTCTTCGGCCTATTCTGCTGCCGGTTCGGCACTTACCGCCCTGACCACCTCTTTCACCGTAGACATTCTGGGGGCGAAAGGCAAGCCGGAAGACACGGTTGTCAAGATACGCAAGAAGGTACACGTCGGCATGGCCGTAGTCATGGGCATCACTATTTTTGTATTCAATCTCCTGAATAACACAAGCGTCATCGACGCTGTATATATTCTGGCAAGCTACAGCTACGGCCCCATCTTGGGTTTGTTTGCTTTCGGCATTTTCATGAAACAACAGGTGCGTGACAAGTATATACCGTTGGTTGCCATCGCTTCGCCGGCCTTATGCTTCATTCTGCAAAAGAATTCCGAAGCATGGTTTGGAGGCTACCAGTTCAGCTACGAATTACTGATATTCAATGCGCTGTTCACTTTCATCGGCCTCTGCCTGCTGATTAAGAAGAATAAAAAAGAACATTAACTTAACACATCATCATGAATGTAAGACGTCTTTTTTTACCAAGTCTGCTTGCCGCCTCCCTCTTCCCCCAGACGGGAGGCGCGCAAGAACTTCCGACGGATGTGCGCCGTGAAATCGAGCGGTTTCTGGACGACGTGGCACGGAAAGAAGTTTCTGTGGGAAACATCAGGATAGACTCCGTGGCCGTGGAAGGGAAAACGCTGCAACTCTTTGCCAACATGAACTGCGCCTATATCCCTTTCCTTGAAGACAACGTCGCCGAGATTTATAAAGGTGTGCGTGCTTTACTTCCGCCGCACTTTGCCAAAAACAGGCTGCAAATCCGCACCAACAAGCGTAGTATCGAAGAGCTGATTCCCCAAGCCCTGCGCCATAAAAAAGACAAGAAAGCCAAAAGATTCAACCCCACCGCCACAAGGCCTTTGGTGACGAATATCTCTGCCCCTTATGCCCCCACTAACGGCTTGCTGAATCGTCACATCGCTTTGTGGCAAAGCCACGGCTGGTACTACGAGTCTAAACTTGCCCGTTGGGAATGGCAACGTGCACGTATTTTCCAGACGGTGGAGGACTTGTACACCCAAAGTTACGTATTGCCTTTCCTCGTACCGATGCTGGAAAATGCAGGCGCCAATGTATTGCTGCCACGCGAACGCGACTGCCGGGCGGAGGAGGAAATTGTGGATAACGACGGTTGCCTCAACAGCAGCTCCACCTACACGGAAAGCACGGGAGATAAAAGTTGGACGCAAGGAAGCGGAGAAGGGTTCGCCCACCTGCGCTCGCAATACATCGGCTTCGAGAACCCTTTCAAGGAAGGTAGCTATCGTGCTGTCGAAACCATCAAGAAAGGGAAAGAAAGCACAGCCGAATGGATGCCCGAAATACCTTCGACCGGACAGTATGCCGTATACGTAGCCTACCAAACACTACCAAACAGTGCAGACGATGCACTCTACACGGTGTATCATAAAGGCGGCATGACACAGTTCAGAGTCAACCAGCAAATGGGAGGCGGCACGTGGATTTACCTCGGTACTTTCGCTTTCGATGCCGGAAGGAATAAGGAGGGCAGAGTGGTTTTGAGCAACCGCTCGGCCAAAGCCGGACGAATGATAACGGCAGATGCCGTGAAGATTGGCGGCGGTATGGGTAACATAGCACGCCGCATCTCCGATGAAGGCATAACAGAAAATCTGAAAAGCTCCGATACACGCAACCTGCAAACGGAAAGCACAAGCGAAAAAAACGAATCTCAAACTGCCGCTTTCTTGTCGCAACAGAGATTTGAGACAAGCGGCTATCCCCGTTTCTGCGAAGCAGCCCGCTACTGGCTGCAATGGGCGGGAATTCCCGACAGCGTATATTCCGAGAGCAAGGGCAAGAACGACTATACGGACGACTACAAATGCCGCGGCATCTGGGTGAACTACCTCGCCGGAGGTTCTCCGGTTAATCCCACGGAAAAGGGACTGAACATTCCCGTGAACATGGCTTTCGCCTTCCACTCGGATGCGGGAACCACCTTGAACGACTCCATTATCGGGACGCTGGGCATCTACTATACCAATGCCTACAACGAAAAGTATGCCAACGGAGCGTCGCGCTACCTCGGCCACGACCTGACCGACTTGATTCAATCGAACATCGTGCGTGATGTGCGCACTCTTTACGAACCCCGATGGACCCGCCGAGGCAAGTGGAATCAATCTTATTACGAGGCCCGTGTCCCCCGCGTACCCACCATGCTGCTCGAACTGCTTTCTCACCAGAACTTTGCCGATATGCGCTACGGACTCGACCCACGTTTCCGCTTCACCGTGAGCCGTGCCATCTACAAAGGCATGTTGCAGTTCCTCTGCTCGCAATATGGCACGGAGTACGTTGTCCAACCACTTCCGGTAGACCACATGGCCCTGCGCATGACCGGAGAGGATGAGGTAGAGCTGAGCTGGCAACCCGTGGACGACACATTGGAACCGACAGCCAAAGCAGAGAAATACATTGTCTATACGCGCATCGGAAACGGAGCTTTCGATAACGGCGTATTGGTGGAGAAGAACAGCTACCGTGTACGCATTCCTGCCGACGTGGTATGCAGCTACAAAGTGACGGCCGTGAACAAAGGAGGTGAGAGCTTCCCATCCGAAATACTATCGGTAGGACGGGCTTCACAATCCAAGGGCACGATACTGGTGGTAAACGGATTCGACCGTATCAGCGCTCCCGCCGACTTCGTGGCACCTGCACCGGCCGATACGTTGCTTGCCGGTTTTCTGGACGAACAAGATCACGGTGTACCTTATATAAAGGACATCAGCTACATCGGTAAAATGAAAGAGTTTCGCCGCTCCATTCCTTGGATGGACGACGATGCATCGGGCTTTGGCGACAGCTACGGTGATTATGAAAATCAAGTGATTGCCGGCAATA
Organism: Prevotella heparinolytica; assembly: GCF_004342845.1. GTDB lineage: Bacteria > Bacteroidota > Bacteroidia > Bacteroidales > Bacteroidaceae > Bacteroides > Bacteroides heparinolyticus. Next base: position 39,360 of record NZ_SLXB01000015.1, on the reverse strand, counting down.
CGTTCGACTATCCCTCCGTACACGGCGCCGCGATACTGAAAGCGGGCTACTCCTTTGTTTCGAGCAGCGACGAAGCTGTGGAAGACGGATGGACATCGCTCAACGACTACAACTACGTCGACCTCATCTTAGGAAAAGAATGCCAGAGCAAGATGGGAAGGGGTGTGATGCCGTTGGAGTTCAAAACCTTCAACAACCGGATGCAGGAAGCGATTACCGCATATTGCAAGCAAGGAGGAAACATCTTTGTTTCGGGTGCTTTCGTCGGAACAGACCTTTGGGACAACCGGCTTGCCGCTGCCGATGAAGCGGACAAGAAGTTTGCCACGGATATCCTGAAGTACAAGTGGCGTGTAGGCCAGGCAGCCATAACGGGGAAAGTGAAAAGCGTGGCTTCTCCATTCCCCTCTCTATCGGGGAATTACACCTACTACAACGAACTGAACGCGGAAACATACGTAGTAGAAGCGCCCGACGCCATTGAGCCGGCAAGCAAAGACGCCTATACGGTGATGCGCTATGCTGAGAACAACCTGAGTGCCGGCGTGGCTTATCAGGGCGACTACAAAACACTGATTCTGGGATTTCCTTTCGAGGCGATACGTACCGAGGCGGAAAGAGAAGCATTCATGCACGCGGTATTGACCTTCTTCAATGACAATAAGTAACACCAATCATACTCTATCTATGAAGTTAAACCAATCATACTTTTTCAGTCGAAGCCTGTTGACCCTGTTCCTGACGGTTTGCCTCATCCCCCTTGGCATGCAGGCACAACAGGAAACATTCCGCTTCGCGCAACTGACGGATATTCATCTGAACCCGAACAATCCGAACCCCACGGAAGACTTGCTGCGCTCCATCGCACAAATCAACGCCACGGACAGCATCGACTTCGTTCTGGTGACAGGCGACCTGACCGAGGAAGGAGACCGTACCACCATGGAGAAAGTGAAATCGTGCCTCGACCTGCTGAAAACCCGCTACTACGTCATCCTCGGCAATCATGAGACGAAGTGGAGCGACTCAGGTTGTACCGCCTTCGGAGAGATTTTCGGCGGAGAACGTTTTGAGTTCGAACACAAAGGAATTCTGTTCCTCGGCTTCAACTCGGGCCCGCTGATGCGCATGGCCTATGGTCATGTAGTGCCGCAAGACATCCGGTGGATGACCGAGGAAATGGATAAGGCGGGCAGAGACAAACCCGTGATACTCGTCACCCATTATCCGTTGATGGAAGGAGATGTGGACAACTGGTACGAGGTAACCGATGCCGTGCGCCCCTACAACATACGCCTGTTCATCGGCGGACACTATCATGCGAACAGAAATTTGCGCTACGACGGCATTCCGGGCATACTGATGCGCAGCAACCTGCGCGACAAAGAGGGAAAGCCGGGGTATGGCATCTACGAAGTAAGTAAAGATTCCATCAAGGTATATACGCAGCGTATCGGCGAACCGGCCAAAGAGTGGGCAGCCTTCTCGCTCGTCGAGCCCTATTACAACCGCAACGGCAAAGCGGATAAATACCCCGACTTCTCCGTCAACAAGAACTATCCGCAGGTGAAGGAACAATGGACGGTGCAGACAGGAGTAGGCATCTACTGCTCTCCCTGCGTAGAAAAAGACAAAGTCTTTGTAGGCGACGACATGGGCATCCTCACCGCCTACGCCCTGAAGAACGGCCGTAAGCTGTGGAGCTTTGCCTCAGGCAAACGCATCGTAGGCACTCCCGCGGCAAGCGAAGGCATCGTTGTGTTCGGCTCGGCAGACCGCCGCATCTACGGACTGAACACGAAAGACGGAAGTCTGCTATGGACGACCGAAGCCGCAGAACCTGTACTCGGGGCAGTGACCATCGACAAAGGCACGGCCTACATCGGCGCCAGCGACGGCACCTTTCGTGCCATAAACATCCGCACGGGCAGGCTGGTTTGGGCCTACACGGGCGTGAAGGGTTACATCGAAACCAAACCGCTGGTAACGGAAGACAAGGTTATCTTCGGGGCATGGGACAATACACTCTATGCCCTGAACAAGGCGGACGGCAAGGAATGCTGGAGGTGGACGGGAGGACTGACCCGCATGCACTTCTCTCCCGCTGCCGTATGGCCGGTGGCAGCACAAGGAAAGGTGTTCATCACCGACCCACAACGTGCCATGACAGCCATCGACATCCAAACCGGAAATACCGTATGGCGCACGTTCCAATCCATGGTACGCGAAACCATCGGCCTCTCCGAAGACGGTGAACGTGTATACAGCAAGACGATGAACGACAGCATTGTCTGCTACGCCACCCGGGGCGATGTCCCGAAAGAGATTTGGGCATCCGATGTAGGCTTCGGCTACGAGCACGCTCCCTCCATGCAGGTAGAAAAAGAAGGAGTGGTGTTCGGCAGTACGAAAGAAGGGCTTGTCTTCGCGTTGGAAGCCCGAAGCGGCAAGATACTGTGGAAGCACAAGATAGGAAACTCCCTTATCAGCACCGTGGTTCCGCTGAACGGCCGCGAAGTGCTGTTCACAGCAACGAGCGGAGAAGTGGGACTGTTGCGGGCGAAACCTGCTCCGGCACAGCGGTAAGGGAGCACACGCCTCATCGCACCATGCCAAAGAAATCGAGAGACCCCCGAATAAAGAACCAATAGCATTAAAAACAATACGAATATGAAGAAAATCAGCTGTTTCATCCCTTACGCAGGAAAAGAACAAGTAGAGAAAACAATACAAGGACTGCAAGCCACCGGGCTTGTAGAGAGCATCTATCTGATGACCACCAACACCGAATTGAAAGAGCTTCCCGGCTGTCATCGCATTTGCGTGGAACAACCTTTCGGCAGCCGGGCCATGCACGCCGTGGCGAATGCCGCGAAGGGCGAGTACACACTGCTTTATACCAAAGAGACAACGCTCGAAATGGGCATGTTCGCCTTGGAGCGCATGATGCGCATTGCCGAAGATACGGACGCGGGCATGGTCTATGCCGACCACTACCAGACCACCAACGGCAAGCAGGCCAATGCACCCGTCATCGACTACCAATTCGGCTCGCTCAGAGACGACTTCAACTTCGGCTCCGTGCTACTGTTCAACACCGCCAAGCTGAAAGAGGCAGCCGGACGCATGAAGGCGGAGTATCGCTTCGCCGGCCTCTATGACTTGCGCTTGAAGCTGAGCCAAAAGGCAGAGCTGGTGCACATCAACGAATATCTCTACAGTGAGGTGGAGAACGACACCCGCAAAAGCGGTGAAAAGATTTTCGACTATGTAGATCCCAAGAACCGCGACCGTCAGGTAGAAATGGAGCAGGCATGCACCGAACATCTGAAGGAAATAGACGGCTATCTGGAACCCAAATTCACGCAGATAAACTTCAATGACAACAGCTTTGAATACGAAGCATCGGTCATCATCCCCGTACGCAACCGTATCCGTACCATCCGCGACGCCATCCGGTCTGTACTGAACCAGAAGACGGACTTCAAATTCAACCTGATTATCATCGACAACCACTCCACAGACGGCACTACAGAGGCCATCGACGAGTTCAAAGCCGACGAACGCCTCGTCCACATCATCCCCGAGCGCAACGACCTCGGCATCGGCGGCTGCTGGAACATGGGCGTGCACCATGCCAAATGCGGCAAGTTCGCCGTACAGCTGGACAGCGACGACGTGTACAAAGACGAGCATACCCTCGCCATCATGGTACGTGCCTTCTACGAGCAGAACTGCGCCATGGTGGTGGGCACTTACATGATGACAGACTTCCATATGAACATGATTGCGCCGGGCATTATCGACCACAAGGAATGGACGCCCGACAATGGCCGCAACAACGCCCTGCGCATCAACGGGCTGGGCGCCCCGCGCGCCTTCTACACGCCGGTGCTGCGCGAGGTGAAAGTGCCCAACACCAGCTATGGCGAAGACTATGCGCTGGGACTGAACTTCTCTCGCCGTTATCAGATAGGACGTGTCTACGACGTGGTTTACCTCTGCCGACGCTGGGAAGATAATTCCGACGCCTCATTGGACATCGTAAAGCAGAACGGACACAACCTCTATAAAGACCGCATCCGCACGTGGGAGTTGCAGGCACGCATTGCCTTGAACAAGAGCAAGTTATAACGGCACTTGTCAGACACTTGTGTCTTTCGTCTCAAACACTTGTGTCTGTCATCTCAAACACTTGTGTTTGTCGTCTAAAACACTTGTGTTCTACCACGTCAAACACTTGTGTCTGACAAACCGAAATCCGGCATCTGTCAACACACTAAATAACAACCTGTTAAACAGAAACATGAATCAAGCGATACGCCGCCTTCTGACCGAACAAACCACCTCTTGGGAAACCGCCCGCAACAACTATGCGGCTCTGGCAGGTGTGCAGGTGAAGGAGCTGAACGTAAACGGCATTCCGTATAAAGTGCAGTTCAACCCCGCCCGCATCGTTTCCTCCGGAGCCAAGGTAGACGCCAAGTCCATCCGGGAGCGGAAGTGCTTCCTATGCCCCGCCCATCTGCCGCCGGAGCAAAAAGGCATTCCCTTCAAAGGGCACTACCACATACTGGTGAACCCTTTCCCCATCTTCCCCCGTCACTTGACGATACCGGAACTGGCGCACGTGCCCCAGCTCATTGCCCCCCGCTTTGCGGATATGCTGGAGTTGGCACAAGCCCTGTCGGACTTCATCATCTTCTACAACGGACCGAAGTGCGGCGCCTCCGCCCCCGACCATGCCCATTTTCAGGCCGGAAACAAAGGGTTCCTGCCCATTGAAAAAGAATGGCGCGGACAGGTTGCGGGCAAGATAGCCGATTATGGAAAGGCTGCCTTATGGTATCTGAACGATGCCCCCCGTACCACCCTCGTCATTCAATCTGCCTCGGCAGCAGACGCCACCGCCCTCTTCGACATCATCTATCGCACGTTGGACGTGAAACCAGGCGAAGACGAGCCGATGATGAACGTGCTCGCCTTATACGAAACCCAACCCGCACCCTCCCTACGGCCGGGAAACGAGCCGGAGGCAGAGGCTTTCTGGACCATCTTCCTTTTTCCCCGCGAAAAGCACCGCCCCGCCTGCTACACCGCCGAAGGCGATGCCAACCTGTTGAGCAGTCCGGCGTCGGTAGACCTCGGAGGGGTATTCATCACTCCCGTAGAGAAAGATTTCAGGAAGATTACCGCCGAAGACGTAGCCCGTATTTTAGGAGAAGTATGTCTTTCTGCCGATGATTTCCGACGCATACGGCAGCGCATCAAGGAACAAATCTTAAACAATACCTCATTATGAAAGAACCCAAAGTACACGTAGGCATCTTGTTCGAGCCGCAGATAGAGTTCAACCTGCTGAGCCCGTACCGCATCGGCGGAACGGAGGTCTGCGGCAAACAAGTAGTTACTTATGACCAAGGCAGAATACGCTGGAACGGCCGCCTGTATGACGAGCTGCTGTTCGAGCCGAACAATGAGTCGACAGACGCATTCGAGCTGCTGAACGTCACCATCGGCATCAACTTCCACTGGGAGCGCAAGGAGAATCAGCGTTTCCTCGGTGCCTTGAAAATCATCGTGGAAGATGGCAAGCTCACCGGCATCAATGTGGTGAAGGTGGAAGACTACCTGACCAGCGTCATCTCGTCCGAAATGAGCGCCACCGCCTCCTTGGAGTTGCTCAAGGCACACGCAGTGATTTCGAGGAGCTGGCTGCTAAGCCTCTCCCCCAACCCCTCCCCCATAGGGAGGGGAGGGCTGCGCGACGAAAGCGATAGTCTATCTCAACACTCCCTCCTCACGGAAAAGGGGGGCAAGGAGAAAGACCGCTATCAAACGGCCGACAGACTCAGTTATGACTTACTGAAAGAGAAACAGCAAGAGCTAAAGAAGAATCCAACAGAAGCGGAGAGAGTGATGTGGGAAGGATTGCGTAACGGGCAAACCGGCTGTAAGTTCAGGAGACAACACATCATCGATTGCTACATCGTAGACTTCGTATGTCTGGAGAAACAACTCATCATCGAAATAGACGGCGGCTATCATTCCACGCCTGAACAGCAAGCCAAAGATGCCGATCGTACCCGCCATCTCGAATCCTTAGGCTACCATGTGCTTCGCTTCACCAATGAAGAAGTCATCGCCCATCCCGAGTGCGTCATGCAACAAATCACATCGCACATGGCGCAACCTATCTCTTTCCAACAAGAGAAAGAGACGAAGGAGAAAGACCTCTCCCTCGTCTGGTACGAACGCGACGCTCACACCCACTTCGATGTCTGCGCCGACGACCACTGCCAACGTTATCAAGGTATCACCCGTGCTTGTACCGATACCGTACGCCAAGCCATCGCCGCCACTTACGGCCAAGTTCTGACGTACAACGGCAAGATATGCGATGCCCGATTCTCCAAATGCTGCGGCGGCATATTCGAAGAGTTTCAATATTGCTGGGCAGACGTCAAGCACCCTTACCTCAGTAAAAAGCGCGACCTCATCCCCACGCCTCCCACCCCCGACTTCTCCAGCCCTTCTTCCGACCCCATCCCTATAGAGAGGGAAGGCTGCGATGATAACGCAATTCTATCTCAACACCCCCTCCCTATGGGGGAGGGGGCTGGGGGGGAGAGGCTGGAGCGTTGGATACGCACTTCGCCCGAAGCCTTCTGCAACACGGCGGACAAGCGCATACTCTCGCAGGTGCTCAATAACTACGACCAAGAGACCACGGACTTCTATCGCTGGAAGGTGACCTATGCGCAAGACGAACTGTCGGCCCTCATACTGAAGCGTTCGGGCATCGACTACGGACAAATCATCGACCTCGTTCCCGTAGCACGCGGCACGAGCGGACGCCTCTGGAAACTGAAGATTGTGGGAACAAAGAAGACGCTCACCATAGGCAAGGAGCTGGAAATACGCCGCACGCTCTCCAACTCCCACCTCTACAGCTCGGCATTCGTCGTAGACAAGGAAGATATCTCTGCCGAAGGCATACCGGGGCGGTTCGTCCTTACCGGTGCAGGCTGGGGGCACGGTGTGGGCCTGTGCCAGATAGGCGCCGCCGTGATGGGCGAGCAAGGCTATCGGTACGACGACATCCTGTTACATTATTATATAGACGCTGAAATCAAAAAACTTTATGACCATGAATAATGATATGAAAGAAAAGAGTCCTTGGTGGTGGGTGCCCACACTCTACTTTGCAGAAGGTGTGCCCTACTTTGTTGTCAACACCATCTCGGTGATGATGTTCACCAAGATGGGCGTGCCCAACGGCGATATGGCATTCTTCACCACGCTGCTCTACTTCCCTTGGTTCCTGAAAGGTATCTGGAGCCCCATCGTGGACGTGGTGAAGACCAAACGCTGGTGGATTCTCTCCATGCAGGCCTTGCTGACGGTGCTCATGGTGGTGCTCACCGTCAGCCTGCCCCATCCGGAGCAAGAGACCATCGCTTCGGGACAAACCCCCATCGGCATGTTCTCGTTCACGCTGATATTGTTCATCATCGCCGCCTTTGCCTCGGCCACGCACGACATTGCCGCCGACGGCTTCTACATGTTGGCACACAGTCCGAGCAGTCAGGCCGCCTTTATCGGCATCCGAAGCACGTTCTATCGGGTGGCTTCGGTCTTCGGGCAAGGCGTGTTGGTGTTCATTGCCGGCATGCTGGAGAAAGAGACGGGCAACATCCCCCTCTCTTGGCAAGTGACAATGGGCTGCGCCGCCGTGGTGTTCTGCCTGATTACCATCTACCACACCTTCCGCCTGCCGCGCTCCAAAGAAGACAAGCCCCGTGTTCCGGCCTCCGCAGCGGACGGTTCGGCACAAGCACGGCAGCAGTCGAAAGGACGGGAATTGGCCAACTCGTTCATCACCTTCGTCAAGAAGCCCGGCGTATTGCTTGCCATAGCCTTCATGCTGCTCTACCGCCTACCCGAAGGTTTCCTCATCAAGATGTGCCAGCCTTTCCTTGTGCACTCTGTTGAGAAAGGCGGACTGGGACTGAGCACCGAGATGGTGGGCATCGTATATGGCACCATCGGCGTGATAGCCCTGCTGGCCGGTGGCATCGTGGGAGGCGTCTACGCCTCGCGTCGCGGACTGAAACGTTCGTTGTGGCTCATGGCCGCCTGCATGACGCTGCCCTGCCTCACGTTCGTCTATTTAGCCGTTGTTCAGCCTGCCAGCATCACGCTGATAAGCATTGCCGTATCCATCGAGCAGTTCGGCTACGGGTTCGGCTTCACGGCTTACATGCTTTATATGATGTATTTCTCCGAAGGCGAGTTCAAGACGTCGCACTATGCCATCTGCACCGCCTTCATGGCACTGAGCATGATGCTGCCGGGATTCGTGGCAGGCTATATACAGGAAGCCATCGGCTATGTCAACTTCTTCTGGATGGTAATGGCTTGCTGCCTCGCCACACTGGCCGTCACTTATCTGGTAGACCGGAAAATCGATCCGAATTATGGAAAGGGAAAATAACGATTAGTGATTAGCGGTTAACGATTAGTGATTAGTTTACTAACCGTTAATCGCCAATCACTAACCATTAATCACTAATCACTAACCACTAAAATGAAACTCTTCCTCACCAGTCTGCTCTGCCTCTTCTTAACGAGTGCGACGCAGGCACAGAAAATCAGAATAAAGACCGGCATCGAGGTGCTGAAAGAACAAAAATTCAAGTGTCTGGAAGGTAAACGCGTAGGACTGATTACGAATCCTACGGGAGTAGATAACCGCATGAAGTCTACTATCGACATTCTGCACGAAGCGCCGAACGTGAATCTGGTGGCCCTCTATGGCCCCGAACATGGCGTGCGCGGCGATGTGCATGCGGGCGACCACGTAACGGACATCAAGGACGCCTCCACCGGCCTGCCCGTCTACTCGCTCTACGGAAGGACGCGCAAAGCCACGCCGAAGATGCTGAAAGACGTGGACGTGCTGGTGTATGACATTCAAGACATCGGTTGCCGTTCGTTCACCTACATCAGCACCATGGGACTGGCTATGGAAGCAGCCGCCGAGAACGGCAAAGAGTTCATCGTACTGGACCGCCCCAACCCCTTGGGCGGACTGAAGATAGAAGGCAATCTGGTGGAAGACGACTGCGTTTCTTTTGTCAGCCAGTTCAGAATACCTTACCTTTACGCCCTCACTTGCGGCGAGTTGGCACTGATGCTCAACGGCGAAAAGATGTTGAAGGACGGGAAACAATGCAACCTCCGTGTGGTGAAGATGAAAGGCTGGAAGCGCAAGATGGACTACACGCAGACCGGACTGCAATGGGTGCCCTCGTCTCCGCACATTCCTCATCCGCATTCCGCCTTCTTCTATCCCGTCAGCGGCATCTTGGGCGAATTGGGCTATATGTCCATCGGCGTGGGCTACACCATCCCGTTCCAGATGTTTGCCGCACCGTGGATAGAGGCCGGGCAGCTTGCCAAAAACCTGAACAGCCTGAACGTGCCGGGCGTCGTTTTCCGGCCGATGTATCTGAAACCGTTTTACAGCGTGGGCAAAGGCAAGTTGCTGCAAGGCGTGCAAGTGCATATCATGGACTTCGGCCGGGCGCCGTTGAGCGACATACAGTTCTTGGTGATGCAGGAAGTGGCCGCCCTCTATCCCGACCGTGCCGTGTTCGACCATGCCAACAAGGGGCGTTTCTCGATGTTCGACAAAGTGTGCGGCTCACGCCGGATACGCGAACGCTTCGCCGAGCGCAACCGTTGGGAAGACATCCGCGACTATTGGTACAAAGACACCGAAACATTCCGCAAGCTGTCGAAGAAGTATTACTTATATAAATGACATACGCCGCTCAAGACATCACCGCAGGAGGAGCGAAACGGCGTTGGGAAGTCGTGGGTGATGACATTGGGAAGTCGTAGGCAACGACATTAGGGAGAGGCCGGCAGCCTCGTATATACGACGTCATTAGTCTCGTATATGCGACATCACCGGCCTCGCATATGCGACGTTACCGGCCTCGCCTATACGACACAACCGCCCCCTCCGTAACGCCGGAAACAGAAGCCGCCCGAAGCGTTCGCCCCGCTTCGGAGCATGGCACAAAAAGGGCGATGACAAATAACGAACCTTAACGAAAGGAGAACGAAGATGGAGAAAACAATTTACGACACATTCCTGCAAGAGGCAGGACGGTTCATTCCGAAAGACAGAATCTATACCGACCCCCTGCGCCGGTTGGCATGGGGCACGGATGCGGGCTTCTACCGCCTGATACCCCAAGCGGTGATTCGCTCTAAGAATGAAGAAGAAGTCTCCCTGCTGTTGACGCTGGCCGACCACTACAACCTGCCCGTCACTTTCCGCGCGGCAGGCACCAGCCTGTCCGGGCAGGCCATCAGCGACTCCATCCTCATCGTGGCGGGCAAACACTGGGAGAAATACAAGATATCTGCCGACCGTGAACGGATAACCCTCCAGCCCGGCATCATCGGCCAGCGTGTGAACGAACTGCTGGCTCCCTACGGACGCAAGTTTGCCCCCGACCCTGCCAGCGTGAAGAGCGCCATGGTGGGCGGCATCGTCATGAACAACGCCTCCGGCATGAACTGTGGCACCCATGCCAACAGCGACAAGGTGCTGATTTCGGCACGCATCATCCTGACTGACGGCACGGTGCTGGACACCGGCGACCCCGACAGTCGCACCTCTTTCGAAGCGACCCACAGCGACTTCATCCGCCGCATCTGCAACCTACGCGACGAAATCCGCGCCAATGAGAAACTGGTAGAGCGCATCCGCTATAAATACTCCATCAAGAACGTCATGGGCCTCAACCTTCTGCCCTTCGTCCGCTTCGACGACCCGTTCGACATCATCGCCCACCTCATGGTAGGCTCCGAGGGCACGCTGGCTTTCCTTGCTGAAGTGACGATGAAAACGGAGTACGACTACCCCTGCAAGGCAAGCGCCATGATTTACTTCAAAACCATCAAAGAAGCGAGCCGTGCCGTGGTGGCGATGAAAAGACTTACGAGAACGACGCCCGACGGACAACCGGCCGAAAGCGGCGAACCCGTTGTGAAAAGCGCGGAGATGCTGGACTCCAAAAGCCTCTCTTCCGTCAACGACCCCGTCTTCTTGAGATATAAAGGCGAAGTGGCCTCCTCCATCCTCCCGGGCGTAGAACCCGGCGACGAAATGGGACTGACCGCCGTACTGACAGAGACCAAAGCCCGCACCCCGGAGGAATTAAAGCAGAACATCTCCGCCATCGAGGCATGTCTGACCTCGTTCAAGACCTATACGCCCGTCCGCTTTACCGACAACCCCGAAGAGTACTCCCCCTATTGGGCCATCCGTTCCGGCATCTTCCCCTCCGTGGGCGGAACACGCAAGCCGGGCACAACCTGCCTCATCGAGGACATCGCCTTCCACATCGAAGACCTGCCCGAAGCCACCGCCGAACTGCAACAGCTCATCGCCCGCCACGGCTACGACGATGCCTGCATCTACGGGCATGCCCTCGAAGGGAACTATCACTTCATCATCAACCAGTCGTTCAGCACTGCCGACGAAGTGAAACGCTACGAAGCCCTGATGAATGACGTCAAAACGTTAGTTGTAGACAAGTACGACGGCTCTCTGAAAGCCGAACACGGCACGGGGCGCAACATGGCGCCTTTCGTCCGCTACGAATGGGGCGACGATGCTTTCCGGGCCATGCAGACCGTCAAGGAGATTTTCGACCCGAAAGGCTTGTTGAATCCCGGCGTCATCTTCAACGACGACCCTCAATGCCACATCAAGCACTTCAAGCCACTGCCCGTCTTAGCCATCGACGAAAAGAACCGAGCCACCGGCTATCAACTGCAACGCAATTCCGATGGAATTGCCATCGTGGCACTTTGCCCGCCACTTGCGGCCGACAAGTGCATAGAATGCGGCTTCTGCGAAGTAAACTGCCTTTCCTGCGGTTTCACCCTCTCCTCGCGCCAACGCATCGTGGTGCAACGCGAGATATCTCGCCTGAAGCAACACGGATATTTACAAGAAGCCAAAAAACTTGAAAAGCAATACCGCTACCTCGGCGACCAAACCTGCGCCGGCGACGGGCTCTGCTCCACATCCTGCCCGATGGGCATCAATACCGGCGACCTCACCCATCTTGTCCGACAGGAAGCATTGCCCAAGAACAGCCTCGGATATAAAGCGGGAAACTTTGCCGCCAACCATTTTGCAGGCGTCAAAAGCGCCCTACGTTCCACCCTGCGCTTGGCCGACTTCGGCCATTCCCTGTTAAGGACGAAAGCCATGAGTGCCGTTACCAAAGGCATGCACAAACTGCCAAACATACCCTTGTGGACACCTGCCATGCCCAAGGCCTACAAATATACCGGTTCACAAGCCTCACCGACACATACATCCGACAGGGAAGAGAATGCCATGCAAAACAACACCATCTGCAAAGTAGTCTACTTTCCCAGTTGTATTAACCAAACTATGGGTTTATCCAAGAAATCGCCTGTAGAACGGGCGCTGGTAAACAAAATGATATCCCTGTTGCAGAAAGCGGGCTACGAGGTCATCTTCCCGGAGGGGATGGACAAACTGTGTTGCGGCACCATCTGGGAAAGCAAAGGCATGCCCGACATAGCCGACCGCAAGGTAGAAGAACTCGAAGCCGCCCTGTGGGAAGCCAGCCGGCACGGCGAGTATCCTGTGCTTTGCGACCAAAGCCCCTGCCTGCACCGCATGCGCGAACACATCAAACGGATGAAACTGTACGAACCCGCAGAATTTATCCACACTTTCTTGCGAGACAAGCTGGACTTCACGCCGACCGACCGCCCCGTGGCCATCCATATCACCTGCTCCATGCGGAAAATGGGATTGGCGGATACATTGACCGGCCTTGCCCGTCTTTGTTCCAACAATGTCATCATTCCGGAGGAAGTGGGGTGTTGCGGCTTCGCAGGCGACCGTGGTTTCACCCATCCCGAGCTGAATGCTTACGCCCTGCGTAAACTGCGTCCACAGATAGAAGCTGCCGGAGTACAGATAGGCTACTCCAACAGTCGTACCTGCGAAATAGGGCTGACGACAAACTCCGGCATTCCCTACGTGTCCATCGTTTATTTAGTGGACGAATGTACCAAACCATTGAGAACAAACTTAACACACATAAACTCATGAATAGTCCGAAGATAAACAAACGCATCCTCGCACTCGACATTCTCCGCGGCGTCACCATTGCAGGCATGATTATGGTGAACAATCCCGGAAGTTGGACGCACATCTATGCCCCCCTCCGCCATGCCGAATGGAACGGTCTCACACCCACCGACCTTGTCTTTCCTTTCTTCATGTTCATCATGGGCATATCCACGTACATCTCCCTGAAGAAATACGATTTCACTTTCAGTCATGCCGCCGCCTTAAAGATACTGAAACGCACCGTCCTCATCTTCCTCATCGGCATGGCCATCGGCTGGTTCTCCCGTTTCTGCTACTACTGGGCCTCCGCTCCGGATGACTTGAGCTTCGGCGAGAACTTGTGGGCTTCGGTCTGGACTTTCAACCGTATGCGCATCTTGGGCGTCATGCAGCGACTGGCCCTGTGCTACGGGGCAACCTCCATCATTGCACTGACCATGAAGCACAAGCACATCCCCTACCTCATCTTCAGCCTGCTGGCAGGCTATTTCATCCTGCTGATGTGCGGCAACGGCTTTGCCTATAACGAAACGAACATCCTTTCCGTTGTAGACCGTGCCATCCTGACCCCTGCACACATGTACAAGGACAACGGCATCGACCCGGAAGGCATATTGAGCACCATTCCCTCCATTGCCCACGTATTGCTTGGCTTCTGTGTGGGGCGGTTGATGCTCGACGGCAACAAGCCGGCAGACCGCGAAAGCTTCCTGAACGCACAGCTCATCACACTGTTTCTGACAGGTGTCATCCTTACTTTTGCCGGCTTCCTGCTGAGCTACGGATGCCCCATCAACAAGAAGATATGGTCGCCTACCTATGTGCTCGCTACCTGCGGACTGGCATCGAGCTTCCTCGCATTGCTCATCTGGATTATCGACGTGAAAGGCGCCAGACGGTGGAGCATGTTCTTCGAAGCCTTCGGTGTGAACCCTCTGTTCATGTATGTGCTGGGCGGTGTGCTCAGCATTCTGTTCGGCAGCATCCGTTTTCCGTGGGCCGACGGCAGCATCAGCATACATGGATTCCTGTACAAGATAGTGTTCATGCCCGTCTTCGGTGAAACCGGAGGCTCGCTGGCCTATGCCCTTCTGTTCATCGCAATCAACTGGTGCATAGGCTATCAGCTATACAAACGGAAGATATACATCAAGATATAAAAATAACATATAAAAGACATGATTCTAATAGCAGACAGTGGCTCTACAAAAACCGACTGGTGCGTTGTAGAGAATGGAGAACTCCTCCAACAGATATTTACGAAAGGGACGAATCCTTTCTTTCAATCGGAAGAAGAAATCAGCAACGAGATAGCAACGACGCTACTGCCCCGGCTGAAGTCCGACGAACCGGATGCAGTCTATTTTTATGGTGCGGGATGCGGCTTTCCCGACAAGATTGCCACGATGCGCCGAGCCATCGCCCAACACCTCAAGGTGAAAGGGGCGATAGAAGTGAACACCGACATGCTGGCCGCCGCGCGCGGGCTTTGCGGGCATAAGTCCGGCATTGCCTGCATCATGGGCACCGGCTCCAACTCGTGCTACTACAACGGACAAGACATCGTGGCCAACGTGTCGCCCTTAGGCTTCATCTTGGGTGACGAAGGTAGCGGTGCCTGTTTGGGCAAACTCTTGGTGGGCGACCTCCTGAAAAACCAGATGACACCCGGGCTGAAAGAGAAGTTCCTCGAGCAGTTCGGCCTGACGCCTGCCGATATCATCGACCGTGTGTACCGCCAACCGTTCCCAAACCGTTTTCTGGCAAGCCTGTCGCCGTTCCTTGCACAGAACATGGACGAACCTTGCGTGCACAACTTGGTATTGAACAGTTTCAAGGCATTCCTCAAACGCAATGTCATGCAATACGACGGCTATCAACACGAAAAAGTGCACTTCATCGGTTCGGTGGCTTTCCACTACAAGGAGGTGCTGATAAAAGCCGCCTATGAAACGGGCATCCAAGTGGGAAACATCATCAAAAGCCCGATGGAGGGATTAATAAAATATCACAGCGGGAAATGATGAAGAAAGCGGCCGTGCAACCGGCACACTGCCATACAACAAATAGTAAACCGTTAAAACAATAAATAGCCTTATGTTCGTAAAAATCTCAGAGCAACCCTCGCTCTACAACGATCTGGAAAAGAAGTCTGTCCGTGAGATTCTGGAAGACATCAACACGGAAGACCAAAAAGTGGCACTTGCCGTACAAAAGGCCATTCCGCAAATAGAGAAACTGGTGAACCTGATTGTGCCGCGCATGAAGCAAGGCGGACGTATCTTCTACATGGGTGCAGGTACCAGCGGACGCCTCGGCGTGCTCGACGCCTCGGAAATACCTCCTACTTTCGGCATGCCTCCCACGTTAGTCATCGGACTGATAGCAGGCGGAGACACCGCACTGCGCAATCCGGTGGAAAACGCCGAAGATGACGTGCATCGCGGATGGGAGGAACTGACGGAACGTAACATCACAGACAGGGATACCGTCATCGGCATCGCCGCATCGGGCACCACTCCATACGTGATTGGAGCCATGCACGAAGCACGCGAACACGGCATCCTGACCGGTTGCATCACCAGCAATCCCGATTCGCCCATGGCGGCAGAAGCCGATGTAGCCATCGAAATGATTGTAGGCCCGGAATACGTAACGGGAAGTTCGCGCATGAAGTCGGGTACAGGGCAGAAAATGATTCTGAACATGATTACCACTTCCGTCATGATACAGTTGGGACGCGTGAAGGGCAACAAGATGGTAAACATGCAACTCAGCAACAAGAAATTAGTGGATCGCGGCACACGCATGCTGGTAGAGGAACTCGGACTGGATTATGGCAAGGCCAAGGCATTGCTGCTGATGCACGGGTCGGTGAAGAATGCGGTGGATGCGTATAGGAGTCTCTAAAGCCCTCCCTTCTCGCAGCCGCTACAAACATAACTATTTATCAATAAAAACTTTAGAAAGGAAACCGGATATGATACAGTCAAAATCTACCAAAAGTAACTTCAAACTCTTCCTCCTTCTTTTTCTATTCTGCCTGCAAACAGCCTTCGGACAATCTTTGCAGCGTGTAGCCCCCGAACAGGTGGGCATAGACTCGCGCAAGCTGATGTACGCCGACGAAGCCATTGAAACAGCCATTGCCAATCGTGAGATTCCCGGTGCGGTACTTGCCGTGGTGCGGGGTGGGAAAATGGCCTACCTGAAAGCATACGGCAACAAACGCGTCTATCCTGACACGCAGCCGATGACAACAAACACCATTTTCGACATGGCCTCTTGCAGCAAATCCATGTCTACTGCCGTTTGCGTCATGATACTGGCAGAGCGCGGCAAGATACGCATGCTCGACCCCGTCAGCCTCTACATCCCCGGTTTCAAGAATTGGGAGAGCGAAGACGGAAAAGAGAAGAAAGTCATCCGCATTGCCGATTTGATGACGCATACCTCCGGTCTGCCTCCCTACGCCTCTGTAACCGAGCTGGAGAAACAATACGGTTCGCCCAACCCTGAAGGACTGATGGAGTATATTGCCACATGCAAGCGAGACTTCAAACCACAAACCGATTTTCAATACAGTTGCCTCAACTTCATCACCCTGCAACACATCATCGAGACCGTATCCGGAGAAAGCCTGCGCGACTTCGCCCGCGAGAATATCTTCGACGTGCTGGGCATGAATCACACCGACTACCTGCCCTGCCGGCGCGACAAGAACGGACAATGGGTAAACACTTCCTGCTCTCCGCTCTCTTCTGACCGCTGTGCAGTAAACAACATTGCTCCTACCGAGAAGCAAACAGACGGGCAAGTGCTTTGCGGACAAGTACACGACCCCTTGGCACGTGTCATGAACGGAGGCATCAGTGGCAATGCCGGCTTGTTTTCCTGTGCGGAAGATATTGCCGTACTCTGCGCCGCCTTACAGAACGGAGGCGAATGGAACGGACACCGCATACTCAGTCCGCTTGGTGTGAAGGCCATGCGTACCGTACCCCGGGCCACCGCCACCTTCGGGCGTACACTTGGTTGGGACAACTTCAGTGCATACGCCTCGAACACCGGAGACCTGTTTGGCCCTAACACATACGGACATACCGGTTATACAGGTACTTCCATCGTCATAGATCCGGACAATGATATTTCCGTGATTCTGCTCATCAATGCCGTACATCCTAAAGACAGTCATAACACCGTTCGCCTGCGTTCGCTGGTGGCCAACGCCGTAGCGGCTGCCATCTGCCCCATTCCGCGCACTTATACGGAGCATTACTACAAACGCTTCCTGCAATTCACGGACGAGCCTGCCATCACCCGCAAGGACATCGTGATGCTGGGCAACAGCCTGACCGAAAACGGTGGTGACTGGTCTGCCCGCCTCGGGAAGAAAAATGTGCGCAATCGTGGCATCATCGGCGACGAAGTGATGGGTATCTATGACCGCCTGCACCAGATTCTTCCCGGACATCCGCAGAAACTGTTCCTGCTAACCGGCGTTAACGACGTATCACACGACCTCACGACAGACAGCATCGTGGCGATGATGCGCACAACGATAGACCGCATTCAACGCGAATCGCCCGAAACCAAACTCTACCTGCAAAGCCTGCTCCCCATCAACGAGAGCTTCGGCCGCTACAAAAGGCTGACCGGAAAGACGGATATGATTCCCGAAATCAACGCCCGCCTCGAAGCACTGGCCAAGGAAAAAAAGATTGTTTTCATCGACCTCTTCCCCTTGTTCACGGAGAAAGGCACGAACGTGCTGCGCGGCAACCTGACCAACGACGGCCTGCACCTGAATGAGGAAGGGTATGAGATTTGGGTAAAGGCAATCAGGAAAAAGGTATAAATAATCTTCTTTCTGTTTTGAAAAATATCACCATTTTTTATCTCTTGAAGGGCAGATAAAAAGGAGGAGGAAATTTCAGTTCTATATGGAGGGTACCTAAGTATAGGACTGAGGTAGGCTAAGTATACGACTTAGGGTATCTCAGTCGTATACTTAGCCTACCCCCTCTCAGAAGCCCTTCCCGAAGGGGGGCTTTCGAGCTCTTGGTTCATTGCCGGAAACGAGGTCTTAACAGTAAACAGTTATTATACTCCGTTTCTCTTTCACTCCATTCAGCCTATTGTTTTTTAGATACAGATGAGAAAACCGAAAGAGCCATGCCAAACTCTATTTTTGAGTAATGGCATGGCTCTTTTCTATATATCCTCTGATGGATTACTTCGCAAAGCTGACCAGCTGCACGTCGAATGTCAACACCGAATAGCCCGGAATGGTCTTCGTAGAGCCTTGGGAGGTATAATTGCTCGTTCCATATCCGCTTTGCCACGGAATATACAGCATCCAGCGCTCGCCCATTCGCATGAACTGCAAAGCTGCCGTCCAGCCTGCAACCACTTTCGAGACTTCAAAAGCACTATACGCATCAAAATCGGTGGGAGCCTTTGCCGGTGGAACGGGTATCGCACGGTCTTGCGCACTATAACCGGTGAAATTCCCGTCGAACTTATCTCCGTTTATGTAAGTCCCGTAATAGAAAGCATTTACTTTGGAGTGATAGCCCGCATACAGCGGACGCTCGCCCGCGTCATTTTTTACAAGCTTTCTGCAATATACATATTGAGCCCCGTCGGAGGTGCTGGCTGTGGTTTGTATGGCATACAGTTTTCCAAGCTCCATTGCATCGGCGGCCTCTGCTGTAAACACATAATTTTCGCCGGTCGACGTCTTTATCGAGTCGACAAACATCTTGTTGCGCTCTTGCCAATTATCATATTTTCCCGCCTCTTCACTTTCCTCGCAGGAAACAAAAATACCTGCCAACAACCATACGAAAGGCAAAAACAAAAGGGATAATCTTCTCATTCGGTTAAACTATTATATATAATTATTCATCTGTTTCTTTATTAGGAATGGATTACACGGATGAACTTATGCATCCGTCAATCCGTACAAGCCGTATCCGACTATGTATCCATACATCATGCAAACCGCTTTTACTGCAATGTCTTCAGCAACGAAGTGATGCTTACTCGGTCTGCAATGATATTGTTCAGCTCGGTGATAGGCACACGTTCCTGCTCCATGGAGTCGCGATTACGCAGCGTCACACAGTTGTCTTCCAGTGTCTGATGATCGACGGTGACGCAATAGGGAGTACCAATGGCGTCCTGACGACGATAGCGCTTGCCGATGCTGTCTTTCTCGTCATACTGGCAGTGGAAGTGGAACTTCAGGCTGTCGATGATTTCGCGTGCCTTTTCGGGCAGTCCGTCTTTCTTCACCAGCGGCATCACGGCCAGCTTCACCGGAGCCAGAGCAGCGGGAAGCTTCAGCACAACGCGGGTTTCGCCGTTCTCCAGCTTCTCTTCGCAATAAGAGGCGGACATGATGCTGAGGAACATACGGTCTACGCCGATGGAAGTCTCGATAACATACGGTGTATAGCTCTCGTTCGTTTCGGGGTCGAAGTACTTGATATTCTTGCCTGAGAACTTCTCGTGCTGGGAAAGGTCGAAGTTCGTACGGCTGTGGATACCTTCCACTTCCTTGAAGCCGAAAGGCATCAGGAATTCGATGTCGGTGGCGGCGTTGGCGTAGTGGGCCAGCTTCTCGTGGTCGTGATAGCGGTAGTGGTCGTCGCCGAAGCCCAGTGCCTTGTGCCACTTCAGGCGGGTTTCCTTCCATGTCTTGAACCAATCCAGCTCGGTGCCCGGTTTTACGAAGAACTGCATCTCCATCTGCTCGAATTCGCGCATGCGGAAGATAAACTGGCGAGCCACGATTTCGTTACGGAAGGCCTTGCCTATCTGCGCGATGCCGAAAGGTATCTTCATGCGTCCGGTCTTCTGCACGTTTAGGTAGTTCACAAAGATGCCTTGCGCCGTTTCGGGACGGAGGTATATCTTCATGGCACCGTCGGTCGTAGAACCCATTTCAGTGGAGAACATGAGGTTGAACTGGCGCACTTCCGTCCAGTTCTTCGTTCCGCTGATGGGGCACACGATTTCTTCATCGAGGATAATCTGACGAAGCTCGTTCAGGTCGGGACCGGCGTTCATGGCGTCGGAATAGCGTCGATGCAGGGCATCGCGCTTGGACTGATGCTCCAGCACGCGGGCGTTGGTGCTGCGGAACTGTGCCTCATCGAAAGCCTCGCCGAAGCGTTTGGCTGCCTTGGCCACTTCCTTGTTTATCTTGTCGTCGTATTTGGCAATCTGGTCTTCTATCAATACATCGGCACGATAGCGTTTCTTGGAGTCGCGGTTGTCAATCAAAGGGTCGTTGAACGCGTCCACATGCCCGCTGGCTTTCCATATGGTGGGGTGCATGAAGATGGCCGAGTCTATGCCGACGATGTTTTCGTGCAGCAACACCATGCTCTGCCACCAATATTGTTTGATGTTGTTTTTCAGTTCCACACCCATCTGGCCGTAGTCGTACACGGCTCCCAATCCATCATAAATTTCGCTGGAGGGGAATACGAAGCCATACTCTTTGCAGTGTGATACGAGTTTCTTAAAAACGTCTTCTTGTGCCATTTTCTGTTGTATCTTAATTAATTTTATTTCATCTCTTGTGTAAAAAAGTGCCACAAAGATAGAGATTTATATCATAAGTAGGGCACGATGGGCGTTAATTTCTGCAATATCCTTCGTCATCGCCGGAGACTCGGGTGCTTCGCCGTGTGCGCAGCTGTGGAGAAGATGCCGTGCCGTATCCGAATGGAATTTAAGCAGCCGCCAATCCGGTCACCCCTCCTGCACCCGGGCGGCTTCTCGGGCAGGTTTGTCAGAAGCTTGTGCCCGGCGTGACAGGCACTTGTGTTTGTCAAGTCGAAGACTTGTGTCTGAGCCGTCAAAGGCTTGTGCCTGTCACGCCGGGCACAAGCACCTGACAGAATCTCCGCATGCCGCATCTGCCGCACGTTCCTCTCCGCCCCCCCAGAAAGCCCCTGAGAGAGGCGCTCCATGATAAAAGTCCGGCATAAATTCTCGTTTATCGAACAAATTTCGTATTTTTGCGTGCAACTGAAAATCAGCCATATCATTGAATAGACAATCCCCGAACAAATATGAACGAAGATTTTGAAGCACCGAAAGACGATTTTGACAAGGAACTGCCGGCCGGAAAAGAAGAACACTCTGACTACAAACCTGCCGACACGAAAGACGCCAACGTGAAACACCAGCTGAGCGGCATGTACCAGAACTGGTTTCTGGACTATGCCTCGTACGTGATACTGGAACGTGCCGTGCCCCACATCATGGACGGGTTGAAGCCCGTACAACGGCGCATCCTGCACTCCATGCGCCGCATGGAAGACGGACGATACAACAAGGTGGCCAACATCGTGGGGCACACCATGCAGTTCCACCCCCACGGCGACGCTTCCATAGGCGACGCCTTGGTGCAACTGGGACAGAAGGACTTGCTTGTAGACTGTCAGGGGAACTGGGGAAACATCCTGACGGGCGACAGCGCCGCCGCACCGCGATACATCGAGGCACGCCTCTCCAAGTTTGCGCTCGACGTGGTGTTCAACCCCAAAACCACCGAATGGAAACTCTCTTACGACGGACGGAACAAAGAACCGGTGACGCTGCCCGTGAAATTCCCCCTGCTGCTGGCACAAGGCGTAGAGGGCATTGCCGTGGGCCTGTCGTCCAAAATACTGCCGCACAACTTCAATGAACTATGCGACGCCTCCATCAAGTATCTGCATAACGAAGCCTTCAAGCTCTATCCCGACTTCCAGACGGGAGGCTCCATCGACGTGTCCAAGTACAACGACGGCGAGCGGGGAGGCGCCGTACGCGTGCGTTCAAAGATAGAGAAGATTGACAACAAGACGCTTGCCATCAAAGAGATTCCTTACGGGAAAACGGTGGCGGGAATATGCGACTCCATCGTAAAGGCAAGCGAAAAAGGGAAAATAAAAATCCGTAAGGTAGAAGACCTCACATCGGGCAATGTGGAAATTCTGGTGCACTTGGCGCCGGGCGTATCGTCCGACAAGACGATAGACGCACTCTATGCCTTTACCGACTGCGAAGTGAGCATCTCGCCCAACTGTTGCGTCATCGACGAGCAAAAGCCGCACTTCCTCACCGTGAGCGACGTGCTGCGCAAATCGGCCGACAACACGCTGGCCCTGCTGCGCCAAGAATTGGAGATACGCAAGAGCGAGATTCTGGAAAGCCTCCACTTCGCCTCGCTCGAAAAGGTCTTCATCGAAGAGCGCATCTACAAGGACAAGGAGTTCGAGCAGGCCAAGAGCATGGATGCCGCCTGCGAACACATCGACGACCGCCTGACGCCCTACTACCCCACCTTCATCCGCGAAGTGACCAAAGACGACATCCTCCGCCTGATGGAAATCAAGATGGCACGCATCCTCAAGTTCAACTCCGATAAGGCCGAAGAGCTGATTGCCCGCATGAAAGCGGACATCGAGGAGACAGACCGCCACTTGGCAAACATCGTGGAATATACCGTGGACTGGTTCCGCATGCTGAAAGAGAAGTACGGCAAAGGCTTTGCCCGCCGCACGGAATTGCGCAACTTCGACACTATCGAGGCCACCAAGGTCATCGAGGCCAACGAGAAGCTCTACATCAACCGCGAAGAGGGCTTCATCGGCACCGGCCTGAAGAAAGACGAGTATCTGGCCAACTGCTCGCCCATCGACGACGTCATCATCTTCTTCCGCGACGGGAAGTACATCATCACGCCCGTGGCCGAGAAAAAGTTCGTGGGCAAGAACATACTCTACGCCAGCGTATTCAAGAAGAACGACAAGCGCACCATCTACAACGTATGCTACCGCGACGGGAAGGAAGGAACCACCTACATCAAGCGTTTTGCCGTCACCGGCGTGGTGCGCGACCGCGAGTACGACGTGACGCAAGGCACGCCCGACTCCCGCATCACCTACTTCAGCGCCAACCCCAACGGCGAGGCAGAAGTAATCAAAGTGACGCTGAAGCCCAACCCGCGCATACGTCGCATCATCTTTGAAGAAGACTTCAGCACCATCAACATCAAGGGACGTCAGGCCATGGGAAACATCCTGACCCGCAACCCGGTGCACAAGATAGCCTTGAAGCAACGCGGAGGCTCCACATTGGGCGGACGGCAGGTATGGTTCGACCAAGACGTGCTGCGCCTCAACTATGACGGACGCGGAGAATATCTCGGAGAGTTCCAGAGCGACGACATCATCCTTGTGGTGCAGAACAACGGCGATTTCCACACCACCAACTTCGACTTGAACAACCACTACGAGGACAACATACGCGTGCTTGAGAAGTACGACCCCAACAAGGTATGGACGGCCGTGCTCTACGATGCCGACCAACAAGACTATCCGTATATCAAGCGTTTCTGCTTCGAAGCCACATCGCGCAAGCAGAATTATCTGGGCGAAAACAAGAACAACAGCCTCATACTGCTCACTGACGAATACTACCCACGATTAGAGGTCATCTTCGGCGGGCACGACAACTTCCGCGAACCTCTGGTGGTGGAAGCTGACGAGTTCATCGCCGTGAAAGGTTTCAAAGCCAAAGGCAAACGGCTGACCACTTTCACCGTCGACACCATCAATGAGCTGGAACCTACCCGCCGCCCCGAACCGACGCAACAGCCGGAAAGCGGGGAGGGGGAAGACGAGCCGGAAATTCTGGACCCCGACCACGGGAAGAGCGAGGGAGACATTCTGGATGAGATGACAGGGCAGATGAAACTGTTTTAGAGTGGTTAGCAATAAGTGATGAGCGGTTAATATGGAAGGAAGGGTTATGAAGTCATATTGGATAATCGCCTTGGTGGGGCTGCTTTCAGGCGGCGGCGCACTGCAAGCTCAGGATGCAGAGGACGGCCTCGTGCAGAAGCTGCGTACAGACTCCGCAGCCCGCAACCGCATCGTCAGCCGTGCCACGATGTACGGCGTGGGCTTCGCCAATGTGTTCGATACTTATCTATCGCCACAGGAATACAAAGGCATCGACTTCCGCGTTTCCCGCGAAAGTATGCGGATGACACGGCTGATGAACGGCAACATCTCGCAACAGACCTTCTTTCAGGCCGACTTGGGATATACGCACAACAAGGCGGAGAACAACAACACCCTCTCCGCACTGGCCAACTGGAACTACGGCCTGCACTACAACTTCGCCATCACAAGCAACTTCAAGCTGCTGGCCGGAGGCGTGGCCGACCTCAACGGGGGCTTTGTCTACAACCTGCGCAACGGCAATAACCCCGCCCAAGCACGCGCCTACATCAACCTTGCCGCATCGGGCATGGCCATCTGGAAGCTGCGCATCAAAACCTCCCCTTTCACGCTGCGCTATCAGATAAACCTCCCGCTGGCAGGCGTGATGTTCATGCCCAACTACGGACAGTCATACTACGAGATATTCACGCTGGAACATTGGGACGGAGTGGTGAACTTCACCTCACTGCACAACCAGCCGTCACTGAGGCAGATGTTCTCCGCCGACTTCCCTGTGGGGCGTTCTACCATACGCCTTGCCTACTTGTGGGACACACAGCAGTCAAACATCAACAAGATAAAGACGCACACCTACTCGCATGTATTCATGGCGGGTTTCGTAAAAGAGTTCTATCTATTCCCCAATAAGAGGAGGTGAGATTTTTTAGTAACAAGAAGACGGTAAGGACGATGAAAAGAAGATACCTTTTAAGCATTTGGGGCATTCTGCTCAGCCTGCTCCCCCTGCTGCACGGATGCATCCGTGAGGAGGAATATGCCAACACCCCGCAAGGCAATTTCGAGGCTTTGTGGCAAATCATCGACGAACGCTACTGCTTCTTCGACTACAAGCAGATAGACTGGAACGACATTCACGACAAATACCAAGCGCTCATCACTCCGAACATGGGCAACGAAGCCCTGTTCGAGGTATTGGGCAACATGCTTGCCGAACTGAAAGACGGGCACGTCAACCTATACTCCTCTTCCGACATGGCACGCTATTGGAACTGGTATCTGGACTACCCGCGCAACTTCAACGAAAGCCTCATCGAAAAGTATTTGGGCAGAGACTACCGCATCGCCGGCGGCGCCAAATACACCATTCTGGAAGATAACATCGGCTACATCTACTACGGCAACTTCTCCAGCCCCATCGGCGACGGCAATCTGAGCGAGATACTGTCGTACCTCTCCGTGTGCAACGGGCTGATTATAGACGTGCGCAACAATGGTGGAGGCAACCTGACAAACGCCACCCGCATGGCCCAACGCTTCACCAACGAAAAGGTGCTGACGGGCCACATCATGCACAAAGCCGGCAAGGGGCACAGCGACTTTTCCGAACCTACACCCATTTATATAGAGCCCTCGAACAGCATTCGCTGGCAAAAGAAAGTGGCCCTGCTCACCAACCGCCATTGCTACAGCGCCACCAACGACTTCGTCAACTCCATGCGCTACTTCCCCAACGTTACACTGATAGGCGACAAGACCGGTGGAGGCTCGGGCCTGCCCTTCTCGTCCGAACTTCCCAACGGGTGGGGAGTACGCTTCTCGGCCAGCCCGCATCTTGATGCAGGCAAGCAGCAGATAGAGTTCGGCATCGCTCCGGACAAAAAGGTGGACATGAGCAAGGAAGACGAGGCCGACGGAATAGACACTATTATTGAAGAAGCTCGAAAAAACCTTAAAATAGGGGCTTTGAAGTAACTTTGCAACTTCAACTATTTGCTGAAATGAAATTTCTTTCTACCTTTGCAGCCACTACAAAACGAACTTGCGGGTGTGGCGTAATTGGTAGCCGCGCCAGACTTAGGATCTGGTGCTGTGAGGCGTGTAGGTTCGAGTCCTATCACCCGCACGATTTATAAGAAGAACAATCAAACAAAACAAAACGGAAAGGAGAGCGTCGTGAGACAGTTTCCTTTTATCTTTTTATATCCCCCTTTCTGATGACATGCCTTTGCGATAGTCAGAAAAGCCGATGGGCAAACCCTTTCTTTCTTGCTACAAAAAAGTTCAATTTTATATGCTTGGCAGACATAACCCCGCATCCAAGCAATTCCAAGCCCACACTTCACGAGGCCTATGCCCACACTTCACGAGGTGTAAGCCCACACTTCACGGGAGGTTAGCCCACACTTTACGGGAGGTAAGCCCACACCTTAGAGGCGCTACTCCCGCGTGTCGAGGCAAAGTAAACCCGGAGGAAGACGAAATGCCACCGGGACTTTGCTGATTGTTCGGCCGTTTATACAAAAAAGGATGCGGAAGCACAACATTCAGGAGTATCGGCAATGAAAGAACAGTTCCGCAGATAATACAACAAAGACGCGGAGGCGCAGCATTTCCTGTTCGTTGCAGATGAACGGAAAATGTTGTGCCTCCGCGTCTTCCTATACCAAACCTTCCTTATTCGGCTCCTCCACCGCCACTGTTTCCCTCGCCCTTCACGTCATCGTTGCTGATGGTGCGCGAGGCTTTCTTCACGCTTGCCTTCAGTTCGCCGATGCGATAGCTGACGCTCACGCCGAAACGCCGGCGACTATACTTGTAGCGACTTTCTTGTATGAAGTTGGCATTCTCCAACGTATTATTCTGATGCATATATTTCGAGAAGAAGTTTCCGGCAAATGCCGACAAGGTAAGACGCTTTTTCAGGAAAGACTTGTTAACGCTCAAACTGTAATCGAAGAAACTGCTTCCCTTGCCTTGAAGCATTATCCACGGAGTCTGTCCGTACATGTTCATACTGATGCGCCAGTCGCGAGGCAACGACTGCTGGATGCCGCCATAAGCAAAGAGACTCCACCCGTCGTTCTTCAGTCCCCTGCCGTCTTCCATATAGGCGTAACTGCCATAGAAGTTCATATAAATACGCGTGTTGGCAGTCGCGTTCCAGTTCACATAGCCGCTCAACCCCGCATTCCTGCTCTTACCGATGTTTTGATAGGTGTTGTAGAGGACATCCTTGCCGGTAGGGTTCTGCAAACCCTTTTCCACGAGCGTTCTGTCCGACACAAGTTCGGTGATGCTCTCAATGCTGTTGTTGGTGAACGAATAGCGCATGGAGAGGTTGATGTTGAACTTTTGGGTAAAATTGCTGTAGCTAAGGTTGAACGAATGGTTCTTCTCACTGTCCAGATTCGGATTACCCTGACTGATGTAGGTGGGATTGCTGTCGTTCAGATAAGGATTCAGGAACCAGATGCCCGGACGGTAAATGCGCATGTTGTAGCCCAGTTGCAGGTTCGACATATCGGTCAGCTTCCAGCCGATGCTTGCCGAGGGCACCACATCGTTAAAATGCTCCTTGAAATCATCGCCCTTGCCCAACCTGTATTTCACGTTCTGGATGGTATGCTCATAGCGCACACCCAACCGTCCGGAAAGTTTCTTTACCCTCAATCCATAGCCCAGATAGGCGGCCAGAATGTCGTTCTGATGCTTGTAGTGAGAGCTGTGGTCTCTGTCGAACTCGTAAGCATCCGCTCCAATCATACGCTCATAGCGGTCGTTCTCCGAAATGTTGTTGCGCAAGATGTATTTGGTACCGGCTTCGAGCGTATGAATCTTGCCGATGGGCGTGGTATAGTCCACCTGGAAAGTATGTTCCGTGGTGCTTTGCGAACCGTCGTTACGCTGATTGCGCATGCGCTTCATGAAGTCCTGCCAATCCGTGGCTGCATGCGTATCGTTGTAGTCGGAATACGAATCCGAGGTCTGCGGACGGGTATTTATCTTATAAGACAAGGTGAGCATGCGGTTTTTCACACCGAACAGACGTTGATAGTCGAGGCCTCCGTCGATGGAGTACCACGAGCGCTTGTTATGGTTGTTCGAGGTGTAGCGGTATAGTTCGTTGTCCGTGCCCGGTGCGGTGGCTCGGGCGTGATTCTCGCCGGACCCCTTGTTTCCGCCTCCCCACAACCCGAAAGACATGGAAAGCAGGCGTAAGGTGTCTATCTCATAACTTGCCTCCATACTGCCCGACTGGAAGTGATCGCTTCCTTCGTTCATTCCATCAAAATCCAGATCCGAAGACATTGCTGTGATTTTGCCTTTTGTGCGCTGGCTTCCACCGGAATAGCTGCGCGGCTGGTCGTGGTAATCGTAGTTGTAGCGACCGCTGACAGTCAGTTTACCGCTCTTCACCGTACCAAACAAGCCGCCTCCTGCACCTCGGTTGCTGACATTCCCGCTGAAAGTCACCGTGTAACCTTCCAGTCCGCTGCCCATAGTGACGATGTTAAGGATACCTCCCACGCCTTCGGCGTCGTACTTGGGGCCGGGATTGGTTATCACCTCAATGTGCTTGATGGAGTTGGCGGGCATACTCTTCAACACCTCCGTAGGATTGTTGCTCATCATGTTGTTGGGCTTCCCGTTGACGTAGACCTTGAAGTTACTGCTACCGTTCACCTTGATGTTGTCCTCCCCGTCCACTGTCACCAGAGGCACTTTGCGGAGCATCTCCAGCAAGGAGTTCGATTTCGAGTCGGGGTCGTCCTGTATATTGTATTCTATCTTATCCACATCGGCTTTGACCAACGGCTTTTGCGCCACGATTTCCACCTGCGCCAGTTCGTTGGTGGCATCCACGGCATACAGCGTGCCGAAGTCTACTACCTGCTTGCCTGCCTTCACCGTGAAATTCTTCACGATAGGCACACGCCCCACAGAGGTTATGGTGAGCACGAAGTTTCCCGTGCCGGGCACTTTCTCTTGAAAACGGCCTTTCATGTCCGTCACCATCATCTTCAAAGCACGTCCGGGATTTTCTTTCTTCACGATTTTAATAGTGGCATAAGGCTCTCCCTCGTGGGTAAGCGAGTCGAGCAATACTCCTTTGACTTGAAAAGATAAGGGAGCCGTACTTTGTGCAGCCAGCATTGCGGATAGCATCAGCATCCACAGCAGCACAAACCATTTCATTCTCATTGTTTTCATGTTTGGTTACTATTCGTTGATCATTGTTTTTGCTATT
Organism: Prevotella heparinolytica; assembly: GCF_004342845.1. Classification (GTDB taxonomy): domain Bacteria; phylum Bacteroidota; class Bacteroidia; order Bacteroidales; family Bacteroidaceae; genus Bacteroides; species Bacteroides heparinolyticus. The sequence goes on along the minus strand of NZ_SLXB01000015.1, from coordinate 10,151 downwards.
AGACGAGTCCGATGGGGTTTTGTCACAGTGATTGCGACAAAAATAGTCCCTTTCCATACGATTACGAGAGTTTCGGAGTTAAAAAAGGCAAAAAAGAAGTTGCATAACAGCTTATACACAACTGTTTACAGAAAGTAAAAAAGGAGCAGGATGCTGATGTTCACGGCTATGACACAACCAAAGCCCCTCAATATCCACGGGCGCAAAGGGTTCTGCCGGCCGGCAAAGAAGAGGGCGTAGCACATGTTCACCGCAATGTTGCTGACAATGGCCTGCATGCTGCAAGCCGCAACAACCGTCACCGCCACACTGCTCGTGCCCTGAAGCAGGTTCAGGATGAAAGGAGTGATGTCGCTGAAACCGGAGATGAAAGAGAGCAGATTCAATCCGCCCGTACCGGCATACATCAACGTATAATGGGTCAGTATGGTGAACACGACAAACAACACGGCGAAGATGAGTGCCACCTTGAACTCCAACGGATTGCTGCCGTCTTCTTCCTCGCCTGCATGGTCGCCGTTATCCGCCGGTCTGCGCCGGGAATGCAGATACCATGCCGTGCCTGCCGCCACAACCGACATAAGCAGCAGGTAGGGATAGATGGCCAACAACGTATCGCGGCTGAAGATGCCTATCAGTATCAGGAAGCGCAGGAACATCATGCTCACCGCCAGCAACATGGCAGCCGCATATTCCGGGGCATCCTGCGCGGAGGCCCTGCGGCTTTTGCGTGCCAGCACGGAGATGGTGGCCGTGCTGCTATACAGCCCTCCCACGATGCCCGAAACCAGCACGCCCGATTCGTGGAAGACGTAACGCTTGAGCAGATACGAGAGGTAGGAGATGCCCGATACCACCACCGTGGCCAGCCAGATGGTGTAAGGCGTCAGGTTGATGCCGGGGATGAGATTCTTATTGGGCAGCATGGGCAGGATGATGCCACTGATGGCAAGGAACTTGGCAAGCGTTATCATCTCGTCGTTCTTCATGCGCTGCGCCAGCTCCGTAAAGGTGTGCTTCAGTTCGGTGAAAAGCAGCACCGTGACGACGACCATGACGTAGAACCACGAAGGCTGCGTGGCCACAATAGGTGCTATGCAGTAGGTGATGAGCGCAATGACGATGGTGGTTACGCCGAACACATGGAACTGCGCCTGTTTCACGTAGTAGTTCAGCCCGAGCAGCAAGCCCAGAACGGCACCGCCACCCATGAAGAGGCGATACTCCACAGGGTCGAGGATGTAGAGCAGGTAGCCCAGAATGCCGATGAAGGTAAACGTGCGGTCGGTGCCGAAGAGCGTGGTCTCGCCTTCGCGCTTCAGGCTGATTTTACGCTGCGAAAGCCCGATGAGCAGAGAAAACAGGGTGACCAAAATAAAGGAGACCAGTTCTCTTGGCAAGTACTCGTAAAGTTTCTCCATGATTGCGTAAGGATTAGGGTGAGTCGTGGGTTTGCCGCCACGTAGCGAAAGGATGCTTCATCAGTTGCGAGTTATAATACCGGACGTCGCCCGTCACCTCCCGGCCGAGGAAAGCGGGCTTCACGAACACTTCGTCGGCCGAGGAAAGCTCCACTTCGGCCAAGGTCAGCCCTTCGTTTTCGCCTCGAAACTCGTCCACCTCGAAGATGTGGCGGCCGCTGCGCACCAAATAGCGCGTCTTGTCAATGACACCCGGTTCGCACAGCCGCATCAACTCTTCGGCCTCTTCAAGCGGAAGTTCCCTCTCCCATTCGTAGCGTGCGGTTCCCGACGCATCGGACGGTCCTTTAATGGTGAGATAGCCTTTGCCGTCGCGAATGCGTACCCTCACCGTCCGCCCGCGCGCGCTGCTGATGTAGCCTTGCACGATGCGGCTCTGTGCGTGGGCTTGCGACTTATACTCGCCCGTCACAAGGAATTTCCGTTCTATCTCCTGCGGCATGCCCGTCTTTTCTAATTTGTCATCAGCCCCGGTAAGAATAGCCCACAAACATGGCTATAACCAAAACGATGGCTACGATGCCGATGACAATCATCACTTTCCTGGCTTGTTGCTCTTCTTTCAGGCTGTGCATTGCCTTCTTCTTACTTTTTCCCATGGCGTTTTTGCTGTTTAAAGTTCAACGATGAACAAAGTAAGAGGAAATTCGGGAAGTTTCCAAACGAAAAAGAGAAAAATGTTCAACCATCGTCCCGCCTCGCCCTCCGCCCCCGCTCCCGGGCGGCCGGACTTTGCCGTGACAGACACAAGCCTCCGGCACGACAAGCACCCGTACTCGGCACTCCCTCGCCCGACAAAGGCATGCCTGAAGAATCTTCATTGCGCCGGCACCCGAAAGAAACCCGGCAGAACAACATCGCGAGAGAGGCGGCCGACACAGGGGGAACCTGTCCGTTAAATGTTACATTTATCGCCAAAAATGCAACATTTAAGCTCGAAAAAGCAGGATTTACGTACCAAAAGCCTGTTGAAGCGGCATTTGGTACACAAAGCAAAGCAAAGCATATAAAAGCATACCTCCTCCTTTAATGGTTCCTCCGAAACCGGAGGAAACCCGAAGGGAGCGGACGTGCCGTCCGCAGAGGAGAGGTATGTAACAGGAAGAACGACAGCCGCCATCCCCGAAAGGCAATCGCGGCAACCACCCGCCCTCCGCCCCGCATCAGAGAGGATGCCGAAACGCCGGAAAGAAAAAAGAGAGAGAAAAAGTTGTGTTTTCATATAACTATCGCTATCTTTGCACCATGAGGAAGATTATCGCATACAAAGGGTATTATTCTGACTTCATGTCCCGATTGTCAGACCAAGAACGAAAAAAGATAAGGCATGCCCTGCTGCTGCTCGAAACAGAGGATAAAGTGCCAAACCACTATATCAAGTTCATAAGAAACGGGATTTACGAGTTCCGCGTGAATTAGGGCAACAATGAATTTCGCCTTCTCTTCACTTACGACGGAGACACGATAGTGATATTGTTCAACTGTTTCAGGAAAAAGACGCAGAAAACCCCAAACAGCGAAATCGAAAAAGCACTCAAACTAAAGAAAGAGTATCATGAGCAAAAAGAATGAAATCTACGACGTCAGCGCCGAACTCGCAAGAGAGTTCGGAGAGATTGGCACAAAAGAGCGCGAACAAGCCAGAGAAAAGGCTTGGGAAGAATACAACGCCCAAATCCTGCTGGATGCCCGCAAAAACGCGAAGCTGACGCAGGAAGAACTCGCCAAGCGCATCGGGGCGGACAAAGGCTACATTTCGAGAATCGAAAGAGGGCTGACCATCCCCACCGTCTCCACGCTCTACCGCATCGCGGCGGCAATGGGGCTCACGGTGGAACTGCGCCCCATGTAGCGCCCCACCTCCGCCTCTATTCGCCGCTTCCGGCAAACTCCATGAGGTATGCCTTGATGAAGCCGTCTATCTTTCCGTCCATCACCCCGTTCACGTCGCTGGTCTGGAAGTTGGTGCGATGGTCTTTCACGCGGCGGTCGTCGAACACGTAACTGCGTATCTGCGAGCCCCATTCGATTTTCTTCTTGCCGGCTTCCACCTTGGCCTGTTCGGCCATGCGGTGCTGAAGTTCCTTGTCGTACAAGATGGAGCGCAACTGGCGCAGGGCATTCTCGCGGTTCTTGGGCTGGTCGCGCGTTTCGGTGTTTTCAATCAGGATTTCTTCTTCCTCGCCCGTATAAGGGTCTTTGAACTGATAGCGCAGACGCACGCCGGACTCCACCTTGTTCACGTTCTGCCCGCCTGCCCCGCTGGAACGGAAGGTATCCCACGAGATGTTGGCTACGTTGATGTTCACCTCAATGGTATCGTCTACCAACGGAGTGACGAACACAGAGGCAAAAGAAGTCATGCGCTTGCCCTGTGCGTTGTAGGGAGAGACGCGCACCAAGCGGTGCACCCCGTTCTCGCCCTTCAGGTAACCGTAGGCATAATCGCCGGCAATCTCGATGGTACAAGTCTTGATGCCCGCCTCGTCGCCCTCCTGCAAGTTGGCAATGGTGGCCTTATAACCGTTGGTCTCGGCATAGCGCAGGTACATGCGCATCAGCATGCTGGCCCAGTCTTGGCTTTCCGTGCCGCCCGCACCGGAGTTTATCTTCAGCACGCAGTCCATCTGGTCGGCTTCTTCGCGAAGCATATTCTTGAGTTCAAGTTCCTCTACGGCAACGGATGCTTTGGCATAGGCCTCGTCCACCTCTTCCTCGCTCACCAGCTCGTCCTTGTAGAAATCGTAGGCCAGCTGCACTTCTTCCGTCAGCGTCTTCACCTCGTTGTAGCCCGAAATCCATTGTTGCAAGCCCTTCACTTTCTTCATCTGCGCTTCGGCGGCCTTTTGGTCGTCCCAGAATCCGGGGGCTTGCGTGCGGAGTTGTTCTTCCTCTACTTGTATTTTTTTTCCTTCGATGTCCAGATAGCGGTTCAAGGCATCGGTACGTTCTTTGATATCTTTCAGTTGTTCTGCGGTAATCATACGCTTGTTCCTTTTCGGTTTTCAGGACGGCAAAGGTAGGAAAAAAACACAATTACTCAAAAAGCAAGCTCCTGAAATAGTTGAAGCAGTGAAACATAGCCCGTTTTTCAAAAAATAACCTGCTACATGCACCACCTTTGGATAAAAATACATACTTTTGTGTTTATCAACCCAATAACTTTAATTTATGAATAAATTATTCCGCTTGGCGTGCCTGCTGCTTTTCATTCTGGCAACAGCAAGCATGCGTGGCGCCGGTCCCAAGGACTATCGCTACACCACCGTGCCCAACGACCCACTGAAAGCACGTATCTACACCTTAGACAATGGACTGAAAGTCTACATGACAGTTAACAAAGAGAAACCGCGTATACAAACGTTTATCGCCGTACGTGTGGGCGGAAAGAACGACCCTGCCGAAACCACCGGACTGGCACACTATTTCGAGCACCTGATGTTTAAAGGCACCAACCACTTCGGCACGCAAAACTACGAAGCCGAGAAGCCACTGCTCGACCAGATAGAACAGCAATTCGAAATCTATCGCAAAACAACGGACAGCGTTGCCCGCAAAAACATCTATCACGCCATCGACAGCCTTTCTTACGAGGCATCCAAACTGTCCATCCCCAACGAATACGACAAGCTGATGACTGCCATCGGCGCCAATGGGACGAATGCCTATACCAGCTTCGACGTGACGTGCTACACCGAAGACATACCCTCCAATCAAGTAGAGAACTGGGCAAAGATACAGGCCGACCGCTTCAAGAACAGTGTGATCCGCGGTTTCCACACCGAGCTGGAGACGGTGTACGAGGAGAAGAACATGTCGCTCACCAGAGACCCGCGTAAGGTGTACGAAGCTACCCTATCGGCCCTCTTCCCCCACCATCCCTACGGCACGCAAACCGTACTCGGCACACAGGAGCATCTGAAGAACCCCTCCATCACCAACATCAAAAACTATTATAAGATGTGGTATGTGCCCAACAACATGGCCATCTGCCTCAGCGGCGACTTCGACCCCGACAGCATGATTGCCGTCGTTGACAAATACTTCGGCTCACTGAAGCCCAATCCCAATCTGCCCAAACTGAATCTGGCGAAAGAAAAGCCTATCACCGCCCCGATTGTGCGCGAAGTGTTCGGCCCGGACGCCGAAAGCGTGGCTTTGGCATGGCGATTCCCCGGAGCAGCCAGCAAAGAGGCCGAAATACTGGAAGTGGTATCGCAAATCCTCTACAACGGCCAAGCCGGTCTGATTGACCTCAACCTGACCCAACAACAGAAGACGCTGAGCGCTTACTGCTATCCGATGAGCATGTCAGACTATTCCGCACTGATGATGCAGGGACGTCCCAAACAGGGCCAGACATTGGACGAGGTGAAAGACCTGCTGCTGGGCGAAGTCAAGAAACTGCGCAACGGCGACTTCGACGAAAAAATATTGGAAGCCAACATCAACAACTTCAAACTGAACCAGCTATACAGACTGGATAGCAACGGCGCACGCGCCAACTGGTTCGTACAGTCTTTCGTCAACGGCAGCGACTGGGCCGACGAGGTGAACCAACTGAACCGCATCTCCCGACTGACCAAAGCCGACATCGTGGCTTTCGCCAACCAATATCTGGAAGACACGAACTACGTCGTTATCTACAAACGTCAGGGAAAAGACCTGAACGAGAAGAAGATTGCGAAACCCACCATCACCCCCATCTTCATGAACCGCGACGCCATCAGCCCGTTCCTGAAAGATATACAGGGAAGCCAAGTCACTCCCATCGAGCCGGTATTCCTCGATTACAGCAAAGACTTGTCGCAACTGAAAACACAGAACGGCATCCCCGTACTCTACAAGCAGAACACCAACAACGACATTTTCGAGCTGACCTATCTTTTCGATATGGGCAACAACAACGACAAGGCATTGGGCACGGCAGCCCAGTATCTGGAATACCTGGGCACATCGGACATGACTCCCGAACAGGTGAAAAGCGAGTTCTACCGCATGGCTTGCAGCTTCAGCGTATATCCCAGCAGCGAACGCACGTATGTGGAGCTTTCGGGCTTGAACGAAAACATGCCCGCCGCCATCGCCCTCTTCGAAAAGCTGTTGGCCGATGCGCAAGTCAACAAGGAAGCCTACGCCAACCTCGTGCAAGACATCCTGAAGAAGCGTAAAGATGCCAAACTGAACCAGATGCAGAACTTCTCGCGCCTGACGACCTACATCGTCTATGGCCCGAAAAACGCCGCAACCAACCTCTTGAGCGAAGCCGAACTGACCGACATGAACCCGCAAGAGCTGGTAGACCGCATCCACGGCCTGAACGGCTTCAAGCACCGCATTCTGTACTACGGCCCCCGCAGCGAACAAGACGTGCTTGCCCTTCTTGCCAAAGAGCACAAGACTCCGGCCATGCTGAAAGACATCCCCACGGGCAATGACTTCAATGAACAGCTTACGCCGAAAACCACTTTCTACATTGCTCCATACGAGGCAAAACAGATTTACATGACCCAGATATCCAACCGGGGAGAGAAGTTCGATGCCTCCATCGAGCCGGCACGCCAGCTCTACAACGAGTATTTCGGAGGCGGCATGAACTCCATCGTGTTCCAAGAAATGCGCGAAAGCCGTGGGTTGGCCTATTCGGCATGGGCAGGTTTCAACCGTCCGTCTTATCTGAAAAACAATTACCTTGTTATGAGCCAGATAGCCACGCAGAACGACAAGATGCTGGATGCCATCAAAACATTCAACGACATCATCGAAAACATGCCCCAATCGGAAGCAGCCTTCAAACTGGCCAAAGAGGGCATGACGGCACGCCTGCGCACCGAACGCATCACGAAGATGAGCGTCATCTGGTCGTTTATCAGCGCCCAATATCTGGGTCAGGATATAGACTCACGCATCAAATTGTACAACGACATTCAGGGCATGACGCTGAAAGACGTTGTCGACTTCCAAACCAGCCGGATAAAAGGACGCACGTACAACTACGGTATCCTCGGCGACAAGAAAGAGCTCGACATCGAAGCCTTGAAGAAAATAGCCCCGGTGGTTGAACTGACACAGGAAGAAATCTTCGGATACTAAAAAAACAAACAGCCTTTCGGACGCCACTGTATGCCGGGCTGCCCGAAAGGCTGTTTATACATCATTCAGACGCAGACGATGCGTATTACACAGATTTTAAATTAGGCACTATATATTTCTATAGTGCTTTTTTTTCGCTACTCCTCATACATCTTATCTATCACATCCTTGTAGTTCTTCGCCACCACGGGACGTTTCAGCTTCAACGTGTTCGTCAGCTCGCCGCGCTCCATGCTGAAAGGTTCGGGCAGGAGCGTGAAACGTTTCACCTGTTCGTAATGGGCAAACTGCTGTTGCAGCGTGTCGATGCGGGCACGGAACAAGGCCTGTATCTTAGGATGCTGCAACAACTCTTCCATGCTGCCATACGCAATGCCTTTCTCGTCGGCATAATCCTTCACGAAACCATATACAGGGACTATCAGGGCAGAGACGAACTTCCGCTCATCGGCAATAATGGCAATCTGGTCAATGTAGCGGTCGATGCCCAACTTGGTCTCCAACGCCTGCGGGCAGATATACTTCCCGTTGGACGTCTTGAACAAGTCTTTAATGCGCTCTGTCAGATAGAGATGATTATCTTTCAGATAACCTGCATCGCCCGTATGAAACCAACCGTCTTCATCAATGGCGGCCGCAGTGGCTACCGGCTTCTTATAATAACCGGTGGTAATGGTCTTGCCACGCAAGAGTATCTCATTGTTCTCGCCAATCTTCACCTCCACATCGGGCATCAGCGTACCCACGGAGCCTATCTCGTAGCCTTCGTTCAAGAAGCACGACACGGTGGCCGTCGACTCCGTCAGTCCGTAGCCCACCACCATGTTGATGCCCACCGAATGCACAAACTCGCAAATCTCATCGGGCACGGCAGCACCCGCCGTGGGGAAGAAATTGCCGTTTTCAATGCCGATGGTCTTCTTCAACAGCGCATAGACGGTCTTCTCGTAAAACTTATATTTCAGATGAAGCATCACCGGAGGAGTTTTTCCACGGCGCAGATAGTCGATGTTGTGCGCTTTGCCCACCTTGATGGCATCCAGCATCATCGCTTTGCGCAAGCCGGTTTCTTGGGCAATCTTTTCCTGTACGCCGGCATAGACTTTCTCCCAAAAGCGCGGCACGCTGCACATCAGCGTGGGGCGTATCTCTTTGATGGTGGTCTGAATATCCTGCGGACGGAGATTGACGCAGACCTGCACACCCCGATGGATGCAGAGATAAGTCCACGCCTTTTCGAACACATGCGTCAACGGAAGGAAGTTCATGGAAACATCTTTGTCGGTCATAAAAGGCAGGCGGATGTCGTGGATGCGGAAAGCTTCACGATAATTGAAATGGTGGAGCATGACTCCTTTCGGTTCGCCGGTGGTGCCGGAGGTATAAAGGATATTGGCAAGGTCGTCGTACGAAGCTGCTGCGGTACGCTCTTCCACAACTGCAGCGTATCGTGCCTCTTTGTCTATCTCCAGAAACTCGTCAAAATAGATGGACGTGGTGTCTCGCGGGTCGCGCACCACGGCACGATCGAAGATGATAAGTTGCTGCAAGGAGGTGCAGAAGCCGAACACACTGAAAGCTGCGTCATACTGAAACTGCTCACCCACGAACACATAGCGCATCTTTGCATCGTTGATGATATACTGCGCTTGTGCCGGCGAACTGGTGGCATACAAAGGAACAGTCGCCGCCCGGTTGGCAAAAGCGCCGAAATCAGTATAAAGACATTCGGGTTTATTCTGCGAGAAGATACCGACGTTCTCCTGCGGCTCTATCCCTAAGGCTGCCATTGCCCGGGCAACCCGATGCACAATCCGCGAAAACTCATTCCAGGAAACCGGTATCCACTGCGCCGTCTCATAGTCCCTGTATTTCAGGGCCGTTTTGTCTCCATACTTTTCTGCCTGGCGATGCACCAGAACAGATAAATGATGATAAGTCATAAGTCTATGAATTAATAAATACACCGCAAAGGTAGTGGTTTCATTTGAAACCTTCTTCCTTTTTCAGGATTTATCCGTAGATACAGAAAAACTTCCCGAATCATCATAAGGATTTCAAGAAAGGGTACTCCTTCATTCATCTTACCCATATCCGAGATTTCTTGTTATCGTGAGGCTTTCCATGCATCTTATTTAAGGGTCAAGGCTTTAACTTTCTCGTTCTTATATCAAACATAGGTAACGAAGTATTTCCAGTATATACCAAACCAAAAAGAAAATTCCCGGAATTATTAAAGCTGTCTTGCGAAAGTTTACAAAATCAGGAATCCAAGTCATTATTATAAGAAGCAGCCAAACGATTAAAAACGCCCACCAATAGTCTTCACCAAAAGTCATGTAAGCATAAACGATGTCTTTCATTCTTTTTATTTTGAAGTGATTTAAACTAATTGATCCAATGAGAAACAGCGTACTAATAGCTAAAATTGTTATATTATGGGTGAGCAAACTCATTCATAACAACATCCCCATGTACGCTGTGTTGGACAAAGATACAATAAAAAGTGAAATATTGCCTCATTTATGTGTGGGCAAACGTGGTTTCGTAACTCAAAGTAGTCTTGTTGAAATCGTA
>NZ_SLXB01000014.1 GCF_004342845.1 Prevotella heparinolytica | reverse complement strand
GAGCCTACTTCCTCTTAACATCCTGACAAAAAGATATGAAACTAAAGTTAATTATTAATGAATTATCCAACTTTGTTTGGATTTTAAATGGAAAGATACAGTAATGAAAAGAACATTTCAACCCTCTAACAGAAAGAGAAAGAACAAACACGGTTTTCGTGAGAGAATGGCAACTGCCAATGGGCGTAGAGTTTTAGCCGCGCGTCGTGCTAAAGGCAGAAAGAAACTGACTGTTTCTGACGAATACAACGGAGTAAAGGCATAACCCTCCGCAAACGATTAAGGACACAAAAAGCCGCAAAGAAGCAACAACTTCTTTTGCGGCTTTTCCTTTTTCAAGCCTTTACACTTGCACCATCGCAAAACCGGATTATTCCGTAAGCCCACATCCGAGCAAGATTAGACCCACACTTTAGGAAACATCCGCTCACACTTCAGAGAGAACGAACTGAGAGGAAACATAAAACAAGCTACAAAGCCCTTTTTATAGATGCAACAATCGCCTGCAAAAAACAAAGCCCCGCAAGTCTTATACTTACAGGGCTTCCATCGTACTCGAAGCGGGACTTGAACCCGCACAGCCGCAATGGCCAAAGGATTTTAAGTCCTTCGTGTCTACCATTCCACCATTCGAGCATCCTTACAGAAAAAAAGGGGAAAGAGAGCGGAAAACGAGACTCGAACTCGCGACCCCAACCTTGGCAAGGTTGTGCTCTACCAACTGAGCTATTTCCGCATTGGAAGAACGGCTGCAAAGATAAGCAGTTTTCTCATTCCTGCCAAATATATTTTATAAAAAGTATCGTATTCAGTAGCAAGAACTAAGGCGCGTAGAGTCTACCTGCCAAGAAGTTTCCGCTCTGCATCTTTCATGGTTTCAAAGTTGAAACCATCCACTACTTGTTGCATCAATGCAGAGATTTCCGTGTTACAGAGGTTTCCTATACTACCCTCATGCGTATGGCCTACTTCCTTTGTATGCGAAAAATTTCCAGCCTCGATATCCAGTCCCACTTTTTTATAAGCATCACGGAAAGGCATGCCTTCATGCGCCAGACGATTGACCTCTTCCACACTAAAAATAAGCAGATACTTGTCATCATCCAGAATATGCTCATTCACCTTTATCTCATTCATGATATAAGTGGTCATCTGCAAACAGTCTTTCAACTCCTGAAAGGCCGGCAGGAAGACCTCCTTGATAATCTGCAAATCACGGAAATAACCAGAAGGAAGATTATTGACAATCATCATGATCTGTTGGGGCAAGGATTGCAGTTTGTTACATTTGGCACGTGTCAGTTCAAAAACATCCGGGTTTTTCTTATGCGGCATGATGCTGGAACCGGTAGTGCAGTCGTCGGGCAATTTCACAAAGCCAAAATTCTGGCTGTTGAACATACAAGCATCAAAAGCCAGTTTAGAGATGGTACCGGCAATACTCGCCAAAGCAAAAGCCACATTGCGTTCCATCTTGCCACGTCCCATCTGAGCATATACCACATTGTAGTTTAATGAGTCGAAACCCAAAAGGCGAGTAGTCATGGTACGGTTCAGCGGAAAAGAAGAGCCATAACCGGCTGCCGAACCTAAAGGATTGCGATTGCACATTTTGAACGCTGCCTGCAGGAAGAGCATATCGTCTACCAGGCTTTCCGCATAGGCACCGAACCATAATCCGAATGAAGAAGGCATGGCTATCTGCAAGTGTGTATAGCCCGGCATCAGTATTCCTCTATAACGCTCGCTCTGCATGATCAGCACATGGAACAGTTGTTCCACAGCTTCCGCTATTTCTTTTATCTCTGCACGGGTAAAGAGTTTCAGGTCGAGCAACACCTGATCGTTGCGTGAACGTCCGCTATGTATTTTCTTTCCTACATCGCCCAACTTCCGTGTCAGCATGAGTTCCACCTGCGAATGCACATCCTCGACACCTTCCTCTATCACAAACTCTCCGTGCTCTGCCATTACATATATGTTTTTCAATCCGGCAAGTAGTTGCTCTAACTCTTCTTGAGTCAAAAGGCCGATACTTTCAAGCATCGTGATATGTGCCATAGATCCTAACACATCGTATTTTGCCAAATAAAGATCCATTTCACGGTCGCGGCCTACCGTGAAGCGTTCGATGTCCTTGTTTACCCGGACTGATTTTTCCCAAAGTTTCTGAGCCACGTCATTCAGTATTTAGCGGTTAGTAAGGTATGAGGGAGAGCATGTCGGCCATCTTTTCAAGGCCTTCCTGCAAGGGCTTTTGCACCATGGCTTTCATAAATGGATTGATATCCATGCCGATGGTGAGTTTCATTTTGCATTCGCCGGCAGTGACAGGCAGAATTTGTATCCAAAGATTAAACGGAAACGGTGAAGCAGCCGTTTCAAACTTGATGCACTTGCAAGGCTCTTTCTCTACGATCTGCAAAGTGATTTTCCCTACGGGATTCACCTCCATAGTCATGCTGTATGCATCAAAAGTCAAGTCCTTTATTTTGTCTTCCGGCAAGCGTTCCTTCACCTTCTCCAGATTATTCAAGTCGGACAGTTTCTGATAGACAGCCTCTTGTGAAGCCTGTATATTCTTTATTCCACTCTCAAATTTCGTCATATATTCGATTCTATTAAAAAGACAAAAGAACTATCCGGACATGGATTGCTCCGAATGGCTCTTTTGTCATACCATATTTTATCAAGAACAAAATTTATTTCCCGGCATCCCAATGCGCAGGGTCTTTGCGCCATTCATTGAGTGTTGCTATGTCTTTTTCCTCGATATAGCCGGTGCGCAAGGCGGTCTCCAGCACAGCTTCGTAATTGGTCAATGTCACCAAAGGCACTTTGGCATCCCTGAAGGCTTTTTCGGCCACGGGGAATCCGTAAGTGTAGGCGGCTACCATACCGATAACTTCACACCCATCGCGACGAATGGCCTCTACAGCTTTCAAGCTGCTCCCACCGGTCGATATCAGGTCTTCTACCACCACCACTTTCATGCCGGGGCGAAGTTCGCCTTCAATCAAGTTCTCCAAGCCATGATCTTTCGGGGTGGAACGCACATATACGAACGGCAGATTTAAGGCGTCGGCCACCAATGCTCCTTGCGGGATGGCTCCCGTTGCCACACCGGCAATGGCATCTACCTGCCCGAAGCGTTCCAGAATCAGACGTGTAATTTCTGTTTTCACAAAATTGCGAAGAGAAGGATAAGAGAGGGTTTTGCGGTTATCGCAATAAAATGGGGACTTCCATCCGGATGCCCAAGTAAATGGATTGGCGGGCTGTAGTTTAATCGCTTTTATCTTCAGCAACTTTTCTGCAAACAATCTTTCTAAAGTTTTCATAATCACACTAACTGTTATGATAAATATGGCACAAAAATACAGAAACTGTATGAGATTAGAAAAGAGAATGCCAATATTTTTTTATTCGGGATAGCCATTTTCGTCGGAAACATCGATGCAGCAACGTATGTCCTTCATCTCAAATCCGCGGCTCAAGGCGAAGCGAATCAGCTTGCCATTCAGTTCGTATTCGCTCTTGGCGCGGATGTTCTTCCGCTTTGCAGCCAACAAATTACGAAGAGTGGCAAGATATTCTCCTTCATCAACCTCATCCAAAAAAATGCGGTAGACGGACGAGGGGATTTCTTTTTGTTGAAGTGCCCGGCCTATTTTGTACTTCCCCCATTTGGCAAAACGGTATTTATCGTTGATAAAAGCACGGCAAAAACGTTCCTCGTCTATATACCCCTCCTTTGTCAGGCGATTGATGATGTGTTCTACGGCATCATGGGACACACCCATTCGCTGAAGTTTTTCTACTATTTCTGCCCTGCAATGTTCAGCAGTAGAACAATAAGCTTCCATCCGCTTCAGGGCTTCTGTTTCGGTTATTTCCATCCTCTTTCTGCTATTACATACCGGTCGTTGCCGGAAATATCTTTTCGGACGTGGACTTTCGTGTAGCCTTGTTCGCGAAGCATCATCGCAGCAGCCTCTCCGAATGCCCGGTTGATTTCAAAATAAAGTTTGCCGCCGGCTGCCAGCATGTTTCTTCCCAATTCCCCGATACGGCGATAGAACAAGAGGGGATCTGCATCCGGTACGAACAAGGCCGAAGAAGGCTCCCAGTCCGTCACATTCCGTTCCATGTCTTGTTTTTCGGCTTCGGTAATATAAGGCGGGTTACTGACGACCACATCAAAACAATCGTCATCGGTCGGCCGATATGTCAGGACATCACGTCGGACAAAACGCACAGAAGCTTGCAATTGCCTGTTGTTTTCTTCGGCTATGCAAAGAGCCTCGGCAGAAATGTCCCAAGCCGTGACTTCTGCTTCGGGAAGTTCTTTCGACAAGCTGACGGCTATGCAACCGCTTCCTGTACCAATGTCGAGAATGCGACTGTCCGGTGCAATTTCTTTCAGCATCTCTTCCACCAGTTCTTCGGTTTCGGGACGGGGAATCAATACGCCGGGTGCCACATGAAAAGAGAGTCCCAGAAAGGAGGCCATACCTTGTATATATTGTATCGGTTCGAATTTACACAAGCGGCACAGAATGCTTTCCAATTCCTTTTCTTTGTTCGGGGATAAAATTATATCTTTGCCCAGATAATAATCTACGGAACTTTGCCCCAACATTTCACAGCAAATGATACGACAGAGGGCCGCCACCTCTTGTGCGGAGTAACAGGCTTGCAAAACAGTGCGGATATGTCGGGCAGGATGACTCATTGAAACCTTTCTTTTTTGTATCAGGATGCAAAAATAGAGAAAAAAAGCGAGTAGAGAATGTCCACCGAAAAAGAAAATATGGAAATGGAAGAAGAATATAAATACATGCGACGTTGCATCCAGCTGGCACAGAACGGACGATGCAACGCAGCCCCCAACCCCATGGTGGGGGTAGTGATTGTGTGCGACGGGCAAATTATAGGCGAGGGCTATCATGTGCGTTGCGGAGAAGCGCATGCCGAGGTGAATGCCATCCGTTCTGTCAAAAAACCTTCGTTACTGAAACGTTCCACCATTTATGTCAGTCTGGAGCCATGTTCTCATTACGGGAAAACGCCTCCCTGTGCCGACCTGATTATCGAAAAACAAATTCCCCGTATCGTCATCGGGTGTCTCGATCCTTTTTCTGAAGTGGCCGGACGGGGCATACGGAAACTGAAAGATGCCGGACGTGAAGTAATTGTGGGAGTTCTGGAAGAGGAATGCAAACAGCTCATTCAACGATTTGTTACCTTCCACACTCTACACCGCCCCTATATCACCTTGAAATGGGCGGAGTCGGCCGACGGTTGTTTGGATATTCATCGTGAAGGCGGATGTCCCGTTGTATTGTCCAGCCCGTTGACATCCATGCTGGTACACAAGAAGCGTGCAGAACATAGCGCCATCATGGTGGGTACCCGCACCGCCCTTTTGGATAATCCCGGGCTGACCGTTTGCCATTGGTATGGTCGTTCGCCCGTACGTGTCGTTATTGACCGCTATTCGGCATTGCCTCCCGGCCTGCAACTCTTTGACGGCAGCGTGCCTACTCTTGTTTTTACCGAGAAGCCGCATGAAGCGGTTCGCAATGTGGAATATATTCCGATAGATTACTCACAAGATACCCTTCATCAGATGTTGCATGCCCTTTATGAACGCGGGCTACAATCGCTTCTTGTAGAAGGCGGCGGCATGTTATTGCAATCGTTCATCGATGCCGCATTGTGGGACGAGGCCTTTGTGGAAGCAGCGCCTGTTCTGCTTCATTCCGGTGTCAAAGCCCCGCAGATAAACAATGAGATGCTTTTTGATGTCTCACAAGCATTCGGCAGGAACTTCCGCCACTATAAACCAAAGAATAAGGTGGATTCCATCTGACATCTGCCTTATTCTTATTTATCTCCCTCTTCTGTTTCTTCTAAAAAATCCCCAAAGACACAATCATCCATCTTATACCTAAGTTCGGGATAAGAAACAGCTCGACAACCTCACCCGGAAGCTTGTATTCTGAAGCTAAAGCCCATTGGCTATCAAGCGCTTACCTCTCACTTGTCAGACACTTGCGTCTGACGGTTCAAACACTTGTGTCTATCATGTCAGGCACAAGTGTCTGTCGGCTTGAACACTTGCGTCTGTCACGACAAAGGCTTGCAGTTGTCAAACAGGGGGGGGGGAAGGCAGTCGGCGCGAAAGGCGCTCTTCTCTTCTGCCTAACCATTGTAAACCGGTGCATGCAAGAAATATCTGACCGATAGGATGCACCCCCCATCTTTAGCGAAAGCAACCGCCTATTCCGAACCCAGACATAATTGGGTCGTACAAATTGTACAGGCTTTATATGCCTTTCTGCACCCATGATCATTGTTTCTTCACAGGCAGATGAAAATATAGATTATTTCTCTAAGGGAAAAAGCCGAGGAATAAAAAGTATGATTTACCTTTGCAAGTCTCAAGAATGATGAATCGAAACGAATAGCAACTTATAGTTCTTATGAATGCAAAAGTAAAAGGATATATATTGGGAAGCATTGCTGCAGCATCTTATGGCATGAACCCCTTGTTTGCCCTCCCGCTTTACAAAGAGGGAATGGACCCGGACTCCGTTCTGTTTTTCAGATACCTGTTTGCCATCTCCATTCTGGGCATCATGCTCAAGGCGCGAGGTCGGAGTTTCAAGCTGAGGCGGCAAGACATATTGCCCCTGATTGCGTTGGGATGGTTAGTGGCAATCTCTTCCCTGACCTTGTTTCAAAGCTACAACTACATGGAAGCCGGCATCGCTTCCACAATATTGTTCGTTTATCCCATTCTGGTGGCAGTGATTATGGCCCTTGTTTTTAAGGAGAGAATCACCTTGCAAACCGTTCTGTGCATCTTTCTTGCATTGAGCGGCATTGCGCTGTTATATAAAGGCGACGACGGCGCCACGCTCAGTCTGATGGGTATTGCATTGGTCGTAGCCTCTTCGCTCTCCTACGCCATCTATATTGTGGGTGTAAACCGACCAAGGCTGAAAGATGTAGCCACACTGAAGATTACTTTCTACGTATTGTTATTCGGATTATCGCTCTTTCTGGTTCGTGTAGACTTCGGACAAAGCCTGTACACCGTCGATAAATGGTATTTATGGGGCAATCTGTTCACTTTGGCCGTGTTTCCCACCGCCATCTCCTTTTTCTGCACCACACAAGCCATTCAGTACATCGGCTCCACTCCGACAGCCATCCTCGGCGCTTTGGAGCCTGTGACAGCCGTGTTTTTCGGAGTAACCATCTTCGGCGAGTCGTTCACACCCAGACTGTGCTTCGGAATAGCGCTGATTATCCTGTCCGTGACACTCATCATAGCCGGTAGCAATATCACCTCTTATCTGGTACGTTTCAGAAAGCTTTTTCCAAGATTGCCGATAAAGAGATAAAGAACACAGGAGGAAACCGCCGGCATCAATCCTTTGCCTGATGCACTGTCAACTGCGGGAACGGGAAACTGATGCCCTCTTTGTTGAATTCCGAATAGATAATCCTGTTCATATCGAAATAGACACCCCAATAGTCTTGGCTCTTCACCCAAACACGGATAACGACGTTTACGCTGCTGTCTGCCAAGGCATGGAGAGCCAGGAAAGGTTCGGGAGTATTCAGTATGCGTTTATCGGCTGCAATGATGCGACGCACAGTTTCCTCCACCTTATTATAATCTTCACCGTATTCCACACTGATAACCCAGTCCACACGACGGGTATCTTCCTTACTATAATTAATCACCGTACCGCTGCTCAAAGCCCCGTTGGGGATGTAAATCACTTTGTTATCGGCTGTGGTAAGAATCGTGTGAAAGATCTGGATTTCGCGCACCGTACCCGACACGCCCTGACTCTCAATCCAATCACCCACTTTATAAGGACGAAGAAACAGGATGACAAGTCCGCCTGCAAAGTTCTGCAAGTTTCCGGACAAGGCCATACCGATGGCCACACCGGCCGATGCCAGCAAGGCGGCAAACGAGGTGGTCTCTATCCCTAACTTTCCGATGACAGCCACTACCAGCAATACTGTCAGCAGGATGTTGACCAAACTTCTCACAAAGCTCTGAATACCGGCGTCAATGTTTCTTTTCACCAAGACTTTGGCAATAAACTTCTTAATGAGGGATATCAGGATACGCCCGATAAAATAGATTATCGCGGCACTGATGATACGTCCGCCGATATCCACGCCCCAACCCATCATTTTTTCCACAAGATATTGCAATTTGCTGAAACTTAATTCAGACGCTTGGTCGGTAATAGCCGACAATAATAAAGGTAACAACATACTTCGCTCTTGATTATGTTAGATTCAAACACGATTCCAAGAATCGGCCTTCAATTCCACTCTCGGTTCTTTTGCCGTGGTTTCTTTCCATTCTCTTTTCTATCTCCAAAAGAAGAAAAGAAGATAAGAAAGAACACCGCACTAAACAGCGCCGGATTATTGGCATGCAAAAGTAGTGAATAGCTTCGAAAATCCTCTACATTGCTTGTCACTTTCGACAGAAAATCCTACTTTTGCCCCCGATTTCAACGAAGGGGTGCCCCAACATGACGGGCTGAGATCATACCCATTGACCTGATCCGGGTAATGCCGGCGGAGGGAAAAGAGAAGAAAAGTTCCCCTTTTCTGTATTAATCTAAACAAATATTGCAAATGAAGAGAAATGCAATGGCAGTCTGCCTGCTGACGGCAGCAATCAGTATCTGCGCACAGACCCGCGAAAAGGACAGCATACGGGTCGTGAACCTGCAAGAGGTGGAAATCATCTCCACACGAGCCACGGGAACCACACCGGTAGCATTCACCAATATCGGTAAAGAGCAGTTGAAAAAACAGAACTTCGGTCAAGACCTGCCCTATCTGCTAAGTATGACACCCTCTGCCATCACCACCAGCGATGCCGGAGCGGGAGTCGGTTACACCACGTTGCGAGTACGCGGCACGGACGGAACACGCATCAACGTCACCTCCAACGGAGTGCCCATCAACGATGCGGAGAGCCACAACGTGTTCTGGGTGAATATGCCCGACTTTGCCTCCTCCGTCAAAGACATGCAGGTACAACGTGGCGCAGGCACATCGACCAACGGTGCAGGAGCTTTCGGCGCCAGTATCAACATGCAAACAGGCGACTTCTCACTCAAGCCGTATGCCGAATTCAATGGTTCATACGGTTCGTTCAACACCCGCAAAGCGACCGTAAAAGCCGGAACGGGATTGATTGACGGACATTGGTCGTTCGACGTACGCCTCTCAAACATCGGCACAGACGGATATATAGACAGGGCTTCCGTGGCTTTGAATTCCTACTACCTGCAAGGAGGTTATTACACGGACAACAGTTCCATCAAACTGATTACGTTTGCCGGCAAGGAGCGCACCTATCACGCTTGGAACTATGCCAGCAAGGAAGCGATGAAGACCTTCGGACGCCGCTTCAATTCATGCGGATATATGTATATCGAAGACAAAAACGGCAACGTACATCAGCCCGACATAACCTATGACTACAACCTTCCCAAAGTCACTCCGTTGCTGGAACAAGGCGGAAGACTCCACTTCTATGATGACCAAACTGATAATTATACGCAGAAGCACTACCAGTTGTTGTTCAACCACAATTTCACTTCACGGTGGAACCTGAACATCGGTCTGCACTACACCAAAGGCGACGGATATTATCAGGAATACAAAGGCAGGCGTACACTCTCCGAATACGGCATGCTTCCTTTTACACACAACGGTGAAACCGTAAAGAAAAGCGACCTTGTACGCAAAAAGGCAATGGACAACCGGTTCGGAGGAGGTATCTTCTCCGTCAACTACAAGACCGACCGCCTGTATGCCGCATTGGGAGGCGGTCTGAACCGATACGACGGCGACCATTTCGGCAAAGTGCTCTGGGTAAAGAACTACATCGGGATGCTGAATCCGGATAACGACTACTACCGCAACAACGCCATCAAGAACGACGGCAACCTCTATCTGAAAGCCAACTACGAGCTGTTTGGCGGACTCAGCGCCTACATCGACCTTCAATACCACCACATCGGTTATAAGATAGACGGACTGAACGACAAATACGATTGGACAGCCGCCAATCCCGGCATGCAGAAGCTGAACATTGATGAAAAGTTCGACTTCTTCAATCCCAAAGCCGGCTTGTCATGGCAGATAGACCGTAACAGCCGCCTGTACGGTTCGTTCAGCGTGGCACATAAAGAGCCTACGCGCAACAACTACACCGACGGATACTTCACCAAACATCCCGCAGCCGAGCGTCTGTTCGACTACGAAATAGGATATACCTTTGCCAACTCGTGGCTGCACGCAGGCGCCAACTTCTATTACATGGACTACAAAGACCAGTTAGTGCTGACGGGAGAGCTGAACGAAATAGGCGAGCCGATGGCAAACAATGTTCCGGACAGCTACCGCATGGGTATCGAGCTGATGGCAGGCATCAAACTGAATTGCGGCTTCCAATGGGATGCCAATGCCACACTGAGCAAAAACCGCATAAAGAACTTTACCGAAACGCTGTTCAAAGGCGAGGAAGCCGGCACCGAAGCATGGGTCATCAAGCATGGCGACACCCCCATTGCCTTCTCGCCCGGTTTTATTCTGAACAACCGCTTCGGTTATACGTATAAAGGATTCGAGGCTTCCTTGCAGTCGCAATACGTAGGCAAGCAATACATGAGCAACGCCAAGCAGGACGACTGCATGCTCGACGCTTACTTTGTCAGCAACCTGCACCTTTCCTACACCTTCAAGCTGCCTAAAGTGAAATCCGTCACTGTAGGCTGCACCGTCTACAACCTCTTCAATGAAGAGTACGAGAACAACGGCTATGCCGGCAGTGGTTACAGTCTCGACAAACAGAATAACAAGGTGCGCTACAACTATGCGGGCTATGCCGCGCAAGCCGGTACCAACATTCTGGGACATATAGCAATCAATTTCTGATGGAGCAGGCACTCGAAATCGCGGGCACGCTCATCGGGTTGCTCTACCTCTGGTTGGAGTATCGGGCAAGCATCTATCTATGGATAGCAGGCATCGTCATGCCTGCCGTCTACATCTTTGTCTATTACGAAGCGGGGTTGTATGCCGACTTCGGCATCAATATTTACTATCTGGGGGCGGCCGTCTACGGTTGGGTTATGTGGAGGTACGGGGCATTCCTGCGACGAACTATTTTGAGACGGAAAAGTTGCGCACCACAAAGGGGAGAGGACAAAAGAACAAAAGGACAGAAGACGGAACTGCCCATTACCCACATACCCAAGCACTACCTGTCGCCCCTTGCCGCCGTCTTTGTCGTTGCTTTCGTCGGTATTGCCCGGATATTAATCGAATTCACCGACAGCAATGTGCCTTGGTTAGACTCCTTCACCACCGCACTCAGTATCATCGGCATGTGGATGCTGGCACGCAAATATGTGGAGCAATGGTGGGTATGGATAGCTGTAGATGCCGTAAGTGCCGGCCTGTACATTTACAAAGAACTTCATTTTACTGCCGCTCTCTATGCACTTTACACAATTATCGCTATCTTCGGCTACTTTAAATGGAAACGAATGATGGAGGAGGCGGACAGATGACAGTGAAGAATATACATAACAAAGCCGAAGCGGTAGTTCTGGCTAACGGAGAATATCCCGCCCATCCTCTGCCATCGGAGGTATTGGCAAAAGCGCCTTACGTGGTGTGTTGCGACGGCGCTGCTGATGAATACATCAGCCGGGGCAACATACCCGACGCCATTATCGGCGACGGAGATTCGCTGAGCAAAGAGAATATGCTCCGCTACGGGCATCTTCTTCATCGCATCAGCGATCAAGATACCAACGACCAGACCAAAGCCGTCAACTTCCTGCTGGCACAGGGCAAACAGCGCATCGCCATTGTAGGCGCCACGGGCAAACGCGAAGACCACACGCTGGGAAACATCAGCCTGCTTATCGACTATATGCGTGTGGGCGCCGATGTATGCACCTATACCGACTACAGCGCCATCATCCCCTGCCGGGACGCCTGCTCCTTTCCCTGCCGACCGGGACAACAAGTTTCCATCATCAACTTCACTGCCTGCAACCTGCATGCCGAGAGGCTGGTCTATCCTCTCAGTGACTTCACCAACTGGTGGCAGGGCACACTCAACGAGTGCACCGGCATCGAATTCACCATTGAAGCAAAGGGAGAGTATCTGGTGATAATCAATTATTAGTTAGAGATTAGATTTAGACATAAGAATAAAACATTGGCATTAGCCTGTCATTGACGAAAATCTGTTCAAAGACAGTTTTTTCTCAGATTAGTATCTTTGAACCATTGGGAACATCTATTAAGGTATCTTTTGACTCTACCAGATAGTTGTGATTTACTTTCAAATTAGTATCTTTGAACCATTGGGAACATCTTGTGGCGGGAAACAATACTCAAGGAGTAGTTGTGATTTACTTTCAAATTAGTATCTTTGAACCATTGGGAACATCTCTCTTAACGAAACAAAACTGGATTGAGTAGTTGTGATTTACTTTCAAATTAGTATCTTTGAACCATTGGGAACATCGTCTTTTCCATGACCTTTTATCGACAATTGTTGTGATTTACTTTCAAATTAGTATCTTTGAACCATTGGGAACATCTATAATAGGCATCAGTTTATCCGCGTAGGTGTTGTGATTTACTTTCAAATTAGTATCTTTGAACCATTGGGAACATCTATTAAGCAGTCTTTTGACATTACGAAGTAGTTGTGATTTACTTTCAAATTAGTATCTTTGAACCATTGGGAACATCAACAGTCAAACAATGGGGAGGCGACCGAAGGTTGTGATTTACTTTCAAATTAGTATCTTTGAACCATTGGGAACATCTAACAGTCAAACAACGGGGCGCGACCGAGAGTTGTGATTTACTTTCAAATTAGTATCTTTGAACCATTGGGAACATCGGATAAGCCCTGGATAAGAGAGGCGTGGGAGTTGTGATTTACTTTCAAATTAGTATCTTTGAACCATTGGGAACATCTAAAAAAAACTCGCTGCTGGCGGCTATTATGTTGTGATTTACTTTCAAATTAGTATCTTTGAACCATTGGGAACATCAAAGTAATTACGTGGAGAGCCATACCGTGTGTTGTGATTTACTTTCAAATTAGTATCTTTGAACCATTGGGAACATCCGTCAACGTGTGGTCGCGTGACCAGTGGGAGTTGTGATTTACTTTCAAATTAGTATCTTTGAACCATTGGGAACATCGCCAAGGTCATTACAATCGTATGCGAGGTGTTGTGATTTACTTTCAAATTAGTATCTTTGAACCATTGGGAACATCCCATGCAGAACTGGTTGGAAGCGGTATTATGTTGTGATTTACTTTCAAATTAGTATCTTTGAACCATTGGGAACATCTTCCTAATAAATCGGATGCCGTTCGTATGTGTTGTGATTTACTTTCAAATTAGTATCTTTGAACCATTGGGAACATCTCACACCAGTAAGCCGCACTATCCTGCCCTGTTGTGATTTACTTTCAAATTAGTATCTTTGAACCATTGGGAACATCCGATACCACGGAATGAGAGCAGGAACGCTTGTTGTGATTTACTTTCAAATTAGTATCTTTGAACCATTGGGAACATCATCGGTTAGCCGGTAACGCTCTATGCGCGTGTTGTGATTTACTTTCAAATTAGTATCTTTGAACCATTGGGAACATCCTTTTCGCGCACGTAGATGCTATCGCGTATGTTGTGATTTACTTTCAAATTAGTATCTTTGAACCATTGGGAACATCGGTGACGCGCGGAACCAGCACCAAGGCGTTGTTGTGATTTACTTTCAAATTAGTATCTTTGAACCATTGGGAACATCTGCCTTTAGGGTGTTGAACTCCTTAAAGGTGTTGTGATTTACTTTCAAATTAGTATCTTTGAACCATTGGGAACATCACAATATAAGAAATAACAACAGGATATTCGTTGTGATTTACTTTCAAATTAGTATCTTTGAACCATTGGGAACATCACGCTGAAAAGTGGATCCGTCATTATATAGTTGTGATTTACTTTCAAATTAGTATCTTTGAACCATTGGGAACATCGTAATGCATCACGGATGGAGGAAACAAGAGTTGTGATTTACTTTCAAATTAGTATCTTTGAACCATTGGGAACATCAGAAACCGACTATCTGTCAATGGCTATGCAGTTGTGATTTACTTTCAAATTAGTATCTTTGAACCATTGGGAACATCGCAGCATTTTCATCAAATATCACAAAGTTAGTTGTGATTTACTTTCAAATTAGTATCTTTGAACCATTGGGAACATCGCCATCCTTGCATATAGCGAACGGCATTGGAGTTGTGATTTACTTTCAAATTAGTATCTTTGAACCATTGGGAACATCTCAGACATTAAGAATTCCTTTATATCAGTAGTTGTGATTTACTTTCAAATTAGTATCTTTGAACCATTGGGAACATCATAATCCTCATAACACATTACTTTCCAATGAGTTAAAAAACAACCAGAGAAAGAAAAAAGAAGAGTGTTTCCAGCCCAAAATCTCGCATCAATGCGAGATTTTATTTTCTAAAACAACTCTAATTGCTGTCCAGGTGTATTGACATTCTGCACCTTTTTTCCATAAAAAAGTTCTATATCTCCAAATTGTTTGTCTGTAATACACATGATTCCAACATGCCCAAATTCCGGGAGAAAAGATTTAACTCTTTTTATATGTACTGCCGCATTCTCGCTACTGGCACAATGGCGCACGTAAATGGAAAACTGGAACATCGTAAAACCGTCCTTTTGCAGATTCTTTCTGAAATCCGCATAAGCTTTCTTTTCTTTCTTCGTCTCAGTTGGCAAATCAAAAAGAACAAGCACCCACATAATACGATATTCACTAAAGCGATCCATAATCTATCGTTCGGGATAAGCAACTCTACGAAGCTCTCCATTGAAACATTTATAAAGCGAAGCAGTAGTTTGCCCCACCGCAACCATCAACGGACTGCGCTTGCCTCCAATTGCCACTTCCAATGTCGGAACTGTAAGCAATCGAGCTTTTATCTCTTTTGTCAACTCCGCATTTTTTCCATACTCTTGTATCAAACTAAACACTACCTCATCCACATAAGGACGATAGGGTTCCATTATATCATCCGCTAAACAATAGGCGTTGTAACGATTGTGATGATGGATACCCAACGTAGGAAGTAACCCGCTTATTACCAACCCACGTGCCACCACCGCACGAAGAATGGCATATCCATAGTTTAATAGATTGTTGGGAGAAATTCCTTCACGTTCCCGAGTAAAACCATCAACATCAGCAAATAAAGACTTCCAATAATATGCAGCAGCACGTGCTTCCAAATTATCTGGGTCGCCACTACGCACATTGGCAGCCCAAACACGCATACACTTTACTTCCCCGTCTACACAATCTTTGAGTACAGATGCCTGATTGTTGATTTTCGTTTGAATTGTTTGCTGCCAGAGTTGTTTCTTCAAAGGAAGTGAAGCATCTAATTGTTTACGGAAGCGCTCATTCTGCGTAGTATTTCCATAAAGAGGAAGCATTAATCCGACTGGCATACTCTTACTATCACAAGTGATTACGGAACAGTTATTCTCAAGCAAAGCCTCCAACACACTGGAAGTGATGGTTATCTGCTTGTTATCCAACACGACGATTCCAATGTCCTCTATAGGTTTCGTTACTTCCGCCTGCTTTTTCAACGTTTCCGGTAAGGCGGTTACTTTTTCTACATCAGGCAGCTTGATGACCAGCTGTGCATTTCGTAATGATAGATAAACAGGATTTCCGAAATAAAGTGTTTTCTTAATCATGGCTCATTCCTTTTAAAAGTTTGTCAAAATCCGATTCGTAGCTCTGGAGTTGTCTAACATGGAATTTGTCATATTTCCGCTCCGCTAATGCCTTGGCAATCTTGTGGCTCACCTACCCGCTATGTTGTAGCACGGCTTCTTCGTTGAAGTGCAAGACCAGCTTTCTCACCCAATCTTTCATGTACATCACTTGTTTTTTTCGCTTGACGCTCTGCATAATCCAGATACATCGAAACAATACGGTTCAAATCATCCATTTATGTTTCATTAAGATAGTTCTTTACAATAGAAACATCCGGTTTGTGTATCATTTCGTAGGGTGCATTCTTCCAAGTAGTCAATCCCATATTAGGTTTATCGGCATCCGCACGAGAAACAATAATCTCAGCTGCTGTTTGCCCGGAAATGAACCCAATACAACTTATTCTGAACAGTTACAAAAAACTTCTTGGTTACATCGCTATCCGCTTTATAGTCCGCACTGCATTGTGAATAAATATCAGTTATTTTCTGATAGAAGCGTCGTTCGCTGCTACGAATGTCACGAATACGGGATAACTGTTCTTCAAAATAATCCTTACCAAATAGCATTTGCGGATTCTTCAATCGCTCATCGTTCATAGCCCCCTTAATCAGATATTCTTTCAGCACACCATTTGCCCAAAATCTAAAATGTATGGTTTGAGTACTGTTAACAGGGTAGCCTACGGATAAGATAGTGTCGAGATTATAAAACTCAATCTGCCTTGTGACCTGTCTTGTACCCCCAGTTTGAACTTGTGCAAGTTTTGCACAAGTTGCCTTTTTTAATAATTCTCCGCTTTTATATACATTCTTTAAATGTTTAGCCACCACACTTCTGTCTACTCCAAACAATTGTGCAATCTTGTCTTGTGGCAGCCAAACCGTTTCATTAAAGATATAGATTTCAACGTTCACTTCTTCATTGCTGTCTTTATAGAGAAAGAAATCAGATGAAATTGAGGTATTATTATTGTTTTTGTTCATTAGCCATTCATTATATTAACCCGTTGGCGGAATTAAAATAGCGCATATTTAACTCGGCCAATGGGCTTTTCATTTTTGTAGTTAATATATTGGAGGATTGTAAGTGCGCTAATCTTCCCGATAATCCGGGCAAACAATCCATCCGTATCTTTCGCATAATTCCTTATAATCATGAACTGGTCACACAATTGCGAGAACAGGGTTTCGATTCTTTTTCTCGCCTTGGCAAAAGCCAGAAATACAGGCTTCCATTCTTTCAGGTTGCACCTGCATGGTGCCTCCAGCCTGATATTGGCGGTTTCAAACAGATCCAATTGCACTTGGGCACTTATATATCCTTTGTCCCCTATGACTCTACAATTACTATAGTCCACCTTCACATCCTTCAGGTAATGAATGTCATGCACACTTGCCTTGGTGAGGTCAAAGGAATGGATAACACCACTTAACCCGCAGATCGCTTGGAGTTTGTATCCGTAATAATACATGCCTTGTGATGCACAGTATCCGATTGACGGTGCTTTCTCAAAATCCTTCTTTCCCATACAGCAACGCTTGGAACGGGCAATGCGACATACTTCTATCGGCTTCGAATCAATGCAGAAATAGTCTTCGCCTCCATCCATTTCTGCGGCCATTCTTTCTCGGATTGCATTACATAGGGACGAAGTAATTTTACGTCTGTCATTGTATTGTCTGCGGGATATAAGGTTAGGTATTTCCATTCTATACTCCTGTAGCTTTGCAAACAACAATGACTCACTGTCAATACCAACAGCCTCTGATGTCATGTTCAAAGCCACCACTTCAAGGTCTGAAAATTTGGGAACTACTCCTCTTCTTGACACATTTCCTGATTCATTGACTAAATTGCCGGCTATTTGCTTGCATATGTTCAGGATTTTTGCGAATATTGTATATAGGTTGTGCATACGATATTTGTTTATTAAAAGTTTTGCTACCTTTAATTTACTAAATATCAATAATATGCACAACTTTTTATACATAAATCTTTTATCAATTTAATTCCGCCAACAGGTTATATTAATATTCTCCTATTGCCACTATTTGGCCAATATGGTTAACACGGACTTTAACAATAGCGTCCAAGCCCTTTGAACTACGAAAATCTATCCAAGTAATACCTCTCAAAATTGGCTTTGTATCCTTGATTGTTGTTTCTAAATGATGTCTAAAAACATAATTTTTATGAGAGAATTTCTGCACCCTAAATAAATTAGGACTTATCACCCCATAATTCTCCGCATCAAGCAAATCAATCTCTTTCGGATTAAATCCGGTTTTTTCATTTGGAAAAACAAAATATTCATTTTGTTTCATACTGAAAAGGAATTGCCAGCCTTCGCTCGTTTTATAATCCTTGTCTATAATCGGTTGACCAAGATTTGCTCTTGTCACTGCCTCAAAGAAACTAACCACAATCTCCTCCAGTTCATATTTGGGATTACCAGCCTCGTCAACCATCAATTGTCCCTTCTTATCTATAACCGGCCTACGATAAACTGCCACGTGGTGATTATTGCCTGTATTAACAAAATCCACAGGAATATTTTTACCATTCTCATCTAATACAGGTTTTCCATTCTTATCCTTTTTCACATGCAATGACAACGCATTACTGATTCCTAAAATTGCAACTCGCTTAATAGATATACCTTTCTCTTTATTCAGCCAAATAGGGTTTTCATCAAGGTTGGAGAATGCCTTTTTTGCATCATTACCCCACTCATTTAATCTGTCAGTTAGTATTTTCCGGACACCAGCATCTATTACCTTATCAACTTTCAAATCAGGAGAGATTTCTTTACGTATAGTATAAATCGTTTCAAATGTTACAGTTTTCACATTCTCAGGAACTTTCCTCGTTTGTTCCTTATCCAGCCAAATAGGTTGTTTATCCGGTGAATTCTTGCCGGCAAACGCTTTCTTCGGATCATTACCATTTTCATGTAAACGTTTCAACAATGCATCTCTATAAGCAGGTTTGCTTACAGTCATAATTTTCCCGATATCAAACGAAGCATTCACCTTTTCTTCTCTTGCCAAATATTGCTTGCCACTACCATAGATTGTTTCCAGATGCAACTGCCCACGTGGTGTCTGTTGCACTTTCTTATTCATACCGCCCCTTTTCTTCGTCTTGTTAATATTATCCGTAATAACCTTATTCTTCGCTTTAATCGAAATTAAAATATTCTCCAAGTACTTTTTGGCTTCTGCGCGGAACTCTCCCAATGGCATGGGCGCAATCGCCCTACCATTTTGAAAATACTTGTTCTTTATTAGATACTCATTCGTGTTTGCATTCAGACTGGCGTTTTTGTTATTAAAATACTGAATGAATACATCCTTTGTAAATGCTACAGTCAATGCGTCCATCGCATGATGACGATGATCATTCCGTTTCGTCCAATCCTTGATTCTACCTATTTGCTTTCCGTCTCTATCCTCAAAATATTCAACCAGTCCTAATGCCTTATACTTTTCCCAGTTCAATTCTTTCATCAAATCAACCAACTGCCAATCCTCACGTAACTTGTCAGTTACCGAACCACTTGTAGCAACCACACGACGAGAAATCTCATTCAACATAGACAGAGCCTTTTTGGCAATATATTGCGTATTACGTAGGTCACGTTCAATAAAGCCGTCAGGAATATCCTGCTCAGTCATTTTCAGTTTATTATATTTGCTTCTTGATATTTTCCCTGACTTAAACAAGTCTTCGATATTATTTAAATAATGTTCTAAACTATTGTCAGACCCGCTTTCACCGAATTTTTCTTTCACAAAATCATACGCTGTTTTATTCCCTTTTTCAATATTTACATTACGAGCTTCAAGTGTTTTATTTGAAAAGCTATCATCAAAAAGTCGTGCTTGCGGAATGATATGTTCAATATCAAACTCTTTACTAAACAATTTTTCTCTCGGAATATACGTATTAGAATAAAGCGTTTTATACCCACACGATTCTAACTCTTTGTAAAGCTTGTAACGCAGAATATCAGTACGGCTTACATTTATCAAACCAAACTCTTTCTGTAAAAGCTCCTTGTATTCTTCATGCGCTTTGGTAGCTTGTGCAATGGATTTAGTCAGCTCTTCACGCTCTTTGGCATTCTTCTTCAACTCACGAGCAAGTTCTACACGTATTTCATCCGGTTTACCATAAGTGTCTATAATGGCATTGATTACGTTTACCATCTGGTTCAGAATCTTTTCCACCACAGGATTGCGCAGACTATTCTTGGGAAGAAGCATAAGTCTGTCTTTCAATTCCTTGGTTGCTATCTCTTCCTTGGTTAATGACGACTTTGAATGCCTGTATCCGGCATACGCGCAAGCCACATCATACCGATTGCCTTCTTTCAAATAAGGTAGAATCTTATGAATAGCTTTTGCGCTCAGACTGCCATAATCATCTTGAAAAGTAACATTTGCCAATATAGTAGCGTATACTTTCTCAAAGCCATACTGTTCTGCCATCCTTTGAACCAACCTACCGTTTCCTGTTGTCGTATTGTCCCCCTCAAAAGAATACAATAAATGCCAGAGTTTATAATAAGGTTGATTGTCCAACTCTTCATTCGAGTTAAAACATAGAATGTCCGTATTCCAATTAAGAAGATCAAAAACAGCTTTTACATGTTCAATAATCTTCTCAACCGATTGTTTGAAGTCAACAGGTTCATGCCCGGACATCTCGATCATTTTACTATATGCCTGAAACAACGCATATCCCGTCTTATTACCATCAATCGTTTTAAAATTTAAATCCAATTCCTGTGGATTATCAAACAACAATTTCAAGACCTCTGACTTTGTCATCTTATCACGAACAAAAAGTTCTTGGGCAAGCAAATCTTTTTCTTCTTGATACAAATAACGTCTGCCACTCAGTTCCAATTGTCCTGTACCGTCAAGTTCGTCAAAAAGAGCAGGAGAATTATCTTTCGGTTTTCTTCGTTTACTTTTCTTGCCGACAACGGTTAGTTCTATGTTGTTTAGTATCTGCCATATTTTAAATTCTTGGAACAAAGGAGAAGAACGGGGTATCACTCGATTACCTACAGTTTTAATCTTTTTCTTGCCATCCATCTCTACCTCTATCTGCCGACTTTCAAACTCGCAAAAACTGATTAATCCTTTCTGACTCTTCAAGCTACGCTGATAGAAAATAATAATATCACGGATGTCTTTTTTCAATTCTTCTGTCAGTTCTTTATGATATACAGCTTGTTTTTCCCAAAGCATATTAAACTCATCCAAATAATCTTGGCGATAGAACACCATATTCCGCAAGCTCACATTGGGATTCTTATCCAGCATTTTCATTTGATACTGCCCGACAGTTTGTTTATTGAAATACAACTCCTTGCTCCTATCACTGATTGCACCAAGATAACCGCTTGAGTTATTGATTTGGGTATTCATTTCTTGCAAAACAATAACCAATTGTTCCAACGACAGCTTTTCCTTCAAACCATTTACCCGCCATTGCAGATTCTCTTTTTTTGCTTCATCCCTTTTCCGTTTACCATAAATACCTTCCAGTTTATGCTCCCTTTCCTGTTGTTCAGTTTTGCTTTTCTCGTTGTTCCATTCTGTATAGGATTCTTTCCAAACGAAATATTTGGAACAAATGGCCCAAACAGCATCGCGTTTTTTCCCTCTCAACTCTTCTTTTAATACATCAGTAAGAATATCCGTATAATATTCTTTTTGTTTTTCCCATATTCTATCAAGTTCATTTTGCAAATCAGAACGATAAAAATCGGGTAAGAACTTCTTACCTGCATCAAGCAGTTGCAGGCATAATTCACCAGGCGTAAGGTTGTTATTATATAGTTCACGAGCTATATCCATACCGTCAATCAACCTGCCTTCTTCAGTTCCCTTTGCTTTCCTGCTACTTTTATAACCACGTTTTTTGTTAATCATCAGCAATACACGCGCAAACTCTTCCAACGAGATTTCCTCAGTTGCCGCTTTCGCCCTTAATCGGTATGTCTCAAAAGTTGTTCGATTACCATTTTCTGAAAGTATAGTATCTTTTGTTATCAATTTGTATTCTTTCAACACTTCCACCAACGTATCACGACGAAGTTTGTAGCGTTGCAGATTACACCGCATGCTTCTCTTGAGTGTTCTATCCGCATTGGTCGTAATGCTCTTCCCTTTCTCAAAATTAGTCAATTCATCTACCGTCAGAGGATTTACTCTCACACCAAGCTTAACAATCGATGACCTTTCATCTTTATTTTCTGCTTCATTCACCAATGCCCAACCGATACTATTAGTACCCAGATCCAATCCTAATATCTTCTTCATAATTTAACTTGTTTTATCACAACACCCCAAATATATTAATTTTTCCCCATAAACAAACATTATAATAAAATTATTCATTATCTTTGTATCACTAATTTGAAGCAAATCACAATAAGGATTATTCCGTTGTGAAAACATTTAGGGCGGGGCATTTGCTTCGTCCTTTTTTTGGCTACTAAAAACAAATCAGCTATGCCTCATTGGTCGTTACCGCAAAACCGAAGGCCTACCTACACCAGGCAGCACCCCACAATTGGCATAAGCATAGACTGTGAAAGTTCAGGCC
Organism: Prevotella heparinolytica; assembly: GCF_004342845.1. Classification (GTDB taxonomy): domain Bacteria; phylum Bacteroidota; class Bacteroidia; order Bacteroidales; family Bacteroidaceae; genus Bacteroides; species Bacteroides heparinolyticus. The sequence goes on along the minus strand of NZ_SLXB01000014.1, from coordinate 73,226 downwards.
CGGAGAGAACGGGCAACCAGAATAAGAATTCGTCAGGAGTAGAGAAATGAACGGAAACACGCAGGAATCGAGCTTATACAGATCGGCATGACAGTGCATCTCCCACAGCCAACAACCGCGCCCTGCTGCCGCATGCACTCTACTCGCACCTACCGTTGCAATACGCACGCTATGAAGATGGAGAAATGCATCCGGCCGATGGTGACGGGCATTCCGCAGGAAATCATCTGCGATATATACCGCGGGTACAGGCTGACAGAAACGACGGTAGCGGTAATTAGCGGTGAGCGATTAGTGTTTAGCGGGGCACTAATCGCTTATCGTCCACCGCTCATCGTTAACAAACAGTGCTTGAAGTCGGCAAACTCCTTCGACATGGGCAGGCTCTGCTTCGTGCCCCGCATAAAGGCTTGAAGTTTCTCAGGTATCGCTACTGTTTCGCCGATAATCCCTTCTACCGTATCTTTGAATTTTGCAGGGTGGGCAGTCTCCAGAAAGACGCCTGTCTCGCCCGGCCGGAGACCTTCGGACAAGGCACGGAAGCCACATGCGCCGTGAGGGTCGAGCAGGTAATGCTTCTGCTGCCAAACCGTTTTCATGGTTTCGGCTATCTGCCCGTCGGTATAGGCAGCCCCACTGATTTCGGCGGTGATGGCGGCATGATTGCCTCCGTAGAGGTCGAGCACACGGGCAAAGTTGCTGGGATTGCCCACATCCATGGCATTGGCAATGGTGGCTATGCTTGGACGTGGCGTATAAACGCCCGTCCGAAGGTATTGATAGAAAATGTCGTTGCGGTTGTTGGAGGCGATGAAACGTTTCACGGGCAGACCCATACGCTTGCCGAAAAGTCCGGCGGTGATGTTGCCGAAATTGCCGCTGGGCACACAGATGACGACATTGTCCGCCCTGCCGGCACGCTTCAACTGTGCATAGGCATGGAAATAGTAGAAGGCTTGCGGCAGGAAGCGGGCCACGTTGATGGAGTTGGCGCTGGTGAGCAGCAAACGCCCGTTGAGCTCCTTGTTCATAAAGGCCGATTTCACCAATGCCTGACAATCGTCGAACGTGCCGTCTACCTCAAGGGCAGTGATGTTGCGTCCCAAAGTGGTGAACTGTTTTTCCTGAATGTCGCTGACCTTACCTTTCGGGTAGAGTACATATACGTGGATGCCCTCCACGCCAAGGAAGCCATTGGCCACGGCGCTGCCCGTGTCGCCAGAGGTGGCAACCAATACGTTCACCTGCTTCTTGCCCTCTTTCCTGATGAAATGTCCCAACAGACGTGCCATGAAACGCCCGCCCACATCCTTGAAGGCGAGCGTAGGCCCGTGAAACAGTTCGAGGGAATAAATGTCGTCCGTCACTTTCACCAAAGGAACGTCGAAACTCAGGGTGTCATATACTATCTGCTTCAGCGTATCAGCAGGAACATCTTCGCCGAAGAACGCATCGGCCACGCGGCAGGCTATCTCCTGAAAGCCGAGTGTGTCTATGCTGTCGTAAAATGCTTGCGGCAGGGGCTTGATGGAAAAAGGCATGAAAAGCCCCTTGTCGGAGGCAAGTCCGCGCACCACAGCTTCTTCGAGGGTGGCTTCGGGAGCTTGCTTGTTGGTACTGTAATATTTCATGATCGATGGAAAGTGAATGATTAGCGATTAAATTATTTAAAGGGACGAAGGAGGCGAGGTTCTTTCATGAATTCATTGATAAACTCGTCTTCCTTCAGCAGTCCGTAGCTGCCGTTGCAGGCAGCCACCTCGTCGAACGTCCGCACCCCGTCCGGCTCGATGCCCGGATGCCAGATGAGGAAAGGAACAGGCTCGGCCGTGTGTGTGCGGATTTCGCAAGGTGTGGGGTGGTCGGGCAGCAGGGCGATGGCAACAGGCTCTTCGCTCTCTTTCAATGCTTCGTAGAGAGGCCTTACGACCCGCCGGTCCAAGTTTTCGATGGTCAGCCGCTTCAGTGCGACATTGCCCTCGTGGCCGGCCTCATCGCTGGCCTCGATGTGCAGATAAACGAAGTCGTCCGTCTTTAAGGCATCGAGGGCGGCGGCCACCTTGTTCTCGTAGTTGGTGTCGTACAGTCCGGTAGCTCCCTGCACGGCAATTCGGCGCAATCCGGCATAGCGGCCGATACCGTTAATCAAATCGACGGCGGAAATCACGGCACCCCGCCTCACTTGCGGGAACTTGTCGGAAAGGCGTTCCATCTTCGGGCGATAGCCGGGACTCCACGGCCATATACTGTTGGCAGGGTCTTTCCCCCCGGCCATGCGCTGCAGGTTGACGGGATGTTGGCGCAACAGTTCTTGCGAACGTAGAATCAGGCCGTTTATCAGATCGGCCGTTTGCCGGGGAGTTAATTCCGCTTCCCCTTCGGGTACCGCGATGTCCTCCGTACCCTCCATCGGCTTCACCATCAACGGGCGGAAAGGTTGCAAAGGCACATCGTGCGGCGGTGTGCAGTCGATGCGCTTGTCTCCCCCTTTTATCACTAACAAATGGCGGTATTGCACACCCGTATAGAAGCGCACACGGTCGTCGCCCAAGTGTTCCTGCAGGTATTTCACCAGCACGTCCGCCTCCTCGGTGGAGATGTGCCCGGCAGAATGGTTCTTTATAAGGTTGCCTTCTATGCAGACTATGTTGCAACGCATCGCCATTTCGCCCGGTTGCAAATCCACACCGATGCTTGCCGCTTCGAGCGGACCGCGACCTTCGTACACCGTAGGCAGGTCATAACCCAGAACGGACATGTTGGCTACCTCGCTGCCCGGATGAAAGCCCTCGGCAACAGTCAGCAACCGCCCCACACGCCCCATGCGTGCCAGCTTGTCCATATAAGGCGTTTCGGCGGCCTGCAACAACGTGCGCCCGCCCAACTCTTTTATGGGGTGGTCGGCCATGCCGTCGCCTAATATAATAATGTGTTTCATTGCCCTGTCTCTTATCCGTTAAACGTTTGCAATGCTCATGATATCGGCGAATACGCCCGCAGCCGTGACACCGGCACCGGCGCCGTAGCCCTGTATCATCATGGGATACTCTTTATAACGCTCCGTGGTAAGCAGAATGATGTTGTTGCTTCCCTCCAGCCCGTAGAACGGATGGTTGGAGGCCACTTCCTGCAAGCCTACCGAGGCTTTGCCGTCCTCCAGCTTGGCCACGAAACGCCAATGCTTGTTTTCGGCCTCCAACACCCGCCGGCGGGTCTCGAAATCGGCATCGAGGCTCGGCACTTTCTTCCAGAAGTCGTCCAGAGAACCTTCGAAGAAATCATCGGGCACGAAGAGGTTTGTCTCCACATCGCTCTGCTCCAACCGATAATCGGCTTCGCGCGCCAGAATCACCAACTTGCGGATGACATCCTTGCCGCTGAGGTCGATGCGCGGGTCGGGCTCGGAGTAGCGCTCTTCCTGCGCCAACCGGATAGTCTTGCTGAAGGGGACATCGGCACTGATTTTATTGAAGATGTAGTTCAGCGTACCGCTCAGTATTGCCTCAATCTTCAAGATCTTGTCGCCGCTATGAATGAGGTCGTTGATGGTGTTGATGATGGGCAGCCCCGCCCCCACGTTCGTCTCGAACAGATACTTCACGCCCCGCTGGCGAGCAATCTGCTTCAGCTCGCGGTAGTTGTCGTATGCCGAAGAAGCTGCAATCTTATTGGCAGCCACCACCGAAATGTTGTGTAGCAGCAGGTCTTTGTAGAGCGACGCCACATCGGCGCTTGCCGTGCAGTCCACGAATACGGAGTTGAAGATGTTCATGCCGATGATTTCGTTGCGCAAGGTCTCCAAAGAGCTTTCCTTACCTTTTGCCTGCAGCTCTTCGCGGAAGCGCTCCAAGTCGAGGCCTTCGCGGCTGAACATGGCCTTGTTGGCATCGGCGATACCCACCACATTGAGCTGCAAGCCGTTTTCGTGCATCAGTTTACGGCGTTGGCTGTGAATCTGCTCTATCAGACTGCCGCCCACGGTGCCGATGCCGCAAATGAAGAGGTTCAGCACCTGATATTCGGACAGGAAGAAAGAGTCGTGTATTACGTTCAGCGATTTACGCAACAGCCTGTTGTCTACCACAAACGAGATATTCGTCTCCGAAGCGCCCTGCGCACAGGCTATCACATTGATGCCGTTGCGTCCCAGCGTGCCGAACAGTTTGCCGGCGATGCCCGGCGTATGCTTCATGTTTTCGCCTACGATGGCTACCGTAGCCAGATTCTTTTCCGCCTGAATCGGCGAAATCTCTCCCATCTCTATCTCTTTGGCAAATTCCTCGTTCAGCACCTCGCAAGCCAAATCGGCATCGGCATTGCGCACACCGATGGATGTGGAATTCTCCGAAGAGGCCTGAGACACCAGAAACACGCTGATGCCGTTCTTTGCCAATGCCTTGAAGATGCGGTAGTTTACGCCGATGACGCCCACCATGCCAAGCCCCTGCACGGTAATCAGGCTCGTATCGTTGATGGAAGAGATACCTTTGATGGCCTTGCTTTGCGAATGCGAAACTTCCTGTTTGATAACCGTCCCCACGCCATCGGGATTGAAGGTGTTCTTCACCAGAATGGGAATGTTCTTGTGGCAAACCGGATAAATGGTGGGCGGGTAAACCACTTTTGCGCCGAAGTTGCAGAGTTCCGTCGCTTCCACATAGCTCAACTCGCTGATGGTATATGCCGTTGAAATGACACGCGGGTCGGCCGTCATGAATCCGTCCACATCCGTCCATATTTCCAGACAGTCGGCATCCAGTGCGGCGGCAATAATGGCGGCCGTATAGTCCGAGCCGCCTCTTCCCAAGTTCGTCACTTCGCCCGTTGTCTTGTCGGTGGAGATGAAGCCGGGAACCAGTGCGCGACGAGGCAGCGTACCGAACGTCTCGCGCACCAGCGAGTTTGTCAGGTCCGTATCCAGCACATGCTTGGAATGCTTCTTTTCCGTCTTGATGAACCGGCGCGAGTCGTACCATTCCGCCCCCGTCAGTTGGGCCAAGATAATGGACGAGAGCCGCTCGCCGTAGCTGACAATCGTATCGGACGTTTTTTGCGAAAGGTCTTTAATCAGATAGATGCCTTGGAAAATATCTTTCAGCTCATTGAGCAGTTCGCCTGCCCGCCTTTGCAAGGCCACCTGCGCCTCTCCTTCAGGAATCACCTCTTTTATCATCTCCACGTGGCGATAGACTATCTCGCGGAACTCGTTCTCATAGGAGGCATCGCCGGCCGCCGCCATCTTGGAGGTGTTTATTAACTTGTCCGTGATGCCGCCCAATGCGGATACCACCACGATGACCGGTTCGTCGACTGCTTCTACGATTCTCTTGACACTCAAAACACTGCTGGCGGAGCCCACGGACGTTCCGCCGAATTTCATTACTTTCATTGTATTGTTGTTTTCTGATTATCCGAATTATACTTCCGGCTTCTGTGGCCCTCTGTCGTGCCGAATGCTGCCGGAGCACCTTGTCTCCGTATTCACCATACCGTTATTCCCAAATGGAAGCTCTCCTTCGCCTATGCTCAAGACTGACAGATACTTCCGCCGGGCAAGTGGGTATGAGAAACGTTATTAAATAAAAAGCTGCTTGAAAAATGGTGTAACACGTAGAAACACAAAATACTATCCCTAACCCCTAAGGGTCATGGTCCACATGGATGTGACTGTATGTTGATAGTACTTGTTCATAACCTCCGGTTTCTATCGTCTCTGATAAGTGTTGCAAAAGTAAGAATAAAAACGTTCAATCTATCACTTTTCACGACTTTTTTATGATAAAAGTGCAGAGAGCTCCTGAAAAGGCAAGAAAAGTGCATCTTTCCCGGCTTACATTTTCACACATCCGGCGCAATATATTCAATGATATGACGCATTCTTTTCTAACATTCTGCCATCGTTCTCAAGATATATCATTATATTTGCATTGAAAAAATGAAAGAAAGGTGCGTATGAACCCTGACAACACTTCCGTTTTGCTAATATACACCGGCGGAACCATCGGAATGATAGAAAATGTGGAAACCGGTGCTTTGGAAAACTTCAACTTCGAGCAGTTGCAGAAACATGTCCCTGAACTTCAACGGTTCATGTTTCGCATTGATACATATCAGTTCGACCCTCCCATGGACTCGTCGGACATGGATCCGGATGCTTGGCGCAAATTAGTGCGCATCATCAGCGACAACTACGACCGGTACAGCGGTTTCGTCATCCTGCACGGCACGGACACCATGGCTTATACCGCTTCCGCCCTCAGCTTCATGCTCGAAGGGCTGAACAAGCCCGTCATCCTGACCGGCTCCCAGTTGCCCATCGGCGTGCTCCGCACAGACGGCAAGGAAAATCTGCTGACCAGCATCGAGATTGCCACGGCGCACCATCCCAACGGGCAGCCCATCGTGCCCGAAGTGTCCATCTTCTTCGAGAACCACCTGATGCGCGGCAACCGTACCACCAAGATGAATGCCGAAAATTTCAACGCTTTCCGTTCATTCAACTATCCGGTACTTGCCTCGGCCGGCATACATATTAAATATAATAATGTGCAGATTCGCACGAACGGTCGCCACCACGAACTCAAGCCCCACTACTTGCTCGACACCAACGTGGCCGTACTGAAACTTTTCCCCGGCATTCAGGAGAACGTGATTGCCTCCGTGCTTGCCACGGAGGGGCTGAAAGCCGTAGTGCTCGAAACCTACGGTTCGGGCAATGCCCCCCGCAAGGAGTGGTTCCTGCGTCGCCTGCGCAATGCCTGCGAACAAGGCATCGTCATCGTGAACGTGACCCAATGCAGCGCCGGGACAGTGGAAATGGAACGATACGAAACCGGCTATCAGCTGATGCAGGCAGGCGTGGTATGCGGATATGACAGCACTACGGAGTCGGCCGTAACCAAACTGATGTTTCTGCTGGGACACGATTACCCGCCTGCCAAAGTGCGGGAATTGATGGGACGTCCGTTGGCGGGAGAAATTACGGTGTGACAGCCCCCCGCAATCCGCAAACCATAGGAAGCACATCATTCATGTAATCATCCTTTACCATTTCTGCAAAGCATATCCGTCGCCAAGGATAAAAGCCGAATACCCCTGCCAGAACACCTTCTGAGAGGGGGTAGGATCAGTATACGACTGATGTGCCTTCTGTATACGACTCATCCTACATCAGTATACGACTGATGCAGCCTACGTATAGGACTGAAGATACATACCCCGTTGGATGCCTCGCGAAAGACCGCTTTGATGTAACAAGATATTACCGGATAAGAAGCCGTTGTTCCGAAATTATCGGCATCCCGTGCAGTATTTTCGGAATATCACAGTTTTATTTGTATGACAAACAGCTATCGGTATGAAAAAGAACAAGGGTTTATTCGGCGCGCTTCTGTTTCTTCTCTGCATCTTCGGCTTGACAAGCTGTCTCAATGAGGAGAAAGAAGAAGAGAGGAAAGTGACTCATTACGAAGAACAGACCGTGATTGTCGCTTCAAAAAAACTGCAAGGGGTTGTCTTCTCATGCGGAACGGATTTTATCATGGATGTCTATGCCGCAAGAAAAGAGAACTCCCGGCAATGGGAGCAACTCTCCCATGTTTCCGGTTTCGAGTACGAAAGCGGTTATGAATACAAAATCCGCATCAGTAAGACCGGCTATTTAGACTACCGCATGGGCGACCCGGCATGGACGGAGCACAAACTTCTTGAGATTCTTTCAAAGGAGAAGAAAGAATCGACGGGCTTGCCTACAACATTCATTCCGGAGAGATACCAACCGGATTCTTCCGCAGATGCTCCGCACGCCTTGCCTTACCCATCCCAAGAGATCCGGAATCAGCAGTTTATCAATTTTTCTATCCATTCATTAAAATGCCTGCATTCAATACGTAATCTATCAATACCAATATTTTTAGTAACATATTTACCTGTTGCAGGTTTATTATAATTATAATGTTTCTTTTTGTTTCCTTCAATTGCCTTAGTGATACGTTTACTTGGAGCTGTTTCTGGGCTATTGTTTATCAACTCCGGATTTCCAACTTTCCGTAAAGCGCTTGTCAGTTGTTTACAACTGTTTTCACAACCAGGATAAAGTGTAGTGATATATTCAATACCACAGAATAAAAGAGCTTCAAATTCATAGATCTGAATATATGGAATAAAACGTTCATCCTTAATAGCATCCGCAAAATCCGCCTCCAAAGCACTTGTACGTGCATAAGGATCACTAATTGTGTTGCTAACCGCAAAACCTGGGAAATCTTCGGGAAGGGCATAAAGGTCAAACATCGTTGTAAAGATATGTCGTTCATACTCCCCATCTTGTTTTGTTTGCATCAACAAATTAATATCCGTTAGAGCATGTACATAAGTCAGCATTCCTCCACGTGCATTTTTCTTTTTATTAGTTGTAATCAAAATACTTTTTACCCCGGTCACACCATGCTCTTTAAGGTATGGTTTTAGCACTTCTTCAACAAATCCTTGTTCTGTCTGTCCTTCACAAAGAACATGAATGATTTTAGCTATCATACCGGACGCCCTCCTATGATATTTTTATCCCATAGCTCACTAACCGTATATTTCTGAAGCCAAAGACGATATTCTTCACTACTTAGGTGGGTTACAGATGTTGATTGAGACTCCTTATCCATTTCTATAACAGAAATATTGTCAATATCAAAATGATCCACCAAGTCCTTACTCTGCGTAGCTATGACGATTTGTGCGTGTATTGATGCGTCTTTTATCATTTCCGCTAATTGAGTTATAGCATATGGATGTAAGCCCAATTCCGGCTCATCAAGTATTATAACATTCGGCATGGTTTGTGGCGGCTGCAAAAGTAAGGTTGCCAATGCTATAAATCTGATTGAGCCGTCAGAAAACTGATAGGCATTGAAACGATAGTCTGTAGCAGAATTATCCATCCAGCGCAGAGAAACAAATCTATTAATCGGCTCAAGATAAAAATCTTGAAACTGAGGCACAACATCGCGTACATATTCCACTATCCTTTTATATGAATTTTTATAATTATCTCGTAAGAAAAGCAGAAACGAAGGCAAATTATTGCCGTGAGATTGAAGATAGTTGGTTGTTTCAACGGGACAAACTTGACGCAAAGGGCCTTCTACTGATGAATCATGAAATTGGTAGACTTTACAATACGACAACATCTGAAAGATAGACTTTGCAACGGGGTCATTGCTTTCTGCAAGAGCTGACTCTTTAAACCCCGGCTCCAATGTGACTTCATAGGGTTTTCCTTCTCCTTCACGATGCCATATAATACGCTCTTCTGTAATAATCAGCCTATCCGGTGTTGCATTTGCCAAAGAAAAGCTATATGTATCTATGGATTTACTATCTACAAATTTTAGTTCCCCAAACATTGCAGGGGTCTTTTTCACGCCATAGTACAACAAAGCATTTGAAGTTCCGGACATTTCGACATACCTCCCAAATGACCTACTCATCATATAACTTAACATACGAAAAAAACCGACAATATTACTTTTACCCGAGCCATTAGCCCCCAACAAGATACTAACATCACCAAGTTTTAATGTTACAGGTCTGTTAAAAGCTATAGATTTATAGCCTTTTATTATTACTTCTTGTAATTTGATCCTTTGGTAAGTCTGCGTCATTGTATACTCAATTTAAATTTGTACAAAGTTAAGTATAAATCCCAAAAACAAGCTAAAAAACAAAGAGAAAACTTTTTTAATGATATTACCTAACTCCTTTGTCTTGAAACAAATCCGTTTCATTCAAAACACAAAAAAGCTGTGTGTTAACAAGGATTATATAGAACAGAATATGAAAGCCTCCACATCCTCCCCGAAACCTTTCAGACAAAGAAAAACATTTACCTCTTGAAGTATTTTCATCCTCGCTCCGGCCCGATATATAGATGCCTCCGGCTGGAAGTATAGATGCAGCATGCTCGATATATACATCCGGCACAGTGGAAATATAGTTCCACCAAAATCCGCCTACAGACATCTCTCGCAGGGGGTACTTCCGGACAGGCATTCAGTATTAATTCTCAACAAGGCAACAGTGCGATTGGACGGAGCACTGAAAAACCGAACACCATAGAAACGCCCTCGCACATAAAAAAGAAGAGAATTATGCTGTTACGTCTCCGATTCGCACTATCTTTGGGCAATCATTTTAGAAGAGATACTCCACTATGACGAAAGAAAAGAGAGTATATGTATGCAGCAACTGTGGTCAGGAGTCTCCCAAATGGGTAGGAAAATGTCCTTCGTGCGGAGAATGGAACACGTATGTGGAAGAGGTGATACGGAAAGAGGCGGTAAGCAAACGTCCGGTATCGGGCATAGAGACCGCCAAAGCAAAGCCCGTGACCTTGGATGACATCACGGCCGATGACGAGCCGCGCATAGACATGCACGACGACGAGCTGAACCGTGTGTTGGGCGGCGGTCTGGTGCAAGGCTCATTGGTGCTGATTGGCGGCGAACCGGGCATCGGCAAATCCACATTGGTGTTGCAAACCGTGCTCCGCATTCCGGAGAAACGCATACTCTACGTCTCCGGCGAAGAGAGCGCCCGCCAGCTGAAACTCCGTGCCGACAGGTTGACAGGCAGCTCCTCCGACTGCCTCATCGTGTGCGAGACGTCGCTGGAGCAGATTTATGTGCACATCAAAAACACGCGCCCGGACATTGTCATCATCGACTCCATACAGACCATCTCTACCGAAAGCCTCGAATCATCACCGGGAAGCATCGCCCAAGTAAGGGAATGCTCCGCCTCCATCCTTCGTTTTGCCAAAGAGACCCACACGGCGGTCGTCCTCATCGGACATATAAATAAGGAGGGCAGCATAGCCGGCCCCAAGGTGCTGGAACATATTGTAGACACCGTGCTTCAGTTTGAAGGCGACCAACATTATATGTACCGCATCCTGCGGAGCATCAAGAACCGCTTCGGAAGCACGGCCGAGCTGGGCATCTACGAGATGAGGCAAGACGGACTGCGGCAAGTGAGCAATCCCTCCGAACTGCTGCTGAGCCAAGAACACGAGGGAATGAGCGGCGTGGCCATCGCTTCGGCCATAGAGGGCGTAAGACCCTTCCTCATCGAGACGCAGGCGTTGGTCAGCAGTGCCGTGTATGGCAATCCGCAACGCTCGGCCACGGGATTCGACATCCGCCGGATGAACATGCTGCTGGCCGTGCTCGAAAAGCGTGTGGGATTCAAGCTGGCACAGAAAGACGTCTTCCTGAACATTGCAGGCGGGCTGAAGGTGAACGACCCCGCCATCGACTTAGCCGTAATCAGCGCCATCCTCTCCAGCAACATGGACGCCGCCATCGAACAAGGCGTCTGCATGGCGGGCGAAATCGGGCTGTCGGGCGAAATCCGTCCGGTGAACCGCATCGAACAGCGCATCGGCGAGGCGGAGAAGCTGGGCTTCAAGCAATTTATATTGCCAAAGTACAACATGCAGGGCATCAGCACCAAGAAGATAAGAATAGAGCTGATACCGGTGCGGAAAGTGGAAGAAGCCTTCCGCACGCTGTTCGGCTGAAGCATCACGAATGTAATACATATAAAATATGAGAAGACATATCTGCTACCTGTGCCTGCTATTCCTTGCCGCGGCATGCGAATATCCCGTAGGCGAAAACTTTATCGAGATTAAAGAGCCCGATAAAGAGATACCCGTGAAAGTAGACCTGAACGCTTTTACGAATGGAGAGGCCATCCTCGTCAACAAGCCCACAACGCTGGACTACTCCTTGAGCCTGTCGGGCAAACCAATCAGTAAAATCATATTCTCCTTAGGAGACCGTATTTGGGAATCCACCTCTCCCAACACGCAGATTTACATCGACAAAGAGACTTTCCCTGCCGGAAAGTACACGCTGAAAGCCGCCTTTTACGCTCCCACCGGCAGCGGAAGCATAGCCGACCAACTGGGTGCGGAATCTTATTCGGGCGAGATGAGCTGGCCCGTCATCATCGACTACCGGATGGTGCTGCCGGATGTAATGACTTACCGTACCAACGAAAACCGCTCCTTGGAATTGGCTTGGCAAACTCCCGTACTATCGCATCTCACCGTCTCCTCGTACACCCTCTACGCCCTTACCAAAGACTTGAGGTCCTACAGCGAAACCATCCCGGCCGGTCAGGCCCATTTCGTAGACACCCGCCATATAGGCAAAGAGACCACCTATAAGCTGTATGCCAACATGAAATACGAAGGCAAAGAAGATCTGGTCTGGCTGATGGGTGAAGTCACCGTTCCGCAGAAGCTGCCCCGCCTCTACACCTCGGCGTGGGACATGGAGCACGTTTGGGTCAGCTGGGAATTGCCATACAACTGCCTGCCAAGTTTCACCATCAACGGAGAGGAGCCTTTCTCTCCAGCCGAAGGCCAGCAATCCATCCGGCTTCCGGTCGTGGAGTTCGGAACGAATGCATGGTACGAATCCAACCGGGTGTTCATGACACTGTCGCCCATCGACCATCCTTCGGAAACGGTCTATCAACAAGAGTTCCATGCAGGCTCTCCCGGTTATCACTATGAAAAGGAACGGGCCAGTTCGTGGTGCTACAATCCCGTGACCGGAATGCTCTATGCCCATGGCAACTTCCTGAATGCCTACCGCTATCCGCAACTCACTCCCGCCGTAACCCTCGAAGCTTCGAGAACAGCCACCGTATTCACCTCGTACACGGAACCGCTGCTGGGCATAGCCGAAGCAGACAAGATAGAAATCAGGGATGCTCGCACGCTGGAACTGAAACATACGCTGACTGTTTCCCGGCTGCTCTTGGCGAATGGTGACCTATTCCTCGTTCCGAATGGAAAATTGGTTTATAAGACTTACACCCCGGACAGCAGATATCAGGATATTATCATCCACAAACTGGATGGAGACATCCTCTCGACCACACATGTGGAAAGTTCTTCGGCACTCATTTCGCCCGACGGCAAGCGCATCGCCGTTCCCGGCTTTTCGGGAATAAGAATCATAGAACTGGACAACGACCGACCCGCACATGAATATCTTCTGCCCATTCCTTTCGAAAAGCAACAAAAAATGGATTTTAATCCCGCCAACCTTTCGCAGTTGATAACCTACGACCAAAGCAAGCATTGCATAGAGATACGCAACTGCCGGACGAACGAAGTGATAAAAAGCATCCTCCTGAAAGACGGTATGAAGTACTTGTCGGCCGACCCCGTCACCGGCAATCTGCTGGTGGGGAACGACCACAAACTATCCGTACTCTCCGCCACGGACTACAAAGAGATTTTCACCGTAAAAGCCTCCTATGCCATCTGGCCTACGCTGACAGGCGATTACCTGACGTCCTTTGACGGATTCATCCTTAACATCAAAAAGCCCTCATCCAAATGAAACCGAGACACATCCTTATCATAGCATGGCTGCTGTGCGCCCTGCCCATCAGCGCACAACAATTTATAATGGAATACAATGGCGGATATGCCACTTACAGCATGAGTAATCTGAAAGATTTCATATCCCATCTCTCCACCCCGGTAAAGAACATAAAAACGACCGACAACTTCCCCGGATACATCACCCACGAGGGCAGATTCGGCATAGCATGGCACCGCCTGCATCAGGCAGGTATCTCGATAGGATACATGAATACGGTGGGCAGTCGCGGAGTAGCCGACTATTCCGGAAGCTACCGATTTGAATTCCGCGTAAAAGGTCTACGCACAGGTGCATTCTACCGTTTCTTCCTGCCCGCTGCGGCCGACAAAACGCTGTCGCCCTACCTGCAATTTTCTGCCGGAACCATCTTCAATAAAGGAAAGGTGAAAGAAAATGCAACCGTCGGCAACCACATGGAAGGCGATTCCTCTTCTTTGGGAGGGAACAACTTCTATCTGGAGCCGACATTGGGATGCAGAATCAAACTTTCGTCGCAGCTTGCGCTCAACATCAGTGCAGGCTATGAATGGGACTTTTCCACCCGATTCACCTATCAAGGGGAAAATGCCAACATAAGTCCAGACTGGAGCGGGTTCCGCCTGCAAGGAGGAGTAAGCTATACCCTTCCTATGTAAGTCTCATTAATAAAAGAAGAGGAAGTTGCATTCTTCCTCTGTAATGTTCACTAATAACAGAAAACGATGATACAAGAATACCAACTGCGCGTATTGCCCGAAGTAGCGGCCAACGAACAACGACTGAAAGACTATCTGGTACATGAAAAAGGACTGGACGCGCGGGATATTACGGCGACACGCATCCTGAAGCGCAGCATCGACGCACGGCAACGAACCGTTTTCATCAACCTGAATGTGCGTGCCTATCTGAACGAAATGCCGCGAGAGGACGAATTCGAGAAAACAATCTATCGCAGCGTCGACGGCAAACCGCAAGTGGTCGTGGTAGGCGCCGGACCGGCAGGCTTGTTTGCAGCCCTGCGCCTGATAGAACTTGGGCTGCGCCCCATCGTCGTGGAGCGCGGCAAAGATGTGCGCGAACGTAAGAAAGACTTGGCCGCCATCGGACGGGAACAGAGCGTCAACCCCGAATCGAATTATAGCTTCGGCGAGGGAGGGGCAGGCGCCTACTCGGACGGCAAACTCTATACCCGCAGCAAGAAACGGGGAAACACGGATAAGATACTGAACGTGTTCTGCCGGCACGGGGCATCCACCTCCATACTGATAGACGCCCATCCGCACATCGGTACCGACAAACTGCCGCGCGTCATCGAAAACATGCGCAATACCATCCTTGCATGCGGCGGCGAGGTGCATTTCGAGACACGCATGGATGCCCTGATTATAGAGAAGAACGAAGTAAAAGGCATCGAGACAAACACAGGGAAAACGTTTCTCGGCCCGGTGATACTCGCCACGGGGCATTCCGCCAGAGACGTGTACCGATGGCTTGCAGCCAACCGGGTGGAGATAGAGTGCAAAGGCATCGCCGTGGGCGTTCGTCTGGAACATCCTGCCGCATTGATAGACCGCATACAGTATCACAGCCGGGAGGGGCGTGGCAGATACCTCCCGGCCGCCGAATACAGCTTCGTCAGTCAGGTGGACGGACGAGGGGTGTACAGCTTCTGCATGTGTCCCGGCGGCTTCATCGTGCCCGCCGCCAGCGGCCCGCAGCAGATCGTGGTGAACGGCATGAGTCCCAGCAACCGGGGCTCGCGCTGGAGCAACTCCGGCATGGTGGTGGAACTGCGTCCGGAGGATTTGGAGGACAAAAGGCTGAACATACACCCTACCGACGCCGACGGCAGCCGCTCGCCTGACTTCTCTTCCCAACTCGCCATGATGTATTTTCAGGAAGACTTGGAACGGCTGTGCTGGCAACAGGGCAACATGAAGCAGACCGCCCCGGCACAGCGCATGGACGACTTCACAAGGAAGAAATTGAGCTACGACCTCCCGGAAACGTCGTATGCGCCGGGCTTGGTCTCCTCGCCCCTGCACTTCTGGATGCCTCCCTTCATCGCCGAACGCCTGAGCAAAGGTTTCCAGCAGTTCGGCAGATACAGCCGGGGCTTCCTGACGAACGAGGCGGTGATGATAGGGGTGGAGACCCGCACATCGGCACCGGTGCGCATCATCAGAGACAAAGAGACGTTGCAGCATGTACGCATCAAAGGGCTGTTCCCCTGCGGAGAGGGTGCGGGATATGCCGGAGGCATCGTTTCGGCGGGCATCGACGGCGAGCGGTGTGCCGAAGCAGTGAAGGCCATGATGTCCTCCCGGCAAGCCTCTGATCAGTCGTCCCAAGCACTAAGCACTAAACGTTAAACAACTAACCGCTAAAGTCATGACACCCGAAATAGCGATCATCGACCCCAACAGCCTCTCTTCCTTGGGATTGCGGAATCTTCTGGAGGAGATCATCCCGACGGCCGTCATCCGTTCGTTCCGCTCTTTCGGCGAATTGATGGACGACACCCCCGACATGTACGTACACTATTTCATCTCTTCGCAAATCTATTTCGAGCACACGGCTTTCTTCTTGGAGCGCAAGCCCCGCACCATCGTGTTGGTGAATGGAGAGGCCGTCCCCCAACTGCCGGACATGCCCACGCTCAACATCTATCAGGACGAAAAGAACCTCGTGAAGAGCATCCTCCAGTTGCGCCAATACGGACATCAACATGGGGATCGCAGAAAACCCTCATCGCCCGGACACGCAGCTGCCGCCCCCAACGCTGCCGCCGATGAGCACGACCTGTCCGCCCGCGAGATAGAGGTGCTGGTGCTGGTGGCCAAAGGCCTCATCAACAAGGAGATTGCCGACAAGCTGAACATCAGCCTGACCACCGCCATCTCCCACCGCAAGAACATCACCGAAAAGCTGGGCATAAAATCGGTTTCAAGGCTCACCATCTACGCGGTGATGCACGGATATATCGAGGCTGACAGGATCTGACAGAATCATGATCATATACTACCGAGATTTACAATGATTTTTGCTGTTGCTTCCACTATCCGATACCTGCGGCACACTTCAAGGATTATTTTCTGTGGGATGTCGGTCACTACGGGGTGTGTTTCCCCGTCTTCGCAGAGTGCGTGTTGCAACGATAGTTGTGGGTAGAGTGCATGCAGCAGCACGGCAGAGCGGTCGTAGGCTGTGGGCGATGCCCCCGTCATGTCAATGTGGATAAGGCATTTCTTGCAGTCTTCAGCCGCTTTTATTTTCTTGTTTCTTCGGTAAGAGCCATTATATTAGACGTTAGACGTAAGAGGTTAGACGTTAGACGTCTAACCAAGCGGATTCTCGTTCTGACCGCCCGTGCCGCCGCCCGAGCCGGAACCGCCCGAAGCACTGCCGCCCGGCGCAGGCAACCCTTTCGCCTTGCGGTAGTCCGCCAACGAAGCATAGTTGATTTTGTTTTCCAGCACGCCGCTGTTCTCGAAGCTGAGGCCTTGCAGGGTCTTTTCCCGCAGCTCCTTGGCGGGGGTGAAGACGATGCGGGGCGACTTTATCATCTGCCCGGCGTTGAACTTGTCGATGTCTTCCACACCATCGCTCTTGAAGGTGAGGCGGAACGAGCCCAGGCCGGGCACGTTCACCGTGTGGCCCTGCTGAAGCTGCTGCGGGATGAAGGCCGCCAGCAGCTCCATGGCCGATTCCAGTTCGATGGGTGCCGTGGTGGTGTTTGCCGTGGCGGCACGGGTCAGGGCTTTGGGCGACAAAGGTTTTGCACTGTTGGGCGTGGCATACCATTTGGCGGGTTCATCTTTTTTCAAAGGGTTCTTCCTTTGTACGAGTTTGTAGTTCACACTCATAGCTTATTCTCCTGTTGTTTTAAAATGGTTAATAAAAAAGATATTTGTATATCGCTTATAATAAGCGGGTTGTTTGTTTTTACATACAGTATTTATCGGTGTGTGCCACGCCTCTATAGAGGTGGCGGTTTTGTCTCTATAGAGACGTTGCCAATGCCTCTATAGAGACGATATGCACGCCTCTATAGAGAGGCGACCGCAGTCATTATAGAGGCGTTGCGCCGGCCATACGCGAGGCTGCTTAAAAGCAACCGGGCGCGATTACGCTACACGCGGTCGCTTCGCTCCCTTTATTCTTGCGACGCCCTCACCTCGAAGCCGTGGCTCCGATAGTTGTAGTACAGCGGGTACACGAAGCCCGCGTAGAAGATCAGGTACCACCCGTTGTACGTGTCGTACGGCCCCGCCGTCCAATAGTAGGCGATGTTCCCCATGTCGCAGGGCACTGCGGAACTGCGGCCCCGATAGCCCGACGCAGGGAAAAACACTGTGTCTCCGGTGTGGTTCAGTCCGCAATAGAAGTTCCAACCTTTGTTCCAAGGGCCTTGCACATTGAACTGAGATGAGTTGCTCGTATTGCCTCCCGTTGTAGTGAAGCCGGAGTAGACATTGTTTGGCGGGAGACTGTATCCTGCGGGGCAAGGGTCGTAGATGGTCTTTACAACAGAGTTATCGTTGGGAAAATCAGCCCTGTTATTCGCGTCCCACAGGTTATAATATTTATCATCCATGTTATCATTCGTACAGAATGTATTAGGCTGGGTGATGCCTGAGGTGATACAGGCATTATTGTATGAGAAGTTGCTTGTTGTAGGAATCCGGTTGGTCATGACGTTCCCCTCGGCATCGTACCAAGTCTTATTGATATTCCCCACAAGCACTCCCACGAACGGGTCTTTACGACCCCACTGATAATAGGTATTGTTCTCAGATTCTGTAATGGTATGCGCTTTCTGCTTCACGGTAAATGTCTTTGTTGCCGTCGGCGTGTAACCTGCAGTAGGCTTCTGCTTGAAGCGCACCTGCACGGTGCGTTCGGCGTAGGTCTCCTCCTTTCCGTCGCACCAACCGAGGTTGAAGGCCATAAGCTTATACTTTTTGTCCTGGTGGTTGGTGATTTCCTTGTCGGGTGTGGTTATTCCGGGCTTGTAGTCCGTCACCCAGATGTGCCAGCTCCAAAGTATGGTGTTCGAGGCGTCGCGCACCGCCACCACGGCGTTGCCCTGCCGGATGGTGGGCTGCCTCACGGCAAACCAGAGGTTGTGCTTGTCCCAAGATAGCCCCACGTCCGTAACAAGGTTCGGCTCGTCCTGCCAGACAAGCGTGCAGTTATCGGGAGTGCAGCCTGCATTGTTGTAAATATACGGGGAGGTAATACCTGCTCCTCGGTGGTTGATAAAAGGTGTCAGCACATTGCTTCCGCTTTCCGTAGATGTGTAAGCGGACGAATTGGTTGTTCCATTCTTTATGGCATTGCCATACACCAACGGCAGGAGGTATACGCCCGGAGCGTTCACAATGTAGCAGTTGGCAGTCCGCCTCGGCACGGTCTTGCCCTGATAGTCGTGCCTGGAGAGGTCGTAGTAATTTACCGGTTTGGCCTTCTTCAGTGCTTCGGTGTGCGGGTCGGGGGTGCTGTTCACCTGTGCCGCCACGGTGGCGGTATATGTAGAGGGCGAGGTGCCGCCCGCGCCGCTTGCGGTGAAGGTCGTCAGCCATGCGGGCTTGGTGCTGCTCCAATGTACCCCGTCCTCGGAGAACTCCGCTTCCCAGGCTATGGGCACGTTCGCCGTGCTCCCTCCTCCCGACACGAAGGCATAGCTCTTCACGGTATAGCTGCCGTTTCCTCCTTGGTAGGTGTAGTCAGCCGGCGGTGTCACCTCCAGCGTGGGCGTCACCACAATGCTGTTCGTGCTGATGCGGTAGGTCACCGTCTTCCCCATCGCCCACGTTCCGGCAATGTTCGCCGTGAGGGTGCGTGTGGCGTTCGTCAGGTTGTCCCTGTACTCTATTTCTATCTGCGCATTTGTTGGCAGGGTCTGGGGCAGCATCATGAAGGTGGCGGCTTCGGGTGTCAGCTCCGTGCCGGGATCCTGCGGGTCGGGCGCCACGGCCTCGGGCGAGAACGTCTGTGCGAAGCTCGTCGTCCCTCCCAAGTCATACCATGCGGCCGATGCCTGCAGGGGAAGCCTGCCCGTGCTGTACACGCCTTTCAGGGTAATCCTCGACACCGTGCCCGCCAGCATGTCGTCGCCCGTGACGAAGCGCACCCCCGTCAGCGCATGCTTCATCGCCAGCCGCTCGTCCGTGTTCGTGTTCCCCGGCCTGTCGGTAGAGGCAGCCACCAAGAGGTCTTTCTGGTCGGCCACATCGGCCGGCACAGTGTACGACAGGTAGGGAGGGTTACCCGAAGTCCCGTCGTTGAACGCCGTCAGCCCCGGGCTGCCGTAGGGCGCCGAGGCAAAGAAGCTGATTCTGCGTGCGGCTCCCGGCCAATAATAGGAAGTGCTCCACGACTCGCTCTTCTTCACCCGGACGGTGCGCATGTACGACTCGGTGCTCCCTCCCGTATAGGCCGATGGCCAGCTGTCCGATGCGGGGTAGACGAACGCCGTCACCGCCATCTCGTCGTACATCGTCGTGTTGTCCACGGGTGCGGCTTTGGTGGTTGCGTAGGCGTCGATATCCTGCCCGGCCGTGTCATCTCCTATTCCGTCCGTAGTCACGGCATGCAGGTACAGCGGTTTACCGTCTCCGGAAGCCTCACCCTCCAGGGGGATTACCTGCACGGCGGGCAGGGTGTCGGCAGGCAGGCTGCCCGCCTCCGTCCCCGCACCCTTTGTCAGTGCGGCCTGCGCGGCACCACCTTCCTTCCAGAGGTCTACCGCGAAACCGATTCTCTCTCCCAGAGGGAAACCTTCATCCCGCTCGTCCGTGCAGGCACCCGAGAAGGATAGCAACAATACCGCCACACCCGCGGCGGCCGTACCGATAAAATGTTTCTTTCCCATTGTTATTCAGTTTTAGACATTATTAGATGTTAGACGTTAGACGTTAGATTTCAGACAAAAGAACTGCCTCTATAGAGGCGTTGCGCCGGCCATACGCGAGGCTGCTTAAAAGCAACCGGGCGCGATTACGCTACACGCGGTCGCTTCGCTCCCTTTATTTTTCTTGGGCCGCCCTCACCCCGAAGCCGAATCTCCGATAGTTGCTGTCCAGCGGGTTCACGTAGCCCGAGTGGAAGTACAGGCTCCACCCGTTGTTCGTGCTGCTCGGCCCCGCCGTCCAATAGCAGGCGAAGTACCCCATGTGGTAGGGCACTGCGGAACTGCTGGTCCGATAGCCCGACGCAGGGAACAATACGGTCTCGGTATTGATTGAGTTGCAATAGAAGTTCCAACCTTTATTCCAAGGTTGTTGCACATTGAATTGGCTGGCAGTGCTTGTATTGTTTCCTGTTGTAGTGAAGCCGGTGTAGACATTGCTTGGCGGGAGACTGTATCCTGCGGGGCAAGGGTCGTAGATGGTCTTTACAACAGGGGTGTCGTTGGCAGAATCTGTGTTGTTATTCGCGTCCCACAGGTTATAATATTTATAATCCATCTCATATCGGGTATTGAATGTTTGGGGAGATTGAATACCAGAAGTGATGCAGGCATTACCGGTAGAGAATCTGCTTGTTGCAGGAGTCTGGTTGGTCATGACGCTCCCATCGGCATCGTACCAAGTCTTATTGATGCTGTGATAGACGCTGTTTGGATTCTCCAATGCCCCCACGAACGGGTCTTTACGACCCCACTGGTAATAAGTGTTGTTCCCAAATTCCGTAATGGTATGCGCTTTCTGCTTCACTGTAAACGTCTTTGTCGCCGCCGGCGTGTAACCAGCAGTAGGCTTTTGCTTGAAGCGTACTTGCACGGTGCGTTCGGCGTAGGTCTCCTCCTTTCCGTCGCACCAACCGAGGTTGAAGGCCATAAGCTTATACTTTTTGTCCTGGTGGTTGGTGATTTCCTTGTCGGGTGTGGTTATTCCGGGCTTGTAGTCCGTCACCCAGATGTGCCAGCTCCAAAGTATGGTGTTCGAGGCGTCGCGCACCGCCACCACGGCGTTGCCCTGCCGGATGGTGGCCTGCCTCACGGCAAACCAGAGGTTGCGCTTGTCGAAAGATATCCCCACGTCCGTAACAAGGTCCGGCTCGTCCTGCCAGACGAGCGTGCAGTTATCGGGAGTGCAGCCCGCATTGCTGCGTATATAAGGATTGGTAATGGCATTTCCCAGGTGGTTGATAAACGGTGTCAGCACATTGCTTCCGCTTGCCGCAGAGGTGTAAGCGGACGAATTGGTTGTTCCATTCTTTATGGCATTGCCATACACCAACGGCAGGAGGTATACGCCCGGAGCGTTCACAATGTAGCAGTTGGCAGTCCGCCTCGACACGGTCTTGCCCTGATAGTCGTGCGTGGAGAGGTCGTAGTAATTTACCGGTTTGGCCTTCTTCAGTGCTTCGGTGTGCGGGTCGGCCGAGGTGCTTGTCTGCGCCGCCACGGTGGCGGTGTAAACTTCACCTAATTCTAATACGCTGCTATTCCCTGTCCCGCTTGCGGTGAAGGCAGTGAGCCATGCGGGCTTGGTGCTGCTCCAATGTACCCCGTCTTCGGAGAACTCCGCTTCCCAGGCTATGGGCACGTTCGCCGTGCTCCCTCCTCCCGACACGGAGGCATAGCTCTTCACGGTGTAGCTGCCGTTTCCACCTTGGTAGGTATAGTCAGCCGGCGGTGTCACCTCCAATGTAGGCGTAATCCCAATGCTGCTCGTGCTGATGCGGTAGGTCACCGTCTTTCCCATCGCCCACGTGCTTCCGGCAATGTTCGCCGTGAGGGTGCGGGGCGTGTTGGTCAGGTTGTCTCTGTACTCTATTTCTATCTGCGCATTTGTTGGCAGGGTCTGCGGCAGCATCATGAAGGTGACGGCTTCGGGCGTCAGCTCCGTGCCGGGCACCGGCGGGTCGGGCGCCGTGGCGGCGGGCGAGAGCGTCAGCTCGAAGTTCCTCGCCCCGCCCTGGTTGCGCCATGCCGGCAAAGCAGTCATCCGCAGGTTGCCCGTGCCGTACACATTCTTCAGCGTAATCTTCGACACCGTGCCCGGCAGCATGTTGTCGCCCGTGACGAAGCGCACGGCCGTCAGCGCATGCTTCATCTTCAGATCCTCGTCCGTGTTCGTGTTCCCCGGCCTGTCGGTAGAGGCGGCCACCAAGAGGTCTTTCTGGTCGGCCACATCGGACGGCACAATGTAGAACAGGTAAGGCGGGTTGCCCAAAAACCCGTCGTTTAACGCCCTCAGCCCCGGGCTGCCGTAGGGCGCCGAGGCAAAGAAACTGATTTTGCGTGCGGCTCCCGGCCAATAGTAAGAGGTATTCCACCCCTCGCTCTTCTTCACCTTCACGGTGCGCATGTAGCTTGTGGCCCTCCTTCCCGTATAGGCCGACGGCCAGCTGTCCGATGCGGGGTAGACGAACGCCGTCACCGCCATCTCGTCGTACATCGTGGCAGTGATTACGGGTGCGGCTTTGGTGGTTGCGTAGGCGTCGATATCCTGCCCGGCCGTGTCATCTCCTATTCCGTCCGTAGTCACGGCATGCAGGTACAGCGGTTTACCGTCTCCGGAAGCCTCACCCTCCAGGGGGATTACCTGCACGGCGGGCAGGGTGTCGGCAGGCAGGCTGCCCGCCTCCGTCCCCGCACCCTTTGTCAGTGCGGCCTGCGCGGCACTGCCTTCCTTCCAGAGGTCGACCGCGAAACCGATTCTCTCTCCCGGAGGGAAACCTTCATCCCGCCCGTCCGTGCAGGCACCCGAGAAGGATAGCAACAATACCGCCACACCCGCGGCGGCCGTACCGATAAAATGTTTCTTTCCCATTGTTATTCAGTTTTAGACATTATTAGATGTTAGACGTTAGATGTTAGACGTTAGATGTTAGACGTTAGATGTTAGAGATTAGACGTTAGATGATAGATGATAAATGTTAGACTTTAGGCGTCAGATGTCACGCCTGCCCTCTAATCTCTAATATCTAACGTCTAACGTCTAATCTCTAATATCCCTGATAAAGTGGACGGAAAGGGATGGAGGGCTGTCGGCCCTCCCCGGCACTTACAAAAGGCGTTGGGTTATAGAAGTTCGTTCCGGTCCCGCCCTTTCCGCCCGGTTTCGTGATGTGATGACCGTGCGTGTGTATTACAAGTTCTCCGTCTGGTCAGACCAGCCCTCCACGGTGACGGTGAACTTGATGGGCTGTCCCAGGATAGGCGTTTCCGGATCTGCGGGCGGCGTCGGCGTGGTCGGCGTGATGGTGCCTCCCGGTGTCGGGTTGTCCTGGTTGGGCGGCTGTATACCTCCGCCACTGCCGCTTCCGCTTCCGAACTCAAGCACATAGATGTACTTCTTGCCCGGCACCCATTCGGTGGCGATGGGCACTGCGTTATAAGCGTAGCCCGTGGTCGCGGTGGTAGGGTAGAGCGGGGTGTAGTTGCCCATATTGTCGTTCATGTCCATGCGGCAGAGCACGCCGATGTACGAGCCCGACGCGGACGATGTCGCACTGTAGGCGGTGAGGGCCTGCGGTATCATCATGAAGTTGTTAGCGCCGAACATGATGCTCCGGGCGGTATTGTCCAGCGTCAAGGGTGTCTCCGGGGTAGGCGTTTCCACGCCATAGTCCTTGACGGTGGAGAGGTTGCTCCAGTTCGCGCGCGGCACGTTGTACGTGGTCTCGGTCTTTTCCTGCGGGAAAGCGAAGTCACCCTTGGAGTAGACGTTGCCCAGTTTCACGCCCACCACCTGCACGCGCAGGTTGGCGTTGGAGCATTTGGCTCTCACCTCGATTTGCGAGAGGATGTGCTTGAAGTTCATGGGCACGCCGGCGGCGCCGAATGTGCTCGTCCCCACAACCGTGGCTTTGGAGCCGGCGTTGAAGGCGGCCACCACGTCCTTCTGGTCGGCTACCTTGGCGTCGGGTTCGAAGCCGGCGATCTTCTGCTCGGTCTGGTTTATCGTCACCAAGGTGTTGATGTCCGCGGGCGCATAGGCCGTGAAGTTCAGCGCCCCTGCGGGCCAGTAGTAGATGGAAGCGGTGTTCCAATTAGCACCGTGGTCAGAACTGCTGACAGCCAGGTTGGTGAAATAGTTGGCTCCACCTGTGGGGAATGCCGTCACGTTGAACGAGCCCATGTCGGCGAGCGTGGTCACGGCGCGGGTTGTCTTGCCCAGCGAGGTGCGGAATCCGATCGACCCGATCTTGTTCACGTCCGTGGTTTCGTCCTGCGAGCAGGAGGCCAGCGCGGCGAGCGCGAGGCCTGCGTAAAACAGATGTCTCATTGTCTTCATTGTCTTTTCTTTTTTAAATTACAGTTAGTTAATTAAGTGATTATCACGGTCCGCATCACGGTGGATGCGTATGGCATTATCCGTTTGCATGTATCATGCGGGGGCGTCTCAAACGCCGAGTGGGATCTCCTCGGTCTCCCAATCGTCCACCGAGGGATGGAACCCTCCGCCGTTGACGATGGGCTTGGGCAGCGGGAGGCCCTCGAGCACGATGCGCACGTGCCGCTTGTCGGGAGCCTCGTTCACTTGGCGGGTCACGTCGAAGCGGTAGTAGAACTTGCTGCCGTCGGCCAGTATGAGGTAGAGGGTGAGCACGTGCGTGGCCCCGGACTCGGCCGAGAGGCCGAAGGTGAAGGTGCTGCCCGTGATCACGGACTTACCGTCCGAGTCGGCCGGGAAGGGGATCATGCTCCCCTGCCCGGAAGCCGAGCCGTCGCCCATGAAAAGCGAGCCCGACATGCCCGAGAAGGATGCCCCGACAGAGGAGACGTACTTGAGGTTCTCCACAGCCCTGACCTCGAAGCTGCAGGTGCACACCTTCGGATGCACGGGCAGCACCAGCGTGTAAGGCTGCTCCCCACCGACGGCGAGGCGCACGCCCGTGAAGCTGCCTCCCCACACCTCCTCGGGCGCCAGCACCACGGGCTCGTCGCCGGGGTTGGCGCCCCGCGGCTCGCTGCGGGTGCTCATGGTCTCGCCCACAGAGGTGGGGCGGGTGTATATCTCGAAGGTCTCGTAGCTTTCCGTACCACGGAGCAGGATGGTCTCGGTGTCGTTGTTCAGGTATATCACCCGGTAGTCCCCCCACGGTATCCTGGCCGTGCCGCCGGCCGGGTCGGAGAAGTCGCAGCGTATGGGCCCGCCACCCTGCTCGGGGAAGAAGAAGGCGCTCATCCCTTCCGCCCGCGCGCCGGGGGCGGCGCTCCAGTCGAACTTCACACGCACCTCCGCCAAGGGAGAGGAAGGGAAATACAGGTCCTTGTGATCGCACGAGCTGAACGTGCAGGCTATGAATGTGGCTATGAGCGTGACGCAGGCGGTCAGCCCGATGGCGGCCGCGGACACGCACAAGGCGTGCAGGGCGTTCGTGCCCCTCTCCGCCTTTCTTCTCGTCGTCTCTCTCCTTGCGGAGCTTGAAGTTATCGTTGTCATTCCCATGATAGTCCTCCTTATTTAGCGTTATCCATTGTCTGCTTTCCCTTCCTCACGTTGAAGTTGCCGTGTCCCAGCAGCCACACCAGCGAGACCTCGGCCTTCGTGGGACCGAACCAGCGGCGGTTCTTCGTGGTACGCCACACGTAGAGCCCGTTCTGCGGGACGTACTCGTAATACTCGCCCCCGAGGTAGCCGATGCCCAGCGTGAAGTCGAGGTTGAGCCTGCGCCCGATCGGGGCGGAGTAGCCGTAGGAGATGCCGCCGCCGTAGCTCCAACGGTCGCCGAGGTAGCCCTTGCCGCCCCACTCGAGGTCGTAGGTCAGCAGCTGGCCGTAGAGCCCCACGTGGTGCCCGGTCAGCGGCTTGCGGCCGAGGCTCAGCCAGTGGCGCACCTCGAGGTCGCCGCCGCAGACCCGGTGGTAGCGGTAGCGGCTGTCGTTCTTGAGCCACGTGTACATCCAGTTACCGGCCACAGACCAGCCGCCACCGAGGTGGAACTCCAGCCCGATGTTGGGAATGACGACGGCGGCATACAAGAGGTTGGTCTTCACGGCCATGTGGAAAGGCTTGCGCGCCCGGGGCGCGGGAACGGCAAGCGTCATGGTGTCCGTGCGCAGCACCACGAGGGTGTCGGTACGCGCCACCTCCATCGTGTCCGTCCGCTGCACGACCACGGTGTCCGTCCGCTCCTCGGGGTAGACGCACTCGTACCAGAGCTCCAGCATGGAGGTGCGCAGTTCGGGAAAGAAGTGCTCTTCCATGTAGCGCCACGTACGCCCCCCGCCAAGCAGGGCCAGGCGGTGCTTGCGCTCGTCGGGCACCGCTCCGCCGCTGGTAATCCACTCGGAGGTGTGGCGCAGGATGTCGAGGGCTTCGGAGCGCAGGGGCACTCCGCCGTCAGCCTCGGTGAGCAGGATGAGCCGTTCCCAATCGATGCCGGGGGCGTGTGAGAGTACGGGGATGTCCCTGCCGGAGAAACGGCCGCGGATATAGTCCCAGAAGTGTACGGCACGCTGTTCGGACAGCGCCTTGTTCAGGGCGGTGCTTCCCTCGGGGGAAGCGCCCGAGACCATGCGTATGCCGCGCACGCGGCAGGTGCTGTCCGAGAGCAACGCCTCCAGGCGCAGGGTGAAGGCGTCGAGCTTGTCGCCGTTGCCGTGGAAAGAGGGGTCGAGAGACGGCTCGCCTTGGCGGAAATGGATGCGGACGGAGTCGCGGCCCCGCCGGTTTCCGGATTCCTGCCCCCGGACATGGCCGAGAAGAAGCAGGAGAAGCAGAAGAATAATAGGTCTTTTCATTGCCGGTGAATAAGGGTTAATTCGGTATAAGATAAATCTTTTAAAAGTTGGTAATCTCATTCGTTTTTTAGGAACTTCTCTAATTTTTCCATTGTTTTTTTACTCTGTTTTGAAGTTCGGTTTATATCCCTCCAAAAAAAGTTCTTGAAAATTCGTTTAACAAGCCAAAATTAGATGAATATTTCGATGAAACCGTAGGAAAAGGGGGGGTGACATAGTGACAAATTATTGAAAAGAAGGTGACATAGCCCCTGAGAAAGGTGTAAAAGGAGGGGGAGAGGTGGAATATTGAGGAAGTGCGGCTGTATGTGGGCAGTACAGCTGTCCGGCGATACCTTGGTCGGGCCGTGGTAATGTCGTGGCCGAGGCGTAATCAAACTGTCATTGAAGAAGTGAGGTTATTGGTTCTTCTTTTGTCCCAATCGCCTGTATTCAGTCGGAGTAAGATTGTATTTCTTTTTAAACTGGCGATAGAAAGTACGGAGGGTGCCGAAACCGGACTGGGTAGCGATGTACTCCAATACATAGTCGGTCTGCTCCAACAGCTTGCAGGCATGTTGCAACCGCAGGTTGGTTACAATGTCGTTCAGCGAGGTATGGCAGTTCTCCGCCAGTTGTTGGTCGATGGCATACCGTTTCATCTGCAATCGGGTCTCAAGGCAGCCGGTGTTGAAGTCCTGAGACAAGAAGTTGTTGTTCTCGGAAAGTAAAGTTTCTATTTGTTCTTGCAGATTCTCTTCCGTTTTAGGGTTGTCGGCTCGCTTGGCCGGGGTTTGTTGTACCGCCAACCGTACATATTTATATAGGTATTGGTTGTCGTGAAGCCGCCGGAGGTGGAAATAAATCATGGTGACGATGATAATGACAAGAGCTGTAGCCACGCCTGTGGCCACCATTTTATAGACGCGTTGCTTGTAATACGACACGCGCAGGGAGCTGTTCTCGCTCAGCACATCGTAGAACTCCATGTTTTCGCGGTGGATGAAGTCGTTGATGCGTTTCACCTCGCCCGCCATAGCTTCGGCTTTTACCTTCTCACCTTGGCGGATGTAGATTTGCAGCAGACTGTTGCAGACAGAGAGCAGTTCGACGGATGGAGTAGCGAGATTATTGCGGTAGAAATCCTCACCCAAGGACAGGATATTTTCCGGGATGCTGTTTGCCTCGACATAGATACTTAAAAGTGACCCGAGCGCATTTTCCATGGGAGGGTATTTATGGAACAGCGAGTCGGCTCCGGCGGCAGCTTTCAACGCTTCGTCTTTTCGCCCGCACTTGACAAGGGCATGCCCGAGAGCGAGATTAAAGTACATGCGGTGAATATCATAGCCTGCATGGTCAGTAGCCCCGTCACCGCCATCCTGTTGTTCCCTGTTGAGCTCTTGAACGGCATCGGGAATATAGGCGGCAGCCTTATTGGGTTCGCCTCCGTCAATGTAGATGTCGGCAAGTAATAAATCGAAAGAGTGCCGCATGATGGCGCAGTTGCCACGGACATTCTCATTAGGGTCGTCGGCGAATAAGTTCAGCATGGCCCGTGCCTCATGCCATGACTGCATGACCTTGTCCGTTTGTCCGCTCTTCGATAGCGCTCTTGTCTTATAGTACTCACATAGAAGGGTATAGTAGGCTTTGATTGCACGTTCGCGAGGGTGTCTGTCGGTTATCTTCTTCGTTTCTTGCCTTATTTGGTCTACCAGTCTCGCCAACTGCTCGTATTGTCCGAGCTTGTCTGCAAGCCGGCATTGAATGTCCAGCCCATCCAAGATGTTTCCTTGATCCTTGCTGCCGAGTTGCTGCATGGCAAGGGCGTGGCGCAGGGCATCGGCATAAAGATTGTTGTTCAGGCAGACAAACCCTGCCACCCGTTCATATCGCATGCGGCTTTTATGTTTCCAGCCCTCCCGTTCCAGCCGCTTTCGTGCAGGTTCCAACAGACGGTAGGCACGTTGCGGCTCTCGGACGTACAGTTTATCTATATAGTCGATGTCGAGCGTGTCTGCGGCATGGCAATATACCGTAAACAAGCCCAATAAGCAAACGATGAATAATTTCATAATTATCTAAAATGACTGCAAAAATAATGAGTTCGATATAATTCTACAAACTCTTTTTTGATTATTAGCAATATGGCGATTATAGAAACGGTCAATGATGAGCTAAAGAACATTTGTTAAACAGAACATACATAACATTTAAACGCTTACCGCTATGCTCGCAAAGTCCAAGCGGAAATTTGTTCTGTGGCAGACACTTTTTTCAGGAGGAAAAATATTTACCCCTTATCGTTTCCTTCTCCCTGCCCCAACTCGCTATATAGATTCTCCATGCTGGAACTATAGATGCAGCACACTCCGCATATACATCCGGCACGGTGGAGATATATCCCCACCGAGGCCCGCCTACAGGTATCTCTCGCAAGGGGTGTCACTTGATAATCGATTGATATTAATTCTTTACAAAATAACGCTCTGATGAAACATGATTCTGAAAAGTCAAGCGTCATAAATGTAACATTTGGTACACATAGCATAGCATATAATAGCATAACCCCTCCTCAAGAGTTCCCCCGAAATCGGGGGCACTGAAGGCGCGGCCGTTCTGTCCGCGGAGGAGGGATATGGCTGAAAGATAATTTCTTTGAGAAAAAAAACACCCGGAAATCCTTTCCAGCAGTTCACGGTTGCCTTCCGCCAGCCGTTCGCCCTTTATCCCTTCGATGTATATGAGCGTAGTCTCGGTGTCGGTGTGCCCCAGCCCCTTGGAGATGACCGGCAGCTCTACGCCCGGCCTCTTCCCCGCAGGGAGTGGTGAGGAAGCAGAGTACCAGCCTGCGCATCTCCTCCGCCCCGATGCTTCACTTGACTGTGCGCTCGTTGCCCGTAAACACGCCCTTGAACGGTGCCTTGTCCTTCACGAGGCGCTTTGCGGCCGCCTTGTTGTAGATGGCGCGCAGGGAGCTCATGTAGCAGGAGGAGGTATTGGGGCACACGCCCCGGCCGTGAAGCCAGCGTTCGTAGCAGCGCACGGCATCGGCATTCAGCGAGGAGAGCGGCACGTCCCTGCCGCCGTTGAAGCGGATGAACGAGCGCACCGCCGTGCGGTAGTTCTGGGCAGTGAAGGGGCTTACGCCACGGGCCGCCGCATAGACAAACTCCGAAAGCAAGGGCGAGGTGCTTTGCCCTTTTACTTTCTTTACTTACTTTCTTTTCCTTGTCTCTTTTGCTAACGGGACTTACTCTTTGGTGCCCATCCTGCCTTTTGAAATAAGATAGAATACTGAACATATGCGTAATGGATTTATAGAATTGATAATGCGCATACAAAAATAAGATGTAACCCTTAAACAAGAAAAGAAGCCCGTCATTGAACAGGATTTAGTGCAATGGCACTCGGTCAACATGATTCTGAAAATAGCGAACTTATCCTAATAAATGAGGATTGCACATCCCGGCAAATAGCCGTTACTTTGCAACCAAAATTATAATGACTTATGAACAGATACAGATTATTTATTTCATTCCTTGCGCTGCTCACCGCCGGCATCGTATCGGCCGACGAGCTGGATACGCTGAAAGTGGTAGATGTAGAAGAGGTGCTGGTGATTGCGGCACCCAAGGAAACCCGCAAACTGCGTGAGCAGCCTACCTCCATGACCCTGCTTTCGCAACAGGACATGCAAAACGCACAAGTAAGGTCCATCAAGAGCCTGACAGGGCTTGTACCCAATATGTTTATTCCCGACTACGGCTCGCGACTGACCTCTGCCGTCTATATCCGCGGAATAGGCTCGCGCATCAATACTCCATCGGTAGGCCTCTATGTGGACAATATACCCTACATAGACAAGTCGGCATTCGACTTCAGCTATGCAGACGTGGAACGCATCGATGTGCTGCGCGGACCGCAAGGCACACTCTACGGCCGCAACGCCATGGGTGGCCTCATCAAGGTACACACCAAATCGCCCTTCTCCTATCAGGGCACGGACTTCCGCATGGGAGCAAGCACGCACAATGCCTACAACACTTCCATCACCCACTATCACCGCATCTCTGAACGGTTCGCCTTCTCGGCCGGAGGGTTCTACGACTATCAGGGTGGGTTCTTCCACAACAGTGCACGCAACGAGAAAGCCGACCGAGGACAGGCGGCAGGCGGACGCATGCGCGCCATCTGCCTCCCTTCCGAGAACTGGAAGATTGACCTGAACGTAAGCTACGAATATAGCGACCAGAACGGATATCCTTATTACTACATGGGAAGCCTGAACGCCGGAAAACAAAGTGAGGTACTGAAGCCCTACATCGGGAAAATAGCCAACAACGAACGGAGCAGCTACTATCGCAACCTGCTGAATGCAGGATTGAACTTGGAATACCAGGCCCGTAACTTCATCCTGAGTGCCGTCACCGGCTACCAGTTTCTGAAAGACCGCATGTTCATGGATCAGGACTTTACGCCCTCGGCCATCTTCAACATCGAACAGAAACAGAAGATGAACGCCCTCAGCGAAGAGATTGTTCTCAAATCGAAACCCGGACGCCGTTGGCAATGGACAACGGGAGCCTTCGGCTTCTACCAGTGGTTGCGTACGGCAGGACCGGTGAACTTCGGCCAAGACGGAATGAGGATGTTAAAAAGAATGCTCGGAGCGGTAATACCTTCGATCGACGTGCCTATGGGACAGGGTATGAGCATGGGCATCTTGCCCTCTCTGAACATAACAAGTCCCTTGATGCACATCAACGGCGATTTCGATACTCCTTTGATGAACGGAGCCATCTTCCATCAATCTACTTTCAAAGACTTGTTCGGAATCAGCGGGCTTTCGCTCACTGCCGGATTGCGTTTGGATTATGAACGGATGAAACTGGCCTACCAATCAGGCACTTCGATGGACTACACCGTGGCCATCCAAGGAAAAATGAAGAGGGGCGAAACCGTAGTCAGAGAGATTGCCATGATGCCCGAAACACCGATGACCGTCGTGTCAGGCTATAAAGGTTCTCTCGACAAAGATTACTTGCAACTGCTGCCGAAGATAGCCTTGCAATATGACTTCAAAGAGAATAAAGGCAATGTATATGCCACCGTGAGCAAGGGGTATCGTTCGGGCGGATACAACATACAGATGTTTTCGGACTTGCTGCAAAGCAGCCTGAGAAGCGACATGATGCAACAGACCAAAGAAGCCATCCTGCCCGGAGTTCCCGATAACTACAAAGAACCGGTAAACAAAAACATGCCTGCCGGAGGCCGGAAGCCCGATGTACAGACAGCCGTGATCTATAAACCCGAACAGACATGGAACTATGAAATAGGTACGCACCTGAACCTTGCAGGCGGACGCTTGCAGGCAGACGCCTCTTTCTTCCTGATGGACACCAAAGACCAACAGATATCCCACTTTGCCCAAAGCGGATTGGGACGTGAGACAGTGAACGCCGGAAAGAGCCGCAGCCTCGGAGCGGAAGCGTCACTGGCCGTTGCCGTCACCACGGAGCTTACACTGAACGCCGGCTATGGATATACGTATGCCACATTCAAGGACTATACCACCGTGAACAGTAACCTTCAGACAATCAGCTATAACGGCAATTATGCCCCGTTCGTACCCAAGCATACGATGAACATAGGCGGACAGTATATCTTCCGCATCAATCCGGGATGCTTATTGGACCGCATCCGGCTGAACGCCAACTACACCGGAGCAGGACGCATCTACTGGAACGAAGCAAATACAGCGAGCCAAGCCTTTTACGGCACACTGAACGGACGCGTCAGTTTCCAGAAAGGCAACGGACAGATAGACTTCTGGGTGCGCAATGCCCTGAACAGAGACTATACAGCCTTCTACTTTGAAAGCATGGGTAACGGACTGCAACAAAAAGGAAGCCCCATCCAGGCAGGAGTGGAACTACGATGCCGCTTCTAATCCTATTCATTCATAACACCACAGTGCGGACAGATGCCTTTCTCCCGGATCTTCTGTCCGCACTTGCCGCAACGGTAGCGCGAAGCGGCCAACGACAAACGCAGTTTCTTGAAAAACACCCACACGAAAGCTGCCAGAAACAGATAGCCTATATAAATATGTGTAGCCAGAATAAAGAAGAAATAACAGAAGATGCAGCACGAAGCCAATCCCAACAGATAGAATACGGCCACCGACGGAGAGAGTTGGCGGAACAAATCATCCAGAACAGCCAGTAGCACCACGATGAACAGCCAAATGCTCATCAGAAAAACAGAAAGGATGAAGGGCACCTTGAAAGGAGACAAGGTGGGATTGAAATAGAAATGCTGCCATGTTTCGGGCACAAAGACCTGCATGGACTCATAGACCGTGGCACTGAATGCCATCAATAAACAAAGCAGCAACGGATAGACACTGTCTATATCATTGAAGTAAACCAGCTTGAGCTGCTTACGCCGAAAAGTACGGAAAAGCCAGACCAGCACAAACAGGGCAAAAACAGCTATGAAATAAGAGGCATGGGTATCACTGAAAAGATAAATAGCCTGCGAAATGCTGTCGGTGGGAACAAATGCACGCATCATTTCCGACTCTCGCAACCAGCCCTGAATCTCCTGCGAGTGAGCCAGCTTCACCCAGATGCTATCCACACTATCCGTCGGATGGACAGCGAACTCTGCCACCACCACCCTATCGCCCTTATGCAGCATGTTGTAACAATCCTTCACCGGCAAGCAAGCCAGATTGACGGAGTCGGCCCGCACTTCCAGATTTGTATTCCAAGTGTAGTGACGCTCAAAGAGGTAGGCCAGCGAGTCGCGGGTATCTGCGCTCAGGCTCTCATCCTCCAGATTCGGACGGGAATAGTGGCAAGAGGCCGCCATCAAAGAGAAGAACAGCAAGAACACCCGAACCATCGCCCTGCGCAAGCTTCTCTCCGCACCGTGCACCCGGTCGAGGCATCGCCCTTCCTGATATGTCCCTTCCCTACTCCGCATAGACCTTCATTTGGCAGTTCTTACAATCGAAAGCCAACTTGAACCGTTTGCCATCCGTCCCCACCAAATAATAGGGTTCGCGATAAGGCGAGCGTCCTTTCTGGTGGGTAGGACACCACCCCATGCTGAAACGCAGGCAATGCTTGCAGAACATGAGCGCAGCATCCGGAACGGCCTGTGCTTCGTAGGCGGGAGCCACGGAAGAGACACCATGAGCCAGATAAAAGCTACGGGCGGCACTGTTCATCACATTGCCCAAATAGGTCAGCGATGTTGTCGGGAACGCATGCTTGGTCGGCTTCCATACGGCCGTCTCGCGCCGGTAGTTGATGCGGCGCACCGACACCAGTTTGTCCACAGCCTGACGCCGCCAGTCAGCCACCACAGAAGCCGGCAAGAACCAGTTGTGTGAAAGGTTCAGGTCAATGCCCGAAGCGTCATCGGAAAGGCCACCACCCACCTCGAACGGCGTATTGCCCAACTTGGCGAGTTGGGTGCGCAAATTATCTGCCTGCGGGGTACGCGCCTCTTCCTTCGAGTAAGGGAAAGAGAGCGTCACCCGATTGTCGTCCTCGTCGGCAAGGGTCAGGCTGAAGCCAAAAGCCGTATCGGCCAATTCCCAGCCGACACGTATCTTGCGCTCGGACGACTTGTGGGTGAGCAGACGCTCGAATTCCTGATCGAAATTGCGGTAAAGAGGAGTACGCGGTTTGATGCGGGGCATCTCTCCCGCCGGATAAAGCTTGTTGCCATCCACCCGGTTGATGCGAAAGCCCTGCAAACGCCCCTGTTCGTCCAAAAAGCAGACTCCATCCCCATTATGGAAGGGTTTTACCCCGGCCACCGTGAGGTAATTGCCACGCAGTTCCTTCAGGGTTCCCATCTCTTCACCCAACGACTTCGGAGTATCGAACGAAGCAATGCCTTGCTCGCGCTCGTACAGGAAATAATGGGTAAAACCGCGACTGAAACTCTTATCCAATTGGGGCTTAAAATCAAAACGGCACGTACCCGAAGAAGCACGGACATATTCTTGACGGCGTGCAAAGACAGCATCCAGTTTTTGGCGGTAAGCAGCCGTCACATTCTTCACATAAGTGACGTCTTTCAAGCGTCCTTCAATCTTCAGGGAAGTGACGCCGGCATCCAGCAGGCTCTCCAACACCTCGCTTTGGTTCAGGTCTTTCAAGGAGAGCAAGTGCTTGTCGCGCACAATGGTTTTCCCGTCCGCATCTTGCAGGCTGAATGGCAACCGACAAAACTGTGCACACTCTCCGCGATTGGCGCTGCGTCCGAAACAGGCTTGACTGACATAGCATTGCCCGCTATAACTCACACACAATGCTCCATGCACAAACACCTCGAGCGGCACCGTAGGACAAGCAGCATGAATCTGCCCTATCTCGCGCAAAGAAAGTTCGCGCGCCAACACCACCTGACGAAAACCTGCTTCGGCCAGGAAGCGTACTTTCTCAGGAGTGCGGTTGTCCATCTGCGTGCTTGCATGAAGAGGCAAAGGAGGCAGATTCAACCGGGTGATACCCATGTCCTGCACAATCAAGGCATCTACCCCCAGACGATATAAGGCCCAAATCATCTTTTCCGTCTCCTCCAGTTCTTCTTCTTTCAGAATGGTATTGACCGTGACGTATATACGAACATTGTACAAATGGGCATACGCCACCAATGCCGCAATGTCTTCCAACGAATTGACTGCCGCAGCACGGGCACCGAACTTAGGCGCACCGATATACACCGCATCCGCCCCGTGGTTGACCGCCTCAATGCCACACTCCAGATTCTTTGCCGGAGCCAGCAACTCTATTTTTCTCTGTTTAACCATACTATTCAGCTACAAGAGCGGAGGAAATCCGGTATTCTCCTCCGGCACTGCCGGTATTATTCAATCTCTTCTATATTATATGGAGTTTCCTGATATACGAAGTAGTTCAGCCAGTTGGAGAACAGCAAATTGGCATGGGCACGCCAACGCACCAGCACTTCCTTGTCGGGATCGTTGTCTACATAATAGTTGCAAGGAACTTCGATGGGCAATCCCTTAGCCAAATCACGACGATATTCCGTGTCCAACGTCAACGGGGAGTATTCCGAATGACCGGTTATAAAGAACTCACGTCCACCGCGCCCCACGGCCATATATACGCCGGCCTCTTTCGATTCGGAAAGCAAAGTGAGTTCGGGCACGTTCAGGATGTCTTCCCTGCGCACTTCGGTATGGCGGCTGTGAGGTACGTGGAACACATCGTCAAATCCTCTGAAGATAGGATGCAACGGAAGTAAGGTGCGATGTTCGAAGATACCGAACATTTTCTTTTCCAAAGGATATTTGGGGATACCGTAGTGATAGTAAAGTCCGGCTTGAGCCGCCCAACAGATATAGAGGGTGGATGTTACGTGCGTACGCGCCCAATCGAATATTTCGGTCATCTCATTCCAATAAGACACCTTCTCAAAATCCATCTGCTCCACCGGGGCACCGGTAATAATCATACCGTCGTACTTCTCGCCACGCATCTTGTAGAAATCCGTATAGAATGCCTTCATATGTTCTATCGGGGTATTCTTAGGGGTATGGCTCTTGATCTTCATGAACGAGATTTCCACCTGAAGAGGGGTGTTGGATAGCAAACGTACCAGATCGGTCTCCGTTGTAATCTTCAACGGCATCAAGTTCAGGATGACAATGCGCAAAGGCCGGATATCTTGTTGGGTTGCCCGAGAGTTGTCGATAACAAAAATATTCTCTTCTTTGAGCAACTCGATAGCGGGCAGCTTATCGGGTAAATTTAAAGGCATGAAACGATGTCTATGATTTAACTTGTTATTATATATGATTTTAGCGTGTAAAGTTAGATAAAAAACAAAGTGTAATAAATAAATTATAAAAGATTTTATTGATTTACGCTTTCTCTTTTAACACATTTGATTATATTTGCATCTGTTTACCAAAATATATCTGATTATATTATGAAAAGACAAAGCTTTTTAACAAGATTACTTAATGCGGTCTTGCTTTGCAGTATTGTTTTTTGCAATACCGCATGTGTAAACAGCATCGGCGAAGATGCAGAGACGGAATTAGAAGAAGGAACTATCCCCATCTCCTTTTCCGTCAAGATAAAAAAAGCAACCACCAAAGTAACCGGTAACCTTTTTGAAAAAGGAGACCAAATGGGACTCATCGCCACTACCTCGTCAAGTTCCATCAAAGGGAAGCGATACATCAACAATCTGCCTTTGGAGTATACCGAAGGCTCTACGCTCGTTCCGAAGAAAACCGTATTTTATCCCGAAGGGGATGTGCCACTGAATTTCATCAGTTATTATCCTTATCAATCTGAAGGTGTACCGGAGGGCACTTCCACCCTTCCCGTATCGGTGCAGACCGATCAGAGTAACGAGAAGAGCCGCTCGCAGAGCGATTTCTTAGTGGCTACGGCAAAGAACATTACCGGTAAAAGCAAGACAGTGGCACTTGAATTCCAACATAAACTCGCCAAGCTGACCGTCACGCTCATTCCCGGCACGGGCAATAAGGCCGATAACTTGTTGAAAGCCAACCCGCGAATCATAGCCACCGGGTTCAAAACATCCGCCGACTATAATCTGGAGGACGGAACATTCAGCAATCTTGAAGGGACGAAAGACATCATAGCCTCCGGAGTATGGAGCGTGAAAGACAACAAACTGGTGGGAAAGGAAATCATCATCATACCGCAGGCCATAGAGGAAGGGAAGTATTTTTTCATCATTGAATGGAGCGGACGGTTATACAGTTGCGCCATACCAAGCATGAAGATAGGGAGCAACATGCAATGTTCCATCAATGTGTCTGCCATACAAAGCACCAGCAACATACTGAATGGATTTGCCGGACAAATCAAGGCTTGGGAGAACGTGGAAGCCATTGAGACCGACAACACGGCCGACTATACCGCCATACATCTCTCGGCACTCTCTTTTTCACAATCCAATATTTACAGGGTCTATCACGAAGGAATGCCTGTGGCAGAAATTTGCCAAGAATATCTTAGATCGGGGACGCTAACCTCCAGAGCCCTCACAGCCTATCCTATGGGAGAAAACGAAAAGGCCGATTTAAGTAACGGCATTGTATTGCAACTCATGGATTGCACCGACAACATCTGCGGAGGAAAAATAAGTTGGAACACATACGGCCACGGTTTCTCTTACACTCAAGGAGATACTGCTTCCGTCGATAAACTTTACATAGATGCCGCCCATAAGTTGTCTTTGAGGAAACCGGAAAATGCCGTCAAAGTGAATGTGGCCAGCCATACCTTGCTGGACATAAGAAAAGGAATCATAGACCAGTATCCCATCACCAAGATAGGAAAACAATACTGGATGGGAAAAGAACTACGTGCCACAAGCTACCGAAATGGGACGAACCTGAGCCAACAGACCGCATTAGGCAAAGACAAAGCCGGCTATTACAAACCGGACGGACTTACCATTTATTTTTACAACGGCGAAGCCATATTGGCAGGAGAATTAGCCCCTGAAGGATGGAAGATTCCTTCGGACGAAGACTGGGAAGCACTAAAGGAGTATCTCGGCAATGACGCCTCTGTTTTGAAAGCCGGAGAGTGGCAAACAATGATATCCGGAGAACCCTTGCCGACAAATAACCGTGCCCGGTTCAACGCTTTTCCGGTGGGGATGTGGTATAAAGGAGCACATTACAGCGCACAGAAGATGACCGCTTTCTGGAGCTGGGACAAGACCCGAAACACCCTTTCGGAGAACACTGTATATTTTTTGGGTGAAAGCGATGAATTCATCAGGCAGCCTGCCCACATCACCGGGCAAGAGTACTATAAAGCCCTTTCCATACGCTGTATCAAAGAATAGAGGCTTCTGTTTCAGCATATCTCATTTCTTTTTCGTATTTTTGTCCCAATGTGTAATGTTTTTGCCACAAGGACAAAAAACAACGAAAAAGAAATGAGAGTAATAGACCTGATAAACAGTCATGAAAAGACAGCTTTTTCTTTCGAGATATTGCCGCCGTTGAAAGGAACCGGAATCGAAAAGCTGTACGAAACCATCGATACGCTACGGGAGTTCGACCCCAAATACATCAATATCACCACCCATCGCAGCGAGTATGTGTACAAAGACCTTGGCAACGGATTGTACCAACGCAACCGCTTGCGCCGCCGTCCGGGAACGGTTGCCGTAGCCGCCGCTATCCAGAACAGATACAACATCACCATGGTGCCGCATATCCTTTGCAGCGGATTCACGCGCGAAGATACGGAATACGTATTGCTCGACCTGCAATTTCTGGGCATCACGGATTTATTGGTGCTGCGTGGCGACAAGGCCAAGCACGAGTCCGCGTTTACCCCCGAAGGCAACGGATATCACCACGCCATCGAACTGCAAGAGCAAATCAACAACTTCAACAAGGGCATATTTGTGGACGGCTCCGAGATGAAAATCACCAAGACACCGTTCTCTTACGGTGTGGCCTGCTATCCGGAGAAACACGAAGAGGCGCCCAACATACATACGGACATCTACTGGCTGAAGAAGAAGATGGAAACCGGAGCCGAATATGCCGTCACCCAGCTTTTCTATGACAACCGCAAGTTCTTCGACTTTGTGGAACGCGCCCGCCTCGAAGGCATCACCATCCCCATCATTCCGGGCATCAAGCCCCTCAAGAAACTGTCGCAAATCAACATGATACCCAAAACCTTTAAGGTAGACTTGCCCGAAGAGTTGACCAAAGAGGTGCTGAAATGCAAAAGCGACAAGGAGGTGCAACAGGTAGGCATCGAATGGTGCGTGCAGCAATGCAAGGAGCTGATAGCAAAGGGTGTGCCGAGCCTGCACTTCTATTCCGTAGGTGCCACGGACAGCATAAAGGAAGTGGCCCGGCAGATTTATTAACCGGCTTTCTCACGCAAACAGTAAATCGTAGATTATCAAACAGCAAACAATATAAATATCGTGTTCGGTTTTAATGATGTAATAGGACAAGGAGCCGCCAAGCAAAGGCTGATACAGGAGGTACAAGAAGGACGCATCCCGCATGCGCAACTTTTCTGCGGCCCTCCCGGAGTCGGCAAACTGCCGTTGGCACTGGCCTACGCCCGCTACATCTGCTGCCCCAACCGCACGGATACGGATGCCTGCGGCACTTGCCCCTCGTGCGTGAAGTGGAACAAACTGGTGCACCCCGACGTTCATTTCATGTTTCCCATCGTGAAGAACGCCAAAGGGAAAAAAGAGGTGTGCGACGACTACATCGCCGAGTGGCGGCACTTGATGCTTACCACTCCTTATTTCGGCCTCAACCATTGGCTGAACGAGATGGAAGCGGAGAACGGGCAGGCCATCATCTACGCCAAAGAAAGTGACGAGATAATCCGCAAGCTCAGCCTGAAGTCGAGCGAAGGAGGATATAAGACAACCATCGTATGGCTACCCGAAAAGCTGCATGAAGTCTGTGCCAACAAGTTGCTCAAACTGTTGGAGGAGCCACCGGAAAAAACCGTATTCCTGCTGGTTTCCGAGACTCCCGAAATGATTCTGCCCACCATCATCAGCCGCACACAGCGCTTCAACATTCCTCTGATTGAGGAAACGGACATAGCGAAAGCTTTGCGAGAGAAGTACGGCGTGCAACAGGCAGACAGCGAAGCCATTGCCCATCTGGCCAACGGAAACTTCATCAAAGCATTGGAAACCATTCACCTGAACGAAGAGAACGAGTTGTTTTTCAACCTCTTCGTCAGCCTGATGCGCCTCTCTTACCAACGCAAGATAAGGGAGATGAAGCAATGGAGCGAACAAGTGGCCGGTATGGGGCGCGAACGGCAAAAGAACTTCTTGGAATATTGCCAGCGCATGATACGGGAAAACTTCATCTACAACCTGCACCGGAAGGAGATGAACTACATGACCGTGCCCGAACAGAACTTCGCCACCCGTTTTGCCCCGTTCGTCAACGAGCGAAACGTGACGGGCATCATGGACGAACTGAGCGAAGCCCAGATACACATCGAGCAGAACGTAAACGCACGCATGGTGTTTTTCGATTTCTCGCTGAAGATGATTGTATTGCTGAAGCAGTAACAACAAGCGGAAGCACCGGACGAAAAAGCATTGAAACAATAAATAAACCAATAGTCAAAAAATAATATATAAAGAGATGGAATACAAACTATATAACGGAAGCGGAAAACTGTGCTGCAAGAGTTGCGGCAAACAGGATAAGCAACTGAACACCTACGACTGGCTGGCCGACATACCCGGCAACACCGAAGAAAACGATCTGGTGGAAGTTCAGTTCAAGAACACCCGCAAGGGATATTTCCGCAACAGCAACAAGATAGAGCTGGAGAAAGGAGACATCGTTGCCGTAGAGGCCAATCCCGGACACGACATCGGTGTGGTGACTCTGACGGGACGCCTCGTGCCGCTCCAAATGCGCAAGGCCAACATCAAGTCGGAAACCGACATTAAACGTATCTACCGCAAAGCCAAACCGGTGGATATGGAGAAATACAACGAGGCGAAAGAGCGCGAGCACGCCACCATGATCAGGGCACGACAGATAGCCCTGAACCTCCAGCTTAACATGAAAATAGGAGACGTGGAGTATCAGGGAGACGGCAACAAGGCCATCTTTTACTACATTGCCGACGAGCGCGTGGACTTCCGGCAACTCATCAAAGTGCTTGCCGATGCTTTCCGCGTGCGCATCGAGATGAAGCAAATCGGCGCCCGCCAAGAGGCCGGACGCATCGGCGGTATCGGTCCCTGCGGCCGCGAGCTATGCTGCTCCACGTGGATGACCTCTTTCGTTTCGGTGTCTACCAGTGCCGCTCGCTTTCAGGACATCTCGCTGAACCCGCAAAAACTTGCCGGACAATGTGCCAAGCTGAAATGTTGCCTCAACTACGAAGTGGATTGCTACGTCGAGGCACAGAAGCGCCTGCCCTCCAGAGAGATTGAGTTGGAAACCAAAGACGGTGTGTTCTACTTCTTCAAGGCGGATATCTTAAGCAACCAGATTACCTACTCTACCGACAAGAACATCCCTGCCAACTTAGTGACCATCAGCGGCAGACGCGCTTTTGAAATCATCGGCCTGAACAAACGGGGCATCAAGCCCGACAGCCTCTCGGAAGACTCCCAGCGTCCCGAAGCCAAGAGACCCGTGGATTTGCTGGAGCAGGAAAGCCTCACCCGCTTCGACCGCAACCGCAAGAACAAAAACGGAGGCGAGAACAACGACGGCAGCAACAAGAAAAAGAAGAAGAACAACAACGGCAACGGTCGTCCACAGAACGGAGAGCAGCAAGATGCCGCCTTGCGAAACAACGGGGCAAAGGAGCAAGCCAGACAAGGGCAGTCGGCAGCCGGACAAAAACAGCAACCCAAGCAGGGACAGACTTCTCAGAAACAAGGAGGGCAACAGCCCGGACAGAAAGAAGCGAGACAAGGCGAACGTCCGCAGCAGCAGAACAACAACCGCCGGCCGCTCCGCAACAACACTCCCAAACCTCAAGGAGAAAGACCTGCCGCCAATGACAAACCCGCTCAAGCATAGGAATCTCCGCCTGAAAGGTATCATACTGTTGTTTGTCGCAAGCCTGTGGACTGCTTGCGACAGACAAACGGTGTATCATGCTTTCCAACCCCTCCCCTCGAAGGGCTGGCAACGCACGGACACGCTATTCTTCAAGGCGGAGGTTAACGACTCGCTCACGCTCTACCGGCTTTCCGTAGAAGTGCGGAACCGCAACAACTATCCCTACCAAAACCTCAACCTGTCCGTCTGCTGCACTCCCCCCGACAGCGTCCCGCTTCCGGCAGACACCTTGCAACTGACTTTAGCCGACAAGACGGGAGCATGGCAAGGCAACGGTTGGGGAGGCCTCTACCTGACCGACTTTCCCGCAGGCAATATCCGCATCGGTAAGCCCGGCACATACCTTTTCAAGATATCCCATACGCTGCCCGACTCCATTCTGCCGGGAATCAACGATGTCGGCATCAGGCTGTGGAAGTAGCGCATACGCCCCGCAACTTTCTCTTCAACGTTGTCTTTGTCTCGCAGGATTCCCGACAGAGGTCTCACTATCCTTGTCTTTACTCCACTGCATGCTCAACGCAGTGCCACTGCAAACTCGTTG
Organism: Prevotella heparinolytica; assembly: GCF_004342845.1. Taxonomy (GTDB): domain Bacteria; phylum Bacteroidota; class Bacteroidia; order Bacteroidales; family Bacteroidaceae; genus Bacteroides; species Bacteroides heparinolyticus. The sequence continues at coordinate 29,907 of NZ_SLXB01000014.1, read as the reverse complement.
CAGCGTTACTGCAACACCATTGCAGTACTGCTGCAAGCCTGTTGCACTCTCACTGCAACCACATTGCAGTGACGCTGCAAGCATATTTGCAGTAGCACTGCAATAACTTTGCAGAAGTTTGCAGGCATCTCCTCACCGACAACGACAAAGGAGATGGAGGAACACAACAAAATAGAGAAACGGAGCGAAGGAGGGAAGGCGGTTTGAAGAAGAAAGAAACCATGCAACTGCCGGGCAGCCGCCTAAAGTCTGCGGTTACGCCCCGCATCGATGCGCAGGAAGATGAACAACAGGATGGTGAATCCCCAAAGCGAAGAACCGCCGTAGCTGAAGAAAGGCAACGGAATACCGATGACCGGAGTAAGCCCCAGCACCATGCCGATGTTTATGAACAGATGGAACAGGAATATACTAAGCACCGAATAGCCATACACACGCCCGAACGTCGTCGACTGTCGTTCGGCAAGCGTAATCAGCCGCAATATCAGGACGAGGAACAAAAGCAACACGGCCGTAGAACCTATAAAGCCCTCTTCTTCGCCTACCGTGCAGAAGATGAAATCCGTGTCTTGTTCGGGCACGTACTTCAGCTTGGTCTGCGTCCCGTTCAAAAAGCCCTTACCGGTCAGCCCGCCCGAACCGATGGCTATCTTCGACTGGTTCACGTTATAGCCGGCACCCGCCAAGTCCTCTTCCATGCCGAGCACCACCTTGATACGCATCTGTTGATGGGACTCCAGCACATTATTAAAGAAGTAATCGCAAGAATAAAGGAAACTGACGGAACCAAGCGCAAACAAGCCTATCAGAAAATAAGACAGGCGCCGCTGCCCCAACGACAAGAAGAAGAGATAGCCGATGACCAGAGCGCAAAGCCCCCACTGCACCCACACAAGGTTGAAGTGCATCACATACTCCGATAACAGGTAAGCAATGAAAAGCACCCCCAATGAACCTGCCAGCATATTACGCACAGGCTCCCACCTCTTCTCGTACACCCATACCATGCCGGCAGCAGACAGCAGCACCATCAGCAACACCGCAAACTCGCCTACCGGGGTGGGAGTGTCGGCCATCATCACCGCATCGAAACGGATGCCCACCACAAAGAAGACAACGGCACACAGCCCAACGAACAGCACCCCGCCCGGCATTCCTTCCCGATAGAGCATGAGGAAGAAAGCGGAATAGACCAACGCCGAACCCGTCTCGCGCTGCATGATGATGAGCAACATGGGCAGCAGGATGAGGAAAGCCAGCATACAGGCATTCTTCCAGTTTCTTATCGTAAAGGAGTAGGCACTCATGTATTTGGCAAGGGCCAAGGCCGTGGCAAACTTGGCAAATTCTGCCGGTTGCAGGCTCACAGGCCCCAAAATGAGCCACGAACGAGAGCCTTTCGTGTCGGGGGCAATGAATATCGTGACCACCAACAGCAATATCAGCCCTGTATATATAAGGTAGGAAAGCATGTCATAGAGGGAATCGTCCAGCATCAGCAGCACAAATCCCAAACCGAACGAACAGATAATCCAGACAAACTGCTTGCCGGCACGGGTGGAGAAATCCAGAAAGTCGCGGTCGCCATAGTCATAACTCGCCCCGCACACACTGAACCAGCCGAACACAATCAGTATCAGGTAGACGGTAATCGTCACCCAATCCAATGATTTCCATATACTATCTCTCCTCGTCACCATACAATATTACCCTGTTACTGAATTCTTCGGCCAACGCCTCGTTTGCCGACGAGAGCTTTCCGTGCAGATACTGGTCCATCATCATGGCGCCGATGGGCACACCGTAGACAGCACCGAACCCTCCGTTTTCCACGTAAACGGCAATGGCTATCTTGGGCTTATCCATAGGAGCAAAACCCATAAAGACAGAATGGTCTTTTCCCCGGTTCTGTGCCGTACCCGTCTTGCCGCAGGCTTCCACCCCCGGCAAAATGGAACCCACCATGCGGCATGTGGCGCTTCCCGTGCTTCCGGTGACGGCGGCACGCATCCCCTTTACCACCTCTTCATAATGCCGGCGGTCGATGGTGGGATAACGCGGAAAGCGATAAATGCTGTCCAGCTCGTTGTCCTGTATCTCCTTCACGATATGCGGAGTGATGAAGTGTCCACGGTTGGCGATGGTTGCGGCAAGGTTGGCTATCTGCAACGGAGTGGTGAGAATCTCTCCCTGTCCGATGGATATACTGATAACGGTCAGTCCGTTCCATGAGCCCCGATAGGCCCTGTCGTAGAACTTGGCGTTCGGAATCAGCCCGCGCTGCTCGCCCGGAAGGTCTACCTCCAGCCGATAGCCGAAGCCCTGAGACACCATGTGATCTTTCCACACCGTGATAGCATTCTGCGGCGAACCGTACTTCTTGTCGCTGAACATACGGAACAATCCCCAACAGAAATAAGAATTGCAGGAAGTGGCAATGGCCGGAATCAGAGGCAAGGGAGAGCCGTGAGCATGACAGCCCACATGGAGGTTGCCGTAATTGAAACCATGCGAACAAGGATAGGCCGGATAATCTTCATGGATAATCTCCTCTTGCAGGAAAGTCAGAGCCTGAGCCGTCTTGAAGGTGGAGCCCGGCGGATAAGTTCCCATGATGGCACGGTTCAACAACGGCTTCCGCTTATCCGCTTGCAACAGGCTGTGGTTCTTTCCCCGCTGGCGTCCAATCATCAGATGGGGGTCGAAAGAAGGAGAAGACACCATGCATAGGATTTCACCGGTGGACGGCTCGATGGCTACGATAGACCCGATTTTATGTTGCAACAAACGTTCTCCCAGCATCTGCAAGTCGATGTCTATGCCCAATGTCAGGTTCTTTCCGGGCACGGACGGGCGATCCAGTTTCCCGTCCATATAATGTCCTTGAATACGCCCGTGCGCATCGCGAAGCAGAATCTCCACACCTTTCTCGCCCCGCAGGTATTTCTCGTAAGATTTCTCGATGCCCTGCTTCCCTATATAGTCCCCTCGGATATAGTAATCGTCCTTCTCGATGTCTCGCTTCGACACCTCGCCGATGTCGCCCAACGCATGACCGGCAGAATTGTAGGTATATTGCCTGATGGTACGCCTCTGGATATAAAAACCGGGGAACTTGAACAGTTTCTCCTGAAACACCCCGCTCTCTTCGGCAGAAAGCTGGGTCATGAACACCTGATGCGTATATTTGGAATAACCGGGATTCATCCAACGGTTTCTGACGTCCTTCATACGCTTTTCAAACTGCTCCATCGTGATGTTCAATGTCCGGCAAAGGTCTAACGTGTCCAGACCGGTCACCTCACGAGGAATAAACGTAATGTCATAAGCAGGCTGGTTGAACACCAGCAACTTGCCGTTGCGGTCGTAGATTGCCCCCCGGGAAGGATATTGTATCTTATTCAGAAAAGCGTTGCTGTCCGCATTCTTCTTATAGGCATCCGTCATGATTTGCAAATCGAACAGGCGGAACACATAGATGAAGACGATAACTACAGCCACCGCCCCTATCACATACTTCCGCTTCTCCAATACATAATCCTTCATCTGTCCTACATGCTACAACATCAAAATCTTCTATGCTAATCCTTGACGTCTAATGTCCAACACCTCACATCTAACGTCTAATCCCCTCCACCGCCATAATGCATCCCACCGTAAGGAGCGTGCTTGTCGCAATCCTCAGAAACAGCGCTCCTATATGAGCCAAAGAAAAGAACTCCACAACAAGCAACATTCCATGATGCACAAAAACACCGACAACCAAATATTTCAAAAAAGGCGAAAAGCCCATTGCACGCACAGTAGGCACAATACCGTCCAACGTATCACGAGGAATGAACAAACGAAGGAACATAGGTCGCAGGAAAGCCAGCAACACCGCAGCCGCCGCATTCATCCCCGGCGTATCGGAAAAAACATCCACGGTCAATCCCAGAAAGAACGCCCACAACATCAACTCATTGCGAGAAGCGTCCGACTCGAATTTCAGTATTAAATAAATGTACAGAAACGGTGTGGCATATCCCATGATATGCACATTATTCAATATCAGCACCTGCAACAGCACCAAACCGATAAACCACCCTATCTTATGTAAATAACTGATCGCCATTACTCCATCTCCTTCTCCTTTTCCAATGCCTTCTGTTCTTCCTGCCCGCTACGGGATATGACACGCACATTGCTCACTTTTCCGAAGTCGGTAGCCAGCTTTATCTTCAACAAATAGGAAAGCCCATCGTGCGAATCGGACATGTCATCCACCGTACCCACTACAATACCTTCGGGGAATACGGTCGAATAACCGCTGGTCACTACCGTATCGCCCAGATTGAACTCCGCATGACGGGGCAAATCCTTCAGATAAGCGAAACGGGAATCTCCTCCCTCCCACTTCAGATAACCGAAATAGTCACTGCCCACAATCTTACAGCTGATACTGGACTTGCTGTTCAGCAACGGAATCACCAGCGAATAATGGGGAGACGTCTTATAAACGATTCCCACTACCCCATTGGCATCCACCACTCCCATTTCAGGGGCGATGCCATCCAGCGTTCCACAGCTCAAGGTAATGTAGTTATCGGCCTTATTCAGACTGTTCTTTATAATGTTCGCCTTGAAAATACGGTATTCGGCAGGAGCCAGCCGAGCCATGCTATAAAGTTTCACGGAATCGAGTCCTTTCTCTCTCAACGTATTCTCCAGAAAAGAGACACGCTGCTCTAACCACATGTTGCGGTCGAGCAGGTCTTCATTGACCGACTTCAAATGAAAATAGGAAGTGATGCCTCCCGATACTTCATAAATCTTTCCCGCCACACTATTGGCAGAGGTGAAATACACACTCTGCTGGTAGCGGTTGAAGCGAAACAATAAAACAAAACTGGTCACCTCTAACAACAGAAAGAAGAACCAGTAATTGTATTTAATAAGAAAGTTCAGTAAATTCCGCATATCGACAAGCTATTGAATGGGGTTGTCCGTCATCTCATCAAGAACGAGAAGCGCTCAACATTCTTCAACGCTATGCCCGTACCTTTGGCCACTGCGTGCAGAGGGTCTTCGGCAATGTGGAACGGGATGTTTATTTTATCCGTCAGACGTTTGTCCAATCCGCGAAGCAAAGCGCCTCCACCGGCCAGATAAATGCCGTTGTGTACAATATCGGCATAGAGTTCGGGAGGAGTATTCTCCAATGCATTCAGAATGGCAGTCTCAATTTTGGAGATGGACTTCTCCAGACAATGCGCCACTTCCTGATAGCACACGGGCACCTCCATCGGCAATGCCGTGATACGGTTCGGCCCATGAACGATATAATCTTCCGGTGCATCCTCACCCAAATCGGTCAGTGCGGCACCCACGTTTATTTTGATACGCTCGGCCATACGTTCGCTGACCCTCACGTTGTGCTGACGGCTCATGTACTCCTGAATATCGGCGGTAAGATCATCACCGGCAATACGGATGGAGTTATTGGCCACGATACCTCCCAATGAGATTACGGCGATTTCCGTAGAACCTCCGCCTATATCCACAATCATGTTTCCTTCGGGAGCCTCCACGTCGATACCGATACCGATAGCGGCAGCCATCGGTTCGAAAATCAGGTAAACGTCACGTCCGCCGGCATGCTCGGCAGAGTCGCGCACGGCACGCAGTTCCACTTCGGTACTTCCCGAAGGAACGCCGATGACCATGCGCAGTGAAGGAGAGAACAAGCGGTTGCGGTTATTCACCATCTTGATGAGTCCGCGAATCATCTGTTCGCAAGCATAGAAATCCGCAATCACGCCGTCGCGAAGCGGACGGATGGTGCGTATGTTTTCGTGGGTCTTTTCGTGCATCATCTTTGCCTTGTCGCCCACGGCAATCATCTTATCGGTTCGACGGTCCAATGCCACTACCGAAGGTTCATCCACCACAATCTTACCATTCGTGGTGATGATGGTATTGGCTGTGCCAAGGTCCATCGCTATTTCTTGAGTAAAAGAGAATAATCCCATCTAACGATACTTTATTATAGGTTATTACAATTAGTGTTTAAAATGACGGAAGCCTGTAATGACCATTGCAATGCCATGTTCATTGCAATATTCAAACGACAGTTCGTCCTTGATGCTTCCACCCGGCTGAATAACGGCCGTCACTCCTTCGTTGCCCGCTATTTCCACACAGTCGGGGAAGGGGAAGAAAGCATCGCTTGCCATGACGGCACCATGCAGGTCGAACCCGAAAGTCTTGGCTTTCTCGATGGCCTGCTTCAACGCATCCACACGGCTGGTCTGCCCCACACCGCTTGCCAGCAACTGCTTGCCTTTAGCCAACACAATAGCGTTCGACTTACTGTTTTTCACAATCTTATTCGCAAAAAGCATATCTTCCGTTTCTTGAGCGGTGGGCGTCTTTGCGGTAACCGTCTTCAAATCGTCATGCGTTTCTACCTTCAGATCACGGTCCTGCACCAGCACACCGTTCAACAAAGAGCGGAACTGCTTCTTGGGCAGAGCCGTCTGTTTACGCACAAGGATAATCCGGTTCTTCTTCTGGCCGAGGATTTCCAACGCATCCACGTCATAATCGGGAGCGATAATCACTTCAAAGAAAATCTTATTGATTTCTTCGGCAGCAGCCTTGTCAATCACCGCATTAGTGATGAGAACACCGCCGAAGGCCGATACCGGATCACCGGCAAGAGCATCCTTCCATGCTTCCAGAACGGTGGAACGGGAAGCCAAACCGCAGGCATTGTTATGTTTCAGAATAGCGAAAGTGACATCGTCGAATTCGTCGATCAGCTCGACGGCGGCATTGATGTCGAGCAAGTTGTTGTAAGAGATTTCTTTTCCATGAATCTGGTCGAACATGGCGTCGAGGTTTCCGTAGAAGTAACCTTTCTGATGCGGATTCTCTCCATAGCGCAACATTTTCTGATTATTGGCCGATTGGCGGAACGCCGAGCCTTCCTCGGCATCAAAGTAGTTGAAGATGGCCGAGTCGTAGTGGGAAGAAACGGCAAAGGCTTCTTTGGCAAACCAACGGCGTTCTTCGAGCGAAGTAACGGCGCCGTGTTCCATCAACATATCGCGGAACGGCTGATACTGAGCCTGCGAAGCAACGATAACCACGTCGCTATAATTCTTGGCTGCAGCACGAATCAAAGAGATACCGCCTATGTCTATCTTCTCGATAATGGCCGGTTCATCGGCACCGCCGGCAACAGTAGCCTCGAACGGATAAAGGTCGACGATGACAAGGTCTATTTCGGGAATATCATATTTACCGATTTGCTGCATATCCTGCTCCAATCCGCGACGGCAAAGGATACCCCCGAAAACCTTCGGATGCAACGTCTTTACGCGTCCGCCCAAGATGGAAGGATAAGAAGTGAGGTCCTCCACAGCTTTACAGGGATAGCCCAAGGATTCTATAAATTGTCGGGTGCCTCCGGTCGAGAGAAATTCGACCCCTTCTTCGTGTAGTTTGGTGATGATTTCGTCCAAACCTTCCTTATGGTAAACGGATACCAAAGCTGTTTTGATTCTTTTTGTTTCAGACATGGATTTGCGTATTAAAAAGTATGCGTATGTATATTCTATTCTGAATGTGCAAAGTTACAAATTTTGTTTATTCGTACATACATTCATATACAATAAATTAGGCATAATTAAAAAAGGCGACACCCGTCACCGGTTTGCCGCCTTTCTCAATAAGCATCTTTTTTGCCTTACCAGATAGAAACGCGCTTTTCTACCGGTAGGAACATCGGATCTTTCTCCGTGACATTGAATGCCTCGTACCATGCGCCGATATGCGGCAACGCACCGTTCACACGCCACTTGCCAAGCGAATGGACATCACTTTTAGTACGGTTCAGCACCTCTTCGGGGCGGATATTGTTGGCCCACACACCGGAGTATGCGAGGAAGAAGCGTTGTTCGGGCGTAAAGCCGTCTTTCACAGCATGCGGAGCGGTAGCCGTGGCTTTCTTGAATGCCTGATAAGAGACCTGCAATCCGCCGTGGTCGGCAATGTTCTCGCCCAAAGTCATGCGTCCGTTGGCATGTACCCCCGGAGCCACCTCGATACTGTCGAAGAAGTTCACCATCGTTTGAGTGCGCTCGTCGAAACGCTTGGAGTCTTCAGCCGTCCACCAGTCTTTCAAGTTACCGTCCTTGTCGTACTGGCGGCCTTGGTCATCGAATCCGTGAGTCATCTCATGACCTATCACCACACCAATGGCACCGTAATTGAAGGCATCGTCCGCATTCATGTCGAAGAAGGGGTATTGCAAGATACCTGCCGGGAAACAGATTTCGTTCGTGGTGGGATTGTAATAGGCATTGACGGTTTGCGGTGTCATGCCCCATTCATCCCTGTCTACCGGTTTACCCATTTTGGCTATCATTTCAGCGTGTTCCCACTCGCTGGCACGCTCCATGTTTGCCCAATAAGAATCGTTCTTGATTTCCAAAGTGGAATAGTCTTTCCATTTGTCCGGATACCCGATTTTCACATGGAAAGTGGCTAATTTCTCCAGCGCTTTAACTTTCGTGGAGTCACTCATCCATTGCAGGTTCTTTATGCGTTCGCCCAAGCTCTCCTGCAAGTTTTTCACCAAAGCCACCATACGTTCTTTGGCAGCAGCCGGAAAGTACTTCTCAACGTACATCTGCCCCACGGCTTCGCCTAAAGCCGCACTCACGGTGCTCACCGCTCTCTTCCAACGGGGTTGCATCTCTTGTGTGCCGCTCATGGTGCGCTCGTAGAAATCGAAATTCTGTTCGGCCAGGGCATCGTTCAGACGACTTGCCGCAGCGTCAATCAATTTCCACTGCAAGTAAAGGCCTTGCCGTGCCACAGGAAGCGTATTCAAAATGTCGGCAGCAGCCTTCAACGAAGCAGGCTGGCCGATGATGATTTCTTTCATATTTTCCAGTCCTAAGGCAGACAAATAGGCGTCCCAATCGAAAGTAGGATAATTCTTCTTCAGCTCTTCCATGGACATCTTGTTGTAATTGGCATGCGGATCGCGCAGCTCCGTGCGCGAGCGGTAGGCTTCGGCAAGGTGTGTTTCCACCTCCATCACCACTTCCATTCCCTGCTTGGCCACCGCCTCGTCAAAGCCTGCCAGCAGGAACATCTTCTGCACATGCGCGCGGAATGCTTCACGAATCCGCACAGTGGCGGCGTCATTCTCCAGATAGTATTCGCGCTCGCCCATGCTCAAACCGGCCTGATAGGTCTGGGCTGCATTCATGCTGCTGTTCATCTCGTCGGCACCCACATAGAGGATATTGTAGGCCACGATGCCTTTTCGTTGCAGTTCGCCCAAAAGCGCATACACTTGTTTGGTGTCTTTCAAGGAGCCCAGCCTGTCGAGTTCGGCCTTGATGGGAGCCGCACCGTCTTGATTCAGCTTCACGCTGTCCATCACAATCTTATACAAATCGCCGATTTTCTGAGCCACACTGCCCGCTTCGTGCGAAACGGACGCCAACTCCTCGATAAGCCCTTGTATCTGCTTGCGGTTGTTTTCCGCAAGAATGGTAAAAGAACCATACTGAGAGTATTCCGCCGGAATCGGATTGTTTTTTACCCAGCCGCCGCAAGCGTATTGATAAAAGTCGGTACCGGGCAGAGCCATTGTGTCAAGATTGGCAAGCTGAATGCCGGCCGTAAGCTCGGTCTGTTGCTTGCCTGTGTTGCAGGATGCCGCCATCAGGCAGAATGCCGCAAAGGGTAGTAAATGTTTTTTCCTCATACTATGAAAATTAGGTTATAAAAACGTCATTGCCGTTTCGCCTCCTCCCATTCGGAAGAGGCGGCATCCCACTCTTCCATCACGCTGTCGAGCCGGGATTTCAGTTTTTGATGCTGTTCGTATAGAGACATGTCCGACGCGCCTTCCGGCGTTGCCATCTTATCTTCTATGATGGCAATGGCCGATTCTATCTCTCCTATCTCCGCTTCACAGTCGGCCACGCGGCGTTCCAGCTTCTTCAATCTCTTGTTGAGTTCCTTCTGCTCCTCATACGAGAGTTTAGCCGCAGAGAACCGGCCGGTCTCGTTTTCTTTTACGTCCGCCTTTCTTTCCTTACCGGCGCTTCCCGCTTCTCCTGCCGAAGAAGCAGATACCGGTTGCAACTCATTGAGGTTTTCCAGTTGTTTCTTTTGCAAGAACTCGTAGATGCCGCAAAGGTGTTCTTTCACCAATCCTCCACCGAACTCATATACTTTAGTCGCCAGTCCGTCCAGAAAATCACGGTCGTGGCTGACAATAATCACCGTGCCGTCAAAATCACGAATCGCCTCCTTCAGCACATCCTTGGAACGCATGTCAAGGTGGTTGGTCGGTTCGTCCAGAATCAGGAAGTTCACCGGTTCGAGCAACAGTTTAATCATGGCAAGCCGTGTACGCTCTCCGCCCGAAAGCACTTTCACTTTTTTGTCCGAAGCCTCGCCGCCGAACATGAAAGCACCGAGTATGTCGCGTATTTTCAGCCGGATATCTCCTACGGCCACACGGTCTATCGTGTCGAACACCGTCCGTTCGCCATCCAGCAATTGGGCTTGGTTCTGTGCGAAATAGCCGATTTGCACGTTGTGACCCAGCGTCAGCTTCCCGGTATAATCGGTAATCTCGTCCATGATACACTTTACCAGCGTGGATTTTCCTTCTCCGTTCTTGCCCACAAAAGCCACTTTTTCTCCCCGGTTGATGATCAGGTTTACGTCATGAAAAATGACATGCCCGCCGTATGCCTTGGCCACATCCTCGCAGATGAGCGGATAGTTTCCGCTACGGCTGCTGCACACAAACTTCAAGCGAAGCGCCGAGTTATCCTCTTCGTCCACCTCAATACGTTCTATCTTTTCCAGTTGCTTGATGCGGCTCTGCACCTGCACGGCTTTGGTGGCCTTGTAGCGGAAACGCTCGATGAAATCCTCCGTGTCCTGTATCTGCTTCTGCTGATTCTCGTAAGCGCGGAGTTGCTGTTCGCGGCGTTCCTTACGGAGTGCCACAAACTCGTCGTACTTCACTTTATAGTCGTAAATGCGTCCGCAAGTAATCTCGATGGTGCGGGTGGTTACGTTGTTCAGGAAAGCGCGGTCGTGGCTGACGAGCACCACCGCATTGGCACGGGTGGAGAGGAAATTCTCCAGCCACTGTATGCTCTCTATGTCGAGGTGGTTGGTAGGCTCGTCGAGCAGCAACACGTCGGGACGGCGAAGCAGCAACTTGGCAAGCTCGATGCGCATGCGCCACCCGCCCGAGAACTCGCCGGTGGGGCGGTCGAAATCCGTACGCCTGAAGCCAAGCCCCTGCAAGGTGCGCTCTATTTCGGCACGATAGTTGGTGCCGCCCATCATCAGGAAGCGCTCGTTTTCGTGCGTGAAGCGGTCAATCAGTTTCCGGTAGTCCTCGCTTTCATAATCGGTGCGCTCGGCAAGCTGCCGATTCATACGTTCCATGCCGGCCTGCATCTCGAAGATGTGCTCGAAAGCAAGCTCGGCCTCCTGCATCACGGTGCGCTTATCGCTGAGCACCATCACCTGCGGCAGGTAGCCGACGGTACATTCGCGGGGAACGGACACAGTGCCCGCAGTGGGTTGCTGCAAGCCTGCCAGAATCTTGAGCATGGTGGACTTCCCCGCACCGTTCTTGCCCACAAGGGCTATGCGGTCTTTTTTATTGATAACGTAAGAGATGTCTTCGAATAGAGGCGTGGCGTTAAACTCCACCTTCAATCCTTCTACTGATATCATAATGTCAATGAAATAATCGTTTTGGAGTGGCAAAGATAACGATTTCCAACCACATAACTCCCGATAGCCTTAAAAACTGCTTGAAACATCCACAAGACAATGCGGCAAGCACGGACTTCACAGAACGGGCACGGCCATGAAGAGACCGTGAAACCTGTGAGACCCGTGCTTACAGATAGTGTAAAGATATTTGCGGAATACCTTTATGATAAGTCTTTCAATGAGGCGGAGGACTTAGAACAGCTTGGCAGGATATTCGCCCGCATTCACCAATGCCTGAATCTTGTCCACCACGCTTTGGCGATCTTCCGGATAAGTGACGCCGAACCACTTGCTGGTCGTATCGAGCACTTCGCAGGTCGCCGTACCGTCATGAATCAGCTTGTCTACCATCAAGGGGATGAAAAACTCGCTCTTGAGGTTCTCCATGTTCTTCGGGTCGCTGAGGAAGGTCTTGAAGAAATCGGCGCTGTAAGCAAAATAGTCGGGAGTAAAGCCCCAGAAGTTCATGCTGACCGGAGTAGTCTCAGGAGTAACAGCCCACTCGCCGTTGTCGTCGATGTATTTCACTTCGCCGTCCATACGCTGAATCTTGGTACGCTCTACCACGGAAGTCAGCAGGTTGCCGGCATCCGTTCCGCAAAGCCCGCGAGACACTGTACCGCTTTCGCTCAGCGTATTGCCGATGCGGAAACCCACCATGGAGTAGACATTCTTCGAACCTTCGGGCAGGGCAGAAAGGAATTTGCCCATCACTTGGAAGGAATCGCGGCCATAGAAGTCATCGCAGTTGATTACGGCAAAAGGTTCTTTTATCACGTCGGCTCCCATCATGACGGCATGGTTCGTACCCCACGGTTTGGTGCGGCCTTCGGGGCAGGTGAACCCTTCGGGCAGGGCGTCGATGGACTGGAATACCAGTTCGCACGGGATGTGTCCTTCGTATTTGGAAATAATCTTGTCGCGAAAATCCTGCTCGAAATCCTTGCGGATAACGAAAACGAGTTTGCCGAAGCCGGCATTGATGGCGTCGTAAATGGAATAGTCCATGATTGTTTCACCGTTGGGACCCAGTCCGTCCAGCTGTTTCAAGCCACCGTAACGGCTGCCCATACCGGCGGCCAATAAGAATAAAGTTGGTTTCATGTCAGTTGTTATTTAAAAAGGTTAGTGTATCAGCGTTGATTGCACCTGCAAACGTACGAAAAAATTGCCGAACTCAGGCAATACGGAGACACAAAAGTGGCATTCTCCCAACGCCACGGTAACCTTTCCATACAAACATACGCCCTTACACAGGGGGAGATTTTATCCTCGCCGACCATGACCTCGTTCCTCGGTGAGGAAGAGGGTGTTCCTCGGTGAGGAACGAAGCCTTCCACACCGAGGAACGAAACCCCTGCCGAAACACGCCCCTGAAGGGGGAGAAGGGACCGCGCCTCTTGTTTGGATAAATATTTACATCAAGCACTACATTCTCCCACCGGCCGACAAACAAGGAGACACAGCAAAGGCGTGCTCCACAGTTTCCCCAAGAGGAACAATGGAACACGCCTTAAAAGCGGTTTCAATCTTTAGCGAAGCGCGGCTTATTGATATTCCTGCCAGCTCTTTATTTGAATATCTTCGAGTTTCATCTCGCAGAAGGCTTCGATGAAAGCACTTGCCAGACGGGCATTCGTAATCAACGGGATGTTATGGTCGATGGCGCCGCGACGAATCTTGTAGCCATTTGTCAATTCGCGTTTCGTATGGTTCTTCGGGATATTGACAATCAGGTCGAACGCATGGTCGGCAATCATCTTCATCACGTTGTTTTCGGCTTCGGGGCGTTCATCGGGCCAGTAAACAGCTTCCGTCGTCACACCGTGTGCATTGAGGAAAGCGGCCGTTCCTGCCGTGGCATAAATCTTATATCCCTTGGCACAGAGCATGCGGCTTGCGTCCAGCAAATCCACTTTCGACTTCATGGCACCGGACGAGAACATCACGCTTTTCCGGGGAATGGTGAATCCGGTGGCTATCATCGCATTGAGCAACGCTTCGGAAAAGTCGTCGCCGATGCAGCCCACCTCGCCCGTGGACGACATATCCACGCCCAGCACCGGGTCGGCCTTGTGCAGGCGCGAGAAGGAGAATTGCGAAGCCTTTACGCCGATGCGGTCGATGTCGAACGCCGACTTGTCCGGCCGGGTGTAAGGAGCATCCAGCATGATGCGGGTGGCCGTCTCGATGAAGTTACGTTTCAGCACTTTGGACACGAACGGGAAACTGCGCGAAGCACGCAGGTTGCACTCAATCACCTTCACCTCGTTGTTGCGCGCAAGGAACTGAATGTTGAAAGGCCCGGAGATATTGAGTTCCTTCGCAATCTGACGGCTGATTTTCTTGATGCGGCGTGCCGTTGCAAAGTAAATCTTCTGTGCGGGGAACACCAGCGTGGCGTCGCCCGAATGCACACCGGCAAACTCCACGTGTTCGGAAATGGCATATTCCACCACTTCGCCGTTCTGAGCCACCGCGTCGAACTCTATCTCTTTGGTATTCTGCAAGAACTGCGATACGACAACCGGATATTCCTTCGACACCTCGGCCGCCATCTTCAGGAAGTTCTCCAACTCTTCTTCATCGTAGCACACATTCATTGCCGCACCCGAAAGCACGTACGAGGGACGCACCAGCACCGGATAGCCCACTTTCTCCACAAATCCCTTCACGTCTTCCAAGCTGGTGAGTTCCTGCCAAGCGGGTTGGTCGATGCCCAACTGGTCGAGCATGGCCGAGAACTTGTTGCGGTTTTCGGCACGGTCGATGGATACCGGCGATGTGCCCAAAATAGGAACGGACTGGCGATGGAGTTTCATGGCCAGATTGTTCGGAATCTGTCCGCCCACCGACACGATAACTCCGCGCGGCTGCTCGAGGTCGATTACGTCGAGCACACGCTCGAAGGAGAGCTCGTCGAAGTACAAGCGGTCGCACATGTCGTAGTCCGTGGAAACGGTTTCGGGGTTATAGTTAATCATGATGGACTTGTAACCCAGTTTACGGGCTGTCTGCACGGCATTCACCGAGCACCAGTCGAACTCTACGGACGAGCCGATGCGGTATGCACCGGAACCAAGCACCACTACCGACTTCTCGTTCTTATAATAATTCACGTCGTACCCCTCAACGGCGTAGGTCATGTAGAGGTAGTTCGTCAGTTCGGGCTGTTCGGAAGCCACCGTATTGATGCGCTTCACGGCAGGCAGGATGCCCAGTTCCTTACGGCGGGCACGCACGGCAAGGTTCTCCTTCTCCATGTTTCCCTGCGGATTGAGCACAAAGCGCGCAATCTGGAAGTCGGAGAAGCCCAGCACCTTTGCACCGCGCAGCACGTCGGCCGGAACATCTTCCACCTTATTATATAGGGAGAGCTTTTGCTTGTAGTCCACAATGTTCTTCAGCTTGCCAAGGAACCACGGGTCGATTTTCGTCAGTTCGAAGATGCGGTCGATGGTATAGCCCTTCTCCAAAGCTGCGGCAATGGCAAAGATACGCAGGTCTGTGGGATGCGACAATTCATAGTCCAAATCGCCGAACTCCAGCCCTTCGTTGCCCACAAAGCCGTGCATGCCCTGACCGATCATGCGCAGGCCTTTCTGTATGATTTCCTCGAAAGAGCGTCCGATGGACATGATTTCGCCCACCGACTTCATGCTTGAACCGATTTCACGGCTCACACCTACGAACTTGGTCAAGTCCCAACGGGGAATCTTGCAAATCAAGTAATCCAGCTGCGGAGCGGCATAAGCCGAATTGGGAGTTCCCATCTCGCCGATTTGGTCGAGCGTGTAGCCCAACGCAATCTTGGCAGCCACAAACGCCAGCGGATAACCGGTGGCTTTCGATGCCAATGCCGAAGAACGGGACAGACGGGCATTCACCTCGATGACGCGATAGTCGTTCGTCTCGGCATTGAACGCATACTGAATGTTGCACTCGCCCACGATGCCCAGATGACGGATGCATTTCGTGGAGAGTTCCTGCAACATCTTCACCTGCTCATCGGTCAGCGAACAAGTGGGAGCCACCACGATAGACTCACCCGTATGAATGCCCAACGGGTCGAAATTCTCCATGCTTGCCACCGTGAAACAGTGGTCGTTCGCATCGCGGATAACCTCGAACTCTATTTCTTTCCAACCTTTCAGCGACTCTTCTACCAGAATTTGCTTAGAGAAGGTAAAAGAACTTTCGGCCAGCTTCACGAAAGCTTCCTCGTCCGGACAGATGCCGCTACCCAAACCGCCCAGAGCATAAGCCGAACGCACCATCACCGGATAGCCGATTTCACGGGCTGCCTTCAGCGCATCTGCCATACTTTCTACCGCACGGCTTTGGGGTGTCTTCATCGGAATCTCGTCGAGCTTCTTCACAAAGAGGTCGCGGTCTTCAGTGTACATGATGGCTTCTACCGAAGTGCCCAGCACACGTACACCATATTTCTCAAGCACACCGTTCAGATACAATTCGGTACCGCAATTCAAGGCTGTCTGCCCGCCAAACGCCAGCAGAATGCCATCGGGACGTTCTTTCTTGATGATTTCCTCCACGAAGTAAGGAGTTACCGGCAAAAAATACACTTTGTCCGCAATACCTTCCGATGTTTGAATGGTGGCAATGTTGGGATTCACCAAAACAGAAGCTACACCTTCTTCGCGCAATGCCTTCAAAGCCTGCGACCCCGAATAATCAAATTCTCCGGCCTGACCGATCTTGAGTGCACCAGAGCCCAAGACGAGCACTTTCTTTAAATTCTTTTCCATATTCTCTTATTGTTGTCAATTAGGTTTCCTTCTCACATCTTGGCATAAAAGCCGCGCAAAACATAAACCAGCCTAAAAAAAAATGCGTCCACTATAAAAGATGAACGCATTTCTTCAAGAAAATAAAAAATATCATCGTGGAAAAAAGAGAAACCAACGACTACCGAATGATAATCACTCGAATAGGGATTGTATTTGTTTCTCATTTCCTGCGGCTGCATTGTTGTTTCAAAATTTGTGCAAAGAAACTACTTATTTGCGAAAAGAACAAATGAATCCGTCTAATATTTTAAGCAGGACGGCAATTCCGGCAAGAGGATTACATATAAGAGAAATCGCTATCCCTTGATTTTTGGATAATTATCGGTATCTTTGCAGGCATTACGGACAGCAATGCCCTTACATCATTATATAGGAACTAAAAACACATTATATGTCAAAAGAAAAAATCATCCTTACGGGCGACCGCCCCACGGGACGGCTGCACATAGGACACTATGTAGGCTCATTGAGAAGAAGAGTGGAATTGCAAAATTCCGGTTTATACGACAAGACGTTCGTCTTCATCGCCGATGCGCAAGCACTGACCGACAACATGGAGAATCCGGAAAAAGTACGTCAGAACGTCATCGAAGTAGCCCTCGACTATCTGGCATGCGGTCTGGACCCAACGAAAAGCACCATTTTCATCCAGTCTCAGATTCCGGAGCTTTGCGAACTTTCTTTCTACTACATGAATCTGGTCACTGTCAGCCGCCTGCAACGCAACCCGACAGTAAAGACCGAGATACAGATGCGCAACTTTGAGACAAGCATCCCCGTAGGTTTCTTCACTTACCCCATCAGCCAAGCGGCCGACATTACAGCCTTCCGCGCCACCACCGTGCCCGTAGGCGAAGATCAGGAACCCATGCTGGAACAGGCACGCGAAATCGTGCGACGCTTCAATTATATATATGGTGAAACACTCGTTGAACCTGAAATCCTCCTGCCCGACAATGCAGCTTGCCTGCGCCTGCCGGGAACCGACGGCAAAGCCAAGATGAGCAAGTCGCTCGGCAACTGCATCTACCTGTCCGACACCGCCGAAGACGTGGAAAAGAAGGTGAAAAGCATGTACACCGACCCCGACCACTTGCGCGTTTCCGACCCCGGAAAGCTTGAAGGCAACACGGTATTCACCTATCTCGATGCTTTCTGCCGCCCCGAACACTTCGGTCTCTATCTACCCGAATATCCCAATCTGGATGAATTGAAAGCCCACTACCAACGTGGCGGTCTTGGTGACATGAAGGTCAAGAAATTTCTCAATGCCATCATGCAGGAAACGTTAGAGCCGATTCGCAATCGTCGCAAAGAGTTCGAGAAAGACATTCCTTCCATCTACGAAATGCTGAAAAAAGGTTGCGATACAGCCAGGGAAACGGCTGCCGCCACTCTGGACGACGTGCGCAAAGCCATGAAGATAAACTATTTCGATGACGCAGAACTAATTGCCGAACAAGTGAAGAAGTTCAGCGAAGAGTAATCTTTGCCGAACTCCATTCTGAAATATTTCAAAACCAAAGTGACCTCAAGAAACCGGATATGGCTCACGAATCATCCGGTCTTCTGAGGTCACTTTGGTTTTGAGGTCGTCAAAGCAAAAGGAATCAACCCACTATTTCATTTATTGAAAAGCTTTTCTATTTCTTCCTCCTTGATGGTTGCCAGCACTACCCGCCCGTCAGGAGTATAGTTAGGAGCAGGACAGGCAAACAGGCTATCCACGAGGTTCGCCATCTCATCATTGCTCAATACCTGACCATAAACAATGGCTGCGGCACGAGCCAATGTGGATGCAAGAATAGTCTGTACCTCTTCTTTCACATCGCTTCCTTTCTCCATGGCAGTATGCACCATATTCCCGATCAATTCCACCGGGCTCAGTCCTTCGATGCCCGAAGGTATGCCATTGATGGCATAGCTGCCACCACCCAACGGACTCAAGTCGAAACCTACCGCCGACAAATCGTCCATGATACTTTCGAGTACAGCTGCTTCGGAAACCGGCAAATGGATTATCTCCGGGAAAAGTACCCCTTGCGACACCCCTTGTTTCTGATTGATCTGGCTCATATAACGGTCGAACAGTACCCGAACATGCGCACGATGTTGGTCTATCAACATCAAACCGGACTTTACGGAAGTCAGAATGAAACGCCCCTTGAACTGAAAATGTTGAGCTCCTTTTTCTATGGAGACTTCACTTCCGCAGAAGGAAGCCGATGTTGCACCGACAGGAGTGGCGCCCGAACGATATG
Source organism: Prevotella heparinolytica (assembly GCF_004342845.1). Taxonomy (GTDB): domain Bacteria; phylum Bacteroidota; class Bacteroidia; order Bacteroidales; family Bacteroidaceae; genus Bacteroides; species Bacteroides heparinolyticus. The sequence continues at coordinate 11,018 of NZ_SLXB01000014.1, read as the reverse complement.
ACACGTCCGGTTCCTCTCCGGAGACTACGAAACCTCTCCCTTCTCCCTCTTCGGCAAAAAATTGTTCCCCCATCGAATTGTTCATCCTACTGCCTTTCTCCAGACCGGAATAGAGTCCCTCCCACTCCACTTTCGGCCGCGAATAGTTTCCGCCTCCCCCATAAGAAGAAGAGGAAGAAGAGGACGTTTTAAAAGGATTGAAGTCGGCATTATAGTGCACTTTCGGAGGCTCAATCGGCCGCGTTTGCTCGAATGCCGGGATATCGGGCATGTCTTCCGTATCAAAATCAATGGTAGGAACAGCGCTGAATCTCCCCAAAGCTTCCTTGACTGCCGCCGACAGAATCTGCCAAATGGCTTGCTCGTTCTCGAACTTGATTTCTGTCTTTGTGGGATGGATGTTCACATCAATATTTGCCGGATCGACCTCCAGATAAATAAAATAGGAGATTTGCTCACCGGCCGGAATCAGTTGTTCGTAAGCATCCATCACTGCCTTGTGGAAATAAGGGTGCCGCATGTAACGTCCGTTCACAAAGAAATATTGATGTGCCCCTTTCTTACGCGACGTCTCGGGCTTGGCAACAAAACCGGAAATCTTAATCATTGTCGTGTCCACCTCCATGGTTAGCAACTGCTGGTTCAGCTTCTTGCCGAATATGGCCAGAATGCGTTGCCGTAGGGACACCACCGGCAAATTGAACAACTCACTATCGTTGCTATACAAATAGAAAGCCACCTCGGGATGCACCAATGCAATACGTTCAAACTCCGTAAGGATATTGCTCAACTCTGTGGAATTAGCTTTCAGGAATTTGCGTCGGGCAGGAACATTAAAGAACAGATTTTTGATAGAGAAATTGCTTCCCTTAGGGCAAGATACAGTTTCCTGGCTCTCAACCTTAGAGCCGGCAATCAACAAGCGTGTTCCCAGTTCTTCATTCTCCAGTCGTGTTTTCAACTCCACCTCTGCCACAGCGGCAATGGAAGCCAGCGCTTCGCCGCGAAACCCCATGGTGCGCAAAGCGAATAAATCGGCTGCCTCGCGTATCTTTGAAGTGGCATGCCGCTCAAAAGAGAGGCGAGCATCGGTTTCGGACATTCCCTTCCCGTCATCGATCACTTGAATACAGGTCTTGCCTGCATCAGTAATCAACACATGTATTTCACGGGCTTCGGCATCAATCGCATTTTCCACCAGTTCTTTCACCACAGATGCCGGACGCTGAATCACCTCTCCGGCTGCTATCTGATTAGCAACCGAATCGGGCAGCAAATGAATAATATCGCTCATAAATAACTACAATTTAGCAAGTATACGTTAAGAAAAGGAAGAAGCCGAATGACATTCGGCAACAACTTCTATATAATCCCGCTACTGATGGCATACCACAGGTAAATCAGCAGGGCAATGACCACCAGAATGATTCCCAAATGCACCGGTTTGCGTCCGCTCTCTTTCCGACGCTTCAAGTGGGTGGTTCCCTCAATGAATTTACCTCGGATATCTTCAGGAGAGAACTCTTTCTCCGGCAGCATACCCAAATCGCGTTTGGCGTTCTCTTCCATTTTCGCCAACTTCTCTTTCCGCTCGTCCACATAGATATATGGATGATTGAAGCCACGGGGCTTCCGCATCGTAAACATTCCCATAGCGTTACTTTTTATTTCGTTTGATATGCATGTTCCTTGGCGAAATCACAGGTTTCCGGTCGCTTTTCTTCAACGCTTCGCCCGCTTTCTTACCTCTCCACTCAAAGATATCCTCCTTGTTTTTCGGGCGGATATAGTCGAACCACACAAAAGAAGGCAGTTTGCTCTTTTCTGCGGGAATCTGATCCAGAGGATAGGCTGTACCGGTGGTTTTCCCTACAAAGACCCCGCGTTCCATCTTCCTGTCCTTCAGATAAATTTTCAACAATCCTCCTTCGGAATAGTTCATCATAATCAACGAGCTGTCTTTTTCTTCTACCGGATAGTAGACCACCAGCACATTGCCGTTGACTTCGACCCTACGCATATCACCGTCAATGAAGAAGGCTTTCATTTCCTTGCCGGACACTTGATTATAATGGATACTGTCCATCTTTTCTACCGTTAGAGCCTGACGAATGATATGCGCCCAGTCGATGGTGCTGTCGTTCATATAAACTTTGATTTCTTCGCCCAGCAACTGCTGTTCTCCATGCCACAGAATAGGGTCGGTATACATTGTCATGCAGGAGTCTTTTGAGTTGTAGACCAAAGAGTCGCACACCGCTTGCACATCCGTGCGATAGGCCCGAACCTTGTGATAGGCACGCATCTCCCGGTACATGGAGTCGGTATTCAGATGATAAGTAATCAACCGCAAAGTGTCGGCGTGCATAAACAGACTGTCGCCTTGCGAATAATCAACAGCCATTGCACGCTGGGTGGCTACGGCATTACCGGTAAGTTCATTATAGAAACAATAGTCGCCGGTAAGCATGTTCCGGTTCACCGTATCATTCATCTGCACATTGTCAAAAGCTTCGCCATAGCCCAGCTTGCGATCGTAGAAAAGACTGTCACCGGTCAATTTCTTGCCTTCGTTGGTCAGAATGGAACGGTCGAGCAACTCTGCCTGTTCGGTAATTGTGTTGTACACACCGCGCTCGGAATAGATATGGTTCTGCTCACTTACAATATCGGAAGGTCCCAAGATGGTGGCTACTTTAGTTTCCGTACTATATTTCAGTGTGTCTGATGTCAGCACGAATTTCGGATTGACCAGTTTCACATCATGGTTGAAAACAGCCAACTTAGTAGTCGGACTATATTCTCCCCATTCGGAAGTAAGTACATTTTCTTCATCGGTCAGCGTCCCGCCTTCAAAATAGTAACCTAAGTTATACAAACGGTCATAGTTCAGGCTGTCGGTGGTCAACTCTGTTTTACGATTAATCATGCGCACATTTTCGCGCAATATGGCCAACTGCGACATCCCGTCGTAGTAAAGGTAATCACCGTAAATAAATAAGGTGTCCCCCTGTTCCATACGAACGTTGCCAAACGCCTCAACCGAGTTTATCTTCTCGAAGATCAAGGCACTGTCGCAGAACATGTACATGCTGTCGTGCTTCAGCCTTACCGAACCGACAAGTATCTGCACATCGGGACGCGAAAGTTTATCGGCTTGCGCTTCATCGGCATAGAGCAAATCCACACGGGTTTTCTGCTTTCCGGCTGCCGGCGCTTGTTGCTTGTCTGTTGCCACCACTTTATTCTTGGAAGTAGCGGTCTTCGTCTTTTTATCTTGGGCGCTTAACAGACAGATGCCAAACAAGCATAGAATACCTATCAAAAGGTATCTATGCTTGTTCAGAAAATGAGTTCTTATATACTTTCTTTGCATACAAATTTATGTAAATCCCTACGGGTCAATTTTTAATCCAGCCCGGATACTTGAACGTACAGTTATTCTTCCAACTATCCTTAATGCGGACATAAGTATGCTTCTGCTTCTCGCGAATCCACTTATCCAATACTTGGCTGCGATGTTTCTCAAGTACTATTTCCTTCAGGTTCTGATAGTCGTCGGCAATCGTTGCTTTATGTCCTGCCGTACGGCTCTTCAACTTCACGATCACGCACTCTTCTTTTCCCGTCTTTTGCGGAATCATGGTGAATGCCTCGGAAATTTCACCCACCTTCATCTTGTCTACCACTTTGGCTATTTCAGGAGGAAGTTCCTGCATCTCAAACTTGGATGTATTCGAGTTGGGATTGGGCAGCAGACCGTGGTTATTACGCGTATCCTTGTCCTGCGAAAGCACGGCGGCAGCCTCCTCGAACGAGAACTTGCCATTACGGATGTCGTCGGCAATGGAGTCCAAACGTACACATCCGGCTGTCAAAGCCGCTTCCGGAATATGAGGTTTCAAAAGAAGATGACGCACTTTGATGCGGTCGCCACGTTTTTCCATCAGCTGAATGATATGGAAACCATATTCCGACTCCACTATTTTGGAAACCTTGTTCGGATCTTGCAGGTTGAAAGCCACATTGGCAAAAGCCGGGTCTAAATATCCGCGTCCGGTAAACGGCATTTCGCCGCCATTGATTGCCGACGCGCGATCGTCAGAATAGAGACGGGCCAGCATGGAGAAGCTTTCGCCTTTATTGATGCGCTCGGTGTATTCCCGCAAACGTCTTTTTACATCTTCAATCTCTTCCAAAGGAATTTTGGGCTGCTGGGTAATAATCTGCACTTCCACCTGAGTCGGGATATAAGGAATACTGTCCTGCGGCAAATCCTTAAAATAACGGCGTACCTCGGCCGGAGTCACCTTTACTTCTCCGACTAATTTCTGCTGCATCTTCTGTACTTTCAACCCTTCGCGTGCATTCTCGCGCAATGTTTCACGAATCTGGCTGGAGGTCTTATTGAAGTATTCTTCCATTTTCTCGCGCGAGCCGATATTGGCGATGTACATATTCGTCATATAGTCCACACGTTGCACAACTTCATTTTCGGAAACCTCGATACTATCAAGTGCCGCCTGATGGAGGTATAGCTTTTGCACGGCTATCTCTTCGGGTATCACACAGTAAGGGTCACGATCGAATTTTCGTCCTTCATACAGTGCACTCATGCGCGCCTCCTCCACTTCGGACTTCAAGATGGCCTCGTCGCCTACAACCCATACCACCTCATCAATCACGTTGTCTTGCCCGTAAACGGTAGGACCGAACCATAGTGTCAAGGCTAATAAAACTACAAACTTAAAGTTCATACACTTTTTCATTCTTGGTATCTTATTCTAAATAATATTTAATCTTGTCTTTTTTCACTGCACTCTGATACAGGTCGTCTTTCACCTTTTTCATAAAATCCACTTGCTTCATATTCAGCAGCATGTCTTTCACCTGAGCATGTGCAAACTCATAGGGTGCCTGCTCACCTGCCGAGCGAAGATCGCTCACATTAAGAAAATAATAAAAAGCCGTATCTTTCAATTCAATTTGCCGATGTTCGCCGAGATAGCCTTCCAGATTGGCTACTTTCAACGGCATCATCGCCAGAATATCCGACGCCGGCACCCATTTGTCATAAAAGTATTCATACTTCACGGCATTTTGCAAGCTATATTTTTCCAGCTTCTCCACAGCTTCGCGCGCCTCCGTCCTATACCAGCGGCGGACATTGGACAACTGCGGAGCCGACAAAGGAACTTTAATGAACAAACCTTTGATCAACGGGCGTTCCACCTTAAAAAGAGCCTGATTCTTCTCGTAATAGTCTGTCAAGTCCTGCTCGGAAATCTCATCCGAGAGCTGTTGATGTATTAAAGCCTGCTGGTAGGTATGTACTATCAAAGCCTTACGATAGTTCTCCACAAGTTTCTCTATTTCACCATTATTGGGAATATTATCCATTGCTTTATCATACAGCAACACATCTTCCGCCCAATTACGTACATAATGTTCGGCAAACAACAAACTGTCGTCTTTTGACAAACCTACGGGCTGCACCGATTGCAAATCTTCCTTATAGAGAAAATAACCATCCAGCTCCACCAAAGGTGTCCGCCCTTCATGATCGTGCCGGTCATTGCATGACATGCAGAGGAAGAGAATCAAAAGTCCAAAGCCGGTTGTTCGCATCGCCAACTGATATTTACTCATTTTAAAGTACGAAGATAATGTTTTAATCGGTTGCATCAGTGATTATTAACGGTTTTTAAAACCTCTTGTTCAAATTCAACCTTAGCAGCAGAACGCAACTTTGCGGTCCAAAGTGCTTCCAGATGATTTTGATAGGCCATGGTTACGGATTCATGTACTTCCTCCCAACTATCCGGTCCTTTTTGCTTCTTGCCGAGCACTATTGTAAAAGGGTATGACAAAACCGGAGCCATTTCTCTCTTTCCAAAAACCAACTGATCCACATACCCATTATCGCCGGGAGCATATGTTCCTTGCTCTGCCTGTATCTGCTGCTTCCCTTCGGCATTAAAAGTCAACCGAATGGCATCTTTCCATTCGGTTTCAGGCAGTTTCTTCAGGAGCTTCCTCGCTTGCTTGGCCACCCGTTTGGTGACGCAATGCAACACCATCCCTTTATAACGTGCCTCCCCCCAATGAAAATCCGAACGGTGCGTTTCAAAATATCCCTTTAATTCCGCTTCATTCCCCACTTTCTCTTCTCCGATTTCACGATGAATAATTTCGGCAAGCAATACACTGTCGCAATGCTCTTGCAGCAGCATCCTGAACTCCGGGTGTTTCCGCTCCAAACGACTGTTCTCATAATCCAGCACGGTCTTCATGACAAACTCCTCTAACTGTTTGCGAACCCCGGCCGGATGCGCAGCTGCGAAACGGGAAAAGCCCTCTCCGGTGTACGATTTTCCATCCAACGTAAAGAGTGTCCGACGCGTACTGCCTGCCGACAGAAGTTCGTCTATGCCAGCTTTGTCGGGCGTATAGCGATACTCCTTCTTCAGTTTCTCCACAAAAGTTCGGGTAATCTTATTATCTCCATACCGAAAGGTCTGACGATGGATGACTTCATCCTTCACTTCATCAAACTCCTTTCGTTCAAGAACTTTCGCAATGTGAATGCCCTGCGGAGTGAAGAACGGACGGGAGAACTCTCCTACCTTCAAGCCAAACACAACGTCTTCAAACTCTATCGGCATTTGCGTCCGACTAACCCAGAAAGAGCTTTTGTCATCAGAAAAAAGATTGACACAAACATCGAAATCCGTTGCCGCATTCGCTTTCTCCAACTGCCTGAAGACAGAATCCATTTTGTGTTCTACCTCCCGCATCGCATGGCCGGAAATATTTTGAGGAAGGTATTTAAAAACATGCTTCACCAGCACTTGCCCTGCGCGATGCCCGGATTTCATCTTATCGTAAAAGTCACGTGCCTCCTTACCGGCAGTTTCCATATCCGTCAGGTAAGCCCTGACCAACCGGTTACGATAACGTTCTCGTTCTTTCAGAAAAACGGTGGCCGTATCCAATCCCGCAGCTTTGGCCGCAGCAACTTTCAACTTAAAGCTCACAAAAGAATCGACATACTCATTCAGTTCTTTTCGCCCTACACCTGCATTCATGCCTTTTTTATCACAGAAACGCTCGAACTCAGAACGAAAAACCTCCTTTCCGTCAATACGCATGAGCACCGGGTCGTTTTGAGCCGAAACAGCCAAAACGAATCCCCAAAGCACAGATATCAAAGCCAATCTAACCATCATCCACTCTTATTTAAGACCCGCAAACTTACGGAAAATCTTTGGAATAACCACGATAAGAAAATGCAATGTTTTCAAAAGATATGAGCCGCCATTCATCTTCCGGCGATATTCCTCCTCCGCGGACGGAACGGCCGAGCCCTCGGTGCCCCCGGTTTCGGGGGAACTCTTGAGGAGGGGGTATGCTATACTATGCTATGCTGTGCTATGCTATGTGTACCAAATGTTACATTTTAAGCCTTAAATGTTACATTTATGACGCTTAGTTTTTCGGCATGATGTTCCATAAGGACATTGCTTTGTCAATAATTAACACAAAGACATCTCAAGGAGCCTCCCCTTTCGAGAGATACCTGTAGGCAGGATTCGGTGGAGATATATTTCCACCATGCTGCATCTATATTCCGAGCGCACTGCATCTATATTTCCCGTAAAGAACATCTATACAGCAAGCGCCGGCAGACGTACATTCTTATAAAAAGTAAACAATTTTCCACCTTTCGCAAATTCAAGGTTGAAAACGTATGATGCACCTTTCATCTATTTTTTTCGTTCCGTTTCGTGTTGCCCGAAAGAATTATTAAAAAAAATCCGATTAATAATTTGCTATTCCCAAAAGAATACATACTTTTGCAGTGTACTATTTTACTAATACACAAAAACCCACAATCATTTAAGTATATGCTACAAGTAGAAAACATTTCATTCAGTTATCGTCGAGGCAAGAAAGATGTGCTGGACGATTTTTCCCTCTCATTGGAGAAAGGCAGGGTTTATGGATTACTGGGCAAGAACGGAGCCGGCAAGTCCACTTTGCTTTATTTGATGAGCGGTTTGCTCACCCCCAAGCATGGGAAAGTGATATATCACGATGTCGATGTACGCCGCCGGTTGCCCATCACGTTGCAGGACATGTTTCTGGTGCCCGAAGAGTTTGAGCTTCCGGCTATCTCCCTTGTCAGCTATGTGGAGCTGAACAGCCCGTTCTATCCGCGTTTCAGCAAAGAAGACATGATGAGGTATCTGCATTTTTTCGAGATGGAGCAGGACATCAATCTGGGCGCTCTTTCTATGGGACAGAAGAAAAAAGTGTTCATGAGCTTTGCCTTGGCCACCAACACTTCGTTGCTGCTGATGGACGAACCCACCAATGGACTTGATATCCCCGGCAAGAGTCAGTTTCGCAAGTTCATTGCTTCCGGAATGTCGGACGACAAGACGATTGTCGTTTCTACCCATCAAGTGAGGGATATCGACAAGATTCTGGACCACGTGCTCATCATGGACAACAAGCATGTGATGCTCGACGCATCCACGACCGACATTTGCCGCAAGCTTCTCTTTGTGGAAAGTGACAACCGGGAATTGGCGCAGAAAGCATTGTATGCACTGCCTTCCGTGCAAGGCAATTACCTGATGCTGCCCAATGCGGATGGTGAGGAATCGGAGATAAACCTCGAGCTGTTGTTTGGAGCGGTGCTCTCCTCTCCCGGGAAAATAGCAAATATGTTTCACTCTAACAAATAAGAATGATGATACGTGATACCTTTTTTAGTATGCCCCGTTTTGTGAACCTGTGCCGCAAGGATATGGTGGAAAACTGGAAAGCCAATGTGCTGCGCATGGTGTTGATGTACGGCATGATTGCGATAATCTTTATATGGAACGGATATATTGAATATACCGATCGCAATTGGGAAGGAGTGACTAATGACCCGGCATGGCCTTTTCACGCGATAACATTTATCTGGTGCATTGTCCTCATGGGCTGCCTGAGCGCATCGTTCATCATGGAACGAATGAAGACAAAGACCGGCCGTACAGCCATGCTGCTGACACCGGCCACGATGTTCGAGAAATTCCTCTCGCGCTGGCTGGTTTTCACGTTCGGCTTCCTCATCGTTTTCTTGGTGTCCTTCAAACTGGCAGACTGGACCCGCGTGCTGTATTTTACGGTAAAATACCCCGAAGCGAGCCGGATAGCCTCCGTGCCGCTTTCCGTCTATCTCGTAGGCCCGGCAGAACATTGGACAGCTTTCAATAATTGTGACAAATTTATGTTTGGCGTAAGTTTCTATTTCCTCTTGCAATCCTGCTTCGTACTGGGCAGCTCCATTTGGGCCAAGAATGCTTTCCTCAAGACGTTTGCCGCCGGAGTTGTCATCGTCATAGTCTACTTGTTGATTGGCGCAGGGTTAGTAAAAGTGCTATTCCCCGATAATTATATGGAAAATAAGTTTTTCACGGACGAGCAAGCCGCCTTCTGGGGAAGCATCTTATGTTCGCTCGCCACCCTATTCAACTGGGTGCTTGCCTATTTCCGTTTCAAAGAGTCAGAAATCATTAACCGTTGGTGATAAAGTATGAATTTCAAAGAAAGTAAGGCCATCTACCTGCAAATAGCAGACCGCCTCTGCGACGAGATACTCCTCGGACAGTATCGGGAGGAAGAGCGCATTCCTTCGGTGCGTGAGTATGCGGCTGTGGTGGAGGTCAACGCCAATACCGTGATGCGCTCGTACGACTACTTGCAGACGCAAGGCATCATCCATATCAAGCGGGGCATCGGTTACTTCGTGACAGTCGGTGCGCGCGAACTGATTCATTTCCTACGGAAAGAATCCTTCCTGACAGAAGAAGCCGATTACTTCTTCAAGCAAATATACATGCTCGGCGTGACCGAAGAAGAACTCATGGCCATGTATCGGGCATATGGTAAGAAACAGAAAAAATAAAGACAGATAATGAAACGAACAAGTTATATCATATTGGGAGTGCTGCTCGGCGGACTGTTGCTGATGAGCGGCACGATATTCTACATGTCAAAGCATGGACTGAACAGGGACGACTATGAACTATATTTCACCGAGGCACCCAAAACTTTTCCACTTCCGGAATGCAAAGTATTGAAACTGCTTGCTCCGCGTGCGGACCGCAACCGAAACGGCGATGCAGAAAGAATCAAAGAGGCATCTTTCATAGAAATCCCTTTAGAGATATGTCCTACCGACTCGTCTGCTTCGGGCAGCATCTCTTTCGCCGCCGACTTAGAGCCCTTTGTTTCCATAACATCCGCCGAAGACACAGTGACCGTGTCGTTTGCCTTTCCATTGGAGAAATTAGACAAAAAGTTCGCTCGCACATTTTGGTTGAGCGTGAACTCCAAAACCGGCATGACCCTGTCAGTCCCCCCCGGCGTACAGAGCATCGTATCTAACATGTACGACCAGAAGAGCACGATCAGAGGCTTTGAGCGCGACAGTCTGAGTCTTTCTTTCAGGCATATTTATGGTCCGGTCGTGATAGAGAACAGCCATTTCCGCTCCATACATATCCAAAGCGGAAACAACTGGCATTTCAAAAGCGGCTCGGCAGAGACAATGCATCTGAACTTGGATTACATCGGAAATTGGACAGTAAATACGGATTCCTTCCACATTGATACGGAGTACCTGAGCGGTAGCCGTAGCGCATACTGCACATTGCAGAAAAACGAGTGCAGGCAAATGCTATGGACACCATTGGCCAAAGAAGCAGCTTTGAATGTAAAACTGGAGTCTGGAGGCAAAATAGAACTGACAGACAAACCGAAGCCTACGGAATAACGAAACTCAACCCGAAACTTTCATACAGCCCCGAAACAGCCACGTAGATGACAGGAAAAGAAAAAGCCGTTCAGTTTTTGAACGGCTTTTTGGTTGCGGAGGCCTGACCTTATACAAGTCTTTCGTATTTCGATAATACCTGATTATCAAGCTAATACATTTTCTTAATTACCTGTTTTATTGGCTT
>NZ_SLXB01000013.1 GCF_004342845.1 Prevotella heparinolytica | reverse complement strand
GAGCCTACTTCCTCTTAACATCCTGACAAAAAGATATGAAACTAAAGTTAATTATTAATGAATTATCCAACTTTGTTTGGATTTTAAATGGAAAGTAAAACATGAAAAAGATTTTATTCCTTATTTTGGCGATTCTTCCGCTTGTGTTAACATCTTGCAGCAAAGATGATGACAGTTCTAATGAAACGCTTAATGGCACTACATGGATCTCTCCAGATGATGGAGATGGTGAGCGTACTATCATTTTCGGTGATGGAACGTTCCGTTTTACACTAATATATAAAGGTAAAACGGAAATAGACAAAAAGGGTACTTATGTATATTCCAAACCGAATGTCACGCTCTCAGACGGAACGAAAGGTGTAGTGGTTGGTAATACTATGACACTTGGCGAGGATGCGATTGAATATAAGAAGCAATGACCGACAAAGACAAACTAATCGAATCTCCCCGCCGTCAACTTCAGAAAGAGATGAAGAAGGTAAGCGCATTGGAGCAGGAGAATGCTCTTTTGCGCCATGAGATTGAGCGAATGAAGACTGTTAAAAGCACAAGAAAATTATAACTATCTTATAACTCGACCAACTTGCAGCCATATATTGCTGTAAAACAGGGTAATATAAATCTTTGGGAAGTGCCTTACAAGCAGAGGGTCGGCGGTTCGAATCCGTCAACGCCCACAAAACATAATCGGTTGGAAATTATTTGTCGCGAGTTGATGCAATGTGCATTGGCTCGTTTTTTTGTTCATGAAGGGGGTGAGTTCTAAATTCTTCGCTCTTTATGGCTTTTTACTCAGAAAAAAACAGTAATTTTGCACCCTGATAATTATCATCATAAATACGACGTATGAAACTTGATTTACTTACCGCAATCTCTCCGATTGACGGTCGATATAGGGGTAAAACGGATGTTTTGGCCGCTTATTTTTCAGAATTTGCTTTGATAAAATACCGTGTACAAGTTGAAGTAGAATATTTCATTGCACTGTGCGAATTGCCTTTGCTGCAGTTGAAAGGTGTGGATAAGGGTATATTTGAGACTTTGAGAAATATTTATCGTAATTTTTCTGAAACGGATGCCGAACGTATCAAGTCCATCGAAGGAGTGACCAATCACGATGTGAAAGCTGTAGAATACTTCTTGAAAGAAGAATTTGACAAGTTGGGAGGAATGGATGACTACAAGGAGTTTATTCATTTTGGCCTTACTTCACAAGATATTAACAATACATCTATTCCTTTGTCGATAAAGGAGGCTTTGGAACAGGCTTATTATCCTTTGATTGAAGAGTTGATAGCGCAGCTTCGCACTTATGCAGAAGAGTGGGCGGCTATCCCAATGCTTGCCAAGACTCATGGACAACCGGCTTCTCCCACTCGCTTGGGAAAGGAAGTGATGGTTTTTGTCTATCGTCTGGAACGTCAGTTGGCTATGTTGAAGGCTTGTCCAATGACGGCAAAGTTTGGTGGAGCTACAGGCAATTACAATGCTCACCATGTGGCTTATCCCGAATATGATTGGAAGGCTTTTGGCAATAAGTTCGTCTCCGAGAATCTTGGCTTGGAACGTGAGGAATATACCACTCAGATATCCAATTATGATAACTTGTCTGCCATTTTTGATGCTATGAAACGCATCAATACGGTGATGATTGATATGAACCGTGACTTTTGGCAGTACATCTCCATGGAGTATTTTAAACAGAAGATCAAAGCGGGTGAAGTGGGTTCCAGTGCGATGCCACATAAGGTGAATCCCATTGATTTTGAAAATGCAGAGGGTAACCTTGGCATGGCCAATGCTATTTTCGAACATTTGGCGGTGAAGTTACCGGTGTCTCGTTTGCAGCGAGATTTGACGGACTCTACTGTGCTTCGCAACGTGGGTACGCCTTTCGGACATGTGCTCATTGCTATGCAGAGCTCGTTGAAAGGCCTGCGTAAGCTGTTGTTGAACGAACCGGCTATTCATCGTGATTTGGAAGGCTGCTGGAGTGTGGTGGCCGAGGCTATTCAGACAATCTTGCGCCGCGAAGCTTATCCGCATCCTTATGAAGCTTTGAAAGCTTTGACGCGTACTAATCAAGCTATCACTGAAGCTTCGATAAAGGAATTTATAGAAGGACTGAATGTTAGCGAAGAGGTAAAGAAAGAATTGCGTGCTATCACTCCCCATACTTATACGGGGATTTAGAATAAGTAATGGCAGGGAGCTGAAGAAAATCTTTTATTTCTGTTCCTATATATGTTGGTAGATACAATTATTTTTGATATATTATATAGAGACAATGAATGGCCGTGAGGCTAAGGTTTAATTTTATTCGAATAAAAACAATGAGTACAGAAAATGAAATCTGGCGTGATGCTTCTTCCTCAGAGGAGAACTCAGAGGCCGGCCGTGATGGTAACCAATTTAACAGAGAAGGGAATTATAGTCGTCCGTCTTATAACCGTGAAGGTGGTGAGCGTCCCTATCGTCCCAGATTTGCGAGTGAGAACAGTGATCGTCCGCAACGCCCTTACGGTGGCGAGCGTTCCTATCGTCCACGCTTTAACCCGAATGCTGAAGGCGGTGACCGTCCGCAGCGCTCTTATCACAGCGACCGCCCGTATCGTCCGCGCTATAATGCTGAAGGTGGAGAGCACATGCAACGTTCTTATGGAAACTCCACAGGCGACCGTCCATACCGCCCGCGTTATAACAACGAGAACGGCGACCGTCCTTATCGTCCGCGCTACAATGCCGAAGGTGGCGACCGCCCGCAGCGTCCTTATAACAACGATCGTCCTTATCGTCCGCGCTTTAACCCGAATGTTGAAGGCGATGACCGTCCGCAACGTCCTTATGGAAATCCTACGGGTGACCGTCCTTATCGTCCACGCTTTAATTCAGGTTCTGGCAGATCGGGTGGATATGGTAACAAGGATAGTTATAGCCGTCCTATTCGTCGCTCGGCCGACTACGATCCGAATGCTAAATATAGCAAGAAGAAGCAGATGGAGTATAAAGAGCAGTTTGTCGATCCTAACGAACCCATCCGTCTGAACAAGTTTTTGGCGAATGCCGGTGTTTGCTCACGTCGTGAGGCTGATGAGTTTATCACGGCCGGAGTGGTTTCGGTGAATGGAGAAGTAGTGACCGAATTGGGTACCAAGATTAAACGTGGCGATGAAGTGAAGTTCCATGATCAGCTCGTAAACATAGAGCGTAAGGTATATGTTCTGCTCAATAAACCGAAAGACACCGTGACCACTTCGGATGATCCGCAAGCGCGTCGCACGGTGATGGATTTGGTAAAAGGGGCCTGTGACGAGCGTATCTATCCGGTGGGGCGTCTCGACCGTAATACTACGGGGGTATTACTGCTGACGAATGATGGTGATTTGGCTTCCAAACTGACACATCCCAAGTATCTGAAGAAGAAGATATATCATGTGCATTTGGATAAGAACCTGACAAAAGCCGATATGGAACAGATTGCGTCCGGCATTCAATTGGACGATGGGGAAATCCACGCAGATGCCATCAGCTATACGGATGAGCAAAAGAAAAACGACATCGGTATTGAGATTCATTCGGGCAAGAACCGCATTGTGCGTCGTATCTTTGAATCGTTGGGCTACAAAGTGGTGAAGCTGGATCGTGTGTTCTTCGCAGGTCTGACCAAGAAAGGATTGCGTCGCGGCGAGTGGCGTTATCTCTCAGAGCCGGAAGTAAATTTCCTGCGCATGGGTTCTTTTGAGTAATATATATAATAAGGTATAAAAACTGTTTTATGGAAAAGATTAGTAGAACGAAAGTGGCTGACCTCCTGAAGCGCGAAGACTTTGGCGCTATGGTCAACGTGAAAGGCTGGGTTCGTACCCGCAGAGGTAGTAAGCAAGTAAACTTTATTGCGCTCAATGATGGTTCTACAATAAATAATGTGCAGATTGTGGTTGATTTGGCAAATTTCGATGAGGAGATGCTGAAGGAAATCACTACCGGCGCTTGTCTGAGTGTGAACGGTGTGCTGACCGAATCGGTCGGTTCCGGGCAAAAAGCCGAGCTGCAAGCCTGTGAAATCGAAGTGTTGGGAACTTGTGACAATACATATCCGTTGCAGAAGAAAGGTCACTCCATGGAGTTTCTCCGCGAGATAGCCCATTTGCGTCCTCGCACCAATACGTTTGGCGCAGTGTTCCGCATTCGTCATAACATGGCGATTGCCATTCATCGTTTCTTCCATGAAAGAGGCTTCTTCTATTT
The DNA here is from genome assembly GCF_004342845.1 of Prevotella heparinolytica. Classification (GTDB taxonomy): domain Bacteria; phylum Bacteroidota; class Bacteroidia; order Bacteroidales; family Bacteroidaceae; genus Bacteroides; species Bacteroides heparinolyticus. Next base: position 93,043 of record NZ_SLXB01000013.1, on the reverse strand, counting down.
TCATACTCCGATTATCACGGCATCCGACTGTGAAGGAGCCGGACAGATGTTTCAAGTGACCACCAAGAATCTTTATGACTTGAAGAAAGATGAGAACGGTTCCATCATTTACGATGATGACTTTTTTGGAAAACAAGCCAGCCTGACGGTTTCCGGTCAATTGGAAGGCGAACTTGCCGCCACCTCATTAGGGGCAATTTATACATTTGGTCCTACGTTCCGTGCTGAGAACTCCAATACCCCCCGCCACTTGGCTGAGTTTTGGATGATTGAGCCGGAGGTTGCGTTCAATGATATTGCCGATAATATGGATTTGGCCGAAGATTTCATTAAATATTGTGTGCAATGGGCTTTGGATAATTGTACTGATGATGTGAAATTCCTCAATGATATGTTTGATAAAGGCTTGATTGAACGTCTGCAAGGAGTGCTGAAAGAAAGCTTCGTGCGTTTGCCCTATACGGAAGGAGTCCGTATTCTGGAAGAGGCCGTAGCTAAGGGGCATAAGTTCGAATTTCCTATTTACTGGGGAGTTGACCTGGCTTCCGAACATGAACGCTATCTGGTGGAAGAGCATTTTAAGCGTCCGGTCATCCTGACTGACTATCCAAAGGAGATCAAGGCTTTCTATATGAAGCAGAACGAAGACGGGAAAACTGTGCGTGCCATGGATGTGCTGTTTCCCAAGATTGGTGAGATTATCGGAGGCTCCGAACGTGAAGCAGATTATGACAAGTTGATGAATCGTATTAAAGAACTCAACATTCCGATGAAAGATATGTGGTGGTATCTCGATACCCGTAAATTCGGTACGTGTCCTCATTCCGGTTTCGGTTTAGGGTTTGAGCGGCTGCTGCTGTTCGTTACGGGTATGACGAATATTCGTGATGTGATACCTTTTCCCCGCACGCCTCGCAACGCTGAGTTTTAATCGGCGGATATAAATAAACTCGATGGCCTGTACAGACATTCGTTTGTGCAGGCCTTTTTTTTGTGCACAAAATGTTGGGAATTGGTTTGAAAATAACTCAGGGAGTACTCTTATATTCTCAAAATAAATCGTTATATTTGTATCAGACGGAAAAGGCATAACGTTAACCAATATATACGAATATGAAACGTAGCTATTTCTTTGCCATGCTGGCAGCGGCGTTGCTTGCGGCAGGAGTCAATGCACAGGAGAAAACCGAGTTTAAGCCTGCAAATTTAGCGGGAATTTGGCAGTTATGCCACTATGTATCCGAAATTCCGGATGTTCCCGGAGTATTGAAACCGAGTAATACCTTCAAGGTGCTGAGCGAGGATGGTCGTATTGTCAACTTTACGATTATTCCGGGTTCAGATGCCATCATTACGGGCTATGGAACGTATCAACAACTGACGGATAATTCTTATAGGGAAAGTATTGAGAGGAATATCCACCTGCCTATGCTGGATCATAAAGACAATATTTTGGAATTTGAAATGGGGGATGATGGAGTTATGTATTTGAAGTTCTTTATTGCTCAAGACCTGAATGGGAATGAACTGAATACGTGGTTTCATGAAACCTGGAAGCGGGTAAACATGCCTGCAAAGTTTCCCGAAGATATTGTGCGTTGACGGAGTACGCCTCCATGTTCTGGTATCTGCCAGGTGGCTATTGCGCAATAGCCAGCAAACGGAAGATGCGAACCGGAAGTTGCCCTGCAAGGGAGCAAACGCCCTTGTGGGGTACTTTGTCTATTGTATATCAGCCAAGTGGCTTCCTAAAAAAAAGAGGAAAAGGTTTGCCAATTCTAAGAAAATCCGTACCTTTGCAAGCCGATTATTATCTCAAAAGGATAAGCAATTAATTCATAGCAAGTTAATCACTCATTGTCCGGGGTGAATGGCTTGTGGTGAAGGAAATATTTTAGTAGTAACAATTTTAAAAAAAACAATTAAGAGTGGATACTTTAAGTTACAAGACCATTTCTGCAAACAAGGCTACGGTGACTAAAGAATGGGTCATTGTGGATGCCACAGATCAAGTATTGGGTCGTCTGGGCGCAAAAGTTGCGAAACTGTTGAGAGGGAAGTATAAACCAAACTTTACTCCTCATGTAGATTGTGGCGATAATGTAATCATTATCAATGCCGACAAAGTAAAATTAACCGGTAACAAGTGGAATGACAAAGTATATCTGTCATACACAGGCTATCCCGGCGGTCAGAGAGAAATCACTCCTGCTCGTTTGCAGGCTAAACCGAACGGTGATGACAAGTTGCTGAGAAAAGTAGTAAAGGGTATGTTGCCTAAAAACAAATTGGGCGCAAAATTGCTGAGCAATATGTATGTATATGCCGGTAGCGAGCACAAACACAGTGCCCAGAACCCGAAATTGATTGATATTAACGTACTTAAATAAGAGATAATGGAAGTAGTAAATGCATTAGGCAGACGTAAAAGTGCAGTTGCACGTATTTTCGTAAGCGAAGGTACCGGAAAGATTACTATTAATAAGAGAGACCTCGCAGAGTACTTTCCATCAAGCATTCTTCAGTATGTTGTTAAACAGCCGTTGAATAAACTGGGTGTTGCAGAAAAGTATGACATCAAAGTGAATCTTTGCGGTGGTGGTTTCACCGGCCAGTCTCAGGCTTTGCGTTTGGCAATTGCCCGTGCATTGGTGAAAATCAATGCCGAGGACAAGCCTGCCCTCCGTGCTGAAGGCTTTATGACCCGCGACCCGCGCGCTGTTGAGCGTAAGAAACCGGGACGTCCGAAAGCTCGTCGCAGATTCCAGTTCAGTAAACGTTAAGAGTTGGAGAACGGTTGGGGCGGACAAGTTGCATAATTCTCAACTTTCATCTCTCAACTCTCAACTGATAGAGCGTTTAGTATCTAAACTACCGGGACTCTTCAGATTCAGACTACCCGGCGGTTGGTTTAGAAGAAACAAAAAAGAAAGTAAACGATTAAATTAAAAGAAAATGTCTAGAACAAATTTTGATACATTATTGGAAGCCGGTTGCCACTTCGGCCATTTGAAAAGAAAGTGGAACCCTTCGATGGCTCCTTATATCTTCATGGAGCGCAATGGTATTCATATCATTGACCTCAACAAAACGGTTGCTAAAATAGACGAAGCTGCCGAAGCTTTGAAGCAAATCGCTAAATCAGGAAAGAAAGTCCTGTTTGTTGCTACTAAAAAACAAGCAAAGCAGGTGGTTGCCGACAAGGCAGCATCTGTAAATATGCCTTATGTAATCGAGCGTTGGCCGGGCGGAATGTTGACAAACTTCCCGACTATCCGTAAGGCTGTCAAGAAGATGGCTACTATCGATAAGTTGACTAACGATGGTACTTATTCTAACCTCTCCAAGAGAGAAATTCTTCAGATTTCTCGTCAACGTGCCAAGCTGGACAAGACGTTGGGGTCCATTGCCGACCTGACTCGTCTGCCGTCTGCTTTGTTCGTTATTGACGTAATGAAGGAGAACATCGCTGTTCGCGAAGCCAACCGTTTGGGTATTCCCGTATTCGGCATCGTTGATACGAACTCCGATCCTACGAATGTTGATTTCGTGATTCCGGCAAATGATGATGCCACTAAGTCGGTAGAAGTGATTCTCGATGCTTGCTGCGCCGCTATGCTGGAAGGATTGGAAGAACGTAAGGCTGAAAAGGTAGACATGGAAGCTGCCGGTGAAGCCCCTGCCAACAAGGGTAAGAAGAAAACTACAAAAGCAAGGCTCGACAAGTCTGACGAGGAAGCAATCAATGCTGCTAAGGCTGCTGCTTTCATGAAGGAAGACGAAGAGGCTTAATCATACCGTTGAGAGTTGAGAATTGAAAGTTGAGAGTTACTTTACGGCAATTCTCAATTCTCTATTCTTGGCTCTCATTTCTTTATAAGATATATTACTAACAATTTAAAATACAAAGATATTATGGCTGTAACAATGGCTGATATAACCAAGCTCCGGAAAATGACCGGTGCTGGTATGATGGATTGTAAGAACGCATTAACTGAGGCTGAAGGCGATTTTGACAAGGCGATGGAGATTATCCGTAAGAAAGGACAAGCCGTTGCTGCTAAGCGTTCAGACCGCGAGGCTTCTGAAGGTTGTGTCTTGGCTAAGACAACCGGCGATTTTGCCGTTATTCTTGCCTTGAAGTGTGAGACTGACTTCGTGGCTCAGAATGCCGATTTCGTGAAGCTGACTCAGGATATTCTTGACTTGGCTGTGGCTAATAAGTGCAAGACGTTGGACGAAGTAAAAGCGTTGCCGATGGGTAATGGTACTGTACAGGATGCAGTGGTCGACCGTAGCGGTATTACAGGTGAGAAGATGGAACTTGATGGTTACATGGTGGTAGAGGGAGTAAACACTGTTGTTTACAACCACATGAATAGAAATGGCCTTTGTACCATTGCTGCTTTCAACAAGAATGTTGACGAACAGTTGGCCAAGCAGGTAGCTATGCAGATTGCTGCCATGAATCCGCTTGCAATTGATGAAGACGGTGTTTCAGAAGAGGTGAAGCAGAAAGAGATTGAAGTGGCTATCGAAAAGACTAAAGCAGAACAAGTGCAGAAAGCTGTAGAGGCTGCTTTGAAGAAAGCGGGCATCAACCCTGCTCACGTAGACAGCGAAGACCACATGGAAAGCAACATGGCCAAAGGCTGGATTACAGCAGAGGATGTGGCAAAAGCAAAGGAAATCATCGCTTCCGTTTCTACTGAGAAAGCAGCCAATCTGCCTGAGCAGATGATTCAGAATATTGCAAAAGGTCGCTTGGGCAAGTTCTTGAAAGAAGTATGCTTGCTGAATCAAGAAGACATCATGGATGCAAAGAAGACAGTAAGAGAAGTGTTGAAAGAAGCTGATCCGGAATTGAAGATCGTTGACTTCAAGCGCTTTACTTTGCGTGCCGAATAATTTAAACGTGATTTCATAGATACCATAGTGGCCGTTGGGGGATTCCTCAATGGTCACTTTTTTTATGTCTCCCGGTTGATGCTGTGGATAACCTGTCGATTAGGCTTTCCTAAAGTGCGGGCTAACCTTCCTTAATGCGTGGGCTTACCTCTCCTAAAGTGTGGGCTTAGCTTCCTTAAAGTGCGGGCTTAGCCCTCTTAAAGTGCGGGGGGAGGTTCGCTAAAGTGTGGGCTTATGCCCGCTGAAATTAGGCCTTACTTGTGTGCAGACATAAGATGCTGACCCTCTATGAATTACAAACAAGGGGAGGAGGCGTTCGCAAGGCTATCGGATTGTTTCATTTTTAGCGCAAGTATAAGTGCGGATCGGGAGGGGACGTGTGAACAAACTGTATATCGTTCAGGCATCTGTTATCCTACCGGTTTGACTTGGGTATATCCTTCTTTCTTGAGAAGTTCTATTATTTTCAATTTGAAGTCTCCTTGCACTATAATCTCGCCGTCCTTGGCACTGCCGCCTACACCGCATTTGCTTTTCAATAATTTACCCAATTCCTTGAGGTCATTATCTGTACCCACAAAGCCGGTGACGAGGGTAACAACTTTACCACCGCGGTTCTTGCGATCCAGCTGTATGCGCAGGCGCTGTTGCGAGGGTGGGAGGGTGGCTTGCTCTTCGTCATCAGTCATTTCATAATTATAGTCGGGGTTGGTAGAATAAACAATATTCAGCCGTTCTTTCCAGTCGTTCTTTTTCATATCTTGTTTTTGTTTATAGCAATCAAAAGTAATTATTTTACATGGAATATTGCAGTTTTTTACCACTTTTGTCGTCTAATGGAAATAAAAACTGCATTTAATTCTGAAAACACGTATGAAAAGATTTATCGGATTGTTACTATTATGTCTCATGACAATCTTCTCTTCCGCACAAATATTCAAAGGTACAGTTGTTGATGATGCCGGTAATCCGGTGCCTCACGCAGCCTTCTATTTGCGAGAAACTAAATCAGGTTTCACCACCGATGAGCAAGGACGGTTTCGGACAAACTTGGCAGCCGGAGTTTATACTTGCGAGGTTTCATCTTTAGGCTTTGTGTCTCAAAGCTTTTCCTTCCGGATGTCCGGGCATGATTATGAAAAGAATGTGGTGCTTACCGAGCGTATCTATTCGTTGCCGGAAGTGAATGTTACAAAAAATGCGGAAGATCCTGCCTATGCTGTGATACGCAAGGCTATAGCCAGAGCCTCTTATTATCGCACCTTGGTAAAGGAGTTTACGGCGGGCACCTATCTGAAAGGGACAGGTAAAGGGACTTCTATTCCGGGAATATTGAAACTTTCTAAGGAGATAAGGAAAGAATCTAAAGAGTCGCTTGGGAAATTGTTTTTGATGGAAGAACAACAAGTGATAACTTTCAAAGCCCCCAACATTTGGAGCAAGCGGGTGGTGGCCCGTAAGAATTCCTTTCCGGAGAGTGTACAGATAGACTTGGGGTTGACAACAGTAAACTTCTACGCACCGGAAATATTCGGGAGGATATCCCCTTTGAATAAAAATGCTTTTTCGTACTATCGTTTTCGGCTTGACGGTTATTTTATGGAAAACGGCCGGATGATAAATAAAATTCGGGTTATACCCAAGAAACCCGATGTTCGTCTGCTGGAGGGGGATTGGTTTATTGTGGAAGATTTGTGGAGCGTGTCGGCAGCAAATGCCGAGATTCGTGGAAACGGCATGAAGGCTACCATTAAAGTAATCTGCCAAGAGGTACAGCCGAGTATATTTCTACCTGTTTCCACCACTTCGTTTACCTCCATTGATGTGATGGGATTCAAGGCAGAAGCATCCTATCTTGCGGCAGTGCATTACACGAGTGTGAAGACAGAACTAAATCAGGATGTAAGGTCGATGCCACATGTTGCGGTTGATAATACCACGGCTGTACAGGCAAAGAAAACGATGGAACGACGAAAACATAAATATGAGCGTCCTGCCGGTATGGTTCGTGCCAATACCGAAGTAGATTCATTGGCTGACAAAAAAGATTCCCTTTACTGGGCCACGGTGCGTAGTGTGCCATTAAAGCCGGACGAACAGCAAAGTTATCAATACAAGGAACAGAAGATGTTGCAAAAAGATTCTCTTGATAAAAAGAGCCCTCATAAACAAAATGTGTTGGGCGGTATTGTAAATACTTTCCTGTTCGGACGGACGTTTGCTACTTCCGATAAGAAAGCTTGGATCACGTTTCCGGGTCTACCTGCCTACGTTCCTGAATACAATTTCGTAGATGGATTCTGGCTGGGAGCCCGATTGAAGATGGGCATTGACTTATCCCCCTCTTCTTCTCTTCGTTTTACTCCTTTTGTTTACTATGCCACTGCTTGCAAAAACTGGATGGGGCAAGGCGAACTGGTATTGAACTATGCCCCTCGTAACCGTGGTAGGCTGACGCTTGCCGGTGGATTCACCTCTGCCGACTATAATGGTGAGAGTGGAGAGCCCCGTTTGATTAATGCACTGTCCAGCTCACTGTTCGGTCATAATCATGTGAAACTTTATGAGAAAACCTTCTTCACTGTCAGTCACGAGATAGAACCTCTCAATGGATTACTTTTTTCGTCTTCGCTCTCTTGGCAGCGCAGGCAGATGGTGGAAAACCGAATTCATCATAACTGGTTCAAAAAGGCGGTTGAAGAAAATCTGCCGGCAAATGATGATTTTCGACCGATGCCTGAAAATGATGTGCTGAAAACCGTTCTCGGAATGGTATATACCCCGGCGTATTATTACCATATGTCTAAAGGCAGAAAAGTGTATGAAGATTCTCGTTATCCTACCTTTGCCTTGAAATACGAACGTGCTTTCCCGTTGAAGGGAGGCCGTTATCTGACGTCTTATCACTTGATACAATTTTCGGCAAAGCAAGAAGTGAACTTCGGTATGTTCAATCGTTTATTCTGGATGGCCGAAGCCGGTATGCTTTTTGCCAAAAAGAATGTGCAGTTTCCTGATTTCAAACATTTTGCATCTACGGATATTCCGGTCACGGAGCGCTCGTTCGATGCAGGGTTCAACTTGATGGGCAATTATGCATTGTCTGCAAACACCCGTTGGACACAAGTTAATATGTCATGGTATACACCTTATCTGATATTGAAACGACTGCCTTTCCTGTCGGACAAGTTCTTTGACGAGGCTTTGCATCTTCGTACCATAGCGGTATTCAAGCGGAAGCCTTATTCTGAATTAGGCTATTCGATTGGCCTTTCCACGGTAGGCCGTGTGGGAGTATTTGTTGGAGTAGATTGCCTGAAGTTTCGTGCAGTAGGTATTTCCTTCAGCCTTCCTCTGTTGCGTTCTGCTTTAAAATAACCCTTTTGTGGAAATTATGTTAAGCTTTTGAGGCTTGCTTATGACTGATTAGAAAAAAAACTGTATTTTTGTCAACACCAATAAAAATGAGAATTTAGATAAGAGACTATGGGCAATTCATTACAGCAAAAAGAGACCATAAAGGTGCCGGAACCTACCTTGCGCCGGCTTCCATGGTATCTTTCCAATGTAAAGTTGCTGAAACAAAAAGGAGAGCGTTTCGTCTCGTCTACCCAGATTTCCAAAGAAATCAATATAGATGCTTCGCAAATAGCCAAAGATTTGTCCTATGTAAATATATCGGGACGTACGCGTGTGGGATATGAAGTGGATACGCTGATAGCCGTATTGGAAGACTTTCTTGGATTTACCAATATTCATAAAGCATTTCTTTTCGGTGTGGGAAGTCTGGGAGCAGCTCTGTTGAGCGACTCAGGCTTGAACCACTTCGGGTTGGAAATTGTTGCCGCATTCGATGTGAAACCTGAATTGGTAGGTACTACCCTGAGCGGTATTCCCATCTTCCATTCGGATGAATTCAAGCAGAAGATGCTTGAATATGACGTCAATATCGGTGTGCTGACAGTGCCTATTGAGATTGCTCAAAAAATAACGGACTATATGGTGGATGGAGGCATTAGAGCTGTCTGGAATTTTACCCCTTTCCGCATCCGGGTTCCAGAAGATATCGTTGTTCAAAATACTTCTCTTTATGCCCATTTGGCACTGATGTTTAACAGGCTGAATTTTAACGAAATCAAGTAATGAAAATTATTGCTGTAGGAATGAACTATGCCCTGCATAACAAAGAGCTGGGACATACGTTGGAGAATAAGGAACCGGTGATTTTCATGAAACCGGATTCGGCTATCTTGAAGGATGGTAAACCTTTCTTCATTCCTGACTTTTCCAATGAATTGCATTATGAGACGGAGGTTGTGGTACGTATCTGCCGCTTGGGGAAAAATATTGCTCCCCGTTTTGCAAACCGCTATTATGATGCGGTGACGGTGGGCATTGATTTTACGGCCCGCGATTTGCAGCGCCGGTTTCGTGAAGTAGGCAATCCCTGGGAACTCTGCAAGGGTTTTGACAACTCCGCCGCTATCGGTACATTTATTCCTTTGGAACAAGCGGGTGGTGACGTGCAGCGTTTGGATTTCCGTTTGATGATTGACGGGCGGGAAGTGCAACATGGGAATACATCAAACATGCTGTTCCGGGTAGACGAGATCATTGCTTACGTCAGTCGTTTCATGACGTTGAAAATCGGTGATTTGTTGTTTACGGGAACACCTGCAGGAGTAGGCCCCGTCAGTATAGGCCAGCATTTGCAAGGTTACCTTGGAGAAGAAAAAGTTCTTGACTTCCATATCCGATAAGAGCCTTCCTGGCTTTTATCTTGTATTTTCGTTTATTTTCCGTACTTTCGTGTGATATTTAAAGAAGAAACAATATGAAAATACGTGTAGGCTTCGGCTTTGATGTCCACCAATTGGTGGCAGGACGTGAATTGTGGCTGGGTGGTATTCGTTTGGAGCATGAAAAGGGATTGTTGGGACATTCGGATGCAGATGTGCTTGTTCATGCCATTTGTGATGCACTGCTGGGGGCGGCCAACATGCGTGATATCGGTTATCATTTTCCTGATACGGCCGGTGAATTCAAAGATATAGATAGTAAAATTCTACTGATGAAGACTGTGGGATTATTGGCTGATAAAGGCTATTCTATTGGCAATATTGATGCTACGATTTGTGCCGAACGTCCTAAATTGAAAGTTCATATTCCTGAAATGCAACGGACGCTTGCTGCCGTGGTGGGGATAGATGAGGATGACATATCCATTAAAGCCACCACTACCGAGAAGCTTGGTTTCACCGGTAGGGAAGAAGGCATTTCAGCTTATGTCACGGTATTGATAGAGAAAGCGTAGAATAGACAATATGTTGCTTCGTTTCATAAAAAACTGGACACTGCCTTTGGCTATGCTCGCAGGGACTTTGGGCTACTTCTTTTTGGCAAAGGTTTCTTTTGGGGGATTAGCCAAGTCCTATATCGACAGCTTTGTCACGATACTTATGCCGATTCTGATTTTTTTCCAGTTGCTCCTTACTTTCTGCAAGATAGAGATGCATGAGTTGAAGCCTAAATCATGGCACGGGTGGCTGTTGTTGTTTCAGATAGTTTCTTGTCTGCTGATTGTTGTTTTGTTGGTGTACCTCCCGATGGGAGAAACTTATAGGGAAGTGTTTGAAGGAACAATGGTCTGTTTGATTTGCCCTACGGCGACGGCTGCTGCTGTCATTACCGGCAAATTGGGTGGTAGTGCGGCGAGTCTGACTACCTATACTTTATTCTCCAACCTGTTGGCTGCCCTCGTTGTTCCTTTGGTGTTTCCGATGGTAGAGCCTCATGCCGATATTACTTTCTGGGCTGCTTCTCAGAAGATTCTTAGCAGAGTGTTTCCTCTGTTGTTGCTCCCTTTCTTTTTAGCTTGTTTTCTGCGTGTATATGTGCCAAAGATACATCATTTGCTGTCAAATACCCGGGATGTGGCCTTTTATTTATGGGCAGTGGCACTGGCCATTGTTTCTGGACAGACGGTGCGTTCGTTGGCGAACAGTGACGCGTCGACATCGGTAGAAATAATGATTGCTTTTGCCGGATTGTTGACGTGTTGCGTACAATTCTATTTAGGAAAAAAGATGGGAGGATATTATGGAGAACGCATTAGCGGAGGACAAGCGTTGGGACAGAAAAACACGGTATTGGCCATTTGGATGGCATACACTTATCTTAATCCCTTGTCGTCCGTAGGTCCCGGTTCTTATGTTTTGTGGCAAAATATGATTAATAGCTGGCAACTTTGGAAAAAAAGGAAGAAAGAACAGGAAGCTGAAAAGTGAGAATAAGTATGAAAAATGAGAAAAATAAGTGCTCCATAGGGGATTTTTCCTACTTTTGTCCTTAATTCGAAATAAGTGTAAACAAACAAATAAAGATAATCAAAGATGAAGTCATTTTCATTACGTGATGTAGCGTTAGGGCTCTTGTTAATTAGTATTGTAACTATCATTCCGTTTTTAGGATTGTCAGAGTATCACACGAAAGGTGAGCCTCGCGAGTCCATTGTTTCTCTTTCCATGATAGAGAGCGGAAACTGGATATCGCCTCGGAACAATGGTGGAGAACTGGCCTATAAACCTCCTTTTTTTCATTGGTCGGTGGCAGCCCTCTCTCTACTGAATGGAGGTGAAGTTACTGAAATGACTTCCCGCATGCCCTCTGCCATTGCACTGATAGCCATGGTTTTCTTCGGCTTTTTGTTTTTTGCCAAAAGAACAAGTATGGGGATAGCATTATTGGTTGCTTTTATTTCTTTGACAAACTTTGAACTTCATCGGGCGGGAATGAACTGCCGGGTGGATATGGTTCTTACAGCGTTGACAGTAGGAGCCTTATATGCGTTCTACCGATGGTATGAGAGAGGGATGCATGGCGTTCCTTGGCTGGCTGTTTTGTTGATGAGTCTGGGCACGCTTACCAAGGGACCGGTGGGCAGCTTGATTCCTTGTTTGGTTATGGGAGTGTTTTTGTTGCTCCGTAATGTCTCTTTTTTGCGGGCATTCTTATGGATGTTGGCTTGCGGAACCCTATCTCTCTTATTACCCTTAGGTTGGTATGTAGCTGCCTATCAACAAGGTGGAGAAGAATTTCTGGCATTGGTGATGGAAGAGAACTTCGGGCGCATGACTAATACGATGAGTTACGAATCATGCGTTAATCCATGGTACTATAACTTAATCACCCTTGTGGCAGGCTATGTGCCTTGGACACTGTTGCTTGTGTTTTCACTTTTCACATTGCCGTGGCGTAAATGTCGTGTATCGTTGAAACCTTTTCAGTGGTGGAAGTGGACGACAGAGAAAATACGACAGATGAATTCGGTAGATTTGTTTGCGGCTACCTCTATTGTCATCATATTTCTGTTCTATTGCTTCCCGCAGAGTAAGCGCAGTGTGTATCTGATGCCTATTTACCCTTTTATTGCTTACTTTATTGCCCGGTGCATTTTCTTGTGGGCAGAGAAGAAAAAATGGGTAATCAAGGCTTATGGAGGAACACTGGCAGTAGTTGCCCTTTTACTATTCGTTTGCTTTCTGATTGTTAAGCTGGGGTTGATTCCCGACACCGTATTTCATGGCAGACATGCGGACAAGAACATTCAGATGCTTCATGCTTTGCAAGCTGTCGGCGGACTGTCCTGGCTGTTGATTGCCATTCCTACATCGCTGGCTGTTGTTTGGTGGATATACAGTAAGCACTTGGTTGGAAATAAAGCGTTGGTCCTCTTAGTGGCATTGCTTATGAGTATTTATATTTCTTTGGATGGAGCTTATCAGCCTGCTGTGCTTAATGTGAAATCTGTCAAGGGTATTGCGGCGGAAATAAACCAAGTAGCACCCGAAGAAGAGGGGACTTTGTATGAGTTTATTTCTGAAGGAGTTTTTGCGGCAGGTGACCCTTTGCATTTCTTTGAAGTGAACTTCTATCTTCGTAACCGCATCGGAAACTTTTATAAGGAGCGTCCCACAGATGGTTTTCTGTTGATAAGGGTGGACGATGTGGAAAAATTCTTCCCGCAATTTGAAGAAGAAGGATATCGTTTTGAAAAACGATATCAGTCTTCCAAAAAAGTAGTCGGCCAGATTGCCGAAGTCTATCGGTTTACGAAGGAATCTGCTTCTTCCCCTTCTTCCGATAGGTATATACAAAATGGAGAATCAGGAAATTGATAGGTACTACGATTATCATAACCAATATGGGGGCGAGCAGTTTTCCTGCCCCCATCCACAGAAAGAGATTCAATAATCCGATTTCCAATAAATAGTTTACGATGTGGCTGAAACTGAAACCGGCGGCATTGGCCGATGAAGGATGAGAGCGGAATGTAAAGAACGTGGTGAGGAAATAGTTGCATATAAAGCCTACGATATATCCTCCGGTAAAGGCAAAGTTGGGATTGACAAATTCCAAAAGCAGACAGTACACCCCGTAATGGATGGCCGATGAGATTGTACCTACAATGCCAAACCGAACAACTTGCCAGAACTTCTCTTGCCATTCGGGGTGACTGTTCCAGAATGCCTTGATCTTATTCATCCTTTTTATTCTCATGCAGCACTTCTTCAATGTTGTAGAGCGGGCGGTGTTTAACTTCTTTATAAATCTTTCCGATATATATGCCTATGCTGCCGATGGAGATTAGTACAGCGCCTCCCACGAACCAGATGGATAGTATGAGCGAAGCCCATCCGTGTTCGGCGGTTCCGGACATCAAGGAGTAGAGTACATAGATACCTATAAGAATACTGATAAAGATGAAGATTCCTCCTGAGTATACAATGCAATAAATGGGTTTCACGGAGAACGATGTAATGCCGTCCAGCGCCAGACTCAACATCTTTCTTAAGGTATATTTGGAGACGCCGGCAGTGCGTTCCTTGATTACGTCATCTACGGTAGTCGATGGAAGTCCCAACAAAGGAATTATTCCCCGCAAATATAAGTTCCTTTCCTGATAGCCGGCCAGCAGATCGAGGGCGCGTTTGCTTAATAAACGGAAGTCGGCATGGTTATAATAACTTTCCACACCCATTTTTCTCTGGAGTTTATAGAAAGTCATAGCCGAAACCCGTTTCAGCATAGGGTCGGCGCTCCGCTGTACTTTTATGCCATATACAATGTCAAAACCTTTGGCGTGTAAATCTATCATGCGTTCTACTGCATTAAGGTCGTCTTGCAAATCGACGTCCATTGTGATCACCGCATCGCTCCATGCTTTGGCAGACATCATTCCGGCCATGATGGCATTTTGATGCCCTACGTTGCGTGCGAGATTTACTCCTTTCATATAAGGGTTTGTTCTGTACAGCTCACGGATAATTTGCCAAGTGCGGTCTTGGCTACCGTCATTTACCAAAAGCACAAAACTGTCTGGAGTGATTTTCTGTTTTGAAATCAAGTCATTCAATAAAGCAGTCAGCAATTTTGCTGACTGGTGAAGTACTGCCTCTTCATTGTAGCAAGGGCAGACAATGGCCAGTCTAATCATTTTTATTTGTTTTTAAGTTCTGCTATTTTGATGGCGGCAAACTCGTTATAAGTCATGAACGGATAACCTTTGCTCTTTAAATTGCGGATGAGGGTGTCGAGTCGTTTTTCCATTCCTTCGCCCGAACGGTTCTTTATGATAAAGGGCATTTTAAGCTCAGGATGTTTACCTAACGGGAAGAACTCCCAAGGATGGAAATAGGTGACGAAATAACCATCATGCCGAAGTACCCTATGGGTCATCCATAAATAAAGATTCATTGGCAGATTATGGCACGAAAGCCAGAATAGGGGGAAGCGCAACAGAGGCGTCACCGAAGCAGGGATTTGCAATACTTTGTTTTTCATGAAGCAGGTACGCGGTTCGGTCAGGTGCATGTAGCGTCCGGGAATGAAGGCTGGGTTTAAGGATGAATTATAGGTGTAGCCATTCTTCTCGATTTCTTCATCGGATACGGGAAACATACGTGGCTGCCGGTATCCGCTGACGGTGATCGGGAGGAGTTTTTCAAGGGTCGCTTTGGAAAGATGTACATCAGATTCTTGTGGACGCCAATGATCACACCCATGTGCTGCAACTTCATGCCCTTCATTGATGATGCGTTGCATCACTTGCGGGGCATTTTCTGCGAAGTTCGTGGTGCAGAAAAATGTTGCCTTTACGCTGTTGCTCTGCAATATATCAAGAATTTTGCATGTTCCGGTCACTGAAATTTTCATGGCCTCGTCCAAGGAGATCTCTACTCCATGTTCGCGGGGGACGTCAAATTCTTCTGTGTCAAAACTTAATAGAATCATACTTTTGTGGTGTTATATGTGGCAAAGTTAGCCATTGTTGCAGAATAATTCGTATTTTTGACGGCAAAAATAGCATGAATAAAGAACTATTTATGCAAACAATAAACGCAAAAGCATTATGTCTCCTGAGTCGCTGATTGACAAATATTATCCCGAAGAGAGTCCTTTGAAGCATATATTGCTGATTCATAGCCATGCCGTTGCCCATAAAGCATTGCAGATTGCTGAATGCCATCCGGAGCTTTCTTTGGACAAAGAATTTATATACGAGGCAGCTATGTTGCATGATATCGGTATTTTCCTTACCGATGCTCCCGGCATTCATTGCTTTGGCGATAGACCGTATATCTGCCATGGTTATTTGGGTGCTGATTTACTACGTGGTGAAGGCTATCCCCGACATGCGTTGGTATGCGAAAGGCATACCGGAGCCGGACTTTCATTGGCAGAGATCGTAACACAAAGCCTGCCGATTCCGCATCGCGAAATGCTTCCTGTCAGTCTGGAAGAACAAGTCATCTGTTTTGCCGATAAGTTCTATTCAAAAACTCATTTGGAGAAAGAAAAGAGCATAGATAAAGCCCGGAAAAGTTTGGAACGTTACGGCGAAGAGGGCTTAAGGCGCTTTGAACATTGGTGCGAACAGTTCTTGTAGCAATCTAAATTTCTTTAAAAAGGGAGATTATACGCATAAAATACGTACTTTTGCCATCCTAAGCGTAAAACTATTAGTTAATGACGCCATTGAAAGCAAATTCATTCATAGCATTTATATTATTATTCGTTTTGCTTCTTCTTTCCGACGGGGCTCTTTCTCAACGTCGCAGAGAGAGAGTGGCGTCTTCGGGCAAACAGCGGATAGACTCTTTACATATTGGTGATTCTTTGCAGAGAGATACTGTGCCAGTTCCTCCTCCCAAGAAGACAGAACTGGATGCTCCGGTGACTTATGAAGCCAACGATTCCATTGTTTTTACTCAAAGTGGTTTTGCTCATCTTTACGGGCAAGGCAAGGTGACCTATCCGGGGGCTGATCTGGCCGCCGATGTTATTTCTATGGACATGGATAATAGCACGGTTTTTGCCCGTGGTGTGATCGATTCGTTAGGTACGGCGAAAGGACGGCCCGTTTTTAAGGATGGAGACACTTCTTACGAAACAGATACTATTCGCTATAATTTTAAGAGCAAGAGAGGAATTATCAGTAATGTGGTCAGCCAGCAAGGCGAAGGATACGTGACCGGTAATAATGCGAAGAAGGGTCATAACGACGAGCTCTATATGAAAAACGGACGTTATACCACTTGCGACCATCATGATCACCCTCACTTTTACATGCAGATGACTTATGCTAAAGTACGGCCTAAGAAAAACGTAGTGACAGGACCGGCTTATTTGGTCGTGGAAGATGTTCCACTTCCTATTGCTGTGCCATTCTTCTTCTTCCCGTTCTCCAGCAGTTATCAGTCTGGCTTTCTGATGCCTACTTATATGGATGACTCCAACCGTGGTTTCGGCTTGACGGATGGAGGGTATTATTTTGCCATCAATGAACAGATGGATCTGAAATTGAAGGCGGATATCTTTACAAAAGGCTCGTGGGCATTGAATGCGGAATCAAATTACGTGAAGCGTTATAAATATTCCGGATTGTTTCAGGCAAGTTATCAGGTAACCAAGACCGGTGATAAAGGATTGCCCGACTATTCGGTTGCCAAAGACTTTAAAGTGGTGTGGTCTCATCGTCAAGACCCCAAAGCCAGTCCCAACTCAAACTTTTCGGCCAGTGTGAATTTTGCTACGAGCAGTTACGAGAAGACTAATATTGGTAATCTGTATAATGTGCAGGCAATGTCGCAGAACACGAAGACTTCAAGCGTCAGCTACTCACGAAACTTTCCGGATCAGAAACTGAATATTTCTGCTTCGGGAAATATTGCCCAGAACATGAGAGACTCTTCGATTGCTGTAGCTTTGCCCGATCTCAATATTTCACTCAGTACCATTTTCCCTTTCAAACGGAAGCGTGCTGTGGGAGATGAAAAGTGGTATGAGAAGATTTCAATTCGCTATACCGGTAGAATGAAGAACAGCATTAGGACAAAGGATGACCGGTTGTTCAAATCCAATTTGGTAAGGGATTGGGAAAACGGTATGCAACACGATATTCCCATCAGTGCAACGTTTACTTTATTCAAATACTTCAATTTGACTCCTACGTTTAATTATACGGAACGTTGGTACACGAGAAAAATAAAGCAAGATTGGGATATCCCGAGCCAAAAAGTGGTGAACGATACAATATATGGTTTCCACCGTGTGTATAATTATAGTACCAGTCTGGGCATTAATACCAAGATTTATGGCATGTACAAACCGTTGTTTCTGCCCAAGAAAGAAATACAAATCCGTCATGTCATCACACCTTCGGTGAGCATCAGTGCGGCGCCGGACTTCACTACGTCTCACTATGGCTATTATGACTCCTATATTGAAGAAGGAAAGAATGGAGAACGTAGAGAGGTTCGCTACTCTTATTATTCCGGGCAACCTTTCGGCGTGCCGAGCGGTGGAAAGCAAGGAAGTGTCAATTTCAGTATTTCCAACAATCTGGAGATGAAGTTCAAAGACAAAAACGATTCTATTCGTAAAGTGAGTCTGATAGATGAATTAGGTGCCGGTATCAGCTATAATATGGCGGCGGAGACAAGGCCATGGAGCGACTTGAATGTGAACCTTCGCCTGAAGTTGGGCAAAAACTATACTTTCAGTATGGCCTCTACATTTGCCACTTATGCTTATGAGTTCAATGAAAAAGGCGAAGTGGTGGTGGGTGACCGTACGGAGTGGTCGTATGGACGTTTCGGGCGTTGGTCCGGTTATGGCACCTCTTTTAGCTATACGCTGAATAACGACACTTTCAAGAAACTTTTCGGCAAAAAGGATGAGGCTGAAGAGAAAAGGAAAAAAGATAAACCTGAGAACGGTGGAGATGAAGAGGGGGCTGATGCTGAAAATTCGGGTGTGGGCATGCCGGCGAAGAAAACAAAAGAAGCAACGGCCGATGCCGATGGTTATCAGGCTTTCAAAATGCCGTGGTCTGTATCTTTGAGTACCGGCTTCAATATAACGGAAGATAGGGATAAGCCTATCAATCGGAAGAATATGCGTTACCCCTATAAAATCAGCTTGAATGCTCTTAACATCAATGGAAATGTCAAGCTAAGCAATAAGTGGGCGGTAAATTTCAACTCCGGTTATGATTTCAATGCAAAGCTGATAACAAATACGGTCTTTAATATCACGCGTGATTTGCACTGCTTTACGATGACTGCCAGCCTTGCTCCTTTTGGAATGTATAAATATTATAATTTCACCATTCGTGCTACCGCACAGATTCTGCAAGACTTGAAATGGGAGCAAAGAAGCCAGACTCAGACAAATATTAAGTGGTATTAGGGTGAGGTGCTTCAACCGGAGTAATAACATCCTCTGTTACCAATATATTTCTTTTTCTCCATGTCCTTTTAGATATTCATTTGTCTTGCTGAAGTGCTTGTTCCCAAAGAAGCCGTTATAGGCAGAAAGAGGAGAAGGATGTGCGGAGGTCAGCACCAAGTGTTTGCTTCGGTCAATGAATGCTCCTTTACGTTGGGCATAAGCTCCCCAAAGAATAAACACAAGATGCTCTTTTTCTTCTGCAAGAACTCGTATGGCAGCATCTGTGAAAGTTTCCCAGCCACGATTCTGGTGAGAACCAGCCTGATGGGCACGGACAGTAAGAGTGGCGTTCAGCAGTAATACACCTTGTTCTGCCCAGCGTGTCAGGTTGCCGGTGGCAGGAGTTTCGGTACCGATATCATCTCTTATCTCTTTAAAAATATTGATCAAAGACGGCGGAAATTGAACGCCGTCATTTACGGAGAAGCAAAGGCCGTGCGCTTGTCCCGGACCGTGGTAGGGGTCCTGGCCGATGATCACCACTTTCACTTTGTCGAAAGGGCATAGATTAAATGCATTGAAGATCAATCTCCCCGGCGGATATATGGCATACGTTCCGTACTCATTACGTACGAAATCTGTCAGGTGCTTGAAATAGTCTTTTTCGAATTCTGATTGTAAGCGGACTTTCCAGCTATCTTCTATTTGAACATTCATAAAGGTCCTTTTCTTAATGGATTCAGACTGCTAAAGTACGAAATAAAAAAGTAAAAAGAGCGTTTCAATCCGAGAAAATGAAACGCTCCTTCTTTATTCTTTCTTTCGGTAGTTCCCGAAAGAGCTTTCTTTGTCGACCTTAAAAAACATGTCTGTCTTGATTTACGGTTAAATCAAATGTATATTGTGCTCTTTGCATTCCCGACGCATGTCTTCCGGCCAGATGCTGGCTTGTATTTCTCCGATGTGGGCTTTGCGAAGGTAGAACATGCACAGGCGCGATTGGCCTATACCGCCACCGATGGAAAGCGGAAGTGTATTCTCCATCAGGCGTTTGTGGAAGTAAAGCTCCAGACGACGTTCTTCATTCGTCTCTTTGAGTTGGCGTAGCAATGCCTCTTTGTCCACGCGAATACCCATAGACGAAAGCTCTATGCTACGTTGTAGAATATTGTCCCATAGCAATAGGTCGCCATTCAGACCGGGCAGACCATTCAATCCGGGGGTGGTGTAGTCATCATAGTCGGGGGCGCGTCCATCGTGCTTCTTCCCATCACCCAGTTTGCAACCGATGCCAATGATAAATACGGCTCCAAACTTTTTGCAGATGGCATGTTCGCGGTCTTTGGGTTCCAAGTTCGGATACAGTTGGCGCAGCTCTTCCGCATGGATGAAGTGCAACTTTTGGGGGCAAGGAAGGCAAGGCTTGATTTGCGGGTATGTTTCATATACCATATATTCCGTACGTACCATGGCAGCGTAGATGCGGGTTACGATTTCTTTCAGAAACTCCACATTACGATTTTCGGCAGTGATGACCCGTTCCCAATCCCATTGGTCTACATAAAGTGAATGGAGGTTTCCCAATTCTTCATCGGCGCGAATGGCATTCATGTCCGTATAGATGCCATACCCGGGTTCGATATGATATTCAGCAAGCGTAAGACGCTTCCATTTGGCAAGAGAATGTACCACTTCTGCCTTGGAGTCTTTTAAATCTTTGATAGGGAAAGTTACTGCACGCTCCACGCCATTGAGGTCATCGTTGATTCCCATCCCCTTCAAGACGAAGAGAGGGGCTGTCACACGGCGCAGGCGTAACTCGGAAGAAAGGTTTAATTGGAAAAAATCTTTGATTTGTTTAATTCCTAATTCCGTTTGTTTCAGATCTAGTAAAGGTTTGTACCCTTCTGGTTTTATTAGATAACTCATAAACTTATTTGTTCTTCTATTAAATTGCGAGGCAAAGATAGAAATAATATTTATACTTGTTTGTGTTTTGGATGAAAAAATAGCATAATGTTTGGTTGTGACTGCGTGTTGCTCGCAAAATAACAATGCAATGGAATAAAATGTGGGTGGAAAAAGTCGGGCTTGTTAGAAAAACCAAAAGGAATATTAGGAAGATGCCGGTATTTTTTCTATTTTTGCGTCCGCATTCGGCTCCGTAGCTTAGTGAATAGAGCGTCAGATTCCGGTTCTGAAGGTCGTGCGTTTGAATCGCACCGGGGTCACACAATAAAGCCGCAACATCTTACTTGATAGATTGTTGCGGCTTTTGTTTGGCCTTATTGCGGGGGCAATTTTATGGAAGAGGTTTAGATAAAAAAGGGAAACCGACGCTACGCCGGCTTCCCTTTTTATTTCGAAATAGGAGTTTGGAATTATCCGTTAACTCTTTTTTCTTTAATTCTTGCTTTCTTACCGGTACGAGCGCGGAGGTAGTACAATTTTGCGCGACGAACTTTACCAACCTTGTTCACTTCAATACTGTCGATAGCCGGTGATTCGATCGGGAAAATACGTTCTACGCCAACGGTTCCAGACATTTTACGTACTGTGAAACGCTTCTTGTCTCCGTGTCCGGAAATCTTGATAACAACACCGCGGTACAACTGTACACGCTCTTTGTTACCTTCGACGATACGATATGCTACTGTCACTGTGTCACCAGCCTTGAAGCTCGGGTGCTGTTTTCCGGTAGCAAATGCTTCTTCTGCAATTTTAATTAAATCCATTGTCTTTTTATTATTAAATTGTTTGATCGTTACAACGCAACATACCAGGCTTCTCTCAGTTTTCTCCTGACAGCGATTGCGCGAAAGCGGTGCAAAGAAACGAATTATTTGTCAGATACACAAGCGTTAACCCGCTTTTTTGTGATGGGCGTTTTGTGGTGGGATTTGCTTGCGCTTATATTGGAGGAGGAATAAAGTCCGTTTATCAATTCCTTTTTTGTGGGGCAGCCGCTTTTTATGTAGTGTTTTGGCAATCCAAATCTTTTTACAAACAGCGATATGCTGAAACGACTCGTTTTCTTCCTCACCGAGGAAGGCATCGGATCTCGGTGAGGAAGAGGTCGTTCCCCGGTGAGGAACCATCGTATCTTGGTGTCGGACACTGCCCCCTGCTGTGGCATGTTCTGAATGGGGTGGATCACGGAAGTTTCTGCTTTGAAAAATGTTGATGAATAAGAAACTGCTTAGGATTTATTTCATCTTTCTTCGAGGCATTGTTTTGAAGTTCTTGGTCTGTTTTCAGGCGGGCCATGGCGGGCTGTGTGACGAATAAAACGGAGAGATTTCCTTCTCCCGTTTCCAAACGATACCCTACCGCTCATCACTTACGCTCACCGTTAATCGCTTATCGTTAATCTCCATTTTAATCTTCTTTTATGCGGTTCAATCATAAAAGAGAAGTATATTTGTAGCAGTTTAAAACTGAAGATGTATGAAAAAACAAATTTTCCGTTTCCTTTCCGGAGGGATAATGACTGTGGCGCTTTTGTTGGCTTCCTGCCATTCTTCTTACAAAGTGGCCCGGATGGAAGGTGGTAGAATTCCCGTAGACTCTACGTGGGACGTTGAGCCGGATGCCGAAGCAATGGCTTTGCTGGCTCCTTATAAACAGCAGATAGACAGCGTAATGGGGCGTGTGATTGGAAGTGCCGAAGTATCTATGGACAGATTCAGGCCGGAAAGTCCTTTGTCCAACTTGATTGCGGACGTGTTGCGTGAGGTGGCTATGGAGGTGCAGGGCGCACCTGCCGACATGGGGCTGATAAATATGGGTGGTATTCGTAACTCTTTGAGTGAAGGCCCCATTACCATTGAGAACATTTTTGAAGTGCTGCCTTTTGAAAACTCTCTTTGCGTGCTCACCATGAAAGGCACTGCCATGAAACTCTTGTTTGATAATATAGCCGTGCGGGGCGGTGAAGGAGTGAGCGGCATAGAGCTGGAAATAACCAAAGAAGGTAAGGTGCTGCGTGCGCTCGTGGGCGGAAAGCCGGTTGAGGATGACCGGACATATACGGTTGCCACCGTGGACTATCTGGCCGACGGGAACGACGGGCTGACGGCATTCATGCAGGCCGACAAGAGGGTGTGTCCTCAAGGAGCCACTGTGCGCGACATTTTCACAAAATATGTGGAGAGGCATGCGGCGGCCGGCAAAAAGATAACCTCGCGCATGGAGGGGAGAGTGATAATAAAAGAATAAGGATTTAAAAAACAGAAGTTCGATGAGACGTATATATTCTTTAGCAGTTCTACTGCTTTTGGCCCTTTCGCTATCGGCGCAGCAAGGAAAATCCGGCGCTTTGGAGAAGCAATTGTTCATTCTGCATACCAGCGATACACACAGTCGCATAGAACCTATCAGTCGGGAAGCTGCCGACAAGTACGCCGGAATGGGTGGGGCAGTGCGCCGTGCCGGAATTGTGAAACAGTTTCGTGGCAAGCATCCCGATATGTTGTTGTTGGATTGTGGAGACATATCGCAAGGCACACCTTATTATAATCTCTTTCAAGGTGAATTGGAAATCAAGATGATGAATCTCATGGGCTATGACGCTATGGCGATAGGGAATCACGAGTTCGACTTCGGATTGGAAAATATGGCACGCTTGTTTCGTCTGGCTCGGTTTCCGATAGTTTGCTCCAATTATGAAGTGACGGGTACGGTTCTTGAAGGATTGGTGAAACCTTATATCATTCTGGAGCGTGAGGGTCTGAAGATTGGTGTTTTCGGCCTGGCTCCGAAGTTGGAGGGCTTGGTACAAGCCGATAAAAGCGAAGGGGTGGTTTATAAAGACCCGATAGCAGTGGCACAGGAAATGAGCGACCTTCTCGGAGGAAAGGAAGGGTGCGATGTCGTGATTTGCTTGTCGCATCTGGGTTTGCAAAGACTGATGCCCGGCGATGTCGATGATGAGTTGTTGATGGCCAAGACGCATGGCATTGATGTCATCTTGGGCGGACATACGCACACCTTTATGGAGAAGCCGATGGTATATCTGAATGCCAACGGGGAGAATGTCTCCTTGTTGCATTCCGGAAGAAATGGTATTTTCGTAGGAGAAATGGTACTTACCCTGACCCCAAAATAACCTGTGGATTATCTCGAAACCTCTAAGAACAATGAAATCAACCAAATCTTTATTGTGCATTTTAGGCTTTGTCATAGGCACATCTTCTCTTTATGCCAGGACGAAAGTTGCTATTTCGCCTTTGGACGCAGAAAACCGGTGCCGCCAATGGGTCGATTCGGTCTTCTCCGGTTTGAGCGTGCAAGAGAAGGTGGGGCAGCTCATAGTTGCCACTATGCCGGCCGAGGTGGATAAAGCGGCCAAAAAGCAGGTGCGCGAATGGGTGCGGAAATACAAGGTGGGCGGTTTGCTTTTCTCCGGAGGAACACCGGAAGAGCAGACCATCCTGGCCAATATAGCCCGAAAGGAGTCCAAAGTTCCTGTCATGATGGCCATCGATGGAGAGTGGGGGGCATCCGTACGGCTGAAAGATAGTCCGGAATATCCCGGCACCGTGGCTTTGGGATGTATTGAAGACAGGGAGTTAGTAGAGGAATACGGGCGTGAGGCAGCCCGCCAGTTCCGTCAATTGGGAATACATGCGAATCTTGCACCTGATGTGAATGCCGATGCGGACTTATTGAAACCTGTGGCGCATGTGCGGTCTTTCAGTAAGAATTCGCATGAAGTGGTTGAAAAGTTGCTGGCGGGAAACGATGTGGTGCGGGTAGAATCTGACGTGAAGCAGGCGACGCACGAGTTGGCTGTTGCCGTGGCGACAGGTCGTTTGAGCCCCAAAGAGCTGGAGGTCAAGTGTCGCAGAATCTTGACTTATAAATATAGGTTGGGTTTGCGGAACCGGCAACCGCAGATTCAGGTCAGCGGCATGAGCTATCGTGTCAATACGAAAGAGGCGCGGGTCTTGGTCGGCAAGTTGAGTCGTTCGGCGGTTACGGTGTTGAGTAACTATTTCGATGTGCTCCCATTGACTCCTGTAGAAAGCAATATGGCCATCCTCAGTATTGGAGAGCGGCATCGGGATGTTCCTTTTGTGGAACGCATGAAGGAGCATGTCGGCATTGATCATTTTTATTTGTCGGGAGATGCCGATGAGGCTGCCAGGCAGGTGGTAGCCGAGCAGTTGAGGGCTTATCGCCGCGTGGTTGTCAGCGTTGTGGGAGAGGTCTATATCGGTGAGCGCGACATGGCTTTCCTCGAGGGGTTGCACTTGCAGGCTCCCTTGGTCTATACATGCTTCACCTCCCATCGCACGTTGCAACTTTTTACTCCGGCACTTGCCAAATCGAGTGCTGTGGTCCTGGCCCATACGGCAGACGCCGATTTGCAGCGATATGTGGCGGATGTGCTCTTTGCAAAAGCACCGGCCAATGGCAAGATACCGGTAGACATCGGCAGACTTTTCCCGGCAGGCACAGGCTGTGCGATTGAAGCGGGCATGGAGCCGGGAAAAAACATTCCGGAAGACCGCGGTATGAAATCGTACGTGCTGCAAAAGATAGACGGCATTGTGCGGAAGGGATTGGAAGCGGGCGCCTATCCCGGTTGTTGCGTATTGGTATGGAAAGACGGGCAACCGGTATATGACAAGCGTTTCGGAACTCATTCCGACAAAGACACCACGGCTGTTCGCCCTTCCGATCTTTTTGATTTGGCTGCTTTGACAAAAACAAGCGCCACCCTGCTTGCCGTCATGAAGTTGTATGACGAGGGGAAAATAAGGTTGGACGATAAAGTATCCGCTTATTTGCCTTTCCTGCGTGCCGGCGACAAACAGCATATCACCATCCGTGAGCTGTTGTTCCATGAGTCGGGATTGAGCCCTTACGAGCGCTTTTACGAGGAACTCATTGAGCCGAACTCTGTGCATGGCCCGTATTTGCAGAGTTGGGTAGACAAGTGGCACACTACCCGGGTGAGCGAAAATGGTTATTATAGTTCCGACTTCAAATTCAAGAGGAACATGGTTTCCTCCAGACGGACTTCGGAACACAGCCTGCACATGGCAGATGGCATGTGGTTGAACAGGAATTTTAAAAATACCATCCTTCAGCGGATTGCCAAATCGGACTTGGATAGAAAACGCTATGTGTATAGCGAACTGGGTTTCGTGCTTTTGCAGCAGTTGGTGGAAGCGTGTACAAGGATGTCCATGGATGCCTACCTTGCCAAAGAGTTTTATGTCCCGATGGGGTTGCAACGTACCCTGTTTTTGCCTTTGACCAAGTTTGCCAAGAGCGAAATCATGCCCACCGCAGCCAATGATTTCCTGCGTCGTCAGGATCTCTGCGGATATGTGCACGACGAAATAGCCGCCTGCATGGGTGGCGTGTCCGGCAGTGCTGGGTTGTTCTCCACGGCCGAAGAGGTGGCCAAGATTCATCAAATGCTGCTTGACGGAGGCGAGTTCAATGGCAAGCGCTTCTTAAGTGAGGCTACCTGCCGCTTGTTTACGACGGAAAAGTCGGCCATCAGTCGGCGTGGATTGGGATTCGACAAACCGGACCTTTCTGTCTTGAAGAACAGTCCGTGTTCCGCATCCGCTCCGGTATCCGTGTACGGGCATAACGGTTTTACCGGAACAGCTGTTTGGGTAGATCCCGACAGCAAGATTATATATGTATTTCTTAGTAATCGTCTTTGTCCCGATGCGTGGAATACAAAATTGGGTGATATGTATATAATAAAGAATATACAGGAGTTGATTTATGAAAGTCTGAGAAAATAATGAGAAGAGCCTTTTTGTTTGCATTGCTTGTTGTGGCTTGTTCCGCCCGCTTTGTTACGGATGGCAAGCGTCCTCTTGCACCACCTGTTCCGGTGCCGCCGGTAGAGACCATACTGATGCGGCCTTACCTGAATGACTCCAAGTGCAGTGAATGGGCCGACTCCGTTATGCAACGATTGAGCCTGAAAGAACGCGTCGCGCAGCTTTTTATTTATACGATTGCGCCTCAACGCGACAAGCGCAACCGTGAACTCTTGCGCAAAGTGGTGGATGGGTATAAAGTAGGCGGGCTGCTTTTTTCGGGCGGACTGCTGCAAAATCAGGCCATGCTGACAAACGAGGCGCAACAAATGGCTGATGTGCCCTTGCTGATTACTGCTGACGCAGAGTGGGGATTGTCCATGCGCCTGCAAGGAACGCCGGCTTTTCCGCGAAATATGGTACTGGGCTGCATTGAAGACGACAGTCTGGTATATGAGTACGGCCGTGAAATGGCCCGCCAATGCAAGGAATTGGGCATTCAAGTAAACTTCGCTCCGGTAGCGGATGTGAACATCAATCCTCAGAATCCGGTGATTAATACCCGCTCGTTTGGCGAAGACCCGGTCAGAGTGTCTAACAAAGTCCTTGCCTATTCCAAAGGGCTGGAAGAGGGAGGAGTACTTTCAGTGTGCAAACACTTTCCCGGACATGGAGATACGGATGTGGATTCCCACAAAGCATTGCCTACTTTATCTTTTACCCGCGAGCGTCTGGACAGTGTGGAGCTGTACCCTTTCAAGCAAGCCATATCGGCCGGGTTGAGCGGCATTATGGTGGGGCATCTTGAGGTACCGGTGTTTGAGACACGAAGTGGCTTGCCGTCTTCCCTTTCCCGTAATGTGGTTTATGACTTGTTGACGCATGAGTTGAAGTTCAAAGGACTTATCTTCACAGATGCACTTGCCATGAAAGGAGTTTCGGGCAATTCGTCGGTCTGCTTGCAAGCCTTGAAGGCGGGCAATGACCTGCTGCTGGTGCCCCGCCGTATCAAGGAGGAATTGGAGAGTGTGGTAGAGGCGGTGAGAAGTGGAGAGTTGGCAGAGGAATACATCAATGAGAAATGCAGGAAAGTATTGATGTACAAATATGCATTGGGATTGAGCCGAAGGCCTCATGTCCGTCTGGCTGGTTTGGAAAATCGCATCAATACACCGGCTACACAGACCTTGATAAAACGTCTGAATCTGGCGGCGATTACCGTGTTGGGCAATCAAACGGGCGTGTTGCCATTAGATCCTATCGTTAAGGATGTGGCGGTGCTTAATGTGGGTGATGCCAAGACGGTGGCACCTTTCCTGAAAGAGCTTTCCCGATATACTCATCCTGTGGTGCATCAATTGGGCGAGAATTTGCCGGAAGCGGAATATGGGCAGTTGCGCGACAGTTTGGTGCATTACAAACGCATATTGGTTTGTATCACAGAGCAGAAGTTGGCTGCTTATCAGGCGTTCTTTGCCAAGTTTGCACCGGAAGTGCCGGTGGTTTACCTCTCCTTTATTCCCGGAAAGCAGCTCTTGCAAATACATCGGGGCATCTCGGCGGCAGAGGCTGTGGTGCTGGCTCACTCTGCCGATGAAGAGGTTCAACAACAGGTGGCCGGAGTGCTGTATGGTGACGTCCGGGCAGACGGACGTCTTTCGGCTTCTATAGGCGGATTGTTTGCGGCCGGGATGGGAGAAACTTTAGGCCCTCATTCTGTACCGCGCTTTGTCCCCGAAGAGTATGGCATGGACTCTCGCCTGCTGGCCAAGATAGGTGAGATAGCTGAAGAGGGCATTCGCGAAGGAGCTTATCCCGGTTGCCAGGTAGTGATACTGAAAGACGGCAGAGAAATGTATAATAAGGCTTTCGGTACGCATACCAGAGGCGGTGCGGCAACAAATAGTCCGCAACAGGTGCAGAAGACGGATGTATATGACGTCGCTTCGTTGAGCAAGACTACGGCTACTTTGCTGGCTGTGATGAAACTATATGATAAGGGACGCATCAGCTTGACGGATTGTGTCGCCGATTATTTGCCTTTCTTGCGAAATACGGATAAGAAAGACATCACGGTGCGCGATTTGCTGCTGCATGAATCCGGTTTGCCTTCCACTTTGTTGTTCTATCAGGATGCCATCGATCCGAAGAGTTATTCCGGCAGCCTGTTCCGGGGAAAACAGGATGCCCGTCATCCGTTGCGCATTGGCAGCCGGACGTGGGCCAATCCGAAATTCCGTTTCCGGGCAGGATTGACCTCGAAGGAACAAACAACGGAGTGCACCATGCAGGTGGCAGACAGTTTATGGCTGAATCGTTCTTTCAAAGAAGAGTATCTGCAAAAGATAGCTGACGCACCTCTGAAGGGGAAAGCGTATCGTTACAGTTGCGTGGGGTTCATTTTGTTGCAGCAATTGGTCGAAGCACGTACGGGAATGGCATTGAGTGAGTTCCTTGCCAAGGAGTTCTATGTGCCTATGGGACTGAAGCATACGGGCTACTTGCCATTGCGTTTCTTGAAGAAAGAAGAGATCGTACCCTCTTCCATCGACCCGTTTTTACGGAAAACAACTCTGCAAGGTTTTGTACATGATGAATCCGCGGCTTTTCTGGGCGGCGTGTCGGGCAATGCCGGTTTGTTCTCTAATGCCGGAGAAGTGGCGAAGATTCATCAGATGCTGCTGAACGGCGGCGAGCTGGATGGAAAACGCTATTTAAGTAAAGCCACTTGCAAGGTTTTCACCACGACCGTTTCTAAAATCAGCCGCCGAGGTTTGGGCTTTGATAAGCCGGATACCCGTAATCCGCAAAAGAGTCCTTGCGCGGAATCTGCACCTGCTTCCGTCTATGGGCATACGGGCTTCACCGGTACTTGCGCCTGGGCAGATCCGGAGAATAATCTGGTATATGTGTTCCTCTGCAACCGTATATATCCGAATGTGTGGAACAACAAACTGATGCAGTTGGATATCCGGACACGGATTCAGGAGGCGATGTATAAGTCGCTGTTGCCACGTGTTTCTGAAGAAGGGAGCAAGTAATATTATCCGTTACGTTGTGGCTCTTATGGGCAACCCGCTTCCTTTGTGTTCCGATGGAAAGACGTGGTTGTAGTATCTTTGTGTGCAAATCAACTAATTTAAAATAACGTAATGCACATGTTCAAGATTTCATCCTATCTCACGCGGGCGGGTTTCATCGGGAAGCAAAGTACGGAGCAACCGGAGGCGGATAAAGCCGGTAAAGTAAGTAAAGCGGAAAAAACAAGTCAGTCAGAAAAGGTCGGTAAAGCCGATAATGCGAAGAGGGCGGATAAAGCAGACAAGGCGGAGCGGATGAGCAAGGCGCAGAGGTGCTCGCCCACGCTTTCAAGCTTTGTCCATGCGGCGGCCCGTGGCGTAAGCCGCTCCACTGCCGACAACTACCGCACGGCGGTGCGCTCGTTCGTCCGCTTCAACGGCGGCAGGGACATACCGCTATCCGCACTCAACGCCGACACCGTGCGTGCATACGAGCGGTGGCTGCAGGATCGTGGCGTATGTCCCAACACCTCCTCCTGCTACATGCGCTCGCTGCGCGCCATCCACAACAAAGCCGCCTCGAAGCGGCTCGTGAAGGACAGGAAGCCCTTCAAGGGCGTGTTCACCGGCAACTCTCCCACGGTGAAGCGCGGCATCACCGCAGGGGAGTTGCGCAGGCTGAAAAGCCTCTCTCCCGCAGGAGGCGGGGCAGAGGACGGGGAAACCGGGAGGAAGCGGGCAGCCGTGGAGGCTGCGGCCTTAGACTTCTTCCTCTTCTCGTTCTACGCCATGGGCATGCCCTTCGCGGACTTGGCCGACCTCCGGCGCCCGCAGGTCAGGGACGGGGTGCTTACCTACCGGCGGCGCAAGACCGGCCGGCAGGTCAGGGTGACGCTGGAACCCTGCATGCTCGACATACTGGACAAGTATGCGACGCGGGAGTCGGACTACCTCTTTCCCATATTATATAAGGTGAAAGGCGGTGAGAAAGACCGGACGAAAGGCGGTGAAACGGACAAGGGGAAAGACGGCGGTAAAGGCAGGACGACAGGCGGGACGAAACTCGGAAATCCTGCGGAAGTCTCCTATTCCTCGGCGCTGAACCGCTACAACCGCGCGCTCAAGACCCTTGCCCGTGAGGCGGGAATAGCGGTGAACCTGACCTCCTACGTCGCCCGCCACTCCTGGGCGAGCATCGCCTACGAGGGGAACGTCGACCTGCCCGTCATCTCCAAGGCATTGGGGCATACCGACACCAAGACGACACTCATATACATCGGGGAGATAAACGACACGCGGCCGGCGTCGGCCAACCGCAAACTGCTGGAAGAGGTTTTCCCGTCTTGAAAGAGATCCTCCTGCACACCTCTTGCTAAGAGGTGGAATGTATCACGTAAAACTCTGCAAATAAACGACTTTTATTCCATACCTACAAACTTTAGGACGAATATTTTATAAATATTGTTTACATATGCGTCTGCGCTTCGGCATCCGATCGCGCACAAACCCGCATCTGCCGGCAAAGCGTATTCCCTCCGTGTCCCTTTCCTCCCACCTCTTAGCAAGAGGTGTCCCCCCGCACCCCCTTTACAGAGGCTTCCCGGAGCGTTTGCCCCGGCCTGCCCGGGACAAACGGGACATGTTTAATTCTCAATCATAAGCGATGAAACGACCCTTTATTCTATTTCTTTTCCTGCTCACCCTCGGGCATGCCCGGGGGCAGGAGGCTGACGCGCGCCGGGGCACGGATTCCGTGCGCGTCTATTTCCGTCAGGGCGACTCCCGCCTCGACCCCTATTTCCGTGATAACGGCGCCCGCGTGCGCGCCTTCACCGACCATTTCCGGACCCTGCTGCGTGACCCTTCACGCCGCATCCTCGGCCTGCGCGTCACCGCCGGGGCATCCCCTGAAGGGAGCACGGCTCTGAACCACCGGCTCTCCGAGCAGCGTGCCGAGGCCATACGCCTGTTGGTGTCCGGCTATTTCCCCTACGAGTCGGGCTGGCTCTCCACCGTTCCCAAAGGCATCGACTGGGAGGGGCTGGAACGCCTCGCAGCCGGGGACGAGTACATGCCCTACCGCCACGAGGTGCTCGACATCCTGCGCCATACGCCCGAATGGATCACGCAGGGAGGCGTCGTGACGGACGGGCGCAAGCGCCGTCTGGCCATGCTGGGCGGCGGATATGCCTGGCGCTACATGGAGGGCCGGTTCTTCCCCGAGCTGCGCGCCTCCACCCTGCATGTGTGGTACGAGTCGGACAGACAGCCGGCCGCGGCGCGCGACACGCTCTATATCTCCCTGCCTGCCCGTGAGCCGGAGAGGCAACGGGACACGGTGTACGTGCCCGTGCCCGCCGGGGAGAACACAGCCGTCAACAACAGCTTCTACGGCACGGCTCCCGCCGCGCAGGACAGCCCGCTCCCCGCCCCGCGCAAGCCTTTCTACATGGCCGTGAAGACAAACCTGCTCTACGACGCCGTTGTGGTCCCCAACCTCGGGCTGGAGTTCTACTTAGGCCGCGGCTGGTCGATAGCGGGCAACTGGATGTACACATGGCTCAAGAACGACAACCGCTACCGCTACCACCGCGTCTACGGCGGCGACCTCGAAGTGCGCCGCTGGCTGAGCTACGGCCGCAAGCCGCTGACGGGCCACCACATGGGCATCTACGGCCTGCTGCTTACCTACGACCTCGAATGGGGCGGCAAGGGGTATTTGGGTGACCGCTGGAGTTACGGCGGCGGCATCTCCTACGGCTACTCCGCCCCCATCGGGCGCAGGCTCAACCTCGACTTCACGCTCGGCATCGGCTATCTGGACGGGGAGTATTACGAGTACGTCCCACAGGAGGGGCATTACGTATGGAAAGCCACCAAGAAACGGCGCTGGTTCGGGCCCACCAAGGCCGAGGTGTCGCTGGTATGGCTCATAGGACACGGTAACACCAATCCGAAGAAAGGAGGCAAACGATGAAAACGAAGAAAACAATGGAAAGGATGAAGACGGTGAGGAGCATAGCCGCCGCCCTCATGCTGACAGCCTGCGCCGCGCTCATCGCCGCATTCGTGGCCTGCACGTTCTCCTCGTGCCGGCACAAGGAACTTTATTACCCCTCCTCGTCCACGGCGGAGGTGCGTGTGAAGTTCGACTGGAGCGCCGCCCCCGGCGCGCGGGTGGAAGGGATGTGCGCCTGGTTCTTCCCCGAAGCGGGTGGGAAGCCCGTGCGTTGCGACTTCACCGACCCGGCGGGAGGTACCGCCAAGATACCGTGGGGAGCCTACCGGGTGGTCTATATGAACAACGACAGCGAGGTGGTGCAGGTGCGCGGTGAGGATAGCCATGGTACGCTTGAGCTGTACACGCGTCAAAGCACGCTGCTCGAGGCTGTCAACGCACAGGGCAACCCTCCCGGCGCCAATCTCGGCGGCGAGCAGGTTGTGCTGGCGCCCGATGCCGTATGGGGCGGAAGCCTCGATGGCGTACGGCTGGAGAGGGGCGACGACGAGAATGCACCCCGCACCGTTGTGCTGCCCGTGCAGCCCCTGACCTCCACCGTGAGCCTGGAGGTGCTGAACGTGGAGAACCTGAAATACGTCTCCGCCGTCGGGGCCTCGCTCTCCGGGCTATCCGGCTCGCTCTTCCCCGGCAGCGGCACGCTTTCGGCCGTGCGCAGCACCGTGCCTTTCGCCGCCGACCCCGACGGGGGCTCGAGGATTACGGGTAGCATGCAGGTCTTCGGCCTTTCGGCGAATGCCGATACCGGGCGCACGCTGACGCTCTACGTCATCCTTGCCGACGGCAGCAAGCACTATTTCCGCTTCGACGTGAGCGACCGGGTGAACAATGCGCCGGACAAGCGGCACATACGCATCGTCATAGACAAACTGTCCTTGCCCAAGCCCATCGTCAACGGCGGGGGCTTCCACCCCTCGGTGGACGAGTGGGGATCCGAGGAACACACGCTCAAGCTCTGAGAACGTGCGCGGGAACGGACGCCCCGCGCACGGATAAACATGCATCGGACAAACAGACATATCGTGATAAGGATTGCAAGAGTTCAATCAAAATCAATTAATCAATTAAACAATTAAAAGAATGAAAACAATGAAACATGTATTTTATGCAGGGCTGGCGCTCATGGCGCTGGCCGCCTGCTCGCAGGACGAGACCTCGAGCGTGGACCAAAGCGGTGCCATCGGCTTCCGCACCTCGCTGGGCAAGACAACCCGCGCGGTGACCACGCTCGCCAACATGGGCTCGTTCAACGTGACGGCTTTCCCCAATGCGGGTGGAGCCAACTATTTTACTAATCTGGCGGTGACCTCAACCGATGCCGGTGTCACATGGAACACCGCTTCCGTGTATTACTGGCCGGCAGGTACACTGGATTTCACCGCATACGCGCCTACAAGCATCAACCCATTGGTGAGCATCGCCCACGGTGCAAGCAACCAGAAAATCACCGGTTTTGAAGTGGAGCAGGCTGTATCCGCCCAGAAGGACGTGGTAGCAGCTTTCAACAGTGGCGACAAGGCAACTTACGGCGCTTCGGGTGTGCCCATGAACTTCAAGCATATCCTCTCGCAGATAGAGGTGAAGGCCAAATGTACCAACGCCAACCTGCGTGTTAAAGTGATGGGCGTGAAACTGGGGGCAATCAACTCGAAAGGTGACTTCGCTTTCCCGCAGACCGCAACAATTTCCTCATATTCCGTGCCCCGCACGAACTGGGCGACCCTCTCCACTCCGAAAGACTTCCTGGCAGAGGATGCCACAGGCACGGGATTGGAACTAAACACTACTGCCCAGAGCATCATGTTCGGTTCGGATAACTTCATGATGATTCCGCAGCAGCTCACCAAGTACGTGCAGGCTTCCGCTCCTACCGGAGCGTACATCGCCGTGCTCTGCCGTATGGACATTAACAACGGTTCGGGCAACTATACCGCCCTTTACCCGAGCACTGCACCGGCGGCTTACGCTTTCGCGGCCGTGGGCATCGACACGGAATGGCAACCGGGCAAGAAGTACGTCTATACGCTTGAGTTCGGTGACGGCGGCGGCGTGGTTCCACCCAACCAGGACAACCCGAACCCGGGTGGCGGCACCGTGACACCTCCGGTAGGGCCTAATTTCCCGTCCAATCCGGGCGATCCTATTCTGAACAACCCCATCAAGTTCACTGTCACTGTGGATAACTGGGCTGACCAGAATGAGAACATAAGCATGTAATACCCTTTAAGGGAATCCTATCACGAAACCGGGCGGAAAGGATGGAACCGGAAGCAAACTTCTTATCCAATGCCTTTATAATACCGGGGAGGGCACTGCGCAGACGATGCGTGGGCCTTCTATTCCTTTCCGTCCACTTTTTATCAGACGTTAGAGATCAGAATCTAAAAAACAAACAACATGAAGAAGAGACATTGCATGGGGATGCTCGTCGCGGGTGCGGCGGCATTGCTGTTATTATCCACTGTTCCTGCCGGCTGCACGGACGAGCGGGATGAGAGCCCCTCCACGGGAGGGAGGATAGGGTTCGCGGTCGACCTCTGGAAGGAAGGCAGTGCCGCGCAGGCCGCACTGACAAAGGGTGCGGGGACGGAGGCGGGCAGCCTGCCTGCCGACACGCTGCCCGCCGTGCAGGTAATCCCCCTGGAGGGTGAGGCTTCCGGAGACGGTAATCCGCTGTACCTGCACGCCGTGACTACGGACGGCATCGGGGAGGACGGAGGCACGGCCGAAGAGGGCGTCGGAGGCGACGCAACCGCACAAAACGGCGGGGCACGCACGAAGGCTGCGCCCGTAACCACTGCCACGATGTACGACGAGATGGCGGTGACGGCGTTCGTCTACCCCGCATCGGACAGTTGGCCGTCGGCCTATACGGGCGGCAGTGCCACAAGCTACATGCGCACCGTGAAGGTGAAGAAGAGCGATGCCTGGAGCACCGAGTATCACTGGCCGGGAGCTGCACGCAGAATCAGTTTCTTTGCCTCGGCGCCCTACGGCAGTGCGGGGCTGACGGCGTTCAACAACGGGACTTCGGGCAACCCGCCTTACCTGTCGTACACAGTACCGACCGATGTTGCCGACCAGAAAGACCTCTTGGTGGCGGCCTCTACCGACAGGCCGGGAAACACGAACACGGCCGAGCCGCTGACGATGAAGCATGCGCTGACGGCCGTGCGCTTCGTCACGGGCGACGACATGCTGCCGGGCACGGTGTCGAAGATTACGCTGAAGAATGTGTACGGCACGGGCAGCCTGCCGATGACTGCTTCGCCGGCATGGAACAGCCCGGGCGGGGCGAGGAACTTCGAGCTGACCCTCTCGCCCGCCGCCACGGCGCCCGACCCGCAGCAGCCCGACACGCCTCTGACGCCCGAAGCGGCAACGTTCATGATGCTGCCGCAGACCCTGCCCGCCGGGGCGCAGATAGAGGTGAAGTACACCGACGGCCTGACCAACACGCCCCGCACCCTCACGGCGAACATTGCGGGGAAGACCTGGCCCATGGGAAAGACGATTACCTACCGCATCAGCACGAGCAGCATTGTGATGACGCCTACGCTGACGGTGACTGCTCCGGCGGAGTTTACCTACGCCGGAGGAAACAACACGTATGGGGTGGCGAGCTACCTTGCTGTTACGGGAGGAGGTGCCACGGGGGCAAAACCGATTGGATGGACGGCGGAGTTCTCCGAGGACGGTGGAATGAGCTGGAGCAGCACCAAACCGTCATGGCTCACTGCCTTCACCGCAAGCGGGACAGGGAGTAGCAGCACATCAGGTGATGTTTACACCGCCACCGTGGCGGCGCAGACAAGCACCTCGGGCAACCCGCACAACGAGGCGTTGAAGAATGCCTCACCGGTGAACGACGGGACAAACACCAACATATACGACCTCTCCACCCACGACGGGCAGGGCAATATCGCCCCCATGCGGACGGCCAACTGCTACATAGTGAATGCCGCCGGGAGGTATAAGTTGCCGTTGGTGTACGGAAACGCGGTGGATTATGTCAAGGTGCCCGGAGGCCCGAATCCGGGATGGAACACCTCGGCCTACACCTCTACGGCAAGCGGAAGCAATGTGCTGACAACCTTCATCAACCACCTCGGAAACGGAATTACCGACCCATACATTTACAACAATGCAAACTGCACTCCCGATAACTGCACGCTCGTCTGGCAGGATGAGCCGAATCTTGTTACGAACGTGGCCCTCTCTTCCGACAGGCATTTCCTTGAGTTCACCGTAAACCAATCCACCATCCGGCAGGGCAATGCCGTGGTGGCGGTGCGCGACGCAGCGAACACCGTGCTTTGGAGCTGGCACATCTGGGTGACGGACTACAAGCCCGGAACAACGGGAACAACCACACCCGACAAGGAAATCACCAATTATCAGGGCTATAAGTATAAGCTTATGACCGTCAGCCTCGGCTGGTGCGACGGAAAGGAGGAGGCCTACGCCGAACGCACCGTGCAGGTGCGCTTCAAGCAGAGGTCTACGGCAGGATACACGCCGGCGGCGACACAAACCATCACAGTGAAACAGAAAGCGCATACCATTGCGGAACTTGGGAACAATACCTACTTCCAATGGGGACGCAAAGACCCGTTCGTGGGGGCATTGGAGAATCCAGACGGAAGCTCGAACAGCATCAATAAGACCTGGTATGATGCCGATGGGAACGTCAAGACCAATCAGCTTCCCCCTGTTCAAAGTTTCTCAACCGGTACTGCTTGTATCAAATCGGGTATCACTGCCCCTAACACTTTTAATACAAGTTGGGAAATGGATAACACCTACGCCAACCTTTGGAGTGCGAACAACACCGTCTACACAGCCAACGACAACCCTGTTGTGAAGACCATCTACGACCCATCGCCTGTAGGATATAAACTTCCTCCAAGCAATGCCTTTACGGGCTTTACCACAACAGGAAATAATGCATCCACTCAATCGCAGTTCAACGTGCTTTTTCCATGGGATAAGGGTTGGAACTTCCATTGCAGACTGAACCACACCGGTAGTACTGTCTTCTTCCCTGCGTCGGGCTATCGGAACATCAGTTCCGCAGTGCCCTACAGCATTGGGAGCGGCGCCTACTGTTGGACGGCGGGGCCGAACTTCACGTACTACGGGTGGAACCTGAACTTCTACTCGGGCTACGTGAGCCCGCTGAGCAGCAACGCTCGGGGCTACGGCTTCGAGGTGAGGGCAGCGCAAGAAGAATAAAGGGAGCGAAGCGACCATGTGGAATTCATTCACCTTTTATACTATCATAGCAGACATGAGAGCATTGTCGCGACGAGGCCGCCTGCCTCGCTATGGCGAGCATGGAGACGTCGCCATAGCGAGGCAGGCAACGTCGCTATGGCGAGATAGCCAACGTCACCATAGTGAGGCAGGCAACCTCATGATAGCGACATGGGCGGCGTCGATACGGCGAGAGAACACCACCCCTGCCGGAGGCCTCCCGACAGGGCATGTAAAGAATAAGGCGGTAATGCGTCGAACGAGAATCATATCATTAATCATCAAACATTTAAAACTTTGTAAAACATGAGTATCAGTTACAAATTGGTGCAGAAGAAGCACCCGACCAAGAAGAGTGAACCCGTCAAGTGGTATGCCGTGCCCAACAGCTCACGGCCGTTGGAGCAAAAAGCCCTGACCCGCGCGGCCACGGCAAACACCACCACCGCGCCCATAGAGATGGAGGCGGCCATAGAGCTGCTGGCGGCATTCATCCCCCAACAGTTGCAACAGGGCCACACGGTGAACGTGCCCGGAATGGGTACGTTCCGCCTCACCTTCAAGAGCGATGGTGTGGAGGACATCGACAAGTTCAACGCCGGGCTGATGATAAAATCGCCCCGTGTGGTATTCACCCCCGCCAAAGAACTGAGAGACAAGATTCTGCACGGCCTCAGCTTCGAGAACGGCGGCGTGCTGGAAGCCGGCGTGAACTACGCCTCGCTGGCCGACTACCGCAAAGCCAAAGGACTGCCCACACCTGCACCGGGCGGCACGGGCGGCGGTACGGGCGGCAGTACTCCCGGCGGCTCGGGCGGCCAAGGAGAGAATCCGCTCGGTTAGCGGTTGGTTGCCGGTGGTGAGCGATTAGTGGGTGGTGAGTGAAAAACAGAAAGCCTCGAAGCCACACGGACAGCACTAATCGCTCACCGCTGACAACTCACCACTTATCACTAACCGCTCATCACTTATCACTAACCGCTCATCACTCATCACTAATCGCGCCATTATCCATGAAATCCTATCGAATCAGCAAAAGAATGCAGGAAGCGGCGGAATTCCGCAAAAACAGCCTTATAAACATCGACATGAAGGGAGAGGCGTTCACGGCCTACGACCGCTCGGCCCTGATATTGCACGCCATATACCCGCAACTGCCGTTGCGCCACGTGACCGGCGAAGACGGAAGGACACGGCCGATGGTGACGGACATCCCGCAGAAAATAGTCCTCGAGGTGTGCCGCAGGTATCGGATAGTAGAAGCTACGGCACATGTGATATCGAACGTGTTATTGTAGAATCCTTTTTCTCGTTTTATCCCATTATTACTTCCACGTTGTGTGTGCCCGGAAGGTGTTTCACCGTGTTGCCCTCTGCCGGCCGGCCATCGACGATGATTGTCCTGACTCCTTTGCAGACGCCGTCGGGATTCTTTACCGTGATGTGGTATTCCGCTCCCCGGAATTTGCGCTTTACGCTGAAACTCTTCCAATGGGCCGGGATGCAGGGATTGATTTCCAAACCCTCGTAGGCAGGTTTGATGCCGAGGATGAACTGGGTGACGGCGTAATAGTTCCATGCGGCAGTTCCCGTCAGCCAACTGTTTTTGGCTTCGCCCGGACGGGCGGCATCCTTCCCCGCAATCATCTGCGAGTAGACGTAGGGTTCTACCTTGTGCAGGGCGCTGCGCTCTTCCGTGTACGACGGGCATATCTTGCGGAAATACTCCCAAGCGCGGTCTCCACGACCTAATACGGTTTCGCCGATGATGATCCACGGGTTGTTGTGGCAGAAGATGCCTGCATTCTCTTTGTAGCCCGCAGGGTAAGTGGAGATTTCTCCATATTCGACCACGTATTTGGTGAAGGCGGGATTGTTGAGCACGATGCCGTGCTCGCAGTCCAGCCGTTCTTTCACGGCATCCAGCGCTTTCTGCACCATGCCCTCTTCCAGTCCGATGCCCGCCATGGAGCACCATCCTTGCGACTCGATGAAGATTTGTCCTTCCTCATTCTCCTTTGAGCCGACTTTGCGGCCGAAGTAGTCGTAGGCACGCAGATACCAATCGCCGTCCCAGCCATGTTTCTTCACGGCCTCCACCATGCTGTCTACGCAGGTTTGCGCCCGTGCGGCCTCCTCGTTGCAGCCTATGTGGCGGCATAGTTCCGCATAGTCGCGTCCGCACACCACAAACAGGCCGGCAATCATCAGCGATTCCGCCTTGGAACCTTCCGTCATGTTCTCCGTGGTTTGGAACGACTCGTTCGGATCCCACGAGAAACAGTTCAGGTTCAGGCAGTCGTTCCAGTCGGCACGGCCGATGAGGGGCAACATGTGCGGTCCCAGATTCTCAATGACATGGTTGAAGGATACGCGCAGGTGCTCGAAGAGCGACAGCTCGGAGCCTTCGCGGTTGTCGAACGGAACCTGCTCTTGCAGGATGCCGAAATCGCCTGTTTCCTTGATGTAGGCCACTGTGCCGAAGATGAGCCACATCGGGTCGTCGTTGAATCCGCCGCCGATGTCGTTGTTACCGCGCTTCGTGAGCGGTTGGTATTGGTGGTAGCATCCGCCGTCGGCGAATTGGGTGGAAGCAATGTCGATGATTCGTTCGCGGGCGCGTTCCGGAATTTGGTGCACAAACCCCACGAGGTCCTGATTGGAATCGCGGAAACCCATGCCGCGTCCGATGCCGCTCTCGAAGAAGGAGGCGGAGCGGGACATGTTGAAAGTGACCATGCACTGATATTGGTTCCAGATGTTGACCATGCGGTCCAGCTTCTCCTCGTGGGACTTCACCACGCAGACGTCCAGCAGCCTGTCCCAATAAGCTTTCAGTTCGGCAAAGGCGGCATCTACCTTGGCTGTGGTGTCCAGTGCCGAAATCATGGCTTCGGCTTTGCTCTTGTTGATAAGTGCGCCACTCGATACGCTTTGCAGTATAGGGTTGTGGTGGGCGGCCTTCTCTTCATTGCTTTCAAACTTTTCGTCCTGCCCGTTCTCTACGTAGCCCAGCAAGAAGATGTAGTCGCGACTTTCGCCCGGTTTCAACTCTGCCTCGATGTAATGCGAAGCCACGGGACTCCAACCGTGAGCTATGCTGTTGCCGGCCTTGCCTTCGCTCACTTTTTCGGGCAGGCTGAATTCGTTGTATAGTCCGATAAACGTTTCGCGATCGGTGTCGAAACCGTCGACGGGAGCATTGACGCTGTAAAAAGCATAGTGGTTGCGGCGTTCTTTGTACTCCGTCTTATGATAGATGACCGAGCCGTCCACCTCCACCTCTCCGATGGAGAAATTGCGCTGGAAGTTCTCCATGTCCGTGGCGGCATTCCATAAGCACCATTCGGCAAAGGAGAACAGTTTGATGCGCTTCGTCTGTCGGGTGAGGTTTTTCAGTGTCAGCTTTTGCACCTCCCCCCATGTCTTGAGGGGAACGAAGAACAGCAGGCCGGCTTCGATGCCGTTCTTTGCTCCGCTGATGCGGGTATAGCTCATGCCGTGGCGGCATTCGTAGCTGTCGAGCGGTGTTTTGCAAGGTTTCCATCCCGGCGACCATACGGTGCCGCCGTCGTTGATGTAGAAGTAACGCCCACCGTTGTCCATCGGCACGCTGTTGTAGCGATAGCGGGTGATGCGGCGGAACTTGGCATCTTTGTAGAAAGAATAGCCGCCGGCGGTGTTGGAGATGAGCGAGAAGAAATCCTCATTGCCCAAATAGTTGATCCATGGCCAGGGAGTCTTGGGGTCGGTGATGACGTATTCGCGGTTCTGGTCGTCGAAATATCCGAATCTTTTGTTTTCCATACGTTTGCGGTAGGGGTTGATGAAACAATCTGTGTGCCTTTAAATCTTGTTTGCCGTTTCCTCCGGAAGCAGACGCAAACCAATGCCGGACAAAGCCCCGGCAGGCTCTTGTGCTTTCCGGGAGGTAAAGCGGTTCAAATTTATAAACTTTTCTCCGATTGCCCCAAGTTGCCGGAGGGCTTTTTCCGGCTTCAAGAGCTTCTGTATCAGAAAAAGATAAAAAAATACAGACGAATCCGGCAGGGTTGCTCTATCTTTGCAATAGACCAACCCCATGCCACCTCCGTATCTGCTCCGTACTTATAGGATACGGAGGTGGCAGGGAGGTGATATGGGCCGGCTTCGAAATCTCCCTGAGAATGTTCCGGAACGATGTTTATTGAGAGAACTTTAAATAGAAATGACTGCTATGGGACACTTGTTTGCCTTGCTGATGCTTTGCGCTGCTTCACTTTCTCTTTCCGCTCAATCCGTTCGCGAACGCATATTGCTGGACGACGGCTGGCAGTTTGCTTTCGGCAATGCCGCTTCTCCGCAGAAGGATTTCGGTTGCGGAACGGAATATTTCAACTATCTGACAAAAGCGGCTTCTATCCATAATGAAGGCCCTTATTCTTTGAAGTTCGATGCCTCCAAATGGGGTGTGGAATGGAAGAGTGTCGACCTGCCGCACGATTGGGCGGTGGACTTGCCTTATGCAGCCGAAGCCAGCCACAGCCACGGTTATAAGACGGTGGGTTATAAATATCCCGAAACCGGCGTGGGGTGGTATCGGAAGACCATCACCATTCCCGAAGAAGACCTTGGCAAGCATCTCTATCTTCAGTTCGACGGCATTTTCCGTGATGCCCGTGTCTGGATAAACGGCTTCTATCTGGGACACGAGCCGAGCGGTTATGCCACACAGACGTATGACATCACGGAATACCTGAACTATGGCGGTGAGAATCTGATAACCGTTCGCGCCGACGCCACGCTCGAAGAGGGGTGGTTTTATGAAGGGGCGGGCATCTACCGCCATGTGTGGCTCAACAAAACGGCTCCTTTGCATGTGGCTCCTTTCGGGACGTTTGTGCATAGCAAGCTTTCTCCCGCTTTTGATAAGGCCGTGCTGACGATAGAAACAACGGTGGAGAATTCAGGAATAGAAGCGGGAACATATCGCCTTTGCCACGTCCTTCAAGATGCCGAAGGCAAGGAAGTTGCGCGTTGTGAAACCGATGGCGGGCAGGTGTTGCCAAAGGAGCGGAACCTCAGCATAGGCAAGATGGAATTGGATGACCCCGCCCTTTGGAGTGTGGATACACCTTATTTATATACATTGCAGACAGAGGTGTATCAGAATGGCCGTCAGGTAGATGCGTTCGTCACTGCAATCGGCATCCGCGAGGTGCGTTTCGATGCCGACAAAGGCTTTTTTCTGAACGGTGAGCCTTTGAAGCTGAAAGGCGTGAATATGCACCAAGACCATCCCGGAGTGGGAACGGGGCTTCCCGATGCCTTGCAGGTGTACCGCCTCAGGCAGTTGAAGGCTTTGGGATGCAACGCCTATCGTTCGTCCCACAATCCGATGACACCCGAAATGCTGGATGCGTGTGACAGGATGGGCATTCTTGTCATAGAGGAGAACCGCCTGACGGGAGTCAACGAAGAACACATCCGCCTGTTGAGGCGCATGATTGAGCGCGACCGCAACCATCCCTGCATCATCCTTTGGAGCGTGGGCAACGAAG
Organism: Prevotella heparinolytica; assembly: GCF_004342845.1. Taxonomy (GTDB): domain Bacteria; phylum Bacteroidota; class Bacteroidia; order Bacteroidales; family Bacteroidaceae; genus Bacteroides; species Bacteroides heparinolyticus. The sequence goes on along the minus strand of NZ_SLXB01000013.1, from coordinate 49,773 downwards.
AGTGGGGCATCGAATGGGAGGAGAGCGGAACACGCATAGCGGCTTCAATGCGTGAGTATTGCCACCGCTTCGACCCTACGCGCCCGATGACGGTTGCATCGAGCAGCGGCCCTTCTATTCTGATTCCCGCCGATGTGGCCGGTTACAATTATATCCTGCAACATCCCGTGGAGCAGCACCGCAAGGACTATCCGCAACGGCGGGCGCTCGGTTCGGAAGAAACCACGGGTTGCGGCACGCGAGGCATCTATTTCGATGCTCACGACCGAGGGCACATGATGGCCCATAACCGCAGGCCAAACGGGCCGGACAGTCTGCTGAATTGCATTGAGCGGGGCTGGAAGTTCTACGACGAACGTCCATATCTGGCCGGCCTTTTCTATTGGACCGGGTTCGACTATCGCGGAGAGCCTAATCCCATGAAGTTTCCGGCCACGGGGTCGCAGTTCGGCCTGTTGGATTATTGCGGATTCCCCAAAGATGAAGCCTACTATCTGAAATCTTGGTGGACGGACGAACCGGTATTGCACATTCTGCCCCATTGGAATCTGCACGGACATGAGGGGGATAGTATCGACGTGTGGGTGTATAGCAACTGCGACGAAGTGGAACTGGCTGTGAACGGCAAAAGTCTGGGGCGCAAACCGATGGAGAAGAATGGATACCTTGCTTGGAAGACCGTTTATCGTCCCGGTGCGGTGAAAGCCGTGGGCTACAAAAACGGCAGGAAGATGTTGACGGAAAAGGTTGAAACTGCCGATGCCGCGAATCGTATTTCCATTACGGCCGACCGTACGGTTACCCGGGCAGATAAACGGGATGTAGCCGTTATTCGTGTAGAGTTGCAGGACAAGAAGAAACGTTTTGTGCCCACTGCCTGCGATGAGTTGGCGATTACCGTTGCCGGCCCGGTACGCATTCTCGGAGTGGGCAATGGCGACCCTGCCTATCAGGATGCAGAACGTCCTATGGATGCTTCTGCCCGTACTTTTCAGGTGAAGGCTTTCAACGGGCTTGCCCAAATTCTGTTGCAAAGTACCGGCGAGGCGGGAGAAGCCGTGTTGACAGTCGGTGCGGAGCATATACCTGCCGCATCCTTCGTGCTGAAGGTGCAGGAATAAGCGGATTCTGAGAGGAATGCTGCATGAAGATATAACAAATTCTCCATCTGAAAGAAACAAATAATGCTGTCCGGTATTGTAAGTAATGGCTATCTTTGCAATACCTTAGATTTGTAACGGCAAGCGAGAACCGGAATATAAATGATACAATATTAACCTGTAGTCATGATGGAGAACCAAAGTTATATAATGCGAGAGATTACGCCCCTATCCGAGCGTGATTGTTTTTACATAGCCGATCGGCATAAAACGGAATTCACTTATCCCATTCACTGCCATGCCGAGTACGAACTGAACTTCACGGAGCATGCCTCCGGTGTGCGCAGGGTAGTGGGCGATTCGGCTGAAATCATCGGAGATTATGATTTGGTACTGATTACCGGCAAGGAATTGGAGCATGTGTGGGAGCAACACGAATGTACTTCTAAGGACATCCGGGAGATTACGATACAGTTTTCTTCGAATCTCTTCTTCGGGAACTTTATCAATAAGAGTCAGTTCGACAGTATCCGGCAAATGTTGGAGCGTGCTCAATGCGGTCTTTGTTTCCCCATGCAGGCCATCATGAAAGTGTACAATTGGCTGGACAAACTGGCTTCTGAAGAACAAGGGTTTTATGCGGTGATGAGTTTCTTGCGTATTCTCTACGAGCTGTCGCTGTATAGTGATGCACGGATGTTGTCTTCGTCTTCCTTTGCCAAAATAGAGACTTTCTCCGATAGCCGTCGCGTGCAGAAAGTGCAGAAGTATATCGCCGAGCATTATCAGGAGGAAGTACGGCTGAATACGTTGGCAGACATGGTGGGTATGACACCCGTTTCCTTCAGTCGTTTCTTTAGGCTGCGTACCGGTAAGACGCTTTCTGACTATCTTATAGATTTCCGTTTGGGCTTTGCCACTCGTATGTTGGTCGATTCCACCCGTACCATTGCCGAGATTTGCTATGATTGCGGATTTAATAATCTTTCCAACTTCAACAGGATGTTCAAGCGGAAAAAAGGATGCTCCCCGAAAGAGTTTCGTGAGAATTATAGAAAGAAGAAGATGGTAATATGATAAAATAGTATCGTTTTCCTTTATTGCAGATTAGTATCTTTGCAATTAGAAAGATTTGATATTATGAAAAGAATTTATCTGTTTTTACTGTCTCTCTTCTGTGGGCTGACTATTATTGCGCAGATACGCGGCAATGAAATTCGTGTGGTGGTTTCACCCGATCGTACCGACTGGACTTATAGGCTGAATGAGAAGTGTACGTTTACTGTCAGGGTGATAAAGGCCCGGAATCTTTTGTCTGATGTAAGGATCGACTACGAGCTGGGGCCGGAGATGTATCCCACCGAGACAAAAAAGGATGTGTTGCTGAAAGACGGCACACTGAAACTTCAAGGAGTGATGAAAACTTCCGGTTTCTTTCGTTGTAAAGTCAAAGCACATGTGGGCGGATGCACTTACGAAGGCATGGCGACTGCTGCTTATGCCCCCGAACAGTTACGACCGGTTGCCGAACTCCCTGCCGACTTCCGCGATTATTGGGCAAATACCCTGAAACAGGCGCGCAACACTCCGCTGGAGCCTGTGATGACTTTACTTCCCGAACGTTGTACGATGACAGATAATGTCTATCAGGTGAGTTTCCGCACCAAGGAGTGGGGAGGCCGTTTTTACGGTGTCCTCAGCATCCCTAAGAAAGAGGGGAAATATCCGGCATTGCTGCGTGTGCCCGGTGCGGGTGTGCGCCCCTATATGGGCGATACCTATACCGCTCCCGGAAAAGTGATAACACTGGAAATAGGGATTCACGGCATTCCCGTGACGATGGAGCAATCGGTGTATGATGCGCTGGCAAGCGGCGCGTTGAATAATTACTGGACTTTCTGTCGCGACAACAAAGATTCCTTTTACTATAACCGTGTGATTGTGGGCGTTTTGCGTGCAGTGGATTTTATATGCTCTCTGCCGCAATATAACGGACAGACTTTAGGTGTCACAGGTGCCAGCCAGGGAGGCGCTTTGTCCGTGATAGCTGCCGCTCTCGATTCACGTGTCACTTTTTTGGCCGTTGTTCATCCTGCTTTGTGCGACCATGAGGCTTCCCTTAAAAAACGTGCTTGTGGATGGCCTCATCATTTCTATTATGGAGGTGCTCCCGATGTGAAAGAACTCGAAACGGTTCGTTATTATGATACGGCGAATTTTGCCCGTTTGTTGACTGTGCCTGCTTGGTTCAGTTGGGGATATAATGATGATGTCTGTCCTCCTACCTCCATGTATGCCGCCTATAATGTGGTTTCGTCTTCGAAAGAACTCCATCCTTATCTTGAAACCGGTCATTACTGGTATCAGGAGCAGTGGGACGAGTGGCTGGAGTGGTTGCGAAAAAAACTTCTTGCATTATGATATTAATGATGCCTTGGCAATCTGTACGAGAGGATGAGAATGCGGAAGCAGATATAAAACAGAATCAATAGAAAGTGTATATGAATAAAAATAATCGCATGAAGAAGATAACTAATCAAGACAGCATTCATTCTTTTCTCTGTGAGAGAAGAAAGAGACGAGGGGTAGGAGGAGCTTTGTCTTTTCTCTTTCTCCTGTTGTTCTCGTGTACTCCCCGACATACGGAACATTCGTTTATTACGGTCAGTCCCGATGGACAGTTTGTCCGCAACGGAAAGCCCTATTATTTCATTGGTGCCAACTTCTGGTACGGTGCCATTCTTGGCTCGGAAGGCGAAGGCGGAAATCGAGAGCGTTTGCACAAAGAACTGGATTTCTTGAAAAGCATCGGCGTGGACAACCTCCGCGTATTGGTGGGAGCCGATGGTGAAAACGGCGTGAAGACACGGGTAGAGCCCTCTTTGCAAACAGCTCCCGGCGTCTACAACGATACTGTTTTAGCCGGACTGGATTATTTCATGAATGAATTGCGCAAACGCGACATGACAGCCGTTCTTTATTTGAACAATTCGTGGGAATGGAGCGGAGGTTATTCCGTTTACCTGCAATGGACGGGGCATGGAGATGCCGTGGTGCCTGCCATAGATGGATGGCCCGCCTATATGGAATATGTAAAGCAGTTTCCGCAGTCGGACAGTGCGAAGGCCTTGTTTGCCAATCACGTCAAGTATATTGTGACAAGAACAAATAGGTATAATCAGATAAGATATGTGGATGATCCCACCATCATGTCTTGGCAGATTGGCAACGAGCCTCGCGCTTTTGCCGAGGAAAACAAAGAAACTTTTGCGCATTGGATGGCCGATGTGGCTGCACAAATCAAGTCGCTCGATCCGAACCACATGGTGTCTTCGGGCAGTGAAGGCGCTTGGGGATGCGAGAACGACATCGCGCTTTTCGGAAAAATCCATGCGGACTCCAATATTGATTATCTTAATATTCACATCTGGCCGTATAATTGGGGATGGGTGAAGGCGGACAGTCTGGCGGAACTTCTTCCGCGTGCCAAAGAAAATACCAAGAAATACATAGACGAACACATGACTGTCGCCCGAAAACTCCATAAACCGATAGTGCTTGAGGAATTCGGCTTTCCGCGTGACGGTTTCCGGTTCTCTAAAGAAGTGCCGACTACGGCACGTGACGAGTATTATCGTTACGTGTTCGACCTCATCCGTCAAGACCGTGAAAGCGGCGGCCTGTTTGCCGGATGCAACTTCTGGGCATGGGGAGGTTTTGCCGAACAGAATCCCGGACATGTGTTTTGGGAAAAAGGAGATGACTATACCGGCGATCCGGCACAAGAGGAGCAGGGGCTGAACTCTGTTTTTGCAACAGACAGTACTATCGAAATAATCAAAGAGGAAAACCTAAAATTGAAATACAATGAAAAATAGTTGGATAATTGTCGTGGCGGTATGCTGGCTGATGCTCTTTATAGGATAAGGATATTCCATTGAAGTCATCAAGGCAATTCGTGCCATAGAGCCTGAGGCGGTTATTCTTGTGGGTAGTCCGCATTGGGATCAAGATATACATCTGGCTGCGGACGACCCTATCATCGGATACAAGAACATCATGTACACACTTCATTTTTATGCCAACACCCATGGACAATGGCTACGCAACAGGGCTGATTATGCCATGTCCAAGGGGCTTCCCGTTTTCGTTTCCGAATGTGCGGGTATGGAAGCCAGCGGAGAGGCCCTTTAAATCCTGAAGAATGGCGGAATTGGTTGGAATGGATGCAACGGCATTCCATCAGCTGGGTGGCGTGGTCTGTTTCCGATAAAGATGAAACTTGCTCCATGCTCTATCCTACGGCCTCTTCGGAAGGAAACTGGGAAGAGAGGGATTTGAAAGAGTGGGGGCATATGGTACGTGATGAACTGAAGAAATGACGCTTGCCCGTTCACGCTAAATCAATCATTCCTTTGCTCTATTGCCAAGAACTTGCTTTGAAAAGACGGGTTTCGGCTATAACCGCTTTGTGTAAAGTGCCGGATGGGGCGTTTCTGAAAGTGAAATAATAACGGATGTTAAAGAAGTATCATTATGTGATAAAATAATGTCTGTTTGTCTCAGGCTGAAAATTTACATTTGTATTCGCGAAGGAAAGTGAAATAAAACTCATCATATACTGTTTAACGAACCATTAACAAAATGAAAAATGCCTATGAGAAAGGAATAATAAATATTCACCTGCCTTATTTAATAAGGACTATTTATTTCTCAAGAATAGTTTAACCTTATATAAAAACATTTGTTGCCGATGTGGCAACGCCAATTCATTAACTAAGAAAGATACAAGTATGAATTTTAATTTCAGAAAAACAGCGCTGCTTGTAGGGGTATGTTCGACTTTGGGATTCGGCTATACTCCACAACTTTTCGCCGCGTCGATTGATGTAATCGAAGCTGTGCAGCAAGCGAAAAAAATCACAGGTACTGTAACAGATGCAATGGGACCGGTTATCGGTGCCAATGTTTTGGAAAAAGGTACGACTAATGGTGTTATTACGGATATTGATGGCAAGTTTACATTGAATGTTCAGCCGGGAGCTGTTATTGTCGTTTCTTTTATCGGTTATCAATCACAAGAAATAGTGGTAGGTAATCAGGCTAACTTCGATATCCGGTTGAAAGAAGATTCCGAATTGTTGGACGAGGTAGTCGTGGTGGGTTACGGCGTACAGAAAAAGAAGCTGGTGACGGGTGCTACGGTTGAAGTGAAAGGAGAGGATATTGCAAAATTGAATACGACTCAGGCTTTGGGGGCTTTGCAGAGCCAGTCTCCCGGTGTGAATATTCAAGCTGTTTCCGGTCAGCCGGGTGATGGTTTTAAAGTAACCATTCGTGGTGCCGGTACGAATAGCGATACCAAACCCCTTTATATCATTGATGGCGTGGGAGGCGATATCAATAACCTGAACCCTGCCGACATTGAGCGTATAGACGTATTGAAGGATGCCGCTTCGTGTGCCATTTATGGTTCTGCCGCCGCCAATGGCGTAATCTTGGTGACAACCAAACAGGGCAAAGAAGGCAAAATTCAGGTAAGCTACGATGGTAATATCGGTTGGCAAAATGTCTATAAGTTGCCTGATATGCTGAATGCCAAACAGTATATGGAGATACAGAACTTGGTTCGTTTCAATAGTGGCGTGGATGCGCACGATTGGTCTCGGTTTGTAGATGCCGACTTGTTGGCTGCTTACCAAAGTGGTGCGAACGAGGGTACGAATTGGGTTGAGGCTATTCGCAACAAGAATGCCGTTACCACCAGCCATTCATTGAATATCACTTCCGGTACCGATCGCACTAAGTTTTCTTCCGGTGTGGGTTATCAATATCAAGATGGTGTATTTGGCAATATGGCGAAATCCGATTATCGTCGTTTCACTTTGCGCATGAATGCCGAGCATGTCGTTTACCGTAACGATGCGGGACTTGATGTAGTGAAGATCGGTCAGAATCTTTACTATCAGCACTCTCAAAGACAAGGCCTTGACAACGGAAATCAATATGGCAATATGTTGTCGAATATGTTGCGGGCCAACCCATTGATTCCTATTTATAACAAAGACGGTGCATACTTCGGTTATGAGGATTTGAAGAAATCGGGTAAGGAAGGCTGGTTTAATTTTAATTCTTACACAACCAATCCTATTGCTTCGATGATGAACGGACAAAGTGCCAATAATAAAAGTATCAGCTACGGACTTAACGTTAGCGGTTGGTTGGAAATACAACCCGTCAAAGGGTTGACCTATCGCGGTCAGTTAAACTACAATCAAAGCTCATGGTCATGGCGCAGCTATCTTCCCGCTTACAAGCTGAATGATCAAGGCGACAGTCGTTCCATCGACCAAGCCACCAACCAGATAGGACAAGGTTGGGGATGGAGCACCACCAATACATTGAATTATAAGTTCAATGTAGGCAGACACGATTTTGATGTATTGGCCGGAACCGAATACGGCGAATCGCGTCCCAACTACGGATTCTCATTGAATGCTACGGCTACTAATTCGGTATTTGGCGATTTGAAACACGCCTATATGAGTTTCATGAAGAACAATACGGCATTGGCTACCGTATCGGGAAGTCCGTATGGCGACTCTCGCGGCATGTCTTACTTTGGCCGTTTGAACTACAACTTCAACGAAACCTATATGTTCAGTGCCATTATCCGTGCCGACGGTTCTTCAATCTTCGCACCGGGCAAGCGTTGGGGCTACTTCCCCTCATTCTCTGCCGGATGGGTGGTTTCGAACGAAAAGTTTATGGAAAAAGCACAAGAATGGCTCAATTTCCTGAAGATTCGTGCCGGATGGGGACAAAACGGTAATAAGAATGCTGTTGATAACTTTGCTTATCAGGCAACATTCGGTTACAATGCAAAGACCAATTACTCGTTCGGAAATAATAAGGATGGTTATACTTCGGGTGCCGCTCCTACTCGTTTGGCCAATGCCGATATAACTTGGGAAACTTCCGAACAGATTAATATGGGCCTCGACGCCCGTTTCTTGAACAGTCGTTTGGGCGTTACTTTCGATTGGTATCAAAAAACCACTAAAGATTTGTTACTGCTGGTTCCCGTAACACCCACTACCGGATTCTCGGAACAGCTGAAAAACGCAGGTACGGTTCGCAACCGTGGTGTAGAACTTGCTCTTAACTGGAATGACCATGTGGGTAAAGACTTTACTTATGGTATAAACTGGAACATTGCCTACAACCAGAATGAGGTGACCAAAGTAAATAGTACCCGCAAGTATAACAATGGAGGGCTTGACAATCTTGCGCAAGGAACCGGCTATATGGCACGCTTCGAGGAAGGACATCCCATAGGTTACTTCTGGGGTTATAAGACCGACGGTGTTATTCAGAATCAAGAAGATTTGGCTGCATACGTAGCAGGATTGAAAGATAAAAACGCTGCCAACTCGCTGCAAGGTAATACGCTGAAACCCGGTGACCTGAAATTTGTGGATGTGAATGGAGACGGTGTTATCAATGCCGACGACAAGACCGATTTGGGTAATCCTCATCCCGATGTGACGATGGGACTCAGCCTTAACTTCGGATACAAGGGCTTCGACCTCTCTGTGACAAGTTTCGCTGCATTGGGACAACAAGTGGCCCGTTCTTATCGTAAGTTCACCGACGGCGAACAAGAAAATTACACCACCGAGGTTTATCAGTATTGGAATGGCGAGGGTACTTCAAATAGATATCCTTTGCTGGCCCGTATGAATGAAGGCGTGAATTGGCAGTCTATTTCTGACATTTACGTGGAAAATGCAGACTACTTCCGATTGCAAAATCTGACTTTGGGTTACGACTTTAAGCGTATTTGGAAGAATTGTCCGTTCCAGCAGTTACGGGTGTATGCTGCAGCGCAAAACCTCTTCACCATTACCGGCTATAAGGGAATGGATCCGGAGAACGGCCGTGCTCTTAGCAGCAAAGAACCTTGGCTGACCGGTGTCGATGTAGGCAACTATCCTACTCCTCGTACCTATATGTTTGGTGTTAATGTTAAATTCTAAAACTGATTATATATGAAAAATATAACCTACTTATTCGCTTCGGCTTGTGTTGCACTTGGATTGGCCTCTTGCGACATCGACAATGTGGAGAATATGGGTGAGCTTTCCACAGAGAACTTCCCCGTGTCCGAAGCCGACGGTATTGCAGCCTTGGCAGGTGTCTATCAAAACTTGAATGCCACGCATGCGTATCCGCAGGAGTCATTTATATACTATGCGCAACTGGCCAGCGACGATGCGCTTGGCGGTGGCGGAACCAATGATAAACTGATGCAGGCCATGGACTTGATTACGAACTATAATGCCGACATGACTAACAATTTCTGGGTGTTGCGTTATGAAGGTATTAACCGGGCTAACACATTGATTACTGCTTTGCCGAACACGGCTATGGATGAAGAGATAAAGAAGCAATTCCTGGGTGAGGCCCTCTTCCTGCGCGCTTACTATCACTTCGATTTGGCAAGCATGTATGGCAATGTGCCTTTGATGACTGTTCCTTCAGGCGAACTGGTGACACAAGGTGATGTGGCGGTGCTTTACGGACAGATGTTGCAGGATTTGCGTGATGCCGTTGAGATGATGTCTGCCACACGTAAGACTGACGGGCACGTAGACAAGTACACGGCAGAGGCTTTGATGGCTCGTATTTTCTTATTCTACACCGGTATGTACGGTAACGGAACTGATATGGCCGCTTTGACCGGCACTACTTACAAACCGCTTACTTCGGTGGCATTGCCCGATGGCACGACGCTGACCAAAGAGAACGTTATAGCCTATGTAGACGATTGTGTGAACAACTCCGGTTATGAACTTGTATCCGATTTCCGCAACCTCTGGGCTTATACCAACCGCTATACGGTGGAAGACTATAATTATACCAAGGGGAAAGGTCTGAAATGGGCAGAGGACGATAATGCCGCTAATCTCGAATCGATGTTCGCCATCAAGTTCAATAAGTTGGCCGACTGGCAAACTACCATAGGTTATGGCAACGGTGTTGCTCTGCACATGGGTGTACGCGGTGGTCAGTCTTACGATAAGACTTTCCCCTTCGGGCAAGGTTGGGGGGCAGGCCCTGTGGCTCCCAATTTGGTGAATGACTGGAAAAGTGCCGACCGTGATGAGAAAGATATCCGTCGCGAAGCCACTATTGTGGATTGGTCGAAAAGCACCACTTATGTAAAGGGCGGTTGGTCAGACTTCGTGCAGGAAACCGACTATTATTCTAAGAAGTGGTCGCCGATTTCTGCTATAAACGATGGTTCGCAGGAGAATTTGATTCCGGTAAAAGACAATCCGTATGTGTGCTGCTTTGAGAATCTGATGTATGGTGCTTCGGGATGGACTCAAGGAGCCAACAATATGCAGCTTAACAACATCCATGACTTGGTTTTGATTCGCTTTGCCGATGTATTGTTGATGCAGAGCGAGCTGAAAGAGGATGTGGCGGGCATCAATCGCGTGCGTGCACGGGCCGGACTCGCCCCCATTGCTTCTTACTCGCTCGAGGCCTTGCAGAACGAACGTCGTTGGGAATTGGCTCTCGAAGGTATTCGTTGGAATGATATCCGTCGTTGGCATATTGCAGCCGAGGCACTTTCCAAACAAGATAATCAGCCGGTTTATTATTGCGGTCAGCCCGATAAGAATACGGCCCACAATGGAGGATATGCGGTTCGTTATAAGGCTACGGCCGGTTTCCAAAAGATGCCCGAAAGCCAAGTTGCCATCGGAAGCGTTGTGCAGAATGAGGGTTGGACGGGTGCCGATAGCGAGTACACCGGATGGAAATAGAACCCGACCGAATGTTTAATCTTAATAAGCAATTTACGATATGAAAAAGATATTATTTGCAGCTCCGTTGTTGTCTTTGTTCTTTGCTGCCTGCGACCCGATAGTGGACGAGATAGGAAAGAACAGCAATATAACCGCTGAAGAATTAACCAATTCATTTACTATCTCTGCCAAGAGCGAGGGGAATAACAACTTGACGTTCAATGTTTCTCCCACCCGTTATGTAAAGGTTTACGATGCGAGCACCGATATCTGTGTGGCTATGGGCACTGCACCTACTTGCCAGATTGTGCCTCCTGCGCGCAGCCTTGATTTCTATATTACTACGATGAATCAGGACGGCTCCATTACGAAATCCGAAACGAAAAGCATCAATGTGAAGGAATTTACCGACCTGCCGGCCATCTTTAATGACATCTTTGGCGATGGAAACGGCGGGTTTACCACCCATACATGGGTATGGGATGATACTGCCGGCGATGGTGTATGGGGTAATGGCGGTTATCTGCAAAATAGCGGCCCCAGCTGGTGGGTTGTTCAGTTGAAAGACATTGATGAACAGGCCGCAGGTAAAGGTTTACCCAAAGACGGCAAGGACGGATGGATGAAGATCAGCCTGACCGGAGTAGAGATGAGCCGTGGCGACAAAGGTTCCGTCAAAGTGAGTGAGGACGTGATTAAGGCCGGTTGGGACAAAGGTACCATGACTTTCAGCGGCACTTATCCTTTGATGGGGATTATGGTAAACCATGGAAACGCTCCCCAGTATGTTTATCAGATACTGAAAGCCGATGGCGAACATCTCAGGCTTTGTGCCGGCGAGCCGGGAGCCGGAGATTGGGGAACTGCTTGGTTCTGGAACTTCAAGAGAAAGTAGTCAGAAGAGGGAATTGTCAATCGGACTATTTCTGTGCAAGCACTTGTCGTTACACTCGTCCTATGGTCGTTCGTGGCACTTGGCGTTTGCAGAAGAAAAATCGAATGATACAAGTTTTTATGGTTAAAACAGGAAAGGGTGAGTCGTGAGATTCACCTTTTCACTTCTTTTCCGGAATTTTCTTCTCTTTATGGAATATTGGCTATTATTGGTGTATGCTAAATTTTCAAACGTATGCCGACAGTCCCTGCAAAGCCGGTGAATAGATGCAGCCATTCTTTATTATAAAAGTAAGCGCCAACCTCCCATGATAAATCTGAATTAATCCGGTAGCCGAGAGATGGGCATCTTGGAGAACCTACTGTTTCGTAATCCAGTTCACGATGCTTGTCGACAGATACTGCAAATACCGAGCCTATGCACTTTTAAGTCTCAGCGACCCCTATATGGATTGATGCGTTGGATATAAGGAATAAAGTTGTTGGAATCAAAGAAAAAAACTGCGCGAGGCAAGCAGTAAACTTGTTTGCAACTTGAATCAATCTCTGTTCGCGCCGTGCGAACATAAAAACGCAACCTGCGGATAAACATTCGCACCGTGCGAACAGATATTCGTGCCGTGCGAACAGACATTCGGGAATAAAAGAGCAGCAGGGCTGAAAAGTGAAGTTGTGGGCTTATCGGCTTACTTGGACGCATTTAAACGCCGTGATGCATTGAAGAAAAAGTAGAATGTCCCGTGAATATCCGGAAAAAGTTTTAGCAGGCAGTAATAATTGGCTATATTTGTAGGTAAATAACATTGAATCAACTATATGAAATATACCTCATACACTTATCCTTCCGGTAGAGCCGAAGTATCTGCATTTGTTGTAGATGGCGGAGTGACAGAATATCACGTGATGATACATGCCATCGAGCCGAAGCAGACTTATTGCGAGCAGATGAATGCTGTGCTGGATACGTATGCTGTTTTAGTGAAGAATGAGTTGCCCGGTGCCATAGCCGTATTCAAAAGATTCTTCTTGAGCGACACTGCCAATCAGTCGGAACTGTTGCTCGCTACTATGGCGGAAACCTCCGATTGCGCCCTGTCTGTGGTGGAGCAACCGCCGTTGGGGGGAACTAAAATTGCTTTGTGGGCGTATCTGCAAACCAATGTGCAGACCAAAGTGTTGTCGAACGGACTTTATGAAGTAAGGCACGGAGCATACCGTCAACTATGGATGGGAGGCAGCTTTAACCGTGCAGCCAATTCGGAATATCAGACGCGGTTGCTGTTCAATGATTATGTCATGCAGTTGATGGAGCAAGGTTGCTCTTTGGCTGATAACTGCTTGCGTACTTGGATATTTGTGCAGAATGTAGATTGCAACTATGCCGGCGTGGTCAAGGCGCGCAATGAAGTATTCGCTACTCAGAACCTGACGGAAAAGACACACTACATTGCCAGCACCGGTATCGGCGGGCGGCATGCCGACCCGAAAATATTGGTGATGCTCGATGCTTTTGCCATAGAGGGATTGAAGCCCGGACAAATCAAGTATTTGTATGCCCGTACCCACCTCAGCCCCACTTACGAATATGGGGTCAGCTTTGAACGAGGCACGGCTGTGGATTATGAAGGCCGCAGGTTGGTGCTCATTTCCGGCACGGCAAGCATTAACAACCGTGGAGAAATAGTGCATGCCGGTGATGTTCGTCGGCAGACGGAGCGGATGTGGGAAAATGTGGAAGCCTTGTTGAAAGAGGCCGGTTGTTCCTTTGAGGATTTGGGGCATATCATTGTTTATCTGCGCGATATGGCCGATTATACCGTGGTAAAAGAAATGTTCGACATGCGTTTCCCTAATGTGCCGAGAATGATTACGCTGGCTCCCGTCTGCCGCCCGGGATGGCTGGTCGAGATGGAATGTATGGCGGTAAGAAAACTTTAATCCGGATGATATGATGAAACTGTGTTTCCGATTTCTTTTGTGTATAGGATGCCTGTTAGGAGCCGGTTGTGGAGATACCAAACATGGCTATGTGATTGAAGGTACATTGCCTTCGGTGAAGTACGATGGCGAATGGATATATCTCGTACCTATGGCGAATGCTCCGGGACGGGTAGACTCCGTAAAAATAGCCAACGCCTCTTTCTCCTTCTCCGGACAAGGAGAGGAAATGAAGGTATTGCGCGTACGGCCTCTTTTGCGTATCGACATACAAGAGTTATTGGTAGTGACAGAACCGGGTACGATATACGTGACGGCTGATACACTCGGTTCTGTGGCGGGGACTCCGCAGAACGATGCACTGCAAAGATGGAAGGAAGAGAGGGAAAAGATGCAAATGGACTATCGTCTTATTCGGAAGAGGCTGCCGACAGCTACCGGAGAAGATTCGTTACAAATGGTACGGCGCTGTGATAGTTTAAGGGAACAGGAACGGGAGATGAATTTCCTCTTCTTGGAGGAACAAGGAAACAATACGTTGGGGAGATTCATGCAAAACTTTTTGCGAAGTACCTTGACGGAAGAGCAACAAAAACGATTGGATGAAAGTCTTCGGTAAAAAATATATGGCAGCAAGTATCTGGAAGATCGGACTGTCGATCCTTTTCGGTGCGATGGTATTTCTTTTCTGGCGATACGTTTATCCTGCCCACCTTTCCTATCAGGAGCAGTTTCAGCTCTTCTTGTTCGATATGGATTATTGGCAGGAACGGATGGCTGTGCCGGGCGGACCGGCCGACTATGTCGCCGAATATTTGACGCAGTTCTATTATTATATAGAGGCAGGTGCCTGTATTCTGGCTTTTTTGTATGTGCTGTTGCAGCGCTTGGTTTGGGCATTGGCAAAGGAACAAGGAACGGCCGATGTCTATTATCCGCTCAGCTTCTTGCCCGTTGTTGTTTTGTGGCATTTCATGGGTGACGAAAATGTGATGCTCTCATTTGTGGTGGCTTTATTGCTTACGTTGGTTGCATGCTATTCATATGCTCGTTTGAAAGGTAGGAAGGGGCGCATAGCTTATGTTCTGGTAGTTCTTCCATTGCTCTATTGGGCAGCCGGGGCGGTTCATTTCATCTTTATGAGTTGGGTGATGATGCGTGAGCTCTGTCCGAACTCTGAAAACAGGCATCTCCGGATCGGTATGGGTGTGATTCCGGGAATTGGATTGTGGGGAGTGGCTTGTCCGTTGTTGGCAAGTATCTGGGCACAGTACCCCATATCCCGATTGATGACAGGTATCGGTTATTACCGTTTTCCGGCTGTCATACCTTGGGTGGGGATAGGCCTTGCCTTTCTACTGGTTCTTATGCCTTTCCTATTGGCTGCTCTCCCTGTGCCGAAGAAACGGATGTTATATGGCGGGGTGCAGTCGGTATTGGTGGCTTTGTTCGGCTGTTACTTTGTTGCCGCCGGTTGTGATATGGACAAGGAAGAAGCGATGAGATACGACCAGCTGGTGCGTAACAAACAGTGGCGGAAGGTTGTAGAGACGGCTGAAAAGAAATCGCCTACCTCGCCTTTTGCCGTAACCTGCCTGAATCTTGCTTTGGCAAAGACCGGACAGATGGGAGACCGTATGTTTGAGTTCTACCAGAACGGTACGGAAGGGCTGTTGCCGGAATTTCAACGTGACTTCACTTCTCCATTGCCCATCGGTGAGGCATATTATCATTTAGGAATGATCAATACGGCTCAACGTCATGCTTTCGAAGCAATGGAAGCGATACCCAACTTCAATAAGAGCGGGCGTTGCTACAAGCGCTTGGCGGAAACGAACCTGATTAACGGGCAGTATGAGGTTGCTGCCAAATATTTGCGGGCATTGAGAAAAACGCTCTTTTATAGAGAGTGGGCGGAAGATGCCATGACCTACCTTTATAATGAAGAGAGAATCAATGCTCATAAAGAATGGGGCTGGCTGAGGCAGATACGATATACGGAAGACTTTTTGTTCAGTAACCGGGAGATAGACGTTATGTTGGGACTGTTGTATCAACAGAATCATCGTAACCGGATGGCTTTTGAGTATATGCTGGCATACGTGTTGCAACAGCGCGATTTGGAACGGTTCATGAAATATTATCCTCTGGGCAGGGATGCCGGTTATGAGCATATTCCCCGCAGCTACCAAGAAGCGTTGGTATATGTATGGACGCAGACACACAAAAACTTCCAAGGGATGCCTTGGAGCATCTCGCCCGGAGTGATACAGCGCGTAACCGACTTTGCGCGCATATATACTTCCCAACAAAATGCCCGACAGCTTTTGCAGGCACGTTTCGGCAATACATACTGGAATTATTTGTTATTAAAGGAATAGAACGGAGATGAAAAGAGTAGTTGCTTGCATAACGACCATATTGTGGTTTGCCGCTTGCAGTGACCCGGTGACCAATCCGGAAAAGGTGGATGCATGGCCGGTCATTTATCCCGACTACATCGGTGTGACTATCCCTGCAACCATTGCTCCCATGAACTTCGATTGTATCGGTGGAGAGCATGAGCGTGTGGATGTGACGGTGGCCGGAGGGAAATCGGGAAGAATACATATCGATGGTAAAAAAGTATCATTCTCGCAAGACGAATGGCGGGCTCTTTTGGAAGCAAACAAGGGAGACAGCCTTTTGTTTACGGTATGTATCAGGCAAGGAGGAATATGGAGGCAGTACCGCCCTTTCCCTATGTATGTCAGTCCTTATCCGATAGATTATGGAGTGGTATATCGTAAGTTGGCGCCGGGCTATGAGGTGTATAGCAAGATGGGCATTTACGAGCGCAATCTTTCATCTTTCGACGAGCGTCCTTTGCTGGAGAATACAATGGTAACCGGGATGTGCCTGAATTGCCATGCTTTCAATAAAACCAATCCCGATTATTTGAGCCTGCACATTCGCGGAAAGAATGGCGGAACCTTGATGCAGATTGATGGAAAACGCGAAATGCTGAATACGAAAACGGACTCTACGCTTTCGGCGTGCGTATATCCTTATTGGCATCCCGGCGGGAAGTATATCGCTTATTCGGTCAACAATACGCGTCAATCGTTTCATACGGTGAAAGAGGAGCGTGTGGAAGTTCTCGACTTGGCATCGGACGTACTGGTGTATCATCCGGAAACACACGAGCTTTTGCGTTCTCCTCTGTTGCAGAAAAAAGAGGTCTTCGAGACATTTCCCGTGTTTTCCTCGGATGGACGTAAACTTTATTTCTGTGCTGCGGAGGCCAGACAGATACCGGCAGAATACAAAGAGATACGCTACAACCTGTGCAGCATCGGTTTTAATCCCGAAGACGGGACATTCGGCGAACAGGTGGATACGCTGGTGAATGCGGCGGCAATGAAAAAAAGTATCTCTTTCCCAAGACCTTCGTACGACGGAAAGTATATCATGTTTACCTTGTCGGATTACGGTAACTTTTCAATCTGGCACAAAGAAGCCGACCTATGGCTGCTGGATTTGCAAGATGGTGCAGTGCGCCCGATAAGAGAGGTAAACAGCAATGATACGGAGAGTTTTCATAATTGGAGCAGTAATTCGCGCTGGTTTGTGTTCAGTAGCCGCAGAGGGGATGGGCTTTATACCCGCCTTTATCTGGCAAGCATGGACGAGAACGGGATGATAAGCAAACCTTTCTTGTTGCCTCAAAAGAATCCGTGGGAATACTATGACCGCTTGGCCTATTCGTACAATGTACCCGATTTCACCTGCGAACCCGTGAAGCTGGAACGTCGGAAAGCGGAGCGGGAGATTGTTTCTGCAAAGCGTGTTCCGGTAAGAGTGAGGCATTAAGATTTTCAGTGCTTTACGCTTGCGTAGTTGTGTGCATGCAACGGGGAAGGTATATGCCCACACTTCAGCAGGCATAAGCCCGCACTTTAGGAGGCATAAGCCCACACCTCAGGGAAGGTAAGCCCGCACCTTAAGGAAGCTGTCCTTGCACTTTAAGCGATGTAAATCTTGAGTATATAAATCGCAGGCAAGCTTTTCATACAGACCCCATTGTTTTGTATATCGATTATTCGTCAGGGAAATATAGCAAAGAGATAAAATTGTATCATTTTCTCTTACTGCAATCTGTTATCTTTGCACTAAAGATTCAAATGTTATACCTATTGCAATACAAGATAGAAAAACATGGATATGAAAAAACTTAAATTTGCCGCAATGCTTCTTACCGCAGGCATGTTTGCCGCTTGCAGCCCTTCTTCCAAAAAACAAGCGATGAACGAAGAGGCTGCTTCCGCACGTACTTCCGAAACAGAGAAATTACTGGCTAATTTGAAGAAAATTTCTTCAAAAGGCATCATGTTCGGTCATCATGATGATACGGTCTACGGCATCGGCTGGGAAGGCGACGAAGGCCGTTCGGATGTGAAGAGTGTGTGCGGCGATTATCCGGCCGTCATCAGTTTTGATTTGGGAGAATTGGAACTGGGGAATGAAACCAATCTGGATAAAGTTCCCTTTGAAAAAATCAGACAAGAGATTGTCAACCAATATCGGCGAGGAGGGTTGGTTTCGCTCAGTTGGCATGCGCGTAATCCTAAGACCGGAGGCGATGCCTGGGATGTTTCGGATAATACGGTAGTAAAATCCGTTTTGCCGGGAGGAGAGAATCACCCGAAATTTGCTGCTTGGTTGGATGGGGTGGCAAGTTTTCTCAATTCGCTGCAAACAGATGAAGGAACCAAAGTGCCTGTTCTTTTCCGTCCGTGGCATGAACATACCGGAAGCTGGTTCTGGTGGGGAGAAAACTTATGCACACCCGAAGAATACAAGGCTTTGTGGCATATGACGGCAGACAGCTTGCGGGCAAAAGGGGTGAACAATGCGCTATATGCCTACTCTCCGGGTGCAGAGCCCGAAGATACGGCACAATATCTGAAGCGTTATCCGGGAGATGAACTGATCGACGTCGTAGGTTTCGATACATATCAGTTTGACCGTGATATGTTTTTGGCCGGATTGAACAGGGCGCTTGCCGTTACAGACACAGTGGCCAAAGCACACGATAAGGTGATTGCTGTGACCGAAATAGGGTATGAAGGCATTCCCGATGCGAGATGGTGGACGGGAACCTTGCTCCCTGCATTGGAGAAATATCCGGTGGCTTATGTACTGGTGTGGCGTAATGCCCGTGAGAAGACGACGCACTATTATGCCCCCTATCCGAGGCAAACGTCGGCCGAAGATTTTGTGGAATTTTACAACAATCCCAAAACCCTGTTTTCGGCAGATGTCAATCTGTATCAATGAAGCCCCATGGCAAATAATCGAATAAAAATATATAAACTTGATAATAGAGATGGATGTTTTTAAGAAAAAAGTAGAGGAGCTTTTTCAGAAGCATGAAGAGTTAATCACAAGGAAGAATGTGGCGATAGAAGGCGGAAATGGTATCTTCACCAGATATGAATACCCGGTAGTGACGGCGGCTCATACGCCTGTGTTTTGGCGTTATGATTTGGATGAGGTTTCCAATCCGTATTTGATGGAGCGTATCGGCATGAATGCCACGATGAATTCGGGTGCCATCAAGTGGAACGGGAAGTATCTGCTGATGGTGCGTGTGGAAGGCGCTGACCGTAAATCTTTCTTCGCTGTGGCCGAGAGTCCTAACGGCATTGATAATTTCCGTTTCTGGGACTATCCCGTCACAATGCCCGAAGACGTGATTCCGGCAACGAATATTTACGATATGCGTCTCACGGCCCATGAAGACGGATGGATTTATGGTATCTTTTGTGCCGAACGCCACGACAACAAGGCACCTGCCGGCGATTTGTCGTCGGCCACGGCCACGGCTGCCATTGCCCGCACCAAGGACTTGAAAAACTGGGAACGGTTGCCCGACCTGAAGACCAAGAGCCAGCAGCGCAACGTGGTGTTGCATCCTGAGTTTGTGCAGGGCAAGTATGCTCTTTATACCCGTCCGCAAGATGGCTTCATCGATGCCGGAAGCGGTGGAGGCATTGGTTGGGCATTGGTGGATGATATAACCCATGCCGAAGTAAAGGAGGAAAAGATAATAGACCAACGTTACTATCACACCGTCAAGGAGGTGAAAAATGGTGAAGGTCCGCATCCCATTAAAACCCCGAAAGGTTGGCTGCATCTGGCTCATGGAGTTCGCGGTTGCGCCGCCGGATTGCGTTATGTGCTTTACATGTATATGACATCTTTGGAAGACCCGACCAAGCTGATTGCTGCTCCTGCCGGTGCTTTTATGGTACCCGAGGGTGAGGAACGTATCGGTGACGTAAGCAATGTGCTTTTCACCAACGGATGGATTGCCGACGAAGATGGAAAGGTATTCATCTATTATGCTTCTTCCGATACCCGGATGCATGTGGCAACTTCTACCATCGACCGACTGGTGGATTATTGCATGAATACCCCTGCCGACGGTCTGTCTTCATCGGCATCAGTAGAGACTTTGAAGAAACTTATAGATAAAAATCTTTTGAAAGGTATTAGACGTTAGAATTTAGACATAAGGCGTTAGAACCTCTGGGCTTTAAAGAACAGAGTTTTAGAGGTCTAAATCTAACGTCTTATATCTCATCTAATGCTTTACGTCTAAAGTCTGACATCTTATATCTTACATCAAAAAACTATGGTAACATTAAAAGAGAAAATCGGTTATGGCTTTGGAGACATGTCATCTTCCATGTTTTGGAAGATATTCTCCTATTATTTGCCGTTCTTCTATTCGAATATCTTTGGATTGAGTCTGGCCGATGCGGGACTGCTCATGCTGGTGACACGCATTTGGGATGCTGTGTCGGACCCGATGATGGGTGTTATTGCCGACCGTACTCAAACGCGGTGGGGCAAGTATCGCCCTTATCTGTTGTGGGTTGCAGCGCCGTTTGCCGTGGCGGGTATCTTACTCTTTACGACTCCCGATATGGGTACGACGGGCAAGTTGATATGGGCTTATGTCACATACATCCTGATGATGACCGTATATACCGCTATCAATGTGCCTTATGGAGCTATGTTGGGAGTAATGACCGATGACTCGAATACGAAAACGGTTTTCTCTTCCTACCGCATGTTCTTTGCCTATGGAGGGAGTTTCATTGCGTTAGGGGCATGGGAACCGTTGTGTAACTGGTTTAAGGGAATGAATTACAGCAATTCCATCAGTTGGCAATATGCCATGATTTGTATTGCAATGCTCTGCTTCTTGGGCTTTTTGCTCTGTTTCAGTATGACGCGCGAGCACGTCAAGAACGTTGCTTCCAAGTCTGTGAGTAAGGATGTTGGTTCTCTTCTCCGCAACTCTCCGTGGTGGATATTGAACGGTGCTGCCTTGCTTTCCAACCTCTTTAACACAGTGCGTGGCGCCACTGCTGCCTATTTCTTCAAGGATTATGTCAGCGCCACGGCTTTCCTCGATTTCGGCATCTTCAATCTGATGCTTTATGCCGGACTGTTCCTCATGGTGGGCGAGGTGTGCAACATGATTGGTGTGGCGCTGGCTGTGCCCCTTTCGATGAAGTTTGGCAAGAAACCCGCCTATATCCTCTCGTTGGTTGGCTTGGTAGTGTTCAGCATACTCTTCTTCTTTGTTCCGAACAATGAAGCGGGGTGGTGGTTGATGATGGTTTTCCAAGTCCTCATATCCATCTGTACCGGTATCATCTCTCCGCTTGTATGGAGTATGTACGCCGATGTGGCGGACTATGCCGAGCAAAAGGACGGTACGGCATCTACGGGGCTGATATTCTCTTCAGGTTCTATGGCACAGAAGTTCGGAGGTGCATTTGCCGGTTGGGCGGTGATGGCCTTGCTGGCTCTTTTCGGTTATAATACAGCCGAAGACGCCGTGCAGACTCCCGAAGCTATGGACGGCCTGAAGTATTTGATGAGCTTTGTTCCTGCCGCTATTGCGGCACTCTCCACATTGGTGATGTTCATCTATCCGCTGAACAACACCCGGATGGCGGCCATTAATGCCGAATTGAAAGAAAGAAGAAAATAAATGCTTACCGAAATCAATGGATGTAAAGAATATAAAGCAGGAGATGGCGAAGGAGTTGGTTTCGAACATCCTTCCCTTTTGGATGGAAAAGATGACGGACGAAGTGCATGGCGGTTTCTATGGACGCATCACCGGAATGGATGAACTGAAGCCCGAAGCAGAGAAAGGAGCAGTCTTGAATGCACGCATCCTATGGACTTTCTCGGCAGCCTATCGTTTGTTGAGAAAACCTGAATATCTGGAGGTAGCCACACGTGCCAAGCGTGTTATCATCGACCACTTCTACGACAGTGAGTTTGGCGGAGTCTATTGGTCGCTCGATAATGAAAACCGTCCGCTCGACACGAAGAAGCAGATTTATGCGTTAGGTTTTGCCATCTATGGCTTGAGCGAATATGCCCGTGCCACGGACGATAAAGAAGCATTGGACTATGCAATCCGTCTTTTTGGGAGCATTGAGAGGCACAGCTTTGATGCTTTGAAAAACGGTTATTGCGAAGCTTTGACTCGTGAGTGGGGTGAGATAGCCGACATGCGCCTGAGTGCCAAGGATGCGAACGAGTGTAAAACGATGAATACTCATCTGCATATTCTGGAACCTTACACAAACCTCTTCAGAGTATGGAAGGACGCGCAGCTGGAGAAGCAACTTCGTAATCTGATTTCTATTTTTGTAGATAAGATATTGAACATCAAGACCGGTCATCTTGATTTGTTTTTCAATGAAGACTGGGTGAGTAAGTATCGCATTGTATCTTATGGGCACGACATCGAGGCATCTTGGCTGATACATGAAGCAGCGCTTGTGCTCGGCGACAAGGAGGTGCTGGCAAAAGTAGAACCTTTAGTGGAATATATTGCAGCCGCTGCAGACGAAGGTCTGATGTCCGACGGAAGTATGATCTACGAAACATTTTTGGACAAGAAGCAAGATGAGGCGGACCGCCATTGGTGGGTGCAGGCAGAGAACATAGTAGGCCATGTAAACCTTTACCAGCATTTTGGTGACGAGGTTGCCATGCAGAAAGCACTCCGCTGCTGGGAGTTCATCAAAAAGAACCTGATTGATTACAAGAACGGAGAGTGGCATTGGAGCGTACGCATAGATGGTACGATAAACACCGATGATGATAAAGCTGGCTTCTGGAAATGTCCCTATCACAACGGACGGATGTGCATGGAAGTCATGGAACGTTTTTAGCGGTCGGTTGATGCACACTTCTTTACGTGTGGTATAGGTTTTTTCTTCCGCATCATTCCTGTTTTGGAAAGAGGGGAGTATTGTATCGTTTTCATGCGTCACCCGATAGGAAAGACCACCGATTGCGATGATTTCTACTTTCAGCTTGCCATTGGGCGAGACAAGCATATAATTCTTTTCCGGAGTTGCGCCAAGCGGATTGTGTCCGAGGTATAATAATAAAGAGATTACGATGCTTTTTATGCAAATGCTGTTTCATAATAGGATAACTTTTTTCTGTTGCAAAGAAAGTGAAAAAAAGAGTGAACGAAGGGACTGAATAGTATAATACCTGATTCGGGATAAGAAGCAGGTCGATAATCTCACCCGGCACCTGTGTTTTAAAGTCAATGCTCATTGATTATCAGTTGTTTATCCCTGCCCTGTCAGACACTTGCCTCTGACGGCTCAAACACTTGTGTCTGTCACGTCAAACACAAGTGTCTGTCGGCTTGAACACTTGCCTCTGTCACGACAAAGGATTGTAGCTGTCAGACAGGGGGGGCGGTCGGCGTAAAAGGCTCTCTTCTGCCAAATCGCCGTAAACCGGTACATTCAGGAAATATCCGTCCGATAGGATGCAGCCCCTCATCTTTAGCAAAAGGAACTATCTATCCCGAGCTCAGGTAGTATAATGAAAGAATTGTCCCCCAAAGAGAGAATGCGTCTGATAGTTGTTGGTATGAAAGCATCAGAGCATGGTATCCTCGTTGTAACAGAGTCGGGATAGTTGCTTTTCCGTTGACTAAAAAATAGTCCAAACCGATGATACAATTCCCAAAGTACTTTACTGCATTGTTTTTTCGACTATTTTACTACTCTTGTGGATTATTGTTGCGTTTTGTTAAAAGAAAAAGTTCTTTCTTTGTGCTACACCGATATGGATTGCTATAACAATTTCAATATTAGGTTAGAGATGACGGGAGAATAGTTGAAAATGAAATATTAACCTTTAAAACGATGATGTAATATGAAGACACATGAGAAACGAGCCTTATTCGGCAGAGCTGTCTTACGGGTTGCAACTGGTCTTTTTCTTGTGACAGGCGTCGGAATCACTCCCGTACAAATTTTCGCGGAAACGGTGAGAACGATGGGTGTCGAGGCTGTGCAGCAACAATCTGTTACAGTTACAGGTGTTGTGAAAGATAAGAACGGAGAGCCAATCATTGGCGCCAACGTGCTTGAAAAAGGGACGACCAATGGGGTGATAACCAATATAGACGGCCGGTACACGCTGAAAGTACGGAATGCAGATTCTGTATTATCCTTTTCTTATATTGGCTATAAGACTCAAGAAATCATTATCGGGAATAACCGCCAGATTAATGTCACACTCCAAGATGATACAGAGCTTCTGGATGAGGTAGTGGTTATCGGTTACGGCACTCAGAAGAAAGGGGATGTGACAAGTGCTATTTCAAGCGTGAAAGCCGAGAATTTCGTAAAAGGAGCAGTGACTGATGCCGGACAGCTAATTCAAGGTAAAGTGGCCGGATTGAACATCTCTTTACCTTCAGGAGACCCTACCGGAAATTCCCAAATAATGCTTCGTGGCATTTCATCTTTGAAGGGAGGAACTTCTCCATTGGTGCTGGTAGATGGAGTGCCCGGCAGTCTGAATACGGTAGCACCGGAAGATATTGAATCCATAGATGTATTGAAAGACGGTTCAGCAACAGCTATCTATGGCACTCGTGGTACAAACGGTGTAATTATTATCACAACGAAACAAAGCCGTAAAGAAATGCCTCCTACTATTGATTATAACGGATACATGTCTGTCTCAAATATTTTAAAGAGGCCGGACTTTATGAGCGCCGATGATCTTCGTCAGAAATGGAATGAAGGGTATGCTTTCAATGGTGCCAACCTGAAAGATTTCGGTGCTGATACCGATTGGTTGGGAGAGCTGACTCGTACGGCAGTCTCTCATTCGCATAATTTGTCTTTGAGAGGAGGTAGCAAAAACACCAACTATACGGCATCGGCCAATTATACCAAGCGTCAAGGTACTTTTATAAAAACAGACTTTGAAGCTATGAATGTCCGAATGGACATCAGTCATTCCATGTACGACAATAAGTTAACTGCTGACGTCAGTGTATTTGTGAGCCAGCATACAATGCCTCGCAGTTGGAATACATACGCCTACCGGCAAGCTTTAATTCATAATCCGACGGAGCCGATAAAAGATGAAGAGGGTAACTGGTTTGAGCGTGATTTGTATTTCTACGATAACCCTGTAAGCTATATCTGTGAAACGATTGGTGAAATGAAGCGTAAAAATATTCGTTTCAATGGCGGCTTGACTTTTCGACCGGTTGAGTCTTTGATTTTGAAAGCTATGTATGCCCGTCGTAGCACAACAACCACTGACGGATATTACCAGACAAAGAAACATGTATCTACCACCAAGAGCGGCCGTAACGGTTATGCCTACCGCTATGATTCTGATTTCGACAATAATTTGGTAGAATTGACGGCTCATTTTCAGAAAGCTTTTGGAAAGCATAATGTCAGTGCATTGGTAGGTTACAATTATGAGGACAATACGAATTCCAACATGTCAATGACTAACTATGATTTCCCGACAGATGCTTATTCGTATAATAAAATGGAGGCTGGCATGGCATTGAAGCGTGGCGAGGCCTCCATGAGCAGCTATAAGAGTTCCGATAAACTGATTGGCGTATTTGCACGCGTCAGCTGTAATTTCAATGATCGTTATTTATTGATGGCTTCTCTTCGTCACGAAGGCTCTTCCAAGTTTGGTAAAGATCATAAATGGGGTAATTTTCCAGGCATTTCTTTAGGATGGAGAATTGATAGGGAGAACTTTATGAAGAACTTGAATTGGCTGGACAACTTGAAGTTCCGTGTGGGTTACGGCGTGACCGGCATCAATGTGGCAGCTCCCTACACATCGCTTTCCGGATTGAATTATGAAGGCGCTTTCTTATATAAAGGCACATGGGTAAAAGCGCTGGAGACGGTTCGAAATAATAATGCGGATTTGCGCTGGGAAAAGAAGCATGAGTTCAACATCGGTTTGGATTGGGATATATTGAACGGACGGGTGGGAGGTACTATCGACTATTACGTCCGTAAAACCAAAGATGCGCTTTGGGATTATCCTGTTCCTGTTCCGCCTTTTATGTTTTCGTCCATGCTGGCCAATGCCTCGGAAATGGAAAATAAGGGACTGGAGATTCTGGTCCGCGCCATTCCTGTGCAGACAGATAATTTTACTTGGAATACCAACGTTTCTTATTCTACCAATACGAATAAAATCGTTGCTTTGTCGAGCGATAAATTTTCCATGACACAGGATTATTTCTATTCCGGTTATACAGGTGAGCCTATCCAGACAACCACCCATATTGTACAGGTAGGCAGGGCAATCGGCACATTCTATGGTTTGAAATCGGTTGATATTACTGAAGATGGCTTATGGCTGGTTGAAAACAAGAAAGGAGAACATGTGCTGGCAACAGAGGCTGATGCTACAGACTGGCAGGTTCTGGGTAACGGCATTCCCAAACATTATCTGAACTGGAACAATACTTTCAATTTTTTTAATTTTGATTTAAGCGTAAACATGCGTGGGGCTTTTGGCTTCCGGATATTGAATTTTCAACGTATGTATTACGAAAATGCAAAGCCGGAAATCCAATACAACCGCTTGAATTCCGCTTTCGACAAAGTTTATGGAAAAAAACAGCTGAAAGACGAACAACGATATGTAAGTTATTACATTGAAGATGGAGACTACTGGAAAATAGACAATGTAACTTTAGGGTATACCATCAAGCTGCCCAAACAAAAGGTTGTCAAAAATCTACGTGTATATGCGTCGGTTCTGAACTTGGCTACCATCACCGGTTATAAAGGCATGGATCCTGAAGTCCCATTGAGCAGTAGCAGCTATGGATTGCTGGATGCTGGCACGGACAACCGAGACAAGTATCCTACCAATCGCACGTATACTTTCGGCGTTAACCTTACATTTTAAGTCTAATCATACATAAAAGAGAGAGCTGTCATGAAACGATTAAAATATAGCGCTTATGCACTCTGCGCATCTGCAATGCTCGGCATGAGCGGTTGCTTTAACTTGGATGAGACACCTTATTCGGAAATTGTTGAAGAAGAATATGTACCGACTGAAGCCGACGAAGTCTCGCTGTTGGCTACCACATATTCCAAACTTCGCTATGTTATGGACTGGTATGGCTTGTTCGACCTGCAAGAAGAGCCTGCTGACGTAATTGTCACCCCTACTCGCCCCAACGGATGGGACGATGGCGGTACCTACAAACAGATGCACAAGCATACATGGGATAACCAACAGGGGCAACCTCAAAGCACTTGGTCTGTGTGCTTCGAGGGTATTGCCAATGCCAATAAGATATTAAAACGTGCCGATGAAGGCTTCTTTGCGGAAAATAGCAAACCGAAAGTCGTGGCTGAAGTAAGGGCTATTCGTGCGCTCTGGTACTCGATTCTTTGCGACACTCACGGAAATGTCCCGATTCAGACCGCATTCAGTGAGGATATTCCTATGCAATCTGCCCGTAAAGAGGTTTTTGATTTCATTATCAGGGAATTGAAAGAGGTGATACCGGATTTGTCTGCTGCTGTAGATAAGACTACTTATGGACGACTTACCAGGTGGGGAGCCAAATGCCTGATGGCCCGTATGTATTTGAATGCCAGTGTGTATACAGGTACTCCGATGTGGAGTGAGTGCCTGGAACAATGTGATGAGATTATCAATAGCAATTTATTCCGTTTGGAATCGAACTACGCGGATATTTTCAAGACAGACAATGCTACTTGTGTGGAAACTATTTTCGCCATTCCATACGATGAGGTTTACAATTCAGGTACCAACAATGGTCCGGTATTCGGGGCACACATGAAGTTCTTGTCTTCAAACAGTCGTAAAGTTTTCAATATGCAGTCCACACCTTGGGGAGGATCAGCTGCAAATCCCCAGTTTATCAATAGCTATGACAAGAGTGATATGCGTTTGAAATACTCTTGGTTGCAAGGTGACCAGTATAGCCCCGACGGGGTCTTGATTACAACATTTCCCAATAGATTGCCGAGTATCTATAAGACAGGGACAGATGACGGTTATCGTATAGGTAAATATGAAATTAAAATAGGAGCCAAAAGCTTGCTGAGCAATGACTTCCCATATTTTCGTTACGCAGAGGTATTGCTGATGAAAGCAGAATGCTTACTCCGTTTAAGACAGAATGAAGCGGAAGCCGCTAATCTCGTATCACAAATTCGCGAACGTGCGTTCCGTGAATCAGCCCATCCGGAAAAAGCGATGGTTGATGCAGCTTGGTTGAAGGGAGATACGCATATACAATATGGCACACTTGATGAGAATGGTAATATTGATTCCGTAGGCAATACTGATCCTGTAGAATTAGGTGGACTTTATGATGAATGGGGTTGGGAGTTTGCAGCCGAGGCTCGTCGTCGTATTGATATGATTCGGTTTGGAACTTTCCAAAAAAAGAGTTGGTTTAATCATGCCCCAGTAGAGAATGATCTGAATGGAAATTCTATTTTATTTCCTATCCATTTGGAAGATTTGAATAAAAATCCTAATCTGCAACAGAATCCGGGTTATGCCGGCAGATAAAAGAATTGATACATGATTAATTGATGTTGTGTAAAAGCCCGATTTTGCTTATTGAGATTGGGCTTATACTGATTTTTACTAAAAACAGAAAAGAATGAATAAATCTTTTTCTTTCATAATGGGATTATGCTTATGGGCAATCTCAGCTGATATATTTGCCTTGAGCTTGGGAGAGCTTGATATTTATAAGATGATACAAACAAGTGATTCTGGGATGCGGACCATCGCCTCGGTAGAGCAGATAGTTGTTCATTGCCCTGTAGGGACGGTGCCTCGACTGCCCTATCAAGTATGGGTGACTTATTCGGATGGGCAGGCCGGATTTCGCCAAACCAAATGGAGCAACGCCGCACTTGCCACGGAGCTGCAAGAGGCCGATGCTTGCACTCATCCTGCTGGAAGCATATATATGATAAATGGTCATATCATAGGCGACGATACAACAGCTAACGGTTATCCTATTTCTGCAAGAATAGAAGTGATAAGCGAAGGGTACGAAACTCCTACCAGACCCATTGCAAACACCCTTCCGTTGACTGATGTGATTATTGACGGCAATAATCGGTTGGTGTCGAACCGTGATTTGGCCATCAAAGAGATTGTAGGTTGGGATGTTACTCAGCAGTTGTATAATTATCGAGATACATATGGACTGAGTACGGAAGGGTATACTCGTTCCGACGGATGGGACTCGCCGGATATCAAGTTGAAAGGACACGGCTCGGGGCATTATATGTCAGCATTGGCGTTGGCCTACGCTGTTGTTGCGGACACTGCGCAAAAGTCTGTTTTGCGGCGAAATATCACCCGAATGGTTGATGAACTGCGTGAATGTCAGGAACGTACTTTTGTATGGAGCAAGGAATTGGGAAGGTATCTTGAAGCACGTGACTTTGCTCCCGAGGAGATGCTAAAGGAAATGAAAGGAACGTGGGAGGACTTTGATAAGTACAAGACTCAATGGGCCACTTATGGCTATGGTTACCTGAATGCCATTCCGGCTCATCATCCGGCACTTATAGAGATGTATCGCGCCTACAACAACTCCGATTGGGTGTGGGCGCCTTACTATTCCATTCACAAACAATTGGCCGGGCTGATAGATATAGCCACTTACATGGATGACAAGGCCGTTGCCGACAAGGCTCTTTTGATAGCCAAGGACATGGGGTTGTGGGTATGGAACAGAATGCACTATCGCACTTATGTAAAAACAGATGGTACGCAAAATGAGCGTAGGGCACGCCCGGGCAATCGCTATGAAATGTGGAACATGTACATTGCCGGAGAGGTAGGCGGCATCGGGGAATCTCTGGCACGTCTTTCAGAGATGGTTGATAATCCGGAAGAGCGTATGCGCTTGATAGAAGCTTCCAATTGTTTTGACAGTCCGGCTTTTTATGAACCTTTATCGAAAAACATCGATGATATACGTAACCGGCATGCCAATCAGCATATTCCGATGATTATCGGTGCGTTGAGAAGTTATCTGACCAATAACAACCCCTTCTATTACAATTTGTCTGAGAATTTTTGGAGTTTGATACAAGGTCGCTACCGCTATTCTACCGGTGGTGTGGGTAACGGAGAAATGTTCCGTCAACCCTATTCCCAGATATTGAGTATGGCCATGAATGGGGTTTCTGAAGGAGAGAGTCGTCCGAACCCAAATATCAATGAGACTTGTTGTGCCTATAATCTGCTGAAATTGACCAAGGAACTAAACTGCTTTAACCCTGACGATGCGCGGTATATGGATTATTATGAGCGTACTCTTTATAACCAGATTATCGGTTCGTTGCATCCTACATGCTATCAGACCACTTACCAGTATGCGGTAGGGCTGGATGCTTCTAAGCCTTGGGGTAACAAGACGCCGCAATCTACCTGCTGCGGAGGTACCGGATCTGAGAATCATGTGAAATATCAGGAAGCTACGTGCTTCGTCTCGGATAATACATTATGGGTGGCTTTATACATGCCAACCACTCTTCAATGGAAAGAGAAAGGAATAACGTTGAAACAGGAATGCTTATGGCCGGCGGAGAGTTCTACAGTCAAGGTGGTGAGTGGAAAAGCCGACTTTTCGATGAAGCTGCGTGTACCTTATTGGGCAACCGAGGGATTTAACGTAAAAGTAAACGGGGTGTCGGTGGTCGGTTATTATCAACCTTGTACTTATGTGGTAATTCCTTCTCGTCATTGGGAAGAAGGAGATGTTGTGGAAATAACCATGCCGTTCACTAAACACATAGACTATGGGCCTGATAAACTTCCTGTCGAGTTAGCCGGTCAGAGCGGAACACAACCGGAAGCTTCTTGGGTGGGGACATTAATGTATGGGCCATTTGCTATGACGGCCACCAATATAAACAATTGGTCGGAAGCCACCTTGAATATCGATTCTCGCTTAGCTACTATTGTGACAGTGAAATCGGATGGTGTAGGGGCTGGCGCTGATGGTAATTTATATAGTTTTACTCAGGGTGGACACGTATTCCTGCCGGACTATTACCGCCATGACCATTCAACCCATTATTTCCGTATTAATCATATCGATTCTCCATCTTCGGAATTGAAGATGGCTTTATTTACTAAGTTGAGGGAGCTTACGGCTTATAATAAGAAGAATTATACTAAAGCAAGTTTCAAACACCTGGAGAAGACTATGAAAGAAGGAGAAAAAATAATGGGAAAACTTATGGTTACGGAAACCGAAATCTCGACAAGTATGGCGGCTATCGACGAAGCAGTAAAAGGATTGAATGCTTTCAGGTTGGATAAAAGTAATCTGCAAGCGGCTATTCGTTCTGCCGAAGGCCAAGATTCTTCTCTTTATACTACGGTCAGTTTTGAAGCTTTGCAGACAGAGCTTAGTGCGGCTTACGAGGTGATGGATAGCGGTAATCAGCAGGAGATAATCGATCGCCGAACATTGGCTCTGAAAGATGTTATTACTGCTCTGGT
Organism: Prevotella heparinolytica; assembly: GCF_004342845.1. Taxonomy (GTDB): domain Bacteria; phylum Bacteroidota; class Bacteroidia; order Bacteroidales; family Bacteroidaceae; genus Bacteroides; species Bacteroides heparinolyticus. Next base: position 18,095 of record NZ_SLXB01000013.1, on the reverse strand, counting down.
GATGGCAGGCAGTGTAGATAAGAGTTCGCTGAAAGAACTTCTGAATGTTGGTATGGAGCGGATAGCTGAGCAGGAGAGGTGGAAAGCTCTTGCCGTAAAAGTTCCGGAGCATGCGCCTTGGGCACATTTCGGCTTCCTTCGTCTACAACATACACTGAAAGAAGCACAAAATATCTATGATAATAAAGATAGGATTTATTCGCAAGAAGAAGTTGATGCGGCGGCTGCAACACTGAATATGGCCATCAATGCAATGCGTCCGGGCAACTTGCCGGAGATGGAAGATTTACGTCCTTTATCAGCCTTGTTAAGGCGTGTGGGAACGGTGGATGACTCCACCGAACCGATTCTGAAAAAAGCTGTGGAGTACGCTCGAATGGTTATGAAATACGTAGCTGACGGTAGTGGGACAAAAGATATGATAGAGACAGCTATAGTTCGTTTGAAAATAGTGGTGGAACAATGAACGATGACTTTTTATGTTTTTTTAGTTGTGACTTAATTGGAGTTCGTGGTAGCACTTTAAGTTTGTCTCATGAAGTACCTGTATCAGCTAAGGCTGTGGGCAGATCCCGTACTTACTTCGTACATATAGAGGTCTCTTTATACGGAGTGAATACTGCTCTAATACAGACCTGGGTTCGGGATAAGTGGTTACTTTTGCTAAAGATGCGGTGCTGCATCCTGCCGGGCGGATATTTCCCGGATGCACCGGTTTACGGTGATTGGGCAGAAGAGAAGAGAGCCTTTCAGGCCGACCGCTCTCTCCCCCTGTCTGACAGCCGCAAGCCTTTGTCGTGACAGAGGCAAGTGTTCAAGCCGACAGACACAAGTCTCTGACGTGACAGACACAAGTGTTTGAGCCGTCAGAGGCAAGTGTCTGACAAGGGAGATGTAAACTATTGATAACCAGTGGAGTTTAGCTTTGGAACACAAGCCGGCGGATGAGACTATCGACCTGTTTCTTATCCCGAACTCAGGTAATGCAGAGATGGCATAGAGGGAAAACGGTGTATTTGCCCATATGTGGGACTGAAAAAGCAGATAGAAAATCTATTTATGAAGAAATGTGTAAACATAATGAGGAAAGCATTATTTTTACACTCTCGAAAGACAGCCTGTCGACAAACTTATGATTGGTCGCGATGGGAGATACCTGCCCGGACACAGGATTAATCCGGGAAATGGTAAGGAGAATGCTCGGTGATCTTATTGCATTAAAATTTCGGGAAGCGAAATCTTATAAATAAAGGAATGAAAAAAAAGATTCTTATCATAATGGTTCTAATCGTGTTTTGCGTATCGGTCGTAGCTTCAGCAGACTTTAGATTTCGCCACTTCTCTGTGGAGAATGGATTATCTTCTAATACTGTACGTGCCATCATACAAGATAAATATGGCTTTATGTGGTTTGGAAGTGATGATGGATTGAACCGTTATGACGGAATTAACATAAAAGTCTATAAATCTAATCCGCAAGGGCAGAATGAATACATTTCGGCGTTGTATGATACGGGAGATCGGATTTGGGTGGGAACGGATAAAGGGGTTTTGATCTATGATTATGAGACGGAATCCCTAAGAGCTTTTAATGTTACTACTTTGCGTGGGATAAGCCTCAAGACTACTGTCAGTTGCATTGCGGAAGACAAAGATGGAAACTTGTGGTTTTCGACTGTGGGGCAAGGAGTCTTCAAGTATAATGCGAACAAATGCTATTTGGAACAATATGAGTTTCGAGATGCGGATAATCTGGTAGCTGCCGTTATGGTAGATGCGGACAATCAGATATGGACTGTAACAAATTGGGGAAGAGCAGGACTGACTAAGTTGAACAAGGCGGAAAACAAGTTTGAACCTTATCAGCTTGTCTATGAGACGGATGGACAGAGTTCGAATTCATTGGCTCTTATGGAAGACATGGAGCGTGTGCTTTGGTTGGGAACTTGGGAATGCGGGTTGCAGAAAGTGGACAGGTATACGAGAAAAGTGACAACGTTCCTGCATCCGTCAACCGGGCAAGGAGTATCGCATATCCATTCCTTGATGGAATATGCTCCTCACCAGCTTTTGATAGGTTCGGATGATGGACTACTATTGTTCAATACGCTTACTGGAGAACATCATTTGTTTGCAGAAGATGAGACAGAACCTCATTCCATTTCCAACCGCTTTGTTTATCCTATTGTGAAAGACCGTGAGGGAGGGGTATGGATAGGTACCTATTACGGTGGAGTGAATTACATTTCGCCCAATACGGGGCAATTTGAGAGCTTTGCTCATTCTCGTTTCTCCAATTCGGTGAATGGAACTATTATCGGGCGTTTTTGTGAAGATAGATATGGACGTATATGGATTGCATCGGATGATGGAGGGTTGAATTGTTATGTGCCGGAAGAGCGAAGATTTATTTGTTATCGGGCAAGCGGCAAGGAAAACAGTCTTTCTTATCATAATGTGCATGCACTGTGCATGGACGATGATAATCTGTGGATTGGTACTTATACAGGAGGAGTAAATGTGCTGAATTTGCAGACAGGAATCTTTAAAGTCTATGTTTCTTATCGGAATAATCCGTCAACGCTTGATGGAACGAGCTCTTACGCTATCTTCAGAGACCGTGATGAGAATATTTGGGTGGCATCTATGTCCGGAGTAAATTTGTATAATCGGAAAACGGATAATTTTACAAGAGTGATGGACTTAGGTTCATTGACCATTGATATAGATCAGGATGCGAATGGGGACATTTGGTTCTCTACACAAGGGAAAGGGTTGTTCAGATATAATCCGGACAGACAAACTTGGAAGAACTACGTACACGACGGCATTTCTGGTGCTTTACTCAGCGATCAGGTGAATTGTACCTTGATTGACGGTGACGGGAATATGTGGGTTGGAACGATGAATGGTCTATGTCGATATGATGTGAAACATGATGCGTTTGAGGCTGTTCCTTTGAATATTCCCAGCAGTAATATTTGTGGAATAGTGGAGGAACAGCGAGTATTATGGCTGACTACTGCCAAAGGGCTGGTTCGTTATGTACCGGGAGAGGGAACTCAGGTTTTTTCTGTCAGTGATGGGTTGCAGAGTGAACAGTTTTTGCCAAATGCGGTATTGAAAGCTTCAGATGGGAAAATCTACATCGGCTCGGTGAATGGCTTCAATGCTTTCTATCCTTATCAGATAAAGATTAACAAAGTACTCCCGCCGGTGGTTATAACCGGTCTGGAGGTCTTTAATAAGGAAATGAGAATAGGAGACCGGTTGCTTCCGAAGGCTTTGAGTGCGATGACGGAATTGGAGCTTTCTTATAAAGAGGATGTTTTCAGTCTTTTATATGCCTCGTTGAGCTATTGCACACCGGAGAAGAATCAATATGCCTATAAATTGGAGGGGTTTGACAAGGAATGGAATTATGTGGGGGCACAAAATAAGGCTACTTATACTAATCTGCCCGCAGGAGATTATATATTCAGGGTAAGGGCGACTAATAATGATGGGGTTTGGAGTGACAAGGAAGCCACCCTAAAAATAATCATCTATCCGCCCTTTTATTGGAGTATGGTTGCCAAAATCATCTATTCCATATTAGTATGTTTCGTGTTGACCTTCTTCATACGTTTTCTGTTGAAATGGACAGAGAAGAAACATACGGAGGAAATCAACCGGTTGAAAGTGACCAAGGAGAAGGAAGTACACGAGGCTAAAATCAAGTTCTTTACAATGATAGCTCATGAGATACGTACTCCGGTTTCGCTTATCATAGGACCTTTGGAGAAAATCATGAAGTCAACCGTTCCGATCCCAATGGAAGTACGTAACGATTTGAACATAATAAACCGTAACAGCCAAAGATTGTTATTCTTAGTGAATCAGTTGTTAGACTTTCGCAGGGTGGAGCAAGAGGGTATGACTATTCGGTTTGCTTGGCAAAACATACGTCAATTGCTGGAAACTGTATGCGAACGGTTTGGACCTTTTATTTCTCATCATGGTGTCCGGCTGGACGTGGAATATCCAGATGTGGATTTTGTGGCTATGGTGGATAGCGAAGCGATTACAAAACTTATAAGCAACCTATTGACTAATGCCAGTAAATATACGGAAGACAAGGTGCTCTTATCTTGCACGATACAGCCCGAACAGCGCACGTTTGTCATCAGAGTGACGGATAATGGGATCGGCATCAGCAAGGAAGAGCAAGAGAGGATTTTTAAACCTTTCTATCAGGCTGCGGACAATAAGCCGGGCACAGGCATCGGTCTTAGCATCGTGAAGAGTATTGTAGAAGCTCATAATGGTTGCATAGAGGTGGAATCGAATGTAAACAAAGGGGTTTCCTTTATTGTGACGCTCCCTATAGAACAAAGCAAGACAGAGGCGGGGAACGGAAGTTCGGATATCCTTAACCCTGCAATTCCGGAGGATATTCTTTCAGAAAGATTGCCGGAGGTGATTGCCCCCAAAGATAGGCCGGTGATGTTGATTGTAGATGATAATGAGGAGATGCGGCATTTTCTCTTGAATAGTTTTGTCGGGCAATATATTGTTTTGACTGCAGAAGATGGGTTGGATGCATTGGAAAAGATGAAAGAGAATGATGTGGCTTTGATTGTATGCGACTGGATGATGCCTCGTATGGATGGAATAGAGCTTTGTCGGAAGATACGGGCTGATCAAACCACAAGCCATATTCCCCTTATTCTGTTGACTGCTAAGACGGATGTGGACTCTAAGGTGGAAGGCTTGGATTGCGGGGCGGACGCTTATATAGAGAAGCCTTTTTCCGTGCAATATCTGGAGGCCTGTATCAAGAATCTGCTTGATTTGCGTAATTTGTTGCGTAACAAATTCTCGAAAATGCCTATGATACCATTGACCAGCGTTGCGAGCAATACGATGGATAACAAATTTCTTACTCGCATCAATGAGATTATAGAGCAGAACTTTTCTAATCCGGAGTTGTCTGTCGATTTTTTGGCAGAGCGGTTGTGCATAAGTCGTTCCGGGCTGTTTGCAAAAATCAAAACGTTGGCAGATGTTACCCCCAATGAACTGATTCAGATTGTAAGGCTTAAGAAAGCGGCAGCATTGCTTATGGAGAATCAATACCGGATTAGTGAAATATGCTACATGGTGGGTTTCAATGTCCGTCTTATTTTGCAAAATGTTTTCAGAAACAGTTCGGCATAAAACCGAGAGAGTTTGTAAGCGGAGGGGGCGTAATTGATTGCCCCACCATAACGCCAAACGAGGGATAAAAAGAAAAAAAGACCGCCAAGAGTGGAAGCCTCCCAACAGTCTAAATCTTACTTGGTAGCGGGACCCGGGATTGAACCGGGGACCTCATGATTATGAATCATGCGCTCTAACCAGCTGAGCTATCCCGCCATCGTTTCTCGATTGCGGGTGCAAAGATAGAGCTTTTATTTAAAATGCCAAAACTTTTGTGGGATTTTTATCTCTTTTCTCTCGTCGGAGAGAGAGATTATATTATTATACTCTTTTTTAAAGGAGCTTTGTGGAACATTGTCAGTTGGTTACAGTTACAAGGGAGGATAAACCTAAATAAAATAGAGGATTTGTTTTTTGTAATTAGAAAAAAGTTTTTATCTTGGCTGGCGCAATAACAAAGACGAATACACTATGGAAAGGGAAAAAATACATTTGGAGTTTCTCTTGAATGCAACTTCTAAAAGCATTCTTTGGGCAGCGATAAGTACTCCTACCGGTTTGGAGGGCTGGTTTGCCGATAGGGTTCAATCGGACGACAAAACTGTCACCTTCTTTTGGGGAAAGACGGAAAAACGAGATGCGGAGATTGTGGCTGTACGAGCCTATTCTTTTATTCGTTTTCAATGGATGGATGATGAGAATGAGCGCGAGTTCTTTGAACTGAAAATGACCAATAATGAGTTGACTAACGATTTTGTTTTGGAAATAATCGACTTTGCGGCTGCGGACGAGGTAGCTGATTTGTGTGAATTATGGGAGACTCAAGTAGATACCTTGCGTAGAACTTGCGGTTTTTAGTTAACTTTCGATTAAAAATTTCCTCTACTCCCCTTTTTATGCTACTTTTGTGTTCTTATTGCATGAAACAAGTAAAATGTTGCGCATAAAAAAGTTAGATATATTTGTCCTGAAGAGTTTCTGCACACTCTTTATAGGGACTTTTTTCATCTGCCTTTTTATCTTCATGATGCAATTTTTGTGGAGGTATGTGGATGAACTGATCGGGAAAGGCTTGGAGATGACTGTCATGGCACAGTTCTTCTTTTATTCAGCACTGACCTTGGTTCCTGTTTCATTGCCGCTGGCTGTTCTGCTGGCTGCTCTTATCACTTTCGGTAATTTTGGAGAACGCTTTGAGCTGCTTGCCATGAAGGCGGCCGGCATTTCGTTGCTGAAAATCATGCGGCCTCTGATCATCTTTATCGTATTTATTTGCTGTCTGTCTTTTTATTTCCAAAATGTGATAGGGCCTAAAGCCCAGACTGATTTAGGTACTTTGCTTATTTCCATGAAGCAGAAAGCGCCTGAACTTGATATCCCTGAAGGAGTATTCTATGATGAAATAGATGGTTATAACCTGTATGTGAAACGGAAGAACCGTGACACGGGTATGTTGTATGATGTCCTTATATATAACTTTGAAAAGGGCTTTGAGAATGCCCAAATTATAAAAGCTGATTCGGGACGTTTGGAAATGACTGCTGATAAGAAACATTTGTATTTACACTTATATAGTGGCGAACAGTTTGAAAACCTGAAGTCGCAGAGCATGGATCAAAGAAATGTGCCTTATCGCCGGGAGGCTTTTCGTGAGAAACATGCAATAATTGAGTTTGACTCGGATTTTAATATGGTAGATGCCGGTATCATGAGCAATTACTCCAATAGTAAGAACATGAAGAAACTGCAGATAGACATTGATTCAATGCAAGTTCAGAATGACAGTCTGGCTCGTGTATATTACGAAGAGGCGATGCAGGGAACATATAGGGTTACGACCGGTATGACTAAGGAAGATACATTGAAAATAGAAAAAGCTCATTTGGGTGAGTACAGTGTGGACAGTATATTCAATATGGCTACGTTAGTAGAGAAACAGAAGATCATATCTACAGCTATTGGTCGGGTCGAAGGTGCCGGAAGCGATTGGAGTTTTAAAAGCAACGATATATCGATGACAGAAAATAACCTTCGTCGGCACATGACTTCCTGGCACGAAAAACTGACTCTTTCGTTGGCGTGCCTTATCTTCTTCTTTATTGGTGCTCCTCTTGGAGGAATTATCCGTAAAGGAGGGTTGGGAATGCCGGTAGTTGTTTCTGTATTGATTTTCATTGTTTATTATATCATCAATAACACGGGCTATAAGATGGCTCGTGACGGTAAGTGGGTTGTATGGATGGGAATGTGGACCAGTACGGCTGTATTGGCACCGTTGGGGGCATTCCTTACTTACAAAGCGAATAGCGATTCTGTGGTGTTGAACGCAGATGCTTATATAAATTGGTTCAAGAAGGTAGTGGGAATTCGTAATGTGCGCCATCTGTTTCGCAAGGAAGTCATCATTCAAGATCCCGATTATGTACGCATCCCCGGAGACTTACGGGCATTGTCGGCTGATTGTCGCGCATATGCCAAGAAGAAAGCTTTGAAGCGTGCACCTAATTATTTTAAGTTGTGGATGGCCGGTAATAGGGATGAGGTGATGGAAGAGATTAACGAACGGCTGGAAATCTTGATAGATGAAATGTCGAATACGAAATCTATCACTTTGCTGACTGAGTTGAACAACTATCCTATTATTCCTATTCATGCACATGTCCGCCCGTTTCGTAGTTATTGGTTGAATTTGCTCTGTGGAGTGCTTTTCCCGATAGGCTTGTTCTTTTACTTCCGTATCTGGATATTCCGTATTCGCTTGAATAAGGATATGGAGCGGATTATCAAGACGAACGAGGAGGTCATTGCGATAATAGAAAAAAGAGAAAATAGATAAAAAAGATATAGATTATGGAAAATGTAAAATTGAATACAATAGAAGAAGCCATTGAAGATTTCAAGGCCGGTAATTTTGTGGTCGTAGTAGACGATGAAGACCGTGAAAATGAGGGCGATTTGATAATTGCGGCGGAGAAGATAACTCCGGAGAAAGTGAACTTTATGCTGAAACATGCTCGTGGCGTACTCTGCGCTCCGATTACTGTTTCACGTTGCAAGGAGCTGGACCTGCCGCATCAAGTGTCGGATAATACTTCGGTGCTGGGCACTCCCTTTACTGTGACAATTGATAAGCTGGAAGGTTGTACTACCGGTGTTTCTGCTGCCGATCGTGCAGCTACTATTCGCGCATTGGCCGATCCGGCTTCTACTCCTGCCACATTTGGCCGTCCCGGGCATATTAACCCGCTGTATGCTCAAGAAAAAGGGGTACTTCGGCGTGCCGGACACACTGAGGCTGCTATTGATATGGCTCGTCTGGCGGGACTATATCCGGCTGGTGCACTGATGGAAATTATGAATGAAGACGGAACCATGGCGCGTTTGCCCGAATTACGTAAGATGGCGGATGAGTTTGGTTTGAAACTGATTTCTATTCGCGATTTGATTGCTTATCGTTTAAAACAAGAATCTATTATAGAGAAAGGTGTGGAGGTGGATATGCCTACTGAGCATGGACATTTCCGTTTGATTCCTTTCCGTCAGAAGTCAAATGGCTTGGAGCATGTAGCTTTGTTCAAGGGTACATGGGAGTTGGAAGAACCTGTTTTGGTGCGTGTACATTCTTCTTGTGCGACGGGAGATATTTTTGGTTCTAAACGTTGCGATTGCGGTGAGCAGTTGCATAAAGCAATGGAGATGATAGAGAAAGCCGGTAAAGGTGTGATTGTTTATCTGAATCAGGAAGGACGCGGCATTGGTCTGATGGAAAAAATGAAGGCGTATAAATTGCAGGAAGATGGACTGGATACCGTAGATGCCAATCTCTGTCTGGGCCATCTGGCCGATGAGCGCGATTATGGAGTGGGAGCACAAATCCTTCGTGAGATCGGTGTGCATAAGATGCGCTTGCTGACCAATAATCCGGTGAAACGCGTCGGTTTGGAAGCCTATGGATTGGAAATTACGGAGAATGTTCCTGTTGAATCGATTCCGAATAAGTATAACGAACGTTACCTCCGTACAAAAAAGGAACGTATGGGGCATACGCTTCATTTTAATAAGTAACTGTCTTTTTGTTTTAATATGTCGAATAAAAACGCTTATTTTGTAGCTGAATTAGCATAACAACCATTAAATAGAAACAAAATGAACCAATTATCAGATCGTTTAAACAGTTTGTCGCCATCTGCGACACTGGCTATGTCTCAAAAGAGCGCGGAGCTGAAGGCTCAAGGCGTAGACGTAATCAACCTGAGTGTGGGAGAACCGGATTTCAATACTCCTGACCACATTAAAGAGGCTGCGAAAAAGGCGATAGACGATAACTTCTCTCGCTATTCTCCCGTTCCGGGCTATCCGGCTTTGCGTAATGCAATCGTAGAAAAGTTGAAAAAAGAAAATGGTCTGGAATATACTGCTGCACAAATCTCTTGTGCTAATGGTGCCAAGCAGTCGGTTTGCAATGCGATTTTGGTATTGGTGAATCCGGGAGATGAGGTGATTGTTCCTGCTCCTTATTGGGTTAGTTATCCCGAAATGGTGAAGTTGGCCGAAGGTACGCCGGTCATTGTGACTGCCGGCATCGATCAGGATTTTAAAATTACGCCTGCGCAGTTGGAGGCTGCCATTACTCCGAAGACAAAAGCTTTGATTCTTTGTTCTCCTTCCAATCCCACAGGATCTGTTTATAGTAAGGAGGAGTTGGCAGGGCTGGCTGCCGTATTGGTAAAGCATCCGCAGGTTATCGTGATTGCTGATGAGATTTACGAGCATATCAACTACATCGGTAAACATCAAAGTATTGCACAGTTTCCGGAAATGAAGGAGCGCACTGTTATTGTGAATGGTGTTTCCAAAGCGTATGCCATGACGGGTTGGCGTATCGGCTTTATTGCCGGACCGGAATGGATTGTAAAAGCCTGTAATAAATTGCAGGGACAATATACCTCCGGTCCTTGCTCTGTTTCTCAGAAAGCTGCCGAAGCCGCTTATACCGGTACTCAGGCACCGGTAGAAGATATGCGCAAGGCATTTGAGCGTCGTCGCAACTTGATAGTGAAACTGGCTAAAGAAGTTCCGGGCTTCGAGGTGAATGTACCGGAAGGAGCTTTCTATTTGTTCCCCAAATGCGATTCGTTCTTTGGAAAGTCTGCGGGTGGACGTACAATCAATAACTCGGATGATTTGGCCATGTACCTATTGGAGGTGGCTCATGTAGCTTGTGTGGGTGGTGCTTCTTTCGGTGCTCTCGAATGCATCCGTATGAGCTATGCCACCAGTGACGAGAATATAGTTGAAGCTATTCGTAGAATGAAGGAGGCATTGGCAGAATTGAAATAATGTTTTATTGCAAAAATAGAAAGGCTCGGATTCGCAAGAAACCGAGCCTTCTGTTTTTTAAGGAGGTGTGTATTATTCTCCCGGATGAATTGCTTCAGACGGACAAACATCTGCGCAAGTTCCGCATTCTGTACATGCTTCAGGATCGATAGAATACTTATCACCTTCAGAAATTGCACCTACCGGACACTCGTCAATACAAGTGCCGCAAGCAATACAATCGTCATTAATTACGTAAGCCATTTTTTTTAGATTTAAATTGTTATTAGTACTAATTAGTTCGACAAAAGTAACAGTTTTCCCCGTTGGTTGTTGCTGTTCTTCATTAAAAACCGCTAATTTGTATGCAGTCTAAATAACACAGGCAGGGGCGGAATTATGCAGTTTCTTGATTTGCAGGATATGTGCATCTGATTTCCGCTCCTTCCTCTATCAGGCATGTTCCGCCAAAGTGTTCGAAGAATAGCTGTCCGATTCTTCGTCTTACAGTTACTTTGGAGGAGGAAAAGACCGGGTCGGCCAATGGACTGTTTTTTATACGGAACTCTACAAATTTGTTTTCTGTGTGATGAATGATATCCATCTCTATATCCCTTTGTTCGTTGCAATCAACAGGATAGAGCAACATGGACATCATGATTTCGGTCAGACGTCTCACATCTGTATGTATGTTTGCATCATTTGTTTCAGCTTGCATATTCAGGTGGATGTTACCTTCGCTCTGCATCCGCACTCTGCCCGGTAAGTCGTTGCACCACTCCTGTAAGTTGCACTCTTGTAGCTGGAACTTCATCATATCGGCTTCCAGACGCGAAAGATCCAGCACGTCGTTTACTAATTGTATTAGTTCATGTGCATTACTTTGGATGATGCCGGTATATTCATCTCGTTCTTCTTCGCTTATTTCGTTTTCATTGGATAGCAATTGGGAGAATCCTACGACATTGTTCAAAGGAATGCGGATGTTGTAGCTCATATTGGCAAGGAAGCGGCTTTTCACTTCATTGGCTTCTTCAGCAACATCTGCCAGCCTGCGCATTTCTTTTTCTGCGAATTTCAGCTTCTTACGGTTTCTGTACATGTGCAGGTTATAGAGTAAGAGTGCTATGACGACAACAATGGACACAAACAGGAAGATATAGTTAATGATTCTTTGTCGGTGCTCTTTATACCAAATCAGTCTGTTGATACTATATGATGTTTGAATCTGCTTCGTTTGTGTGGCAGAGAAAACGGCGAATAACGAATCTTTCTTCTTTGCAGTCTGCTGGTAAAGGGATATTGCTTCGTCTGTTCGTGTCATTTCCACTAATAAATCGGCCTTTTGCAGTTGATATCTCAAAGCGTCTTCGAGCGAAATCGGGGTTGTAAGGTCGATAGCTGCATTCAGATGGTTCAATGCTTTCTCATTTTCCCCAATCAGCCGGTAATATTCGGCATAGGCACCGAGACGCTGCATCTGATAAGGGATGAATGTTTTAGAGTTCAGGTATTTTTCTGCCGATTGCAAATGTTTCCATGCTTTTGTTGCTTGACCGCTACGTATAAAATAATAGGCATACTCTACCTCAATTAATAAATTGACATTTCTGAGGCCATTGGCAATACTGTGACCGCCGTCTTTTTGCATGGCATCTACTACGGCTTTTAATTGGTCTGTATAGTTCAAGAGCTGGTCATTGTCGCGAAGGAGTGAGTAAACCAGCACAGCTTTCACCAGCAGGTCTTTCTTGTCTGCGAGGCTTATGTTGTCAGTACCTAATTCGAGGGCTTTATTCAATGCGGCTACCCCGTCCTTGTACCGGTTTGTGTCGAAGTATACGCCAAGCAATGCGAGATGGGCTTCGCGCTGTCCTTTGATACTATTGATTTCTGTGGCTTTCCGGAGCATCTCTTCGGCTTCTACATAAGCCGACTCTATTTGTTGGTTGAAGAGGTCGAACTCTATCATCATTTTCTTTCCTTTGAAATAAAAATCGTATGAGTTCTCTTCTTCGGCCAGTTTCTCCAATCGGAGCATCCATTGTTCTGCGTGTTTCCGGTCTAATTGGTTATAATAATAAGCGATGTGCGCAAAGACAGCTTTCTGTCGGTAATACGAGTCTTTCTGTGCGGCAGCTTCTTTCAGCAGCTTGTCTCCATAGTATAGGAAAGTGGGAGACAGCTGTTCTAATACGACCAGCCGATACAAAACTTGCAGTCTGGTAGAGTCAGGTGGGGTGGAAAGATAGATACGCAGCAAGCTGTCTTTGGTATGCGATTGGTGATTTCCTGCATATAATAATGGTGACAACAGCCAATACAACATTTGCAATATAAGAAAGAGCCGTTTCATTTTCCTGCCTCCTTTCCGTTTGTTTCAGATTGATTGATGGGATGTGTGAAACAAAATTTTGCCCCTTCGGTATAATCGGTATCAATCCAGATACTTCCGCCCATGTGTTCTATGATGAGTTGGCTTATGGAGAGTCCCAGGCCGCTTCCCTGATCGGTTTCGTTCACTTTCTCAAAGCGCCGGAAGATATTCCTCTGTTTTTCTTTTGGAATGCCGCAACCGGTGTCTGCCACAGAGAACAGCAACATCTCATCGGTTTCCTTCTTCAGTTCCAGCGTGATGCTGCCTTGCCGGGTAAACTTGGTGGCGTTTATCAGCAGGTTGATTAGTACTTGTTGCAGGCGCGATTTATCGGTTTCTATCTCCATGGATTCCAGTTTTGTAATGAACAAGACATCGGCTTGTGTCTGCTTTACCTTGTTCACTGTGTCTATCACATTGTTGCAAATGCTTACGACATCGTGTTTGGCAATGCTGAATTGTAGTTTGCCGAATTCCAGACTCGACAGATCGATGACATCGCCGATGAGTTTCAGCAGCAATTCGGAATTTTGCTGAATGATTTCGTTGCACTGAAGACGAGTTTCCGCGTCCAGGCTTTCTTCGGTCAGCAAACCGGAGAAACCGGACAGGGCATTGAGGGGCGTGCGTATTTCATGGCTCATGTTCGAGAGGAACATGCTTTTGGTTCGTATGGCATTCTCTGCATTGATGCGCGATAGGTCTAACTTTCGGGTAGATAGCTTTACCTTCTTTCGTTGTTTGTGCAGTTGGATGGCGAGGAGTGAAAACAATGCAGCCAGAATAACGAATCCTCCCACAATGCTGATTATGGCCTTATTATACATCTTCTCGCTGGCTATTTTTACTTTGTCTACCTTGTATTTGGCCTTTATGACATTGATTTGTCGGATGTAGCTTTGAGAAGCAAGCGTGTCGATCAGCGGATATAGCTCCTGATAGATGCGGCAGGCTTCGGCGTTTTTCCCTTGCGCATAGTACAAGTTTATTTTTCCTAAAGCAGTTTGGCGATAGTAGATGGAGCGTTTGTTGTGTTTGTATTCGTCTTGTAGGTGGGAATAGATGTTTTGGGCTTTATCCCAATAGGTTCTATCTTTATTACCCATGAGGCGATAGTAGTCGGCAGTGACACAATCCAGATGAAAACGGTAGAACTTCTCCGGATATAACCGGTAGATGGAATCTGCCTTGTGCAGATATGCAGCAGCTTCTTTCAAATGGCTTTGTTCCGATAATCCGTGAGAGATGGCACAGTCGGCTTTCACAAGGTTGAAGAAAAATTCTATCGGATAATTAGGCGTCTGCGACAGCATCGTTTCCAATTCTTTCAACACTTCTCGGGCTTCTTCTATGCGTCCTTGGCACTGCAAGGTATGAGAAATCTTTAGCAGTAGGCGCATTTTGTATACCGGGATGTCCGATGCCTGTGAAAGTTCGTATAAGGCGTCTTGATATGATTCCAATGCTTTGGAGCATAATTGGGCTATCGTGTTATAGGCGTTGCCTATAGCCTGATTGGCGATGGCGATGCCAAACCGGTTATTGGATGCCTGAGCTTCTTCATACATTTGCTGTGCTCTGTCTGAAGCTAAGCTGATATCTCCGCGCAGGGTATATGCTTCTGCCAATTGTAGTTGCAGCAGGAAATACAGATCTTTGTGCTCTGTGGGACTCATGTCGGAAAGAACGTCTTCGCTCCATGCTATGACACTATCCAAAGGAGTGGACTCATTGTATAGTATTTCTTTTTCGACAAACAAACTCAGAACCTTCAGCTTTCCGGGGTTTGTTGTGGCATAAATTGTTTGGACAAAGAAAAATAGGATTTGCCCTATCAATGTTAATATGGTTACTTTTACCCTCAAAGGAAATATTCTTTTATTTCTTATTGGCAAAAATAAACAATTTTGATAAAAAATAAAACTATATGCGATATTTTTATTTTTTTCCTCTTCTGAAAAGCGGCGATTATGTCGTTTTGCTTAGAAAATAGGTTAGTAAAATTCTAATCCGAATTCGTCTTTTAGTTGTACTAATGCTTCGTTTTTCTGCGCCATCATTTGAAATTTCTCCACTCTGCTATAAGCACGGGTTTGTTCGGCAGGAGCGCTGACACGTACGGTCATGGTGATTTTCCTGTTTTTCAAACGGAGGCGCATGTACTCTTGGATGGCGGGTATCATGGCCGTGAAGTCCTTGGCTATGATGTCATTATCTACCACGGCTTCGAAAGTGGTGGTATTGCTTAATAAGGTGACATGCATGTTTTGCATGCGCTTGGCTATGGCCACTTGCTCTTGGGGCATGCGTCCGGCATATTCTTGCCAGTAAAAGTTCACATCTTTTTCGTTGAAGATATAGTCTTCTTCTATCTGTAGGGATTGGCGCACAAGAGGGGCGCTGTTCGTTTTTTCCTGTTTTTCTTCCGTTGCCGTATGTTTTATGGAAATGCCCAAATTGGAGCTTTTCATCACCGGAATCTTCTTTTCTTCTTTTCCTTGTGCCATCAGTATGGCAGTGGGGATGGGATGAGAAGGATCGGCATTGGCTTCCTGACTCCGGGTAGGGGGGCTTGGACGAGGATTTTCGCTTTGGGCAATAGCTGGGGAAACCGGACTCGTGCTGGTTTGCGGACGAGTTGCAGCAGTGGCGGCCTGCGGCTGCTGTGTAGCGGTAGGCTGCGTGAATATGGGTTTTATTGCTTGTTTAGGGCTACGCCCATTGGACGAGTCATCTTCCTCGGTGGTGATTTGAGCCGCTTGTATCAGTGTCAGTTCTACCAGCAGGCGTTTGTTTTTGCTTGTGCGATAGCTTAAGTCACAGTCGTTGCACAGTTTCATGGCACGATAGAGAAAAGGCAGTGGGCACTTCTGCGCTTGCGCCCGATAACGCTCGCGGATGCCGGCGCCCACCTGAAGTAAAAGCAATGTTGCCGCGTCTTTGCTTACGAGCAAATCACGTAGGTGGGAAGAAAGGCCGGTGACGAAGTGGCTGCCGTCGAAACCTTTGTTTAGGACGTCGTTCAGCAGCAACAGCGCGTCGCTTACTTTGTTCTCAAGGAAAAAGTCGGTCAGCCTGAAGTAATATTCGTAGTCCAGCACATTGAGGTTCTCAATCACGCTTTTGTAGGTGATGTGTCCCCCGGTGAAACTGACTACTTGGTCGAAGATGGATAGGGCGTCGCGCATGCCGCCGTCTGCTTTGAGGGCAATGACATTCAAAGCCTCCGGTTCGGCGGTAATACCTTCCTTCGAGGCCACGTAAGCCAAGTGGGCTACGGTGTCTTCCACGCCGATCCGGTTGAAATCGTAGATTTGGCAGCGCGAAAGGATAGTCGGCAATATCTTGTGCTTTTCGGTGGTGGCAAGGATGAAGATGGCATGGCGTGGCGGCTCTTCCAGTGTTTTCAGGAAAGCGTTGAAAGCCGAAGCGGAAAGCATGTGCACCTCGTCGATGATATATACTTTGTATTTGCCGATTTGGGGTGGGATGCGTACTTGTTCCACCAGCTGGCGGATGTCGTCGACGGAGTTATTGGAAGCGGCATCCAGTTCATGGATGTTGTAGGAACGCTGCTCATTGAAGGCTGTGCACGACTCGCATTGATTGCATGCCTCTCCGTCCGGGGTGGGACTCATGCAGTTGATGGTTTTGGCAAAGATGCGGGCACAAGTGGTTTTTCCCACGCCACGCGGACCGCAAAAGAGGTAAGCATGCGCCAGCTTTCCGGTGGCGATGGCATTCTTCAGGGTGGTGGTCAGTGCGTGTTGCCCTACCACCGAATCAAAGGTCGAGGGACGGTATTTCCGGGCAGATACGATATAGTTTTCCATATTCGGGATATTCTTTGCTTTTTGTGCAAATGTACACAAAAAAAAGAAATCTTTCGGTTATTCCTCTTATCTTTGTGTCGTGAAGTTGCATTGCAGGCAACCTGCGTTCGAGAATTGTTAATAGCTAAATAGATGTTGCGATGGATAAACTTGCTTCTCTTTGGTCTTTTGTCCGCAAACACAAGTATCTGATTACGCTTGCATTGTTTGTTTTGATTATCGGTTTTCTGGATGAAAACAGCATTGTGCGTCGTTTGGGTTATGCCAGGGAAGAAAGCCGCTTGTGCGATGAGATTGAGAAATACCGTAAGGAATATGAAGAAAACACCGAGCGTCTTAATGAGCTTGCTGTCGATTCCGGTGCCATCGAACGGGTTGCTCGCGAGAAGTATCTGATGAAGAAGCCCAATGAAGATATTTATGTGTTTGAAGAAGATATAGAAGAATGAAACAATTGATATCAGCCCTCTTTACGGTGGGAGCCGTTATGCTTCTGGTTGGAGCTGCCGTTTATGTCACCGGATGGTTCCTCTCTCCTTATATATATACTGTGGGTGCCACAATGGTGGCTTTGGCGCAAATCAATTCTCCTTCCGAGTGTAAGACGCCTGTTGTGAGGCGCCTGAGGCGACAGCAAATATTCGCTGCGCTTCTGTTGGTACTTACAGGAGCATTTATGTTCTTTACGCATGGCAACGAGTGGATTGTTTCCTTGACAATCGCTGCCGTGCTCGAACTCTATACTTCTGTACGGATTCCGCAGGAAGAAGCCAAAGAGGGTTTTTAGAGAATGTGCTCAACATTACCTGAATTCTGAACAGTTTTAGAATATATCAAGTTGCTCGCCATTGACGGAGTTGACTCAATTGCGGATTTTCTTTTTTTTAGTTTCGCAAAACGATATTTGTTTCCTTTCTCTTTCAGCAATACAGATTCCTTGCTGAGAATATCCGCCCTCCTTCCTTCGCTCTTGTTTCTATTGGTGATTTTTTTTACCTTCTGTATTTCTTTTTCTTTCTCTTTTTTATCCCCTCTTTTACCCCTGTCAGAAGTACTTCCGGCGGGGGTACAATCAGTCGGCGACTGAAACCGTTTCAGTCCCTGAGTGAAACCGTTTCAGTCTCCGACTGATTCCCTTTCGTTCAAGGAGTGAGTCCGCCTCAGTCGTCAGCTGGTCTTTCTTCCTCCGTTTTTTGTAAAATAAAATGGGCGCATGTTGTGCATGTGTCCTTTTCCCCTCCGCACCTTCCCTTTTTTTTCTCCGTGCTTTCCCCCGTATCTTCTCCGTATCCCGTCGCCTCTTTGTGTTCCCTCCTCTTCCTCCTGCATGGGGAGCGTCCTTAAGCCGTCCCTTCCCCCCTTTCCTTCTCGCGCACTTATATATT
>NZ_SLXB01000012.1:32583-100508 GCF_004342845.1 Prevotella heparinolytica | reverse complement strand
ATAGCTACACGGTAAAGAGCTACGCCACGGTATCGGGCGGAGGGGTGGACAAGGTCGTGCCCATCCCCTGGGAGGTGGAGTTCTCCGAGGACGGGATAGTCTGGAACAAAAACAAACCCGCGTGGCTGACGGCCTTTACCGAAAACGGGGAGGGAGGCACTTCGGCAGCATCGTATACTGCCACCGTGGCGGCGCAGAACGCATCCGACAAGCACACTATAGCATTGAAGGACGCAACACCAGTGACCAACTACGACCTCTCCACGCACGACTATCAGGGAAAAACCGCACCCATGCGTACGGCCAACTGCTACATTGTCAACGCATCGGGCACATACCGCCTGCCATTAGTGTATGGCAACGCCGTGGATTACGTCAAGGTGCCCGGCACGGGGAAGAATACATCGGCATATATCGCCGGGGCAAGTGGCAGCAATATATTGAGTCCCTTTATCAACCACCGTGGATCAGCTATTACCGACCCGTACATTTACAACAATGCAAACTGCACTCCCGATAACTGCACGCTTGTCTGGCAGGACGAGCCGAACCTTGTTACGAACGTGGCCCTCTCTTCCGACGGACACTTCCTCGAGTTCACCGTAGGGCAGGCCACCATTCACCAAGGCAACGCCGTGGTGGCGGTGAGCGACGCCTCGAACACCGTTATGTGGAGCTGGCACATCTGGGTGACGGACTACAAGCCCGGAACAACGGGAACAACCACGCCCGACAAGGAAATCACCAATTATCAGGGCTATAAGTATAAGCTTATGACCGTCAACCTCGGTTGGTGTGACGGAAAGGAGACGACCTACGTCGAACGCACTGTGCAAGTACGCTTCAAGCAGAAGCCTACGGCAGGATACACGCCGGCGGCGACACAAACCATCACAGTGAAACAGAAAGCGCATACCATTACAGCACTTGGGAACAGTACCTATTACCAATGGGG
This sequence comes from Prevotella heparinolytica, assembly GCF_004342845.1. Lineage (GTDB taxonomy): Bacteria > Bacteroidota > Bacteroidia > Bacteroidales > Bacteroidaceae > Bacteroides > Bacteroides heparinolyticus. Next base: position 99,553 of record NZ_SLXB01000012.1, on the reverse strand, counting down.
ACGCAAAGACCCGTTCGTGGGGGTATTGGAAAATCCAAACGGAAGCTCGTACAGCATCAACAAGACTTGGTATGATGCATCGGGGGCAACCCACACCAACGAGCGTCCTGCAACAAGCAGCTTCCCATACTATGATGCCTGCATCACCTCCGGTATCACCCAGCCTAACACGTTCAGTGATAGTAATATGGACAGTAAATACACCAATCTCTGGAGTGCAAACAACACCGTCTACTCCGCCAACAACAACTCTGTTGTAAAGACCATCTACGACCCTTGCCCCGCAGGATACAGTCTCCCGCCAAGCAATGTCTACACCGGCTTCACTACAACGGGCCAAATCACGAGCGACTCATCTGAGTTCAATGTACAACAACCTTGGAATAAAGGTTGGAACTTCTATTGCAACTCAAGCAAGTCCGAGACAGTGTTTATCCCTGCGACGGGCTATCGGTACTACGATTCCGCAGTGCCCCGCTTCATGGGGAAAGACGCCGGCTCATGGGTGGCGGGGACGCACAGCGTGAGCTACGGGTGGGACCTGTACTTCTACTCGGCCCACGTGGTCCCGCAGAACCACCACAGTCGGAACTACGGCTTCGCGGTGAGGCCGGCGCAAGAATAAAGGGAGCGAAGCGACCGCGTTGGTTTCATACCTTTCGTATTCATAGTATTAACCGATTAAAAACACGTATTTATGAAAGGCATCCGTTCACCCGATTAAGTGGTCTTTGAGAAGACACTGAAACGACTTCCCAAAGACAGTGCCTATGACTTCCCAAAGGCGTGCGGTGCGACTTCCCAAAGGCATGAAGCATGACTTCCCAATGACGTGGAACACTACTTCCCAAAGGCACGGAGCACGACTCCCCAAAGGCGCGTGGCACTGTGTAAAGAGGTCGCTACAAACAACTTATTTAACTAAATATCTAATATTAAAAAGAGAGATAATCATGAGTGCAAGTTATAAACTTATACAGAAAAAGCATCCGCAAAAGAAAAATGAACCCGCAAAATGGTACGCCGTGCCCAACAGTGCAAAACCCTTGGCGCAGAAGGCCATGACCCGTGCCGCCACAAGCAACACCACGATGGCCCCCATCGAACTGGAGGCCGCCATGGAACTGCTGGCGGCCTTCATCCCGCAGCAGCTTCAGCAAGGCCATACGGTGAACGTGCCCGGCATGGGCACATTCCGCCTTGCCTTCAAGAGCGAGGGGGTGGAGAAGATAGACGACTTCCGTCCGGAGAAGATGATCAAGTCGCCCCGCATCCTCTTTACACCCGCCAAAGAACTGAAAGACAAATTGCTGCAAGGCTTGAGTTTCGAGAATGGCGGCGTGCTGGAAAACAAAGTAAGCTACGCCTCGCTGGCGGACTACCGCAAAGCCAAAGGACTGCCGACACCTGCACCGGGCGGCAGCGGTGGAACGGGTGGTGGCACGGGCTCGGGCGGCCAAGGAGAGAATCCGCTTGGTTAGACGTTAGACGTAAGAGGTCAGACGTAAGAAAAGAATAACACCGGATCAGGGTATGGGGCACGGAACCATATGGGAAATAAACACGACGCGTTTAATAGGAGAACTCATGACGACCATGTGGCCCGTGCCCTTAACCTCTTCCCCGCACCGATACCGCCGATGCTTCAATTCCGATCCTTATACCCTGACGACACCCACTAATTCACTACCATCCATGAAATCTTATCGAATCAGCAAAAGAATGCAGGAAGCGGCGGAATTCCGCAAGAGCTGCCTGATAAACATCGACATGACGGGCGCATCGCCCACGGCCTACGACCGCTCGGCCCTGATATTGCACGCCATATACCCGCAACTGCCCTTCCGACACGTGGTTTGCAGAGATGGACAGAAGCATCCGATGGTGACGGACATCCCGCAGAAAATCATCCGCGAGGTGTGCCGCAAGTACCGGTTGGTGGAGGCGACGGCAGCAGTAATCAGCGGTGGGCGATGAGTAGACAAAGGGAACTTATTGTTCTTTCATGTCCGGGCCGGTAGAGAAAGCCTCGTTATAAGCAGTCTCTTTGTAAGGATACACCCAAGTCCAGCCATTGGCGTCCGAAGGCTGAAGAGTTCCGGCAAAATTACTCTTAAAGCTTCCCCCTTCGTCAAACGTTTTACGCACCCTCGGCAACTTCCAACGTTTATAATCGAACCAGTCGAACCCCTCGCCCCACAATTCTATGCGGCGATAGAGCCTGACTTCCGCCAGCAGTTCGTCTCCGCTTTTGGAGGAAACATATCCGGGGTCGCGGCCACTGTCTTTAATCAGTTCCTTCAGCAAGCTGTGCACCTTCGCCTCTTCGTTGAGATGACAATTGGCTTCGGCCTCTATCAGATACATTTCCGAAGCCCGAAAATGATTGACATCGCCGCAGCCATAATACTCTTCGGCACACTGAAACTTAAATTGCATATAAGGGAAGATGTAAGAGGTGGAATACAACTTGGCTCCATATTCTTTCTTGGCGCGATTGTATAGCGCTCCTTTGGTGACACGCAAAGAATAATCTTTTATGCCATCGCCCTTGGCCGGAGCAAGGAACATGCCACGACGGATGTCCGTCTCGGGAATCTGTTCGTACAACTCCCTGCTGATGGCACAGGGATGGGTACGGCAATTGCTTGTATTGGAATTGCTGCCCTGATAAGCAAAAAAGCCATAATAGTGAAGGGATTGAATCTTAGAACCGTCGCTGCACCATATCCACTCCTTGTTAGGGGCGTTGAAGCCGCTATTCTTATATTCGTCGGCGCTCATCAACGGATAGTTCTTCCGCGCCAACGAGGCATATTGCGATGCCGTCTTCCAATCTTCGCGCACCAAAGCGGCACGGGCATAAACACAATGGGCAACGTCGAGATTGAGCGTATAAACGTCACTCCTGTCTTGTTTGCTCGAAGTATATAAAGCGATGGCATCATCCAAATCTTTGTAAATGCAGGAATAGACTTGGGCCAGGGTGGAAGGGGCAAGCCGGCCCGTGCTTTCGTCCAAACGGAGCGGCAGACCGCGGGTGGCGCCATCGTTGCTGTCTTGCCAGCGGCTGCAATAGAGCTGCGACAGCATCGTGTAGGCATACGCGCGCACGGTAAGCGCTTGTGCCTTAATAAACTGCTTATCGGCAGCCTTACCGGTAGCCGCATCGATATTCAAGATAACGGAATTGGCATTCCTTATCAATTTATAATAGTAGAACCAAGGGAAGTAGTCGTGATGGATGGTGTTATTCAATACATACCCCGAGTTGATAGACGTCTGCCAACCGGTGAGATTACTTTTCTGAAAGTCATTCCCCGGATAGTTCCCATAGAAAGTCTTTATGGCGCCTTCGCCATTGAACCCCTGTGTACTGAGATACTGCCGATACATCATGCGTCCTATTCCATTGATGGCCAGCCTTGCATTCTCGGCAGATTCAAAAATAGTCACTTTCCCGGCAGAACTTTCGGGAACAACATCCAAGTAGTCATTTGCACACGAGCCGCACACCAATGCCATGCCCATGATATATATATAATTTGTAAGCTTCATATCTCTTAATGTTTTACGGTAAAAAAACTCTTTTTCATCGGTCGGTGCATCATAGCTTGATGTTCAGCCCCACGGTGAATACACGCGGCGTCACCAGATAGTTGCCTTGCGAACCGCTGAAAGTTTGTTGCGGATTCATGCCTTGGCGTGCCGTAAGGGTGAAAAGGTTCTCACAAGTAACGCTGACTCCCACATCCTGCAGATCAATCTTCTTCACCCAGGCCTTGGGCAACCGATACGACAGATTTATATTCTTCAGCACCAAATAGTCCGAAGAAACAAGAAAACGCGAGGACATGCGGTTGTTGTTCGTATTGAGGTCGTAGTTTATTTGCGGGATGCCATCTCTGTCGATACGGTCGGACGACGTTTCCGTCATTCCCTCGGGGATACCGTTCCACGCCTTCATCACATCCACATGATAGTTTTTCGGAGTTCCCGAAGAACTCATCAAGGATTGGTATACCCCGTCCATCATCTTGCCCCCCAGCTGATAAGTAAACAGCATGGAGAAAGCCAGCGACTTATAACTCACACTGCCTTGAAAACTGCCATAGACCACGGGGAGCGCCGAGCCGTGAAATTCTTTGCCGGCATAGGTAATGTTGTTGACGTAAGGTTTGCCATTAATGACGGTGACGTGCTGCGTGATGTCCGTTGCTCCGTCGTGCTTGTTGCCCAATACGGTTCCGTCGGGCATGGTCAGGAAGTTGTTCTCCAGATTCGGCTTATACAGAGAGTTTCCGGTCAGCCTGTCCACTCCCTCGAACGTATAAGTATAAAATTCATAACGGCTTTTCCCTTTGACTATTTTATAGCTCCCCGACTCTATGCCGTCCTTATTCTGCTCGGGCAGTTTCATCACCCGATTTCTGATAAATGTGGCGTTGGTTCCTATATTCACAGCCCAGTTCTTGTTGCGATACACGTCCACATCGGTGGAAAACTCCCATCCTCTGTTAGAGATGGTTCCCAGGTTCTGAGTGATGACGCTCTCTGCAGAATCGGAACTCGTGGCACCGGCCGAGAGTGGCTGATAAACATCGAAAATGAGGTCCTTGTTGCGCTTGTCGAAATATTCCAGAGCCAGGTTCCAGCGGCCGAACAATCTTCCTTCCAAGGCAAATCCGAAAGCCTCGCCGGTCTCCCATTTCAAATCGACAGCCTCCAATTGTGAGAGGTAATAGGCACCTTGCCCGTGATATACCGCACTTGTATAAAGGTTCATGAAAGCATAATATCCCGAACCGGAATCATTACCCACCTGCCCGTAGTTGGCCCGTAGCTTGAGATTATTTACCCACGCCAACGATTTCATGAATTCTTCGCGGCTAATCATCCAGTTGGCCCCCACACTGCCGAAATTTCCCCAGCGGCTGTTTTTATGGAAGCGCGAAGAGCCATCGCGCCGGAAAGAAGCTTCCAGATTATATTTGTCCTGCCAATTGTAGCGCACCCGCCCCAGATAGCTTTCCGTCCGATAGTTGTTCTCGTAGCTTGTCAGACTTGTAGGCTCCGCAAAGTTGGAGAGATTGTCCATGCCGGGAAAGGTTTCTTTAATCTTATATCCATACAGATAATCGCTGTTGTAGGAGTAGTTTTCATGCCCCAACAGCACATCGACCGTGTGTCCGTCGAAATCGTGGAGCCAACGCAACTGCTGCTGGAAAGTATAGTTCTTGTATCTGTTAGATATACGCTTGCCGCGTCCCACATCCTTTCCATCTCCGATGACGGCGCTGTTGTATGTTTTATTATCCGAATTCCTTAATCCCATGTTCCCTTTCAGTGAAAACGTGAAATCTTTCAAGAACTTCAAATCCATATTTGCGGTGGCATTGATAGTGTTACGTACGGTCCTGTCACGGTTCAGCTCGCTCTCCCAGATGACGTGCCTGTCCACATTCTGGTTGCGTGTGGGAAATTGTATCTCATTGCCATCTTCTCCCAAAACGCTGTAATGTCCGGGGTCGTACCGCTTGTTTCCGTTCTCGTCGGTCATATAAGCCCCGTCGGCCCGATGCAGATGCACAGGATAGATAGGCGCGATGTTCCTACAGTAACTGAATGCATTGGTAAATTTATTCACATCATCGCTGCTCGTTCCGCTCGTATTGGAAAAGTTCTGATGCGTCACGTTCAGGTTCAGTCCGGCATTAAACCATTTTCTTGGAGAAATATTTACCGAAAGGCGGGCAGAAAGGCGGTCGAAGTCCGAGTTCCTCACATATCCCTCTTCGTCCAGATAGCCTAAAGAGAAATAGTAGTTACCTTTCTCGTTGGAGGCGCTTCCACTGAAAATATACTCTTGCCTGTAGCCGCTGCGGGTGGCCTGGTCGTACCAATCGAGATCGCCCGCATAGCCCGGCAGAATTTCCGTTCCTGCGGCCAGCCTTCCGTTGTTGTCGAACAGTTCATTGTCTGCTTTATTAAATATGTTCAGATAAAGGTAGTCGGGAATCAGCTTTTCATTGGCATATCGGGCAGCATCTTCGGCACTCATGCCGACAGAACTCATCTGGCTGTTTTTCACGTTTTGCCAGAAAGCCTCCATGAATTGTTTGGCGTTGGTACGTTTATACTCCTTTATGCCGCGCGTATAAGTTCCCTGATTGATTTTAAGGTCGAAGCTCAGTTTTCCGCCTGTTCCTTTCTTTGTGGTGATCAGGATAACGCCATTCGATGCACGGTTGCCGTAGAGTGCGGCCGAAGCGGCATCCTTCAACACCGAGATGTTCTCTATGTCGGACGGGTTAAGGTCCGATATACTGCCTCCATAGGGTGCTCCATCCAGCACATAAAGCGGCGAACTCACTCCATTTACGGTGCCGATGCCGCGAATGCGGATGCCGGGATCTGTGCCCGGTGCTCCCATCGTACTGTTCACCTGTATGCCGGCGGTGTTTCCTTCCAGAGCCGACGTCACTGAAGAAACAGGCCGCGCCTCGATCATTTTTTCGCTCACTGTAGAAATAGCTCCGGTGAGCGACGATTTCTTGGCACTGCCGTAGGCCACCGTCACAAGCACCTCATCCAGCTGCGTGGCATCATTCTGCAATATAATCTTTAAAAAAGGCTTCACCTCTACCTCCTGCGTTTTCATACCGATATAGGATATGACCAGCACCTTGGCGGAAGCGGGTATTTTGTCAATCACAAACTCTCCGTCCACATTCGTAACGGCTCCCATCGATGTTCCTTTTACCGATACGGATGCCCCGATTACGGGTTCGCCGTCTTCCTCGGAAATAACAATTCCGGATGTTTTGGATGTCTGAGCCATTGCCAATCCCATACTCAGGAAAAAACAAGCCAATAACATCAGTGTCTTTTTCTTCATGCTTCCCTTCGTTTTAAGATTTATATTAACACATACATTTAATTCTCAAAGACATATTGGTTGCAAAACTATATACTCTTGTTCAAATAAACAATAAAAGCCACAATAAAAGTAAAAAAACAGTTAAGTGAAGGTGCAGATAACCTCTCGAGAGCCAGGCACCTGTTTAAATGTTCCCCAGTATTATTTTGAGCAGAATTTAAACAGGCGCTTAAGAAGCTGTTTGCACAAAAGATAAGAAAAAGAGAGTGCGGCCGTCATTCACCCTATACGCTCCAAAAATCTCTACCACAGACTTTACACCTTGCAGCCTATCCCTTTCTCTTCAAGAAATCGGTGGGGCTTTCGCCGAACTCTTCCTTATAGCACTTAGTGAAGTATGACGGCGATGAGAATCCCACCTCATAGCCTATTTCGGCCACTGTCATTTCAGACGAAGCGAGCAAAGAAGCAGCTTTCAGTAGCCTCATCCGGCGCAACAACTCGTTGGGCGAATAATTGGTGAGCGACTTCAACTTACGGTAAAGCTGCACGCGGCTCATGCCCATCTCACGCCCCAAGTCCTCCACATTGAGTTCTGAGTCTTTCATTCGTTCCTCCACTAATGTCCTGAAGCGGGAAACGAAATCCTTATCCATATCGCTGACAGCTTCACGCTCAACAGAGCGGTTATCTCCGAAAAACTGCTTTAACTGACGCCTGTTGGCTATCAAATTATGGATACGCGACAACAGCAACTGAGAGTTGAACGGCTTGGAAATATAAGCATCGGCACCACCGTCATATCCCCGGATGCGCTGCTCATCCAGCGAGCAGGCCGTGAGCAGAATCACCGGGATGTGGCATGTCTGCATTTCGCTCTTCAAACGGCGACAACACTCCACACCGTCCATGCCGGGCATCATGACGTCCGAAACAACAACATCGGGCACATACTTCATGGCCAGACGGATTCCTTCAGCTCCATCCGCCGCTTCCAGCACTCTATATTCCTTGGACAATAACGACCTTACATAACCACGAATATCCGCATTGTCGTCAATGATGAGCACAACAGGAGTATCGGCCTCGATCGGTTCGTCTGCCACTGCCACTTCCGCATCCATCAAAGTCGATGCAGCCTCCTCGGCAGGCACGGGCGCCGTAGCAGGACGATAATCGGAGATGGTTGGCCGGGAAAGCGTGACAGTGAACGTAGTACCTTTTTCATCACTATGCGCAGCGATGCTTCCGCCATGCATCCCGACGAAGGCATGCACCAGTGCAAGCCCGATGCCGGTGCCGGCCTGATGTCCGCCTACCTGATAAAAACGTTCGAATATGGCCTCCAAATCGGACGACGAGATGTAGCTCCCCGAATTGAATACGGACAAATTGTAATTCTGCTCCACAGCAGACAAGCGTATGACAATCTTTCCATTCTCCGGCGTATACTTCACTGCGTTGGAGAAGAGATTGAAATAGATACGCTCCATCTTCTCCGCATCCGCCATCATCCGGAAATCGACATCAGGAGATGCCTCAAAGCTGAAAGCGATATGTTTCTTCAACAATGCCATGCGGAACGAGTCGTTCCACCCACGAAAAGCCGTCAGCAAATCAAAAGGTTCGAGATGAAGCTCCATGCGCCCGTTTTCAACCTTACGGAAATCAAGTATCTGGTTCACCAGCCTCAGCAATATGTGCACGTTCTTCTTCATCAACTCCAGAAGGCGGCGCGACGGTTCGCTGATGGAACAATCGGCCAAGAGTTGATCTATGGGGTCGGCAATCAAAGTCAACGGAGTGCGGAAGTCGTGTGAAACGTTCGTAAAGAAAACCAACTTGGCATGCGTGGCCTCTTCCAGCTCGCGAGAAAGCTGTTCCAATTGCGACTTCTGCATTTCCAGTTGTTCTTTCTGTTGTATCAACCGGGTTCTCTGCTCCTCCAGCTTCGTTTTCTGTGTGGACAATTCACGGTTCATCCTACTCTTAGCACGCAAAGCAAGATAAACCATTACCAACAAACCTACCAGCAAGAGGAGAGCCGCCAGACTGCCGTACAGAACCACCCGCTGTGTGGCATAGAGAGCCAGAAAGCGACTTATCTCACCATTCAGCATCTCTATCTTTCCGTCCAACGTGCTGATGTGCGCCGTCTGCATTTTCATGACAGCCGCATTGGAAGCATCTACAATGGACGTTCCCAATATCGTCTCACGGGGAAACTCCTTCCCTTGCAATATATCCATGGCAATCTGTACAACCCGGTCGCCCCCCGTGGGATAAATGAAAGAAGCCGTCAGCCTGCCGGCCAGAATATCTTCCAGCCCATAGTGCTCGCCGGGCAAGGCATCGATACCGATGAAACGCATCTCCTCTGCACGATGCCGGCGGCGGGCGGCTTCATAAGCCCCGGAGGCCATACGGTCGTTTTGGGCAAAAACGGCATCGACGTGAAGAAAACGATCGAGCAGGGTCTCCATCTTCTCACCTGCTTGTCCATGCAACCAAGCGCCGTCCACACTTTCCAGCAACCGGATGCCGGGATAAGCAGCGATGCCGTCCAGAAACCCTTCGTGCCGTTCGATGGCCGGGGTGGAGCCCGACAGTCCCGTGATTTCCACCACCGTGCCCTCACCATGCAGCAAATTGCCGATGTAAGCTCCCACCTCCTTGCCGATTGCATAGTTGTCGGCCCCGACGTATGCCGTATATTTGTCGGAGGAAATCTTGCGGTCTACCAATATGACGGGAATCCCGCAATTGTAGGCTTCCTCCACGACCGGCGTAATGGAACGGGCTTCATTGGGAGCAACAATCAGCAAATCCACCTTCCCATTAATGAAATGGCGGATATCCGCTTCCTGCCAAGTATTATTGTCTTTCGAAGTACGTATCTCCACCTCCACGTTGTCATAGAAACGGGCTTCGCGAAGAATCTCATTGTTCATCTGCTTCCGCCACTCGTCGTCGCTGCATTGCGAAACGCCGATGCGGAAACGCGCTTCGCGGCGTGAACAGGATGTGGCCACTCCTCCAAGAATGACCCAAAGGAATAAAATCCGAAAGATATGCTTTCTCATCTTTATTGTCCGATTTAAGATTGCAGATGAGCAAAGATAAAAAAAAAGCCGATACCAAGAATCTGTTTTGGATTCACTCGAAAGTTTTTTATTCCCGCCACAAGGATTATTCCTCCTGCAAGCACAATTGCCTTAACCCAGCCTCTCCTTATAAATCTGCGGCAATTCCGGCATGGCACCGCTTTGCGTACACACATACGCCGAAACCTCCACCGCCAGCTTATGCGCTTCGGGCACCTGTTTTCCGCTCAGTATGGCGGCAGTGAAGGCAGCCGTAAACGAGTCGCCGGCACCCACGGTATCGGCAACCGTCACTTTCGGTGTTTCCTGAAAAGAAACGACACCCGGAGTAAACACATAACTCCCGTTCGTCCCGCACGTCAGAATCAACATCTTCAGATTGTATTTAGCCAGCAGAATCCAGCATTTGTCTTGCAGGTCGATGCCCGGATAGCCGAAGATACGGCTGACGGTCACCAATTCCTCATCGTTTATCTTAAGCACATTGCAACGGCGCATGGACTCGCAAAGTATCTCCTTCGTATAGAATCCCTGACGCAGGTTGACGTCGAATATCTTCAGGTGTCCGTCCATATCGGGCATGGCATCCAGAAAACGGTTGATGGTGGTGCGGCTCACCACGCTGCGTTGCGCCAAAGAGCCGAAGCATACCGCACGGGTGCTCAATGCCAAACGCTTCAACTCCTCAGTGAAAGGAATATTATCCCAAGCCACGCCCTCTTTTATTTCATAACAAGGCACGCCCACGGCATCGAGCGTCACCTGAACCGTGCCCGTAGGATAAGGCACCCGCTCTATCTGGGTACGCAGCCCTTTTTGAGCAAAAACTTTCAAGATCTCATCTCCGTCTGCATCGGCGCCTACGGCACTGACCACGCGACTGTCGAAACCGAACTGCGATACATGATAAGCAAAATTGGCCGGAGCACCGCCTATCTTCTTTCCTTCGGGAAGGCAGTCCCACAAAGCCTCTCCCATTCCTACGATAATTTCATTCATGGTAATTATTCTTTAATAAATTAGACTTTCTGCAATCCTTTTCAAGAGAGTGGCGGAATCAATCCTAAATCGAGGGTAGCTAAGTAGTATACTTAGGGGGTCTAAGTCGTATACTTAGGGTACCTCAGTCGTATACTTAGATACCCCCCTCTCAGAACATATCCTGACGCTGCATCGAACAATGTCAGCGTTTCATCTTCAGCATGTAGAAAAATAAATACAATACACCGATTGTCATTACAGCTACCGCCCCACTTTGTCCCACGGCATCGCTTGCCAATCCCATGGCTATGGGAAAGACCGTGCCGCCGAAGAGCCCCATAATCATCAGCCCGGATACCTCGTTCTTCTTCTGCGGCATGGCAAGCAATGCCTGCGAGAAAATAATCGGGAAGATATTCGAGTTGCCAAAGCCGATGAGGGCAATGCACACGTAAATCATTGTTTTTTCATGGAAGACAAACAGCCCAGCCATAGCTGCCAACATGCACAACACACTGACTGCAAAGAATGGTTTAGAAGCCACCTTCTGCAAGACGACAGCTCCCAAAAGACATCCCGCCGTACGGAAAATGAAATAAAGGCTGGTGGCAAAGCCGGCATCAGATAAGGTCATCCCCAAACGCTCCATCAGAATCTTGGGAGCCGTTGTATTGGTGCCCACATCGATGCCCACATGGCACATGATGCCCAGAAAGCAGAGCAGAATGAACGGCTTGCCCAGCAAAGCGAGGCATTCGCCGAAAGTAGACGGACGTCCTTCTTCCTTTTCTTCCTGAATGGAAGTAGCGCCCAGCCAAAAGATGGCAATCACCGCAACGACCATATAGATGGGAAACAGTATCCTCCACCCCATACCCAGCGACGGTATGGTTTGCGTAGCTCCCCACATGGCAATGTAAGGAGCAAGAAACGAAGCGATAGCCTTGACAAACTGCCCGAAAGTCAGCGAACTTGCCAATCTTTCGCCACTGACGATATTGGAAAGCAACGGATTGAGCGATGTCTGCATCAGCGCATTGCCGATGCCCAGCAATGAAAACGAAAGCAGCATCAGCACATACCCGTCTCCGAAAACCGGAAGAAGCAGCGAAGCAAAAGTCACGAACAGGCTCAACAATACCGTCTTTTTCCGTCCGATACGGTTCATCAGCATCCCCGTGGGTACGGAGAAAATGAGAAACCAGAAGAAAACCAGAGAGGGGAATATGTTGGCCTGCGCATCGGTCAGCCCCAAATCGGCCTTTACGTAGTTGGAAGCAATGCCCACCAAGTCTACAAAGCCCATGGCAAAGAAGCAAAGCATGATGGGCAACAGCTTTGCCAATGAAGAATTCTTATTATTCATAGCTATTAATAAAAAGTTAATTGTTCATATTCAGTGGATAGACGGTCAGCTTGTTTACCCGGCAATGTCCCCCGTCGGTAGAAATGCAGATTTTGGTGTAAGGGCGCTTCGGAAATACCAAGTTTGTCATGGCAAACCGGCCGCTCCCCTCGAAAACCTCGATGCTGCAACGGTCTACAAAGAAGCGCAACCGTTGTTGCTCTCCGCCGGCAACGGGGGCAACGGTCACAGCCGGAAAGTCTTTGCTGAAATCTGTCAGTCCACTCTTGGAACGATCCATGCCAAAGGTTCTATTCATCGCATCGTACGTCATGACAACCTGTTCGCCTTCCTCGTTGGCAAGCACAATGATCACCTTACCGGCCAAGCGTGCACTAAACTCCAAATCAACCTCACAGATACCGGCATTGTCGACAGGCAGTTTGCGAACCGCCGCTTTTTTCCCCACGGAGAATGCACCATACTTCAATGTCTTTCCTCCGCGCAAAGCCTCGATTTCTTTCGCCGGAACGGTGGCCAAGTAAAGTTCGCCGTCCTCGGCCCGATAAAGCTCCAGATCACGCGGCAGAGAGTTGGCGCTGCGATATTGCTTGGTAGGCACATTGTTGGCATATTGCCAGTTACTCATCCAAGCAATGACAGTATGGCGATTTTCAGGAGCATTGCTCCACGACACTGCGGCATAATGGTCTTTCCCATAATCCATCCACTTCGTCACTTCGGGCTTAGTATCGCACGTGAAAGTTTTTCCGTCGAAATCGCCCACAAAATATTGTGCCGCACTACCGCCGAAAAGTCCTCCGGGATTGATGTTGCAGATAAGTACCCATCTTTTCTCATCCGTGCCCCGAACGGGAAGTTGCATCAGGTCGGGACATTCCCAAACTCCGTCCTGCGCACCATATCCTTTCCCGAAAACACTCTCCTTGGTCCACTCCTTCAGATTATCGGAAGTATAAATCCACATCTCTTTCTCCAAAGCGGCGGCAAGGATAAGAACCCACTTACGGCTTTCGGCATGCCAGAACATGTTCGGGTCGCGACATTCTTTGTCGGACGTAATGATAGGATTGCCCTCATAGGATTGGAAGGTTTTTCCGTTGTCCCGGCTATAAGCCAGACTTTGAATTTGGCTCGCACCCGCCGAAGTATAGATGGCTATGACCGCATCTTTCCCAAAGCCGGCGGTATTTTCCTTATCCACCACACTGCTTCCACTGAACACCGTCCCCAGCCCATTCGGTTCTATGGCCACCGGATGATGCTCCCAATGTATCAAGTCCTTGCTGGAAGAATGTCCCCAATTCATATTCCCCCACATGGAGCCGTAAGGGTTATACTGGTAATAAAGATGATACTCCCCGTCCTTGTAGAACATCCCGTTAGGATCGTTCATCCAACCGTAAAGTGGCGTGTGGTGATAAAGAGGGCGAAATTCTTCACGATTGGCAGTATCAAAAATATCAGCCAGCTTGATGTCGTTCCAGCAAACATCCTCCATAGCGTCTCGCACATTCGCACGGCTGTTTCCTGTATGAATGTCAAAAGAGACGGCTTTCCCCTTGTATTGTTCCAAGTCAAAAGGAACCAGATAGTCTGCACGATTCATTGCCAGCCTGACGGTAAACGTCCGCTCTGCCTTATTATTCACAAGCACATGAACGGTTGCTTCGGGAGCCGCCTCTTCAACGGGCAGCAAAAGGAATTTCTTAGGAGAAACTACTTGTATCAGACTATGGTTAGCACCCAGATAATGGACTTTCAGCCCTTCTTGATTTTGCGCCGCACAAAATCCAATGCTTATCCAAAGCAAGAGAAGCAACACGGCCGGATTTCTTTTTACGTTCATATAGATTACTGTTTTATGTTTATTCATGGTTTTATGTTTTTCATCTGCCGCAAAGATACGACCTTGAGTAATTACGAACTATCTTTTTTGTTTCAAAGCATATTACAAATGTTACATTGAGTCTAATAGATATAGATTAGAACTCACTTTAATATAGTTGGCATCTTCATCTTTCGTATTTTCATTAAAAATTCATTTTCACTTTTGCATCTTTCAGTTTCCATACATCGGCCGCCACTTCCGTTGTATTTCCATCAGAAAATAGTTCCAATAGCGTACTGTTTTCTTTCAGAGGAAAGATTCTTGTAGTAAATGCATCCTCGTCATTAATAAACCCTTCCACCACAGAACCGTCAATAAACAATCGAATCTCCACCGGTTTAGTTGTATCCAACCGATAATGATCCTTACGAATCTTCAAAGGAATATGTGCACGCAAGGAAGAGTGCGTCTGATCCACAACAAGCTCTCGCTTTTCCACATCATAATAAATCATGCTGTATTCACTATTATCCGGATTTTTGCACAATGTAAATCCAAAACGTTTTGCATCACCGGGATAAAAAGTGGCTTTGATTTCAAGCTGATGCTCCCCTCTGCTCACAATACACGGTTTTGCAGATGTCAATGCCCGTTTAGCATAAACAGTCTGCTCTTCACGCAATCGTTTCGCCACGGGATGGGGCGTCTGGCAGAATTTCCCATCCTTCAGCAGCCATTTTCTGGGGATGCTGTAAAGATGTGCCCAGCCTTGCTCATAAGTGACTTTTTCTCCTATTTCATCGGGTATAATGGCAATGGCAGCGACATCCCCTTCCGGAGTCTCAACAACAGAGGGAGACAGTAAACGATTGATTACTTCCAGATTTTGAGGAATCGGATTGTCCGGTACAAATTTCTCATTCTTAAAGTCTCCTATCCAATATTGACAACGTGCAGGTATGCCATTATGAGGAACTCTATTCACCAAAAGCACATATTTGTCGCCCATCTTCTTAAAGACCGGCATTTCCCAGAATATGCCGGATTCGTCCATTCCCGGATTACCCTCGAACAATAAATGTACAAAATTCCATTTCTTCAGGTCTGCCGATTTATAAAGCAGCAAAGCTCCATGAGGCATATCAGCCTTTCCAATACCGAAACCAATAATCATATACCACACATCCCTCTCTTTCCAGACATATTGGTCGCGCATATCCGTGCGGGTATATTCGGCTGGCTTCTCGGCAATGACCGGATTGCCCGCATACTTCTCCCATTCTATCAATGCAGTATCTTTTGGGAAAGCAATCCCCACTCCCATCTTATCTCCGCCGGCTGTATATATAAGCTGTGGAATGCCATCGTCATTGATTACAGCATGCCCGGACCATATTCCATTTTTATCATAAGCAGTATCAGGAGTCAAAGCCGGTTGTTCTTCGGTCCAATAAATCAGATCGGGACTGCTGAAATGTCCCCAATTTATCTGCCCCAAAAAGATTGACGAAGCATTCTTTTGGTTAAAGATGTGATATTTGCCTCTATAATAAAATAAACCATGAGTCTCATTCGTCCAATTGGCAGCTGGCAACAGATGATAGCGAGGACGATTGAAATCTCCTGCAAAACGAGTCTCAGGAATGGCTAAGACCGGAGTCTTCTTTAGTCCTGAAGCAATATCATCCTTCCATACAGACAAATCATTGGAAAACGGGATGAGGCTTATGCCATCAATCAACCCGTTAATAGCTGTAACATCATACATCCCAACTTTCTTTTCCCTGAAATCCTTGCCTATTCGAAGTGCCATTTCTCCATTCTGCAAATTCAAAGACCATAACTCTGCATTCATCCTCTGTCCATTCAGAAAGACCGACTTATTCTCCAAATCAAGCACCAAATGCAACCACTCGAAACGGTCGACCTTTGCCTTTAATGAATGATAAAAGTATGCGCCATTCTGTCCCATTCCCAACAATAAGCCTCCATAACGATCCACACAT
Source organism: Prevotella heparinolytica (assembly GCF_004342845.1). Classification (GTDB taxonomy): domain Bacteria; phylum Bacteroidota; class Bacteroidia; order Bacteroidales; family Bacteroidaceae; genus Bacteroides; species Bacteroides heparinolyticus. The sequence continues at coordinate 83,385 of NZ_SLXB01000012.1, read as the reverse complement.
ATTGCTACGGATGTTCCGGCCATATCCCTGATTCCCATAAAGGCAGCAGTATCCGTCGGGTAAGATTCCAAAGCAAACCATCCGGACAATAACGAGAAATCCCTCTCCATAACAGTATCCATCCAAGTAGAATATCCATCCGTACGAAGAGCTTTACCTTCAACTCCGGCAACAAATTCCGGTATTTGTTTTATGGTGTATAAATTCAGCAGTGATTTGCCGTCAGTGGAAAGTAATGGTTTTTGTCCGTCAAACGACCATACCTTTTGGGCAAAGGCTACGTTCAAAGAAAGCAATAAACAGCCTAATATAGAGATGAAGCGTTTCATAATAAAAGATTGTTTTAAAGGAAGAAGGGGAAACAAACCTTCCCCCTCTCCTTACGTTTCTATTTTCAAATATTATCAGTTGAACGGAAATATTATCAGTTGAACGGAGCATAACCCGGATTTTGTACATATTTGCCTCCTGAAAAACCATACTGATTGTTCGGCACAGGATAATATTCGTCTTTTCCTCCCGAGAAACGCGCATTGACATAATAAATGCGTTTATCTGCTTCCGCCGCAATATATTTATTCATGACGGTTTCCGCTATTCCCCAACGAACCAAATCAAAAAAGCGTTCTCCCTCCAAAGCCTTTTCAAGACGCACCTCACGACGCAGAGCCTGACGGGCATACTCCTGATTCCAGCCATCGGCAGGATAAGGATTGACGAGGTAATTGGCCGCATTCTTGCTGCGGTCGTTGAAGTCTTTCACATATACACTGTTACGGGCACGATTGCGAATTTGATTAATCAACCCACGTGCAACTTCAAGACCATCGCCTTCATTGAGTTCGATAAGCGCCTCGGCCTTCCAGAGAAGAATATCCGCATAACGTATAATTTGCCAATTCAACTGCGAAGCACCCCAAGGCCAACCGTTAAACATATCGCTACTCTCGGGAGAAACCCAGAAACGCTTAGCACAATTGTAACCATAGGTTTCTTTGTCGCGCACCCATCCCTCGCATGGCTTTTCAGAATATGTTTTCCATGTGATATTGGGACGGCCTACCACAAAATCAAGACGCGGGTCGACATTGGGGGTAGTATTCTCCAGCGTGTAAACACCATTATTCAACACAGCCCAACTATAGTCGGCCTTCGATTGATAATTAAAATCGGGCAAACCTGCCGCATCCGTTTGGTAAGCGTTAATCAGGTCTTGGCTGGGCAAGAAGAAACCGTCGCCGCCATAAGGGCTGCCTCCGCCCGGAGAATTCAACAAATTACTCCAGTTGATGCGTCCGGCATTTTCTGTTCCATCATTCATGGAATACTGGATGGCAAAAACAGACTCTTTACCGTTTTCATTGGCTACAAGGTCCAAACCCTGAAAGTCGTTAAGCAAACCGTAACGGTTGCTGGCTGTAACCCGATCGCAAAGCGACACCACCTCTTTCAGTAAATCCTTATTAATAGAAGTTACGGCATGCGAAGCCTCGTCCTGTTGGTAGGCCCGATATAGCTTTATCTTGGCTGCATATGCCAAAGCAATATATTTATGAATACGTCCTACTTCGGGCTGAGACTCAGGGAGCTGCTCCGCAGCATCAAGCATCTCTTTGGCCAACTTACCCAAAACCTCGTCACGGGTAAACTCATTGTTCGGGATATCGGGATAACGGGTAAGCTCGACGTTCTCATCAAAATAAGGAATCTTGTTGAAAAGGCGGCTCAATTCAAAGTAATAATGGGCACGAAGCACTTTCATCTCGGCAATACGAGACGCACGACCGCTCACTTGTTCATCCGTTGCGCTATTCAACACACGCAAGGCAGAGTTGCAACGCTGCACACTGCAATACAGATGATACCATTTACTATCCAAGAATCCATTGGTTGCATCCATATCGAACGTCTCCATGCGGTGCACTTCGTTAAGGTCGCCAACACCGCCACCGCCTTTATAGGCATTATCCGAACGAACTTCACCATAAGTCCAGTTGGAAGTAGGATGACACCACACACTCCAGCTTTGTCCCTCCGGACCGCCTAAGGCCGCATATGCAGCATTCACAAGCAAATCGGCTCCCTCCGTTGAGGTCATTATAGCTTCGCTTAAGCTGCCTTGAGGCTTCAAGTCCAGAAAACTATCTTCGTTACAGCCTGCATTCATCAGCGCAGCAGCACCAAGTATATATAAATATTTCAATTTCATAATAGTATAGTTTTAGAGTTTAGAAACCAAATGATAAACCCAAAGAGAATGTACGAGGCAAAGGATAGGGATAGCCCAATCCTTCCGGATCAGCCCCGGTATAGCCGGTGATTGTGAACAGATTCTGCGCCTGAAAATAGACACGCGCATGACGCATCTTTATTTTGTCAAGAACGGCTTTCGGAAGTGTATAACCCAACGTAAGACTCTTCAACTTGATATATGAGCCGTCTTCAATATAAAACTCGGAGACTTCGTGTTCATTATTATTGTTGAGGGTGGTAAGAGCCGGCACACTGCCATTATAGACACCTGTTTTCTCAAAATTATTATAAGCATGCATGGCGTCGAGCAAGCGGGTTGAGTGGTTGCCGCTCCAACACTGGAACAAATCCGTATAGTATTTGGAGTTATTATAAGCATCGCGAACCATACCATTGAAGAACATGCTCAAATCAAAATTCTTCCACGACGCACCAAGGTTCAAGCCTACAATAACCTTTGGATTATCAGAGCCCAACCATACCCGGTCGTTCGTATTTATTTTATTATCTCCGTTTGCATCGACATACTTAACACGCCCCACACCGGGAGCACCGAACTGCACATCATATTTGGACTTATATTCGTCCACTTCTTGCTGTGTACGGAACACACCGTCTGTCTTGAAGCCCATCCATGAGCCGAAAGGCTGGCCCACCAACGTTTTGTCGATACCATTGCCCCCACCATAAGTGTAATAGATCTCTTCTGTCAAATCCGTAACCTCATTCTTATAATACGAAAGGTTGAATGAAGCGTTGTATCGGAAATCTTTAATCTGGTCATTCCAGCTCAAGGCCATTTCAAATCCCTTATTTGTCATCGTCCCACCGTTATACCAACTATAACCGCCTTCGCCAATAACGGCAATATATGGCTTCTCAACCAGCATGTCGCTCGTCTTCTTATCAAAATAATCGAGAGAAGCGTTTAAACGTCCATCCAAGAAAGCGGCATCCACGCCGATATTGAACTGTCGTGTACTCTCCCATTTCAAATCGGGATTCGTAGACCGCACCTTATATCCACCGGGAGCAAGAGTTGTCCCGTCGCTATTCATGTTATAGCTTGCATCTTTCAAACTAATCAGATATTTAGTATAAGGAGCTTCATTATCAATAATATCGTTACCGTTGATACCCCATGAAGCGCGCAATTTCAAGTCGGACAACCAATCTTTGGTTGTTTCCATAAATTTCTCGCTCGAAATACGCCAACCGGCCGAAACAGAAGGGAAATAATCCACATTATTACCTTTAGCCAAACGGGAAGAAGCATCACGGCGCACCGTAGCCGAAAGCAAATAACGTCCTTCATAATCGTAGTTCACTTTACCGAAATAAGACACCATACCGTAGTTGGAAGCACCGGCACCGACATTCTTGCCTGCAGTGACGCCATCCAGATAAATATAATCTTCTTTTTCCACAGCCAATCCCGTGCCATAACCGAACATGGACTCAGCATGATTTTTCTTCGCTTCCGTACCAAGGAGGGCAGTAAAGCTATTCTTTCCGAACACCTTATTATAAGTGACAGTATTTGTCCACACCCAGTCCAATTTTTTATGAGACGATTGAGTCAGTTTGTTGACGGCATCACGTGCCCATACAGGCTCAAAGTTCTTGTTGGTTTCATCATAAAAGTTCATACCGAAATTCGTTCGCAGCACTAAATCCTTAATCGGCTCTATTTCAAGGAAAGCATTACCGAAGATACGCCAATATCCATGCTTATTCCGTTTCTCGTTCTCAAGAAGCCGAGCCATATTGGGAGCATCGCCCAAAACATCATTAATGGCATCGTTATAGTTGCCGTCTTCATCATAAACGGTTTTAGCAGGATGCTGCTTGATGGCATTTTCGTCTATACCACCCGGACTTAACGTTTGTGTCCAACGGTTGATGGCCACGTTCTCGCCGATACGCAGACGATTGTCAAGATAATGATAGTTGGAGCTTATACGGGTATTGATGCGTTGGAATTCGGTATTCCTTACCAAACCTTCATGATCGAGGTAGTTCAACGCTAATGAGAAAGAACCATTATCAGAACCTTTTGAGAGAGTGGCACTATAGTTTTGCATCAATGCAGAATGATAAACCACATCACGCCAGTTGGTATCAACCGCATGCACTTTAACTCCATTCAACCCGATGTAGTCTTGAAGTTGCGGTGTAGCACCACTACCGTATATCTCACTGCTTGGTGTGGCGCCATTATTGGCATACTTATAGGCCGCCCAATAAACCTGCCCCCATTCGTCGGCATTCAACATATCAAACCCGCTCTGATAGGTCTGCAAAGTCAGCGACATATCAAAATCCACACGGGTTTCACCTTGTTTGGCACGTTTGGTCGTAATGATGATGACACCGTTGGCCGCCTGCGCACCGTATATGGAGGCAGAAGCCGCATCTTTCAGAACCTGAATGGATTCCACATCATTGGAAGAGAGAATGGATGAGATGTTCTCACGGGTCATCACACCATCAATCACGTACAAAGGGGAGTTGGCATCACCACGGAAAGACGACTTTCCGCGAACCAAAGTAGAGGTATTACCTCCTCCCGGAGTACCGTCTGTGGTGATGTTCATACCGGCCACACGCCCCTGCAAACTCGACAGCACGTTTCCGGTAGGTATATCCGCTACGTCTTTCATCTTTACTACGGCCACCGAGCCCGTCAGGCTGGCCTTTTTCTCGGCCATATAGCCGGTCACCACGACTTCATCAATCAATTGAGAGTCTTCTACCAACTCGACACGCAAGGTGGGTTGAGCCTTCACCGTGATTGTTTTATATCCGATATAAGATACCGACAGCATGGCACCCGAGGCCACAGTCAAGGTGAAATTTCCATCAATATCCGTGATTGTTCCATTGTTATTGGAACCTACTTCAATGACAGAAGCGCCTATAACGGTTTCTCCCGTCGATTTCTCGACCACAGTACCTTTTACTTGAATTTGTTGGGCAAAAGATCCAATGCCCGCAAAGAGCAGCACAATGATTGTGCAAATCCTGAGACTGATGCATTTTAACATACTTATTAGTTTAAAGTTTATAATGTATTCCCTTCAACTCAATTCATCAATCGAGTTTTATGTCTGCAAAAATAGAGCTAAGCCTTTCTCGGACATATAACAAATGTTACGAATGATAGCACTTTTGATACTTCCTACTCCGTAAGGCGTTGTGAAGGCATTTTGGGAAATAAAAAAGCCTTTGTGATACTGTTCTTTATATCCGGATACAGCTTAAGGAAACAGTTCCAAGTTTGATAGGAAACCGCCCTTGCTGCCTGAAGTGACCGGATATATGGAATGGCTGTGGGCTGTGTACACGGGATAAGGCGGATGTATTAGAGAAAGCGATGCGGTATATATCCTTAAATTAGCAGACAAAGTCTTTTCGTATATTCTTTAGATTTTTATCGTGCGCATACGTATATCTGCACGATAAAAATCCAAAGACGTTCAAATTAGGACACGACGCCCCTTTCCCCATTGGGGATTGGAATTCAAAAGCCACGAAAAAAATGGATCTATCCAAAAGAAAGTTTGTCATACGGCATGCCGGTATACAAATTCAGCCACCAGCTTCTTGCCGTCCTTGTCCATTTGGCGCATACGGCGGTAAAGTGGAAGACAAACTTCTTGATTCTTGACGTAGGCGATAAGCTGGTGAATACGGATGACACAGCTCTTATGAAATACGAGAAGAAATTCATGCAGAAGGCTGTCAGTATCATGTACACGGTGTTCTCTTTCAAGAAGGAGCATGACAGATGCTTCCATCCGAAGTCATTGTTGAGACGGTCGAAGTCGCGCTCTCTCGCCCCACGCTTGTTGTACGTTTCGATAACGTTCTTCTCTTCACTGTCCCAGTCATTGGTTATGATGTAGCGGTAGGTGTACCTGTCACCGAAAAGATCAGGTGTACTGTCCTTTTCCTTTGTCCGTTGCACTACAATGCGGTAATGGGAATCCTCCATGAACTGTGTTGACATAACCGAGGCCACTTCCGTTTCCTGCGAGCCTATCTCAACACGCTTCCATTCACGTATATCTTGTATACGGCTGTACATTGACGCACTGTGTATGGCCCGTATGTAGAATATGCGGCAGTTGCCGTCAACAGTCCTTATGATATCCTCCGAATAGGAGCCGCAATCGGCACGGAAGATGCCTATGTGCAAGCCGTATGAATGAAGCAGCTTGAAAGCCCTTGACAGTGTGTCAGCCTGATGGAACTTGACGGGTGTGTTGCCGTCACGGTTTTCGATGTACGCAATGATGCCATCTATTGAGACGACACCAGGGAAATAGCCGTAAGCTTGCTTGTACGAATACTTCGCATCGGCTTTTTCCGTCTTGACGAAAACATGGTCGAAATCCACGTTGACAGTCTGGCCGTATTTGAACAGTCCCATCTTCATGTTGAGTTTCATCAGAAGGTCATTGAGTCTTGGGTTGGTATTGAATCTGAACACATTGCCTGACGAAGACTTGTATTCCATGTCTTCATGGGAGAGTTCCTTTATGGCACGCCCGATTGTGTGGCTCGTCGGTATCCGGATTTCAGGTGATTCCCGCAGGTGGCACTCGCTTCTGTTGACATCTTCCACGCAGTCACCGCCACAATGAAACACGTCAGACATGGCTGACATTATCTCGTCCCACTGGTAGCCGTTGTAGGTAGAACTGCGAACACCAAGAGTGCCGTTGATGACTTTGTCAAGTGAAAGCGCATAAAAAGCCTTGCTTGCGCAATAAATTCCTCCAAAAGGAGTGATTTTCTCAGATTTTATGTTTACCTTTGCCACATGTCAGATATTCTTTATTTGAGTTTTAAGCAGCACTAAGGTAAGTGAATTTCCTGACATATGCAAGCATTGGGTAATTTATTGTTATCCAAAGACTTGCTTTCTTGTAAAATTATAAGTCTGCTAATTTAAGGTAATATATGACGAAAATGAAGAGATTCGCATTGGCAACCCTGTGTTTTGCTGCTATGAGCTTTGCAGGATGTACCGACAAGAGTGACAATCCCGTTGTCGATGATGATGTTGACATCGTGGTTATGCCGCTACCTGAAACCGACCAGATGGACCAGACTACAGCTCAACGAGTGACCATCTTGGGGTCTGGCTTCAGTCAGGTGGCAGAGGCTTTCATCCGCAGAGTAGAGCATCCGATGACAAGCATCACAGACGAGACGGATGCCATCTTGATAAAGGGAAGTGACATCAACGTACTTGCTAACGATGATAGTGTGGCACCCGACATAATGGAGGCCATTCGACAAGGGAAGAAACTCATCATCGACCAACCCACCGTCAGACAGATGCGCACGGCAGCATGGCTTGTGTTCTTCCAGACATATCCGGCAGAGAGCAACGATGAGTATGTTCATATAGACACGGGAGGGGAGGAACACGAGGACCATGTGTGCTACGACATGATTGCAATTGACGCAGACGGCAACATTTACACGTTGAATGACATCTTCGACGAAGATGATGGCGAGCCAGAACAGGAACTGACACCCTACCTGAACGGACTCCATGCCGACCCTTTGGCAGCTTGGCTCAACGAACAGGCAGAGGGCAATAATGCCATGTCGGCAAGAGCCGCTACCCGTGGCGCATCGGGCGATCTGGCATCGAAAATGACGGCACAGAACGTCACACGTTCCTACACACTGAAGCCATCGAATGGGTATGAGTCAAGGCTAACGAACCGCTCCTGTGTGTTCACCATCTCGACAAACATCTGGGCGGCCTACAAATACGATGAGGATGCCGACTACTATCTCATAGAGCAGACCGTGCTGGGCAACAGCAGTAACTTCTGGATAGGCAGTTGGAAAGGCGGGAATTGGAACTATCAGGGATTCTTCCTGTCGAGGGAAATTGTGAGCAACACCCTGCGCAAAGACAGCCATGGCACACTGCTGAAGAACAGTGAAGGGGCGGTTCTGATAGACTACTCGCCAACCAGCACGACAGGACAGCACTCCACGACCGTTGAGGAGAGCTGGAATCTGTCTGGCTCTGTGGGAGTGTCTGGCTCTGGTGTCGAGGGTGTGCTGTCTGGTGGCGTGGGTGGCAGCATCAGCAACACCTATACCACGGAGGACATGACCATCACGGCACTCTCGATGAACGACGACAACTGCCTGAACAACGCCGCCTGGCAGTACGACATCAATACCAACAACTACGATTTCAGCGGCTGGAGTGGTTATTCGTTCCGTACACCTCCCATACTTGGAACCAACGCCTTCAAGTCGGCACAATGCTGGCTGTGGAAGGTGGAACACCCCAAGAACTATGGAGACATCATCCTGCATGTGTTTCTGGGCTTCGACCACTCGTTCAACAGCTATCGCAACAAGACTTTCAGCAGCTACAGCGAGAATGGGAATTTCTTCAACGGCTGGTATAAGCAGGACATCATTATTCGTCCACCATATCGTGAGACTATCAGCAAATGAAGGGGTATATGAAGAAGTACAAGGATTGGATAGGAGGCTTCCTCAGCAACCTTCTCGCCACCGTGCTGGGCATCGTGCTGACATTCGGCACGACTTGGTGGATTGAGCGGAGCCGACAGGTAGATGCTGCGGAGGAGACGGTGGAGCGTTGCCTTGCCAATATGGAGCGGCGTGGTGAAAGCTTGGAGGGTCTTGTGAAGATGATGATAAGCCAAGACTCCATTTTGCAAGTTGTCACCTCGCGCTGGCCTGATGTCTCTGACGACACGCTCAGCTTGTTCAAGGACGTGTTCGGCTCAACCAATTTCACGCTCCATGACCACTCCGCCGAAAGCGTGTTCAAGGGCAGTTATGAGAATGCGCACATATTGGGCCGTTTCGCCGAAAACCTCGGATTCGGCTTCGAGTATCTTGATTGGATGGAGCAGAGATGCCAGCACGTTGAGGACTTGCGGCAGGAAACATTACGCCAAATCCTGACTGACCCACGTTTTAGCAGCACCCAGACCGACAGGGAGAAGGTCCGGCTGATGCTCGATATGCCCGAAGTGCGCTACTTTATCTTGCAGCATGGCGGCTGGGCCAACTCGTTGGAAAAGAGCTTGCCAGTATATCAAGAAAAAATTCTCCCGTTCCTGCACAAGTTGTGGAATGGCGAGGTTGAAGATACAGAAATAGATTTCAGCATATAACAATTTAAACAACACTTCGATTATGAAAAAGAATCTCATGACGCTTGCAGCCGTCCTCCTTGCTGCAATGATTACAACCACTGTGTTCACGGCCTGCGGCAGTGATGATGACGATGACACACAATACATCGTCAGTTACACCGCCGACGGTAATCTTACATCATCCTCAACGTCGCTCGACATGGATGCCTTGCTGATTATTCCAGGATTCAACTCGGCCATTTCGTCGGCACTCGGAGGAAGCACGTATGTCACCTCATCGAACACTACGGAGAAAGACGCTGCCGTGAAGAGTGCCTGCGATGCCTATTACTCGACAGCCAAGGCAAGCTACAATGCCACTGGCCAGGTGACCATCACCAAGACCATCCTGAAAACGGGAGACAGCAGTTACAACCAGACCTCTACACTGGCCACCTACACATTTGAATAGAGATTGCGGTCATGAAGCAAATAGCATTACTATTCCTCCTCTCGGTTGCAGCCATAGTCTCTGCAAAGCCGGGCGACAACGCTGCAACAGGAAAGGGCGACACCATACAGTTACCCACCTACAAGGGTGCCTATCCGTATGATGTCATCACATTCAAACCCTTTCTGATGACCGTTGGCCCAAACTACGTGACGGGTGCTCCGTCGTGGGATGGCAAGGGACTGCACGTTGGCGTACAGTCTGGCGGCTACGAGCTGACTTCCGATGTCGTGGAGCGTGACTTTGTGGCTCCAGAGTCGTCCTCGTTGGTCTTTCAGGCCATCGACATGTATGGCGACACCGCCATGAGCGTGACAACGAAAGCCGTGCAGGAATATTTCACCGACCTGCAGGACTTCGGGCTGGCGTGGGGACAAAACAAAGATGCCTTAATCCTTGGCAGCACCATAATGCGCGGGGGCAGCTATCAGATAAATCTCTCCGTCGTCCCCGACATCTTTATTTTGACAGACACCATGGACGTGAAGGACGAGGCGGGCATTCGCATTGCCCCATTCGAAAGCAAGCTGGGCATGGACGTGGACTTTCTTGCACATATCACAACGGGCTATCCCTACAACCCCGACACGCTGACGGGCAATGAGACACTCCGATGGGTGGTGTCGCGGATGAACAGCGATTCCACTTACACCACAATCCTTGAGGGCAACAAAAAACTGCGCCTCAAAGATACGGCAAAGCCGCTCTTGGCAGGACTCGACTCGATGGCCTTTAGGCTGGAGAAGCCCAGAGTGGGACGCTATAAGATAGACTTCACGTCCGACTTCCCCGCAGCCAACATCACTACGGCCTTTGACGTGCAGGACACACTCAGAGCCACCTTCAAGCTCGACCGTGACACCTACGTTTACGATAAGGACAGCACGGCACTGCTCCATGTGGCGATGGACTACAAGTACCCCCACATTGCCGCAACAAAGGATTATCCTGTGCCTACCATCCGCATCTTTGCCGAACTGAACGACTCCAAGGACTCGCTCATCATCAGCAGTGACACGCTTGCCGTAAAAGACCTGAATTACACTGGCGACTGGAGGGTCAGATATAAGCCTGTTGCCAAAGGGAATAGCACTGATACACAATATCTACGGTTAATCGTTGATTTTAACGGTGGCGTGCAATGCACCGATTCGCTTCCCATGCGATTCTCAAGCACAACAGAGATAAGTGCTGTAAAGACAAAGAGCGAAGAAACTTCCGCTTGTTCATATAATTTGAGCGGCCAGAAAGTATCGACAAACTACAAAGGCATCGTGATTCGGCGTGGGAGGAAGTACCTGAACAGATAGCATTTATAGAAAGAAACAACAACCGCAGGGCAATAAGATTCCTGCGGTTGTTGCGTTATAGCCTTGGCCTGCGTCGCTTCTTACGCTGCATCCGTCGGCGAAACTCTTCTTCTGTAGGGTCGAGGCGGGATTGGTCGTGTCGAACAATCCTAAAGAGGGCACTACAATAGATGCCTCAGAACGGCAAGCAGATTCTGACACTGTCTCTTGTCTGGGCTGCTCGTTGTGGCTAATCGTATTCTGATAAACCTGTTTCTTCCGTTCTTTTTCTGCATTCGTATTGAGTTTGGACAGCACAAATTGGAACGTCGGTCCGCGTCTGATTTGTGATGCTTTGAAATTCCTGCCGTCCTTGGTGAAGCGCATCCCTTGAGCGTCATTCAAGTCGCGACTGCCGCTTTTGCGCATGACAAGTTCCAGCTTGACACCATCTTGGGCAAGTCGCTGATTGAACTCTTTCAGCGATGTACAAGTCATTAGAGCCTTGCCGACAACGTGATATATCTCATATTTCGTCCTCTCCGCTCCCCTTAACCGCCTAGTTTTAGTCTTTGCCTTGCCTGTTCCGTAGGTCAGTCCGCACTTGTCTTTAAGCCGTTTCGTTACCTTTTCGTTTCGCCTAAAATCGTTTTGGTCGGTGATAGTTTTGCCGTGATAGTCAATGCGGTTATAGACCAGATGGCAGTGGGGATTGTCGTTGTCGTGATGTCGGACAAGGAGAAACTGAGTGTCCTTGATACCCATCATCTCCATGTATTCAAGGGCAATCTTGGTCATCATCTAATCGGTCAGTTTGTCCTTGTCCTCTGGTTTGAAGCTAAGAGCGATGTGGCCTACTGGCTTTGAAATCCTTGTGTTCATCTGTCGCTGAAACTCGAAGCTCTCCGTGATGCTGTCCACTGAGCCGATCAACACACCATCGGAGGCGAGGATGGTTGCGCCCTCCTTGCCTGTCACATACTGCACACATCCACGAAAGGATGCCGCCTTCATTATCTTGCCTATCATCTTCTCTCTCCTTGGTGGTTTTGTCTATACTTCCTGATGATGTCGCTCATGTTGTTCAGAACGGCATCCAGTTTTATCGATACCTTAAATTAGCAGACAAAGTCTTTTCGTATATTCTTTAGATTTTTATCGTGCGCATACGTATATCTGCACGATAAAAATCCAAAGACGTTCAAATTAGGACACGACGCCCCTTTCCCCATTGGGGATTGGAATTCAAAAGCCACGAAAAAAATGGATCTATCCAAAAGAAAGTTTGTCATACGGCATGCCGGTATACAAATTCAGCCACCAGCTTCTTGCCGTCCTTGTCCATTTGGCGCATACGGCGGTAAAGTGGAAGACAAACTTCTTGATTCTTGACGTAGGCGATAAGCTGGTGAATACGGATGACACTGCTCTTATGAAATACGAGAAGAAATTCATGCAGAAGGCTGTCAGTATCATGTACACGGTGTTCTCTTTCTAGAAGGAGCATGGCAGATGCTTCCATCCGAAGTCATTGTTGAGACGGTCGAAGTCGCACTCTCTCGTCCCACTGGTAGCCGTTGTAGGTAGAACTGCGGACACCAAGAGTGCCGTTGATGACTTTGTCAAGTGAAAGCGCATAAAAAGCCTTGCTTGCGTAATATATTCCTCCGAAAGGAGTGATTTTCTCAGATTTTATGTTTGCCTTTGCCATATGTCAGATATTCTTTATTTGAGTTTTTGCAGCACTAAGGTAGTGAATTTCCTGACACATGCAAGCATTGGATAATTTATTGTTATCCAATGACTTGCTTTCTTGTAAAATTATAAGTCTGCTAATTTAAGGTATATAGAAAAACGGTGCGATGCACGGAGAAAAGTTGTTCGGTACACGTATATTCCTTTGTTCGCACCGCGCGAATATAAAAACGCAGTGCGCGAACAGACAAACGCACCGTGCGAACAAGTGTTCGCAAGGCGGAAACAAAGATTCCTAATAGTGCGATTCAAACTCAAACTCCTCCGCGCACCGGTATCCTTCTTCATAAAGGTCTGTCAACTTTCTGATATTGCGTTCTATGCGGTTTACTTCTATCGGATTACGCGGACGTATCACAGTGATTTCTCCGGCTTCCTCCATCTGCTCCACCAAGTCCAGTTGCTCGTTGTAGACCACACTGCGGCGGTTGATGGCTTCGCGAAGCTGCGGATACCTCTTATATATAAATGGAGGAACTTTCGTCCCTTTAACCTCTTTACGATAACCACGATTGCGCGTCAGCACCACCACATTGTTGGTGAAGCCATCATGCCGGACACGCATCACCGGAATGCTGTCGACAATACCACCATCGAGCATCGGGATGTTGTCCACATAGGTTATGGGGCAGACAAAAGGCAGGCTGCTCGAAGCCCTTACAATATCTATGAGACGTTCTTTACACTGCTTTTCCTCGAAATAGTTGGCCTCGCCCGTCGTGCAATTGGTGGTCACCATGACAAAACGCTCCGGACAACGGAAATAGGCCTCATAATCATAAGGCAGTATATGCTCGGGAAACTCCTGAAACAGCAGATCGAAATCCATGATATTGCGTTTCTTCAACAGATGCCTCAACCCTATGTACTTGTACTTCTCCAGCAAATCGATGTTGCTGTATTTGGCACGTCCGCGCTGACCGGACATATAAGAAAGCCCGTTGCAGGCTCCTGCACTGACACCGATGGCATAGGGAAAGCGAATGCCACGGTCCATAAAACTGTCGAGGACACCACAAGTGAAGACACCGCGCATGCCTCCGCCTTCTAATACAAGTCCGCTTTGCGAGGTGAGAGATATAGCGTGCCGATTCATATTATAAAAAACAGATTAATTGTTATTTAAATGTCATTTTGCGCCTCAAAGATAAACTTTGTTCATAATATTCTAATTATATTTGTGCCATCAAACTAATTATTCATATATTAATTAATCAAAATGAAAAAACCTATACTGATTGCCGCTTTGGGATTGCTGAGCCTGAACATGACAGCTCAGGATGCCCCGGAAACAGACAAGCCGGAAGAAGGCTTCGTGTTTACAACCGTCAAAGAGTTGCCCATCACTTCTATCAAGAATCAGAACCGTGCCGGTACGTGCTGGAGCTATTCCGGTATAGCTTTCCTTGAATCGGAACTGCTGCGTATGGGAAAAGGAGAATACGACTTCTCCGAAATGTATATCGTGCACAAGACTTATCTGGATCGTGCAGATGCTGCCGTGCGTACTCATGGAGATGTTTCCTTCTCACAAGGCGGTTCTTTCTATGACGTGATATATGGCATGAAGACATTCGGACTGGTGCCCGAAGAGACCATGCGTCCGGGCGTAATGTACGGCGATACGCTGAGCAACCACACAGAACTTTCGGCAGTTTCAGACGCCGTGGTAGCTGCCATTGCCAAAGGAAAACTGCGTAAGTTGCAGACCGATGCCGGCCGCCAACCTTTGTGGAAAAAGGCTATCTCCGCCATCCACAACATCTATTTGGGCGAGTGTCCTGAGACATTCACTTATCAAGGGAAAACATACACCCCGCAGTCTTTCTACCAATCTACCGGTCTGAATCCTGACGACTACATCTCACTGACTTCCTACACCCATCATCCGTTCTATGAATCGTTTGTTCTTGAAATTCAGGACAATTGGCGCTGGGCACGCTCGTACAACCTGCCCATCGACGAGTTGATGCAGGTATTCGACAATGCCATTGCCAATGGTTATCCCATCGCGTGGGGAGCCGATGTCAGCGAAGACGGATTTACCCGCGATGGCGTCGCTGTGATGCCCGATGCAGACAAAGTACAGGAACTCAGTGGTTCGGACATGGCTCACTGGCTGAAGATGAAACCCGCAGAGAAGAAGCTGAACAGCAAGCCCCAGCCTCAGAAATGGTGCACGCAGGAAGAACGCCAGGAGGCCTACGATAATTGGGAAACCACCGATGACCACGGCATGCTGATATACGGTACCGCCAAAGACCAAGAAGGAAACGATTACTATATGGTAAAGAACTCTTGGGGCAAAGCCGGAAAATATGAAGGTTTGTGGTATGCTTCCAAAGCTTTTGCCCGCTACAAAACCATGAACATCTTGGTGAACAAAAAAGCGCTTCCCAAAGAAATTGCCAAGAAACTTGGCTTGAAGTAAATCAATCAATTGGCAAGAAAAAGAGCTTCTTGATTCAGGCAGAAGAACATAAGAACAGGAAAAGATAGACGTTTAGATTTAGGGCTGAGCCATTTCCCGTTTCTTTCAGTACGCTGTTCTTAAAGCCTGTTTGAATTTTACTCAAAAGAATACAGAGTAAAATTCAAACAGGCTCTTATGTGCTTCTGCTTTTTTATTTTCTCCCACCGGGGAATCCACCCCCACCGGAAGTGCTTCCCACCGACGTCACCATACTGCTTGCCGTAAAAGTTCCGATTTGTGTGCCGACTTTATAAGTGCCACCCGTAGTCAGACCGCAATAGGAGTTACCGCCACTCACACTGCCACCGGTATATATCGTGTATCCGGTGTCATGTGCCAGTTTGGCACTGCTGAAGAGCATTGTCATTTGGCTATAAGCACGCGGAAGGGTGAAAGACATGACATGCGTACCGTCCGACGCTGCCACACTGACAAGTGTACCGCCACTACCCGAACCTCCGTAGACTACGGAACGTTGCGTGCATACACTGCTTGTAGGCATACTGGTGCTGCCACCCACACCAATCAGTGTGCCACCTGTAATCTTGAACGTATTTTGATCGCAGTCGAAGCCTTCTTCGGGACTGGCAGTTCCGCACGATACGATTGTTCCTCCTGTCACGGTAAGCGTACCGTTGGAATCAATGCCATCATTGCCGCTACTATAGCAGTAAACAGTACCACCATTCACAGCGATGCTTGTAGTGGCATTGATACAGTCGTCATAAGCATAAACACGCACATCTCCGTTGTTGATGACAAGCGTACTCTTACTTTCGATACCTTCGCTGCCTTCACCTCCGGTAGTGCGTACCCATACGCTACCGCCCGAAATGGTGAGTATCCCGTCTGCCTTTAAGCCTTTAGGCGAAGAGTCAAGGCTGCCGTAGATGTATTGCTTGCCGGTGGTAATAATTCTCAGCATACCGTCGGTCATGGTAAACATGCCGTCGCAGTTAATACCCTTGCCTGCCGCACCGGTACTCTTGATGAATACGGAAGCTCCGCTCACGGTCAGGTTGCCGTCGCATTTTATACCGGCAGCAGAACTAAGGTCATTATCGTCAGAATCATATTCGGCATCTCCCAAAGTAAGAAGTATCATCTGTCCGCCACTAAGGGTAATATCCGTCGTAGCTTTAATGCCCTTGGAGGCAGTACCCGTAATGTTTGCTTTCAGCAATCCGCCACGAATATCGATACCTCCCTCCTCGCAATCCAGCCCATCACCGGAAGGTGTGAGTTTGAGCAATCCCCCTCCCACGATGATATTCTCATTGGCATGCAAAGCATCTTTGGGGGCTGAAGCCACCACGATACGGCTGCCGCTACGCAAACGGATGTAATCATCGCTACAAATGCCATGTTTATAGTTACCATTCACTGTAAGTAATCCGGTTCCGCTAAAGATGAGCTGCCCCTCGGCAAACAAGCAAGCCTTCTGATCCTCACCATCCACATTGTTGGTATATGAAACAGCATCGGTCAGGTTGTTTACCGTACCCGCAGCACTCTCCACAAAGATGCGTTTCTTGCTCTGAATGTTGATGGCAGCCCCTTTCGTACTGGTCAGACTCACTCCGTCAAGGGTAAGCTTGAATTTCTTTTCGCTATAAACCTTCAATGCGCCGTCTGATGCAGAACCGCTAAGCTGATACTCCACACCTCCCACGGTAGAGTTTACAGTGACATAAGCCCCCTCTACAGTGACTGTGACGCCCGCAACATCTCCCGATACGGTAGCAGAACCGTCGGCATATACAATTTTTATCACCGAAGAAAAAGCGGAGTTCTCCACATAATCGTCATACTCATCGTCAGAACTGTCGGTAACAACCGTTTCAGCAGCATCCACAAATGCATCGTCTGCCACATCGTCCCATGACACATCAAAGTTGAGCGAATAGACTGATGCGAGCGATCCCCCGGAAGAATTCTCCTCTCCACCACTTGCACTACCGCTTTCCTGCGTATCGCTATCATTCCAATCCCCTATGGGATCATCCGTTGCACATGCCACGCACAAGCAAAGGCATGTAGCCATTAAAATCTCTTTTTTCATATCGCTTGGTTTTAAATAAACTCTAACTTTCCACAGCGAATATAGCGGGAAGAGGCAACGAAAAGAAATAATTTCTACCAACAGGTCTTTTTTCTATACGAATAAGCTTCTTTTTCCTTCTTGCTCAGATTTTAGCGGTTTGTGCATTTTTCACCCCTTTTTCTTGCCAAACTCAACTCTTTGCGTAAATTTGCACGCTGATAATGAGTTAACCGGACAAATTCAGTAGCAGGAATTCTTCTCTCACTACTCCTATTTCCCCGGTACTGACAGAGAAACACTAATACTAATAACTAATAGCATGAGTTTGAAAATTGTTGTATTGGCAAAACAAGTTCCCGACACACGCAACGTCGGGAAAGATGCCATGAAAGCCGACGGAACCATCAACCGCGCGGCGCTACCCGCCATCTTCAACCCCGAAGACCTGAACGCTCTTGAACAAGCCCTTCGACTGAAAGATGAACATCCGGGCTCTACCGTGACCCTTCTGACCATGGGGCCGGGACGGGCAGCCGAAATTATTCGTGAAGGACTTTACCGTGGTGCCGACAACGGCTATCTGCTGACCGACCGCGCTTTTGCCGGTGCAGATACCCTTGCCACGTCGTATGCCCTTGCCACTGCCATCAGAAAAATAGGCGATTGTGATATAATCGTCGGCGGACGCCAAGCCATCGACGGCGATACGGCACAAGTAGGGCCGCAAGTGGCCGAAAAATTAGGACTGACACAGGTGACCTATGCGGAAGAGATTCTGGATGTGGACAAAGCTGTCGGGAAAATCACCGTGAAACGTCATATCGACGGCGGTGTGGAGACCGTGGAAGCTCCTCTGCCTATCGTCATCACCGTGAACGGGAGTGCGGCTCCCTGCCGTCCGCGCAACGCCAAGCTGGTGCAGAAATACAAACGTGCCCTCGGTGCACAAGAGAAAGCAGCCATTGCCAAAGAGGGCGCCGAATTGGCTTATGCCGACCTTTATGAGAAATATCCCTATCTGAACATCACGGAGTGGAGCGTTGCCGACGTCGAGGGCGACCTTGTGCAATGTGGTCTGAGCGGTTCGCCCACCAAAGTGAAAACCATTCAGAACATTTCATTCCAAGCCAAAGAAAGCAAAACGCTGACAGGCAGCGACAAGGATGTGGAAGATTTGATTGTTGAACTGTTAGCCAACCATACGATAGGATAAGATTATGAACAACGTATTTGTATATTTAGAGATAGAAGGCACAACGGTTGCCGACGTCAGTCTCGAACTCCTGACCAAAGGTCGTAAATTAGCCAACCAATTGGGCTGCCAACTGGAAGCAGTAGCAGCCGGAAGCAATCTGGCAGGCATTGAAAAGCAAGTATTGCCCTATGGTGTAGACAAACTCCACGTCTTCGACGCTCCGGGGCTGTTTCCCTATACTTCCCTCCCCCACTCTTCGGTTCTCATCAATCTGTTCAAGGAAGAAAAACCGCAAATCTGCCTGATGGGCGCCACGGTCATCGGCCGCGACCTCGGCCCGCGCGTATCTTCCGCCCTGACCAGCGGGCTGACAGCCGACTGCACCTCACTCGAAATCGGCGACCACGAGGACAAGAAAGAAGGTAAGACTTACAAAGACTTGTTGTACCAAATCCGCCCCGCATTCGGTGGCAATATCGTCGCCACGATTGTAAACCCCGAACACCGTCCGCAAATGGCAACCGTGCGGGAGGGCGTGATGAAGAAAGAAATCGTCGATGCTGCCTATAAAGGCCAAGTAATTAAGCACGATGTAGCCAAATATGTTCACGAAACGGACTATGTAGTAAAGGTAATAGACCGACATGTGGAGAAAGCCAAACACAATCTGAAAGGCGCTCCCATCGTGATTGCCGGCGGCTATGGAATGGGCAGTCGCGAGAACTTCGACCTGCTATTCGAGTTGGCTAAGGAACTGCATGCGGAAGTAGGTGCCAGTCGCGCCGCCGTCGACGCAGGCTATGCCGACCATGACCGCCAAATCGGACAGACGGGCGTAACGGTTCGTCCGAAGCTGTACATCGCCTGCGGCATCAGCGGACAAATACAGCACATCGCCGGCATGCAGGACAGCGGCATCATCATCTCCGTGAACAACGACGAGAATGCTCCCATCAATGCCATTGCCGACTACGTCATCAACGGGTCGGTGGAAGAGGTGATACCGAAGATGATTAAGTATTATAAACAGAACAGCAAGTAATAATAAAGGTAATCATGAAAAGACTGATTCTTATATTTACTCTTCTTTCAAGTATGTCTTCCGCCTTTACCCAAGAGAAAGTCTGGCTGGACAAAAACGATCAATGGATAGCTGACTCGACCAAAGCAATCAGATACGCACTTGTCGCTCAAACAAGCCCCAATAGTATCAAGGTAGAAGAATACACTTTGGAAGGGCAGAAAAAAGATATTTGGCACTTCTCAGACTATAACAGTAATCCTCGCAGAAGGATAAGAGAAGGGATACATATTGCTTTTCATGCAAATGGTAAGGACAGTCTGACAGAAGTATATAGCAATAACAAGTTAGAAGGAGAAGCAATAACGTATTATCCTAACAGCTCAATACATTTTGTTATGAACTATAAAAACGGAAGGCTTAACGGAAAACTCCTGCAATATTATCCTGATGGCAAACTTCACAGAGAAGAAGACTATTCGAATAACGAATGTACCAATGGGAAATTATTTGATGAAAGCGGAACAGAAATAGAGCACCAGCCGTATTTTAGATTTCCATCATTTCCCGGAGGTATACAAACAATCAGAGAACTGATAACAAATATAATAATATATCCGGAAAAAGCCCGAAAGAAAAAAGTGGAAGGAAGAGTCCTCTTGCAGTTCACCGTTGATACTGAAGGAAAGATGGTCAATCCCCAAATACTCCAGTCTGTGCGTCACGACATTGATAGTGAGGCCATAAGAGCTTTCAATTCCATTGCAAAGGCCCATCGTTGGTTACCTGGCTATCAAGATGGAAAAGCAAAGAATGTCCGTTTTGTAGTGCCTATATACTTTACAACACCTAAATAATCAATAAATTATGGCAAATTTTTATACCGAAATACCGGAACTCAAGTATCACTTGAACAATCCGATGATGGAACGTATCTGCGAACTGAAAGAACGCGGATACCAAGACAAAGACAAGTACGACTACGCTCCGCAGGACTATGCGGACGTAATGGACTCGTATGACAAAGTGCTCGAAATCACAGGAGAAATCACAGGAGAAATCATTGCTCCCAATGCAGAAGGTGTAGACGAAGAGGGCCCTCACTGCGCTAACGGTCGTGTGGAATACGCCGACGGAACTAAACAGAACCTCGATGCCATGGTGAAAGCCGGACTGAACGGCATGACCATGCCCCGACGTTTCGGCGGATTGAACTTCCCGATTACTCCCTACACCATGTGTGCCGAAATTGTAGCCGCGGCCGATGCAGGCTTCGGGAATATCTGGTCGCTGCAAGACTGTATAGAAACGCTCTATGAATTCGGCAACGAAGACCAGCACAGCCGTTTCATCCCCCGCATCTGTGCCGGAGAAACCATGTCGATGGACTTGACTGAGCCGGATGCCGGCTCAGACCTGCAAAGCGTCATGCTGAAAGCCACCTATGACGAAGCCAACAACTGTTGGCGTCTGAACGGCGTGAAGCGCTTCATTACGAACGGAGATGCCGACTTGCATCTTGTATTGGCGCGCTCGGAAGAAGGCACGAAAGACGGTCGCGGCCTATCTATGTTTATCTACGACAAGAGAGAAGGAGGCGTAGACGTGCGTCGTATCGAAAATAAGTTAGGTATCCACGGCTCTCCCACCTGTGAGTTGGTTTATAAAAATGCCAAAGCAGAACTTTGCGGCGAGCGCAAGCTCGGCCTGATAAAATATGTCATGGCTCTGATGAACGGTGCCCGCTTGGGTATTGCTGCTCAGTCGGTAGGTCTTTCGCAGGCCGCCTATAACGAAGGACTGGCGTATGCCAAAGACCGCAAGCAGTTCGGCAAAGCCATCATCGAGTTTCCTGCCGTATATGACATGCTGGCCATCATGAAAGCCAAACTGGATGCAGGGCGCGCATTGCTGTATCAGACTTCACGCTATGTAGACATCTACAAAGCATTAGACGACATTGCCCGCGAACGCAAACTCACTCCCGAAGAACGTCAGGAGCAGAAGAAATATGCCAAACTGGCCGACGCCTTTACTCCGCTGGCCAAAGGTATGAACTCCGAGTATGCCAACCAAAACGCATACGACTGCATCCAGATTCACGGCGGTTCCGGTTTCATGCTGGAATATGCCTGCCAGCGTATCTATCGCGACGCACGTATTACCTCCATCTACGAGGGTACCACGCAGTTGCAGACCGTGGCTGCCATCCGCTATGTGACGAACGGTTCGTACATCGCCACCCTGCGCGACTATGAAACCATCCCTTGCAGTGCGGAAACACAACCGCTGATGGAGCGTGTGCAGGAAATGGCAAACAAGCTGGATGCCTGCACCAATGCCGTGAAAGAAACCACCAACCAGGAGCTGCTGGACTTCATGGCCCGTCGCCTGTACGAGATGGCCGCCGTATGCGTGATGTCGCATCTGATTATCCAAGATGCCACAAAAGCGCCGGAACTGTTCGGCAAATCGGCTTTGGTTTATGTGAACTATGCCGAAGCCGAAGTAGAGAAACACTTCAACTTCATTCGCAAGTTCAAGGCCGAAGAGTTGGAAAGCTACCGCAAGTAATCTTACCGGGAGAGGACAAAGCATAAAGGTGTACCGACACACCACGTATTTATAAACTTTTCAGAAGGCACGAAGTTTCATGGGTTCATCGTCAATCTATGAATTCCGTGCCTTCCCTGTTTGGTAAGGAAGAAACGGTTCTTTCTTACCAAACACGCTTATGGCACAGAATTGTATCCTTGCTCTTGCCATCTCAAAAGACCTTATAGAAAAGAGGCTGATTTACTGTCGATTACAAACAAGCAATCACCGGTTTTCTCAGGTACAAACGTTTGAGATGACAGACACTTGTGTCTGTCGTGCAAAACACTTGTGTCTGACAAATGAGGCACAACAGGGGGCAAGAGGCTATTTATTCTCCCTACTCCTGCCCTCTGTTCCGTATAAATTTCTATCTTTGCCTTCATATAACCAAACGTGCATCCGAACGACGCCCGTCTCGCGCGACGGATGCCGATAATGGAGGATAAGTAAAATATATACAGAACTGATTATGGCAAGAATAGCAAAGAATCTGACAGAGCTAATCGGGCATACACCTATGATGGAATTGTGCGGCTACAGCCGTAAATACGGGCTGAAAAACAATATAGTGGCCAAATTGGAATCTTTCAATCCTGCGGGAAGCGTGAAAGACCGTGTGGCTTTTGCCATGATTGAAGATGCCGAAGCACGCGGAGCTTTGAAGCCCGGCGCCACCATTATAGAACCCACCAGTGGCAATACCGGTGTGGGACTGGCCATGGTGGCAACCATCAAGGGGTATCGGCTGATTTTGACGATGCCCGAGACAATGAGTCTGGAACGCCGTAACCTGCTAAAGGCCTTAGGTGCGGAAATTGTGCTAACTGACGGACTGGCAGGTATGGCAGGCTCCATTGCCAAGGCAAAGGAACTGCGAGACGCGATACCGGAAGCGGTTATTTTGCAGCAGTTCGAGAACCCGGCGAACGCAAAAGCCCACGAACAAACCACGGGCGAAGAGATATGGGCGGATACGGAAGGTAGGGTCGACGTCTTTGTGGCAGGCGTAGGCACAGGCGGCACTGTCTGCGGAGTGGCACGCGCCCTGAAGAGACACAACCCCGATGTCTATATTGTTGCTGTGGAGCCGGCATCCTCTCCGGTATTGGAAGGAGGAGACGACGCACCGCACCGCATTCAGGGCATCGGCGCCAACTTTATTCCTTCCATTTATGACGCCTCCGTGGTAGACGAAGTGGTTCCGGTTCCTGACGACGAAGCCATCCGTACGGGGCGCGAGCTGGCCGCCACCGAAGGCCTGCTGGCCGGCATCTCATCCGGTGCGGCGGTATATGCGGCACGGTTATTGGCTGCACGTCCCGAATTTGCAGGCAAAACGATTGTCACCCTATTGCCCGACACGGGCGAACGGTATTTGTCAACTGAGTTGTTTGCTTTCGACGCCTATCCCTTGGACTAAAAACAAAACAACAATGAAGAAGCTTTTTCTTTCTTTTTTACTATGCGGAGGTATAGGCGTGTCGCCCGCCTTTTCGCAGACTTACGAGGAGCTGAGCGAACGTGCGGCCACCGCCACGAAGCAAGACAGCCTGACGCAAGCCGAAGGCTACATCCGACAAGCCTTAAGGCTGGAGCCGGCCAATCCGCACAATGCACTGCTGTTTTCCAATCTGGGAATCATACAGCAACGCCGGCAGCAATACGAACAGGCGTTGGAATCCTATACGCTTGCGCTGAACATTGCACCGCGTGCCGTACCCGTTTTGTTGAATCGCGCAGCGCTTTATCTCGAATCGGGAAAAGAAGATTTGGCCCGGATAGACTATTCGTTAGTGCTGGATATGGATAAAGACAACCAAGAGGCTTTGCTGATGCGTGCTTACGCCTATATGCAACAACGTAATTACAAATTTGCGCGGGCAGACTACGAACACTTATTGAAGATTGTTCCCCAAAGCTATAACGGGCGGCTCGGACTGGCCATGTTGGAACAGAAAGAAAAGAAATACGAAGCAGCCCTTTCAATCTTGAACAGCATGCTTGCGGAAAAGGAGCTCTCCTCGGCCGTCCTGACAGCATCACAAACAGCCGTGCTCTACACGGCACGTGCCGGCGTTGAGAAAGACATGGAACATACCGACTTGGCAAGGGTCGATTTGGAGGAGGCCATCCGTCTCGATTCATCGCAGCCGGAAGCCTACCTGATGCGCGGGCAACTTTATCTCTCGCAAAAGAAAAAGGAGTTGGCAAAGCGCGATCTCGAGAAAGCCGCATCACTGGGAATACCGCAGGCGGACGTCAGGGAACTATTGCTGCAATGCAAATAAAATCTTCAACAGTATTTCCGTATCAGCTCGACGAATTCCTTCCCGTATTTTTTCTTCTTGTATTCGCCGATGCCGCTGATATTTCCAAACTCCTCTACGGTTGTGGGACGGGAAGTGCTGAGCAGGTGAAGCACCTTGTCGGACAGAACGATGTAGGCAGGAAGCGCTTCTTGGTCGGCCAAGCGCTTGCGGAGCAACCGGAGCGCCTCGAACAATTCCCCACTTTCCACATTGGGTAGACCCAATGGCAGTTCTTTTACAGGAACGGTGGATTTTCGCTTACGCCCTCGGACAGGTTGTGTTTCTTCGCCACGCCGAATAACGGCAAGTTGCGCAGATGCCCTACCATATAAAACATCCGTTCCGCTTGAGGTAATTTTCAGGTGGTTGTTTTCATCGTAAGCTATTTCAAAATAACCCAATTGCAGCATTTGCAACAGGTAGTCGTGCCAATCGCGGGCAGGTACTTCACGCCCGGCTCCGAAAGTTTTCAGCCGGTGATAGCCCCTTTCCGTCACCTCGGCACTCATGGTTCCTCTGAGTATATCCACCAGAATGCCCGTTCCTATCTGCTGGTCGGCACGCACAATGGCACTCAGTGCCTTTTGCACGATAATAGTGCCGTCGAAACGTTCGGGAGGATTTCTGCAAACATCACAATTTCCGCAATCGTGAGCCGTACTTTCTCCGAAATAGCTTAACAATATGCGACGCCGGCAGATGTCCGCCTCGGCATATTGCTGCATGCGTTGCAGTCGTTCCAGATTGATGCTTTGCTGCCCACTGTCTGTTGCAAATTTTGTAAGCAAGATAAGGTCGGCCAATGAATAAAACAAAAGTGTGTCTCCGGGCAGTCCGTCTCGTCCGGCACGTCCTATTTCCTGATAAAAGCTTTCGATGCTTTTGGGCAGATTATAATGGATTACCCAGCGCACATTACTTTTATCTATTCCCATTCCGAAAGCAATGGTAGCACACACCACCTGCGCCCGGTCGTTGATAAAGTCGTCTTGAGCCTTGTCTCTTTGCGCAGCAGGTAAACCCGCATGATAAACGGCGGTTTTTATTCCTTGCTTCTGAAGCATTTGCGCTACCGACTCGGTTTTGCTGCGGCTCATGCAATATACAATGCCACTTTCACCCTGATGGCGGGCGATGAAATCGAGAATAGCCTTGCTTTTTTCCTTTTGCTGATACCCCCGTTTTACAGCAAGGCTCAGGTTAGGACGGTCGAAAGAGGAGATAAAAATTTCAGGTTCGTCGAGGTGCAACTGCTTGATGATGTCCTCGCGGGTTATCTTGTCGGCCGTAGCCGTTAGCGCTATAATAGGAACCTGTGGAAACAGCTCGTGCAGCACTCCCATCCGCGTATATTCCGGACGGAAATCATGTCCCCATTGCGATATGCAGTGTGCCTCGTCGATGGCAAACAAAGAAATCTGCATGTCCTTCAGCAAATAGTTCACTTCTGCCAGCAGCTTTTCCGGCGAAATATACAGCAGCTTCAGTTTACCCTCTATGCACGCACGCCTTAAAGCAGCATTTTCAGTCTCATCGTTGTTGCTGTTCAGCGCGCCGGCAGCAACACCGTTGGCACAAAGCGCTTCTACTTGATCCTTCATCAGAGAGATAAGAGGAGAAACCACCACTGCTGTTCCTTCACTCAACAGAGCGGGGAGTTGGTAGCAAATGGACTTGCCGCCTCCCGTAGGCATTAGTACCAAAGCATCTTTACGAAGCAGTACATTGCGGATTATCTCTGCCTGCAAAGGACGGAAACTATCGTAACCGAAATATGTCTTAAGCGTTTTCAGCATAACCTGGGATCTAATTTTCTGCCGACAAAGGTACACTAATTATTGTATAAACTACAAATAGAGACTCTTCAAGATTTTATATCATAGCACCCGCCAATATAAGTTAAAGTTTCTTGTTAAGAATTTAAAAGTCCTCCTTTTCAGCCTTTATCTTTGTTCTTATATCAAAATTCCATACTTGAAAAGTTGCATATCTAAAAAAAAATATGACTTTTGTAAAATATAATAGGCTAATCCTTTGGATTTTCCGATTTTAACAACAACCCTAACCAGTTTAATTCAATGAGTGATTTAGAAAACAAAACCCAGGAAGAAGGAACAAAGAAACGTCCTTACAACCTGCGTGAGAAAAAAGAAAAAGATGCTGCCTATCGTTCTTTGATAAGACCGGAATTGGCAGACGAGTTGTATGACAAGATATTGAATATCGTTGTTGTACAGAAGAAGTACAGAGATGCCGACTACTCCGCGAAGGATTTGGCTAAAGAGTTAGAAACCAACACCCGCTATTTGTCCGCAGTGGTTAATTCACGCTTTGGAATGAATTATTCTTGCCTGCTGAATGAATATAGAGTAAAAGAGGCACAACATTTATTGACAGACAAAAGATATGCTGACAAGAATGTTGAAGAAATCAGTACAATGGTAGGTTTCGCAAATCGACAATCTTTTTATGCCGCTTTTTACAAGAATGTAGGTGAGACACCTAACGGCTATCGTAAAAGACACACAGAAAACAAGAAGAAATAATTCTACATGACTGAGTGAATACAAAAGGAAATATTTCGGAGTTATAAATTCGGGATACTTCCTTTTCTGCTTTTAGAACATGATTACTTTCGTATTCGGAACACTTTCCAAACGTTCTTTTTGAAGATATTTGTCTGTTTTTAAACACCTCTCACACATGAAGAAACAAATCATTACCGTGGCTACCGCCCTCTCTTTGCTGACAGCTTGTGGCGGAATCCAAAAAACAACTGCCGAGGCAGAAAACTTTGATTATACAGTGGAACAATTTGCAGACTTACAGATTTTGCGCTACCGCGTACCGGGATTCGAGAGTCTATCCCTCAACCAAAAGAAATTAGTTTATTACTTAACAGAAGCTGCCTTGCAGGGCAGAGATATACTTTTCGATCAGAATGGAAAGTACAACCTGACCATCCGCAGAATGCTGGAGGCCGTATATCTCGGCTATAAAGGTTATAGGCACACACCTGAATTCAAGGCGTTGGAAGTATACCTCAAACGAGTATGGTTCTCTAGCGGAATCCATCACCACTATGGCTGCGAGAAGTTTGCGCCGGGCTTTACCTCCGACTTCTTCAAGCAGGCTTTACTCAGCGTGGATGCTTCCACATTGCCTCTTGCCGAAGGGCAAAGCGTAGAGCAACTGTGCGAAGAAGTGTTCCCTGTGATTTTCGATCCCCATATCATGCCGAAACGAGTGAATCAGGTAGCAGATGAAGATCTGGTGCTGACCTCTGCCTGCAACTATTATGATGGGGTGACACAGAAAGAAGCCGAAGATTTCTATAACGCCCTGAAAGACCCCAAAGATGAAACTCCGATCTCCTATGGTTTAAACAGCCGCCTGGTGAAGATTGACGGCAAGGTGCAAGAGAAAGTTTGGAAAATAGGTGGTTTATATGGTCAGGCACTTGAAAAGATCGTATACTGGCTGAGGAAAGCGGAAGAGGTGGCCGAAACGCCCGAACAGAAAAGTGTGATAAGCAAGCTGATAGCATTCTATGAAACAGGTGATTTAAAGAGATTTGACGAGTACGCCATCCTGTGGGTGAAAGATTTGAACTCGCGCATCGACTTCGTGAATGGTTTCACAGAGAGCTATGGCGATCCGCTTGGCATGAAAGCAAGCTGGGAATCGTTGGTCAACTTTAAAGACCTTGATGCCACCCGTCGCACCGAATTGATCAGCAGCAATGCACAGTGGTTCGAAGATCACTCTCCGGTAGAAAAACAATTCAAGAAAGAGACGGTGAAAGGCGTATCGGCCAAAGTCATCACTGCCGCTATTCTGGCTGGTGACTTATATCCGGCAACAGCTATCGGCATCAACCTGCCTAATGCAAACTGGATACGCAGCCACCACGGTTCCAAATCGGTTACCATCGGTAATATCACCGATGCCTACAACAAAGCCGCACACGGCAATGGCTTCAATGAGGAATTTGTATACGGCCAGACCGAGCTGCAACTGATTGATAAATACGCCGACCTGACCGGCGACCTGCACACCGATCTGCACGAGTGCTTAGGACACGGTTCGGGCAAACTGCTGCCGGGCGTCGACCCTGATGCACTGAAAGCTTACGGCTCTACCATCGAGGAAACCCGTGCCGATTTGTTCGGGCTTTACTATGTGGCCGACTCTAAATTGATAGAACTGGGATTGACACCCAATGCCGAAGCCTATAAGGCCGAGTATTACACCTACCTGATGAACGGACTGATGACTCAGCTTGTCCGTATCGAACCGGGCAACAACGTGGAAGAAGCCCACATGCGCAACCGCCAGCTTATTGCCCGTTGGGTATATGAAAAAGGTGCTGCCGACAAAGTGGTAGAGATGATGAAGAAAGACGGAAAGACCTACATTGTAGTGAACGATTATGAAAAACTCCGCACACTATTCGGACAATTGCTTGCCGAAGTGCAGCGTATCAAGTCTACCGGCGATTTTGTCGCTGCCCGCAATTTAGTGGAAACATATGCCGTGAAAGTCGACCCCGTATTACATGCCGAGATGCTGGAACGCTATAAGAAATTAAATCTTGCTCCATACAAAGGCTTTATCAATCCCAAATACGAGGCTGTAACAGATGCCAAAGGTAATATCACCGATGTGACAGTTACCTATAATGAAGGTTATGCAGAACAGATGCTACGCTATAGCAGAGATTACTCCACATTGCCGGCTATCAATAACTAACCCTTTGTTTTTTAATCTACTCAAGCTGTCTCCTCAAAGGATGCCAAACTACTTTAAGAAAGATACTTTTTAGATAGACCAGATGCAGATGGCACGGGTTCAGGACAACCACCCTGTGTCATCTGCATTTGCATCCAATAGAGTATCATGGTTCTCCGACAGCTCCCTGTGGACAATTATACAAGTTATGGAAATCAAAGAACAACTCAAAGAAATCAAGACACAGCTTCGCCTCTCAATGAATGGTGCCGTGTCTCAAAGTATGCGCGAAAAAGGATTGGTGTATAAACTGAACTTCGGCGTGGAACTACCCCGCATCAAGGGCATTGCCGCCAAATACGAGAAGAGTCATGCCTTGGCACAAGCTTTATGGAAAGAAGAAATTCGAGAATGCAAAATACTGGCCGGACTTCTGCAACCGATTGAAAGTTTTCTGCCCGAAATAGCCGATATCTGGGTAGAAGATATCCGCAATATCGAAATAGCAGAACTCACCTGCATGAATCTATTCCAGCATCTGCCCTATGCCCCTGCCAAATCGTTCCATTGGATTGCCAATGACAGAGAATACATACAGATTTGCGGCTTTCTGACTATAGCCCGTTTGTTGACTAAGAAAGGCGATATGGACGAGCGGGTTGAGAATGAGTTCCTCGATCAAGTAATCACCGCATTCCTATCAGGTTCTTACCACACTCGTAATGCAGCAATGACAGCCATCCGTTGCTACATGCAGTATAGCGAGGAGAACGCATTTCGGGTTTGCCGTCAAGTGGAAAAGATGGAGGATTCTTCGCAAGAGTCGGAACAGTTGCTATACAGATGGGTAAAGGAGTATACAGAAACACCTTTTTAACAGAATCCGAAGCCTTTTCCCTTCATCCTGTATTTTTTATATCTTTCTCTCTTGCTTTCCGCAAAAAAGGATTAACTTTGTTCGCTGTAAAAACTGTGCGGTCAAATGGAAAATCAGAACGTGAAAGATACAGTTAGGCAGATATTCACTGAATATTTGAGTGCGAACGGGCATCGGAAGACCCCCGAACGTTATGCTATACTCGACACCATTTACTCCATAGACAGCCATTTCGACATTGACACGCTCTATTCACTGATGGCCGACCAAGGTAATTTCCGCGTCAGCAGGGCAACGCTTTACAACACCATTATTTTATTGATAAATGCCCATTTGGTCATCAAACACCAATTTGGCAACTCTTCCCAATACGAAAAATGTTACAACCGTGATACGCACCATCACCAAATCTGTACGCAGTGTGGAAAGGTGATGGAGTTTCAGAATGAAGAGTTGCAGCATGCTATCGAGAATACCAAACTGACTCGTTTTAACTTAACGCACTATTCCTTATATCTGTATGGATTATGCAATAAATGCGACCGAGCCAATAAACGGAAGAAAAAGAACAATAATCATAAGAGAGAAAAATGAAAGTAGACGTACTATTAGGATTACAATGGGGCGACGAAGGCAAAGGCAAAGTCGTTGATGTGTTAACTCCGAGATACGATGCCGTAGCTCGTTTTCAGGGTGGCCCGAACGCCGGTCACACACTTGAGTTTGAAGGACAGAAGTATGTACTCCGTTCCATCCCATCGGGCATATTTCAAGGTGATAAGATTAATATCATCGGTAATGGCGTGGTGTTGGACCCGGCTCTTTTCAAAGCGGAAGCAGAAGCGTTAGAGGCATCCGGTCATAGCTTGAAAGAACGTTTGCACATTTCTAAGAAAGCACACCTCATCCTGCCCACACACCGTATATTAGATGCTGCCTACGAAGCAGCCAAAGGTGACTCGAAAGTAGGAACCACCGGCAAGGGTATCGGACCGACCTATACTGATAAAGTGAGCCGTAATGGTATACGGGTGGGTGATATCCTACACGATTTTAACACGAAGTATGCTGCCGCCAAAGCACGTCACGAACAGATCCTGAAGAGTTTAAACTACGAATACGATCTCACGAAAATAGAGCAATCCTGGCT
Source organism: Prevotella heparinolytica (assembly GCF_004342845.1). GTDB lineage: Bacteria > Bacteroidota > Bacteroidia > Bacteroidales > Bacteroidaceae > Bacteroides > Bacteroides heparinolyticus. The sequence goes on along the minus strand of NZ_SLXB01000012.1, from coordinate 52,025 downwards.
TGAAGGCATAGAATACCTCAAACAATTCCGGTTGGTAGATAGCGAACATGAGATGAACCATCTATTGGCTTCAGGCAAGTCGATATTATGCGAAGGGGCACAAGGAACAATGTTGGACATTGATTTCGGATCTTACCCATTTGTTACGTCTTCCAATACGGTTTGTGCCGGAGCTTGCACCGGCCTTGGCATAGCTCCCAATAAAATTGGTGAGGTGTACGGCATATTCAAGGCTTATTGCACACGTGTAGGTTCCGGTCCGTTCCCCACAGAATTATTTGATAAGACAGGCGACCAAATTTGTACGTTGGGACACGAATTCGGTTCGGTAACAGGCCGTAAACGCCGTTGCGGCTGGATTGATTTGGTTGCATTGAAATATGCCATTATGATAGACGGAGTCACCAAACTGATAATGATGAAAAGTGATGTGCTTGATTCATTCGAAACCATCAAAGCGTGCGTAGCTTATAAAATCAATGGTGAAGAAGTTGATTATTTCCCATTCGACATTAAAGAAGAGGTAGAACCTATTTATGTTGAATTGCCCGGTTGGCAAACCGACATGACCAAGATGCAAAGCGAAGATGAATTCCCTGAAGAATTCAATGCCTACTTGTCGTTCTTGGAAGAGCAGTTGGAAGTTCCTATCAAAATCGTATCGGTAGGCCCCGACCGCGAACAAACCATCGAGCGTTACACAGAAGAATAACACCAAGTATCCCCAAAAACAGAGACACAAGATTACACTCTTTCTACGGTTTCTAGCCGTGAATATCCGGATAATCTTGTGTCTTTTTATCTATTATCATGAAAGCACTTTTTATATCTTTTTTATTACTGACTCTCCTTCCGGCTTCCATGAAGCCGCAAGCTTATCACCCCACGAAGGAAAACCTGAAGTCCCGTCAAGAATTCCGTGACAGCAAATTCGGCATCTTTCTCCATTGGGGACTTTATGCAATGCTGGCTACCGGCGAATGGACCATGACCAATAAGAATTTGGATTATAAAGAATATGCCAAATTAGCGGGTGGCTTTTATCCTTCCAAGTTCGATGCCGCCCGATGGGTATCTGCCATCAAGGCTTCCGGAGCAAAGTACATCTGTTTTACGACCCGTCACCACGAAGGCTTTTCTATGTTTCACACCCGGTGTTCCGATTACAACATTGTTGATGCCACTCCTTTCAAACGCGATATACTGAAGGAGTTGGCGGATGAATGCCACAAGCAAGGCATCCGTCTGCATCTATATTACTCGCACATTGATTGGTTCCGTGAAGATGCCCCGTGGGGACGTACCGGACGTGGCACCGGGCGACCAAATCCGAAAGGAAATTGGAACAGTTATTACAGCTTCATGAATAACCAGTTGACCGAACTGCTGACCGGCTATGGAAAGATTGGAGCCATTTGGTTTGACGGTTGGTGGGATCAAGACCAGAACCTGGATTTTAATTGGCAGCTACCGGAACAGTATGCCATGATACATCGCCTGCAACCTTCCTGCCTAATTGGAAACAACCACCATCAAGAACCTTTTGCAGGAGAAGATATCCAGATTTTTGAGCGAGATTTACCGGGCGAGAACCGTGCAGGGTTATCGGGGCAAAATATAAGTTCTCTTCCTTTGGAAACTTGCGAAACCATGAACGGCATGTGGGGGTATAAGATTACGGATCAAGACTATAAGTCGGTAAAGACATTGGTCCATTATCTGGTAAAAGCCGCAGGCAAAGATGCCAACCTGCTGATGAACATCGGACCTCAACCCGACGGTGAACTTCCGGCCGTGGCATTGGAACGTTTGGCAGAAGTGGGGAAATGGCTGGAACAGTATGGAGAAACAATTTATGGCACTCGCGGAGGTTGTATCGCTCCACGACCTTGGGGTGTGACTACGCAGAAAGGAGATAAACTGTATGTGCATATCCTAGACTTGCAAGACAAAGTCCTTTTCCTGCCATTAGAAGGGAAAAAAGTGAAAAAAGCCGTCCGCTTTGCAGATAGAGTTTCTTTGAAGTTTCAAAAAAGTGAAAAAGGAATTGTGCTGTACTTACCGGATATTCCGACCGCCATTGATACGGTTGTAGAGTTACAGCTTGCCGACACGCAACTCGCAGTCCAATGACGCCATCCATAAAAATCCGGGGAAGTCTTTGTAGGTTTCGTTTAGGGAGGCTTGGATATTCCTGCCTTGTGCTCTTTTGTTGGCAGCCGCTTCTCTAATTCTTCTTAAAAGAGAAAAAAAACGTTCGGATAACCAACGGTTTTATTATTATCTTTGGCAAACAATTTGTTAGACAGTTACAAACAACAGATTTTATTCACGAACTAAAGAAAGAAGATTATGGGAACAGGAATGATAGGAATGCAATGGATTATCTTTATCGGTATTGCCGTTATCAGCTGGTTGGTACAGATGAATTTGCAGAATAAGTTCAAGAAATATTCCAAAATAGCAATAGGAAACGGCATGACAGGAGCAGATGTAGCTTTAAAAATGCTACACGACAATGGAATTTATGATGTTACCGTAACACACACACCGGGACACCTGACCGACCACTATAACCCTGCCAATAAGACAGTAAATCTGAGTGAGGGCGTTTATAACAGCAACAGCATTATGGCTGCTGCCGTTGCTGCGCACGAATGCGGACATGCCGTGCAGCATGCACGTGCCTATGCTCCGCTCACCATGCGCAGTAAATTGGTTCCGGTAGTATCCTTTGCCTCACAGTGGATGACGTGGGTATTGTTGGCCGGCATCCTGATGTTGAACTCTTTTCCCCAACTGCTATTGGCCGGTATCATCTTGTTTGCCACCACCACCCTATTCAGCTTCATAACTTTACCGGTGGAGATTGATGCCAGCAAGCGCGCATTAGTGTGGCTTAGCAAATCCAGTATTACCAACTCTTACAACCATGCACAGGCAGAAGACGCACTGCACTCGGCAGCTTATACTTATGTAGTGGCCGCTCTTGGCTCTTTAGCCACCTTAATCTATTATATCATGATATTTTTAGGACGCAGAGATTAAAGAATGGTTTATTACAACATAAGGCTTCTTGCGGATTTACTTCGGCACACAGGCATATAAACATGATATTAGTGTAAACCCTTGCATAGTCAGAAAAAGAGATACCCGCACCACAATAAAGAGTGCAGGTATCTCTTTTTCTTATTCAATAAAAAAGCGTAACTTTGCCGCATTCTATTTAAAAGAAACCAATACGATTATGGCAACAAAACCAAGTATTCCGAAAGGAACCCGCGACTTCTCGCCCGTAGAAATGGCGAAACGGAACTATATATTCAATACCATCCGCGAAGTATATCACTTGTATGGATTCCAGCAAATAGAAACACCTTCGATGGAGATGCTTTCTACTTTGATGGGAAAATATGGCGAAGAAGGTGATAAACTATTGTTCAAGATACAAAATTCCGGCGACTATTTCTCCGGTTTGACAGATGAGGAATTATTGAGCCGTAATGCAACCAAACTGGCCTCTAAATTCTGCGAGAAGGGTTTACGCTACGACCTTACAGTACCTTTTGCCCGTTATGTGGTAATGCACCGCGACAAAATCACTTTCCCTTTCAAACGTTATCAGATACAACCCGTCTGGCGTGCCGACCGTCCGCAGAAAGGACGCTATCGTGAATTCTATCAGTGCGATGCCGATGTAGTGGGTAGCGACTCTTTGTTGAACGAAGTGGAATTGATGCAAATTATCGACACCGTATTTACCCGCTTCGGCATCCGTGTTTGCATCAAAATCAATAACCGCAAGATATTGAGCGGCATTGCCGAAATCATTGGTGAGGCAGATAAAATTGTCGACATAACCGTGGCCATAGACAAATTAGACAAAATCGGGCCGGATAATGTCAATGCCGAACTTAAAGAAAAAGGCATCAGCGATGAGGCTATCGGTAAATTGCAACCCATTATCCTGCTGAGCGGCAACAATGAAGAGAAGCTTTCTACTCTGAAGGAGGTACTTGTAAACAGTGAGACCGGCCTGAAAGGAGTGGAAGAAAGCGAATTTATACTCTCCACACTTAAAAACCTCGGGCTGAAGAATGAAATGGAACTTGACCTGACCCTTGCCCGCGGCTTGAACTATTACACCGGGGCCATCTTTGAGGTCAAGGCCTTGGATGTACAAATCGGCAGTATTACCGGCGGAGGGCGCTATGACAACCTGACCGGGGTCTTTGGTATGTCGGGAGTTTCCGGAGTGGGTATCTCCTTTGGCGCCGACCGCATTTTCGACGTACTGAACCAGCTTGACCTTTATCCCAAGGAAGCGGTAAATTCCACCCAACTCCTGTTCATCAATTTTGGAGAAAAAGAAGCAGCTTTTTCTTTAGAAGTATTACTCCAAGTGCGTGCGGCAGGCATCCGTGCCGAAATTTTTCCCGATGCCGGTAAGATGAAGAAACAGATGGGTTATGCCAACTCAAAAGCCATCCCGTTTGTTGCGTTAGTAGGAGAAAATGAGATGAACGAAGGAAAAGTCACATTGAAAAACATGGAAACCGGCGAGCAGAAGCTTGTTTCCCCGAAGGAACTAATTAGCGAATTGAACTAATAAAAAACGAAATACTTTTAAAAAGGAGCTTTTTATTGCTCCTTTTTTTGTATATTTAGGGCATGAAAAGAAGTTGTACTCAATTCGTCACGACAGTGCAAACCGGATGCAATACGCAACTTCTAAATTTGCATGACAATAAAAACAAAGGAGGTTCTTATGGTTTCTGTTGAACTAAAACAAGAAAAGCACAATGCCCTCGTCAGTTTCCTGATGATTGTCATTGCGATATTATTCCTGCTCTATATGGGCAGTTCGCTGGTACATTCCACCAAAGCATTCTGGGAAAACTACTCCATAGAAGAAATGCTGGAGTAAAACAGCCTGACACAAGCTTGTTTTTGTTACCTTTGCCAACAAAAGCAAAGCACATGGTTGCACGTCCTGCGGTGCATGTGTCAGCGGCAAGAGGAGAACATCAGGCCAAAAGTCATGTGCCCCCGGAATAAAACCGGCTTCCGAAGAGTTAATCCCATGAGCCGATTGAAACAGAGCCGACATGTAACAATAATTTATCACGCAAAAACCCATCATTCACAAAAAAAACGAAGGCTGAAACACCCCCTCCAGAACACCTTCTGGCGAGGGGGTATCTAAGTATACGACTGAGGTACCCTAAGTATACGACTTAGGCCCCCTAAGTATACGACTCAGGTATCCTAAGTATAGAACAGAAGACAGCTTGTCTTTTTCCTCCGGCTCACCAAAAAAGATTTTTGGTTAGATTTTTCAAAAGAAGAAAGACAACCGCGGATATCGCAGTTTAGCGAGATTGCAGGCAGTGAAAGTATTCATTCCAAGACTTGATAAAAATAAAACAATCTTTCAAAGAGATTCCGATAGGGGATATGTTATGCAACATCAGCAAATCACACAAGATTCTTTTACAAGCGCATATACAATAACGCCATTTTGTCAGTTTTTGTCTGCCAAATAAACACTCACACGCTTTTGGCACAGTTTTCGTAAACCTTTCGATGCTTACCTGAAGCAAAAACAATAATGTATAACATAAAACAAAAAGCTATGAACATTAAACCATTGGCAGACAGAGTGCTGATACTCCCTGCACATGCAGAAGAGAAAACAATTGGCGGTATCATTATTCCTGATACGGCAAAAGAGAAACCTTTGAAAGGTGAAGTCGTTGCAGCAGGCAACGGAACAAAAGACGAAGAAATGGTATTGAAGGTTGGCGACACAGTGCTGTATGGCAAATATGCCGGAACCGAATTGGAAGTTGAAGGAACCAAATACCTCATTATGCGTCAAAGCGATGTGCTTGCAGTTTTGGGATAAATTATAAAAAGAGACTAACAGTTAAAATATAAATAGAATTATGGCAAAAGAAATATTATTCAATATCGATGCCCGCGACCAACTGAAGAAAGGTATCGACACACTGGCAAATGCAGTTAAGGTGACTCTCGGCCCGAAGGGACGTAACGTAATCATAGAAAAGAAGTTCGGTGCTCCTCACATTACGAAAGATGGTGTGACAGTGGCCAAGGAAGTAGAATTGGCAGATGCTTATCAGAATACCGGTGCACAGCTTGTGAAGGAAGTTGCTTCCAAGACCGGTGACGATGCAGGTGACGGTACTACAACCGCTACTGTATTGGCACAAGCTATTGTGGCCGAAGGCCTGAAGAACGTTACTGCCGGCGCAAGCCCCATGGATATCAAACGCGGTATCGACAAGGCAGTTGCCAAAGTGGTAGAATCCATCAAGAACCAATCGGAAAAGGTAGGCGACAACTATGACAAGATTGAACAAGTAGGTACTGTATCTGCCAACAACGACCCTGTTATCGGTAAACTGATTGCCGATGCCATGCGCAAAGTTTCTAAAGACGGTGTCATCACCATCGAAGAAGCAAAGGGTACAGATACAACCATCGGTGTGGTAGAAGGTATGCAGTTTGACCGTGGTTACCTTTCTCCCTACTTCGTGACGAACACGGAGAAGATGGAATGCGAGATGGAAAAACCCTACATTCTGATTTACGACAAGAAGATTTCCAATTTGAAGGATTTCCTGCCTATCCTTGAACCGGCAGTACAGACCGGTCGTCCATTGCTGGTTATTGCAGAAGATGTGGACAGTGAAGCGCTGACAACTTTGGTTGTGAACCGCTTGCGTTCGCAATTGAAGATTTGTGCAGTGAAAGCTCCGGGCTTCGGTGATCGTCGTAAAGAAATGCTTGAAGATATTGCCGTACTGACCGGCGGTGTTGTTATCAGCGAAGAAAAAGGACTGAAGCTGGAACAGGCCACTATCGAGATGTTGGGTACCGCAGATAAAGTGACCGTGTCTAAAGATAACACAACCATTGTAAACGGTGCCGGCAATAAAGAAAACATCAAGGAACGCTGTGAACAAATCAAGGCGCAGATTGCCGCAACGAAATCAGACTATGACAGAGAGAAACTGCAAGAACGTCTGGCCAAATTGTCAGGCGGTGTCGCCGTTCTCTATGTAGGTGCGGCTTCCGAAGTCGAGATGAAAGAAAAGAAAGATCGCGTGGATGATGCACTTCGTGCTACGCGTGCAGCCATCGAAGAAGGTATCGTTGCCGGTGGAGGTGTAGCCTATATCCGTGCTCTCGAAGCTTTGGAAGGGTTCAAGGGCGACAATGCAGACGAAACGACAGGTATCGATATCATCAAGCGTGCCATCGAAGAGCCGTTGCGCCAGATTGTAGCCAATGCCGGAAAAGAAGGAGCCGTTGTCGTACAGAAAGTACGCGAAGGCAAAGGTGATTTCGGCTACAACGCCCGCACCGATGTTTACGAGAACTTGCATACAGCAGGTGTGGTAGACCCTGCCAAGGTTACCCGTGTAGCCCTTGAGAATGCAGCTTCCATCGCCGGCATGTTCCTGACTACCGAATGTGTGATCGTAGAAAAGAAAGAGGATAAGCCCGAAATGCCGATGGGCGCTCCCGGAATGGGAGGCATGGGCGGAATGATGTAACAATCGTTTTCCCCTGATTTCTTGACTAAATATGAGGAGACCGCAATGTTTTTATAGGCATTGCGGTTTTCATTTATCATAAAAGTCGTAAAAAACATTCTTTTTTGCTCTTTACACACCCCTTTTTCAAGAAAAAGTGTTATCTTTAAGAACAAAACCTAATCAATAACTAAATCGATATCGTTATGAACAAAACGGAAATTGGACTTAATGCAGGAAGAATTTGGTATTTGCTTAGCGATAATGCCAAATGGAGGTATGAGACCTTGAAAGAGAGGTCTGAATTGGGTGATAGAGAACTGGGGGCTGCCTTAGGATGGCTGGCTCGCGAGGACAAGATTGAAATTCACCTTGAAGGGGATGAACTTTATGTTTCATTGGGTGTAAATGTTTATATCGGATGAGAATAAAACCGATTGAATTGACCTATAAAGAAGCACAGGTTTTGTGACAGGAGAAAAACACGTATAGTTACAAAATCAGTGCTTTTTTGTTTTCTAATCTTACAGAATATTCTTTCCTTTACATCCGTTTTCAAAAAAAGGAAAAGATAGTTATGAGAAGTTTTGCTTCAGACAACAACTCCGGAGTGCACCCTTTAGTCATGGAAGCACTGAACCGGGCAAACAGCGACCATGCCGTAGGCTATGGCGATGATCCATGGACAGAAGAAGCTGTCTGCAAAATCAGAAATACTTTCGGAACGGAATGTGAACCATTGTTCGTATTCAACGGTACCGGAAGCAATGCAGTGGCCTTGCAGCTTTGCACACGCCCTTACAATTCCATAATCTGTGCGGAGACTGCACATATATATGTCGACGAATGCGGTTCGCCGGCTCGTATGACCGGTTGCCAAATACGCCCCGTCACTACCCCTGACGGCAAACTGACGCCGGATTTAATCTGCCCGTACCTATGCCATTTCGGCGAACAGCATCATTCTCAGCCGGGAGTTATCTATATATCGCAATGCACAGAACTGGGTACTGTTTATAAACCGGAAGAAATTCTTGCTTTGACGGAATTGGCCCACCGATATGACATGTATATCCATATGGATGGAGCCCGATTGGCCAATGCTTGCGCCGCCCTGAACCTCAGCCTTAAGGAGCTGACCGTGGATTGCGGCATTGACATCCTGAGTTTTGGCGGAACGAAGAACGGATTGATGCTGGGAGAAAGCGTGATTGCTTTTAATCCGGCTCTGAAGCAAGAAGCCCGTTTTGTACGCAAACAATCGGCACAGCTCGCTTCCAAAATGCGTTACTTATCCTGTCAGTTTACCGCTTATCTGACAGATGACCTTTGGCTGAAAAATGCCAGACATGCCAACCGCATGGCCACGTTGCTTCATGAGGAACTGAGAGTACTGCCCGGCGTGCACATCACACAAAAGACAGAAAGCAATCAACTCTTCTTAACAATGCCTCGTCCGGTCATTGACGAACTCCTGAAAACATATTTCTTCTATTTCTGGAATGAAGACATCAATGAAATCCGCTTTGTGACTTCGTTCGATACAACGGGAAAAGACATCGAAGAATTATTGCAATCGATAAAGAAGCTCCTTTAAGAGATAAAAGCTCCCGACCTTCACAGGCGGGGAGCCTACTTTGAGACTTTCTCCTCTTGGAGGTAAGGAAAAAGTCCACTGAAAACAAACCTATTGAATCTTTACCTTAAAAATACTTGAAAGCAAATTAAACTAACCCTATTTTTATCAATCTTCTTAATCATGCTTTTCTGATAGGCTTTTCATGAGAACATGACTCACAAGCCTATTGCTTCGCGTATCGGTATAAAAGAATACCCTTTCCGTTTCAACATCCTGATTGTTTTATCCAGATACCCATTATAGAATTTATCGATACGACGATCATCCGTTCCTAAATGTATCAGTATCAAATGCCCGTTCAGCCCCTCTTTCTTTTCCAATTCCATAATTTTGTCATAGATGAACCGACTGCTACGGTATCTCTTTCCCATATCCGGAGTGGTGTAGTCTGCATTGCTCATGGTGCCGGGGGTATAATTGACTATCTGAATACCCATACCTTTGGCCCAAGCCGCTATTTCTTTGTTGTAGTATTCGTAGGGCGGAACATAAAGCGGAGCATCCTTGTAGTCAATGCCGGCCTTTCGCATGGCCTCGTAACTTTTCAGCATATCATCTTCAAACTCTTCGTGGGTCAGTAACAATGAGTCGCGCTTTTCCCATGGCATATACAGCAGGTGCCCGTAACTGTGGCTACCCACATAATGCCCGTCGCCGAGCAAGCGTTTCACTACACCAGGGTAGCGTTCATAAAATTCTCCCGTAAAAAAGAAAGCGCCTTTGACACCGTGCTTCTTCAAAGTATTGATGATGGCATCGGCACCATCCGCTTTATCAGCAGCAGTGAATATGAGTGTGATTTGCTTTTTCGACGGGTCGGTGCGCACAATGCCTCCTGCTACGTATATGTTTTTATCGTTCAAGATACCGGCTTGCTTCATTCCGTCTTTCTGCATGGCAGAGAGATAGTAAGTGAGACAAGCAGTTCCGTCCATGGAAGGTTCGTTGGTGGAGTAGTCGTGAATGGCATCGTGATATACCATCAGACCGGGTTGGAAACGCTCGTAGTCCTGACCGGGAATTCCCGGAATACCCGTCATATTGACACCGCGCAAGCTTTCGAATATGGTGCGATAGACTGGACCGTCCACCAAGCCGCCTGTGGTGTTGCCCACGCCTGCATTCAGCAGTGAAGAATGAGGTTGCGAAGGATAGTCTCCATAGAGAGGAAGCTCCACCACCATGCTGCTTCCCCACGGATTACAGCCGAACAACCAATCGCGGAGAGACGCTTCCATTTCGGCATATGTTTCGTCGCCGGTCAGTTCACGATAAAGTCGGCATTGGGTCAGCATGGCCGTGGTGAGATTGTTGGAGCACCAAATGTAAGGGATGCCATGCAAGAAAGGACTTTCCACAGCCTTCTCATAGGTGCGTTCGATGCCTGTGCGCATGTTGCGTATAAATTCTTTGCTGATGCGTCTGTCGTTCACCCGGGCAAGATGGTAATGCCCCATGTTCATGAACGGATACCACTGATAATGGCGTGCACTGTCGGCCCCCATCCAAGGAGTGACGGGTTCACGACGTCCGTATTCGAGGGCCTGAAACAGATACTTGTCGTCGCCGGTTTTCTTGTACAGCTCCATAGCTCCCAACTCCATGTCGTCCACCCAGTTGTCTTCTTCATAAATATAAGGAGAAAGCACCGAGGCGGTCTGACATGGCCCCGGCTTCTTTATGCCCTCCTGATAGGCGGCATCGGCTTTCGATTCGAGCTCCACAGCAAACTCGGGATAATATTTCTTCAAGATTCGAGCTCCCAAAGCAAAGCAGGAAGCAAACTTGCCGGCGGTACTTGCCACTCCTGTCGTTGCGTTCTTGAATTTTCCGCGTACCTGAGGTTCGCCGCTGCAAAAGTAAACGGGACGCTCCTTGCCCGGCCCGTAGCCGTAATCCACCTCATCCTTATTAGGCAGGCGCATACCTGCATGGTCGCGGTCGTCGGCAATCTGATTATAAAGTTCGCCCGGAGCCGGATTCATCCGGTTAAGCCAATCCAAGCCCCATTTTATTTCATCGACAATGTCAGGAATGCCGTTTGCACCCGGATGTCCGTCCGCATCATATGCATCGCCGAACGATTCCGGATTCTCCTGATAGGCAAACATCATCTGGTAGATGGCGTTGGCGGAAGTGGTGGTATATTGCAGGTAGTCCGTAGCGTCGTGCCAACCTCCGCGAACATCTATGTGTTCGCCGGTTTTGGTGGGATGATATACGATATAACCGTCGTGAGTATGGCAACTGTCTTTCAAGAACGGGTTGTAGCCGCAACGTTGCTGCCGCATGTAGTTCAGCAGATAATCGGCAGTGCCATTGTAGACGTGCACATTGATGGGGAAACGGGGAGAGATGGCTTTACCCGCTTTCAGGTAATAAACGCCCGGCTCCGTGAAATCGCTGAAGTTCAGCCGGCAGGTGGTCTTCATGCCTCCCATCCTACCTGTGGACTTGGTTGTATTGAGAGTATACACCACCTTTTCGGTAAAGGCGTCAATCAAGGAAAAATTTTCGATGTTTGTTTCTTCTTCACTCATGAATACCGCCACTTTTACGGATTGCGGCAGATAACCAAGTTGGTTGATTCTGATCCATTCGCCTGCCTTGCTCGTGACGCATGCAAGGAGTAAGATAACCATCGGCATCCCATATCTACTTCTCATCATAACATATCAATTTAAGGTTGCTACTTTTATCAATCTGATTTATAGCTACAAAAAAAACATTTTTTGCCTATGCCGAACCTATCCAACTACAATAATTAAGAGACATTAAACATCGTTTGCGTTGTTTCTGTTTTCTCTATACATGCGGCAAACCGACCACAAGAGTTCCCTCTCAAACGTGAAATTCGGAAACATACAAGCAGACCAATCCGAAAACACAACAAGCAGACTCCTCCTTTCTTTATGTTTCTCTAAAACGGCTCTTGACTTCTTGAGTGTTCTGTCATTTATCCGTTTTTTCTTTGAATTTCTTTTGTGCCGCTTCGGTTTCTTCTTTCAAAAAAGTTACGTTCAGCTTCTCGTCAATCAGATAACAACCCTTTGGTGGAAATTCTTTATCCAAGTTGTGCGAATCATAATCAAGACACACTTCCTCCAACCACACCGTTACTTTGCCGGGCTTCAATGATTGCCACCGATAATAGGAAGCCATGATACCCTCAATATACGTTCTACTACGCTATGCTACTAGATTTCAAAATTACGAAAATATTCTTTGTTATTGATGAGTTCTCCCAAGTATTTGATGCTACCATGGGTTCAACCTACATTTGGTTACAATGATAAAGGAGAATCGCTCAACTTTCTCAACACGCCAGAAAATGTATTTGAGGACCTGAGTTCGGCATAGACGGTTGCTTTTGCTAAAGATGAGGGCAGTCATATCGGGCTGATATTTCTTGAATGCGCCGGTTTAGAGCGGTCGGCTGGAAGAAGAAGCGCCTTTTACGCCGACCTCCCTCCTCCCCTATTTTGACAGCTGCAATCCTTTGTCGTGACAGACGCAAGTGTTCAATACGACAGACACTTGTGTCTGTCACGTCAGGCACAAGTGTTTGAGCCGTCAGATACAAGCCTCTGACAGGATAGGATAAACACCTGATAACCAACAATTTTTAACTTTAAGATACAAGTCGCCGGGCGAGGTTATTGACCTGCTTCTTATCCCGAACTCAGATATTTGAGGATGCCTAAGTCACACTTTAAGGGAGGTAAGTCCACGTGTAAGGAAAATAAAGCGGGAAGGGACAGAAACCGGCAACAGACTTTTCGGATTGTCAATACCCGGAAATAAAACAATCCGTTTTGCCGTCTCCTAAAAAGACATTACCTTTGCTGCAAATTTTAAGCACATGTCCTACGAAAGGAAAATCATCAACGACCCGGTCTTCGGGTTCATCAACATACCCAAGGGACTGCTCTATGACATCGTACGGCATCCTCTTTTGCAGCGTTTAAACCGCATCCGACAAGTGGGCTTGTCGTCTGTGGTATATCCCGGTGCGCAACACACACGGTTTCAGCACTCGCTGGGAGCGTATTACCTGATGAGCGAGGCCATACAACAACTCACAGCCAAAGGCAATTTTATTTTCGACAGCGAGGCTGAAGCCGTAGAAGCGGCCATCCTGATGCACGACATCGGCCACGGTCCTTTCTCGCATGTATTGGAAGATACCATCGTGCGCGGCGTGTCGCACGAAGACATATCGTTGATGCTGATGGAACGCATCAACAAAGAGATGAGCGGACAGTTGACGCTTGCCATCCAAATCTTCAAAGACGAATATCCCAAACGCTTCCTTCATCAACTGGTGAGCGGGCAGCTCGACATGGACCGCCTCGACTATCTCCGCCGCGACAGTTTCTACACCGGAGTAACGGAAGGGAACATCGGTTCTGCACGCATCATCAAGATGCTCGATGTGAAAGACGACCATCTCGTAATCGAATCCAAGGGCATATACTCCATTGAGAACTTCCTCACCGCACGCCGTCTGATGTATTGGCAGGTCTATCTGCACAAAACATCTGTGGCTTACGAAAGAATGCTAATCAGCACTTTGCTGCGCGCCAAAGAACTTGCCGGCCGGGGAGTGGAATTATTCGCCTCTCCCGCGTTGAGTTTTTTCCTCTACAACGATATCAACAGAGAAATATTCTACAACAACCCTGAATGTCTGGAGAATTTCATCCGATTGGACGACAACGATATCTGGACAGCCCTCAAAGTATGGAGCGACCATCCTGACAAGGTTTTATCTACCCTTAGCACCGGCATGATCAATCGAAATGTCTTCAAAGTTGAGATTTCTACCGAACCTTTCAGTGAGGAAAGGAAAAAAGAACTGACTTTGCAAATCAGTAAACAATTAGACATTCCCCTTTCCGAAGCGAGTTATTTCATTTCTACTCCCAGCATTGAGAAGAATATGTACGATGAGGCAGATGACAGTATCGACATCCTCTACAATGACGGCAGTATCAAAAACATTGCCGAAGCATCGGACATGCTCAATATTTCCCTTCTGTCCAAGAAAGTAAAAAAATACTACCTGTGCTACCAACGTTTGCATAGGCAAGGATAAAATATTCATCTAAGGGCAAGGATATATTAAAAAAAAATCCGTTATTTGCGCTTTGAAACCATCTAACAAGAATAGTAAAATGGAGTTTTCGGCCAAACAAATTGCAACATTTATCCAAGGAGAAATTGTTGGAGACGAGAATGCTACCGTTCATACCTTTGCGAAAATCGAAGAGGGAATGCCGGGAGCCATTTCATTCTTATCCAACCCCAAATACACCTCCTATATATATGACACCCAATCAAGCATTGTTCTGGTAAACAAAGATTTCATTCCGGAACAAGAAGTAAAAACAACTCTGATTAAAGTAGACAATGCCTACGAAAGTCTTGCCAAACTGCTCAATCTTTATGAACAAAGCAAACCGAAATTGACGGGAATCACTCCTTTGGCTTTTGTTGCCGAGAGTGCAAAGATTGGCAAGGATGTTTACATAGCTCCTTTTGCCTGTATCGGCGAACATGCAGAAGTCGGAGACAATACGGTCATTCATCCGCACGTCACCATCGGCAGCGGCGCAAAGATAGGCAGCAATTGCATCATTTATGCCAATGCAACCGTATATCACGACTGCCGTATAGGCAATCATTGTATCCTGCATGCAGGTTGTGTCATCGGTGCAGACGGGTTCGGTTTTGCTCCAACTCCCGAAGGATATGAGAAGATTCCCCAAATAGGTATCACCATTCTGGAAGACAATGTGGAAGTAGGTGCAAATACGTGTATAGACCGTGCCACCATGGGAGCCACGATTGTACATAGCGGTGTGAAACTGGATAATTTAATTCAGATTGCCCACAACGACGAGATAGGTTCGCACACTGTAATGGCTGCACAAGTAGGCATTGCCGGTTCCACGAAAGTGGGAGAATGGTGCATGATGGGCGGACAAGTTGGTGTTGCCGGCCATATCCACATAGGCGACAAAGTCAATCTTGGCGCACAGTCAGGCGTTCCCGGCAGCATCAAGGACGGAAGCCAATTGATTGGCACACCTCCTATGGAGCCGAAGCCTTATTTCAAATCCGCAGCCATTTACCGCAAGCTGCCGGATATGTATACGGAACTGAATGTGCTCCGCAAAGAATTGAATGAACTTAAACAACAATTAAATAAGTAACCAATGTTAAAACAAAAGACTCTAAAAGACAGCTTTTCGCTCAGTGGAAAAGGTCTTCATACGGGACTTGACCTGACCGTTACTTTCAATCCAGCTCCGGATAACCACGGATACAAGATTCAGCGCATCGACATCGAGGGGCAGCCCATCATAGATGCCGTTGCCGACAATGTGACCGAAACCACCCGTGGCACCGTACTTTTCAAAAACGGAATCAAAGTCAGTACGATAGAGCATGGCATGGCAGCCCTTTACGCATTGGGTATAGATAACTGCTTGATACAAGTAAACGGACCGGAATTTCCTATTCTGGACGGAAGTGCCCAATATTATGTCAACGAAATAGAACGGGTAGGCATCATAGAACAAAATGCCGTAAAAGATTTCTATATCATCAAGTCAAAGATCGAGTTCCGCGACGAAGCAACCGGTTCGTCCATCATTGTATTGCCGGACGAGAACTTCAGTCTGAACGTATTGGTATCATACGATTCGACCATTATCCCCAATCAGTTTGCCACCTTGGAGGACATGTCTAAGTTCAAAGACGAAATAGCGGCCAGCCGTACTTTCGTATTTGTACGTGAAATCGAGCCTTTGTTGCAAGCCGGCCTTATCAAAGGCGGTGATTTGGACAATGCGATTGTTATTTATGAGCGTGAGATGTCTCAAGAGAACTACGACAAGCTGGCCGACATAATGGGGGTTCCTCACATGGATGCCAAACAATTGGGCTACATCAACCACAAACCCTTGGTATGGTCTAATGAATGCGCCCGTCACAAGTTGCTTGATGTAATCGGAGATTTGGCCTTGATAGGTAAACCCATCAAAGGGCGTATCATCGCCACCCGTCCGGGACACACCATCAACAATAAGTTTGCACGCCAGATGCGTAAGGAAATCCGCCTGCACGACATTCAGGCTCCCACCTACGATTGCAACCGCGAACCCATTATGGACGTAAACCGCATCCGCGAACTTCTGCCGCACCGTTATCCGATGCAATTGGTGGACAAAGTAATCGAAATAGGAGCAAATTACATTGTGGGGATAAAAAATGTGACCTCCAACGAACCGTTCTTCCAAGGGCACTTCCCGCAAGAACCCGTAATGCCCGGTGTATTGCAAATAGAAGCCATGGCGCAAACGGGTGGCCTGCTTGTACTGAACTCCGTAGACGAACCGGAACGTTATTCCACATATTTCATGAAAATAGACGGTGTGAAATTCCGTCAGAAAGTAGTACCGGGCGATACACTGATTTTCCGCGTAGAATTAATGGCGCCCATACGTCGCGGCGTCTCTACCATGAAAGGCTATGTATTCGTAGGCGAAAAAGTAGTCTGCGAAGCAGAATTTATGGCACAAATAGTCAAGAACAAGTAAAGAAACCTGCAATAATATGATAAGTCCCTTAGCGTATATTCATCCCGAAGCAAAAATCGGTGAAAACGTAGAGATTGCTCCTTTTGTTTTCATAGACAAGAATGTGGTAATCGGCGATAATAATAAAATTATGGCGAATGCCAGCATTCTGTATGGTGCACGCATCGGTAACGGAAACACCATTTTTCCGGGAGCCGTCATCAGTGCTATCCCCCAAGACCTGAAATTCAGAGGAGAAGAAAGCACTGCCGAAATCGGCGACAACAACCTTATACGTGAGAATGTAACCATCAATCGCGGTACAGCCGCCAAAGGCAAAACGGTTGTAGGCAACAACAACCTGCTGATGGAAAGCGTACACGTGGCCCACGATGCCATCATAGGCAATAATTGCATCATCGGCAATGCCACAAAAATGGCCGGTGAAATCGTAATCGACGATAACTCCATCATCAGCGCAAGTGTCCTGATGCACCAGTTTTGCCATGTCGGTGGGTATGGGATGGTGCAAGGAGGCTGTCGCTTCAGTAAAGACATTCCGCCCTATATCATTGCCGGACGAGAACCTATCTGTTATGCCGGAATCAATGTCGTAGGGTTGCGTCGTCGCGGTTTCTCCAACGAAACGATTGAAAACATCCATAATGCCTACCGCATTATCTATCAAAGCGGGCTGAATAATACCGACGCTCTGAAGAAAATTGAGAACGAAATGGAAATGACCCCTGAGATAAGCTATATTGTAAATTTTATACGCGAATCGGCTCGCGGAATTATTCCTGCAAGCAAATAAAAAGATTCAGAGCTTGTTTTAATATTATAAATCATACATCAAAATGATCTACAGATTTACAATCATCTCGGACGAGGTGGACGATTTTGTCAGAGAAATACAGATAGACCCGGAAGCTACGTTTTATGACTTTCACAAGGCTATTTTACAGTCGGCGGGGTATGCCGATGACCAGATGACTTCTTTCTTCATCTGCGACGACGACTGGGAGAAAGAAAAAGAAATCACCTTGGAAGAAATGGATGACAATCCGGAAACAGACAGCTGGGTGATGAAAGATACCCGCCTCAACGAACTGATTGAAGAAGAAAAGCAGAAACTGCTGTATGTATTCGACTACATGACGGAGCGTTGCTTCTTCATCGAACTTTCCGAAATCATCACCGGAAAAGACATGAAAGGATCCAAGTGTACCAAAAAAACAGGCGAAGCCCCCAAACAGAGCATTGACTTCGAAGAAATGACAGCAAGCGGAGGTTCGCTTGATTTGGGCGAGAATTTCTACGGAGATCAGGATTTCGACATGGAAGACTTCGACAGGGACGGATTCAGCGGTTTTGACGACAGTGCTTCTTCGGACAGTTCATACGAGGAAGACAGATATTAAGAGCCTGTTTTTGAATTTATCGAAATACAATATCGGGCACGGCCTCCACGGAATGGAACGGTTTTTATGAATTAAATCCGTAAAGTCCGCGTAGTCCGTGCCCGAATTATCCTTTACCGCCAACATGCATACCCTCATTGTACTTATCGGTCCCACCGGAGTGGGAAAAACGGAGCTAAGCCTCCGGTTGGCAGAGCAATTCGACACTTGTATTGTCTCGGCTGACTCAAGACAGCTTTATGCCGACTTGAAGATAGGTACAGCAGCCCCTACTACGGAACAACTTCAACGGGTGGAACATCACTTTGTGGGTATGCTGAAACTGACGGACTATTATAGTGCCGCCCAATATGAGGCAGAGACACTGAATCTCCTCGAAACGTTATTTACCAAGCATGACATCGTAGTGCTGACCGGCGGTTCGATGATGTATGTCGATGCCATCTGCAAAGGCATCGACGATATTCCTACCGTAGATGCCGAAACCCGCCGGCTGATGCTGCACAGATACGAGACAGAAGGCTTGGAAAGATTGTGCGCAGAATTAAAACTCCTTGATCCGGAATATTACAAGATAGTAGACCTGAAGAATCCCAAACGCGTAGTCCATGCCTTGGAAATCTGCTACATGACGGGAAAGCCCTATACATCCTTCCGCACACAACGAATCAAGGAACGCCCTTTCCGCATCATCAAGATAGGCTTGACGCGCAACCGCGAAGAGCTATACGACCGCATTAATCGCCGTGTGGACCGAATGATAGCGGACGGACTGGTAGAAGAAGCCCGGCAAGTCTACCCTTACCGGGCGCTCAATGCACTGAATACAGTAGGTTATAAGGAAATCTTCAAGTATATCGACGGCGAATGGACATTACCGTTCGCCATTGAAAAGATAAAGCAAAATTCCCGCATTTATTCTCGTAAGCAAATGACTTGGTTCAAGCGGGATGAAGAAATCCGCTGGTTTCACCCGGACCAAGAGACGGAAATTATCGAATATCTCGCCTCCGCCACAAATACGCCCTGAAAATCAGTGTTTTTACACTTATGCAAGTGTAAGGTCTCACTTGTAGGTGAGTAACTTCGACCGAGGCCGTACTGTAACTTCGACTGAGGCCGTACTGTAACTTCGACCGAAGCCGCACTGTAAGTTCGACCGAAGCCGCACTGTAAGTTCGACCGAAGCCGCACTGTAAGTTCGACCGAAGCCGCACTGTAAGTTCGACTG
>NZ_SLXB01000012.1:0-32490 GCF_004342845.1 Prevotella heparinolytica | reverse complement strand
CCGCCGCACTGTAAGTTCGACCGAAGCCGCACTGTAAGTTCGACCGAAGCCGCACTGTAAGTTCGACCGAAGCCGCACTGTAAGTTCGACTGAAGCCGCACTGTAAGTTCGACTGAAGCCGCACTGTAAGTTCGACTGAAGCCGCACTGTAAGTTCGACTGAAGCCGCACTGCAAGTTCTCGCTTGTGCAAGTGTAAGCCTACGCTCCTGCAAGTATCAAATGGCGGTTCATTCAAGCAGTAACTTATAAATAGTTTGAACCGGTTTTTCAAGCTCCCGGTATAATGTTTTCATCTCATCCACATTTACTTCTCCTTGCCTACGCCAACTGTCCAACACCGGCACAGTGAGCCTGAATACTTCTTCCTCCACGGGTGCAAGCCGTGTCATATACCCATCGCCCCTCGCCGGGCTATACAACCTTTCCCAATTCAAATAACGATTTGTCCCCATTCCCTGCTTGTAGCAGTAAACGTTGTCGGCAAGACGAAGAGACCAATCGCTGAGCGGAGCAGCCGCAAGTTTCTTGTCCAAACACACCATCGGAGGAAGCAGTTTGCCGGTTCCTTTCACCCAAAGAGGTATGGCAACTCCCGTAGGAGGATAGCCCAAAAGTGTCCACATGGTAGTAAGCTCCGCCTTTTCGTCCGGCTTTACACCTTGCACCACTACCGAACAAGAAGTGCCGCTACGCGGAATGAAATCATGATCGACAAACCAGCCCGCCCCCTTCGGACAGTTAAAATCACCGCTCCTCAAATCAATGCCAAGCATGCAGTTGCGAAATGAGCGCGAAAGGTCATTGAAGATACCTTGCGGAGTGACGCCTCCCGTAGCCGAAGCCTTCATCAATACTCGGTCGGCCTCCATATAGCGCACATAGCCTGCACCCTCGTTCACTTTACCCGTGAAAGAGAAGTTGGTACGGGCAATGTAACCGTAAGGAGCATCTTTCGGATCATTGGCGTCATACATCGTATATTTATAATAGTCCACCTCAAACAAGGCCGCACCGCCTTTGGCATCTATCACACCAAAGTTCGCCTCTATCATGCTGGGCTTTGCAATGGTGTCAAGAAAATGTCGGAAGTCTTCTACTGTGGCACAAACCTCCAAAGCGCGATAAATGATACGCCCATTGGCTACACCACGCTCTTCCCCATCCTTTATTTCAACGAGATTGTAAGACTGGGTGTTCATCAAGGCAAAGCCTGCGGTGTTTGTACCAATCCACGCTTCCTTCAGCTCCGGAAAATTACTACTATTCACATCGGCAATGAAATCATACTTCTCACCTTTTACATAAGCCACATGATTTCGCAGGAAGTCCGTATCGCGGTGTTTCCACAACAACGGACGACCATCGGGAGTAACCTTGCCGGAGACAACGGCGGAAGTGCAAGCAAAAAGCGGTTCGGCAAAAACAAACGCCGAGAACAAGCTCAACACGAAGGGAATACATTTCATCATAACCTTATCTGTTTTTCTAAAAATGAGATTCACAAAGTTATGATAATCCGAGAAATAAGAAAAGAAAACATTTCGCAAATTCGTTTATATCTTGCCAGATAAGCTTTTTGCAGATTGATTTGATGCTGCCCGCCGGAAAATTGAATTCATGACAAAAGGATTTGTAAAACACCGGATTTCAAGAAAATCACAGTATCTTTATACTAAGTCTGCCAATGACCGATAAAATAAAAGTATAACCCCTCAAAAAAACAGAACTATGTTAGGCAATTTCAAGTATTCAAATTCTACAAGACTTTATTTCGGCGACGACTCGCTGAAATTCTTGGCCGAAGAATTAAAAGCGTATGGTCCTGTGGTACTGCTCACCTATGGCGGTGGAAGCATCAAGCACAACGGCATCTACAACCAAGTGACCGATATTCTCGGCAGAGCAGGTAAACAAATTGTGGAGTTGCCGGGAGTCATGCCCAACCCCACCGTGGAGAAGCTGTACGAAGGAGCAAAACTGGCACGAGAGAAGAATGTCGATCTTATCCTCGCCGTAGGTGGCGGTTCGGTCATCGACTATGCCAAAGGCGTGAGTGTTTCGGCGTGGTGCAATGAAAATCCGTGGGAAAAATATTACAAACGTCAAGAAGACCCTGATTGTCGCATCATTCCGGTAGGCAGCATTCTCACAATGGTAGGCACAGGGTCTGAAATGAATGGCGGTTCGGTCATCACCAACCATGCCGAAAGTCTGAAAATCAGCAAAGTGTTCGATGAGCGTGTGATGCCTCGCTTCTCCATCTTAAACCCTACATATACCTATACACTGCCCCGCTATCAGATGGTGGCCGGATTCTTCGACATCATGTCGCACCTCATGGAGCAATACTTCTCCAATACCGACGACAACACCAGCGACTATCTGAATGAAGGACTGATGCGCTCTCTGATTCACTCCAGCCGCATTGCCGTTAAAAATCCCGAAGATTACGAGGCACGCTCCAACATCATGTGGACAGCGACATGGGCACTCAACACACTTGTCGGATGCGGCAAGCGGCAAGACTGGATGGTACACATGATAGGCCAAGCCATCGGAGCCCACACGGATGCCACCCACGGCATGACACTCTCCGCCGTTTCGTTGCCTTACTACCACCATATTCTGCCTTATGCCACTGATAAGCTCCGCCGGTTTGCCACAGCCGTTTGGGACATCCGTCCGGAAGGGAAGAATGACCGGCAGGTGGCAGAAGAAGGATTGGCTGCTTTGGAAAGCTGGATGCGTGAAATAGGTGTAGTGCTCAGTATCAAAGAACTTGGCGTAACGGAGGAGATGCTCGAAGGAATAACAGACAGCACCATCATCTTCGACAGCGGTTATCACAAACTGAATCGTGAAGAAATCATCGAGATTCTCAGAAAGAGTCTGTAAAACATGCCGCCATAAAACGACAACGTCACCAAGACATCACAGTTGATAAGCAGGGATATTCCAAACTATTACTGTCCGCTAAACCATAGTTATCTACTCCCAACTCGTTAGCTATTACGTGTTGGGAGTATTTCTGCTTTTGGACAAGCCTCCTTACGTCAAATTCTCTTCTTCCAGAGGTTCTTCCGATGTTTGTTTTAGGAGTAATTTCAAGTCTTCGTCAGGTCGTTCAAAGAACGTATCCATATTGATGTAGTACATCAGGACGATTCTTACCATCGTGGCTAATCCCGAGAAACTCCAAGGCTGTGTAAGTCGTCTTTGCAGGAGTGTCATAAGCAGATTGCCTATGAGTGTCGCACAAACCTGTATCTTGATGGCGTTGGCACTTTCTCCATAAAAGTATCTGAGAGGGAAATTCTGCTTGATTTGCGTGAAGAGTGACTCTATGAGCCATCGTTTGCGGTATATTTCCACGATGGTTTCAAGTGCCATGTCAAAATCGTTGGGCAGCAAGCTCACGAGTTTAGGTTGTCAAAGATAACCCAAAGGGCTGATAATTCACTCACGAAGTATCAGCCCTAAATTTTATACACTAGAAAATGTTTTAATGGACAGCAATGAAATAAGATAGAATATTGAACATCTGTATCATGGTATTGCGTTTCTTTGATTCGAGCGTAAAAATACAGCATCTCAACCCTATTCATAGCCCATCGACTTCAACAGTTCAGAATAGACGGAGTTCAGCTTCAGCAGCGACACCACTCCCGTCATGAACATCTGCTTGCGGGCGCGGGTAAGGGCAACATTCAGCTTCCGGTCAATCGGAACACCGTTCTCTTCCGTCATATTAGCAAGGAATTTCAGTTGGTAAGCGCGATTCACGCAAAAAGAGTAGATAATGACATCCCGTTCGCTGCCCTGAAAGCGTTCTACCGTATCTACAAGTATATCATTCAGAGCAGGCACACACATAGCGGCCAATTCTTTCTTTATCAGGGCTATCTGACTGCGGTAAGGGGTAATGATGCCCAAAGTGCCAGAAGCATCGAAACCGGAAGAGCCGGCATATTGACGATAGACGGCTTCTGCCAAACGGGCGACAATCCGTGCCTCCGAATGATTTACTTTGGCAGACTGCACCGACGGTTCCGCTTCGGAAGGCAAAAAAGCCACACGGCGAGTCAGCAATGGAGCAAACTCACTGTCGCACAATTCGGGAGAAAGAATAAGTTCTCCTTGCTGATGAGGCAGACCGACAAGTTGCAACAAGCCTCCGTAGAAAGCCCGGTTGGGAAAAGCCGCCACCTCCACATTCATACGTCCCTGACGGCACAACATATCGAAAAAAGGCAAAGCGAAGCCTGGCTTTTGAAGAAGATTCCGATACAAACGTTCAAACAGGGAATCTTTCAGATTATACAGCCCCACGGCTCGCAAGGCTTCATCGCCCACCTCCGACTGTACAGAAGATTGCAACACCACAGCCGGAAGCTGCTTATGATCGCCTATCAGAATGAACTTGCCTATGGCATCCTCGCCGGCGGGGTTACGGGCACACAGCAGTCCCAGAAGCTGCGGTTCCAAAATCTGGGTCGCCTCGTCCACAATAGCCACATCGAAGGTTTTCAGCCGGAAAAGCTCGGTTTTGGCAGAAAGTGTGGCAACCGTGCCGACAAACACACGGCAACGGGCAATGCGCTCCTGCACTTGCCTACGGGTGGAGCATGCCTCCAGTACATTCTCCATCAAATGAGGCCGGAACGTCTCGTCACAAGACAACTCGCTGCCGATACGGATAAAATCTATTTCGGGCGTGATGGCAGCCAACGCCTTGCTTATTTCATCAACGGCTCGATTGGTATAAGAGAGCAGCAAGACCTGTTTACCCTCTCCGTAAAAAGCCTCAACCATGCCACGCAATGCACGGGAGGTTTTCCCCGTGCCCGGAGGGCCGACCAACAGAAAATAATCCCTGACGGCACGGGCTTTCATGATAATTCGGGAAAAATCATCCGGGGCCGTAGCAATCTTTTCATCGAAAGAAGGATCGGATTCGGGCAGACGCTGCCCCAGCAACAAATCGCGCCGCCTCTGCGTTGCAGAAAGAAAAGCCGATAGCCCCAGATACATGCTCCGGAACGAGGTGTCCATGTGGTCGTGTTCAATGGCATAGCGACTATCGGTAGGCAGCACGCCCGCATTCTGCTGGGTGGCACGAAGGCGGATGCGTACCTCATCATCAGAAATATGCTCTATATTACCTTTGAATACCATCTTATCGGTCGCATTGTCGGCATCCGTATTTCGTTCGTAAAGCACCACCGCATCACCTTGCCGGAAATTAGGGAGAACCGGCGCCGACAGTGAAGAGGAAGAAACACCCCACCCTGTTCCGGCTGCATCTGCCGAGGAAGATTCGCAAACAGGAGCAGGCAAGGCCAGCAACAAATAAGGTTTACGCACAGCCGCAGCACGGTTTTCCCGAATCTGCAAGTCGTACAGAATCTCCCCGGCCTCGCACTTCTCCGCCAGCGTAGAGAGCCAAAGCGAAGCGGCGCCTGTGCGCCCTTCATAGTCGATATCGCCCGACTTGGAAGTATAGAGTTCCTTGGTTATGAAATTATATAATGTATAGAAATAGCTTTGTTCCAACAGTGAAAGCAAACGAATCCGGTGTGCCACGGCATCGATGGAAGGATAGAGGAAACGCTTCCAGAGCACATTGTCCAGATGCCGCTCGTTCAAGGTAGCGGGATTGATATCCTTCAAGCGTTCGGCCGTATATTGCGGACTGTTACGCATCTGAATGGCGTATTCGGCAGCTACAATACGATTGCGCACATCCATCACGCGGCGCACCATTGCCCACGAAGGGCGCGCCGGATAAAGCAACGGGTAGCGGGTATAGAACAGATAGGCCTTCACATGCCTGTGATCCATCCCCATGGCATACTCCAGTACAGCCTGATAAAGCAGCATCTGCACCTTATTGTTTTCTTTAGGCTCAATCTTGCCACGGATGGAATATTCGTCAGCCTTGCCCGATTTCATTTCGATGAACGACGACATATCCCTCTGCATATAGTCCAACCGCCCCTGCAATCCCAGCGCCTCACAGATATACGAAGGTTCCAACACCGCATCTGTCCGCTCCAGCTCATAGCCCGGTTCCCGGAAGGTTTCCGTCACGGTACGGCGGATATTCTCAAAATGCCGCTTGCAGTCTGCAAAGAATTCGGCTTCCTTTTCCCTATCGTGCAAATCGGCGCATGCCGCCAGTTCGATGGAATAGGAGCGGAAGGCTTTCTTCATACAGGCCAGATAGTCGGGTGCCTCCTCAGCATGAATCCATTCATCCAGAAAAAGATTGGCAATGTTACCCAGCAACAACGGGCGGGTATTATCGGGTGATTGCAGACGTGCCAGCAGATAATTGGCAGGATGATGCCCGTACTCCCTAAAGCATTCGGCCAAAGAACTGATGTCTATCAGATAATCGGGCTCCAATATGATAAATGAAGGAGTAAGTATGCCGTCCTCGTCTACCGCTACATCCAGCAGGTTGATCTGTGCATGCCTCCACAAAAGCCGGCAGGTTTCGGCAAACTCTTCGTTAATCCGGGGCAGGTTGTAGCGAACACGCAACGGCTCATCGGTCACGGCATCCACAGGCAAGACATACAAATAAGTCTCATCCGAATACTGGAAACAGACACGCATACGCTTCACACGCTGTCTGGCGGGAAGAGCGATAAGATAGGTGGCATCCGCCTGAGGCAGCAAGCCATACAATTCGGACGGAATATCTTCCCCCGTCAGCCGTTTGATGAAGAAGGCTAACGTTTTGGCATCACGCAGCAACGACTCGCGCTGAGGTTCAAGCCGGCGGTTCATCACCGCATTCGAAGTCAGCCGGAACGTATGGAGACGGTTCTGCTCCGCAACAGTAAGACCTACCTTCGACGCCACGAAACTGATTCGTGCCGAAAGGTCAGTCATTTGCAGGCTTCCGTCTTCCATCTGCGTGCGGCACAACTGCTCCAGCAGCTCCCGCATACGCCGATAACAGACATTCGGAGGAAGGGTTTCTTCTTTACAAACCGTCAGCAACAACTCATAATATTCCCCCACCTCATTCTTCATGAGTCAGAGAATGTGGTTTGTCCTTTATCATCAGAATGCTCAATTCATAGAGCAAATAGAGCGGAATAGCCACCACGGACAAAGTGAACGGGTCGCCCGTAGGAGTGATGACGGCCGCAGCAATCACAATGATGACAATGGCATGACGGCGGTATTTCCGCAAAAACGTCTTGTGCACCAAGCCCAGCAGAGACAGCAACCACGTCACCAACGGCAATTCGAACGCCAGCCCCATGCAGAGTATCAGCATCATAAAGTTATCGATATACGAATTTAATGAGATCTGATTCTCGATGGTTGCGCTCAACTGATAAGTGGAAAGGAAGCGCAAAGTTAGCGGATAGACCATGAAATAGCCCAGCAACACACCGACAAAAAACATCAGCGTACCGATGAACAAGGCTTTCTTCACCCCCCTGCGCTCGTTGGGATAAAGGGCCGGACTGACAAAGCGCCACACTTCATAGAAGAGATAAGGCGCTGCCGTCACCACCGACATCCAGAAAGCGGTGGACATGTGTACAAAGAATGGCGCGGCAAGATTGATGTTGACAAGCTTCACATGAAACTCTTGTGTAAAAAACTCATCCTGCAAATTCAACTCATTTCCTATCCAGCGCAACAAGTCATAGAAGAGAAAATCGCTATGACAAGGAGCCAATACCACCTTATCGAACAGATAAGGCATGAAAATGAAGTAACCCACAGCCAATACAAACCATACACCGAGCACACGAAACAGCACACGACGCAGTTCGTCCAGATGATCCCAAAACGTCAGTTCTTTTTCCGCCATGTAGATGCACAGATTACTATTTCTCCTCTGCCGGTTTATCCAAATCGTCCTTGGCTTTATTGATTTCCTCTTTTGCCTCGTTCACACCGTCCTTGAAGCTTTTCACGCCTTTGCCCAAGCCGCGCATCAATTCGGGAATCTTCTTGCCACCAAAGAGCAGCAAAATGACCAACGCGATGATAATCCACTCAGAACCACTGGGCAGAAGCCCCAATAAAAGAAAGTTCGTCATAACTGTATCGAATTTAATTTGATGCAAAGATAAAATTTAATATGGTTTTCGGCAACAACACGCCCTAATGTTCCTCCCTAATCTTGATAATAGACTCTCTTCACCCGTGTAGACACACTTGTCAGTACCTCATAAGGAATCGTGTCAAGTACGTCAGAAAGAGCCGTTATCGGTAAATTATCACCGAAGATTTCCACACTGTCGCCCTCCTTACAGTCAATATCGGTCACATCAATCATGCAGACATCCATGCAGATATTGCCTACATACACCGCCCGCTTGCCATTCACCAAGCAATAGGCATTACCGTTGCCCAAATGACGGTTCAAGCCGTCGGCATAACCGATGGGGATGGCAGCGATGCGCGATGGACGGGCAAGATGCCCTTTCCGGCTATACCCTACGGTATCTTCTTCGGGGACATCGCGTATCTGGAGGATGGTGGTCTTCAGCGTACTTACATTATTCAGGATGGAATTATCGATAGGGCTGATACCATAAAGACCGATACCCAGACGTACCATATCGAACTGTGCTCCGGAGAAGCGTTCGATACCGGCTGAATTGCAGATATGCCGGAGTATCTTATGCGGGAAAGCCTCCTGCAAGCATGCCGAAGCCGATTCGAATGTCTCAATCTGCCGACGTGTAAAAGCATCGAACTGCGGTGAATCACTCCCAACAAGATGGGAGAAAACAGAACGGGCAATAACGGCGTCTTGTCCTTTCAGTCTTTCGACCAGCCGGGGAATATCCGAGGGAGCGAAGCCCAGCCGGTGCATCCCCGTATCCAGCTTGATGTGAACAGGGAAGTTTGTTATACCTTCCTTCTCCGCCTCTTTAATCAAAGCATCCAGCAGATGGAAGCTATATACCTCCGGCTCCAGCTTATGATCGAACATTGTCTTGAAAGCGGTCATCTCCGGATTCATGATGATGATGTTGGCCGTAATACCCGCCTTACGGAGTTCCGAACCTTCATCGGCAACCGCCACAGCAAGGTAATCCACACGATGCTCTTGCAACGTCTTGGCTATTTCATAAGATCCGGCGCCATAAGCAGAGGCCTTCACCATGCACACCATCTTGGTTTCGGGTTTCAGCTTGCTGCGGTAATAGTTCAGATTAGCTATCATGGCACCAAGATTGACCTCCAGTATCGTTTCGTGCACTTTCTTCTCCAGCATTTCCGTCAAGGCATCAAAACCGAACTTACGCGCACCTTTTATCAAAATTATTTCATTCTCAAGAGGAAGTTCGCCCTGTGCAATCGCACTCATCAGAGTTGCCGTGTCGGGATAAAACGCTTTCTCTATATTAAAACGCGTGGCACACGAAGATATCTCGCTGCCCACACCAATGATGCGTTCAATGCCCCGACTGCTCACTAACTGCGCTACCTGACGATAAAGGGTTGAGGTATTCTGTCCGGTCTCCAAGATATCAGAAAGGATCAATGTTCGTTTCAGACCTTTGGATAGTGAACGACGGTAAAGGAAGTCGAGGGCAATGTCCAGCGAACCAAGATCCGAATTGTAACTATCGTTGATCAGCAGGCAGTTGTTCTTCCCTTCCTTCACTTCCAGGCGCATGGCCACAGGCTCCAATTTTGCCATACGCTCTGTTATCAGTTCGGCAGGAAGCATCAGATAAAGACAGGCTGCCAGACAGTTCAGCGAGTTCTCAATAGCGGCATCATCAATAAACGGCAATGTGAACGAGTTGTCCATCTCCAGATACCGATAAGAAATTACGGTACAGTTTTCCTGCTTTTCCACCTTATTTATATATAGAGGACGCTCCATGTCTTTCCGGCTCCATGCAATCTCACGTGCAGAAAGCATCGACTTTGCCACGCAGTTACTGATGAACTCGTCATCGCCATTGTAAATCACCACATCGCAGTTTTTGAATAGCAGGAGTTTCTCCATGCACTTCTCCTGCAAAGAGAAGAAATTCTCTTGATGAGCCCCTCCTATATTGGTAAGAATCCCGATGGTGGGTTTGATGATATTTTGCAACGTACGCATTTCTCCCGGTTCCGATATACCCGCCTCAAAGATGGCAAGTTCCGACTGCTCGTTCATCTGCCATACGGACAAGGGCACCCCTATCTGAGAATTGTAACTGCGAGGCGAGCGCACAATGGCACGTTCGGGACTGAGCAATTGATGCAGCCATTCTTTTACAATGGTCTTACCGTTACTTCCGGTAATGCCGACAACCGGAATCTGAAATCGGGTTCGATGCAGTTCCACCAACCTCTGCAAGGCTTTCAGTGGATTGGAAACCACTAAAAAATTGGCATCTGCCGACTGCTCTTTTTTAATATACTCAAAGCCCTCTTCTCCAACGACAAAATTACGTACTCCACGGGTATACAAATCTGCGATATAACGTGCACCGTCATTTCGTTTCGTAGTCAAAGCAAAAAACAACGTTTCTTCGGGGAAATTCAAGGAACGGCTGTCGGTAAGCAGCCAATCTATGGTAGCCGGCGCATTCCCCACACGCCGCGCACCGATACTTTCAGTTATGCTTTCAATCGAGTATGACATATATCTCTCTCATTTTGAAAATCTAAGTACGGATATTTTCCGTTAAGTTGGTCTATTTTTAACACGATTTGTCCTAAAAAACGCTTATACTCATCGGAGGATGGATAGAACGGCTTATGAGACAATGATTTACGTATGTTTTCACTTTCTTCCATTATTTGCAATGCTTCTGTGGTGAAACAAGCCTTCGAGAAACGTTCCCAAATATAACGCACAGCCACTTCGGACGGATGCACCATATCCTCGGCATAGAAACGATAGTCGCGTAACTCGTCGAGCAGCAACTCATAAGCCGGGAAGTAAAAAACATTTTCAACAAAAGTCTTTTGCAGAGCATCAATAGCCAGCAGCAATGTAGCCTTACTTAGCTGGCTGGCATGCATACCGTCGCGTATATGGCGTATGGGGCTGACGGTAAACAATACCTTTAAGTTCGGATTACTCACCCACATCTCGGATAATAAGGAAGTATAGTCTGACACAATTTCCTCCACAGAGAGTTTCCTACGGGTAAATTCCCTTTCCGGCAGCTTGTGGCAATTGCCCACCACTCTGCCGGTCGCTTTCTCTTCGTACACCCAGGCGGTGCCAAAAGTGATGAGCAGGCAATCCGGACCGTTCTTCAAAACTCCACGGGCATTCCTCAAACACCGATTAATACTTTCCAACACGTCTTCTGCTTTTTCCGCCGAAAACATGCCGTGATGCATGGCGCTATGCCAAAGCCCGCGATATCGGAATAAATCTTCCTGCGCATATTCTTTCCCGCTCAACATTTCACGCAAAGCGGCAGAAATAGAATGCGGGTTATAAAGCACGCCATAGGGGTTGACTTCACAATGAAATTTGGCATCCTGAAGCCTACTCCCCATGTTGGCAGCAAAACAAGAGCCGAGCAGCATCAAACGGTCAGCCTGTGTCAAACGAGGCAGATTATCGGGAATATCGGTCGCAGTATAAAAAAATGCCATTTCAAGTTTACTTTTCGCTTCTATACACACAAAATTAGAAAAAATAATTCATCTCACCGAACCATTCTCCCATAAAAAAAGTCCATATAGCAAAATGCCCTCGACCGGTCACCCGATCCTTATCCGAGGCGTACCAACTCTGCACCTCCTCCATATCTATACCTGAGGTCTTAGAATTCAGGTATCTATAGAAACGAACCTGATACAGAGTTGGTACGGAGAAGATATGAAGCAAACATACTTTATTTGCTAAAAATATTGATTATCTAAACAATAAAGTTGATTATTTGATTCTATTAATAATATAATTCGTATATTTGCAGCATGAAATTCACTCATTATGAGCGAAACAAGTTATATAATGCAACATTATTTTATACAATAGGATTATTATGAGAAGTAAAAAGATGAATTTTTTCCGCATCCTGCCGATATTAGCTATCGGAGGAATTTTCACATTCATAGGGTGTGACTCATCAAACGATGTTTACAATCCTGACGCCATTAAGGAACAAGCAAAAAAAGCTTTTCCCGTAAAAGACATTGACCCTAACCAGACTTGGGAAACAAGTTCGGTTTGCAAAGCGACCGTATCAGTAAACGAAACAGCCGGTGAAGTTTACACCATTAAAGTATATACAGCCAATCCATACAACAAAGACAGTAAAGCTGCACTGCTTGCCACAACCTCTGTAAGCAATGGAAAAACAGCAAGCTTTGAGTTCGATATTCCGGCTGCGCAGCAGTATGTATATGTGATGAAAGTAGACAGCAAGGGATATAGCTCGGTAAAACCTGTTTTAGTTGAAAACAGCAAGATGGTCGTTTCTTTCGGGGGAGTGAACAATATCGCCGGCACGGTTAGAACAAGAGCTACAGCTACTGTCGTTACTTTCACGGCACCGGATGCTTCTCTGTTCCCTACAAGAGAAACCGTGAAACAGTTGGGCTTGCAACAAACAAACGGACAAATCGGAACAAGTGGGAATTATGAAATCAAGGCATCTGTAAGTTCCATCAACAATTGGGGGAGCAATGCCAATATGTATGTCACGGAAAACGTAACGTTAAGTTCTCTGTATATCGGGCAAAACTCCAAGCTATATATACTTTCCGGAGCAACCCTTACTTTGACATCTTCCGGATACTCATTAGGACAATCCGGTTCTGTAATCAGCGTTGGCAAAGATGCTAAACTTATCCTTAAAAGTGGACAATTGCAAGCTTCTAATTCGAAAATCTATAATGCCGGTACAATAGAAACCGAAAGATTGGATATAGCAGGAAGCGGCTATATTTACAACAACGGCACACTCACTGTCACAAATGCCGTAACTGTTGCCAATTACAATTCTCTTCTCGTAAACGAAGAAGCCATGACTGCTTCTTCATTCGAGACACAAGGCTCCAGTTCTTTCTACAATAGCGGCACAGTTACAATATCAGGTAAGACTCATTTAAGTAGCACTAATCAAAAATGGGAAAATCAGGGTAACTTCAAGACCAAGACAATGGAGATTGAGGCATCAAGTTCCAACCTACTGAACGCTTGCCAATTATACGTTGAAGATGAATTCAGAATAAATACTTCATCTACTACTACCAATAATGCTTTCAAGATGGACGGAGGCGCTTATACAGAATGCGGAAGTTTGTATTTGGACAATGCAAGCGTAGTGATGGGAGGCAAGGCTTTCTTTAATGTGAAAGGTACTGCCACATACAATTACAATAAAGGTGGATTCTACGCTACTGCCCAAGATTTCGCTGTATTGAAAATTGGGAAAGCTGTTCAAAACAAACACGGACAAGGAAATACCATCGGCTATCATGGTAAACTATACGTGGCTTGTAACGACCATTTCGAGGATGGCCTTTCCGGCAGCGTACATTATATCATTTGGGAAGGAGATGCCCAACTGACCGGTGCCGACAATGCAGAAATCAGCATCCCGTCTTCTAATTGTAATCCCGGTTACAACAGCAAGCCAGACAATGGTGGCAACGATACTCCGGCAACCTACGCTTACGCATTCGAAGACATGATGAAGGAAGTGGGCGACTATGACTTCAACGACGTAGTGCTCTATGTATCTGTCCCCTACGACAAGAATGGAAAGAAAGTGATAGACGTAACCCTGAAAGCTGCCGGAGCAACAAAAAAGCTGGCGGTAGGTTTCAACAACAGCGGACAGAAGCAGACTCTCTTTGCCGACGTACATGAGGCTTTGGGTGTTGCGGCAGGTACGCTTGTCAACACCGGCACAGCAACCGGAACAGAGAAAAAAATAACCGTTGAGGTGGCAAGCAATTTCACCTTGACAGAACATGGCGACTTCTATATCACAGACGGAAGCATCGAAAGACATATACCTAACTTCACCGATGGCTTCAAACCCGGTGATGTGCCTTACGGCATCCGCATAGCAAGCAGTAACTGGAAATGGCCGAAAGAACGTGTTGTCATCACGGAAGCTTATGCAGGTTTTGCAGCATGGGCAAATGATGCTACGGCAGCTGCTTCATGGTACAATGAACCGATAAACGGAAAAGTATATTAATCTTCCAAAGCAACTTCACTTATAACATAAGCAGAAGCATAATCATCCCTTTGCTCCGCCCCCTGCATCACAACAGTGGAAGCCGGAGCAAGGGGATTCACTTTTTTCCGCTAAAACCTCCCTCTATCTGTTTTCTTTTACTATTTTTGCATAACGTAATCTTTCAAACTAGTGATGGAAAAAGAACCTACAGCATATAACTTGCTCAAAACGATTGACTCTCCCGAAGATTTACGCCGTCTCAGCGTCAATCAGCTACCGGAGGTCTGCGATGAGTTGAGACAAGACATCATCAAGGAAGTTTCATGCAATCCGGGACATTTCGCCGCCTCTTTGGGTACGGTAGAACTCACGGTTGCCCTGCATTACGTTTATAATACCCCCTACGACCGCATCGTGTGGGACGTGGGACATCAGGCTTACGGGCACAAAATCCTGACCGGACGCCGCGACGTCTTTTCCAGCAACCGGAAGTTCAAAGGTATTCGTCCTTTCCCCTCACCGGAAGAAAGCGAATATGATACATTCACCTGCGGACATGCCTCAAACTCCATCTCGGCAGCTCTCGGCATGGCAGTGGCAGCCGAAAAGAAAGGAGAAAAAGACCGTCATGTGGTGGCAGTCATCGGCGACGGAAGCATGAGTGGCGGGTTGGCATTCGAGGGTTTGAACAATGCATCGTCCACCCCGAATAACTTACTTATCATCCTCAACGACAATGACATGGCCATAGACCATAGTGTAGGAGGGATGAAACAGTATCTCTTTAACTTGACAACCAGCAACCGGTACAATCAGTTACGCTTCAGAATATCCAAACTATTATTCAAGATAGGCGTCTTGAACGAAGAGCGTCGCAAAGCGCTCATACGCTTTGCCAACAGCCTGAAATCCATGGCTGCCCAACAGCAGAATATTTTCGAAGGAATGAATATCCGTTACTTTGGCCCCGTCAACGGACATGACGTGAAGAACATCGCACGCATTCTGCGAGACATCAGAGGGATGAAAGGCCCCAAGATACTGCACCTGCATACCGTGAAAGGAAAAGGCTTCGAACCTGCCGAAAAAGCACCGGATATTTGGCATGCTCCCGGCAAGTTCAATCCGGAGACAGGCAAACGTATCACTACAGACACCAGCAACCTCCCCCCCCTCTTCCAGGATGTGTTCGGCGAGACTTTGTTGGAACTGGCCGAACAGAATCCAAAGATTGTAGGTGTCACTCCCGCCATGCCCACCGGTTGTTCCATGAACAAGTTGATGGAAGCCATGCCCCAGCGCGCTTTCGATGTGGGTATTGCCGAAGGGCATGCCGCCACTTTCTCCGGCGGAATGGCCAAAGAAGGGCTGCAACCTTTCTGCAATATCTATTCTTCTTTCATGCAACGGGCTTACGACAACGTAATTCATGATATTGCCTTGCTGAAACTCCCCGTAGTCCTCTGTCTCGACCGTGCCGGACTGGTAGGCGAAGACGGCCCTACCCATCACGGGGTTTTCGACCTTGCTTATTTCCGTCCCATCCCCAACCTGACCATCTCTTCGCCAATGGATGAGCATGAGTTGCGGCGGCTGATGTACACGGCACAACTCCCGAACAAGGGCCCTTTCGTCATCCGCTATCCCCGCGGGCGTGGCGTATTGCCCGACTGGCGCTGTCCGCTGGAAGAAATTCCCGTAGGCAAAGGGCGCAGGCTGAAGGAAGGGAAAGACCTTGCCGTCATCACGCTCGGTCCCATAGGCAATATCGCTGCACGTGCAATCGGGCGTGCCGAGAAAGAGAACGGTATCTCCATTGCACACTATGACTTGCGTTTTCTCAAACCCCTGGACGAAGATTTACTGCATGAGGCAGGAAGGAATTTCCGGCGCATCATCACCATAGAAGACGGTATGCGTACAGGCGGCATGGGCAGCGCGGTACTGGAGTTCATGGCCGACCATGACTACACCCCGCAGGTAGAGCGGATTGGCGTGCCCGATACGTTCATAGAGCACGGCACGGTGCAAGAGTTGTATCATCTGTGCAAAATGGATGAGGAAGGAATCTATAAAGAATTAATTAAGAAATAGAAAAGTGAAGATAATCATTGCAGGAGCAGGTGCAGTAGGCACACACTTGGCCAAACTACTGTCTCGCGAAAAGCAGGACATTATCCTGATGGACGACGATGAAGAGAGGTTGAGCACACTAAGCTCCAACTTCGACTTGATGACAGTCACCGCATCGCCCACCTCCATAAAAGGTTTGAAAGAAGTGGGTACGGGTGAAGCTGACCTATTCATTGCCGTCACTCCGGATGAGAGCCGAAACATGACTGCCTGTATGCTGGCAACCAACCTTGGTGCAAAAAAGACCCTGGCACGCATTGACAATTACGAATATCTGCTGCCCAAGAACAAAGAGTTTTTCAAGACGCTGGGAGTAGACTCGCTGATTTACCCCGAAATGCTTGCCGCCAAAGAGATCGTATCGTCCATCCGAATGAGCTGGGTGCGCCAATGGTGGGAGTTCTGTGGAGGAGCCCTCATACTGATCGGTGCCAAGATGCGCGAGAAAGCTGAAATACTGGACATACCCCTGTACGAATTGGGAAACTCGGAACTGCCCTATCACATAGTAGCCATTAAACGCGGTGGTGAAACCCTCATCCCACGAGGCAACGACACCATCAAGTTGTATGACATTGTCTACTTCACCACTACCCGGAAATACATCCCCTACATCCGCAAGATAACCGGCAAGGAAGACTATGCCGACGTACGCAACGTGATGATTATGGGAGGTAGCCGGATTGCCGTGCGTACGGCGCAGTATGTGCCCGACTACATGCAGGTGAAGATCGTGGAAAACGATCTGCCTCGCTGCAACCGCCTGACAGAATTGCTGGACGACAAAACCATGATTATCAATGGAGACGGCCGCGACATGGATCTGCTCCTCGAAGAGGGGCTGGCCAATACAGAGGCTTTTGTGGCTCTGACCGGGAACTCCGAGACCAATATTCTTGCCTGTCTGGCAGCCAAACGCATGGGAGTGAGCAAGACGGTGGCGGAAGTGGAGAATATCGACTATATAGGCATGGCGGAGAGCCTGGACATCGGCACCGTGATCAATAAGAAAATGATTGCCGCCAGCCACATCTACCAGATGATGCTGGATGCGGACGTAAGCAACGTAAAAAGTCTGACCTTTGCCAACGCTGACGTGGCGGAGTTCACGGTGAAAGAAGGCTCCAAAATAACCAGACATCCGGTAAAAGACCTCGGTTTACCGAAAGGAACCACCATCGGAGGACTAATCAGAAACGGCGAGGGTCTGGTCGTAACGGGTAATACAGAGATAAAGCCGGGCGACCATGTAGTGGTATTCTGCCTGAGTATGATGATTAAGAAAATTGAGAAATACTTCAACTAAAGAAAGCACGTCGCTACGATGACATGCTGCCCATAAAACGTTATGATACACAAGAAGATGATATGTAAAGTGCTGGGGGATTTGCT
The DNA here is from genome assembly GCF_004342845.1 of Prevotella heparinolytica. Classification (GTDB taxonomy): domain Bacteria; phylum Bacteroidota; class Bacteroidia; order Bacteroidales; family Bacteroidaceae; genus Bacteroides; species Bacteroides heparinolyticus. The sequence goes on along the minus strand of NZ_SLXB01000012.1, from coordinate 14,820 downwards.
TTTGATAGAAACAGCCATGATACTGCTGTGCACAGGTGTATCACTGTTTTACGGTGAAAACGATTTGCCAGCATTCCTCTACACGGCATGTATCACCACCGGTACGGGCATGATACTGGCACTTTTCGGAAGAAACGCCGAACGGCAACTGACACGCCGCGAAGGATACCTCATCGTGTCATTGGCCTGGATTATTTTCTCCGCCTTCGGCATGTTGCCTTTTTACCTCAGCGGATATATTCCCAGTATCACGAACGCATTCTTTGAAACCATGTCGGGCGTGAGCAGCACCGGCTCCACCATTCTGGAAAAGGTGGAAGATTTGCCCCACGGGCTGCTCTTCTGGCGCAGCATGACGCAATGGATAGGCGGATTAGGCATAATCTTGTTCACCATTGCCGTATTGCCCATCTTCGGCATCAACGGCGTACAGGTCTTTGCCGCCGAAGCCAGCGGCCCCACGCACGACAAGGTACACCCTCGCATCGGCATCACCGCACGCTGGATATGGAGTATTTATACGGGGTTGACTTTGATAGCTACACTCCTTCTTGCCATCGGGGGCATGAGTTGGTTCGACAGCGTTTGTCATGCTTTTGCCGCCACCGGTACGGGAGGCTTTTCTACACGGACGGCAAGTATAGCCTACTACTGTTCGCCCTACATAGAATATGTATTGTCGCTATTCATGTTTATTTCCGGCATCAACTTCACATTGATATTGCTGTTCGTCACCGGACACTTCAAGAAGACGTTTCACGATGCCGAGCTGAAGTTCTACTTCTGGTGCATCGTAGGATTCACGTTGTCCATCTTCGCTATTCTCTACCTGAAAACCACCCTTGATGCTGAGACCGCTTTCCGCACATCGCTCTTCCAAGTGATTTCCATCCAGACTTCCACCGGTTTTGCTACCAACGACTATATGACGTGGCCGACAATGGCATGGGGAATGATGCCCATACTGATGCTGATAGGTGCTTGCGCAGGCAGCACCTCGGGAGGTATGAAGTGCATCCGCATCGTCATTCTGGTTCGTGTGATGAAAAACGAGTTCAAGCGGTTGCTGCATCCCAACGCCGTATTGCCGATAAGGATAAACAAGCAGGTGATTGCCCCTACGCTGCAATCCACGGTACTTGCTTTCACTTTCCTTATCCTTTTGATTTGTTTTGCCTGCATACTGATATTGATGGGGCTGGAGATACCGCTGACCGAATCAATAGGCGTAGTAATATCAAGCATCGGCAATACAGGTCCCGGACTGGGAGCTTTCGGCCCCGCCTTTTCGTGGAACGCACTGCCCGATGCAGCCAAGTGGGTCTGCTCGCTGCTGATGTTGCTGGGGCGTCTGGAACTATTCACCGTATTGTTGCTTTTCACTCCCGACTTCTGGAAACGCAACTGATGAACGGGAACGGACTTTAATACGATAAAGCAACAGACTTGCAGCATGCAAGACAAACAGGCCTCTCGAAACGCCTGCCTGATGCCGTGTATTATCAAGCCGATTGCTTTTCCCGATATCTCAGCTCATGTCGGCCGAGAACGCCTGCCGGAAATCTCTTCCAGAGGGTGACTGGAACACCTGCAAATCAAATTCAGGAATGATGGCCAGCACGTGGTCGAAGACATCAGACTGCACAGCTTCGTAAGGCACCCAGTCTTTAAGGGCGCAGAAGAAATAGAGTTCCATCGGTATGCCGTGGTCGGTAGGTTGCAATTGACGGACCATGCAGGTCAGCTCCTGATTGATATCGGGAAGGCTCTGCAAATAAGCGGTGAGATAGGCACGGAACACCCCTAAGTTGGTCTGGCGGCGCCCGTTGACAAGAATGGAATTATCGATGCCGTGCTCCTCGTTATATTGCTTTACCACCTGCTCCGTCTGATCCACATAATCTTTCAGCAAACGAATCTTGCGATACTTATCCAGCATCTCCGGAGTGCAGAACTTGACGCTGGTCATGTCTATGTTGATGGAGCGCTTCACACGCCGTCCTCCGCTTTCGCGCATGCCGCGCCAATTCTGAAAGGAGTCGCTTACAAGCAGGTAGGGAGGAATGGTGGTAATGGTATTGTCCCAGTTGCGTACCTTCACGGTATTCAGCGTCACCTCTATCACCGTACCGTCGGCGCCGTACTTGGGCATCGCAATCCAGTCGCCCACCTTCAGCATATCGTTGGCCGAAAGCTGCACGCCCGACACAAAGCCCATGATGCTGTCCTTGAACACCAACATCAGTATGGCTGCCGAAGCACCCAAACCTGCCAACAACGAAAGGGGAGACTTACCGATGAGTATGCTCACCACGATGATGATTCCCACAAACCAAAGGATAACCTGCATCGTTTGGAGCATCCCTTTCAACGGACGGTCACGAAACTGCTCGCGCTCGCTGTAAACGTTATAGACGGCCTTCAGCAGGGAGTTGATGAAACTAAGCAGAGAAATAATGATGTAAATGCGGCAGAAACGCAGGATTAAGTCCAGCGTAAAAGAGTTTGTCTCGGCAAAGGCCACCGGCACGAAGTAGAAGATAATGACAGGAGCCGCCATACGGCTCAGGTGTACCATCACTTTGCGGTCGAAGACAATATCATCCCAAGAGGCCTTGGTCCGCTTGACCAAACGGGGCACTATCCTGAGCAGGATGCCACGGCACAAAGCATCTGCCGTGAAAGCGATAATCAGTACCACTGCAAATGCCACAAACTGGTCGAGCGTATCGGCCAAAGAGGGAGACATGCCCCAAGAGACCAAGAGCTGATCTATATTCTTCAGTATTTCCATGATCGGATATTCAGCGTGAGTTTAATCAATTATAAGCCGGTAAATACGGGCCGAAGCATAAGTTCAATTATCATTATATAACGACGGGGGTACAAAACAAACGGGCCCGCAATGTTCGCAGAAAGCAAAAGTACGGAATTGTTTGGTTTCACCGCCCATTTCTGCAAGTTTTTTTGACTATACGACGCTCGATATTACAATCCGGATAACGTCAGTAGTAATAAACAATACAATATCCCAACCTCTATCGGAAGAGAACAAAGCCTGTTTCGCCAACCAATATTTCAAAACACCTTTATCTCCGTCTGCCGGCATCGGAAGAGCGTTCAAGGAATTCCCTTATATCTTCTTTCAGCCACTGATAGAGGTAAAGGTTCTTGTAGGCACTGTTTTTCTTCAGCATCACGGACACATTGATCTGACTGTTTTCATAGCCCGTCAGCTCGTTGCGAAACTGCTCGTTGTGTTCGGCCAACCGCTTGATTTCCTGTTCACGCTCACGACGCAGCAATGCACATACCGGCACGAGGATTTTCATCACCACCGAATCCATGACATGGTGTCCTTGTATGTAAAGATAGGTATTGTCGGGCGTCAATCCCAAGCGTTCCAGTTCTGCGCCCAGTTGTTCCACAGACTCGATGTCTTCCGGAAACCGGGATCGCAGTTCGGTAAGCTTATCTGATACTCTCTGTTGCATCTCGTCCAAACTACGGTAAGGATGGCGCAGGTTTATCTCGCGCAGGCGCACACAGGCATTGAAGTCGTACATCGGAAAAGTATGCAGGTCGTGCCTGCGATAAAACCACACATTCCACAGGAACAGCGGATAGGCAATCTGCGAATAACGCCTCAGGAAAGCCGGGAAATCAAGTACATGCCGGTCGTTCAATGTGGCTTGTACGCATACCTCATGCAGGCTTTCCGCAAAGCAGCGGTAATTCTCAATGGCATAGCCGTAGGTCTGGAAGATGTAGGGGTTTTTATTTATTTTATGTGACACCCGTGTAGCCCCCTGCAACAAGAAGTCGTAATCGCTGTCTACACAAGCTATCAGGCTGCGCCCCAACTCTGCCGTGTTCAAAGCATTCATCAACACCATCTTCTTGCCTTTGGTCAGCGAAGTGGCAGAGGGGAGCATCACTTGGAAATAGCATTCCTCGTTTTCAAACTCAGATAGCAGTGTCCGCCAGAAAGCAATGTCATCATAGCTTTCCACATACGCAACAATACGCCTGCGTGCCCTCTTGGACGCAAGTTTATGAGCGGCATCCAAATAAGCGGAAGTCAGATTATGTCTTAAAGAAGTGGCCACGTGAATCAAGTGTTGGTGGTTAGGGATTAGTGGTTAGCAATCGGGACAGGGACAGCGGCTTATCGCTAAACACTAACGACCGCTAATCTCTGTCGAAATATCCTCAACCTCTGTCACCGCATCCAGCCAGCCTTCCATAATGACCGCAGGAGAATGGGTGGAGAGAATAACTTGGATATTGGGGTTCAAGTCGCGTATCATGCCGATGAGCTTCTGTTGCCATTCTATGTGCAGGGAGGCTTCCGGCTCATCCATGAAAAGCACGCAATGATTACCGTCGCTCACCAAGACAGTCAGCAAGATGACGAGCATCTGCTTCTCACCGGAAGAAAGCTTGTAGGGCAGGAGGCGTTCATCATCTTGATAGAACACGATGTCGTTGCTTTTGCGATCTATCTTCTTGCGGGTATAGCTGAAGAGGCTGTCTATCATATCCTGGAATTTCCGCTTGGGAAGAGAAAGGGAGGGGGCCATGCTGCGCTGCTTCTCGTCACCGCCAAGCAGTTCTATCATTTTATTGCCTATATTCACCTGATAGTCCAAATAGCGACGCTGAAGCAGATAGAGTTGCCAGTCCAGTTCCGATCGGACATTGGCATCAGCCATGCGGGCAGTAAAATCGCCCATGACGAGCGGCCGGTCGTAACTGCGAATTACATCGTAGGGAATAAATGTCGCCTTCGGATTATCGAAGGATATGCGTACTCCGTTCTTCTCGTCACTCTTCACAGCACCCGACGTCTGCTCCAGATAATTGACCGCACGGTTCAAGATGGTTGTCTTCCCCACCCCGTTGATGCCCGACAGGATATTGACATCGGGACGCAGTTCCCACGCAATATCATACCGGTGCCACAACCCGTGTATCTCGATACGTTTGATGTAATTGGCTTGTACTTCCATGGTTTCTCTTTTTAATCAAAAGCAAACTTACTGAAAATACTTGAATAATGTGTAGACCGAATAAAGAAATTGTTTTGAGTTTTTTTTCTGTTTCCGGGAAGAGCATGGCACTAAAGATTTCCTGCTTTCAAAAAATGTCGTTCTTTTGTATCCGTAAATAGGAGAGAACATGAAAAAGGATATTCAAGGACACCTGTTTGCCCTTAGCGCAAACATTCTATGGGGATTAATGGCCCCCATAGGCAAATCGGCCCTGACGGAATTTTCTCCGTTATCCGTCACTACTTTTCGCATGGTAGGCGCAGCAGCTTGCTTCTGGTTGCTCTCGTTGTTCTGCAAGCGCGAACAAGTGGAGCATCGGGACCTACTGAAAATGTTTTTTGCCGCACTCTTTGCCCTCGTCTTCAACCAGGGAGTCTATATCTTTGGATTATCCATGACCTCGCCCATCAATGCCTCCATTGTAACGACCACCCTACCCATTGTCACCATGGTTGTGGCCGCCATCTATCTGAAAAAGCCGGTCACCAACAAAAAAGTGTTGGGTATCTTCGTGGGAGCTTTGGGAGCACTGATACTCATCACAAGTAGCCGGGCAGCCGCTAACGGCAATGGTAGCATCTTCGGCGATTTGCTTTGCCTGGCAGCCCAAATCAGTTTCTCCATATACCTGACCGTATTCAAGGGACTGTCACAAAGATACTCCCCCATCACACTGAACAAGTGGATGTTCGCCTACGCCTCGATATGCTACATTCCTTTTTCATACCGCGACGTGGCAGCAATAGAATGGAGCGGAATATCCGCATCTGCCTTACTGCAAGTGGGATACGTAGTCGTGGGAGGAAGCTTCCTGGCCTACATCTTTATAATGAGTGCGCAAAGGTTGCTACGCCCCACAGTAGTGAGCATGTACAACTACATGCAACCCATTGTAGCCTCTACTGTCGCCATCATTTTAGGCTTGGGAGTTTTCAGTCCGGAAAAGGGAGTAGCCATCGCCCTGGTATTCCTCGGTGTGTATATTATGACCCAAAGCAAGTCACGCAAAGATTTTGAGAAGGAAGGGAAAGAGTTATAGAAAGACAACGCTCATATTTTCGCCATGCTCTCATGAGTTAAAAGCGGACAAGCAATTGTATTACCAATCAAAAAACGTATTTTTGCATTCACTGTAACACAACTATAATGAGTAATAAACATGCAGATAGAGAGTCATAAAGACGATATTATCTCTTTTAACCAGCTTTATGAGGAATTTCAAAAACGCTTCGTACGTTTTGCCAATACTTATCTTAGAGACTTGACTGCGGCAGAAGATATAACCATTGAAGCAATAATGGTTTATTGGGAGAACAGGCATTCTTTAAGCAAAGACTCTAATGTACCTGCCTATATACTCACAATAATAAAAAATAAATGTTTGAACTATTTGCGTCATCAACAAATTCAGGACGAATATTCTGACAGGATAAAAGATTATTATGAATGGGAATTGAATACCCGAATCGCTACTTTGCAGGCATGTGAACCATATGAGCTATTTATTTCTGAAATACAAACACTCGTAGAACAGACTCTTGCCGATATGTCTGAAAGAACCCGTACCATTTTTATGCTAAATCGTTATGAGAATAAATCATATAAAGAAATAGCCACACTTATGAACATCACCCCTAAAGGAGTGGACTTTCATATAAGTAAAGCATTGAAAATGCTTCAAACCAACCTAAAAGACTATTTTCCGTTTTTTCTCTATTTTTTTATGAAATGCCACTAGGAATGTGTTATCCAGAAGTGCTGTTATATATGAAAGCCTTAAAATGTAGTATTAATAAATGGAAAGAGAAAAGTTACATCGTTTTTATTCAGGAAGAACCTCTGTTGAAGAAGGCATGAATATAAGGTTGTGGATGGAAGCTTCAGAAGAAAACCGACGCACCTTTTACAAAGAACGCAGATTATTCGATGCACTCATATTACATGACGACCGAAATACGATAAAAAAGATTTCAGCAAGACGTACTCCCCGAATTATACATCAATGGTTAAAAGTCTCTGCAATCGTTATATTAACACTTGCTTTTAACTATTTATATCAAGAATATAAATCAAGTAAAGAGGTCGTTGCAATAAATACGGTCTCTGTACCAGCAGGTCAGCGTACCAACATCATCCTTCCCGATGGGAGCAATGTATGGCTGAATGCCCGTACAACTTTACAATATCCGGTCACATTCAATAAGAAACAACGAATAGTTTCTTTAAAAGGAGAAGCTTTTTTTGACATAGCAAAGAATCAAAAAATTCCCTTTGTTGTACAAACTGATAAATATGACATTGAAGTTTTAGGCACACAATTTAACGTAAACGCTTACCCAAATCGGAATATATTCGAGACAACTTTAATGAAAGGTCATGTAAGAGTCAGCTCACAAGAATCTCCTGAACAGACAATAATCTTAAGCCCCGGCCACAAAGTATACGCAACAAACGGAAAACTAAAAATAGACAAAGTAAATGATTTCAATCCTTACCGATGGAAAGAGGGGTTGATATGCTTCAAAAATGAATTATTCCAAACCATTATGGAAAAATTCGAACAATATTACGATATTCGGATTATTATCAATAATTCTGATGTTCTCAAATATTCTTATACGGGCAAGTTTCGTCAATCAGACGGTATAGACTATGCTTTAAGAGTACTGCAACGAGATATCCACTTCAAATATGAAAAAGATTATGATGAAGGAATCATCTATATCAACTAATCGATACTAACTCTAAAAAAATAGCCCATGAGAAAAAACACAAGTTAACCTTATTAGACAAAGAATGCCAGTAAGTGTTGCCGCACCTACCGGCATGGATTCAAAACAAACTTTTCAATCAAATTTATATTCAAATCAATACAAAGATATGAAAAATAACACTTTGTCGAGGAAAAATCACCTTAAAAATCCTCGATTTAAACAAATCTTTAGAATTATGAGAATTTCCACTTTCCTATTGATGGTTTGTGTATTCTATTCGTATGCAGGACATGCCTATTCTCAAAATGTAAGAATCAATATCCGTATGAGTAATGTCAAGCTGGATAAGATCCTGAATGAAATAGAAAACCAAACAGATTATCTTTTCATTTACAATAATCAAGTAGACATTAACAGGAAAATTTCCGTAAAAGCTAATAATGAGGCTGTAGTACAAGTGCTGGATAGGATACTGTCAGGAACCGGCATCAATTATCAATTGGAAGGTACCCACATAATTCTTACGACGAAAGAAGTCAAAGAAAGCAATGCTTTACAACAGAGAAGAACTATAACCGGAACTGTAGCAGACATAAATGGTGAACCTATTATCGGAGCTAATATTCGTATAAAAGGAACAACAATAGGTACAATCACTGATACAGACGGAAGCTTTACAATAGAAGCCGAAACAAAATCGGTCATCGAGATTTCTTATATCGGTTACTTCACACAAGAAATAACAATCAACAATCAAAAAGAAATACATGTTTTATTGAAAGAAGATACGAAGGCACTTGAAGAAGTGGTTGTTATTGGATATGGCGTACAGAAGAAAGCAGACTTAACAGGCTCTGTGGCCAATATCAACACTGAAAAACTGACAACCCAAAGCAACACCAACATTGGTCAGGCACTGCAAGGGAAAATAGCTGGCGTAGATGTTGTATCGCAAGGTGGTGCTCCAGGTTCGGGCGTACGCATTATGATTCGCGGCATCGGCACGCTGAATAATGCCACACCTCTTTATATCGTTGACGGCATGTATATGAACAGTATAGATCATATAAACCCGAATGACATCAAGAGTATCGACGTTTTAAAGGACGCCTCTTCCGCTGCTATTTATGGTTCACGCGCAGCTAACGGTGTAATTATCGTAACAACAAAGTCCGGATCCAATACTGAAGGTAAACCCATTATCGACTTTTCGGCCAATATCGGAGTGCAAACCCCATCTAAATATTTAGATATGCTGAATGCGAATGAATGGTCCAAGTTGACTACAGTTTCCCGTCAGGCAATTAGTGCTGCCCCTTTGGATATGAGTCAAAATATTAAAGAAGATAATAACTGGCAGGATATCATGATGAAACCTGCACTAATGCAGAATTATAATGTAACTATTCGTGGAGGTACAAACTTTTTCACCTATTATATCGGCTTAGGTTATATTAATCAAGATGGTACCATAAAAGGAACAAATTACAAAAGATATAATCTCCAGTTTAAATCTGAATATAAGCGGGGATTTTTTACATTCGGTAACAATGTCGTCTTCAGTGCACATCAGAACAATCCGTTATATGCCTTTGCGCGTGGAGGCTTTTTAGGAATCATTCTCCAGTCTATTCCCTCTTTGCAAAAATTTGATCCAGAGAATGACAAAGGAGGCTACGGCAAGGTATTTGGGGATGCCACTGATATCCCCAACCCATTGGGTATTTTAGATGAGAATTTAACATCACGCACTTCAAATACATATAGTGCCTATCTTAATTTATACGCCGAAATAAAATTACCATTTGGATTGAAGTACCGTTTGAATGCTACACCGGATTTTTCTTTCGAACGGCATACAACTTATGAAAACGTTTATGATTTCGGAATGCGCAACAACATGATTTCCAACATGCAAGAAACTCGTTATAATCATGATAATTTCCTGATCGAGAATTTATTGTCTCTTGACCAATCTTTCGGAAAACATAAATTTAGTGCATTGTTAGGTTACTCTTACCAAAAATACCGCACTCGCTATATCATGGCTTCCGGTAAAGGATTACCTGATGGTATCCACGAAGTCGGTTCGGCCACCAAAGATCGAATGAATGATACGTCAAAAAATGAGAGTGCATTAACCTCTATCATTTCCCGAATATTCTATTCTTATGATAATCGTTATCTAATCACAGCGACCTACCGTAGGGACGGTTCTTCAAAATTTGCAAAGAACAATCGCTATGGGCATTTCCCATCCGTATCGGTGGGATGGAATGTATCAGAAGAACATTTCATGAAAAACACCCGAAATTGGTTAGATCAATTTAAAGTCAGAGGTGGATATGGAATATTAGGAAATCAAGAAATTGATAATTACATGTACACAAGTGTCGTAACCTCCAACATCAATTATCCGGATGGCAACGGAGGATTATATAGCGGTGCCTTCCCAAAGGACTTTGCAAATCCTACCATTAAATGGGAATCAACGGCAATGACGAATGTCGGAGTAGATTTGGCATTCTTTAACTCTCGCCTGACACTGACCGGAGATTGGTATCGCAAGAACACAAAAGATATTCTCCTCACAGTACCCATACCTGTCTCAACCGGTGGTGCAAATGACCCAATTCGCAATGCTGGGAAAATAAAGAATACAGGAGTTGAATGGACCATCGGTTGGAATGATGTTCCTCGCAAAGACTTCTCCTACGGAATCACTTTTACCAGTAATGCCATGAAGAATGAAGTTATTGCAATGGGAGATGCCAACCAAGTTATCGAGGGTGGAAAGAACCGTACAAATGTGGCTACAACCCGTACATTAGCAGGTTATCCCATTGGCGGTTTTTGGTTAATCCCGACTGATGGGTTATTCCAAAACGAAGCAGAAATTTCAGCCTATGCCAAAGAGGGAAAATTGATTCAACCCAATGCCAAACCAGGAGACATTCGCTTCAGAGATACTAACAATGATGGAAAAATTACGGATGCCGACCGTATCTATTGTGGCAGCCCATTCCCAACGATAACCATGGGGCTAAATTTCAATGCAACTTGGAAAGGCTTCGATATTTTATTGGGATTTCAAGGAGTATTTGGTAACAAAATTTATAATGGAACCCGTTTGGAGTTGGAAGGTGTGAATAAAGGAACTAATTTCTTGAATTCTACATTAGACTATTGGACACCGAATAATCCCAATGCCTCTCATCCACGTTTGGTTTGGGATGATCCCAATCAGAATACTCGCCCATCCAGCGATCGTTTCCTTGAGAACGGTTCTTTCTTCCGCATGCGTAACATACAGGTTGGGTATACACTACCAACATATTGGTTTAAAGATAAAATTCAGAAATGCCGTATTTATGTTAATGCAGAGAATTTATTCACAATAACAGGATATAGTGGATACACACCAGATATCAATAATTCTCAAAGTGCTACTTCTCGTGGCTTCGATAACTTTATTTATCCCATAAACCGGGTATTTATGATGGGATTAAATCTAACATTCTAAAAAACAATTCACAATGAAGACCTATAAATATATTATATTAGCCTTTATAGCTTTCATGCTGGGCGGTTGCGAGGGGCAACTGGATATAACCAACCCCAATAAACCTACGGACGACACTTTTTGGAAAACAGAAGCAGATTTCAAAAGAGCAATTACTTCTTGTTATACTCCACTGAAAAACTGGAATGGGGGTTACTATGGTACTCGCGGTCTGATGGTTCGCATCAGTCGCGCAGACGATATAGAATTCCGTAACGATATTCAACCTATTTATTCGATGCACCGTTTCACAAACGATCCGAACAATTCGGTGGCTCAGAATATCTTCTATCAGTTTTATAATGCCATATATCGCGCTAACTCTATTCTGAAAGAAATAGAAGGGAAAAAATTTCCGGAAGAATTCATAAAAATGATACGTGGCGAAGCTTCATTCATTCGCGGTATGTATTATTTTCAATTAGCTAAAGAGTTTGGAGATGTACCTTTACGTATGGAGGCCTCTCAAGACCCTTCTACCTTTCAATTAAAAAAGTCCTCCCAAAAAGAAATATATGCCCAAGCAGAAAAAGACTTTATTGAGTCTGCCCAATTACTGCCACTGGAAAATGTAAAGGGGAAGCCCACCAAAGGAACTTCATACGCCTATTTAGGAAAGCTATATGTATATCAAGAAAGATGGGAAGAGGCCAAAAAAGTTTTGGAGCCATTGACAAAATCACCTTACACATATAAGCTGGTAGAAGATTTCACTTGGAACTTCGATGAGGCCCATGAAAATAATTCCGAGAGTATTTTTGAAATCCTTTACGAACCGGTAGGTGGCTCAGACCAATGGGATAACGGTGAGACAGCCAACTCTGCACAGTCTACTACCATTGCGGTCGAATATGCCGCCGGAGAAGTAGGAGGATGGTTTGAAGCAAAACCTACAAAAAAGATGATGAACATTTTCCTACAGGAAAAAGCTGCCGATGGAGGATATGATTATCGTGCCCGGACTTCTGTAGCATGGAACTATCCAGGGTGTATGTATTATATGAAACCTTTTCAAGAAGTTTTTAAAAACAACAAAGAATCGTTGGCCTCCTATTGGATATTAAAATATCAAAACGCTACTACCCGAGAACAGGAGGTGGAGACTATTCCATCTTATATAAATGAACGGGCAATGCGTTTTGCTGATGTCATTTTATTATTAGCAGAATGTGAGTTAAACATGAAAAACATTCCTGCCGCCATCAGTTATATCAATCAAATTCGTACTCGTGGAGGGAATTTATTACCTTACTCAGGAAATACAGATGATTCTTCGGTAAAAAAGGAATTAATCCATCAAAGAGCAATTGAGTTTTTCAAGGAAGGTGAGCGTTTCTATGATTTGCGACGTTGGGGGATATTGGAAAAAGAATTAAAAGACCAAGATCCTTTGCGTTTCGCTAATTTTCAAAAACGACATTACTATTTGCCCATCCCAGCAAAAGAAATACAAACGAATCTGCTCTGTACCCAAAATGAAGATTGGTAAATAGGAATAAAATGGTCGCAATCATGCAAAAATAAGATTTGCGACCATTTTATTATTACATTTGCAAACATTATGCTTAGTATGAAAAAAACAGTATTTACATTGCTATGCGGGGTCGTATTCTCCATCAGTGGATTCGCCCAAAACAGTTCAGGGGTCACTCATTCCGGACAGCCTACCGAACAACCGCCTTTCCCCTTATCTTCTTACAAAGAACTACCTAACCCCACCCCGACCGATCCGGCTGTATGGCGCAAAGTAAAAGGGATAAACCTCAGCTGGGGAGAGACACATATCCGTTATAAGAAAGAAGCGCCGGCTCCCATCACCAGACCTCAAAAAGGGCTGGAGCTTACGGCGTGGAGAGGCGAACGCATCTCCGCCCAATGGGTTGTCTGGGCAGACCGTCCGTTAGCAAGACTTTCTTTTTCCATGGAAGATTTAGCTCATAGCAACAAGAAAGATCTTATAAGGCATGAGTGTATCTTATCCGGATTTGTCCGCTACGTCATGACGGACGAGCTGAACAAAGACGGCAACGGTGGCTGTGGTGCCCGTCCAAATGCCGCGGCTTTCGATTCTACATTGGTAGCCGATCCGATAGACCACTTATCTAAAGAACTGGACATAAACAAATGTACCACCCAAAGCGGTTGGCTGTCTATCCGGATTCCCCAAGATGCCGTTCCCGGCACTTATCAGGGAATCGTAACCGTGAAAGACGCCACTGGAAGAATAGGCACACTGAACTTGAGAGTCAACGTAAAGGAGCGGGTGTTGCCACAACCCTCCGACTGGAAGTTCCATCTGGATCTTTGGCAAAACCCATTCGCCATTGCCCGTTACCACCAAGTACCGCTCTGGAGCCGTGAACACTTGGAATGCATGCGTCCCTACATGGAACTTTACAGGGATGCCGGTGGGAAAGTTATTACCACATCAATCATGCACAAGCCATGGAACGGGCAGACCTACGATTACTTTGAAACGATGGTGACATGGATAAAGAAAGCCGATGGTTCATGGAGTTTCGACTATACCGTATTCGACCGTTGGGTGGAGTTCATGATGGGATTGGGCATTACGAAAGAAATAAACTGCTACTCCATGGTACCCTGGCGGCTGTCTTTTCAATACTTCGACCAAGCCACCAACAGTTTACGGGAAATACAAACCAAGCCGGGTGAGCCTGCATACGAAGAGATGTGGCTGGCAATGCTAAAATCATTTTCCGCCCACCTAAAGGAAAAAGGATGGTTTTCAATCACCCACATCTCCATGGACGAACGCCCAATGGAAGTAATGAAAGAGACGTTGAAAGTCATCCGCAAGGCAGACCCTGACTTTAAAGTCTCTCTGGCCGGTGCATTGCACGAAGAACTATCGGAAGAGTTGAACGACTATTGTGTGGCACTGCGCATGAAATATCCGGAAGCGATGAAAGCCCGGCGAAAAGCCGAAGGCAAAGTTACTACCTTCTACACCTGTTGCGAAGAGCCTTATCCCAACACATTCACATTCAGCCCACCGGCAGAGAGTGAATGGCTCGGTTGGTATGCAGCCAAAGAGGGACTGGACGGGTATCTGCGCTGGGCTTATAACAGTTGGGTCATAGAACCACTGTTAGACAGTCGTTTTTATACTTGGGCAGCAGGTGATACCTACTTTATCTATCCGGGGGCCCGAAGTTCGCTTCGCTTTGAGCACCTGATAGCAGGCATTCAGGCTTTTGAAAAAATCAGGATTCTGAAAGAGGAATATACCCGCACGAACAATCGTGCCGGACTGAGAAGGATAGAAAAAGCATTGAAGCTTTTCGATGAGAAGACACTACGCACAACGCCTGCCTTCGCAGTGATAAAACAGGCCAAGGCGATATTCAACGAATAATATACCTGCATATTATATTATTACTGTCCGCTAAACCATAATTATCTACTCCCAACTCGTTAACTATTACGTGTTGGGAGTATTTCTTTTTTCGGACAAGCCCCCTTATTT
>NZ_SLXB01000011.1 GCF_004342845.1 Prevotella heparinolytica | reverse complement strand
CAACGACATCAGCATCTCATGGGCAACGACATCAGCATCTCATGGGCAACGACATCAGCATCTCATGGGCAACGACATCAGCATCTCATGGGCAATAGAAATATCTGCTTCATGGTTTCCCGTCACACCCCCATAACGACAAATACATACCCTTTCTTCATCAGCGACTCAATCTTTACAGTCGGGTCGTTTTTCAAAGCCTTTCGCAGATAGGAAATCTGAACATTCAGAGCAAGGGAATTGGCATAAGAACTGTTGCCCCACACAAGTTCCAGCAGTCTGTCGCGACTGACGGAAGTGTTACGATTCAAGACAAGCAGGCGGAGGATGTCTGCCTGGCGGGAAGTGACCAGCACCTTGTTGTTTCCGGTGCGTATCTCGTTGGTGCTGTAATTAAATACGGAATTGCCGAAGGAGTAGGTCTCGTCTTCCACAACACCGGAAAGTTGCACGGCGAAGCGCTCGCGGATGCGTGCCATCAACTCTTCGGGATAGAAAGGCTTGGCCAGATAATCGTTTGCCTTCAGTTGAAAACCTTGCAGACGGTCCGCCTTGTCGCTACGGTCGGAGAGAAAGAAAATAAGGACGTGCTTATCCGTTTCCCGAATTCGTTCGGCCACTTCAAAACCGTTAAGGCCGGGCATATTGATATCGAGCAACACCAAATCGGGCTTGACACGGACAAACTGCTCAAGGGCGATGTTGCCGTTACCGGCATAAGTCACCTCGTAACCTTCTTTTTCGAGGAAACGTTTCAGCAGCATGGAGTACTTCAAATCATCGTCGGCAAAAAGTATCTTCAGGGATTTCATATTCAGTACTTGAGATTAGCTTATTGAGGTATGGATATTTCTATCGTCGTGCCCTTGTCCACCCGACTTGTCAGAGAGACAGTGCCCCGATGGGCTTCCACCAAGAGCTTGACGTAACTCAATCCCAAACCGATGCCGGGAAGGGCCTTGTCGGGAAGGTTACTGCTGCGATAGAACTTATCGAACACACGCAGTTGCTCGGACGCGGGGATGCCGATGCCATCGTCGGTGACTTTTATCGTAAGCCTATGGTCGTGCAACGCACAGTCGACAAGAATATGAACCGAAGCTCCCGAATACTTCACGGCATTTTCTATCAGGTTACTGACGATGTTGGAGATGTGCACCGGGTCGGCAGTGACGAGCAGACGGTCCGTAAAGCCGGTTGTAAATGCCACATGCTTGCCCTCGGGAGCATGCTGCAAGCGTATCAGCTTTTCCACAACCGGTTTCAAATCGAAAGTACTTACCGACAAGTGCGTTTGTTCATCATCGGCACGCGTCATGTCGCGAAGCTTTTGGAGATAGGCCGAAAGATTGTCCAGTTCGGACATGGAATCGCTCACTACCTCGTCCATGCTCTGCTCGTCCGTGCGCATGTTCTTGTCGCTGAGAAAAGCCACACACATTTTCAAAGCCTGCACCGGGCGCTTCAGTTCGTGTATCATCGTATTTACAAAGCTTTTACGCAACTCGTCGATGCGGCGTTGTTTCAGAATCGTTTTTATCTGCAACAACAGGCAGACGGCCAGCAAGAATATAAGGAACAGACTTCCGAGTAACTGCCGGCCCATACGAAGCAAAAGGGTATGAGGCCGAATCCGCACGTCTATCTGCACCAACTCGCGTTTCAACGGATTATAAGGATAGACTATGCGGAGAACCGGACGCAAACCATTGCCCAACCTTTCTACCGTTTCCGCCCATTGATAGAGGGTGTCCGGCCTCATCGTCAACTTCGTCTCAAAAGTCATGTCGCCCAGTTTCGCAGCCAGCACCGAATCGAAACGCTGCAAGGTGAAAGGCACATCCACTTGCAACTGATAGGCGTTTATCGCCTCAGTGAAGCTCATATCGAACAAGGCTTTATCATCTCCGTATATCACTATTTTCTCTTTATGGACAACACTATCTATCGATATGTTAAGGTTGAAGTCGGCGTCAGCGGTCTTGGCAATCTTCTTTATCGTCCGCAAAGAGTCGGCAAACGTGGAACCGATGATAAAGGTACGCGTATAGCACTCCTTCGCTTTTCCGGTCGCAGAATCCCTGTCCGCACGCATATCCACATTGGTATTGTAGAAAGAGACATTGGGCTTGATAAACACTTTCTTGGGCTGCATGCGGCGGACGGAATCGTTTACCGCCACGGCATCCATTACACACCGACGAATTTCTTCCTCATACTCTCCGTTCTTGTACTGATATTGATTCCATAACCAATACCCCTGCCCTGCCACAATCAGTATCATGGACGCGAACGACAATGCCCATATAATCTTTATTCTCCGTTCCATCTTTGCGATATTCCTTTTCTCCACAGTGGCAAAGGTAATCTTTTCAGGGAATCGGATGTACGTACGAGGCTCTCTTTTTTCTTTCGGAGTAATATCTCAGTAATAACTTTCCTGCTCCGGTACAATCTTTTCGTGTAGATTTGCGACAAACAGAAATATCAATCTGTTACCGATATCACCTTTAAAAACAACAAAACAATGAAAAAGAAAGCTTCACTCACCGCAATGCTGACCATAATAGCATTGGCTGCGCATGCACAATTCAGTATCAACATAGGCATGGGCAAGACCTTCCGAAAGGATACCATAGACCAAGCCGTGTTCATCGTTCAATACGAAGTAGACGGCTGTATAGACACGTTGAAAAAAGAACGCTTCAAAGAAACCATGATGCTGGAAGTAGGAAAGAAATCTTCCAGATTTTATAGCTATACGAAATATGTAAGCGATTCCGTGCTTGCCGCCGATATTGCCAATAACGTCTCCAAAGAAGTCATGATGGAGCATGCCAAACAATTCGGGAAAAGCAGACTTAATGAACAAACATACAAACGGTATCCGGTAGGAAAAGTCACCACGCTGAACGAAATAGCGGGAGACATCAGCAGGCTCCGTTGCGAAGAAACGGAAGAGCGTCCGCAATGGACCCTATCGGCAGACACGGCCACCATTATAGGTTATGTATGCAACAAGGCGGAATGCTTCTTCAAGGGAAGAAGATGGACGGCTTGGTATAGCCCGGAAATTCCTTCCGGTGAAGGGCCATGGAAACTGTTCGGCCTTCCGGGATTGATATTGAAAGCCGAAGACGGCGATAAGCATTACACCTTCACTTGCGCAGGTATAGAGCAATGTCGTTCTTATCGCCCCCTCCTCTTCAGTGGAAAAGATTATGAACCCATAAGCCGTAAAGCATACGATAAAATCCACGAAAGATACCATGCAGACCCGGTAGGCTTCATCACCGGCAGTATGCCCAACGTCAGTGTCACCGTACAAGACCAGCAAGGCAATAAAACGAGAAATCCGATGAATATACCCTACAATCCACTCGAACGAAGATAAACATGAAAACGACAATAAGAAAGTACTTACCGGTATATCTTGTCTTGTTTTCAGTAGCCGCACAAGCCCAAACCCTCAACGGCACGGTGACAGATGCCGAAACCGGTCAACCGTTGGAAGCTGTTGTAGTCAGCGTCATGCGCAACAACACGACGATAGACTATGCACTGACCGATGCCCAAGGCCGATATGCCTTGCCGTGGAAGTATAAAGACACATTGCAAGTCTGTGCTTCCTTATTGGGATATAGGAGAGAAGTCCGCCGAATAGCGGCAGCCGGAATACTGAACCTTTCCCTGCAATCCGAGGCCATTGCCCTGAAAGAAGTGCAAATACGCCCCGGACGAATCCATAGCCGCAAAGATACGGTACGCTATGACCTCTCGCAGTTTGCCTCCTCCAAAGACGTGCACATTAAAGATGTATTGAAGCGGTTGCCCGGAGTGGACGTAGAAGAAAACGGGCAAGTAAAGTACAAAGGCAAAGCCATCGACCACTTTCTGGTAGAAGGCATGGATGTGACGGGCGGACGCTACAACCAAGTGAACAACAACCTGAACGCCAAAGCCGTAAAGACTGCGGAAATCATGGAGAACTACCAGTCCTTAAAAACATTAAAGGGCAAAATAAGTTCCGACGAAGTGGCTCTGAACTTGAAGCTCGACCCGAAAGCCCGCGACCAGTGGATAATGAATGGCATGTTGGGAATGGGGCTGAGCAATGTCGTCGAAAAGGAAGAGGCTTCCAATGAAAATAAAGGCATCCTTTGGAAGGGCGCCCTCAATGCTTTGCAGTTAGGCAAGGGCAAGCAAAGCCTGTACAACTATAAGACAAACAACAACGGCACCGACTTGAGCAAAGAGCAAATGCTGTTTATAAACAACAACAGTACCAATTTCGATAACTCCTCTTTCCTCTCGCAACCCGGCATCAGTGCACCGCTCGATAAGAAACGCCTGCTCTTCAACCACACGCACACTGTCAACGGCAATCGCATGTACAAATGGAACGACGAGAAAAGTCTCCGCTTGCAAGCAGGATATACACACGACCAAATCGAACAGGAACGGAGCAACACACTGTCCTACTACCGGCCCGGCGACACCATCCGCATAGACGAGACGTATCACCATCGCCTGCTGAGCGACGATGCTTATGCAGAGCTTCATTATGAGGACAACAGTCCCAAGCACTATCTGAGCAACCGGTTCAGGGCAGAGGGAACAACAGAACGGAGCACTCTGCAAGAATTACACCAGAAAATACAAACCTCGCAACTGAAAGCCGACAACAGTTTCCACTTACTCCGCAACAAAGGAATGAATACGTGGGAGGTCAATTCCGCAATGCAATATACTCTTCTTCCCTCATCTCTGCAAGTGGCAGACGAGAAAGAAACGTATCGCCGGCAAAGCCTCCATACGGACAACAGCATAAGCTATCTGCGCAAACATAACGACTTCACACAGCAATATCGGGCAGGGGTGCAAGGAGAATGGGGCAGGCTCTCACAAGCCTCCGGTTGCCCGACCGACATCTCCAACCTTTCCGTCTATTTCACCCCTTTTTTCCAATTGGAACGAGGCAAATGGCAAGGTAACCTCACGCTTCCTTTCCGAGGAAAAAGATTCTTCAGCCAAAAGGAAAACTATCTTCTGTATGCCCCTTCCATCTATCTCCGTTATCAGATAGACTATCACTGGAAACTGACTTTCTTCAGCAGCCTGACCCGTTCTGCCGGAAATGGAACCGATCTTTATCGTCCCATTTACCGGACTGATTACCGGACTTGGCGCAATAACGGAACAACTCCCGTCAGCCTCAGCCAAAACTACCGGCTATACGGAGAATACAAGAATACCGTACAAGAATTTTTCATAACCGCTTCCCTTTATTATCAACACGCGTGGAAGAATGCGCTCTACGGACAAAGCATTTCGCAAGACTCCATTATCCACACACTTCATGATTTGCCCAACAGAACGGAATACTGGTCATTTACAGGCACACTCTCCAAAGGTTTTTATGACTGGCATCTGAAAACGTCGTTGAACTTCTCGCTGAACCGCAACACGGGGAAGCAACTCACCAACAAGTTGCTGCAAACATACCGGTACGACTACCTTAGAATAGAACCGAAAATAATCTGGCAACCTACCCCTAATCTGGAAGCCGAATATCATGCTACCGTCGGCTACGGCGGCAGCAAGATAGGCAATGGCACCCACCTCACTCCACTACTGAACTTCGTGCAACGCTTGTATCTCACCATGAGCTTCGGCAAGTTCGAACTCCGCCTTTCGGGAGAACACTATCGGAATGACTTAAATAGCAACACACATCTCAGCACAGTGTTCGCAGATGCATCGCTCGTCTATAAAAAAGGAAAATGGAGATTGGAAACCAACTTTAACAATCTCTTAAACAAGAAAGGATATGCCTATACACTCTATTCGGCCACACAAAGCAGCACCTCACGTCTGAATATCCGTCCGAAAGAGGTCATGATAACGGCAAGTCATCAGTTCTGAGCGTGCTTATCAGTGCATAAATAAATATTCCCACAATGGTTATTCCTCCTATCAATACAGGAGCATAAATGTGGACAACCTGCTGGGCATGTTTGTGACCGCTGACCTTCATAAACAAACGATACATGACATAGGCACCGGCCAGACCGACCAATGTGCCTGCCAGCAAATCACCGGGATAGTGCACACCGAGATAAACCCTTGAATAACAGGTGAGCAAAGCCCATAGAGCCATGAAAAGGGTAAGCCATCGCCTACGAAACAAAAAGAAGATGAAGAAAGCCAGACCGAAAGTGTTGGCTGCATGGCACGAAGGAAAGCCATAGCGTCCCCCACGGCGATTATTCACAAGATGCACCATCTCCGAAATAGGGTTTTCAAGATTGGAAGGACGCAAACGCTCTACATAGGGGCGTATCAATGTGGCACACACTTGATCGGCCAAAACAATTGTCAAAGCCAATCCCAGCACACAACATAAAGTGACCTTCCAATGAAAGCTGCGCAACATAACATACCAGATGGCCGCATACATAGGTACCCACACCCATTTGCCGCTATAAGCACTCATAAAATAGTCGAAAAACTCACTATGCATCCGGTTGAAGAAAAAGAAAACGTTTGTGTCCGCTTCCACCGCCTGCTGAAGAATATTCATGAATAATACCATACTTATCTTTGGGCTATATCGTCATACAATTTTTGCAGATAAGCCTGCCCAAGCGACAGGTTTTTACCTTTTGACTCCCCTTCGTCTACCACCACCTTGCCAGCCTGACAATCGTATATCACCTGATTCTCCTCCGTCACCATGCCGAAAGCATCGGGCACTGTGAAGAAAGCAAAATGAGGAACAGAAGGGTTCAACATATCTTTACTGAAAATAAATTCATTATGAGGCAAGCCTAACTGAGACAACAACGTAGCGGCAATATCATGTTGCGAACCATACACGTCAACGCGTTGCGGCTCGCGAACTGCACCGCCCACCATCAACAACGGTATTCGGTAACGTTCCAAAGAAAGATTGTCAACATGTTCGGGATAAGCCCCCAAATGATCGGGCACAAAAACTATCACCGTATTTTTCCATGCCGGCAACTTACGGAAGCGATTTACAAAGTCGCCTACACAACTATCCGTATAAGCAAATGCATTCAAACGATTGTTCTCCAGCCTACGATAAGGAACGTCAAAGGGTTCGTGACTGCTGGAAGTCTGCAATACATAGAAGAACGACCTTTGTTCCTCATTCGACACGAATCGTCCTTCGCTCCTTTCCGAACGTCGGGTCAGATCCTCCAGCAGACGATTGAATACCACATGGTCGTGTGCTCCCCACTTGCTCAAGCGTTCCGCTATAGGGAAGTCTTTGTCTGAAACTATATTTTCAAAACCTGACGACATGAGATAAGAACGCATATTCGTAAAATCGGCATCACCGCCATAATAGTATTTGGTTTCATAACCCGCTTTCTTCAAGCAGCCTGCAATGGCCGGAATAGACTGCGTCTTACGCGGATATTTCATGATACTTGTAGTGGGTTGGGCAGGATAACCGCTCAAGATGGACACCAAGCCACGGTCTGTACGGAAACTATTGGCATAGAAGTTTGTAAAAAGTACCCCCTCCTTGCTCAGGCTATCCAGATGTATGGCAATATCCGGTTCACCGCCCAGCGCTGTCATCAACTTGGAGGAGAAACTCTCCAGAATAACAAAAAGTACATTCGGACGTCGAGTAGTAAACAATGTATGCAATGAATCTTCAGGCTGCCGTAAGGAAACGGTTGTTTCGGCATTGTCCTCAAGCACAGACGGGTCGAGCAGGCTCTTGAAGATAGCATCGGCTTCTTCGGCCTTCATAAAGCGGTATTGCTTGCCGAAGTCTTTCTGCTTGGCGAGCGACTCCATCAGGCTGAATGCCGGATTGATGGCAGCATGATTCAGACGTTGATTAGCACTGTAATAGACCTTCCCCACGTTCATCGTAGAGACCGTAAAACCTCCGCGAATAGGTATAAACAACAATCCGGTCATCAGCAGCAATACACTGGATGTCCTCAAACGGTAGTAGGGTAATTTTATCTGCTGCCATTGCTTCTTTTGTAACAAAACGGCATAGAATAGACCATATATACATGCCGCATAAACAGCTATAGCAACTATTCCTCCCAACACCACCCAGACACTGACACTGGCTATTGCATCCTTAGGTGAAGAGAAAAAATAGAAAAGCGGCGTAGCATCCAATCGGAATCCCCAATATTCGTATAATCCTAAATCTACAATGAAGATAATGGAAAGCAGGATGGAAATGAAAAGGCAATAGCCACATCGAAGGCGATGAAGAAAACCGGACAGTGTCCAAGCGGAAGCAACAAAAAGAAAGCCGGGAATGGCGGTCAGATAACCGGCCAAAGAAAAATCAAGCGGTAATCCATGCCAAACAACACTCCACCAATCACTCCGTGAAACCTCGGAATACAACGATTGGTAGAATAGCATGAACAAAGGTTTTTGCAGTACAAAAATAAAGACGAACAAACAGTAAGTCTTTATAAATCCTATAAGCCTTTCTTTCATCTGTGTCTTATTCCATCTCTTAAACATGAGAGACAAAAGTAAATCTTTTTATTCTAATCCACACAGATATTGGTCTTTTTTTACGATAATAGAAAAGCTTATAGGATATTTTAAGAGCCAAGCCGATTAGTTGTTCACCCGCTTGTAGTCTTCAAGAAACTTCTTCAAGCCTGCATCTGTCAAGGGATGATTGAGTAATCCCTTGATGGCCGAAAGCGGACAAGTTGCCACATCAGCACCTACTTCAAGACACTGAATGATATGTGCCGTATGACGGATAGAAGCAGCAAGCACCTGAGTGGCATAACCATAGTAACGATATATCTCAACGATTTTGCCCACCAATG
Organism: Prevotella heparinolytica; assembly: GCF_004342845.1. GTDB lineage: Bacteria > Bacteroidota > Bacteroidia > Bacteroidales > Bacteroidaceae > Bacteroides > Bacteroides heparinolyticus. The sequence goes on along the minus strand of NZ_SLXB01000011.1, from coordinate 93,069 downwards.
CAATGCCATCTTCACTGATATCATCGAGCCGCCCCACAAATGGAGACACATACGTGGCACCGGCTTTGGCAGCCAACAGTGCCTGTCCCACAGAGAAAATCAATGTACAGTTCGTGCGAATGCCTTTTTCCGAGAAATATTTGATGGCTTTGATGCCGTCGGCAATACAAGGTACTTTCACCACAATGTGGGGGTTCAAAGCTGCCAGCTCTTCTCCCTCCCGAATGATACCTTCGTAATCGGTGGCAATCACTTCGGCGCTCACATCTCCCTGCACAATATTGCAGATATCCACATAATGCTTACGCTGATTATCTACTCCTTTGATTCCTTCTTTGGCCATAAGCGAAGGGTTGGTTGTAACGCCATCGAGCACACCTAAATCATAGGCTTCCCGAATCTGTTCCAGATTGGCCGTATCAATAAAAAATTTCATGATATAATGGTTAAGATGGTTAACGTCACAAATATAACGATTTATATCATACAATCTTCGAGTGAATCCCTATTATTTCAATACCCAACCAAACGTACCTACGCTTTTTGCACCAAACTATTCAGAATGGGGAACAAAGCGAAATATCCGTCATATCACTTCCACAAGATCATTGCCGACTGTGCGGAGATGCCTATCTCGCCACCATACAATGTGCCTAATCCCTGCCGGTCGATGAACCCATCCTTGCATACCACGGTATATTTTCCTTCGGGCAAGGAAATGAGGGCACGTTCCTTGCGGGCATTGAGCACCACGATAATTTCTTCCCATCCGTCTCCGTTAGCATGGTCTTTCAGCCGGAAAGCAATCAGATTATTACCTTCTACCGGAAGAAATTCCAAATGCCTGCGTACCATATCGGCATCGCCCATACGGAAAGCCGGATGCGACTTACGCAGTTGTATCAAACCTTTGTAGTAGGCAAATACATCGGCATGCTGTGTCTTGCGACGCCAATCTATCGCATTTACGGAGTCAGGACTTTCAAAACTGTTATGTACTCCTTTCTTATCGCGCATTACTTCCTCACCGGCATAAATAAACGGAACTCCTTGCGAAGTAAACACTGCCGTTTGTGCCAATTTATCCAACTTCACCAATTCTTCGGGAGTTATGCCGGGAACACTCGCCTTAAGCCTGTCCACCAAACACATGTCGTCATGGCAAGACACATAGCCGATCATCTGCGTTGGTTGTTCTGCCCACGGAGCTTTACTGTAGTTCACGGAATCGTAATTGACTTGCGGATGCTTCACTGCGCCTGCAATACCGAACTTAATGCTCTCTTCTCCTCCCGGCAGACCAGCAAGAAAAGCCCCCTGATGATTATCATTGAACGGGCCACGCAATGCATCACGCATCTCATCAGAGAAAGCGGCAATGCCCGGCATCTTGTATGTGTTGGCTTTCATGGCCAAAGAATCTGCCGCCATCTGCGGAGCCGATGCAGCCCAACCTTCACCATATATAAAAACGGTGGGGTCGACAGCCGTTGCAGCCTTACGTATCTCGTTCATGGTTTCAATATCGTGAATGCCCATCAGGTCGAAACGGAAACCGTCGATGTGATACTCGTTCATCCAATACAGTACGGATTCTATCATATATTTGCGCATCATGGGACGATTGCTGGCTGTCTCATTTCCGCAAGCCGAACCGTCGGCATACGTTCCATCGGGTCGCTGACGATAGAAATAGCCGGGTGCCGTACGCTCGAAATTACTGTCGGACGTATTGTAGGTATGATTATAAACCACATCCAATACCACCCGGATGCCGGCTCTATGCAATGCCTGCACCATCTGCTTGAACTCACGGATACGTACTTCGGGCGTATAAGGGTCCGTGGAATAAGAACCGTCGGGCACATTGTAGTTTTGCGGGTCGTATCCCCAATTGTATTTGTTCTCACTCAACTTGGTTTCATCAACCGAAGCATAATCATAGGAAGGAAGGATGTGTACATGCGTGATGCCCAGTTCCTTGAGGTGGTCGATTCCGGTCGGCAAGTTGTCAGGGTTCACTGTGCCCGTCTCGGTAAGCGCCAAGAACTTACCTTTATGCCGAATGCCGGATAAAGAGTCTATTGAGAAATCCCGGTGGTGCATCTCATAGATAATCACATCTGCCGGAGAAACCAACGCGGGACGTTTGTCGTCTGCCCAACCTTCAGGGTCGGTAGTCCTCATGTCAATGATTGCCGCACGTTTGCCGTTTACGCCTACGGCACGAGCATTGATGCCCGGAGTATCACCCAACCATTTACCGTTGATTTTCACGTTGAAAGTATAAAATTTCCCTTTCATATCTCGCTCAACATCTGCCTTCCACGTCCCTTCTTCAGAAAGCTGCATTGAGATAGTCTCATAAGCATGTCCACCGTCTCCGGTTTCAAACAACATCAGACGAACTTCGTCGGCCGTAGGTGCCCATAGAGAAAAACGAGTCACGGTCGGGCTGTATTCCATCTCTGTGAGACTACCCGAACGTACCGGATATAATTCGTAAGAAGCATATTCCTTTTTGGCAGAAGCACAACCTGCAACAGTCGCTGCAGTTACTCCTATAATGGCTAAATCTTTCAGGTTCATAATCTTATTTTCAGTTCTTCGTAATAACGATGATGTCTCATGCTATTACACATTATTATATATGCTATTTAAATATCTTTTTCCGGATTTTCTGTTTCATTTCTTCACCTTGTCCGGATTCTTGGCTATAAAGTCTTTCCATCCGTGATAGTTTTTCTCTACTGCCGGACGCCCCATCTGCAGAAAATGGCAATAAGCAGCGGCAAGTCCGTCCGTTGCATCCATAAATATCGGCATATCTTCTTTTGAGATATGCAACATTCGCTGCAACATATCTGCCACTTGCTCTTTGGATGCCTGCCCGTTTCCGGTTATCGCCATCTTTATCTTCAAAGGCGCATACTCCGTGATCGGAATATCACGGCTCAGGGCAACTGCCATTGCCACACCTTGTGCCCGGCCCAGTTTCAACATAGACTGTACATTTTTTCCGAAAAACGGTGCCTCAATGGCCAACTCATCCGGCAGGTAGCCTTCAATGATCCCCAACACACGCTCATGAATATGCCGCAGTTTCAGATAGTGGTTGCTAAACTTGCGAAGGTCGATAATCCCCATAGCCACCATTTCAGGCTTCACTCCTTTCACGCACAATACGCCATATCCCATAATAGTCGTACCGGGGTCAATGCCCAGAATAATCTTCTCTTTGACCGGTTGTATCACTCCATAACCTCCATTAAAGTAGGAAAGCCGATAACTTTATCCTTAAATGTCCTTTGCAGTTCGCCATTCAGTTCTGCTCCTTGTTCCCGATGCCAACGGTGCAAAAGAGCAGAATCCCCCACCTCGAATTGAACAGAGAAGCAAACACTGCCCTTCTCTATGTGGCTCAATATACGTAATATCCGGGGAGCATGCAACATTCCTTTTTTTTCTACTTCAGGAAGATAATATTCCTGCATCCAAATCAAGAAGTTCTTCTCATCCCCTTCTTCAACATGATACGTTGTATTATATATCAGCATGATACGTTTTTTTTCAATTTATTCCGCAAACATAGCAATTATTTCAGAATAATGCATTATCTTTGCGCCATCAAAAAAGCAGAGCAACTCTGCAATCCCTAAAAAAAGGGGCGTTAGCTCATCTGGCTAGAGCGTAACACTGGCAGTGTTAAGGTGATCGGTTCGAGTCCGATACGCTCCACAATCCGCTTCCAAAAGCGGATTTTTTGTATTCCCCCTTAATTGACGCAGTTGCTAACTCGCATTAGAGCAATCTTAAGCCCACATCTCAGCAATCTTATGCCCACACCTAAGCAATCATATGCCCACACTTTAAGAACCGTAACCCCACACTTCAGAAAAGGTATGCCCACACTTTAGGAAACACCAGCCCACACTTTAGGAGAAACAAATCAAGAGAGAGGTATAGAGCACTAATATTTACTGAGTTCGGGATTAGAAGCAGGGCGATAACCTCGCACGGCGGCTTGTGCTTTAAAGCCAAACTGCATTGGTTATCAGGTGTTTACCCCTGTCTTATCAGACACTTGCGTCTGACGGCTCAAACACTTGTGTCTGTCACGTCAGAGACTTGTGTCTGTCAGCTTGGACACTTGCCTCTGTCACGACAAAGGATTGCAGCTGTCAAAACAGGACGAGGGCAGCCGGCCTGAAAGGCTTTCTTCTCTTCTGGCTAACTGCTGTGAACCGGTGCATCCAGGAAATATCCGCCGATAGGATGCAGCCCCTCATCTTCAGCAAAAGGAACAGCCTATCCCGAACTCAAGTAATATTTCTTCCCGAAGTGTTCCGCAAAAATTATTTCTGTCTTAATATAATGAAAGATACACCACGCACTTCCAATCCCGAAACTTTTCAGGAAAAGAAAAACATTTATTTCTTGGACAGCTCTCCTCCTCGCCTCAGCTCGCTATATAGATGCCCTCGGCTGGAAATATAGATGCAGCACGCTCGGCATATACATGCAGCGCGGTGGAGATATATCTCCATCAAAGCCATCATACAGATATCTCTCGCAAGGGATGCCTCTCAGCAAACACTTAGTACTAATTCTCAACAAAAAAAGCATCGTGATTGAACAGAACACTGAAAAACAAACCGGCATAAAAAAAGCATTCAAAAAAAGAAATAAAATCTTCTTTGAATGCCTAAACTTTATATCGTATTTCTGCGGAGAGACGGGGATTCGAACCCCGGATACCCTTTTGGGGTATACACGCTTTCCAGGCGTGCCTCTTCAACCACTCGAGCACCTCTCCTCTTCGGGGCGCAAAAGTAGAGCATTTTTTCGAACCTGCCAAATGTTTATGAAAATAAATAAAGTCCTTTAAAGACAAAAAACAAAGAACGACAAATTTAAGTACCTCTCATGGGAACGATGTCTTAAAGAAAATTGTATCTTTGCATCGTTTTCAACTTTGGATTAAAAAAGACAACGACAATATGATAGCGAAAATCAATCAGTTACTACAAGAAGTAGAAACTCTGAAGGCAACCAATGCCGAAGAACTGGAATTACTGCGCCTTAAATATCTCAGCAAGAAGGGTGCTATCAATGAGTTGATGACAGACTTCCGCAACGTAGCTGCCGAACAGAAGAAAGAGGTGGGTATGCGGCTGAATGAACTCAAGAACAAAGCACAAGAAAAGATTGCTGCATTGAAAGAACTATTTGAAAATCAAGACACCGACTGCGACGATCTCGATCTGACCCGTTCCGCCTATCCCGTAAAACTGGGTACGCGTCATCCACTGACAATCGTAAAGAACGAAATCATCGACATATTTGCCCGGATGGGTTTCAACATTGCCGACGGTCCGGAGATAGAAGACGACTGGCACGTATTTTCTTCCATGAATTTTGCTGAAGATCATCCCGCACGCGACATGCAGGACACGTTCTTCATTGCAAACAATACCGAAAATGTGTCAAACAATATCATCCTGCGCACACATACCTCCAGCGTGCAAAGCCGTGTAATGGACATTACCCAACCGCCCATCCGCGTACTGTGTCCGGGACGCGTTTACCGTAACGAAGCCATCAGTTATCGTGCACATGCTTTCTTTCATCAGGTAGAAGCATTGTATGTAGACAAAAACGTCTCTTTCACCGACTTGCGACAGGTGCTGTTGCTTTTTGCGCGAGAGATGTTCGGCAATGACACCAAGATTCGACTGCGCCCCTCCTACTTTCCGTTCACCGAACCCAGTGCAGAGATGGATATCAGCTGCAATATTTGCGGTGGCAAAGGCTGTCCTTTCTGCAAAGGAACAGGCTGGGTAGAGATATTGGGTTGCGGAATGGTAGACCCGAATGTATTGGAACTGAATGGCATAGACAGTAAGGTGTATAGCGGATATGCCTTAGGAATGGGTATCGAGCGCATTACTAACCTGAAGTATCGTGTCAACGACCTGCGTCTCTTCTCCGAGAACGACACCCGTTTCTTGAGAGAATTTGAATCGGCTTATTAGGCCATACAACTGTCAATATAAGGCATCCGCAGTTATAGGCAGGTTGCCATCCACATAATTAGGCATGGATTACATGGAAAACACGGATTACTCAAAGTGCAAAACCGTGAGATTTGTGCAATCCATGCCTAAAAATTTAAGCATTATGAAAGACAGACTCGTCACATCCGACTATTGCTTCATTCTCGCTGCCAATTTCTTGCTGTTTTTCGGTTTTTGGCTGCTGATGCCGGTATTGCCTTTTTATCTGTCGGAAGTGTTTCGGGCAAACAAGACGACCATCGGCATCGTGCTTTCCTGCTATACTATCGCGGCATTATGCATCCGTCCTTTTTCGGGCTATTTGCTCGACTCTTTTGCCCGTAAGCCCCTCTATCTGTTGGCCTATTTCATCTTTACGGCCATGTTCGGAGGATACATCATTGCCGGAACACTGACGTTTTTTATTCTGTTCCGCATCGTTCACGGCGTATCATTCGGTATGGTAACGGTGGGCGGAAACACGATCGTCATCGACATCATGCCCTCATCGCGGCGCGGAGAAGGATTGGGTTATTACGGACTTGCCAATAACATCGCCATGTCCATAGGCCCCATGACGGGATTGTTTCTGCACGATGCAGAAGTCTCCTACCCTGTTATCTTTTGTTGCTCTTTAGGCTCGTGCCTTGCAGGATTGCTGTGCGCCTCCGCCGTAAAGACCGCCTACAAGCCGCCCGTGAAGCGAGAAGCGATTTCTCTTGACCGCTTCATTCTGCTGAAAGGACTTCCGGCCGGATTCAACCTGCTGCTACTCTCCATCCCTTATGGCATGACCACCAACTACGTGGCTATGTACGCCAAACAAATAAACATCCAAGCCTCTACCGGCTTCTTCTTTACTTTTATGGCATTGGGCATGGCCGTCTCGCGACTTTTTTCCGGCCGGCAGGTCGATAAGGGAAAAATCACTCAGGTCATCTCTACCGGTTTATACCTTGTCGTACTCAGTTTCTTTCTGCTTTCGGCCTGCGCCCATATCATTCAATGGAACAGCATACTCTGCACAGTGACATTCTTCGTTATCGCCTTGCTGTTGGGAACAGGTTTCGGCATCATGTTTCCGGCATACAACACTCTGTTCGTCAATCTGGCCCCCAACAGCCAGCGCGGTACGGCCACCTCCACCTACCTCACGTCTTGGGACGTGGGCATCGGTATCGGCATGCTGGCCGGCGGCTATATCGCCGAAATCAGTACTTTCGACAGAGCCTATTTATTCGGTGCTTGCCTGACGGTTGTTTCTACCCTCTACTTCAACCTGAAAGTTGCACCGCATTATCATAAAAACAAATTGAGATGAGAAAGAAAGAACGTTACGAGAGAATCATTGCATGGTTCAAAGAAAATCGTCCCATAGCCGAAACCGAGCTACATTATGACAATCCGTTCGAGTTGCTGATAGCTGTCATTCTATCAGCGCAATGCACCGACAAACGAGTAAACATGGTTACTCCTGCCATCTACCTTGATTTTCCCACTCCCGAAGCACTGGCTGCCACAACTCCCGAAGTAGTGTTTGAATATATCCGCAGCGTGTCTTATCCCAACAATAAAGCCAAACACCTTGTAGGAATGGCTCGTATGTTGGTGAAAGACTTCCATGGCCAAGTGCCCGACACGCTGGAAGAGCTCATCAAGCTTCCCGGTGTGGGACGCAAGACAGCCAACGTTGTCCAATCGGTTGCCTTCAACAAAGCTGCTATGGCCGTAGACACACACGTGTTCCGCGTCAGCCATCGTCTGGGGCTGGTGTCGGATAAATGCACAACCCCGTTCAGCGTAGAAAAAGAATTAGTGAAACATATCCCCGAAGCCGACATCGCAAAGGCTCATCACTGGCTCATTCTGCACGGCAGATATGTATGTCAGGCACGTACTCCCCAATGTGACAACTGCGGCTTACAACTGATGTGTAAGTATTACTGCCGGAAATATAAAGTAAGCCATGAGGGTAGCGAAGACAAAGAATAAATAACGATTTAATAGCAAAAAAAAGAAATAAACATTATCTTTGCACTCACGAAACAAAACCCGTAACACATTTAATAAAATATAGAATATTATGACAATTGACCAATTTAACTTTGCCGGAAAAAAGGCATTTGTTCGCGTGGACTTCAATGTTCCTTTGGACGAAAACTTCAACATTACAGATGATACCCGTATGCGTGCCGCTCTTCCTACGTTGAAGAAAATTTTGGCTGATGGTGGCAGTGTAATAATCGGTTCTCACCTCGGTCGTCCGAAAGGCCCGGCCGATAAATTCTCTTTGAAGCATATCTTGAAACACCTTGAAGAATTGTTGGGCGTTGAGGTACAGTTTGCCAACGATTGCATGGGTGAAGAGGCGGCCGTTAAAGCCGCAGCTCTGCAACCGGGTGAAGTACTGCTGCTCGAGAACCTCCGCTTCTACGCAGAAGAAGAAGGCAAACCTCGCGGCTTGGCTGAAGACGCCACGGACGAAGAGAAGAAAGTGGCCAAAGCAGCCGTCAAAGAAAGTCAAAAAGAATTTACCAAAAAATTGGCATCCTATGCCGATTGCTATGTAAACGATGCTTTCGGTACAGCTCACCGTGCACATGCTTCTACGGCATTGATTGCTAAATACTTCGACAAGAACAATAAAATGTTCGGTTACCTGATGGAAAAAGAAGTAAAAGCTGTAGACAAAGTTTTGAATGATATTCACCGTCCTTTTACAGCCATCATGGGTGGTTCCAAAGTTTCTTCCAAGATTGAAATCATCGAGAACCTGTTGAACAAGGTAGATAACCTGATTATTGCCGGCGGTATGACATATACCTTCACAAAAGCCTTGGGCGGCAAGATTGGAATTTCTATCTGCGAAGACGACAAGCTGGATCTTGCTCTCGACCTGATAAAGAAGGCAAAAGAGAAAGGCGTTAATCTTGTATTGGCCGTTGACGCCAAGATTGCCGACTCGTTCTCCAACGAAGCCAACACCAAGTTCTGTCCGGTGAACGAAATCCCCGATGGATGGGAAGGTCTGGACATCGGTCCGAAGACCGAAGAAATATTTGCCAACGTAATCAAAAACTCCAAGACCATCCTTTGGAATGGTCCGACAGGAGTATTTGAATTCGAAAACTTTACTCATGGCTCACGTGCAGTAGGCGAAGCCATTGTAGAAGCTACCAAAAACGGAGCTTTCTCACTTGTAGGCGGCGGTGATTCTGTTGCTTGCGTCAACAAATTCGGTTTGGCAAGCGGTGTTTCTTATGTATCTACCGGTGGCGGTGCATTGCTCGAAGCCATTGAAGGAAAAATTCTTCCGGGCATTGCCGCTATCAACGAATAAGAAATGAGTAGATAAAACGACAAAAGTATTTCTAAACACTTTTGTCGTTTCTCACAAGCACGGATGGTATGGTATTCACGGATTCAAAACCGTGTAATTTCCATAGAATCCGTGCTTAATATTATATTTATGATACCAATCCTTTGCATCCTGCAATAAATTATTTCTCTTAATCAGATGTTTACATGCATTAGACGATACCTACTATCATTCAGTATTATTTTTTCCACCCTATTTGCTACTGCACAGGAGGTCAACGTAAACAAAACGGTAAATACCCTTAAAGAACGCATTACCCTTTCGGGATATATCCAAGTGGGGTACAATTATGGCAATAAGAACGAAAGAACGGAACATTCTTTCGACCTTAAAAGAGCTATTCTGTTCGCAAACGGCAAAATAACCGATAAGTGGTCGGCTTTCTTCATGTATAGCTTCGGAAACACAGGAAAGATACTGGAAGCCTACACCGAGTATCATTTTCTACCCCAGCTCAATGTGCGCCTCGGCCAGTTCAAGACACCTTATTCCATTGAGAATCCCCTATCTCCCTGCATCGTAGAACTGATAAACTGCAATGCACAGGCCGTGGCTTATTTGGCAGGTATCAACGGTAGCGACCCGTTGTTCGGTGTCACTACCGGACGTGACATGGGGCTGCTTATCTATGGTGACCTTTTTGACAAGTTCGTCAACTACAACCTTGCCGTCATGAACGGGCAAGGCATCAACCTGAAAGATAAAAATAATCAAAAAGACATTGTCGGAAGTCTGATGCTGCATCCTTTGAACTGGCTGTCTATAGGAGGTTCGTTTATCAAAGGAAAGGGCTGTGCCGTAGCTGCTTCTCCCGATGTTCCGGACATCAAGGTCAGTGAAAGTTATACCCGTAACCGTTGGGCAATCGGTGCAGTAGTCAATGCCAAGCCGATAAGTTTACGCACCGAATACCTTGCCGGAAAAGACGGAAAAGTGAAAAGTGACGGATATTATGCAACGGCATCTATCCATGTGCTCCCTCAATTTGACATCGTTGTGTCCTACGATTATTTTAACAAGAACAAGGTGATTGATAGTAAACAGACAAACTACATGACAGGCATTCAATGGTGGTTCTACCCGAAATGCCGGCTGCAAGTTCAATACACATACTGTAATCCACACAAAGGAGAAAACTATAATCTGCTGCAAACACAAGTGCAAGTAAGATTCTGAACATTCAGTATCAACAGATACTTTCTGATGATACTGAAAAAGAATAAACTAAACACAATATTTTGGTATTCTTTTTGTAGCTTTGTCAACGTATATATTTCTAAAGATATCCGTATATGAACGAGCAATCTATACAAGAACAATATCAAAACATCATAGTCCTGTTAGAACAGAAAAGATTGAAAGAAGCACAATCCCAATTGGAAGCTTTTCTATGGGATATCGACGATCGCTCCCCTCGTAACCGCTTGGAGCAAGCGCAAACATCCTACCAATATATGCTTCGATACATGCGTCAAGGAGTAAACGACCCTGAACGCTCCCAGCTATACCGCCGCTTGTTGTCCGAAACATGGGAGATTGCCGATCAAGCACGTTTATTCTTGTTGGACAAAGTATCAAACCATTATTATCATTCGCTGCGTAACAACCGAAACAGGCTTCCGAACGAATATGACATTGCCACCCTTACAAAAGTGTTGGAATCTTTTCCTGACGAGTTGGCCGTTTGCCTGTTAATGCCGGATAACCAAGGATTGGACGCCATATTGAAACGATATGAAGAAACAAATCAAACACTTTTTCTTTCCACATGGAGTAACAGCCACTGGTCGGTAGAAGAAGAACAACAAGCCCAAAGAATATTGACTTCGGAGCTACTGCCGGTCAATGCCTTATGCTTGTTTACCAGTGCTGTAATGCTTAGCTTGATGGAATGCTTCGATGCGCGAAAATTTTCATGGTTGCTGGATGTCGTGACGCATGTTGATGCGCAAGTAAGTCAACGTGCATTGGTAGGAATAGCTATCACGCTTCATTGCCACCCCACCCGTCTGTCTCTCTACCCCGAATTGACAACCCGCCTGTCTCTTCTGAACGAAGACGGCAGCTTCGGCAAACAGATGAATCGCGTTTATATCGAACTGCTCCGCAGTCAGGAAACGGAAAAGATTGACAAGAAGATGCGCGAAGAGATTATCCCGGAGATGATAAAGAATGTAAATATCATGCGTAACATGAAGTTCGGTTTTGAAGATAATCCGGATGAGAATGACTTTAATCCGGATTGGGAAAAGGCTCTTGAAAACTCCGGTTTAGAAAACAAGATCCGTGAGATGAACGAACTGCAATTAGAAGGAGCTGATGTATATATGAGTACGTTTGCACAACTCAAAAATTATCCGTTCTTCAAACAGCCGCACAATTGGCTTTATCCATTCGACATGCACCATTCCAGCATCGTGAAAGAGTTCGGCCTTAAGCCAACGGGAGACAATGCCATTCTTTCTCTTATCCTACAATCGGGATTCTTTTGCAATAGCGACAAGTATTCCCTCTGCTTCACCATGGCGCACGTCCCTCAATCGCAACGCAATGCCATGCTCAGCCAAATGACTTCACAAGAGCTGAATGAGCTGATGGACGAAAGCAAATCCTCTACCTTGCAGCAATATGCCCGGCGTCCGGATGTAATCAGTAACCAATATATCCACGATTTATACCGTTTCTTTAAACTCAATCAACGCCGGCATGAGTTTCGGGACATCTTTAAAGAAGAAATAGCCTTGCACCGCATCCCTGTGCTGCAAGCCATCTTACACAAACCCGAATTGCTGGCTACCGTTGCCGACTTTCATTTTCTCAAAGAGCATCCTGCAAAGGCACTGAAGCTTTATCAGGACTTGATAACCATGAATCGGGCAGATGCCGACATTTTCCAAAAGGCAGGCTATTGTCTGCAAAAAGAGAAACGATATAAGGAAGCGATAGATGCTTACCTGAAAGCGGATATTCTGAAACCTGACCATATATGGACAATCCGGCATCTGGCAGCCTGCTACCGGCAAATGAAAGACTTTGCTACCGCACTGGAGTATTATAAAAAAGCTGAAAGCATACAACCGGAGAATCGCAACATACTCTTCTATGCCGGCAGTTGTCTTGCCGAACTGGAAAGATACGAAGAAGCACTGCAATACTTTTTCAAACTGGATTTTATTGAAAATGAAAACATCAAAACGTGGCGTGCCATCGGGTGGTGTTCATTTATATGCGATAAAAACGAGCAAGCCATAAAGTATTACGATAAAATTCTATCTTCCCGACCGGTTGCCATTGACTATCTCAATGCAGGACATGTAGCATGGAAGCAAGGCAATACGGAGAAAGCCGCAGAACTTTACAGTAAAGCAGCTTTGGAAAGTAACAGCCGGGAGTCTTTCTTTGAACTATTCAACAGAGACCGAAATATCCTCCTCAAGAAAGGTATTACTGAAGAAGATATTCCGTTGATGCTGGATATGATTTGAGCAAACAGTTCGATTGACTATTAGTTCTATCCCGTGTTCCTTTAAGTCAATAAATCATCGAAAGAAAAACCTATAGACTTTAAATCTTCAACAACTCCCTGTACAACTTTTGTACGGGGAGTCCCATTATATTATAATAGCTTCCTGAAATATACTCCACCCCGATAAAGCCAATCCACTCTTGCACACCATAGGCTCCGGCCTTATCCATCGGTTGATACTTGTCTACATAATAAGCAATCTCTTCTTCGCTCAAGTGGGAGAAACGCACTTCGGTTGCCGCAGTGAAACTACGCTGCCATTCTGTCGTTGTCAGGCATACACCGGTAAAAACTTCATGAGTACGCCCCGACATAGCCATTAGCATCTGTATAGCTTCTTCCTTGTTCCGAGGTTTTCCAAGTACTTTCTCATCCAACCATACGATGGTATCCGCTGTAATCATCAACTCATCCGGCTGCATCATGGCACGATAGGCATCTGCTTTTTCTTCGGATATGTAAAGAGGAATAGCCGCCCCTTTCAATGTTTCAGGATAAGATTCGTCCACATCGGGCAAGGTTCTTACTTCATATTCCACCCCCAAGCCCGACAGCAATTCTTTTCGCCGAGGCGAGTTGGAGGCTAAAATTATTTTATATCTCTTCAGATTATCAAACAGCATCTTATTTACTATTTAATGATTTACGACAATTTACCAGCCAAAAGCCTGCTCATCGGCCAGCCAAAGACCTTTTACTTTCAAGACCTGTTCCACAATATCGCGCCCACAGCCGTAGCCGCCTTCCGCATGCGAAATATAACGGGATACCGCCTTTACTTCGGGAGCCGCATCTTTAGGGCAACAAGGCAAGCCGCACTCACGCATCACTTCCAAATCGGGGATGTCATCGCCTACGTAAAGTATTTCTTCATCCAGTAAACCATGGCGCTTGCGAAAATCCCGATAATCATGAATTTTAACGGAAGAACCCATGTAGATATTCTCTTCTGCAAATCCCAAAGCCATGAAACGCTTACGCACAGCTTCTGTTCGGCCACCGGTTATGATGCCCAGCAATATCCCCTGCTTGGCAGCCATGTGCAGTGAATAACCGTCTTTTATGTTCACAGTACGCAACGGTTCTCCTTCTGCGCTCATCGGAATCACGTTGGCACTCAACACACCATCCACATCAAAAACAAGGGCTTTTATTTTTCTCAAATCATAATTTATGGTACTCATGCTCTTTTTTTTAGTTCTAATCACTGCAAACATTTTTAAGCGCCAGCCGGTGAATGCTCTCACTCAACAAGCTATACAACACCTGTATCTCAGGTTCATCGGCAAGCATGCGCACATGTTCGTCAATCACGTTCTTATCATATCTCACAGCCGGCCCGGTTTGCGCCACAATAGGTTCCAACTCATGCACCTTGCGGGCTGTTTCATCTATCAGAGGCAGCAAGACATCGAACGGAAGTTGATATTTCTTCAACAGTTCGGCTGCCAAGGCATACATGTGATTGGTAAAATTACAAGTAAACACTGCCGCCAGATGCAGACTTTTACGCTGCTCGGAACTGACTTCATAAACCTTCTCTGACAAGACAGAAGCAATGCCTTTCAAAAAAAGCATGTCTTCTTCCGAATTACTCTCTATACAAACAGGTATCTCTTTGAAACTCACATTGCGTTGCTTGCTGAAAGTCTGCAACGGATAAAAGACCCCGTATCGCAGGGCATGCCCTTCCCAAATGCCCATAGGAATGCTGCCGGCCGTATGCACCCATAAGGCTTTCTCCTTATTCCGCACCATTCGGGGCAATAGTTCAACGAAAGCCGCATCTTTCAACGAAACGATGTAGAGCTGCGCATCTGTTACTATGCAGGAAAGCTCGGTTGTGTAACCGGCTCCTACCGTCTGCGCCAGAAGTTTGGCCGACTCAGCCGTACGGCTATATACCTGCACGATACGAAACCGATTCCGATATAGTGCTTTTGCCAGATTGGTGGCCAGATTGCCCGCACCGATAAAAACAATGGACGTTTCCTCCATATCTCTTCCTGCCATACCCCTCTATCTTGTCGCCAACCAATACATAAGAATCCCCACTACCAACAGTGCCAATGGCAGCAGATAGGCAGACATCGTACCAAGTAAAGCTGTTATTAATCCGAAATTCAGTATCAGCCACAAACCGGTCAATACCAATCCTACCGATTTATCATGCTTGAACAATAGAAAAATCACTGCCGTATAAAGCAGGAAATTATCCCTATTCATCACCCATGGCAAGCCGATGGCAGAAAAATGTATCAGCTTGTCTACCAAGTAAAGGATGCCGAATGCTATCAATATGATGGCAGTTGCCTTGTATGTATCCCGATTGTTGTTAGCCTTTGTCGCGCTCACTGTTATTCCCCTCCATATTTATTGAGATGTATTTTTTCCCACTGCAAGTGGTCTTCATCAAAAGGTTTGCGTTCCATACCCTTATGCCCGATTGCTATAACGCTAAGCACCTGCAATTGCAAAGGAATGTCGAGCACATCATGCACGTATTCATTGGAAGGCACACCGGCTGCCGTAAACCGCTCGCGCACTTGCACCCAGCAACTGCCCAATCCCATATCTTCCGCTTGCAACTGCAAATAGATGGAGGCAATGGCCGCATCTTCTATCCAGACATCGCTTGCCAGCGGATCGGCCGTAACCACCACTGCCAATGCCGCATCGGCAATGAATTGCGAAGCCTGCTCCTTGCAGTATGACAGTTCTTTCAGCTTCTCTTTATCATCCACCACAATGAATTGCCATGGGTTGCTACGCTTTGAGGCAGGTGCCATCAAGGCTGCCTTCATCAAGGCAACCACCTGCTCCTGCGTCAGCTCTTCTTCCGTAAATTTTCGCATGCTGCGACGTGTCTTTATCAAATCACTGAAACTTTCCATGTTCTATTTTCTTATTATAATTCATTTTAAGGCTAATACGTGCAAAGATAATGCAAAATTCCGATTAAAGCCCGGTATCTTTTCGTCTCTCTGCCTAAATCACAAATAATATCGCTTTTGACACATCCTCACAAGATTATTTTTCTAAATTTGCAAGCGATGCCTTTGAAACTGACAACATATTACCGTGGAAGCAAAATACCCGAACTGCCGGGGAACGACACCTTTCATTCTACCGGATTGTTCCGAATCTACGAAGCAACTCCGGGATATACTCCTGTGCTCATCGTAGCTTCCGAAAACGACAAACCCATTGCCAAACTGCTGGCCGTGATACGAAAAAGCGTCCGTATGTTCCCTCCCGGCATCATTAAAAGATGCGAAGTGTATGGCACAGGAGAGTATTTCGACGACAATGCGGACAAAGAAGTTATCTTTAACGACATGTTGCAACGGCTCACCGACGAGGCGTTGCGCGAGGCTTTTCTCATTGAGTTCCGCAATCTGGAGAATGCATTGTTCGGATACAAATCTTTCCGTGAAAATAGCTATTTTGCCGTCAATTGGTTGCGGGTACGCAATTCGTTGCACAGCATCGAAAAGGTAGAAGAGCGATTCAGTCCGTCACGCATCCGACAGGTAAAAAAAGGATTGAAAAACGGGGCTCAAGTGCGAGAGACGCAAACCATGGAGGAAACACTCCACTTTGCCCACATGTTGCGCCACATCTATTCTTCCAAGATACGCCGACACTTTCCCAGCATCCGGTTCTTCGAACACCTCGAAAGCGGATTGGCTGAAAGACGAAGCAAAATCTTCATCGTCACCTATAAGAACAAGATTATCGGGGGCAGTGCCTGCATCTACTCCGGTGATAATGCCTACCTCTGGTTCTCTGGCGGAATGCGCAAGACCTATGCCCTGCAATATCCGGGCGTTCTGGCCGTATGGAAAGCACTGGACGATGCCAAGCAACACGGATATCGCCACCTGGAATTTATGGATGTCGGGTTGCCGTTTCGCAGACACGGATACCGCGACTTTGTTCTTCGATTCGGAGGGAAACAAAGCAGCACCCGGCGCTGGTTCCGTTTTCGTTGGAACTGGCTGAACCGGATGCTGATAAAAATTTACGAATGACAATGCACTATCTTATTGCGCTATTCTGAATACGACGGAGCTATATGCACCCATCTTGACCTGTGTGCTGTTGTCTGCCGTTTTTTGCTGTACATCACCATTTAAGCCGACCGCTTTTTCTATCTTGTCGGATAACGCAATCTCCACAGCACTCGAGCCAAAGTTATGTACAACCAACATCTTCTCACTACCTTTCGTCATATACCATGCGGCAATGTTCTTGCCGACAGTTGAGTTGTTCTCGTTGTAAACCGCATGCTTCGACATGGTGCCTTCCGCCAAAGCCGGATAAGTGTTGCGCAGCTTGGCAAAACGAACATATACATTGAGCAGGGACTTTTCGTCTTTCTGCTGTTCGGCAACCGATTGAATGTTGGAGGCCACGTTCTTGTCTATCTTGTCCGTATATGAAGTCACTGTATTGTCTCCCCACAACATCGGACCACGCACATATTCATCCCCATTCGTTTTCATACCGTAAAGTCCCAACTCCTCACCATAGTAAATGTATGGTTCGCCGGGACCAGTGAGCAGGACGGCAGCCGCAAGTTTTTCTTTGTCGACAGACCTCCCCAGCTTGGAAGCCGTGCGGTCTTCGTCGTGGTTGGAAAGTTTGGTGGCTTCAATATAGTTTGAACGATTTTTTTTATAAAGCTCCTGATAACCCATAATATCTTTGGCAAAGTAACAGCCTGTAGCATTGTTGATGGCCCATTCCAGACGATACCAAAAGTCGAACTCGAACAAGGCCGGAAGGCCCTTGTAATAAAGAGCTACCTCAGCAGCACCGGAAAGCACCTCGCCCACCATATACAGCTCGTCCGCATTGCCTTTCTGTTTATAATAGTTGTTCAGTTGGTCGTAGAATGTTTTAAGGAAATCAGGATTTTCCGTACCCTTGGCATTGTGATAGATATGTTTCACCGCATCCAATCGGAAACCTTCTACCCCACGGTCTACCCAACCCTTAGCTGCCACAACCACCTCCTTGAAAGCCGGTGAATTCTTCAAGTTGGCGACTTTTCCATAATTGAGGTCGGCAAACGAACCGGTATAGAAATGAGAATGATA
The DNA here is from genome assembly GCF_004342845.1 of Prevotella heparinolytica. Classification (GTDB taxonomy): domain Bacteria; phylum Bacteroidota; class Bacteroidia; order Bacteroidales; family Bacteroidaceae; genus Bacteroides; species Bacteroides heparinolyticus. Next base: position 75,003 of record NZ_SLXB01000011.1, on the reverse strand, counting down.
ATACCACAGGTTCATTGATTCCAATAAGATATCCTTAGCATCATTACCCTGCTTTAAAGCGAGGGCTTCGCCGAATTTCACCTTAGTGCCGGCAGACGATGCTCCATATTTGTGATTTCCCCACTCCGTAGTGCTGGTACGAATCAAAAATCCCCAAGCAGATGCAAAGTCTACCGTCAACTCATAGATGCCATTGCCTTTATCATAAAACTTCTTAGTCACCCTCTCGCCAAAATAAAGATATTTGGCTCCCGTTGTGCTTTGGTCGGGATTATCTTTATCGGCCGTTTCGGCTTTAGTAACCGTGACTGTCGGTTTGGAAGCATTCGACCAATCCAATCTAAACTTATAGCATGCCTTGACTGCATCCGATGAAGTGGTTGTCGAGAACCATTCGCCCGCATTATACCCTCCTGCACCCTCGCTGGCAATCATGTCGATCTTTCCTGCCTTGATATCGGCTACCGGGTCTTGCGAGAAAGTATAATAGTCGCGATAAGCATTGTCTGTGGAGGTTTTTGCCGCCTGAAACCAAGGATGTTCCACGCTGGTATGATTCAGCACATAGTCCAGATAAATTTTGATGCCACGGTTGCGCGCTTCAGCCACCAAACGGTCAAAGTCGGCTTCAGTACCAAACTTCGGATTGACTTTGGTATAATCCGTCACATCATACCCATGATAAGAAGGCGAGGGATGGATGGGAGAAAGCCAGATGGCTTTCACGCCTAAAGAGTTGATATAATCCAACTTGGAAATCACACCGTTGATGTCACCATATTTATCCCCGTTACTGTCGGCAAACGAGTAGAGCAATAGCTGATAAGATATGTCGGCACGCTTTTGATTATCCCAACTATCGGGAGAAGCCACAACAGCACTCCATCCTACAACCGGGGCATCCGTTTTCTTTTGGACGATGGGTATCTCCTTCTTTGCCGTATTTCCCGTTTCACCGGCAATTATTGTAATAACCGTATTGCGGTCGCCCGCTTCGGTATTTTCCGTAACTTGAATATTTACGTTGGCATTCCCGGCTTTTCCGCTTGTTGCCGACAACTTACACCAGTCGGCACCACTTTGAATGGTCCAGTCCCGGCTTGCATAAAAGCTCAAAGATTGTGTCCCCGCAGCAGCAGTAAAAGTATACTCACTGCCAAGCACCACACCGGAAGATGTACTGTTACCGATGACCGTCGGTATATCTTCGGTCTTGTCGTCACTGCACGACTGCAACGAGAATGACAAGCCGCAACAGAGTATCACCAACAAGAGAGACGAAAAAAAATAGTCCTTTAGAATCCTCATGACATTAGATTTACAAATTATTATTCCGTTCAAAGGTAAGAAAGCAAAAAGTAATGGAGAAATAACAGAGAATTATTTTTAGACGATGGAGGACGAAAACGTTTGCAAAAGAAAGGAATAAAAGGAGCAAAAACAAGCGTAAAGAACACCGCTAATAGTCTATTTATGTGAATTAGTCAAGACTTTATCTGACAGAAAGTTTCCCCCTCCTCCTTCCGAATGAAACCTTACTTCCCATGATGAAAACTAACGCATGTATTGAAATCGCCCTGACTCCATAGAAACAACTGATTCTCATTTCGGATTGCAGTTAATCTGAATTCGGGATAGACGGTTGCTTTCGCTAAAGATGAGGGGCTGCATCCTGTCGGGCAGATATTTCTTGCATGCACCGGTTTACAGCGATTAGGCAGAAGAGAAGAGCGCCTTTCGCGCCAACTGCCTTCCCCCTGTTTGACAACTGCAAGCCTTTGTCTTGACAGACGCAAGTGTCTGACAGACAAGAGGTAAACAATTGATAATCAATAAGGTTTAATTTTAAGATACAAGCCGTTGGGTGAGGTTATCGACCTGTTTCTTATCCCGAACCTAGGTAGTTAAATAATACGACAAGATACTTTGTCGAAAAGGCTATTTGTAGGAGGCAACATATCGGATAAACCGATTGTTTTTCCTATTTTTGCCCTCTGTTAGAATAAAAAAGATACAGAAATGTCACAAAATTATCATCGCATGATAGCCGCCGCACTCGGCATATCAGAAAGACAAACAGAGCGAACTTTGGAGTTGCTGAATGACGGGGCAACGATTCCGTTCATCAGCCGCTACCGCAAAGAGGTGACGGGAGGTTTGGACGAAGTACAGATTGAGGCCATCCGGACACAATATGAAAAGCTGAACGAAACAGCCAAACGCAAGGAAACCATCCTCAACACCATTCAGGAACAAGGGAAACTGACTCCGGAACTCAGAGCACGCATTGAAGAGACTTGGGACAACACCGCTCTGGAAGATATCTACCTTCCCTATAAGCCCAAACGGAAGACACGTGCCGAAGCTGGCCGCCAAAGAGGACTGGAACCGCTCGCCACTTTACTGATGCTGCAACGCGAACCTCATCCTGAAAAACAGGCCGCCCGGTATGTAAAGGAAGATGTCAAGGATGTGGACGACGCATTGAAAGGGGCAAGAGATATTATAGCCGAGCATGTGAGTGAAGACGAACAGGCAAGAAACAACGTGCGCAACTCTTTCGCCCGTCATGGCATACTGACCGCCAAGGTGGTGAAAGGCAAAGAAGAGGAAGCAGCCAAATATCGGGATTACTTCGACTGCTCCGAACCCCTGAAACGATGCAGTTCGCACCGCTTGCTCGCCATACGCCGCGCCGAAGCGGAAGGCCTGCTGAAAGTAAGCATCAGTCCGGACGACGAAGAATGCCTGGAACACCTGAAACGCCGGTTCGTACGAAGCAATAATGCCTGCGGACAACAAGTGATGGAAGCCGTACAAGATGCCTACAAACGTCTGCTGAAACCTTCCATTGAAACAGAGTTTGCCACGCAAAGCAAAGAGCGTGCCGACGAAGAAGCTATTGATGTGTTTGCAGCAAACCTCCGACAACTGTTGCTGGCTTCTCCGTTGGGGCAAAAACGCGTGATGGGCATAGACCCCGGATTCCGCATCGGTTGCAAAGTAGTATGTCTGGATGCACAGGGAAACCTGCTTCACAACGAGAACATCTATCCGCACCCGCCCGTAAACAAACCGAAAGAGGCATTTGCCAAAATACAACAGATGCTGGAGTCGTATAAGATAGATGCCGTGGCCATCGGAAACGGAACCGCCAGCCGGGAAACAGAGGATTTCCTGAAAAGACAGACGTTCAATCGGGAAGTAAGGATTTTCATCGTCAGCGAACAGGGGGCATCCATCTACTCGGCTTCCAAGATTGCCCGGGAGGAGTTTCCCGAATACGACGTCACGGTGCGCGGTGCCGTGTCCATAGGAAGACGCTTGATGGACCCGTTGGCCGAACTGGTAAAGATTGACCCTAAGTCCATCGGTGTAGGACAATATCAACACGATGTAGACCAAACCAAACTGAAAAAGTCGCTGGACCAAACCGTGGAGAACTGCGTAAATCTGGTGGGTGTCAACCTGAATACGGCAAGCAGTCACCTGCTGACTTACATATCGGGATTAGGGCCGCAACTGGCGCAAAACATCGTAAACTATCGTGCAGAGCATGGTGTATTCACCTCGCGCAAAGAGTTGATGAAAGTTCCGAGAATGGGTGCCAAAGCTTTCGAACAGTGTGCCGGCTTCATGCGTATTCCGGAAGCAAAGAATCCATTGGATAACACAGCCGTACATCCCGAAAGTTATTGCATCGTAGAGCAGATGGCCAAAGACCTGGGATGCAACGTGGCCGAACTGATAGCCGACAAGGAGTTGCGCATGAAAATCAATCCGGAACGATATATCTCTCCTACCGTCGGCATGCTTACATTGAAAGACATCCTGCAAGAACTGGAAAAACCCGGACGCGACCCGCGCAAGCCGATAGAAATCTTCGAATTCGACAAGCACGTGCATACCATCAACGATTTACGGGAAGGCATGGAGCTGCCCGGCATCGTAAACAATATCACAAACTTCGGCGCATTCGTCGATATAGGCATCAAGGAAAACGGGCTGATACATCTGTCGCAGCTTGCCGAAAGATTCATATCAGACCCCAATGAAGTGGTCTCCATCCATCAGACCCTGCGTGTAAAAGTTCTTAGCATAGATATGGACCGGAAACGGATACAACTGACATTGAAAGGAGTGCAACAGCAATAAGCCCTTCACTTTCGGCTATAATATCTGAAAATAATCGCTGAACCTGCTATCAGCAGGATGGTGCAAAAGAGGGAGCCTTCAAATCCGAAGCTTCCTCCGTTTATAAGGTTCGGCCCGGAAAGGCTGAGCGTAAGAAAGCTGTCTTGAAACCGATTGCCACTGACCTCATAACCCAATACCGGTCCTTGTATCCAATTCCAAAACCAATGCAAAGCAATAGGGAAACAGAGATTGCGCGTATATATATAAGAAGCTCCCAAAAGAATTCCCGCCAACAGGATATTAAGGAACGGAAGAAACTCGAAATTAGGATTGAACAAATGCAACAACGAGAACAGCACGGAAGAGACAAACAGGGCCGTAAACTTATTCACCCCGCCATCCAGCATGCGCCCCAGCACAAAGCCGCGCATCATCAATTCTTCCGTGACACCCACCAGAAGGAAAAACAAAAGGCTTATCAATAAAGAAGGAAAATGAAATGATGCTCCGCTGACTGCCACTGCACCCAAACTAAGCGAAGCCCCGAAACCCACTATATACAATCCGATGGCAAAGAGCATGCCGGCAAGCCAATCTTTCCAACGCCCTCTCAAAGACAAGCCTAATACGGAAAGAGGCATCCTGTTATATCGCAGCACAAGCCATGATGACAGAAACACACTGCCCAGCATCAGTGTTTCTTCTGTAATAAGCAGAAGGGTGCTATTCATTGCTATCTGCGGAATCAGTCTGTTCAGAAAGGATGAAAGCAAGAAGACAACAGAGCCTATAAAAACCAATAATACAAAAAAACAGACGATATCGATTACCACCCTCCGGATACGCTTGTCCTTCGTTACAGGTATTTCAACCTTTTCTTCTATTTCCATAAAGTGCTCATAATTGATTAATATCCGACAAAAATAGTCATAAAAAGAAAAACAGCATCCATTCTTTACCCTTTCTTCTTATATTTGGAAACTCGAATCATCTGAAATCATTAAGAAATGAAACTGAAAGGAATATTGTTCATGATTGCCGGACTGACGCTTATGTCCAATGCTTCGGCACAAAAAGCCGAGAAATACTACGTTGCCAAACCGGGCATACTGGTAGAACTGATGACCGAAGCTGAAGCCAACGAAATCACCCAACTGACCTTGCAAGGCAAACTGAATGCCATTGACTTCCGACACCTGAGAGATGAATTCAAAAACCTCCGGTATTTGGACATATCCAACGCTTCCATCAGTATGTATGCAGGTAAAAACGGCACTTATCCCGACCGTTTTTATATCTATCCCGCCAATTGCATCCCGGCCTATGCCTTCTGCAAAAAAATCAACGACAGCACTTTCGTCGGCAAGGAGTCTCTGACAAGAATCATCCTCTCGGACAAAATCAAAAACATTGAGGATGCAGCTTTCAAAGGCTGCAACAACCTCAAGATATGCCAAATAAAAAGGAAAACAGCACCCAACCTGCTGCCCGAAGCGTTGGCCGACAGTGTGACCGCCGTATTTGTTCCATTGGGATGCAACGACGCCTACCGGACTAAAAAGAAATGGGAGACATTTGCCTTCATCGAAGGCGAACCGACAACGGCATATGTGCAAATAGGCCAGATGGGAAGCCTTGCAGGCGAACTGGTAAGCTCCGGCATACAACCCAAAGACGTGAACTTCCTGACTATCGAAGGCAAGCTGGATGAGGCCGACTTTATCCTGATACGCAACTATATGCCCAATCTGGTTTCCATCGACCTCACCCGAAGCAATGCCACCGTCATTCCCGACTATACATTCACCCAAAAGAAGTACCTCTTGAGCATCTTGCTTCCTCATGCACTGAAAAGTATCGGGCAGCGTGCATTCAGTGGTTGCGGGCGTCTATGCGGAACAATCGAGTTGCCCCCCACCGTGACCGCCATTGAATATGGTGCCTTTATGGGGTGTAACAACCTACGCTATGTATTGGCCACAGGAAACAAAATATCCACACTGGGCGATAACCTCTTCGGAGAAGGAAAAAGCAAATTGATTTACAAATGACTTTTCTTACTCTCCATACATCCGCCGTCTCAACTCCTTGATATGATCCGAAGTGATGTACTCGTCATATTCCATCATTTTATCTATGATGCCATTCGGCGTCAACTCAATGATACGGTTGGCCACGGTTTGAATAAATTCGTGGTCATGAGAAGAGAATAGGATATTGCCTTTATATACTTTCAGGTTGTTATTGAAGGCCTGAATGGATTCCAAGTCAAGGTGATTGGTGGGTGTATCCAAAATAAGACAATTGGCATTGCGAAGCTGCATGCGCGCAATCATACAACGCATTTTCTCACCTCCCGACAATACACTTGCCTTCTTCAGCACCTCTTCACCTGAGAAAAGCATACGGCCGAGGAAGCTCTTCATATAAACCTCATTGCCTTCACCAAACTGGCTCAACCAATCCACCAGATTCAAATCCGTATTGAAGAAAGCGGTATTGTCCAATGGCAAGTAGGCAGTGGTAATCGTAACACCCCAATTGAATGTTCCTGAATCCGGCTTCATATTACCGTTAATAATCTCGAACAAGGCAGTCATGGCACGCGGGTCGCGCGAAAGGAATACGACCTTATCCCCTTTTTCTACATTGAAGTTGACATCGCGAAACAGTATCGTACCGTCTTCCAACGATTTCGTCAGACCTGCAACTTCCAATATTTGATTACCCGGCTCGCGCTCCGGTGTAAAGATAATGCCGGGATATTTACGGGACGAAGGTTTGATTTCCTCCACATTCAGTTTCTCCAGCATCTTCTTGCGGCTGGTAGTTTGCTTACTCTTTGCCACATTCGCGCTGAAACGACGAATAAACTCTTCAAGCTCTTTCTTCTTTTCCTCGGCCTTAGCCTTCTGATTCTGCTGCTGACGAAGAGCCAACTGGCTTGATTCATACCAGAAGCTGTAGTTACCGGCAAACAGATTAATCTTTCCATAATCGATATCCACCGTGTGCGTACATACGGAGTCGAGGAAGTGCCGATCGTGACTCACTACCAAAACTGTATGCTCGAAGTTCGAAAGATATTCTTCCAACCAAGTCACGGTTTCCATATCCAAGTCATTGGTAGGCTCGTCCAGCAACAAGTTGTCCGGATTGCCGTAGAGGGCCTGTGCCAACATGACACGCACTTTTTCCTTATTGTTCAATTCGCCCATCAACAGATAATGCTTATCTTCCTTAATGCCCAATCCGCTCAATAGGGCGGCAGCATCACTTTCGGCATTCCATCCGTCTAATTCGGCAAATTTCTCTTCTAATTCAGAAACCCTCAATCCGTCTTCATCCGTAAACTCTTCTTTGGCATACAGCACCTCGCGTTGCTTCATTATATCCCACAACACGGTGTGCCCCATCATTACGGTATCCATTACCGTAAAAGCATCCCACTTAAAGTGGTCCTGACTTAAAACAGAAAGGCGTTCACCCGGAGCTAACATGATAGAACCTGTCGTCGGGTCCAATTCTCCGGAGATAGCTCTCAAGAAAGTTGACTTTCCGGCACCGTTAGCGCCAATAATACCATAACAGTTACCACTTGTAAATTTCAGGTTTACATCATTAAACAACACTCTTTTACCAAACTGCACCGAAACATTAGAAACTGTAATCATCTTTATATTTACGATTTTATGTGTATTTACAAATTACCATTTAATACCTATTAATCTGCGATTTGCGAGTGCAAAGATAGACATTTTTCAAGAATAAGAGATAGGAATACGCTGTCAATCTGGCATAAAAGTGTTACCTTTGCAACGTTTTTTGAAAAAAACTCTCCTTTGGCAAGGTTTTTGCAAAAGACACATTATTAACACTTGGTTTCATTACAACCATCAGAACTAAGTATTTAATTAGAAAAATAATAAACATAACAATATGGATCCGAAAAAAAAAGAAAACAACTTTGAAGAAGAACTGAAGACTCAAACAGCCCCGGACGAATGTACTGAAGAGGTCGCTGAAAAAGAGGAAACACAAGAAGAGGAAGTTACCCCTTTGACAGAAGAAGAAAGACTGGCACAAGAGTTAGAAAAGGCTAATGAACTGATAGAAGAGCAAAAAGACAAGTTTTTGCGCTTATCTGCCGAGTTTGACAATTATCGTAAACGCACCATGAAGGAAAAAGCGGAGCTTATCCTGAACGGAAGCGAAAAAAGCATCAGTAGCATTCTTCCGGTCGTAGATGATTTTGAACGTGCTCTCAAAAACATGGAGACTGCCACTGACGTAGCGGCTGTGAGAGAAGGGGTAGAACTCATCTACAACAAGTTCATGTCTGTATTGGAAAAGAATGGAGTAAAAGTAATCGAAACGAAAGAACAACCACTCGATACAGACTATCACGAAGCTATTGCCGTTATTCCTGCACCAGAGGAAGTCCTGAAAGGCAAAATTCTGGATTGTGTGCAAACCGGATATATATTGAATGACAAAGTAATTCGTCATGCAAAAGTAGTTGTTGGAGAATAATGTAGAATAGTATGGAAAAGAGAGATTACTACGAAATACTGGAAGTGGGAAAGACCGCTACGGCAGACGAAATAAAAAAAGCTTATCGCAAAAAAGCAATCCAATACCATCCGGACAAAAATCCGGGTGACAAGACGGCCGAAGAAAAGTTCAAAGAAGCAGCAGAGGCTTACGATGTTTTGAGCAATCCGGACAAACGTGCCCGCTATGATCAATTCGGCCATGCCGGGTTAGGTGGTGCTGCCGGTAACGGAGGACCGTTTGGAGGCTTCGGCGAAAGCATGTCCATGGATGATATCTTCTCTATGTTTGGCGATATTTTCGGTGGACATGGAGGTTTTGGTGGAGGCTTCAGCGGTTTTGGAGGTTTTGGAAATGGTGATGCACACCAAAGTCGTTATCGTGGTTCGGATTTGCGTGTCAAAGTAAAACTCAACTTAAAAGAGATTTCCACCGGTGTAGAGAAAAAGTTCAAGTTAAAGAAATATGTTCCATGTGCACATTGTCATGGTACAGGAGCAGAAGGCAATGATGGCACAGAAACTTGCCACACATGTAAAGGTAGCGGTACGGTTATCCGCAACCAAAAAACCATCCTCGGCACCATGCAAACGAGAACGACATGTCCTACATGTAATGGTGAAGGAGTGATTATCAAAAACAAATGTAAAGAATGTGCCGGTGAAGGAATCGTATATGGTGAAGAGGTAGTGACCGTGAAGATTCCCAAAGGCGTGGCCGAAGGCATGCAGCTCTCTATGAGTGGTAAAGGCAATGCCGGAAAACGCAACGGCGTAGCTGGAGACCTTCTGATTCTTGTAGAAGAAGAACAAGACCCCAACCTGATACGTGATGAGAATGATTTGATTTACAACCTGCTCCTTAGCTTCCCCACAGCTGCTTTGGGTGGTACTGTCGAAATCCCCACCATAGACAACAAAGTAAAAGTAAAGATTGAATCGGGCACACAACCCGGCAAGGTACTCCGCCTGCGCGGCAAAGGATTACCAAGTGTCAATGGGTATGGCACGGGCGATTTACTGGTGAACATCAGTGTATATGTGCCTGAAACTCTCAGCAAGGATGAAAAGAAAGCATTGGAAGAAATGGAAACCTCTGATAACTTCAAACCCAACAGTTCGATAAAAGAAAAAATATTCAAGAAATTTAAAAGCTTATTCGACTAAAGACTGTATTATGAGGATGTGTCAAAACCCAATTCTAGTCCAGATGAGCTTTTGATTTGAAAGTTGAACATCCTTAAAGGCAAAAAGAAGAGTCGCATCATTACTCAAAACAGAGCTTGATACGACTCTTTTTAGGTCTTGTAGTTACATTCTGTAACTTTTCGGAGAGGTCATTTTAGTTTTGACACACCCTCATTTTCTAATCAGAATTTTTCTTTCATGCCGGCAATAAAGTCTCGACCAAACAATATCCAACCTATGCAGCCGGCTGCGGTAAGAAATACAACTCCCAGCAACACCATCAGCTTATTGGGTTTTGCAGCTTTTATCGGAATAGTAGCCGGCTCCACCACTGTATAGACCGGTGTAATCTCCTGCACCTTAGCCTCCGCCATTTGCAACTGCTGGGCAACACTGGTATAAACCTGATAAGCAAGATTCATCTCATTTTCCAAACGAACTTGCTCGGCACGATAACTTTGAAGGATAATATTTTTATTGGTATCCGAAAACTTCGCATAGTTTTCCTGAGCTTCTTCGTATTCTTTCTTCTTGCGATTAAACAGCTGTTGCTGAAACTCAAAATCTTTACGGGCTTTCGTTGTGCGATATTCAGTAACATATTCTTGAAGACGACGAAGCACCGTATCAGTCATACAAGCAGCAATACGGGGATCTTGCATCGTGACAGAAAGTGAAGTGACTCCCGTTTTCTTATCAACAGAAACTCCAATACGGTTGCTTAACGACGTGGCTAGCTCAGCTTCATCTGTTGTCAGTTGAAAAGGATTGAGCCGGCTCTCTCCTGCTTTTTCTTTATCTTTAAATAAGGAAACAGTCCAACCTATAAACTTGAAAGGGGCGGTTGTTATCATACTCCACCAAGGAGCACGTTGATGCTCATCCAAGTAACAATAAAGCGTAGTGTCAACTTTTCCATCCAAATTTTTCACCGGAACATCGAAAAGAGCTGTGATAAAAGGAGTTGACCTTACTATATCCGGATATAAATCCGGATAAATGGCATCGGCTGTGGACGTCGCAAAGTTAATACCTGCCATTGCAGCCAGAGAAGAGAGCCCTCCTCCCGCTTTCTTATCAGACATTTCAGGGGCGATAGTAGCGGTAACCGTATATTCCTTTGGAATACTGAAAGCAATTATCAAACCTACAATGACAGCAAATCCACAACATTTCAGTACCCATTTACGTTCTGTCCAGACTTTAAGAGCCAGCTCTATCAAGTCAATCTCCTCTTCCTGAGGCTGGACAGATTTATTAAGTTGTTCTTCATCCATTGTTCCGATTCTTTATTATTTTTTTAAGGTATTAACCACAGTAGCAACCATTGCCGCAATGCTCGCAGTCATGGAACCCATACCTAGAATTTCAGCGGTCTTCAGTCCCTGACGTTCCTTCTTTGTGGGCACTACGATTTCGCATCCCGGCTGTATCAAATCCGTACTATATTTTTTAGCACGGAAAATCGTACCGTTCAGATTAATAATATATACTTTCTTTTTCTTGGCATTCTCACCATAGCCACCGGCCATATTGATATAATACTTCAGCTTTGCTCCTTTCGTCCAAGTAACCGTGTTAGGATACATCACAGAACCACTGATCTTCACGGTATTGATAAACTCCGGAATATAAACCACATCGCCTTCGCGCAGAACGACATCATAATCACTACCCGGATTAGCCAACGCCTTCTCCATATCCATACCTACCGTATAGTTCTCTGAAATCGCCAGTTTTTTTACAACAATACTGTCTTTACCCTCAGCACTACGAGCCATACGAAGCGCATCCATCTCGCGACGACGCTCCTCATCATTCCGTTTACGAATAAGACGAGCACCCTTGACATAGGCTTCCGGAGTAATGCCACCGGCTCTTCCTACAAGTTCACTTAAGCGTTCGTTTTTCTTCAAGAGCGTATAGCTACCACCGAAAAGAACCTCTCCCACAAGGCTGACTGTACGCTGTTCCTGATAGACAGGACTCCGACGTATCTGGACAACATCGTAAGGCTCAAGATTAAAGTTCTCCGTCCCCACTACCAAACCATTTTTAATATCAAACATAAAGGTCTCGGCCAATTTAGTACTGTAAGAAGTACTTCCGGGAGATTTAATTCTTCTACTGACGCTTACCCGTGTACTGGCCGCCGCTTCTTTCAATCCTCCTGCCCGAATGATCAAATCCTCAATCGTCATATTATCTGCATGAAGAAAAGTGCCCGGATTCAGAACTTCACCATAAATAGAGACTGTCTCTTCTTCTTTCAATTCATGAATACTCGGAATATAAAGGTGGTCATTCTTACGAAGGGGAATATCCGCTTCAGTTCCATTCAGGAGTTTGTTTAAATCGATAGCGATCATCTCATGTGTATAATCTTCACGCTCACGATTCAACAAAACACGATTTAAGAAAGCATCCCCACGAAGGCCTTCCGATTTCTTAATCAACTGCTTCACAGTATTAACCTCCCCATTCAGCTGATAAATTCCCGGACGATAGACAGCACCACTCACTTCTACCTTATTTTCAAAGCGATCGAGCACGGCATCAATGGTGATCATGTCTCCGTCATCCAAACGGAATACAGAATAATCCATTTCATCAACATTAAAGACCTGATGTTCGCGACCACTCTTACGAATGATACGTACAGCTTTTTTATAGGCGTCACCGGTAAACCCTCCGGAATAATCCAACAAATTAGCAACAGTCTCGGTAGACTTCATCTCATAATACATGGGACGTTTTACTTTACCTACCACCTCAACCAAAGAATGATAGGGGCTTACGATAATCACATCACCTTCCTGAAGACGGATATCATCGTTCATCTTTCCTTTCATGATGAGCCCATATACATCAAGGGTTTCTATCGTTTTTCCGTTACGTACCAACCGAATGGCACGCAAACTACCGATATTGTTCACACCACCCGCACGATACAGTGCATGAAAAATCGTGGAAAAAGCAGAAAGAGTATAAGTACCGGGCACAGAGACTTCACCCATCACGTTAATTTGGATAGTACGTACATCACCCAAAGTCAATCGTATTTGGGAATTAGGCTCATTACCTCCTATTCCTGCATATATCTTGGAAAATTCCCGTTGCAAATATTGATTAGCTTCCTTGACTGTCATTCCATTCAGATGAACAGGTCCTAAATCTTTTACCTGAATACTTCCTTCAGGACTGATTACTTGGCGAATGGTATTTTCAGAAGCCCCCCAAACATCAATGATCACCTCATCACCCGGGCCGAGACGATAATTCAGAGGAGTAGCAAGATTGGCACTCGGTTCGAATGACAGATTCCTGCTATTGAATAAATTATGGCCAAAAATCTGACGATTGGATGTCACTTCCGGCAAAGAGCTGCTCTCCCGCTTCTCATCAATAACAACCTTTTGGTCTTTCAATTCGGCAGCCTCATAAGATTCTCCTATGGCAGGGCCACCTTTGCGTATCCTACTTAGCTGATCATTCGTACTTTTCGATATTCCGGTGGTAGATTCATACCGATTTTTTATACGCAAGACTTGTTCCTGAGTAACACCACGGCGTAACAATTCGGTTGTCATCTGTTTTTGAGATTTTCCAGATGCCTGTGCTTGCTTCACATACTCCACAACCTGTTCATCGGACATACGTTGAGCGTAAACAGTGCTACAGAAAAGAAAGAAACAGAAAAACGAGATTAAAAATGAGCGCATGAGTTTTGATATATTAAAAATACAATACATTAATGGACGCAAAGATAAAGAGGTTTTTTAAAACAGCCAAGACGTTTAATGAAAGATTTCCAATAACATGGGAAAAGAAAAAGTGTACAACATTTAGATGTATGATTTTTGAGAAATATCAATCCGGAACGATTGTATAAACAGCTTGTCTCTTTTTGCAAACTTCTGCACATATTTCTTCATTTCAGCCATCAGAACAGAAGCCTCATCCGTATAACTATGCTTTATCAAATCAGCCACACGTTTCCGCACGAGTTCATGTTCAAAAACGAATGGTGTATCTTGCATTGAAACTTCATCATTGATTTTATCTAACAAATATATTTCTCCGGACTCCCCTCTGGCCCCTACTTCTAAAATGCGCTTACAAGCTTCGGACAAAGTCATCAGGTTGCAGTCTCTCTTTGGGTAAACATCGCCAAAACGAATAATCAGCAAACAAGTATCGTTCTTCCTTTCACGCCACAGACTCCGGCTATACGACTGTATATATATTTCTGCCAGCCGCTTGCTATACTCCATGCAGTTTTCCGGATGATGTGCTCCATCCGTAGAAACCATAACCATACGATTTACATTATACTTCACCGACAAGTCAGTTATATTGACCGTACCCAACACGTTTGTTTGAATGGCCTCCGATACATAGTCATCCATCAACTGCATATGCTTATAAGCCGCAGCATGAAAGACCAATTGTGGGCGTATTTCCCTAAAGATGGCTTCCATACGAGTATAATTAGCAACATCGGCCACCAATACACGAACAGCCAGATTCTTCCAACGGTCAGCAAGTTCCAATTGCACATCATACAAAGGGGACTCTGCCTGATCTACCAGAATTAACTGGGAAGGATTCAAAACAGCCAATTGGCGAACAACTTCTCTCCCCACGATTCCGGCAGCTCCCGTTACCATGATTCTACAACCTTCCATACAAACCAGCCCCATCTTCTTATCAATGCGCCTCTGTGTCTTCTTGTGTATCTCTTCATTTTGCTTTTCCTTTATCAACCCCTCATCTACACAATCGCTCAAGGGTGGAACTGTCAGCACATGAATATGATGGGCATGGAATTTATCCAATATTCCGGAACGTTCCAATTCGGAGATTTTATTTGGAGAGACGACAATGATATGCACATTCTTATCTCTCAACCGTTTAAATAAGAATTTATCATTGGGATATACCTGATATCCCATAACACGTTTACCTATCATATCCGCTTCATCCGAGATAAACCCGCATAAGCGATAAGAATCACTACGGTTGATTCTCAAAAACTCTGCGACTCCCACTCCCGTCCCTTGAATTCCATAAATAAAGACATTTTCACACCGATGTGCATCGAAAATGACAGATTCATAAAGTATCTTTACTACAATACGCATACATACCATAATGAAAGATGTGAAAATATATGCCATGAAAAGAAAACTATTTGGCAGAATCTGCCGACCTCCCATGGCAACCCAACAAAGGTTGCACAAAATCAGAAAGCCATAGCCCAATGTAAGGCTCAAGACCACACGACGAATATCAATAAAAGAAGAGAATCGAATAACCCCTATATAAGTGTGGAAAAGTTGAAAAGAACAAACATTGCATAATATAGCAAACAGTATCAACCATATGCACAAAGGATCCTTATTCATAAATGATAAGCCATATTGCAAAACACATGCAAAAAGCATAGCAACGATCACAACACCTACATCCACCAGCAGCACTGTCCATTTAGAAGCAATACGAGAAAAGAAACATTTGCAGAATCTTTTTAATTCCATAATCAGTCAAGGTTAAAGTTTAAGTTTAAGTCTACAGTATCTCCCCTTTCATGTCTTTGCCAAGAAAAAGGAATAAATACATTTTTCGTTTTTGTATCAAAGTTTGATTACAAAGATGAGATTTTTTATTATATTTTCCAATTTTTATCAAAGAAAAATACTCTATAATTACACAAAAATATAGTCCCTCTAATATCTTTCTAAAAAAAGAGGCAAATCTTTTTGTTTATTCAAATAAAAACGTACCTTTGCGACCCGTAAGCGATAACCTATTGCCGCTATAGCTCAGTTGGTAGAGCAACGCATTCGTAACGCGTAGGTCGCCAGTTCAAGTCTGGCTAGCGGCTCTTCTGTAAGATTGATATTCGGCAAGCCGAGTATCAATCTTTTTTTTCTCCCCCTCAGCCCTTCCACCGGACATAATAAAATATCAGACACAAAGCCATTAAGTATATTCCTATTTTACTAACTTTGCCCCAATCAAAGTCGCAAGGAACATGAAAAAAAGAAAAATACTCATCAGTGTGTCCATAGCACTGCTCCTCTGCTGTATCAGTTGTGCAGGAATCATCTATTACTACTTGTTTTCCCCACAGTTCCACCCTAAAAAGACAACTTACATCTATGTAGATCGAGACGATACCATAGACTCTATATATAATAAGGTAAAAGAACAAGGAAAGCCCAAAAAACTCACGGGCTTCCATTGGATGATCCAATACCGCAAATATACTCAAAACATACACACCGGGCGTTATGCCATACGCCCCAAAGAAAGTGTATATAAAGTATTCAGCCGCCTTTACCGAAATCATCAGGAACCTATGAACCTCACCATAGGGAGTGTACGTACAATGGACAGACTGGCACGTAGCATAGGGAAACAACTCATGATTGATTCCGCCGAAATTGCAAAAGCCATTAATTCACCCGTCCTCCAACAAAAATTAGGATACAATAAAGAAACTATTCCCTGTCTGTTTATTCCTGATACTTATCAGGTATATTGGGATATAAGCGTAGAAAATTTCATTGAACGAATGCAAAAAGAACACCAAAAGTTCTGGAATCAAGAACGACTGGAAAAAGCCACCCAAATGGGAATGACACCTATAGAAGTTTGCACCCTCGCCTCCATTATAGAAGAAGAGACCAACAATAATCTGGAAAAACCGATGGTGGCCGGACTATACATCAACCGCTTGCACCTTGACATGCCTCTGCAAGCCGACCCTACCATTAAATTTGCCTTACAAGACTTTGGCTTGCGAAGGATAGCCAATATTCATCTTAACATCGACTCTCCGTACAATACCTACCGCAATACCGGTCTGCCGCCCGGACCGATACGCATACCGACACCTATCGGATTGGATGCCGTGTTGAATTATGCAAAGCATGACTATATCTACATGTGTGCCAAAGAAGATTTCTCAGGCACTCACAACTTTGCATCCAACTATGCCGACCACATGAAAAATGCAAGGAAATATTGGAATGCATTAAACGAAAGAAAGATATTCAACTAATCTGATAATAAAATAAAAGCAAAATCCTATATTTGCGCCTATCATTTAATTTATGACTAACACTTAACCGATCAAATATGAGCAAGCAACTCTTACTTGGCGACGAAGCCATTGCACAAGCAGCATTGGATGCCGGACTTTCGGGTGTATATGCCTACCCCGGTACTCCCTCTACAGAAATCACCGAATATATTCAAACAGCTCCGATCACTGCTGAAAAGAACATCCACAACCGTTGGTGTTCCAATGAGAAAACAGCCATGGAAGCAGCTTTGGGAATGTCATTTGCCGGTAAACGTTCATTGGTCTGCATGAAACATGTGGGTATGAATGTAGCTGCCGACTGTTTCATCAACTCCGCCATCACCGGAGTGAAAGGCGGTATGATTGTCATTGCAGCCGATGACCCCAGTATGCACTCTTCGCAAAACGAACAAGACAGCCGCTTCTATGGCGACTTTTCACTTATACCGATGTATGAGCCAAGCAACCAGCAGGAAGCCTATGATATGGTCTACAACGGATTCCGTTTCTCGGAGCAAACCGGTGAGCCTCTGCTGATGCGCATCGTTACCCGTTTGGCACACTCACGTTCCGGAGTAGAGCGCAAAGAGCAACAACCTCAAAACGAACTGTCGTTCAGTGAAGATCCGAGCCAATTCATTCTGTTGCCCGGAATCGCGCGCAAACGTTACAAAGCTTTACTGCAACGCCAGGATGAATTCATCAAAGCCTCTGAAAGTTCCGTATATAATCAATACACAGATGGCCCCAACAAGAAATTAGGTATCGTGGCATGCGGCATCGGCTACAACTATCTGATGGAAAACTATCCCGATGGCTGCGAATATCCGGTACTGAAAATCGGTCAATATCCGCTTCCCAAGAAACAATTGACGCAGTTGATAGAAGTATGCGATGAGATTCTGGTATTGGAAGACGGACAGCCGTTCGTTGAAAAGCAACTGAAAGGCTATTTAGGTATCGGAGTAAAAGTGAAAGGGCGTTTGGACGGCACGCTATCGCAAGACGGTGAATTAAACCCGGACAACGTTGCTCAAGCCTTGGGTAAACAGAATAAGTCCGAGTTCGGCATACCGTCACTGGTCGAGATGAGACCACCGGCTCTGTGCGAAGGATGCGGTCACCGAGACATGTACACGGTACTCACGCAAGTCTTGCGAGAAGAATATCCCAACCATAAAATCTTCAGCGACATCGGTTGCTATACTTTGGGGGTCGGCGCTCCGTTCAACGCCATCGACTCCTGTGTAGACATGGGTGCTTCCATAACAATGGCCAAAGGTGCTTCAGATGCAAGCCTGCACCCGGCAGTGGCGGTTATCGGTGACTCCACTTTCACGCACTCAGGCATGACGGGGTTGCTGGACTGCGTCAACGAGAACACCAACGTGACCATCGTTATTTCCGACAATGAAACTACTGCCATGACCGGAGGACAAGACTCTGCCGGTACAGGACGTTTGGAAGCCATCTGTACAGGTCTCGGAGTAGCTCCGGAACACATACGCATTGTGATCCCCTTGAAGAAAAACTACGAAGAGATGAAACAAGTCATCCGGGAAGAAATCGAATACCGCGGCGTATCCGTCATTATTCCCCGCAGAGAATGTATCCAAACATTAGCACGTAAAAAACGAAACAAGTAATACCATGAAAAAAGACATCATACTTTCCGGCGTGGGAGGACAAGGCATTCTATCCATCGCCACCGTAATAGGCGAAGCCGTCCTTAAAGAAGGGTTATATATGAAGCAGGCAGAAGTTCACGGGATGAGCCAAAGAGGCGGCGATGTGCAATCCAATCTGCGCATCAGCGACCGTCCCATAGCCTCCGATTTAATACCCACAGGCAAATGCGACCTTATCATTTCATTGGAGCCGATGGAGGCTTTACGCTACCTCCCTTATCTTAGTCCCGACGGTTGGTTGGTCACTAACGAAGTGCCTTTTATCAATATCCCCAACTATCCGGATGAAAAAGCGATAAAGGCGGAGCTTGACAAACTGCCGCACAAAATTGTACTGAATGTAAATGAAGTGGCAAAAGAACTCGGTTCCACACGAGTAGCCAATATTGTTCTGCTGGGTGCAACCATTCCTTTCCTCGGCATTGATTACGCGAAAGTGCAAGACAGCATTCGCGGAATCTTCCTGCGCAAAGGAGAAGCCATTGTCGAAATGAACCTCAAAGCATTGGCAGCCGGCAAAGAGATTGCAGAGAAATTGATATAAACCATTTATGAACCACATACTCCGACTATTCTAATAAAAAAGACCATGAATAACAAATACTGGGAAGAGGAGATTGAAACGATGTCCCGTGAAAAACTACGGGAGTTACAACTTCAACGACTTAAAAAGACTATCACCATAGCTGCCAACTCTCCTTTTTATAAAACCGTTTTTCAACAACACAACATCACTGCCGACAGCTTTCAGTCCGTAGAAGATATACGCAAAATCCCCTTTACCACTAAGGCCGATATGCGTGCCCATTATCCTTTCGGACTGGTAGCCGGCAATATGCACGAAGACGGTGTGCGCATTCACTCTTCCAGCGGTACGACAGGAACTCCTACCGTCATTGTACATTCGCAACACGACTTGGACTCTTGGGCAAACTTGGTGGCTCGTTGCCTCTACATGGTGGGACTCCGAAAAACCGATGTTTTCCAGAACAGTTCCGGTTATGGAATGTTCACCGGAGGATTAGGTTTTCAATATGGTGCCGAACGTCTGGGCGCACTGACCGTACCGGCAGCAGCCGGCAACAGCAAACGTCAGATCAAATTCATCACCGATTTCAAGACTACGGCCCTTCACGCCATCCCCAGCTATGCGATACGTTTGGCCGAAGTCTTTCAGGAAGAGGGGATAGCCCCTGCCGCCACAAGTTTAAAAACTCTTCTGATCGGTGCCGAACCTCATACCGACGAACAACGGAAGAAGATAGAGCACATGCTCGGCGTTAAGGCCTACAATAGCTTTGGCATGACAGAAATGAATGGTCCGGGAGTAGCTTTCGAGTGTACCGAACAAAATGGAATGCACTTTTGGGAAGATTGCTATCTTGTTGAAATCATCAATCCCGAAACGGGAGAACCCGTGCCGGAAGGTGAAATCGGCGAGTTGGTGCTGACAACGCTGGACCGTGAAATGATGCCGCTTATACGTTATCGCACGCGCGACCTTACACGTATTCTGCCCGGTCGGTGTCCTTGCGGGCGTACCCATCTCCGCATCGATCGCATCAAAGGCCGCAGCGATGACATGTTCATCATCAAAGGGGTCAATATTTTCCCCATGCAGGTGGAAAAAGTGTTGGTGCAGTTCCCCGAATTAGGTAGTAATTACCTCATCACACTCGAAACGGTGAATAACCAGGACGAGATGATTGTGGAGGTGGAGATCAGCGATCTTTCTACCGACAATTACATTGAATTGGAAAAAGTCCGTAAAGAGATTACCCGCCAATTGAAAGATGAAGTCTTAGTCACTCCCAAACTACGGCTTGTCAAGAAAGGGTCTCTGCCTCAAAGCGAAGGAAAAGCTGTCAGAGTAAGAGACTTGCGAGACAACAGATAAACATAAAAGCCTCCGCAACTATAACAAGGTTACGAAACACCAAGATAATTCCCCTTGTTCCAAGCTCCGCATACAATCTATGCAAGAAAGGGATGAGGGGACAATCGCATGTACACAACCTCAAATTCACATACTAAGAATGAGCGATTTACACTTATACAAGTGTAAGCCCTCACTTGTACAACTGTAAGGCTACGGTTGTACAAGTATAGGGTTACGCTTGTACAACCGTAGCCTCACACTTGTACAAGCGTAAAAACACATCACGGAAATGATATACGGAAGCGGGTCAATCCGTCGTTGTAAGTACGCAGAGAAAAAGTACATCCATGTCGGCTCAAAACCTCCCGGATAAACACTAACCCGATTCCCTGCCCGTGCGGTTTAGTAGAGAAGAAGGGACTGAAGAGTTTTGCCTCCACTTCCTTGCTTATGCCGGGGCCATTGTCAATGACCTCAACGGAAACGGGAGTTGCGGTCCTCACGATTATTTCTCCCGGTTTCTGCATATTATCAGAATTGCTTTCTATGCTTTCGACAGCATTCTTGATGATGTTCACCAAGACCTGTTCAAAAAGAGATACGTCAAGGCGAACCATGTCAACCTCCGGATTACACTCCAACTGCAAAGAGATATTGCGGTCATTGCACATACCTTCCATAAAGCGCTTGCACATAGATACCAGCTCATTCAGCCGGACAGGAGACAATGTAGGTTCGGGAATCTTTACCACGTCGGCAAAGCGAGTGATGAAACGGCTCATGGAGAAGCAACGGTCGGTACAGACGCGCATCACGTCGCAAATATCTTCCATCCCGCTCTCTTCGGAAAGCGCCTGCTCCACTGTATCGAGCGTAGAGGTGATGCCGGCAGTGGTATTGTTCACTTCGTGCGCAATCATTCGGATTACTTTCTCATACGCACGTTTCTCGGCACGCATCACCTCCTCCGTCATGCGCTCTATCAAGAAAAACGGGTGCTTGAACCCTCTGTCAACAAATGAAGAATGGGTACACTTGTAAATATTGGAATCATTGAGACGCACCACCGAAGTCATCTCTTTAGGGATTGCAGCCAACTCTGCCGCCAAAGGAGAATCTATTTGCCCCAACTGTTTGTTCATGGCTTCCTCCGGCCGCACTCCCAGCATTTTCACCGCCATCGGGTTCAATTGCGACACATCACCGTCGAGTGTGGTAATAATTACTCCCATCGGCGAGGCCTGAATCAACAAATCCAGAAAGTGATTCTGCTCACGCAGCCGCAAACGCTCATTTTTGAGCTGTTCCATCATACGGTTAAAGATATTCACAATGCGGTCTGCCTCATATTGCCCCACCCGGCTAAGCCGACTGCTGAAGTCTTGTTCGCGCAACAACTCCATGCCACTTCCGATTGTGTTCATCGGTTTCACTATTTTATTATAGAACACTATCAGATAGACCAGAATAAAAACGATGAGTCCCTCCAGCAAATAAAGATGCAAGGATTGTTTTCCGTCCAGTATATAAGCCAGCACTCCGCTCAGAGCCAATAAAAAAAGGACAAGGATGAAAAAGAAAAATTTAATACGCACGGTTCGTGATGATTATAAGTACAAATGACGCATGGCGTTTCATCCGTCATTCATAATTTATATTATATTTTTCCAGCCTCCGATATAGTGCAGCACGACTGATGCCCAACGCTACAGCTACTTGGCTGAGATTACCCTTATGCTGTTCCAACGCCTGCAAAATCGTCTGCCGCTCTATCTCGTCCAGTGTCATACCTGCAAACGCTGTTCTTTCAGAGGCTTTTGCCGGCTCGTCACGCCTCTGGCATTGGGAATCAAAGTCGGAGGCATCGAGCACAGTTTTTCCACAAATCAGGATGGTGCGCTCCACCAGATTCTTCAGTTCGCGTATATTGCCCGGATAAGGCAGGTGTGACAGGAAGTTCAAGGCATCCGCCGAAAAATCGGTATGCGGCAAGCCGTTGATTTCCGCCTGACGATCGGCAAAGTGACGTGCCAACAAAGGTATGTCTTCGCGCCGTTCCCTTAAGGAAGGAAGTTTTACGGTAATCAGGTTTATACGATAGAAGAGGTCTTCGCGGAACGTGCGTTCGGAAACCATCTTGGACAAATCGGCATTAGTGGCCGAAACCACACGCACGTCAGCCCTACGCGGACGACTGTCGCCCAACACTTCGAACGTCTGATCCTGCAACACACGCAGCAGCTTTACCTGACAGGATAAATCAAGATCGCCTATCTCATCCAGAAAGATGGTACCTTTATTGGCCAGTTCAAAACGCCCTATACGGTCGGTACTCGCATCGGTAAACGCCCCTTTCTTATGCCCGAACATTTCGCTTTCGAACAAGCTCTGAGAGATACCGCCAAGATTGACTTTGACAAAAGGTTGCTTCGCACGCCGACTGTTGATATGTATGGCTTCGGCAATCAACTCTTTTCCTGTCCCGCTTTCGCCCGTAATCAGCACGGAAGCATTGGTAGGGGCAATGCGTGCCACGGTATCCAGCACCTCCATCAGCCCTTTTGACTTACCGATGATATGGCTGCGGTTCAGCGACATTCCCTGCGCCCCACACCCTCCTTCGGATGGAGAAGAAAGTGCAAGAGCCGTCTCGATGCGTTGCAAAAGGGCTGCATTATTCCAAGGCTTGGTGATGAAGTCGAATGCCCCCGCCTGCATTCCCTGCACAGCCAGCTGAATGCTTCCCCACGCCGTCATCAGAATAACAGGCACATCAGGATGGAACACTTTTACCTGTTTCAACAGTGTAAGCCCCTCTTCACCCGTGGTGGAAAGAGTGAAATTCATATCCATCAAAATCAATGCAGGGGTCTCGCTCCTCACTATTTCCATAGCCTCACGAGGATTCGGAGCTGTTTTCACCTCATAACCGGCACGCTTCAGCATAAAACTGAGAGAAGAGCGCACGGCACTGTCGTCATCTATTATCAATATCATAAAGTCTACGGTTTGTTCCCTACAAAATTATGCTTTTTTTATGATTATCACCATAAAGCAGGAGTAAGTTTCACAAAAAAAGAATACAGACAAGTCTGCCTACTTTCTTATGATATCTTCAAAATCGGCTTCCAATTCCGTGTCTCGTTCAAAATCCCACAGTGTCAAGCTACGGAGTTGATACAAATAATACCAATAATCATATAGTTCGGAAATATGTTTTTGACGGGCTTCATCTTTGGAATTTTGCGCATCGTTCAAGTCGAGCGTACTGATTTTACCAATCATGAAAGTTTCCACACTTGTCCTATAACGCTTCTCGGCAATGACATCCGCTTCCTCGGCAATACTTAATTGCTCTGCCTGATTATTGAACTTGGCCACCAACAAGAAAATATCTTGATTGAAATCCATCTGTTCCTGCCGAATCCTTGATAGGACAACTTCCCGATTGCTCTTTGCCACCTGCACTTTGCCGCGTCGCTTACCCCAATCGAGAATCGGTATTTTAACCCCCACCTGTACTATTTGATTATCAAGCAAATCCCGATAGGCAGCCGACAGTCTCTGGTTCTGCCCGGTATATCCCACACTGGCGAACAAATCAACACTCCTCAGATTTCCCCGCGCTGCGGCCACCGCGTAATCGGCCTCCAACTGCCGGCGACGTATGTTCTGCGCAAACGAATTGCGTTCCAAGGCCTTATTCAGCACACGGTCGTACTCCATATTAATATCGGGAACGGAAGCCGGAAGCACAGGATTTAAATTTTCCTGTTCAGACACCCCGAGGAAAGAGCGAAGCCGGAACATCTTAGCATTCAGATTGCTTTCCGCCTCTGTCACATCGGCCTTGCCTTGCAGTGCATTCAGCCGGAGCTGGAGCAAATCATTTTCCGAAATCTGCCCCATCTTTCGCTTGGCTATGGCCACTTCGTAAAGGCGGTCGGCATTTGCTTTGTTCTGCCTTGCCGTAGCAAGTGATTCTTTGGCCAGAAGTAACTGGAAGAAGTAGGTGATGGCTTTCATTGTCACTTCCTCCGTGGCGGTAACAAAAGCGGCCTTGGCCTCTGCATAACGCACCGGCTCGATACGGCGGTTCCATTTCAAATTGTTTACCCCGAAAATGGGCTGTTTCAGTTCAAGGTTCACAGGCACAGACATAAATTGCTTGGTGCCTCCGGAGCCTAATTGCCTGATAAAATTAAGAGATGAAGTCAGCGACAACCGCCCTCCCGTAACCCAGATATTCTGATCGATAGAAAATTTTCCCGACAGGCCCAGTGTATTGTTACGCACAAAACCATAAGAACCATCAGAATTTTGATAAGTACTGTACGACTTATTATAATTAGGTAATGTTCCTATAAAATTTACTTCCGGTAGCAAATCGGCCCGAAAGGTACGATATTCCCAATAAGCCGTTTTCAGTTCATTCAACGCAACGGCGGCATCCACAGACTGCAAACGCGCCAAAGCAATGGCTTCCGTCAAAGTCATGTTGCGGTCATGTCCCGCCGTATCGTTCTGTGCCATGATTGCCAACGGCATCCAGAGGCAAATTGCAAGTAAAGTCTTTCTTTTCATGTCAGGTCTTTAAAATAATCATTGACAAAAAAGGCAAAGACCATGCCAAGCAAGCCGGAGCGCACACAAACGGCATGGGTGTTCGTTTTCGGACACTCCGATTGTTCGTTTACGGACGGCCTTTGCAGCTTTTTCTCCCATTTTTCAGAAAATGAAAATCATTAATACACATCTTTTACAAGTAGGTATCCTCCGTATCAAGCCTGCGTTTTCTTCGTATAAGGACACCTTTACACGGCTTTGAAACGATGCAACTCCTTCTTCCCTATCATAATTATCTGAATTCGGGATAAGAAGCGGGTCGACAACCTCACCCGGCGGCTTGTATTTTAGAGTCAAACTCCATTGGTTATCAGACATTCACCCCTTCCTTGTCAGACACTTGTGTCTGTCGGCTTGAACACTTGCCTCTGTCACGACAAAGGATTGCAGCTGTCAGACAGGGGAAGGGCGGTCGGTCTGAAAGGCTCTCTTCTCCCCAATCACCGTAAACCGGTGCATTCAGGAAATATCCGCCCGACAGGATCCACCCCCTCATCTTTAGCAAAAGCAACCACTTATCCCGAACTCAGATATAATTCTGCAAAGAATTGAATGAGCACCATTCTTCACGAATTATTTGGCGAAAAATTTCTTTATTAAGGAAGATTTTTCTTTCTTTGTGCTGTTTTACACCTTAAGAAACACTATAAGTAACATTAAATAATACAGTTATGAAGATTTCACACATTGAACATTTGGGCATCGCCGTTAAAAGTATCGAGGAAGCCCTTCCGTATTATGAAAACGTTCTTGGTCTGAAATGCTACAACATTGAAACAGTAGAAGACCAGAAAGTTAGAACAGCCTTTCTGAAAGTAGGCGACGTAAAGATTGAGTTACTGGAACCTACTTCTCCTGAGAGCACCATTGCCAAATTCATTGAGAAGAACAACGGAAACGGCGGTATGCACCATCTGGCATTTGCTGTGGAAGACGGCGTGGCCAACGCTCTTGCAGAATCTGAGGAGAAAGGCATCCGTCTCATCGACAAGGCTCCACGCAAAGGTGCAGAAAGCATGAACATAGCATTCCTGCATCCGAAATCAACGCTCGGCGTACTGACTGAACTCTGCGAGAAAGGATAGATTTATAAAGACGTCGCCGTCATAAATCATGCATCAGTATATCATAGTTTATAAATCATAAATCATTAATAAGAATATGAGTAATCAACTTGAAAAGATTAAAGAGCTTATAGACCGCCGTGCCGCCGCACGTATGGGTGGTGGTGAAAAAGCGATTGCAAAGCAACACGAGAAGGGTAAATATACGGCCCGCGAGCGTATATCCATGCTTCTCGATGAAGGAAGTTTCGAAGAAATGGATATGTTCGTAGAACACCGATGCACCAACTTCGACATGGAGAAGAAACATTATCCCGGCGATGGTGTAGTAACCGGCTGCGGAACAATCGAAGGTCGTTTGGTTTATATCTTTGCACAAGATTTTACAGTTTCTGCCGGTTCATTGTCCGAAACCATGTCTTTGAAAATCTGCAAGATTATGGATCAGGCCATGAAGATGGGCGCACCTTGTATCGGTATCAACGATTCAGGTGGCGCACGTATCCAGGAAGGCATCAACGCATTAGCTGGTTACGCTGAAATCTTCCAACGCAACATCCTTGCTTCCGGAGTCATTCCTCAAATCTCCGGAATCTTCGGCCCTTGTGCCGGTGGTGCGGTTTACTCCCCCGCCCTTACAGACTTCACGCTAATGATGGAAGGTACCTCTTACATGTTCCTCACAGGACCGAAGGTTGTTAAGACAGTGACAGGCGAAGACGTGAGCCAGGAAAATCTGGGCGGAGCCAGCGTTCACTCTACCAAATCGGGTGTGACACACTTCACCGCCAAGACAGAAGAAGAAGCTTTGGCTTTGATCCGCAAGCTGTTAAGCTATATCCCACAGAACAACTTGGAAGAAGCCCCCTATGCAGATTGCACTGACCCGATCGATCGTCTGGAAGATTCCCTGAACGACATCATCCCCGACAATCCGAACAAGCCTTACGATATGTACGAAGTAATCGGTGCCATCGTAGATAACGGCGAGTTCCTCGAAATCCAGAAAGACTATTCCAAGAATATTATCATCGGCTTTGCACGATTCAACGGACAATCAGTAGGTATTGTAGCCAACCAGCCCAAGTATCTGGCAGGTGTGCTCGACAGCAACGCTTCTCGCAAAGGCGCCCGTTTTGTCCGCTTCTGCGATGCTTTCAATATCCCCATTGTTTCGTTGGTAGACGTGCCGGGCTTCCTTCCCGGAACAGGACAAGAATACAACGGTGTCATTTTGCACGGCGCCAAGTTGCTGTATGCTTACGGTGAAGCCACTGTGCCCAAAGTAACCATCACTCTTCGCAAATCGTACGGCGGTTCGCACATTGTGATGAGCTGTAAGCAGCTCCGCGGTGACATGAACTATGCTTGGCCTACTGCTGAAATCGCCGTAATGGGTGGCGCAGGTGCCGTAGAGGTGTTGTATGCCCGCGAAGCCAAAGATCAAGAAAATCCGGCACAGTTCCTGGCAGAGAAAGAAGCCGAGTATACCAAGCTGTTTGCCAATCCTTACAATGCAGCCAAGTACGGCTACATCGACGATGTCATCGAACCGCGCAACACGCGTTTCCGCATTATCCGCGCCTTGCAGCAGCTGCAAACAAAAAAATTGTCCAACCCGGCCAAAAAACATGGTAATATTCCTTTGTAATCAGGCTTTTTACACTAAAACAAGAACGATTATGAACAAAACAAAAATCGGAATATTTCTTTCATTGTTACTGGTGGCCTGCCTTTGCTCTTCCTGCGGAGAACAGAAATCCAACAAAAAGCTATTGCTGAACGAAGTGCTGGTTAACAACGAAAGTAACTACCAAGACGACTATGGCGTACACTGTGCATGGGTTGAAATATTCAATAAATCATATGGCAGTGCCGACTTGGCCGGCTGCTACCTGAAACATTGGAGTCCGGGTAATGATACCGTTACTTATTTCATCCCCAAAGGTGATGTCCTGACACTGGTAAAACCACGCCAACATGCACTCTTCTGGGCTGACGGAGAACCGAGACGCGGAACATTCCATACCAACTTCAAGCTGGACACGTTGAATGTCAACTGGATTGGACTATACGACTCCGGCAAGAGTTTGCTGGATCAGATTATTGTACCGGGCAACACCCTTAAAGCCAATCAATCGTACGCACGCGTCAGTGACGCTTCATCCGAATGGGAAGTAAAAGGCGAAAGTGCAGACAAGTATGTGACGCCAAGCACCAACAACAAAACCATCGACAGCAATGCCAAGATGGAGAAGTTTGAGGAACATGACAACACAGGTATCGGTATGTCCATTTCGGCCATGAGTGTGGTATTCTTTGGTTTGATATTGCTTTACATTTCATTCAAAATCGTAGGTAAGATTTCCGTGAACCTCAGCGCACGCAATGCTATGACAGCAAAAGGTATCACCGACAAACAGGAAGCCAAAGAGAAACAACTCGGACAAGCTCCGGGCGAGGTGTTTGCCGCCATTGCCATGGCTATGCACGAAATGCAAAGCGACGTACACGACGTGGAAGACACCGTGCTTACCATTACGCGTGTAAAACGCAGCTATTCGCCATGGAGTTCCAAAATCTACACATTGCGTGAAACCCCTCACAAAAAGTAAAGTCACTTCGAAAAAAAATAAAACGATGAAAGAATATAAGTATAAAATTAACGGTAATGTGTACAACGTTACCATTGAAGATATTGAAGAGAACATCGCTCACGTGGAAGTGAACGGTACTCCTTACAACGTTGAAATGGAGCAAAAAGTAAAGTCTGCTCCCATTAAGCCCATAGTTCGTCCGGCTGCAACAACTGCACCGGCAGCAGCACCGGTTGCCCCGGTAAGTAAGCCGGCCGCAGTTTCTGCCGGTAAATCAGGAGTAAAATCTCCGCTTCCGGGTGTCATCCTCGACATCAAAGTAAACGTAGGCGATACGGTGAAGAAAGGACAGCTCATCATCATCCTGGAAGCCATGAAAATGGAAAACAGCATCAACGCCGACCGCGATGGAAAGATTACCGCTATCAATGTTAGTAAAGGAGACTCTGTTCTCGAAGGAACTGATCTCGTAATCATCGAATAATATGGGAGAATTTATCACATTCATAGGAAACAACCTTGCCGACTTCTGGACATACACGGGGTTTGCCAACGCAACGGGTGGACACGTGGCAATGCTCTTGATAGGTTTGTTCTTCATATACCTGGCTGTGGCCAAGGAATTCGAACCAATGCTACTGATACCTATCGGTTTCGGTATATTGGTAGGCAATATTCCCTTCAACATGGAAGCCGGATTGAAGGTCGGCATCTATGAGGAAGGCTCGGTACTTAACATTCTGTATCAGGGAGTAACTTCCGGCTGGTATCCACCCCTCATTTTCTTGGGAATCGGTGCCATGACGGACTTTTCCGCACTGATATCGAATCCTAAATTGATGCTGGTCGGTGCTGCTGCCCAGTTCGGTATCTTCGGTGCATACATGATTGCCCTTGCAATAGGGTTCGACCCCATGCAGGCCGGTGCAATCGGCATTATCGGTGGTGCAGACGGCCCGACGGCCATCTTTCTCTCCTCCAAGCTGGCTCCGAATTTGATGGGTGCCATTGCAGTGTCGGCTTATTCGTACATGGCATTGGTGCCGGTGATACAACCGCCCATCATGCGTCTGTTGACCAACAAGCACGAACGTCTGATCCGCATGAAACCTCCTCGCGTGGTTTCTCACACAGAGAAAGTGATGTTCCCGATTATCGGTTTGTTGCTCACCACATTCCTTGTTCCATCCGGTTTGCCTTTGTTGGGTATGCTGTTCTTTGGTAACTTGCTGAAAGAAAGTGGTGTTACCCGTCGCTTGGCCAACACAGCCAGCGGACCGCTGATTGATACCATTACGATTTTGTTGGGACTTACCGTAGGTGCTTCCACACAAGCATCCGAGTTCCTGACATTCGACTCAATCAAGATTTTCGGTCTGGGTGCTTTATCGTTTGTCATCGCGACTGCTTCGGGAGTAATCTTTGTGAAAATTTTCAATCTATTCTTGAAGAAAGACAATAAGATTAATCCGTTGATTGGCAATGCCGGCGTTTCTGCCGTGCCCGACTCTGCGCGCATTTCACAAGTAGTAGGTTTAGAATATGATTCTACCAATTATCTGCTGATGCACGCCATGGGGCCGAACGTTGCCGGCGTAATCGGTTCTGCTGTGGCAGCCGGTATCTTGCTGGGCTTCTTGATGTAATAAAAGATTTCCCACTTTATATTTTATCCATAATAAGGCTATCTCGACCTAAAAAGCGAGGTAGCCTTATTCTTTTGTTAATCTATCTCAAATAAATTACGAAAATTCCGTAGCAAATCTTCCTTTTATTAACTTGCAGGCAATTACATAATACCATAAAACCAAAAGACATGCGAAAACAACTTCTCTGCTTCTGCTTCTTCGCCTGCTGTGCCCTGCTATCGGCACAAAACATCAATTCCATTCAGGAGGCAATGGCCAATTATGACTATGAAACTGCTCTGATGCTTATCAATAAAGAAGAGGCAACCGTCCCGTTGCTCTATCAAAAAGGAAAGGCCCTGAAAGGATTGGGAGATAAGGACAAGGCTTTGGTCGTCTTTAGGGAAGTAGTGCTACAAGATTCACTCAATCCGCGAGCATACATCGAAACAGCCGAGTGCTGCAAATCTCTGGCCCGCTACGGCGAAGCGCTGGGATACTATCAAAGCGCACTAAAGCTGAATCCGGAAAACAAATACGTGCACCTTCAATATATCAGTCTGTTAATGAACATAAAGAGGTACCACGAATCTTTCCAAGAGAGCAATCTGCTGGCAATGAAAGACAGCTCCGCCTTTGTTCTTCATCTCAGAGCCGAAAGCATGGAGCAAATCTGCGACAACTCCAATGTAGACCGGGTAATAGATGCTTATCAGGACATACAGAGACGATACCCAGAGGACTATCTGTCGGCTGCCAAGCTGGGGAATATCTACATTGCCGGCCGGCAATTTGAAGACGCAATAAACATTACAGAGAAATATCGTACGATAGACTCTACCAATGTGCTTGTCAACAGGGTCAATGCGCAGGCTTACTGTCTAAACAAAGACTATCCGAAAGCGATACAAAGATACGAACAACTGCTGCAAGAAAAAGACAGCAGCTTCCAGACCTGCTTTTATGCCGGAATCAGCTACTACGCCATCGACAACTTCTATCCGGCACACGACCTGCTGGAGCGGGCACTCAAAGAAGACCGCACAAACGTAAACGTGCTTTATTACTTGGGGCGTGCCTGCTCCAAAACTTCGTGGAAGAAGGAAGGTGTGGCCTATCTGGAACAAGCCATTGCACTCAGCCTCCCCAGCGATAGCACCATGATACGCCTCTACGTGGGTATGGCAGATTGTTATAAAATGGCTGCTCAATATAAGGAACAAGCCAACACCCTTATAGAGCAATACAAAAAATATGATACAAACAACCACAAGCTGCTGTACAATGCGGCCCACATCTATTATTATTGGTTGAAGGATGCAGTAAGAGCCGAGCAGTATCTGGAAGCTTATCTGAGAACCCGCCCTAAGAACAAAAAAGAGATGCCGCAAGAGGTGGACAGCAACGGAACAGTCATTATCGGAGAAGACAATCGGTATAATGCCGCCGAAAAATGGCTGAAAAACATCAGAGAAGGCCGTAAAAAAGAGGATTTCTTCAAAGGAAAGGTAGACACGGCAAGGTTTATTCCTGTCAGATAGCCATATGTAGAAAACGTTTGCGTAATATTAAAAAGTATAATGACGGAGAAGACAAATGCTTTCTCCGTCATTTATTTTAAATTAGCACGAAATTAACCGTAAAGTTACTATCATGAAAACAGTATTCTCTATCCTTGGAGCACTATTGCTCACTCTTTCTACGTATGCAGCTATGAACGTAAACAAAATCGACCCTCCGTTCTGGTATGCCGGAATGCAGAATCCGGAGCTCCAGCTGATGGTATATGGCGAAGACATCGGAAATGCGTCGGTATTCGTCGACTATCCCGGCGTTTCACTGAGC
This sequence comes from Prevotella heparinolytica, assembly GCF_004342845.1. Classification (GTDB taxonomy): domain Bacteria; phylum Bacteroidota; class Bacteroidia; order Bacteroidales; family Bacteroidaceae; genus Bacteroides; species Bacteroides heparinolyticus. The sequence goes on along the minus strand of NZ_SLXB01000011.1, from coordinate 42,705 downwards.
AGCACCGTGAAGTTGGAAAGCAACAATTATCTGCTGGTTTATTTGAAACTGGACAAAGACGTGAAACCGGGCAAGATGACGCTCACCTTCAAGCAAGGAAAAAAGAAAATCTTGAAAGATTATGAGCTGAAAGCTCGCGACAAGAAAGGTTGTGAGCACAAAGGCTTCGATGCTTCCGATGCGTTGTACCTACTGATGCCCGACCGCTTTGCCAACGGCAATCCTGATAACGACCAACTGCCGGGAATGGCCGAATACAAAGTGGATCGCAACGACCCTAACGCCCGTCATGGCGGCGACCTTGCCGGCATAGAGCAGCACCTCGACTACTTCTCCGACCTTGGCGTGACGGCCTTGTGGTTTACCCCCGTATTGGAAAACAACATGACCGGAGGTTCGTACCACGGCTATGCCACCACCGACTATTACAAAGTAGACCCGCGCTTCGGCACCAACGAAGAATACAAACAGCTGATTGAGAAGTCTCATGCACGAGGCATCAAGATTGTGATGGATATGATTTTCAACCATTGCGGCGTGGAACACGCATGGATTAAGGACATGCCGTCAAAAGACTGGTTCAACAACCCCGACCACGAAAAGAACTTCGTGCAGACCTCTTTCAAACTGACTCCCCATATCGACCCCTACGCTTCCAAATTCGACACGCACCAGATGAACGACGGATGGTTTGTGCCCACCATGCCCGACCTCAACCAAAAGAACCCGCACGTCTACCGCTATCTGGTGCAGAACAGTTTCTGGTGGATTGAATATGCCGACATCGACGGCATACGCATGGATACCTACCCGTATGCCGACTATGACGCCATGAGCCATTGGATGAAGGAGTTGAACGAAGAATATCCCAACTACAACACCGTAGGAGAAACATGGGTCACCGAACCGGCCTACACGGCATGGTGGCAGAAGGATTCCAAGCTTTCCGCACCGAAGAACAGCAACCTGAAAACCGTCATGGACTTCAGTTTCTTCGACAAAATAAACATAGCCAAAACCGAACAGACGGAGACTTGGTTCAAAGGACTGGACCGTGTGTACAACAGCTTTGTCTACGACTTCCTCTACCCCAACCCTGCCTCCGTGCTCGCATTCATCGAAAACCACGACACCGACCGTTTTCTCGGTGAGGGCGACAACCTGCCGATGCTGAAACAAGCCTCCACACTGTTGCTCACCACCCGCCGCATCCCGCAACTTTATTATGGAACGGAGATTATGATGACCGGTGTGAAGCACAAAAGCGACGGCTACGTGCGTAAGGACTTCCCCGGCGGATGGGCTGATGACAAAGCAACGGCATTTACCGCCAACGGACGCAGCAAGCTGCAAAACGAGTGCTATAACTTCTACAAAACCATCCTGAACTGGCGCAAAGGCAACGAGGTGATAGCCAAAGGCAGCATGGTACAATTCATGGTGCAGAACGGCGTATATGCCTACGCCCGCCAACACGAAGGGAAAACCGTATTCGTGATGCTCAACGGTACGGACGCTGAAACAAGCGTACCATTGAAGTTCTATAAGGAAATCTTGAAAGAGAATAAACAAGGGAAAGACATCCTCAGCGGCAGAACCATCACTTTCAGTGAAGAGTTGAAGATGGCAGCCAGAGAATCATTGGTCATCGAGCTATAAGATAAAGTCATCCGCTCGGTTTAACAATCCTTTTTCTTTACAAAGGAAAGTAGCGAAAAACTCCTCTCAAAGTTCCTCACCGAGGAACAAGCTACTCGACACCGAGGAAGAGGGTGTTCCTCACCGAGGAACGATGTCTTCCTCGGTGTCGGAGAAAATCTCGGTTATCAGGGAGGCTCAGGCCGGAGGAAGATATGGTATAAATTACATACAAACAAATAAGAGGCAAACATCCACCGGACTGCAACATGCCTATAAAGCAAGAAAATAAGTATGAACTAAGAGAGTGAATCAAAACCAAGTTTTTTGATTCACTCTCTTAGCATATAAAAAAAGAGCATGCCACTGCCGGCATGCCCCTTTCATTCTCTATGACGAATAGCTAACTTACAGCTGCGCCAATTTGTTGTCCGAGCCAAGCACGTTAACGATTTTATGCTTGTAGAGCTTCTCCATATTGTCGCGAGCCGGACCCAGATACTTACGCGGGTCGAACTCTGCGGGCTTCTCGGCAAATACCTTGCGAACGGCAGCAGTCATTGCCAAACGAGAGTCTGAGTCGATGTTGATCTTGCAAACGGCAGACTTGGCAGCCTTACGCAATTCTTCTTCTGGAATACCGATGGCAGCTTCCAGCTTACCGCCAAACTTGTTGATGGTATCAACTTCTTCCTGAGGAACTGAAGAAGAACCGTGAAGAACGATGGGGAATCCCGGAAGTTTCTCCATTACGGCATCCAATACGGCAAACTCCAGAGGAGGAGGAACCAGACGACCGGTAGCAGGATCTACATGGCATTGTTCGGGTTTGAACTTGTAAGCACCGTGAGAAGTACCAATCGAGATAGCCAATGAATCGCAACCTGTGCGAGTAGCAAAGTCAATCACTTCTTCAGGGTTAGTATATGTGTGGTGTTCGGCAGAAACCTCGTCTTCAACACCGGCCAATACGCCAAGCTCGCCTTCTACCGTTACATCGAACTGGTGGGCATACTCAACCACCTTCTTGGTCAATGCCACATTCTCTTCGTAGGGCAAGTGAGAACCGTCGATCATCACTGAGGAGAAACCTGAATCGATACAAGACTTGCAAGTCTCGAACGTATCGCCGTGGTCAAGGTGAAGAACGATTTCCGGATGTGCACAACCCAATTCTTTGGCATATTCCACAGCACCCTGAGCCATGTAGCGCAACAACGTTGCGTTGGCATACTGACGGGCACCCTTGGATACCTGAAGAATCACAGGAGATTTAGTTTCAACAGCAGCCTTGATGATAGCCTGCATCTGTTCCATATTGTTGAAGTTGAATGCCGGAATAGCATATCCACCTTTGATAGCCTTAGCAAACATTTCCTTTGTGTTTACCAATCCTAAATCTTTGTAATTTACCATTTTGTTTAAAGTTTATTGTTAGTGAATAAAAATTCTATGCAAAAGTAAGCATTATCCTTTAAAGTAAACCACCCGACCGGAATAAAAGTTCGGGCTCTCGCGACCAATTACATTCTATTTCAAAGCTATTGGCTTCGTTTAACAGAATATTGCAATCTCCATGTTACAAAAAATGGCATTTTTCTGCTTATCACCCACCTTTTACTTACACGGTTCTATCAATAAATTTATCTTCAGCGACTGCTTTTTCCGAGTTTCTTTTCAGTCCCTAAAAAAAACTCGCCACCAAGCTTCCACTGTGGCGTTTTTTCGTACCTTTGTGCATCATAAAACGTTTCATGCCCAATATGGAAGCATTTGCATTAGAGAACTCTGAAAAAATACTGCTTGCCGCAACGAGCACGTTGTTCATCATACAGACCCTTTATTACTTTTGTCTGTACAATCGTATCCACCTCCGCAACCGTGCCGTGAAACGGGGAGACACGCATTTCACGCAAGAGTTTCCGCCCGTGTCGGTCATTATTTGCGCCCACGATGAAGCAGAGAATCTGCGCAACAACCTGATATCCGTATTGGAGCAAGACTATCCCTTATACGAGGTCATCGTCATCAATGACGGAAACACCGATGAAAGCAAAGACTACCTGACTTTGCTCGAAGAGAAATATCCGCATCTGTACCATAGTTTCATACCCGAATCTTCCCGCTATATCAGCCGTAAGAAGCTGGCTGTAACACTCGGTATCAAAGCCAGCAAGTATGATTGGGTAGTATTCACCGACGCCGACTGCCGGCCACAAAGCAACCAATGGTTGCGACTGCTGGCACGCAACTTTACATCGCGTACTCAAGTGGTTTTAGGCTACAGCGGATATGAGCGGGGCAAAGGCTGGCTACATAAGCAGGTGTCTTTCGACAACCTGTTCATCTCCATGCGCTATTTGGGATTTGCCTTGGCTGGAAGCCCATACATGGGCATAGGGCGCAACCTTGCTTATAGGAAAGAGCTGTTTTATCAGCAAAAAGGATTTTCCGCCCACCTCAACCTGCAAAGAGGAGACGACGACCTATTTATCAACCGCATAGCCACAGCCAACAATACACGAGTGGAGACGGACGCAGACGCCACCGTACGCATGCAACCCGTCTGGCGGGCCAAGGACTGGAGAGAGGAGAAGATAGGATATACTTCTACGTCCTACCTGTATCACGGAATACAACGTTGGCTGGCAGGAGGAGAGACCTTTACACGTATGGCTTTCTATGTGGTATGGATAACCCTGCTCATCACCGGCGTGCTGCATTTTAACTGGTCGGTGGCAGGAATTGCATTCACATTTTTCCTGCTACGCTTCATCGTGCAGGCCATCGTCATCAATCAAACGGCAAAAGAGTTGAACGAGAAACGCAGATACTACTTCACGCTCCCCTTGTTCGATTTGTTGCAACCAATGCAATCCATGCGTTGGAAATTATACTGTCTGTTCCGCAAAAGAAGCAACTTCCTCAGAAAGTGAAACCTCTTACTCGTAACGGATGGAGGTGGCGGGATGGATGCGCGTAATCAGGAAAGAAGGTCCCAGCAACATCAGCACGGCGGCCAATAAAGTGCCGACATTCAGCAGTAAAAACAGCCAGATATTGAAAGATACCGGAACCGTAGCCATATAGTACGTTTCCGGATTGAGTTTGAATAAACCGAACCAGCGCTGCACGAAATAAAAGACAAGTCCGATGGCATTTCCCCACAACATCCCCTTGCCGATAAGGAAGACCGAAAACCAAAGAAACACCTTACGGATAGTAAAATTATCAGCCCCAAGAGACTTCAGCACACCTATCATGGAGGTACGCTCTATAATGATAATCAGCAGACCGGACACCATCGTGAAACCAGCCACTCCAATCATAAGGATGAGGATAACCCAGATGTTCACATCCAATATGTCCAACCAAGCAAAGATCGGAAGATTGAGTTGCTCCACATTACGGACGCAATATTCGGCGCCATAACGGTCGGGATGCTCATCCGTATCGGCAGCTATCTCGTAGGTGGTTTCTTCCAGCTTGCCATAGTCGCGGATTTCCAACTCCACCCCGCTCACCTGATCGGGTTGCCAACCGTTCAGGCGGTTTACCAAACAAAGATCGGTAAGGAGAAAAAGATTATCGTATTCGGAAAAATTCGTCTGATAGATGCCCACAATCTTCAGGCGGCGGGCACGCACGTCATCCTGAATAAAATACGTATCAATCTTGTCGCCAAGCTTCAACTTCATTTTATCGGCAAGTATCTTTGAAATGACCACACGATTGGAGGATGCCGAATCACTGAACTGCGGGAACTCGCCTTCAATGATATGCCGACGGAAGAATGTCCTGTCGTACTCAGGGCCTACACCTTTCAAAACCATCCCTTGAAAAGCGTCGGAGGTCTTTATCATGCCCGGCTTTGTGGAATAACGTTGCACATGTTTCACCTCCGGATAATCGGTAAGAGCGGCAATCATACTGTCGCCCACTGCAATGGGGCGTGTTTCGTAGGAACGTGCGGCATCGAGATTACTTATCTGTATGTGCGAACCGAAGCCTACAATTTTATCGCGCACTTCGCTCTTGAAACCTATGATTACGGACACGGCAATAATCATTACCGCCAGACCTATGGCAATGCCAATCATGGCGATAAGTACGGCAGGACGGGAAACTTGCTTTCCCGGTTGTGCATTACGATAAATGCGAAGCGCTATGAAACGAGATAAATCCATACCCTGTGCCCGACAGCCATTTATTCAGTACGCCCCGGATAAGCCTCCAATGCCTTCTGCAAGACAAAGAGCGCCCGTGTCAGGTCTTCTTTCTTCAACACATAAGCAATGCGCACCTCGTTACGCCCGGCACCCGGCGTAGTATAGAAACCTGATGCCGGAGCCATAAAGACCGTCTGCCCTTCGTACTCGAAATCGGAAAGACACCAAGCGCAGAACTTGTCGGAATCATCTACCGGCAATTTAGCCACGGTGTAGAATGCTCCCATCGGAATGGGAGAATAGACGCCGGGAATGCGGTTCAGTCCATCAATCAAGCACTTACGCCGCTCCACATATTCATCATACGTATCACGCAGGTAGTCCTCGCCTGCATCAAGGGAAGCCTCGGCGGCAATCTGTCCTATCAAGGGAGGACTGAGGCGGGCTTGGCAAAACTTCATGACCGCATCGCGTATCTCTTTGTTCTTCGTTATCAGAGCCCCTATACGGATGCCGCATTCGGAATAGCGCTTGGACACGGAATCAATCAGTACCACATTGTTCTCAATGCCTTCCAGATGGCAGGCCGAAATATAAGGAGAACCCGTATAAATAAACTCGCGGTACACCTCGTCCGAGAAAAGGAATAAATCATACTTCTTCACCAAGTCGCGAATCTGGTTCATCTCACGTCGTGTATAAAGATAGCCTGTCGGATTATTCGGATTACAAATCAGTATGGCGCGCGTACGTTCATTAATCAGCTCCTCGAACTTCTCTACCTTGGGCAGCGAGAAGCCCTCTTCAATGGTAGTGGCAATGGTGCGTATCTTAGCGCCGGCCGAGATGGCAAACGCCATGTAATTGGCATAGGCCGGTTCGGGCACGATGATTTCGTCTCCCGGATTGAGACAGGCCAGAAAAGAGAACAATACGGCTTCCGAGCCGCCGGAAGTGATGATGATGTCGTCGGCCGTGAGATGGATGTTGTATTTCTCGTAGTAGCCCACCAACTTCTCGCGATAGCTGCGATAGCCCGCACTGGGACTATACTCCAGAATCTTCCGGTCAATATTTCTTATCGCCTCAATAGCAACTTGCGGTGTAGGGAGGTCGGGCTGTCCGATATTCAGATGGAATACATGTATGCCCCTTTGTTTGGCGGCGTCTGCCAGAGGAGCCAGCTTTCTGATGGGAGATGCGGGCATCTCCGTTCCACGAATAGATATTGTTGGCATTGAAGTCTTTTTTATTATTTGAAACTGCAAATGTAGCGCAATTATTCGAAACCGAAAGGAAGCATGGACATAAAAACTTTAGAAACTTTATTTTATCGTAAAAACGTTGTGTCATATAGAAAGAAACCCTTATTTTTGAATCTGCAAACAAGAAAAGAGCTTTGCTCACAAAAGCAAACAGTAAAAACTAAAACAACATCATGGTCATCAACCTAATAGCTTTTGCTTCTATCCTGCATAAACAGACCACTGTCCGTAACTCTCACGAAGTGATACTCACAGAGCTGGAAAAATATTTTACCGTCAATATCATCGATTACCAAAATCTCGACCAACTCTCGTCCGATGATTTCAGCATCCTGTTCATTGCCACCGGAGGTGTGGAACGATTGGTCATCCAACATTTCGAATCCCTGCCCCGCCCTGCCATCCTTTTGGCAGACGGCATGCAGAACTCGCTGGCCGCAGCACTCGAAATATCGTCATGGCTGCGCGGACGCGGAATGAAAAGCGAAATCCTTCATGGGGAACTGTCGGAGATTGTCAAACGCATCTTCGTTCTTCACAGCAACTTCATGGCGCAACGCAATCTTTCAGGGACTCGTGTCGGCGTGATAGGCACTCCGGCGGGTTGGTTGGTGGCCAGCAATGTAGATTACCTGCTTGCCAAACGCCGTTGGGGCATTGAATACACAGATATTCCATTGGAACGTGTGTATGAATATTACGAACAAATCACAGACGATGAAGTAGGCCAGGCATGTGCCGATTTGGCCGGAAAAGCATTGGCCTGCCGCGAAGCCACCCCCGAAGATTTGGTAAAAGCCATGCGCCTTTACCGTGCCGTCAAAAGAATAGTGACAGAAGAGAGGTTGAACGCCATAACCCTGAGTTGTTTCCGGCTGATAGAGCAGACAGGAACTACCGGTTGTCTTGCACTTGCTTTGCTGAACGACGAAGGAATCGTGGCCGGATGCGAAGGGGATTTACAGTCGGTTTTCAGCATGCTGGCCGTCAAGGCATTGACCGGGAAGGCCTCCTTCATGGCCAATCCTTCCATGATTAACGCCCGCACCAACGAAATCATACTGGCCCATTGCACCATCGGCATCACCCAGACAGAAAAATTCATTATCCGCAATCATTTTGAAACGGAAAGCGGCATAGGCATTCAGGGACTCTTGCCCACAGGAGACGTAACCATCGTAAAATGCGGAAGCGAGAGTTTGGACGAATACTACTTAACCACCGGTACGCTCACCGAAAACACAAACTACATCAATATGTGCCGCACGCAAGTAAGGATAAAACTGAATTCTTCCGCCGACTATTTCCTCAAAACGCCGTTAGGCAACCATCACATCATGCTGCACGGCAATTATGAGAACACACTGAACGAGTTTCTGCAAGCAAACGGATGTAAACGGATCGAATAATCCGCTTACATCCGTTTCATTTTATCTTATCAGGCAACCTCACCTCGAAGCGCGTTCCTTTTCCCACTTCAGAAGAAACGAAGATTGTTCCATTGAGACGGGCTACTATGGTCTGGCAAATACTCAATCCCAAACCGGCGCCTTGAGTAAAGTTATCCCCCTTATAAAAACGATTGAAGATATGCTTGAGTTCCTTCTCCGAAATGCCCTTACCGGTGTCTTCCACAAAGAGGGTGATGTATCCCGGCTCGTCGGCTGTATATCCTAACGTAATGCTGCCCTGTAGGGTAAATTTCTTGGCGTTATTTATCAAATTATTCACAACCTGCTTCAAGCGGACGACATCCGTCTGTATAGACTGTTCTCCATCCACAGGACATTTAATGCAGAGTTTCACTCCCTGGGGCATCCCAATGCGTTGGCTGCTGTATATCTCTTGCATGATGGAAGTAAGATTGTAATCGGAGATTTTAAAATCCATCGTACCCGCCTCTATACGCGACAAATCGAGAATATCATTGAACAGAGCCAACAACAAATTGCAGTTGACCCCGATCAGTTCTACGAAGTCCTGCACTTCTTCTGTAGTGAAAGAGTTCAAGTCTTTCAGCAAATCCGAAAATCCTACAATCGCATTCAGCGGAGTACGTATCTCATGACTCATATTCGCCAAGAAAGCAGACTTAAGTTTATCGGCCTGCAAAGCATGGTCTCTGGCAGCAATCAGAGCGGTCTCCGTGTCTTTGTATCGCTGGATGCTCTGCCCTACGCCCAGCACCATATAGGGCGAATCAGCAGTCAACCCTTTATAGCTGGCGCAACGACACTCCCACCATCCATAACCCCCTTCGGGTTTCTTCACCCGGAAACTCATACGCACATTGGCACATTTTCCATGCAAGAGATCCAAAAAGCTATTATGAGTCGATTCCCGGTCATCGGGATGTATCAAGCTTTGCATCTCTTCGGGAGTCATAAGTCCGCGGTTTGCCGAATAACCCAAATGAGACAGCAAGCCTTCGGAGATGTTGAAGCGTTGCGTGTGTGTGTCGAACTGCCACGGGTATATGGAACTCTCATCCATAGCCATACGAAAAAGACGTTTCTGTCTTTCTTCTTCAGAAATGTTACGACATATCAATACGACACCATTTATTCTGCCTCCGGCAAAAACAGGCACAACCTCGCCGGATACGGGAAAGTAAAGTCCTTTCCGATTTTCACGCATGAAAGCATTGGAGGGAATCGGTACAATCTTCTGTTGCACAAGAGCCTGCTTCAACAAGTCATTCATGACACTCTTTCCTTCGATATATATATGAAAAACAGATCCTGCCACCTGTCCCTCGTAAGAACAAGCCGAATGCACCTTAAACGGGAGTCCGAGCATCTGCCTCAACGAGCGGTTGATAAAATGAATGCGCAAATCGGTATCATAAGATATAATACCGTCGCGGATAGAGTAAAATATATCATCGAACTCTTTTCGCTGTTCCACCAACCGCGATTGAATCAAGAGGCGGGTCTGGGCTTGAATGCGACGGCGGGCTTCCTTTCTGTTGGTTCGTATCAATCGGATTACCAGTACGACCAGCAATGCCACAACAAACAAATAAAAGGTAATGATCCATGCCGTATAACGCTCGCTAAAAGGAATGTTCATGACTACGCCATGCTTGTTTGCAACATTGCCGTTCACATGAAAAAAAGCCAGTTGCTTGTAGTCATACAGAAACGTCCCTTCGAGATTGACAATCCCATGAGTTGAAGGAGTGGTTTTTCCCAATAATATCCGTGCTGCCAGTTTTCCGCTCACCAAAGCACTTTCCAAAGGTTCCACGTCATAAGCACAGAACACTCCGTTTGTCAGTGCCAGATTTTGCCCGGTAAAGACAGGCGCCTTGGAATTTTTACCTATGAAAGAGAGAAAAGGACTCCACTTGGGAGCAACCACAATACGATTATAAGCATTATAGCTGTAGCAAACGGAAGAGATGACTGTTATAGGAGATTGCTTCTGCACATTACTGCCGAGAAGGGTATATTCCGGATTCTCCTTCTGGAACTCGTACCATACATTTTCAAAAGCTTTCACTCCTCTACGGCTGAGCAGAGAACTGTCGGAAAGGCAAACAACCTCTTTACGATGCGGAAATATGCGCTTCATCTCATCGAGCAGCTTTCTGAAATCTATTTCGGCCGTAAAGCCTGAAACATTGGGCAAGTTTCTCATCAACTCTTCATTCGGGTATTTAACAGCCATAACGACAACCGGCAACTGATATCCCAATGAATCTCCACACTTCATCAAACCATAAAATGCTTCGTCACCTGCCGTCACTATCAAATCCGTCCGGCGTTGCCGCGCCCGTTCGCAAATGCGGCGCATAATCGCACATTCCGAAACATAACGCCAATAATCGGCATTGAGATATTCCACAGTGACATCTGCTTTGACATTTTCTTTGTTCAAACCTTTTTCCAACCCTTCGATAAGCAAATCGTGGTGAGGGGTATTATTGGTATACGACTGTATAAACAGTATATTGTATGCACGGTCTGCACCCGAGATCGTTCCGAATAGCACACCTGTCATTCCCAAGAGCAGAGATAGAAAGAGTTTTTTCATAGTATACGCTGTTTGCCCATTAAATCGGTCATTACATTCGCAAAGATAATGGTTTTGTCATTTCAATGGCTTTTTTTAATGAGAAAACATCTTATGGCTACAATGGCATTCGCCTCTCTATAGAGATGCGGCCAATCTCTCTATAGAGACAACACATGCGTCTCTATAGAGAGAGCATTAACGCCTCTATAGAGAGAGTGTCAACGCCTCTATAGAGAGAGTACCCGCATCTCTATAGAGGCATCACCCGCATCTTAATGCACGAATACCGAAAAAGGATAAAAAAGTCTATTCATCGTGCAACGCCTCGGCAGGTTGTATCCGCATCGCCTTGCGGGCAGGGAAACAGATGCCGAGCATGATTATTACGGCCAACAGCAACACCGCAACAGCGAAACATAAGAAGAAACGCCCCGGAGTGACATCCATCAATGTGTGCACCGTGAGGTCGGCCGCCTGCATGTTTACACAGATAATCAAGGCCGGAAACGCCGCCAGAGCCAGCAACAGCATTCCTTCCATCACATAATAGCCGAAAACGCCGGGACGAGAACAGCCCATAGCCATGCGCAAGGCTATCTCGCTTCTCCGTTTGCGGGTACGGAACCAGAAAGTGCCCAACACTCCCAGAAAGACATTGAATGCAAAGAAAAGTATCACCGCATAAGTGGTGTTCAGATAATTCACCGTACCCTTTTCGATATCAAAGGCCTCCTTCATGTCGGCATACGAACGGATGTCGTACAGATGGTAGGGGCCGATGGCCAGACGGCCTTGCATGTCGGCCGTAAAACGTTCGGCAAAGCCGGCCGCAGAACCGGGCGACACACGGACGGCAATGACGGCCCAATGTCCCGGCAGGGAAGCGGTGGCCGGGAGGTAGATGAAAGGTTGGTAGCGCTCGTATTCATCCGTCTTATGGGCGGGAAGCACCGCCATCACTTTATAGTTCGTTTCAGGCCGGGCACTTTGCATATAATAAGGATTGAAACACGTCTCTCCCACCCCGCCGCGCCCACTGAAAAGCGAATCGCTCAACGCAACGCTCATCATGACGGGCATGGGATATTCGTCCTTCAGCCAATGGGCTGCATCGAAAGTGCCGCGCAAAGGTTTCAGGCGGAACACGTCGAAATAGTCGGGACTGACGTAACGAATGTTGCAGTGCACCACATGGGTAGAGTCGGTATGAGGGGCATATCCCTCGAACATAACCTGCTCGGTATAGGGAATAGTTCCCCAATAGTAGCAAGCCGACTCCACACCGGGATAGCGGCTGATGAGACCGTATATCTGCTCCAGATATTCGGCAGAACGGCTCATCATGGCAGAATCGCGCGAAAGCATGGGCTCGATGGTGAGCTGCACATGAAACACATTCTCCGTATCATAGCCTTTGGGCCGGCGGGCAGCCGCCTCGTAATTGTATATCAGGTCGATGCCGTACCACAACAGCACAAGCACCACCAACAATTCCGCACCTATCCATGCATTGGAACGGCGCCGATTCCATATCTGACTGAACAAGCTCTTTATCATTTTTCTTCTCCTTTCAAAGTAGATGCTATGTTGCGTCGCGAAGCCATATAGGCCGGCAACAGCACCGATAGCAGATTAAACAACAGGCAAACGACAAACACAAGCCCGAACAGCACGGGCCGAAGCAGCAGACCTCCGCCCACACTGATGCCCGACAATTCTACATCGCCCGTGCCGAACAACCATGTCCGCCCCAACCATACCAGCAGGCAAGAGAGCAAATAGCCCAGCGCACCGCCGACAAAAACCGCAAGCAGGTTCTCCGCGAACAAGCGGTAAAGGATGGAAGCGTTCGAAGCCCCATAGGCCTTGCGCACAGCTATCTCGGTGACGCGTTCCTGCATCTGCGCATGCGTCATGCCGGAAATATTGATGGCGGGAACGATGAGCAACACCATCGCCAGCAGCCCGTAAACCAACGAGGCACTGATGCTTTTGTCGCGGAAGAACGTATACCCGACATGGGTATAAAGAGACGTCAACTCAAAAGCATATTCGGCCGCGGAGCTGTTCAGGCGGTCTTGCCGATGTTGCACTTCCGCACGGATGTCGGCAGGCCGGGCATCGGCCGAGAGTTTCAGCACACAGCGGCGAATGCCTCGCAAGCCTCCCGTGCGGTTGGAGTAACCATCTTCATTCTCCAAGGAGAAAGGAGTGAAGATATCGGCATAGGTTGTCTGGAAAATGGCATTGACATCCTTCACCACACCTACCACACGCGCCGGAAAGAAGCTTATCCGGAGTTCCTCGCCCACAACGTCCGTCGTACCGAAAAGCTGTAAGGCGGCATGTTCGGTAAGGACACATACCCAACGAGAGGCATCGTATTCCTCGGCGGTAAAGGGGCGTCCGGCAACAAACTCATAGCGGAAGAAATCAAACCAATTGCCTGCAACCGGACGGGCAAAATAGTTGTAGGTCGATTTGGAAGCCGGCAGCCCGCAGATGGATTTGGATACACCGCGATACCAAGTCACATCTTCCACACCGTCCAAATCATTGAAAAGTGCTTCGAATGCCATACGGCCTATTCCACCGTTATTGACATCGCTATGATTGCTGCGGCGATAGGTCGTGGCATCGCCCACATACATCAGCCGGGAACGGTCTGCTTCCGGAGCCATATCAGCCGTACGAAAATCATAAATCATCGCCACCGCCATTACGAAAGCAATGGTAACAGCCGTTCCCGTCACACTGATGACAGCATGGAAAGGATGCTGTCGCATCAGCCGGATGGCTTGAGAGACAATCTGTTTCATTCCTTTATATTTAAGTTCCAATTCATTACCTATTCGTCGTGCAGCGCCTCGGCAGGCTGTATGTTCATCGCCTTGCGGGCGGGGATGCCGATGCCGACGGCAATCATCAGTGCCATCAACAGGAAGCTGATGACGGCACACAACAGCAGACGCTCCCACTCCAGTGTGGTTCCGTTGCGCCAAGAGTTCAGTTCCAAATCGGCCAGATGATAATCGACGAGCAATGCCAACGGGGTGACTAACAACAGGAGCAGCCAGCCTTCGCACAGCAAACGCCTGAATACACCGCCGTCCGTTGCACCATGCGCTTTATGCAAAGCAATCTCCGACTTGCGTTGCTGCGTACGAAACCAGAACGTGCCCAGCAAACCGAGAAAGATATTGAGCAGCAGGAAGCCCATGCCCACCACGTAGTTGCGCAACTGCGACATCCAGCTCCGCTGGAAGTTTTCGCGCACATCGGCAAACGAGCGCACCTCGGCTATGAAAAGATTGCCCACGCGATAGAGTTTCTCGCTATCGGCCTTCAGGCGGTCGATGAAGTCACGGTCTTGGTCGGCACGCACCCGCACGCACCATTCATTGCTGTAATCCATCATGTTATCCGGCAACCTGTAGACCATCCGGTAGGAACTGCGGGCCTGCTGATAGTCGCTATACCTCACATTCTGCAAGGCTGCGCCCAGCTTAATCGCATTGACGGTGTCGCCGAACAGGAAGAAAGGCTTCCCCACCAACGAAGTCATCGTAAGGTCGTACTTTCTGTAAAGATTATCCGAGGCAAGAAACTGCCTCGGATCCTTCAGGATTTCGGCCAACTGTTCCGGTGTTTCGCCACGCGTGCCCCGGTAGCGGAACACCCGTACAAAATCGGGCGTCACAAGGCTGCGTATCGTCCATTGATGCGACTCTAAAGTATCATACCGCACCATCGTCGTACTGTTGCTTCCGTTATAAGGAAAGGAGTTCTGCGAAAGGCTTACGGCTTCCACGTCCGGACGGTGTTGCAGCCTGTTCAGCATCTCCTGCACGTCGTTATAGCGGTCTTCTCGGGTCTGGTTGGGGATATAATCGGGGCTTTTGTCCGTCAGCATCCCCATATTGATAAGGTAGCAATGCTCGATGTCGAAGCCTCTCGGCTCCAGATAAGTGGCCGCACTTGTATAGATGTAGTCTACAATGTACCACATCACCACGCTGACCACCAACAGCTCCAGAGCCAGCCAGACATTGCTTTGCCACTCGTTCTTTATCTGTGTCAATAATTTCTTAGTCATTGATGTATAGTTTGAGATTTTAGAAATAGCATCTTAATGCAGACGTCCTCCCAATGCGTTCACCACTCCCACTCTCGAAGCGCGCCATGCCGGGAAACCACTGCTCAACACATTCAGTACGAAGCAGAAAAGCAGTGTCCAACCGAAGGTGGAGGCATGTATCAGAATAGAGGCGTCGACCACCGGCACGTTTACCGTCTTTCGGAATCCTTCGGCAAAAAGCATCATGTCGGCCGCATAGGCAAAGGCCACGCTCAGCAGCAGCCCCAGCACGCCGGCCAAAAGTGTCACCACCATGTTCTCCGCCACAATCTGCCCCATGATTTCCATGCGCGTACTTCCGAAAGCACGCCGCACACCTATCTCGGCCACACGCTGGCGCAAGCGACTCTGCGTCATGCTGCTCAGGTTTATGGCAGGCACAATCAGGAGGATGGCGAAAACAATCAGCCGTTGACGCCGCGCGGCATTCACATCGGGCTCTATGTTGGCCCCTATCACAAGCGCATTCTTCTCCTGGTCGTAAGGGCGGTTGCGGTAAATCAGCGTGTAGCCTTCCTCGCCGATGACCTTGTTATACTCCTGCCTGCGTCGCTCCACCTCTTCGCGTATGGCGGGGAAGTCGCTGCGATGACGGGCCAGCATCGTACAGCTGGCCATTCCCATGTGGTCGTTCCAAGTGTCTTTCTCGAAGCCGGTGGAAGTGAACGGTATCCATACCTGCCCGTAGGCTGTGGAAGCAAGCGTAGAGACATCTCTCACCACCGCGCATACCCGGTAGGGGGCATGATTCAGCAGAAACTCCTTCCCGATGACGTCCGTCGTGCCGAAGAGATGGCGTGCCACACTTTCCGTGACCACCGCCACCGGCCTTCCGGCATCGAACGTGGCCTTGTCGTAGGGCTTCCCGCCGATGAAAGAGAAATCGAACACATGCCAGAACACGTCGTCCGTCTGCCGCAGGTCGATGCCTGTGGCAGGCTGCCCCGGCAGGGAAACGGGTGTGGAAACCGTCTGGAAGGCATATATGGTGACAGCCTCCGGCGTCTTCAACGATTGGAAACATTCGCGGGCTGTGCGGACACTCATCGGCCCGTTGCTGGTGCTCCCCTCTCCCCAGTCCTTATGGTTGATGCTCATCCACTTGACATGCAGAAAGCGGTCGCGGTTGCTTTCGGGAGCGAAGGGCACCACCTGCACCTGTTGCAGCATCACCACCAGCATGATGAGGAAAATGGCAAGTGCCGTGCCTGCTATGCTGACGGCACTGATGACGGGCTGCTGACGAAGCTGCGCCAGCGCTTGTGTGAAATAATGCTTAATCATAGCTCAACGTCCTATCTTTAAACCACGTGTATTCACACTGCCTATGCCGCCCTTGGATATGTCGGCACTGCCGGCCGTGCCTGTCAGCGTCACACTTCCCACTCCGTCCACCTTGGCAGCGAGGTAATCGCACTTCACGTTGACGGAAGCCCTGCCTACGCCGTTCAGTTTCACCTTCAGCGTGTTGCAGGTCAAATCCTTTACATCCAGATTTCCCACACCGTCTATCCTGAAAACGACATCGTCCAGCTTCAGCGCTTCCTCGCAGCTGAACCTGCCCACGCCGCTAAAGTCCACTTGTTTCAAATCGGGGGCGGAAAGGTATATCGTTACCCCTTCCTTCATATTGCGGTTCTTCTCGCCATTGTGTTTGAAGCTCACTACCAAACGGCCGTTCTTCACCGTGGTGGTCATGCCCTTCACGTACTTTTCCTTGCCTTCCAGTTTCAACGAGCAGGCGTCGCTTTGCGTAAAACAGACTGTGCCTACCGAATGTATCTCTATGGAAGAGAAAGCATCCACTTTCCGAACTTCACTCACCTTTTCGTCCTGTGCCCATGCGGCTACCGCAGCGGCAAATGCCAACACCAAAGCGATGATGACACCTATTACATTTGTTTTCATAATTGCCTTGTTTTAAATAAATATTTTGCCGTCTTCTTGGTTTATCCCACTTGCCGTCCGTCGAAGAAGCGGACTGTTCTTGAAGTCTGCCTGGCTTGCTCTTCGTTGTGCGTCACCATCACGATGGTGCGCCCGTCTTCTTTGTTGAGCCGGTGCAACAGTTCCATGACTTCGGCACCCATCTTGGAGTCCAGATTACCCGTAGGCTCATCGGCAAGGATTATCTCCGGATTGCCGATAATGGCACGGGCAATGGCTACACGCTGGCACTGACCGCCGGACAACTGCGTGGGCATGTGGCGCATGCGGTGGCTCAGCCCCACCTTCTGCAACACCTCTTCAGCCAGCCGGCGACGCTCCTTGGCCGACACCTTTCTGTACAGCAGCGGCAACTCCACATTGTCCAGCACATTCAATGAGTTAATCAGGTGGAAAGACTGGAACACGAAGCCCAGATTCCGGTTACGGAAAGCGGCCAGTTCCTTATCTTTCATGCCCTCTACCCCGGTGCCCGCAATTTCGATGGTGCCGCCGGTGGGAGCATCGAGCAAGCCCATGATGTTCAGCAAGGTAGACTTGCCGCAACCCGACGGTCCCATGACGCTGAGGAACTCGCCTTTGTTCACTTCGAGGTTTACATTCTCCAATGCTACGGTCTCAATCTCGTTCGTACGATAAATCTTGTTGATGCCTGTTAACTTAATCATAATGGTAAAGTATTAAATTGTTATTATTTGGTTTATTATTCTCTTTTCAGACACATATATATACTGTTGTCAACGTCGTATATATCTCATGGGCAACGACATCGGCATCTCATGGGCAACGACATCGGCATCTCATGGGCAACGACATCGGCATCTCATGGGCAATGACATCAGCATCTCATGGGCAACGACATCAGCATCTCATGGGCAACGACATCAGCATCTCATGGGCAACGACATCAGCATCTCATAAGCAACGACATACGTATCTCATAAGCAACGACATACGTATCTCATAAGCAACGACATACGTATCTCATAAGCAACGACATACGTATCTCATGAGCAACGACATACGTATCTCATGAGCAACGACATACGTATCTCATGAGCAATGACATCAGTATCTCATAGAACACAGATAGAACAGCACTTCCCTACTCGTCGCGCAAGGCTTCCGTGGGAGAAATGCGGCTGATGTTGCGTGCCGGGAAAAAGATACCCGTCATCACCACTGCAAGCAGCAGAATGAAGATGATGAGCGACACTCCGATGAAATGCTGCGTGAAGTCGCTCACCCAGTAAGAGTCGGCCGTCCCCTCCATCCATGACAGCCCCTTGTGCAGCCCCTCCTTCAGGGCATATTGCAGGTAGATGAAGAAACCGACAAGCGAAGCCGTCACAGTGAGAACCGCCCCCTCGCCCATCAGCATACGTATGATGTGGCCGGGCGTTCCTCCGAACGAGAGCATCACGCCCACCTCCTCACGCCGTGTACGCGTCTGCAACCAGAAAGTGCCGATAACGCCCAGGCAAAGATTGATGAGGAAGAAAGCCGCCATCGCCAGATTGCGGCGGTAGATGGGCCCTGCGCTTGTAGCCTCGCGCTCTGCAATGATGGCATCGTAGGAGCGCACCTGCCGGGCAAAGAGGTTGCCTGCCCTGAGTTCTTTCACCATCCACGGACGGAAGTCGTGCAGAAAACGCTTCATGCTGACGCCCTCCTTGAGCCGAACCAATATCTGGACGTATTCCGGTATATTGGTCGCATCGACAGACAGCATGGGGCGGAAAGCAACCATGACAGGCTTCCATTCGCTGTAAGCCTTGAACGTTCCCAGCACACCGGCCACCGGATAGTAAGTCGTATCATTGGCATAAGCACTCCAACAACGCTTGCCCGACACGTCGCTCCGTCCGAAAAGCGCTCGGGCGGTATTCGCCGAGAGTACAAGGTCATTCTTCGCATAGTCGTAGTCGGACAGTTGTTCGGGCGTTCTTCCCGCTGCCGGACGAAAGCCGTAGGTCTCGAAGAATTGCGTATGGGGCAGAAACTGCATCCACAACATTTGATAACGCAGTGTGTCGTTTTCGGCCATCATGACGTTGCTGCTGTTTCCTTGCGAGCAAGGATAACAAAAACCCATCAGCGGCGTTGTGCGCTCCACACCCTCGAAACTACGGGCACGGCGCACCAAATTCATGTAATTGTCCATCAGCGTGGCCGAGTCCCGCTTCTCCGCATCATAGCCCGGAGCGCCCGGCTGCAAAGCGGCCAGCGAAACCAGGCAAAGTCGGTCGGCATCATAGCCGAGGGGAATGCTGCGGTCGTGCGTCACCACAATAACGGGGTCTAATATCACCCAAGCGAGGATGCTTACCAGCAACAACTCGGCCAACAGCCATCCGTTGCGACGGCGGCGTGCCCAAAGATTCTTCAATATGAGTCTGAACATAACGATATCTCCATTTTATCACCTCTCATGGGAAGAATGAGACGGTTAACGTTTTTCATTTAATGAGTTCACAATCGGCCGGCGCAACGAATGCCAAGCGGGAAGCAACGCCGACAACAGATTCAGCAGCACGCATACCACCAATGCCGCCAAGAAGACCAACGGGGCAAACAGCATCTCGCCCGACACACGCACGTCCACTCCTTCGGGCACCCTCCCCGGCCAACTGTCGAATACCGTAAATACCCATTCGCGACTGACGTAAATCGCCAGCCATGCCAGCAGCAGCCCCAGCGCACCGCCCATCAGCGTCAGCAGCAGGTTCTCCCACATCACCTGCGAGAGCAGCGTCCGCCTCCCGGCACCGAACGACTTGCGCACGCCCATCTCGGCCAACCGCCCGTCCATGCGGCTCGAAATCATACCGCTCAAATTCAACGAAGGCACCAGCAGCAATACAATCAGTATCAGCGCGAAGTAGCGCACCGTGGCCCATGCATCGAACTCACGGCTTACATACTCTTGGAATACGCTGCGCAAATGGGTGGTGGGCTGCTCATAGAAATCCACTGTCCAGTCATCGGGGTGCATCGAGTTCTCCTTACGGACAATCTCTTTCAGTTCCGCCCGCAAGGCTTCACCCTGACGGCTGTCCTTCACAAGGAAAGTCAGGTTGAACGCTCCCAGATAGTCGAATCCGTATTCCTTATCCCGATAGTCCGGCGACACGCTGTAAGGAAGATAGGCCTGCGCATACGACTCGCCTGTCAGGCAGCTGGCCGAACGAACCACGCCGCATACACGGTAGTCCACATAGTTCAGGCTGAACGTGCGTCCTTCCACTCCCTTCACGGTGCCGAAAAGGCGGCGGGCCAGCTCGTCCGTTATCACGGCCGTATGGACGCCTCCGTCCAAATCAGCCGTCGTAAACGCTTTTCCCTCCAGAAAACGGAAAGCATAGATACGGAAAAAGGCCGGGTCGGTCAGCTTGACGGATACGGAGAAATCGCCGCTTCCATCCACCGGCTGGATGTAACTGTTCTCCTGCATGTCGTTCCTCAAAGAGGCCGAAACGACCAACGCATTCTTCATCGGATAAAACCACTCCTGCAAAGCCTTGTAGGACACACCCCATTGATAGGTATGCTGACGGTCGGTGCCGGGATTCTTATTAAAACGGGCATTGGTAAGATAGAGCGTATTTGCCCTGTTCACCTCCGGATAGACGGGAGCCAGCTTGACGTAATATACCACGGCCACAATCATGGTCATGGCGATGGCAAGCCCCGTGCCCACGATGTAGAGCGCGCTGAAGAGCTTGTTTTGCCTCATCAATGCCCAAGCTTGTTTGAAATAGATTTTTATCATAACCATCATAGAGATTAAATAAACTTGTTTTCAGTCTTTCAGTTTGAGTTTGTTCTTGTTCTTGTACTGGCTCATATCGCTCACCACCACTTCATCGCCCGGCTTCAGACCACCGACGACTTCCACAAACTCGAAATTGCTGTCGCCCAATTGCACTTTGCGTTTCACTATCTCCTTATCGGCATTGCGCACAAAGAGCTCGTACTCTCCGCGCCCTACGTAATAGCTTGCATTGGCCACACGCATCACGTCTTCTTTCACGGCATTCATCACATAGACATCCGTCTTCAACCCCGAACGCAGCCGGCGGTTGTTGTCTTCGTTCAGTTGCACGGCAAAGGATATCACGCCATTCTTGGAGAGCGGTGTCACGCTGCTTATCGAGCCTTCCAGCTTTTCGCTGCCAATCTTCACGATGGCTCTGCCGCCCGCCGCCACACGGTCGCCATAAGTGTCGGCAATCTCGCCCTCCACCTTGAAATGGCTCAAGTCGGAAATAACGGCAATCCGGCTGCCTTCGGCCACTTGGGCGCCAATCTGATTGTCGATGTACGTAAGGATGGCCTTGCGGGGCGAACGGACTTGTGCATCGTCCAGCGTGCGCTTGGTCTCGGCCAAAGTCTTCCGAAACATGCTGAACTCCAGTTCACGCACCTGATATTCGGCAGCCAGCACCTCCTTCTCGTTGGCATATTGCTGCTGCAGTTGCTCGTACTCCAACTGCGCCACGTTATAGCTGAGCTCCGCTTGGCGCACCTTGTCGGTAGTGCCCGAACCAAGACTGTCGAGGTATTGCTCGTTGCGCAGCTCCACCTTCATGCGGTCCAGCTTCATGGCGGAGACTTTGATTTTCATCTGCAAATCGGTCAGCTTGGTCTGATTGTCAAGCTTCAGTTGCTTCAGCTTGTAACTGCGCATCTGCTCTTCGTCCAGCATCTTCTTGTAGTCCGTCTCGGCACTCTGCAAGTCCAGTTTCATGATGGGGGTACCCGCATCCACACTGTCGCCCCCCTTCTTATATACTTCCAGAATGCGTGTGTTGATGGGGGAATTTATGATCTCCTCGAACGCCGGAACCACTTTGCCCGATGCGCTGACACTGACCTCAATCGTGCCTTTCTCTACTTTAGAGAATACAAGGTCGCTAACCTTCACTCCCGTACGCATCAATGAAATCAGTACGCTAACCGCAACGATGCCCGCCACACCGGCAATGCCGTAACGGATGATTTTCTTATTGCGTTCTTTCTTACGCACCTCTTTCGGAATTTCTCTATCCATAGTTTCTGTTTTTACTGTTTGCGAACATAACACAGAATTAATACCAATACCATGCCAAAATCATAAATCACTGAAAGTAAGTTCAATGGATAAAAAACAAGGTGTCCGTTTTCGGACACCTTGTACGTTTTCGGATAGGAAAGAACAAGATGGGGCAGAAGCGCTGCTATGACATGCAAGGAAGTATAAGCCCGCACCTGAGCAATCGTAACCCCACACCTGAGCGAACGTCAGCCCACACTTCAACAGGCACAAGCCCACACTTTAAGGATGGTAACCCCGCACTTTAGAGGAGCTCTCCCCACAGCATAGGAAAGGTAAGCCCACAGCATACAGGTCATTATCTCAGCCTCAACCTGTCGCCCACCTCCGGAACGTAATCCGAATCCTTGCGATTCATCTTATAGAGATTCTTCAAACGGATGCCGTATTTCTGCGAAATGGAATGCATGGAATCACCATCTTTCACAATATAAACGGTATATGCTTTAGAGGCCTTTTTCTTTTTCCCTTTCAGATAAATGATGTCTCCATCCTCCAATGTATAGTCTTTATGAAGGTCGTTGTATCTCACCAACTTCTTCCAACTGATGTCAAACTCCTTGCCCAGCAGGCGGAAAGAGTCTCCGTCGCGCGCCACCACGTAAGCTATGTCATTGGCAATATACACCTGATGCGGATGGGCAAGCCATGGTTTCTTCTTCAGCTCCTTCTCCCAGTTGCGGGTTTCGCCCCTGCTCATACCGCGACTGTCGTACTGATAGAGTTCATAGTCCTCAATAATCGTAATCAATCGATTGGCATACGAAGGGTCGGTGGCATAGCCGGCCTTTTTCAACCCACGCGCCCAGCCTTTATAATCCGTTATCTTCAGGCTGAAAAGAAATGCATAGCGGACTCCCTGCCTTAGAAAGAGAGAATGGTCTTCATAGGAATCTTTCGGGTGGGAATAGGCACGAAAGCACTCGTCGCGTGCGTCGTCATCATGATAAACCTTACTTCCGGTCCAAGTGCGATGACACTTTATCCCGAAATGGTTGTTGCTCTTGCGTGCCAACTGACTATGTCCGGCACCGCTTTCGAGCAAGCCCTGCGCCAAAGTGATACTGGCAGGTATCTTATGCTTCCGCATCTGGTCTACGGCAAGCGGAGCGTATTGCTTGATATATTCATTGAAGCGGGGATTTCTGCGCTGTGCATGTATCGAAGCGACGGAAGTGAATATGAGGGCTATGACCACGGTCAGTCTGAAAATACATTTCATGTTTCAATAGTTGAGTTCGATACAAAAGTCCGCAAAAGAATTGAAAAAACCAATCTCTTTTCTACCTTTGTAACATTAATTACAATATAAACCTCTTCTATATGAAAGAACTGAATATCCGAATCGCACTTAAAATATACGAATACGAAGAACTGAATGCCACCGACCGCGAACTGATGGACGCTGCGTGCGAGGCTACCAAACGTAGCTATGCCCCCTACTCGCACTTCTCGGTAGGCGCTGCGGCAAGGCTGGCAAACGGCATTATCATAACAGGCTCTAATCAGGAGAATGCCGCCTATCCTTCGGGTATTTGCGCCGAACGCACCACACTGTTCTACGCCAACTCGCAATGTCCCGACCAAGCTGTGGACACTTTAGCCATCGCAGCACGCAATGAACGCGGTGAGTTTCTGGAAGCTCCCATTCCACCCTGCGGAGCCTGCCGGCAAGTTATGCTCGAAACGGAAAAACGCTTCAAACATCCCATGCGTGTATTACTGTATGGAACAAAAGGAATCTATGAATTGAACAATATAGGAGAACTACTTCCCTTGTCATTCGATGCTTCGGTCATGAGATGACTCCTGTTGTGCACATTATCGCAAGATAATTCGTCTTAAACAACCGTTCATGCCACTTCCCATTATTAAAATCCGGTTATGGAAGAAATCAGTGACTAAGAACAGCAGCTTCATGCAAACGTTTTCCGGTGAGTCATCCCCCTTTTCAATCTGATGATATCGGGAAGTCGCTCGTTCTTATATATATTTGCACTACAAACTTTATTAAAAAATTGTAGCATGAGAAACATGAAAGCAATCTGCACAAAAATGGCTTGCTTCCTGCTCGTTTTGATGATGAGTAGTGCAGCAATGGCAGAGAGTATCACCTCTCCCAACGGACAATTCAAACTGAACTTTTCGGTAAATGCGCAAGGCGAACCGGTCTACGAGCTTTTTTATAAAGGAAAAAGTGTAATTAACCCTTCAAAATTAGGATTGGAACTGAAGAACGATTCCGGACTGATGAACGGTTTTACACTGGCCAACGCAAGCACATCTACATTTGATGAAACGTGGCAACCTGTTTGGGGTGAAGTGAAGTACATCCGTAACCACTACAACGAATTGGTTGTGACGCTTAACCAGAAAGTGCAAGACAGGAATATGATTATCCGCTTCCGGTTGTTTAACGATGGTCTTGGTTTTCGCTATGAATTTCCCTTGCAGAAGAATCTGAATTATTTTATTGTAAAAGAAGAGCGTACACAGTTTGCCATGACCGGTGACCATACGGCATTTTGGATTCCGGGCGACTATGATACACAGGAATACGATTACACCGAATCCAAACTCTCCGAGATTCGTGGATTGATGGATGAAGCCATTACCGAGAACTCTTCACAAACGCAGTTTTCTCCGACCGGCGTTCAGACTTCCTTGCAGATGAAAACAGCCGAAGGCTTGTATATCAATCTCCATGAGGCAGCTTTGGTAGATTACTCTTGCATGCATCTGAATCTGGACGACAAGAACTTTGTGTTTGAATCTTGGTTGATACCTGATGCCGTAGGAAACAAAGGCTATTTACAGGCACCTTGTACTTCGCCGTGGCGCACGGTGATTGTCAGCGATGATGCCCGCGATATTCTTGCGTCTAAAATTACATTGAACCTGAACGAGCCTTGCGCTTATGAAGACGTTTCATGGATTAAACCGGTGAAGTACGTGGGCGTATGGTGGGAAATGATAGCCGGCAAAAGTTCTTGGGCATACACAGATGACTTGCCTTCTATAAAATTGGGCGAAACGGATTATACGAAAACCAAGCCCAATGGACGCCATGGAGCCAACAATGAAAATGTTAAGAAGTACATTGATTTTGCAGCCAGGCATGGCTTCGACCAAGTATTGGTAGAAGGCTGGAATGAAGGTTGGGAAGACTGGTTCGGTAAATCGAAAGACTATGTATTTGACTTTGTGACTCCTTATCCTGATTTTGACATCAAGATGCTGAATGCTTATGCCAAGAGCAAAGGCGTAAGACTGATGATGCACCACGAAACTTCCGGTTCCATACGCAACTACGAGCGACACATGGACAAAGCTTATCAATTCATGGTGGACAATAGCTACAATGCCGTGAAGAGTGGATACGTGGGAAATATGATTCCCCGTGGAGAACATCATTACGGACAGTGGCTTAACAACCACTATCTCTATGCAGTGAAGAAAGCAGCCGATTATAAAATCTGTGTCAACGCCCACGAGGCTGTGCGGCCTACCGGTTTGTGCCGTACATATCCCAACCTGATTGCTAATGAGTCAGCGCGCGGTACTGAATACGAAGCATTCGGTGGCAGTAAGCCGTTCCATACCACGCTGTTGCCGTTCAATCGTCTTATTGGTGGCCCGATGGACTACACACCGGGCATATTCGACACGAAACTTGACTTTATGGGTACTCTGCCTCACGGACAAGTTCAGACCACCCTTGCCAAACAGTTGGCTCTTTACGTCACCCTTTACAGTCCGTTGCAAATGGCTGCCGACTTGGTGGAGAACTACGAAAAGCACATGGATGCTTTTCAATTCATCAAAGACGTTGCGGTAGATTGGGATGACAGCAAGTATATAGAGGCAGAACCGGGTGACTACATCACCGTAGCCCGTAAAGCAAAAGGCACAAACAATTGGTTTGTAGGCGGCATCACGGATGAGAATGCGCGTACCGCCACTTTTACGCTTGATTTCTTGGAGCCGGGTAAGCAGTATGCGGCTACCCTCTATGCGGACGGTAAAGATGCAGACTACCAAGCAAATCCCACCTCTTATCAAATCAAAAAAGGCATTGTGACCCATAAGACCAAGATATCTGTGAAAGAAGCACGCAGCGGCGGTTTCGCCCTGAGTTTGTTTGAAGCCACTTCCACAGATAAAAAGTCACTGAAAAAATGGAAATGAATCAAAGTTTGTCCATTAATTAGGGAAAGAGAGTTTTTAGAGGTATTAATTGCGCCCTGCAAAGAGTTTTTCGTTTTGCAGGGTGTTTTTTTATCCGGTTATCTACTCAACATTCGATATCTGACGATACATCACGAACGTCCAATCCCGAAAGCCTTTCAGGAAAAGAAAAACATTTACTTTCTGGAGTGTTATCTTTCCCGTCACGGCTCGCTATATAACCTGAGTTCGATGTAAAAAGAGACTCCGCCTATACAAAAAACGCTCCCGGAGGCATTCCCGGAGGGGTCAATCAGTGGTGCCAAGTCTCGTATATGCGACGTGTGTGGTCTCGTATATGCGACGTGTGTAGTCTCGTATATGCGACGTGTGTGGTCTCGTATATGCGACGTTCAGCACCTCATATATGCGAGGAAAACGGCAAGATATATACAAGTATTTAACAGGCATATAACATCTTGTTTTATACCGAATTCAGGTTATATAGATGTCTTCGGCTGGAAGTATAGATGTCCTCGGCTGGAAGTATAGATGCAGCACGATGGATATATATATCTACCAAAACCAGCCTACAGGTATCTCTTGCAAGGGATGCCTCTCGATAAACACTTAGTATCAATTCTCAACAAGACAACACTGCCTGAATTCGGGATAAGAAGCAGGTCGATAACCTCATACGGAGACTTGTATTTTAAAACTAAACCACATTGGTTATCAAGCGTTTACTCCTGCCTTGTCAGACACTTGTGTCTGTCGGCTTGAACACTTGCCTCTGTCACGACAAAGGATTGCAGCTGTCAAAACAGGGCGAGGGCGGCCGGCCAGAAAGGCTCTCTTCTCTTCTGCCCAATCACTGTAAACCGGTGCATTCAGGAAATATCCGCCCGACAGGATGCCCCCCCATCTTCAGCAAAAGGAGCAGCCTATACCGAGTTCAGGTAACACTGCGATTAAACAGAATACAGAAAAATCGAACACCATAAGAGAAGCCGGCCATTGAGGTAGACAGCATAAATAGCAGGCAACTGATGATATTCTTACTTTATATCGAATTCCGGTTAAATAGACTCTAAGTTTTTTTTAGATATGTATCGACAGAAAATAACGTGAAAAAAAAACTTCTTTGTACCTTTGCCTCCGTTAATTTTAGTAACCAACAATAAAAAAGATTTATGGGAGGCTTTTTCGGCACAGTTGCCAAAGCTGATTGCGTGGCTGATGTGTTCTATGGTACAGATTATAATTCCCATTTGGGAACGAAACGTGGCGGTCTGGCCACATATAATACAGAAAAAAGAGAATTTATCCGTTCTATCCACAACCTGGAAAGCACCTATTTCCGCACGAAGTTTGAAGACGAACTGGATACGTTCAAAGGGAATTCCGGAATAGGAATCATCAGTGATACAGATCCGCAACCATTGATACTGAACTCTCACCTTGGCCGTTTTGCCATTACAACGGTTGCCAAAATCGTAAATCTACAAGAAATTGAAACAGAACTGCTGGCCCAAAACATGCACTTCGCCGAGCTCAGCATGGGCAAAACCAATCAAACAGAACTTATCGCTCTCCTTATAATACAAGGCAAAAACTTTGTGGAAGGAATTGAAAATGTGTATAAGCACATCAAAGGCTCTTGTTCCATGCTACTGCTTACGGAAGATGGAATTATTGCCGCACGCGATCATTGGGGCCGCACACCTGTGGTCATCGGCAAGAAAGAAGGTGCTTATGCGGTCACAAGCGAATCGAGCAGTTTCCCTAATCTGGATTATGAGATAGAACGCTATCTCGGTCCCGGTGAGATTGTCCGTTTGCGAGCCGATGGCGTGGAACAGATGCGCAAGCCTAATGAGCAAATGCAAATCTGTTCGTTCCTATGGGTATATTATGGTTTTCCCACTTCTTGCTACGAAGGCAGAAACGTAGAAGAGGTGCGGTTTGCTTCCGGTTTCAAAATGGGACAAAAAGATAATTCGGTAGTAGATTGTGCTTGCGGTATTCCAGACTCCGGTGTAGGCATGGCTTTGGGATATGCCGAAGGTAAAGGAGTTCCTTATCATCGTGCCATTTCCAAATACACTCCTACTTGGCCTCGTAGCTTTACACCCAGCAAACAAGAAATGCGTTCTTTAGTGGCAAAGATGAAACTGATACCCAACCGGGCAATGCTCGAAGGGAAACGTCTGTTATTCTGCGATGACTCCATTGTTCGTGGCACACAGCTACGTGACAACGTGAAAGTTCTTTATGAATACGGAGCCAAAGAAGTACATATCCGTATTGCGTGCCCCCCGTTGATTTACGGCTGTCCTTTCATTGGTTTTACGGCCTCTAAAAGCGATTTGGAACTTATCACGCGGCGTATCATCAAAGAATTGGAAGGAGATGATGCGAAAAACCTGGATAAGTATGCCACCACCGGCTCACCGGAATATGAGAAAATGGTAGAGGTGATTCGAGAGCGGTTCGGACTTTCTTCTTTGAAATTCAATACGCTGGAAACCCTGGTAGAGGCTATCGGTCTGCCTAAATGCAAAGTTTGCACGCATTGTTTTGATGGCAGCAGCCACTTCTAATTGACAAAATGCCATATGAAAAAATGAAAAAGGGAAGTGAATTGCTTGGCTATTCACTTCCCTTTTTCTACCTTTACGGCAATCAATAAACACCTTTTTCAAGCGTAAATAATTAAAGCCTTATGGATATGACATTAGTAGAACGTTTTTTGAAGTATGTAAGTTTTGATACTCAAGCGAATGAAGACAGTGGAGTTACCCCAAGTACTCCGGGGCAAATGGTGTTTGCCAAGTATCTGAAAGAAGAACTGGAAGCTTTAGGGCTGGAAGAAATAACTTTGGACGAAAATGGTTATTTATTCGCCACTCTTCCTGCCAATACGGATAAACCGTTGCCTGTCATCGGATTTATTGCCCACATGGACACAAGCCCTGATATGAGTGGTAAGGATGTCTCCCCCCGTATCGTGGAAAATTACGATGGCAAAGATATTCTACTTTGTGCAGAGCAAAATATAGTTCTCTCGCCTTCGCAATTCCCCGAATTGCTTGACCATAAGGGCGAAGACCTGATTGTGACCAACGGAAAAACCTTGCTGGGGGCTGATGATAAAGCCGGTATTGCCGAGATAGTGTCGGCAATGGTTTATCTGAAGGAACATCCAGAAATCAAGCACGGCAAAATCCGCATAGGTTTCAATCCTGATGAAGAGATCGGATTGGGTGCTCATAAGTTCGATGTAGAAAAATTCGGTTGCGATTGGGCTTACACCATGGATGGCGGTGAAGTGGGTGAACTTGAATTCGAAAATTTCAATGCAGCGGCCGCCAAGATTGTTTTCAAGGGACGCAATGTGCATCCCGGCTATGCCAAGAACAAAATGATTAATTCTATTCGTGTGGCCAACCGTTTTATAACTATGCTTCCCACTCATGAAACTCCGGAACATACCGAAGGTTATGAGGGCTTTTATCACTTGATCGGCATCAATGGCGAAGTGGAACAGACAACGGTTTCTTATATTATTCGCGACCATAACCGCACTCGTTTTGAAGCTCGCAAGAAGGAGATGGAGCATCTTGTGAGAAAGATAAATGATGAATATGGCTTGGGTACTGCCACCCTTGAACTTCGTGATCAATATTACAATATGCGCGAGCAGATAGAACCGGTGATGCATATCATCGACATAGCCTTCGCTGCGATGAAGGCAGCAGGTGTTGAACCTCGCGTGAAAGCCATTCGCGGAGGCACGGATGGAGCACAGCTTTCTTTCAAAGGATTGCCGTGTCCCAATATCTTTGCCGGAGGCCTGAACTTCCACGGTCGTTATGAGTTTGTTCCGGTTCAGAGCATGGAAAAGGCTATGAACGTCATCGTGAAGATTGCCGCCCTTGTTGCCGACAGATAATTTATAAACAATATACCATAACTTAATCTTTGTTATCATGAAAACTACTCCGTTTACAGAGAAACACATCTCGCTGGGTGCTAAGATGCACGAGTTTGCGGGATACAATATGCCTATCGAATATTCCGGGATTATTGATGAACACCTCACCGTTTGTCAGGGAGTGGGAGTATTCGATGTTTCCCACATGGGAGAATTCTGGGTAAAAGGCCCTCATGCACTGACTTTCTTGCAGAAAGTTACTTCAAACAATGTGGCAGCTCTTACTCCGGGTAAAGTGCAATATACTTGTTTCCCCAATGATAAAGGAGGCATTGTAGACGACCTTTTGGTTTATCAATACGAGCCGGAAAAATATTTATTGGTTGTAAATGCTTCCAATATAGAGAAAGATTGGAACTGGTGTGTTTCGCATAATACGGAAGGAGCCGAATTGGAAAATGCTTCAGACCGTATGGCACAACTTGCCGTACAAGGTCCGAAAGCTATTTTGGCTTTGCAGAAACTGACGTCTATCAACCTTTCCGAACTTCCTTATTATACTTTTACGCATGGTGAATTTGCCGGAGAAAAGGATGTCATTATTTCCAATACAGGCTATACGGGTGCCGGAGGTTTTGAACTCTACTTCTATCCTGATGCTGCCATGAAGATTTGGGATGCACTATTCGAGGCCGGCGCAGAGTTTGGCATCAAACCCATTGGTTTGGGAGCACGTGACACATTGCGTCTGGAAATGGGATTCTGTCTGTATGGAAACGATTTGGATGATACGACTTCGCCTATTGAAGCCGGTTTGGGCTGGATTACAAAATTTGTGGATGGAAAAAATTTCATCAATCGTCCGATGCTTGAGAAGCAGAAAGCTGAAGGTACTGTCCGTAAATTAGTAGGATTCGAGTTAGTTGATCGCGGTATTCCTCGTCATGGTTGCGAATTGTTCAGCGCGGATGGTGTTGCAATCGGTGTAGTGACCTCAGGCACTATGTCTCCTGTCCGTAAGATAGGTATAGGTATGGGCTATGTAAAACCTGAATACAGTAAAGTAAATACGGAGATTTATATTGACGTACGTGGGCGTAAGCTGAAAGCACAAGTAGTGAAACCACCGTTCCGTAAATAGCGGACAGCGGGCAACTGTTAGTGGTTAGTGACCATGCGGCGTAGGATTGACTTGTTCCCTATTTACCGCTGATCGCTAACCACTAATCGCTAACCTCTAAATTCTACTTATCTTATCCAATAATTCTCCTGCCCAGTTCATCTCTTTGGCAGTCCATTCTTCTTCCTCCCCTTTTATGCCTTGGGCTTGATATTTTGCAAGCAAACTGAGATACTCTTTTAAAGAATTGGCGGCTTTAGATTGTTTATTCATGCGCATTAACAGCAGTATTCTTTGTTTGTAAATATCCAGATTGGGACTGTTTCCTGCCAGTTTCTGAGCTTTGTCGAGCAAGGAGAGGCATTCGTTGTTGATATCTTCTGTGTTGTAGAGAGCCATTTTCGCTTTGACAAGAATAACGTAGTCGTGGGTAGAGGCAAAATTGTTGTCTATGTTTTTTTGAATGAGCCGGACCGCATCCATGTAACGTTGGTTGGCCATATTCATGGCTGCATTGAAAGTCACTATGTCACTGGTTTTCTTCAGATAAGGATAGCTGGTCTGACTTTCGGCTTTACCAGCTTTCTCAATGCGTTTTAGCAGCAATTGGGTACTTTCGTAGCGGGTGATTTTTTCGGTGCGATGCCGAATGTTGTAATAGTCGATGATTTTTCCTAAGGCCGAAGATAATCCGTTGGGGTTGTATCCTTTGAGGCTGAGCAAATCGCGAGCAATGCGGTCGGATGCTATCTCCTGATTAGTCTTGTATCTCATTCCCAGTCGGTTAATGGCAGGAATGCTTAAGAGCGATGCCACTTCACCCAACGAAGCTATGGTACTTACGGTAAGTGCATTGCTGTCATTATTCCAATAAGCTATATCGAAAGCGGCTTCCGCAGTTGCGGAAAATACGTTTCCCCAAAAAACGGCGTTTTTTAAACGACGTTCGGCACGATATATGTTTTCTACCTGATGGTCAAGTACAAAGTGGGCTATTTCGGTAGCTATCATGGCAGCCAACTCATCCTCCGAATCAAGCGTACAGAGAAGCCCTGTACTGATGAGCATGGAGCCGTTAGGCAGCATGTAGGCATCCGGTTCGGTAGATTGGATGACACGTACATTCAATTGTTCGTTGCGATTCGGGTCGATGCCGGCAGGAGCAAGTTTGGCAAATACGCCTTGCACATAGGAGGTGATGTAATCGTCCTGATAGGCTATTTCATGTAGCCTGTCCAGATATTCGCTGCATTCCTCGTCTATTTCCCGGCGCAACTCATGTCTGTAACCTCGTTCGCTGAAATGCTTGTAAAGCTGGTTTTTAAAGTATGCTTGTTGCCAGAATTCCCGGTCGGTCTGTGGAGTGGAAAGAGTGATTATGTACATTTCCTCCTCAGGTATAGTTTCCTGTATTCCATTGATTTCTATGGCGTAAAGAAGAGAGAACGTTTTGGGATTCTGGATTATACGGCGAATGATGACGGGAGTACCGGCCGGAGTGTTTCGATAGTTTTTTTTCAGTTCGCCATTGATGGCAATACTTCCACTGATATCTTTAACTTTCGGTTTCGCAACCCCCGTGGCCGCAAAGAGACATGCCATGAAGAATAGAATGGTAAATCGTTTCATGGTTGTTTATGTTTTTCGTTTGGTCTTACAAAAATAGAAAAAGGTTTCTCCTATTTCCTGTTTTTTTCCCTATTTCCCGATAGGTGATTCCCTATTCGAGTTCAAGAACTGTCTGCGAAACTATGCTGTCTGTTGCGATGGAGTCGGTGTCGCGGCGCAGGATTACGGAACGGCAGCCATATTCCTTCTTAATTTTTTCTTTGGCTTGCGGGAATCGGGCCTGATACCCTTTCAGACTGTTGTCTTTCAGCACTTGCTCCATGAAGTAGGCAAATATGGGCAAAGCCGTACGGCTGCCTTGTCCAAGTTCTCCGGTGCGGAAGTGGATGCTGCGATGTTCTCCGCCCACCCAAGCACCTCCTATCAGCTTGGGTGTGACGCCTACGAACCATGCATCCGAATGATTGGATGAAGTACCGGTTTTTCCGCCGAACTCAGTGTTGTAGCGGTGCAGGTCGTATCCCCATAGGGCTTGCGAAGTGCCCATCGGCTCGGTCATTCCGGCTTTCAGCATTTCGGTCATCAGGAAAGCGGTTTCGTAAGGGAGCACTTGTTTCTGTGAGGTCTCGTCTTTGTAGATTACTTTTCCGTTGGCATCTTCGATGTGGGTAATGAGTACTACATCGTGCATTTTTCCTTCATTGATGACGGTGCTATAAGCATTGACCAACTCCAACAGAGAAACATCCGAAGCCCCCAAGCTGAGGGCGGGCGTTTCTTCCAGCGGTGTTTTGATGCCCATGGCGTATGCCGTCTCAGCTACTTTGTGTACACCCACTTCTTGTCCTACTTGTACGGCAATGGTATTTATCGAGCGGGCAAAGGCTGCTTTCAGAGAAAGCGTGTCTCCGGTGTATTCGCCATTGGCGTTGCGCGGAATCCATTGGGTAGGTTTGCCGTTTTCGATGACATTCCATACGTCTTGCTTGTCGATGCGGTAGTCGCAGGGAGACATGCCCTCGTTGAATCCGGCGGTATAAACAAACAATTTGAAGGTGGAACCGGGTTGACGTTTGGAGAGCACTTTGTCGTATTTCCATGAGCCGAAGTCGATGTCGCCTACCCATGCCTTTACGTGTCCGGTTTGCGGTTCCATGGCAACAAAGCTGCAATGCATGAAGCGTTCCATGTATCGGATGGAGTCCATGGTGCTGATGGTGGTGTCGCGAGTGCCGATGTCGTAATCGAACACTCTCAGCCGATGAGGAAAGTTGAGGTAGTAGTCTACGGAGTCCGGACGGTCGGGATATTTACCGGCCAGTATCTTGTAGGCTGGGGTACGTTTGGACAAGTCTTCTATAAAATGGGGTATTTCCTGATGATTGCGGTCGCGCCACGGAGCCTGATTGCCCCAATGGTTGTTGAAGTTGCGTTGCACTATGCGCATCTGGCGGTTTGCAGCAACTTCGGCGTATCGTTGCATGCGGCTGTCGAGGGTGGTATATATTTTCAAACCGTCGGCGTAGAGATCTATTTGGTTTTCTTTGCACCAAGGAGCCAGATAATCGGCGATGGCTTCGCGGAAATAAAGGGCTTTCCCGTCATGGTTGGTCTCGATATTATAATTCAGATTGATGGGCAGCTTCTTCAGAGAGTCGCATTCGGCCCGTGTGATGCCGTGGTTTCTGCACAGGTTCTCCAGCACCACATTGCGGCGCTTCATGCTGTTTTCCGGGTTCAGGCGGGGATTATAGGTTGTGGTGGCTTTCAGCAACCCCACTAAGGTAGCCGCTTGTTCGCAGGTTATTTCACGGGGAGTGGTGTGGAAGTAAGTTTTGCAGGCTGTTTTTATGCCGTAGGCATTGCTGCCGAAATCTACCGTGTTGAGATACATTGTCAGGATTTCCTGTTTGGAGTAGAACATTTCAATTTTGACTGCCGTAATCCACTCTTTGGATTTCATGATGAGCAATTTCAAGCCGGGAATTTTTCCCAGCAATCCTGTGGAATATTGGGAGCGTACCTTGAACATATTCTTCACTAATTGCTGGGTGATGGTACTGGCTCCTCGCGCATCGCCTTTGGCCATGTCTTTGACGGCGGCAAACACCCCTTGAAAGTCGATGCCGAAATGCTGGTAGAACCGCTCGTCTTCGGTGCTGATGAGTGTTTTTATGAGTATGGGGGAAATTTCTTCGTAACTTACCGGACTGCGGTTTTCGCGGAAATATTTGCCTATCAGCTTTCCGTCTGCACTATAAAGTTCCGACGCAATGGGCTGTTCGGGGTTATGAATACTGGACAGACCGGGAGATTTGCCGAACAGCCAAAGGAAATTGATGTCTACCATGATAAGGTAGATGAGGAAAAGAACAACGAAAGAGACGGTAGACGCCAATACTCTCTTATACCAAGGCTTGTTCCGATAGAGACTTTTGTACCATTTGCCGGACCTCCGGCAGGATTCAACGAGAAAATGAAGAACGTTACTCATAGCCAAATATTCCTGTATAACAAAAAAGGGAATCCTTTAACGAAAAAGATTCCCTTTTTTCAGCTTTAAGCAAAACTGATTATTTCTTGCGGTTACCATAACGGCTCATAAACTTATCAACACGACCGGCTGTGTCGACCAGCTTGGACTTACCGGTGTAGAACGGGTGAGAAGTGCTGGAGATTTCGAGCTTTACCAACGGATAAGTTTCACCTTCGAATTCGATAGTCTCTTTTGTGTTGCAAGTAGAGCGAGATAAGAACATGTCGCCGTTTGACATATCTTTAAATACTACCGGACGGTAATTTTCAGGATGAATACCTTTTTTCATTTTGATATTTGTTTTATAATTATTATTCTGTTACTATTTTGGTAATGAATAGTGTAATGGTCTTCTTTTTCAGAGCGCAAAGATAGTGCAAGTCCGAGACACTGCAAAATAAAATGCGATTTATTTTGTTGCGAGAGGGGTAACTCGCCCGGTTTGAGCCGATGCGTTGGCCTTGAAACAGAAAAAAGTGGCGGGGAAAGTAGGTTTATCGCATTTTATTTCTGACTTTTGCAGAAAACAATTTTAATAATTATATGAAGAAATTACTTGTTTTACTCTTTGTTTGGCTTTATGCTGCAACATCGGGAGCGCAGAATACGGAGCAAAAGGTATATAGTGTGGCGTTTTATAATCTGGAAAATTTGTTTGATACGATTCACGATGCGGGAAAAGACGATTATGAGTTTTTGCCTGACGGCAGTTATAAATGGACTGCCGAGAAATATGCATCGAAGCTGCGGAATCTCTCCAAAGTGCTGGGCGAACTTTCGCGGGATGTAGTGCCCGAAGGCCCGGCTTTCATCGGTGTGGCGGAAGTGGAAAACAGCAGGGTGCTGGACGATTTGGTTAAACAACCGGCCATATCCGGCTATCGATACGTACATTATGAAGGTCCCGACCAACGCGGGGTAGACTGTGCTTTGCTGTACGACCCGAAGCAATTCAGCGTCACCGCTTCCGAATTGGTTCTTTCCACTCCTTTCAAGGGAGATACGATGCATTTGACACGTGGTTTTCTGATAGTGGACGGACAGCTGGCCGGCGAACGGGTTTGCGTCATCGTCAATCATTGGCCGTCTCGCGGAGCAGATTCGCCGGTGCGCGTGCATGCGGCGCGGCAGGTGAAAGCCCTGAAAGACTCGCTGATGCGTGAAGACAAAAGACTTAAGCTCATCATAATGGGCGACTTGAACGATGACCCTATGGACGAAAGCCTGCGGGAACTCGGCACACGCAAATATCCCAAACAGGTGAAGAAAGGCGGGCTTTATAACCCATGGTGGGAGACATTGGAAGACAAGGGAGTGGGAACGTTGCTTTATCGAGGCAAATGGAATCTGTTCGACCAGATTCTCATTTCCAAACCTCTGTTGAAAGCCCGGAAAGGATTGAAATACGACCATAACGAAGTGTTCATACGCGATTACATGATTCAGCAGGAAGGGAAATACAAAGGCGCTTTGCTGCGTACACATGGCGGAAGGACTTGGCTCAACGGTTACAGCGACCACTTGCCCACCATCGTTTATCTGCGGAAATGACTCAAGGGTTTAGCTGAATGCTCTTAGGGGACAGCGCATGACATGACGCTTTTAAATGTGGTGTGTTTTTTTACTTTTGGCAAGAAAGAAATCATAAACAAAAAAAACGCTTCTAACGTTATGCAAATCAGGTCGGTAGAAATTTACTAAAAACTCACCGGATTTTTACTAAAAATTCCCCGAAGATTTACTAAAAATCCGGTGAATTTTTAGTAAAAATGGACAAGGATTTTAGAACGCATCCGAAAATCTTTACAAACGACTCATTTTTTGTAAAGAATAAAAAAACGTATTCCCTCCGGTAAAAGCCTGCTTGTATTCTACCCGGCATTATCTTGAAGAAAATTTAAACAGACCCTAAAGAAAACAAAACCGAGAACCTAACCGTATTCCCGGTTGTTTATTATTTAAATACATTCTAAATTGCTTGCGGTATGTGTGCATAAACACTATCTTTGCATCATTAAACAGAAAGAGGGAAGAGAGTATGCGTTTGTCCGAGTTGAAAACCGGTGAGAAAGGGGTAATCGTGAAAGTGCTGGGGCACGGCGGTTTCCGCAAACGGATTGTAGAGATGGGGTTCATAAAAGGAAAAACAGTGAAAGTGCTGCTGAACGCTCCGTTGAAAGACCCCATTAAATACAAGGTGATGGGCTATGAGATTTCCTTGCGGCGCCAAGAAGCCGCAATGATAGAAATCATCAGTGAGCAGGAAGCCAAAGCACAGGCCGTGGAGCCGGATTACCACAAAGGATTGAGCGAAGAAGTGCGCTTGGGCGAAGCCGACCTCAAACGGCTTGCGCTCGGAAAGCGCCGCACCATCAACGTTGCTTTGGTGGGAAACCCCAATTGCGGCAAGACCTCCCTTTTCAACATTGCTTCCGGAGCACACGAGCATGTGGGCAATTACAGTGGAGTCACCGTAGATGCCAAAGAAGGATATTTCGATTTTCAAGGTTATCACTTCCGTATCGTCGACCTTCCCGGCACGTACTCCCTCTCGGCCTATTCTCCCGAAGAAATCTATGTCCGCCGCCATATCATCAATGAAACGCCCGATATCATTATCAACGTAGTGGATGCTTCCAATCTGGAGCGTAACCTCTATCTCACCACGCAGTTGATTGATATGAATGTACGCATGGTCATCGCGCTGAATATGTACGATGAACTGGAAGCCAGTGGAAATACGCTGGATTACGTCACGCTCGGCAGGCTTTTCGGCGTACCGATGATACCTACGGTCAGCCGTAGCGGAAAAGGCATCGACCAACTGTTTCATGTAATTATAAATATCTACGAAGGAGCCGATTTTCTGGATCGCACAGGCAAGATGAACAGCGAAATCTTAGACGACCTTCGCAATTGGCACCAGGAATACGTGCCCGACCACGATTTCGGCAGCCACAAAGAAGAAGTGGAACATACACGCGGCTTTTGCAGGCACATCCACATCAATCATGGACCTGAGCTGGAACGAAGCATAGAAGGGGTGAAACGTGTAATCGGCCTGAACGAAAATATCCGCCATAAATATTCCACCCGCTTCTTGGCCATCAAGTTGCTGGAGAACGACAAGGATTTGGAAAAAGAAGTACAGACTTTCTCCAACGCAAAAGACATTCTTGAGGTTCGCGACCGGGAGGAGCAACGCCTTCGCAATGCGATAAACGAAGAAAGCGAACAAGCCATTACGGACGCCAAGTACGGTTTCATTGCCGGTGCCTTGCGCGAAACCTACGTGGACAACCATCAGGATACATCGCGTGTCACCCACATCGTAGATTCCATCGTCACACACCGCATTTGGGGATACCCCATCTTCTTCCTGTTTCTGTATCTGATGTTCGAAGGCACTTTCGTGTTGGGCGACTATCCGATGCAAGGCATCGAGTGGCTCGTCGAGGCATTGGGAGATTTGATACACGAGAACATGTCCGAAGGCCCGTTAAAGGATTTATTGATAGACGGCATTATCGGTGGTGTGGGAGGTGTCATCGTCTTTTTGCCCAATATCCTCATCCTCTACTTCTTTATTTCTTTGATGGAAGATTCGGGCTATATGGCACGTGCCGCCTTTATCATGGATAAGATTATGCATAAGATGGGCTTGCATGGAAAATCCTTCATTCCTTTGATTATGGGGTTTGGATGCAATGTTCCTGCCATAATGGCTTCGCGCACCATCGAGAATCGGAAAAGCCGCCTGGTCACCATGCTCATCAATCCGTTGATGTCGTGCAGCGCCCGTCTGCCTATCTACCTTTTGCTTGTCGGAACTTTCTTTCCCGACAGTGCCAGTCTGGTGTTATTGTCGATTTATGCCATCGGCATCTTGTTGGCAGTAGTCATGGCGCGGCTCTTCTGTCGTTTTCTGGTCAAAGGCGATGATACCCCGTTCGTCATGGAACTCCCTCCTTACCGTATGCCTACTTCCAAATCCATTCTACGCCATACATGGGAAAAGGGCGCACAATACTTGCGCAAGATGGGAGGAATCATCATGGTAGCCTCCATCGTGATATGGGCTTTGGGCTACTATCCCGATCACGAAGCCTACGACACGATGGCCGAACAGCAGGAAAACTCCTATATCGGCCGTATCGGCAAAGCCATGGAACCGGTTATCAAGCCATTAGGCTTCGATTGGAAACTGGGCATCGGCATCCTTTCGGGGGTAGGAGCAAAAGAGTTGGTGGTGAGCACGCTGGGAGTACTCTATGCCGACGATTCTGAAGCAGATGCGGTGAGCTTGGGCGAACGTATTCCGATTACTCCTCTGATAGCTTTTGCCTACATGGTGTTTGTATTGATATATTTCCCCTGCATTGCCACTCTGGCTGCCATTAAAGGAGAATCGGGCAGTTGGAAATGGGCGTTGTTTGCAGCATCATATACCACGGCATTGGCATGGTTGATGTCATTTGCAATTTATCAGATAGGAGGATTGTTTGTATGAGTAATTGGCAGGAGTGGGCAGTAGCCTTTTTGTTATTGTTTTGTTGCATACGCATCGGTATGAGTTTTTACTCTTTTTTTCGTCGTTCGGAGAAGAATGAGAATCCGTGTGCCGGTTGTGCCACAGGTTGTGACTTAAAGCAGTTACTGGATGAAAAGCGGGGCGAATGCGGAGTAGAAAGGAAAAAAAAGAAGAAAAGTTGCTGCGGATAGTTGGAAGTTACGGAAAATGTACTACCTTTGCATCCGCAATCGAGAAATAAAGCATTCTTGAGTTTGTTTTGGTTCCTTGGATGAGTGGCTTAGTCAGCGGTCTGCAAAACCGTGTACGGCGGTTCGAATCCGCCAGGAACCTCTTTTAATCCTTGTAACTAACTGAATATCAGAATTAGTTACAAGGATTTTTGGTTTAAGGATTAAAAAGAGGTTTAAAACCAACGATTCTCCAGTGATTTAAGGGGTGAGGGATGCATAGTAAAAGCAGAATCCTTATAATTACTTTTACTGGCATAGAAAATGACCTCATCAAATATGCTAAGGTATGAAACCGATATTCAACGAAGAACAGCAAAAGAAGGCTTCTTTTATTTTAGAGAATCCCCTTTCCAAGTTGTCTGAACTTTATTCCAATGAAATAAAGGATTTGGCTGTCGTTTGGTGCTACTATTCGGGGAAGATAGAAGGCAATACTTACACTTACGTTGAAACTGAAGCATTACTGAAAGACGGCATTACTTCTGAAAAGAGATACGAAGATGCCAAAATGCTTAAAAACCTCTATAACACTTTCATTTCCGAACTAGAATATATCCACAAAGAAAAGAATCAAGAAATTATAGACGA
Source organism: Prevotella heparinolytica (assembly GCF_004342845.1). Classification (GTDB taxonomy): domain Bacteria; phylum Bacteroidota; class Bacteroidia; order Bacteroidales; family Bacteroidaceae; genus Bacteroides; species Bacteroides heparinolyticus. The sequence goes on along the minus strand of NZ_SLXB01000011.1, from coordinate 1,752 downwards.
GCGCACTCTTTTCAGAGTACATCAGTCTATTTCTACGGGATTAGTATCTAATGAAGAATCGGGGGCATTACGGGTACGAGCAGTGCGTATTAGCGGAACGAACTACGTTCCTCCCAAGAACTCACAAGAAATAGAAAGCAAGCTGAACGAGATTCTTTTTCAACAAGATGAATATACTAATTTAGAAAAGGCGGTATATTTGCATTGTAATCTTGCTCGTTTACAACCGTTCATTGACGGGAATAAACGGACTGCAAGGATGATAGAAAGTATTGCTCTGATGAATGCAGGCCTCATTCCCGTATATTCCACAAAGGATTCCGATATTCTGAGTTACAGAAAAGGACTGATAGCTTTCTACGAAAAAGAAGATTGCAGCCTCTATGCCGACTACTTTCTGAATCGTCAGATTGAACGAATCAAAGAGATAGAATAGTTATTATTCACTTGCCCGTTTCATCTTTTCCAAAATCACCTCAATAATACTGTTTATACTGTTATCTATCCCGAATAAAAGCAATCCTCTCTTCCTTATCAACATTGGATTAGATAAAAGGACTTTAATCTTCATTTTCGCTTAGCCACCAATCTATCAACTTCCGGGCAATGCTCAGCTTACGTGGTATCTCAGGTAGAGAGTCTTTGGAAAAAAATGCAGCTGCACTAAGTTCATCTTTCTGTATCTTTATATTTCCGCTTTCATAGTCGGCTATGAAGCCCACCATCAAGCCACTGGGATAAGGCCAAGGTTGACTGCCAAAATATCGGATATTCTTCACTTTCAGACCGGTTTCTTCCAATACCTCACGCTCCACGCATTCCTCTAATGTCTCTCCAGCTTCAAGAAATCCGGCCACTAACCCATAGAACGTTCCCCGAAAGTTATGAGCGCGCACCAGCAATATCTCTTTTTCTTTTCTTATCAATACAATGATAGCCGTAGAAACAGGCGGAAACATTTCGTTCCCACAGCTAGGGCATTTCTTCATGATAGGAGTTTGTTGCTCCATACCCGTACCGCACACCGGACAGAAGCGGCTGTGTTCATCCCAATAAAGAATCTGATAAGCTTTCCCGGCAGAACGATATGCATCCGTAGTGATATAATCATACGATGCCCTCAACCCCATCATCACCCATTCTTCCGTTTCCGCTATAGGCTCATTTACCGCAAATGCCCTCGCCTGCTCACCGGCGAAAGCAACCACCTCATGGACGTTGGCCCCATTATCAAGTCCCAATGGCGATTCTTCTCCAACAGGTATACTGTACATAGCCTCTCCATTGTTCGTATACCCTTTATGCAGTAGCAATTGGTCTTTGAAGAAAACAAACCATTGCGTAACGTTAGTATTGATATTCTTTTTCATAATTCATATATTCCACAAAACAAAAATCCTCTGCCGTGGCAGAGGATTGCCCCCGAATAAAGGCCGAGGCACCTAATGTATTCACAACGGAATAATCCTTATTGTAAATAGGCCTCAATAAACTGTTTCCAATGGGTCAAAGATACCAATTTATAATAAGAAGTGATTTAAACTTTTCTTTTTCTCAAATATTTCCTTAGCAGAATTACCATAAATGCAATATAGTTCCATGATTCGCAATTCCTAACCGTTGTTTCAAATCGATTTAAAATAGTCCTGTAACTGTCCATCCATGCATTGGTCCTCTCAATGGCATAACGTTCAGCATACAACAGTTCGTCCACAACGGTATTATTGGGAGTCCCGTTTCTTTTATTGATGC
>NZ_SLXB01000010.1 GCF_004342845.1 Prevotella heparinolytica | reverse complement strand
TTGTTGTTATCACTTACAAAGTTAACTATAATGGTATAGCTTTTTTAGGGCTATATTATGTTATCCGTCACTTCCGATTTTAAACATAGGAACTTGTTTTATGTTATTATTCTCACGAATTCGGGCTGCAAAAATAGGGACTTTTTTCAAATAAACCAAGAGATAACTCATTTTCTCTCAAAAGTTTTTGTGATTTTTGTCGATTTCCATTACTTTTGCAGCTGTGAAGCAATTCCAACAAACAAAGTAAACTATAAATAATATAAAGACTATAAGTATGATTAATGCCCAAGACATTAAAATCGGGACTTGCATCCGCATGGACGGCAAGCTTTATTTCTGTATCGACTTTCTGCATGTAAAGCCGGGAAAAGGTAACACCTTTATGCGCACTAAGTTGAAAGACGTAGTGAACGGCTATGTGCTCGAACGTCGTTTCAACATCGGTGAAAAGCTGGAGGACGTACGCGTGGAGCGTCGCCCGCACCAATATCTCTATCACGATGGTGACTATTACCAGTTTATGCATCAGGAAACTTTCGAACAAGTACCTATCACCCACGACCTCATCAACGGTGTAGACTTCTTGCTTGAAGGCATGGTGGTAGACGTGGTATCGGACGCCACAACCGAGACCGTGCTTTATGCTGATGTGCCGGTAAAGGTTCAGCAGAAGGTTACTTACACTGAGCCGGGGCTGAAAGGTGACACGGCAACCAATACCTTGAAGCCTGCAACCGTAGAGTCGGGGGCAACCGTTCGTGTTCCCTTGTTCATTAACGAAGGCGAGACCATTGAAATAGACACTCGCGACGGTTCTTACGTAGGCCGCGTAAAAGCATAATTTCTTTGTACAGTTTGTAATTCGCTCGGCAGCTTGTCCATAACTTTTTTGGGCAGGCTGCTTTTTTTATTGCCGGATTTCCATTATTGCCGGGTTTCCATTACCTTTGTTCGTCGCTAAAGAACAAACGCTATGAGATACTCAGTCATTATCCCCGTTTTCAACCGTCCGGACGAAGTGGACGAGTTGCTGCAAAGTCTTATCCGCCAGAGTTACACCGATTTTGAAGTGATTATAGTGGAAGACGGCTCTTCTCTTCCTTGTCGGGACATCGTGGAGAAATTCCGAGGAAAGCTGGATATACATTATTATAATAAGCCCAATTCCGGCCCCGGACAGACACGCAACTATGCCGCAGAGCGCAGTAATGGTGAGTATCTGATTATTCTGGACTCCGACTGCATTCTGCCCGAAGGATATTTCACCGCTGTGGAAGATGAATTGCAGTGCAAGCCCGCCGATGCCTTCGGTGGCCCGGATCGTGCGCACCACTCCTTTACCGACATGCAGAAAGCCATAAACTATTCCATGACTTCTTTCTTCACCACCGGCGGCATACGCGGAGGAAAAAAGAAGATGGACAAATTCTATCCCAGAAGTTTTAATATGGGAGTGCGGCGAGACGTCTATCAAGCCTTGGATGGTTTCTCTAAGATGCGTTTCGGCGAGGACATTGATTTCAGTATCCGCATCTTCAAGGCAGGATATACGTGCCGCCTGTTTCCCGGAGCATGGGTATATCACAAACGTCGGACGGACTTGAAGAAGTTCTTCAAACAAGTACATAACTCCGGCATTGCCCGTATCAATCTGTATAAAAAATATCCTGAATCGTTGAAGATAGTCCACTTGTTGCCGGCAGCATTCACATTGGGCTTGGTTATACTGTTGTCAGGTGTGCCTTTCTGCTTGTACAGTCTGATGCCTATCGTTGCCTATGCTCTGTTGGTCTGTGCGGATTCTACCATCCGAAATCGAAGTCTGCGCATCGGTATCTATTCCATTGCCGCTTCTTTTGTCCAACTTGTTGGCTATGGGACGGGCTTTTGGCTGGCTTGGTGGAATTGTTGCGTATTGGGAAGAGGAGAGTTTGAGGCTTTTAAGAGGAGCTTCTATAAATAGTCACAACAAAGGCGGCGGAGATAATAAGCATACGGTATGAATAAGCTGAATATCAATCAGTGGGCAGAAGAGGATCGCCCGCGGGAGAAAATGATGCAGAAAGGGGCGGAGGCTCTGAGTGACGCCGAACTGCTTGCCATACTTATCGGATCGGGCAATACGGAAGAGAGTGCCGTAGCTCTGATGCAGCGGGTACTTGCTGCCTGTGGCAATGACCTTAACCGGTTGAGTAAATGGGAAGTACATGACTTTTCCCGTTTCAAGGGTTTGGGGCTTGCCAAAAGCATCACCGTAATGGCTGCCCTTGAATTGGGTAAACGGCGTAAATTACAGGAGTGTTCCGAACGCGCCGTCATCCGTTCATCGGCAGATGTCTATGAGCTGTTCCATCCTTTGCTATGCGACCTTGCCACCGAGGAGTTTTGGGTATTGCTTCTGAATCAGACTTCCAAAGTGATAGACAAGGTGCGCATCAGTCGCGGAGGTATCGATCAAACGACTGCCGACGTACGAACCATCCTACGCGAAGCTTTGTTGCGGCGTGCCACACAGATTATCCTCATCCATAATCACCCTTCGGGCAGCACACGCCCCAGCATAGACGATAAACGCCTGACGGAACAAGTGAAAAAAGGCGCGCAGACCATGAACATACATCTGGCCGACCATGTAGTTGTTACGGATGGTCGCTATTACAGCTTCAGTGATGAGGGAATGTTGTAACCTCCGGCTTCTTTCAGCAGGGCTGCCTCTGACTTGTTATTGCTTTTACCTTTACCGTATCTAATGATACCTGAGTTCAGGACAAGAAGCAGGTCGATAACCTTACACGGATACTTGTGTTTTAAAGTAAAATTCCATTGGTTATCAGACGTTTACTCCTACCCTGTCAGACACAAGTGTCTGATGGCTCAAACACCTGTGTCTGTCACGTCAGGAACTTGTGTCTGTCGGCTTGGACACTTGCGTCTGTCATGACAAAGGCTTGCAGCTGTCAAAACAGGGGGGGAGGGCGCTCGACGTAAAAGGCTCTTTTCTCTTCTGCCTAACCATTGTAAACCGGTGCATTCAAGAAATATCTGACCGATAGGATGCAGCCCCTCATCTTTAGAAGAAGGAACCGCCTATCCCGAATTCAGGTCTAATGATGTGTTATTAACCTTGTCGTAATCTCAGGCATTTGAAAAGCAGACCTGAAATCAAGCTCTCAAACCTTTGCCGGGCGTCACGCTTTCAATTCCTTTTGTAGCCACACTTTCATCACCGGATCCGGGATGATAACGTGGCGCTTCTCAATCTCTATAAGTTCTTTTTTAATCAATGCCCTCTTTACGATACTGACATTTGCCGACGAACCAAGTTGATATTTCTGCAAAACCTCTTGTGTGGTAAACTCGCTATGGACGCCATCAATAATGGCCTTTAAGAAATTCATCTGATAAGTCGTAAGGCTCTCGGTCTGTTTTTCAAACAACGGTGTGTTTTGGTCAATAATATCCTGATATGCCATCTTGAAGTCCTGCTCTGTGGCGACTTTGTCCGTATGCACCCATACCAACCATGCCAACTGCTGCACATACGAAGAATGGTTGTCCACTCTTTGACATATTTTTTCGGCCAATTCTTTTGAGATTTGTTTACCTGTAGCAGCAAAACGGCCACAGATGTAATCAATCCAATCTGAAGTTCCGATTTTGGGCAAATAAATAGCGTCGCCGAATTTATAAAACGGAAGGCTTCTTTTTTCAAAAAGCTCATTCATCAAGTGCTTTTTACTGCCGAACAAACAATAAGATACTGACTTTTGTAGTTGCCATACAGAACGTAACCGCTTCTGAAAAGTCTTCGAATCCTTGAATTCGGCAATCTGTTGGAATTCATCGATGCATACAACAATCTTACAACTTTTTTTTTGCGCTATTTTTTCGGGGAGTTGCAGAATCTCATCAATATCGTCGCTTTTGGGATTCATTTCAAGTGAAATGGAGAAATCCGTCATCGGATCAGTGCCTATTGATATTTTGGGGCTGATACGCGAAAGGAATAACTTGACATTTTCAAGCCACTCATCCAGCTTGGAAGATGTTTGTTTAAGAACGGCGGTCGCAAATGCGTCATAGAAATCTCTGTCGCTGCGACACGGGAATATATCAAGATACACAACCTTCAATTTGTCGGATTGTGCCAAGCGGCACGCTTTCTGCACTAAAGAAGTCTTACCCCAACGGCGGGGAGAAATCAGCACCGTATTTATGCCGTGTTGAAAATTCAATAGTAGACGTTCCGTTTCTTTCTCCCGATCGGTAAAATTATCGCCCGATGTTGCAATACCGAATATAAAAGGCTTATTCTCCATAAATCTTCAGATATTATTCTGATGTAAAGGTAGGTAATATTTTTATTAGTAACAATGTTGTTACTAATAAATTTGTTACAATGTAAATCCTAAAGACTGTCTTGGTCTTAGAATACTTTAGATTTGCACAATCATAATTATTTAGTGTAAATTCTACCTTTGCAGTTAAAACAAGTTAACCAGGGAGTATGGTGGCCTATATCGAGTTCTGGTTAAAATAGGTTTTGATATGCTGCAGGCCGTTACACGCCTATGAAGCTGAAAGATGAAGAGATAAAGACTTATGCCGATGACATTTCCACACTCCGCTTGGCATTCCGATGCTTTGTGGGTCGGCTGCCATAGCCAACGCCATTGTGCTGATGCAGGATGCCTATACCTTTGAGATGAAAGGGGCTGATAGGTAGATTGCTTTGAATTATTTGTTGACTTTCTTTGTTTTGGGTGCTTCGACGCACTTGGTGAAAGTGTTGGGCGAAACGGGAAACGATGTGATGATGCGCTTGATGAGACTTATTCTGATGGTTATTGCAGTGGAGTGTTTTGTCAGCGATGTCAAATCCAGATTGATGGATATATCGAAAGATTGTATTTGACGTTTTCTTCGAATGTCCGAAATGATGAGTCATTAACAATTTGAACTGCCCCAAAAATTATCTAACTTCTTGGGCAGTTCAATTTGTTAATGACCTTATAAAAGTCTCCTGCACAGATAATCCAGGAAAACTCTTCTAAAACAAGTTATTATTCATTATCATCATTCTTCGTAATAGAAGGATTGTTCTCCATCTCAGTATCTGGAATATGATAAATCAGGCGAAAATCGCGTGAAGAATACGTCACTGCCTTGAACTGCGGCAAATCAACGGCATGATTTGTACTAGTCGAACGATCTATTGTCTCGCCGCGGCGCTTAGCATCAAGATAGCGATTACCTTCCATCCATGTATCGATACGTTTCTGTAAACAAATTTCCCGATACAGAGCTTCACCACTGTCAGAGCATGAATAGCCGGGGATACGGGTTGCCATCACCGCATTCAACATATTCTTTGCCATTGCCTCATCACCAGCCAAATAATAAGCTTCAGCTGCTACAAAATACATTTCGCCACTGCGGAAGTAAATTATTGCAGAAGTAAAGGCTTCTGTACTTGCTCCGGTCATATAAGTATCTCTGAACTTATTCTGTATATATGGTGTCAATTTGCCGGATTCTTCATAGCCGTAGTTGACTTTCAACTTATTGTAAGCCGCATCATAGCCAAACCATTTTTTGCGAATATCGTTCTCGGCTATCTTATCATACAAGTCCGAAGCGATAAGTTTGCGGAAGCCGACTTTACCTCCATAGCCAATCATATAAGCGTCTACATGCGAGAAGAAAGAGGCATAATATCCAGTAGTTTCGGTAGTTACATTGTATCCCCAAATAACCTCCGGCATATCCAAGGAGTTGAATCCTCCCAGCATATCGCTTTCGGAGTTAAAAGAACCTCCGGCTGCGGCAGCTTCGGCATATTTAGCCGCATTGGCATAGTCACCTGTAAACATCAAAATGTTAGCATATATTGCCGCCGCTGCATATTCAGACAAGCCCACTTTCCCATTATGGAATTTTTCTCCTTTCAGGTAACCATAGCCTTTCTCTATGTCGCTGAGGATTTGGGTATAAATATCTTTTACGGGAACACGTTCCTGACGATATACTTCTTCCGTTTTCAATGGTACACCGGGCTTATCGGCTGCCACACTGTACGGATGTTGCCATAGATTTATCAGCCAAAAATAGCAATAGGCACGTAAAGAGTAAGCTTCGCCCAACATGATTTTGGCCTCTTTACTTCCCGGTTGTCCTCCATCTGTAGGTTTCAGCATCAAAATGATGGTATTGGCGTTGTCTATCACTGAGTATAACTGATTCCAAGTGCTTCTTGTACGTCTGTAGTTACCCTGCCTGTTATCCAATTGGTAGTCGTAACAAAAGAAATGAGCATCTCTGTTATAGGCGATATCCTCACAAAACAAGTCCGTAGCCAATTTGATTGCAGGGAGTCCAAAATCGTCATGACCGATATGATAATCACCTCCAATGTATAAATTCATGTAGGCACCAGTGACATAAGCCTGTACCTTTGTAGGTGTTTTCTGCATAGTTGCAGTTACCGTCTCTTCTTCCAGATAACGGGTAGGGTTCGTCTCCAAATAATCATCGGAGCAAGACACAGTCAGCGCAATAGCACTGAATGCAATACCTTTGAATATAATATTTCTCAGATTCATATAAGTCTTGTTTTTAGAATGTTAAAGAAAGTCCTACAGATATTGAACGAATTGCCGAATAGTTGGCTTGTGACTGGCCGTAAATGTATTGGCGTGGATCCATACCTTTACGTTTCGACCAAAGAGCAACATTATCTGCGGCAAAATAAATACGCGCATTTTCGATAGCAGCCGGCTTCAACCATGACTTCGGGAAAGTATATCCCAACGTAATGTTGCGGATATTAAAGAAAGTAGCGCTGATGAGGAAACGGTCGGAGAACGTGTTGGCATTCTGGTTACCATTCAATACCGGAATATTACTTGTTGTATTCGTTTCACTCCATGCATTCCGTATATCCTGATGCCAATTGCGACCTGCATCGCTACCCGCATGCATCAAGCTGGCATACATGCTGTCGTAGATTTTTCCGCCCAACTGATAATTCGCGGCGATGGAGAAGTCAAGCCCTTTCCACGAAAACTCTGTGCTAATGCCACCTTGGAAGTCGGGAAGAGCCGTACCGATATAATATTTAGTGGCCTTACTATAGTCATCTGTCGTTTCCAATGTGATATTCCCTTCTTTGTCTTTACTATCTCGATACCACAGTGAATGCCCTTTCTCGTCCAAACCGGCATAACGGTAGTAATAGAAATCATATACACTCTTTCCTTCGCGGATATTATAGTAAGTACTGTGAGTGATACCGGCTTCACGCTTATCTTCAGGTATATCGGTCACCTTGTTCTTGTAGTGCGTTCCTGTCAAGGTCCAGTTCCATTTCATATCTCTCGGCATAGGGATATTAATGCCCAAAGTGAATTCAAAGCCCTTGTTGGTCATAGTCAATGCATTTTTCGAAATGTATGACAGGCCGGAAGACATAGGTTGGGGCACATTGTACAACATGTCTTCCGTTTTTTTGTTGAAATACTCAAAATCGATATTCAGCAGATTGTCCCACAGACTTGCACTCAAGCCCACATTGAAGTTGTAAGAGGTTTCCCAAGTCAAATCAGGGTTACCGTGATAATATTTGGATACCGCAAAACTACCGTCAGAATTCGATACGGAATATTGGGTTTTGTAGGCATAATAATTGCTGGTGGTAGTGGTAGGATAATAGATGTCATCATTACCTACACTGCCATAGCTGGCACGCAATGTCAGGTTACTTATCCAAGAAACGTTCTCCATAAAGGTTTCTTTCGATATTCGCCAAGAGCCGCCCAATGACCAGAACGTACCCCAACGATTGTCTTTGGCAAATCTGGAAGAACCATCGCGGCGGAGTGAGCCGGAGAAGTAATACTTGTCGTCGTAATCATAGTTCAAGCGTCCCAAATAAGACTCAATGGTATACTCATTTGAATAAGAATTCATATCCTCCATGGTGATGGCATTGGAGTATTCCGGTACAAGATCATCGAAGAATTTGGTCTTGGCATTATACAAATAATTATACATATACTTATAGTTTTCGTGGCCTACCAATATATCCAAATGATGTTTGCCGGCTATTTCCTTGGTATAATTCAACAATTCGTTGATGGTGTAAGTCTGTGAGCGGGTACGATATTTATAACCACGTCCTCCCGAAGCAGCAGCATCGCCGAAAGAAGGTGTCATAAAGCGATTCTGCATTTGGTTAGTCATGTCGTAACCCATATTTCCCGAAAACTTGAAGTCTTTCAGAAATGTAATATTGACGCCAAAACGGCTACTGACATTGTCGCTGATAATTTGATTCTGGTTAGCGGCATCGGATGCAACAACATTCTGATTGGATCCCCATGCTCGGTTTCCATAAGTTCCATCACCAAAATCATAACGTCTGCTTCCATCTTCATTATAAACAGGAGTTCCTTTTCCATCGTAAGCATACACCGGATAAATGGGAGCTACATATTGTGTAAACATAAATGTGTTCACATAATTGCTTAGACCACTAATTGCTTGGCTGTTCTGCTCACCGCGCGCATAAGCCACACTACCGTTCAGCTTGATAAACTCATTCACTGTATAATCACCGCTGGCACGAAGAGACAAGCGGGTGTAATCCGAATTGGAAATAATACCCTCATCATCCAAATATCCCAACGACAAGAAGTGAGTCGACTTGTCCGAACCACCTTGTACGGTTAAAGTATATTCTTGACGTGTTCCATTTGAGATGGCTTCTTTTTCCCAATCGTCTTGATACAACAATTTTGCGGAAGTAAGATTACCGTTAGTGTCTACAATCGCCCCGTTGTCAGTATCATAAGGATTGTAACCCAATTTTCCGAAAAGTCCGGCAGAAGCTTTTTCACCTGACCCCAATTGATTCTTGAGTACAGTCCAATAAGTAGTCATATATTCACCCGGTGATTTCATGATGTCGTATTCGGGAATACCTCGGCTGTTTATTCCCATACGGGCATCAAGAGTTACTTTTGATTTCTGCGAGTTCCCCCTTTTAGTGGTAATTACCACAACTCCATTGGCAGCACGCGAGCCATAAAGTGAAGTGGAGGCGGCATCTTTCAGTACGCTGATGGACTCAATATCAGAAGGATTGATAGCCGAAATACTTCCGTCATAGGGCATGCCGTCTACCACATACAATGGGGCTGCACTAGAATTGATAGACCCGATGCCTCGAATACGTACAGTGGCACTCTCGCCCGGCTGACCGGACTGCATGGCTACTTGCACACCCGGCGCAGCACCTTCCAAAGCCCTACTGACATTGGACACTTGAAGTTTTTCTATGGACTTGGAGGATACAGTCGAAGCCGATCCCGTAAACGAAGATTTCTTCGCTGTGCCATAAGCCACAACCATAACCTCTTCCAATTGCTCAGCTTCCGCTTTCATCACGACTCTCACATTCGGTTTTATAGCCACCTCCTGTGTCTGCATACCAATGAATGAAATCTGCAAAGTCTTTGCGGTACTATGTCATATACGGCAATCTGCTTGTCTGCCTTAAGAAAACGAGAAGAGCCTGTTCGATTTTCATCCGGAACATTTATCGAGCATGGCTCCACAGAACACGGTTGTGCCCCGGCAACACATTTTATCTACCCACCCTTTACCGACTTTCAGATGTAACACTTTGTAAGCCAACCGACAGCCGACAATTGTCATGAGGCTATTTGTCGTGAGTGCATCTACCCGGTTCATTAATCGGATGTTCCGAGTTCTTTTTCAAATCCTGTACGATGGTCATATCCATCACATCCGCATAAACCTGGGTGGTTTTTAGGTTCTTATGGCCGAGCAGCTTCTGCACCGTAGTGATGTTTACACCTTTATATATTAATAAGGTGGCGTTGGTATGGCGGGCGGTATGGAAAGATATCCTTTTTCCTAAATTAGCCAAGCGTGCAAGCATAATCAACTCCTTGTTCACGTTGGAATTGTTTTTCAGTTGGTAGAAACAATCCGGGGCATCCTTGTATTTATCCAATATCCCGAGCGCTTTCCCGCCGAAAAGAAGAAAAAGGGGAAGCCTGACTTCCGTATCGGTTTTGACGGTTCTATAAACCAGCCATGTTTCCCGATATATTTCTACTATGTTATCCGAAGAGAGATTGATGAAATCGGAATATCGTATTCCCGTATAGCAGCAAAAGAGAAACGCATCCAGCGTCTTCCTGTACTTGGCGGCTTTCCCCATAAGGGGCAGGTGCTCCAGCCGTTCCAGCTCTTCCGGAGTGAGGTGGGTGTGTTTGTTGGCCACGGTTTTAATCTTATATTTTCTGAAAGCATATTCCCTCATTTCCATGTAACCCTTGTTGATTGCTATATTGACCTGCCGTTTAAGGTGTTTCATGTGCTTGGCTATCGTGTTGATGTGGTAACCTTTGGAGCGCAGGAAGCATTCGAACGAAGTGATAAACTCGAAAGTCAGGTCGGCAAAGCAGAGATCCTTTTTAAACTCCCCCAGTAGTGCAAGCGTAGAGAGGTGGTTGCTCTTGCTGCTCTTTTTCAACGTGGAATTTTCTACTTCTTGTTTGAAGAAATGCAGAAAAGACGCAGAATTGCTGTTGCCGCTCAAGCCGTCTTTCAACGACTCCAGAGAAATGCGCTTTCCTTGCCGCCACATATCCAGTTCTTTCTTTTCTATCTCTGTTGCATACTGCTGTATCCAGCGATTCAGGGCATCTGCATTCGGGTGCTTTTTCACTACACATCTGGCGGTGTCCCACTGCTCCGGTTTCAGATAAACTCCGGTAGAGAAGTACTTTTTCTTGTTTTTCAGATAGGCTTCCACTTGCACCAAGGCCATCCCTTGCCTGTTCAGGCGCTTCTTCCTGTTGTACACTAAACGGTAAGTAATCTTATTCATCTCTTCAGTTTTTTAGAATTTGCATTGCAATTATGCGGCATTTCCTTCAACAAACCGTCATCAGGGATTCTTTCCGGTTTTATGTGGCATGAGGGTGTGTCAAAACTAAAATGACCTCTCCGAAAAGTTACAGAATGTAACTATAAGACCTAAAAAGAGTCGTATCAAGCTCTGTTTCGAGTAATGATACAACTCTTCTTTTTGCCTTTAGGGATGTTCAACTTTCAAATCAAAAGTTCATCTGGATTAAAATTGAGTTTTGACACACCCTCATCTTCGCATAGAATGAAACCTTGTCTCTCATTACGAGTGAAGCCACTTCCCATTACTACTGAAGCCGCTTCACTCGTAGTGGGAAGTAGCTTCAGTAGTAATGGGAAGTAGAGTTTCATCTCGACAAGAATGGGTGAAACTTTAGGGTATTTATGGGAAAGATAACGGTTATCCGGGATTCCTGCTACTTGGACTACGAAGCCGAATTATCAGTGCATGAAGCATATTTCACAAGCCACCGGCCTGTTTTTTTAACCTTATTGATATAAAAAGTGTATACAAAGCAGAGTCTTTCGCCAAATGCGGGGGTGCATTATGATAGGCCGTCTTCTTGTTTTTGGATCTTTTAAAGGTAAAAAACATGCTTAAAAGCATAAAACAGCCATACGCATTAACAAAAAGACAGATTTACAAGGTTTTTTCAATAAAATAATTGTCTAATTCAGTTTTATTAATATATTTGCATTTTGTTAGAGTAAAGAAACAATTAATGTAAAGTTAAACTTTAAGAGAGAATTTATGAAAAGAAAATTAATGCTGTTATTGGCCTGTCTTTTTGTTGGGATAGGCTTGGTAACTGCCCAAACCCAGAAGGTTACGGGTGTTGTAACCTCTGAAGAAGACGGGCAGCCGGTTATTGGAGCTTCTGTATTGGTGAAAGGTACACAGATCGGTGCTATTACCAATGTAGATGGAAAGTTTGAATTATCGAATGTACCAAGTACCGCAAAGACTTTGCAGATTTCGTTTATTGGCATGCAGACACAGGAGGTGGCTGTAAAACCGAGTGTGAAGGTTGTGCTGCGAGCAAACACCGAACTTATTGATGAAGTAGTGATTGTAGCTTATGGTACAGCCAAGAAGGAATCGTTGACTGGTTCTATATCCGTGGTGGATAATAAGAAAATCGAAAAACGTATTACAACGAGTGTGACGGGTGCACTTGAAGGTGCAGCTCCGGGCGTACAGGTGAACAATACCTATGGTGAGCCGGGCGCAGCTCCGAGCGTCCGTATCCGCGGTTTTGGTTCTATGGTATCAGGAGCAACATCTCCGCTGTATGTGGTGGACGGTGTGCCTTTTGATGGTAACATGGCGGAATTGAACTCTAACGATATCGAGAGCATGTCCATCTTGAAGGATGCCGCTTCGGCCGCACTTTATGGTAACCGTGCCGCTAATGGTGTGGTTCTTATCACTACCAAAAAAGGACGTAACTCCAGCAAGCCGAGCATCACGCTGCAAATGAATCAGGGTATCTATAACAGAGGTATTCCTGAATATGACCGTCTGGATGCCGACCGTTGGATGGAAGCTACTTGGATGGCTAAAAAGAATGCCATGATGACTAACAAAGGAATGTCGGCAACTGAAGCGGCTGCCTATGCCACAGCACACGTTATGAGCGAATCAATCGGCCGTAACATCTACAATGCAGCTGACGACCAACTGTTTGATGCTAATGGAAAATTGATTGCCGCTCGTCTGGCTGGTTATGACGACCTTGATTGGCAGAAACGCAACGGACATCGCCAAGACTATAACTTATCTGCCGCTACTTCCGGTGATAAATATAATGTATATTCTTCTGTTGGTTATCTGAAAGAAAAAGGTTACGTGGAAGCTGCTGACTACGAGCGCTACTCTGGTCGTATCAACACCTCTTATACACCCAACTCATGGTTTAAGGGTGGTGTGAATCTTAATGGTTCTTGGACCAAGCGTAACTATAACAGTAACGCTTCGGGAAGCATGTATGCCAATCCTTTCTATATTACTCGTTACATGGCTCCCGTGTATCCTCTGTATCTGCACAATGCTGATGGTACTTACAAACTGGATGAGGCCGGAAACAAAATGCATGATACCGTTTCTCCTTATTTGAACAACCGCAACATTGCATACGAGTTGCTGAAAGATAAAGAGGAGTCAGTACGTAACGTATTGGGCGGACAGGCTTTTGCCACAGTGTCTCTGCCTTATGGAATATCGTTTACCTTGAAAGGCGACTTGAACAACAGTACTACGAACTATCAGAAGTTCAACAACCCCGAGATTGGTGATGGAGCCACGAACGGTGGACGTTTGACATCACGTGCTTACCAGTACAGAACTGTGACTTTGCAGCAAATCTTGAATTGGGACTACAAATTCAACAATGTACACAATTTCGAGGCTATGGCGGCTCATGAAACTTATAGCTGGGAACGTAAATTCACTCGCGGCATGAATACCGGTATGGCGGTAGATGGAAACCTTACTATCGGGAACTTCCTGAAAAACTCCTACTTCGAAGGGTATGATGATGAAGACAAGACTGAATCTTATCTGGCTCGCTTGAAATATAACTACGATGACCGCTACTTTCTGGAAGGTTCATTCCGTCGCGACGGCTCTTCACGCTTCCACAAAGACAACCGTTGGGGTAACTTCTACTCCGTGGGAGCCAGCTGGAACATGAAACGAGAAGTTTTCTTGCAAGATGTGGACTGGGTAAATACATTGAAGATGCGCGCTTCTTATGGTGAAGTGGGAAATAACATGGGGGTTACTCTTTATGGACACATGGCTCTTTACTCCATCGAGAAGAATGCCGGTGACCCGGCTTTGGTGAAGCAGGCCCTTGCCGCTCCCGACATCAAATGGGAAACCACTCAGACTGTAGACATCGCCGTAGAAGGCCGTTTGTTCGATCGTCTGGACTTCCAGATTGGATATTTTGACAAACGCTCAAAAGACCTGTTGTTCCAAGTACGTCTGCCGCTCTCCGCAGGTTCTTATCCCTGGGGAAGCTTGATGAACATGACGCAATACAAGAATATCGGTACAATCTCTAACCGCGGTTGGGAAATTTCTTTGAAGGCTGATATCATCAACGATAACGACTGGAAATGGAAAGTAGGCATGGATGCCACTTTCTTGAAGAACAAGATTGTAAAGCTTCCTGAAGGCAAGGATATCTTGAACGGTATGCAGAACTACTCTGAAGGACACTCTATCTATGAATTCTATACATATCATTTCGAAGGAGTGGATCAGTTGACCGGTACGTCTCTTTATACATTGGATCCGGAGAAAAAAGAGAAAGCTGCTGAGGCTGGTGCCTTGAGCTCTATCAACGGAGTGGAATATGCAACTGCTACCTCTTATGCTAAGCGTGAATGGGCGGGAAGCGCATTGCCTACCGTGTTTGGTTCTGTCAGCACAGGTCTCTCATGGAAGAACTGGGATTTGAACATGTTGTTCACCTATTCTTTGGGTGGAAAGACTAATGATGGCGTGTACAGATCTTTGATGAGTGTTTCTGAATCTGGCGCATCTGGTAGTGCTATGCACGTAGATATTCTGAACTCTTGGAAAGAAGCTCCTGCCGGTATCACAGAGACTTCTTCCAACCGTATCGATGCCAATGGGCTGCCTCGTGCAGACTTCTATAGCTCTTCAGACCTGAATGCGGTGAGCGACCGTTGGCTGACAAGTGCTTCTTATCTTGTTTTCAAGAACTTGAATCTTTCTTACAGCCTGCCCAAACGCTGGTTGAGAAGCATGAACCTTGAAGGCTTGTCTGTAACTGCTGGTGTTGAGAACCTCTTTACGCTGACTTCTCGCAAGGGACTCAATCCGCAGTATTCATTTAGCGGTGGATCAGATGATACATATGTAACGGCTCGAGTATATAACTTAGGCCTGACTGTGAAATTTTAAAGGTATAACCACTTAAATTTGTATTAGAAATGAAGAATTTTATCAATAAAATGTTTGCCGGTGGCCTGTTGGCCGGTATGATGTTGGTATCGTCCTGCTCCGGTGACTTTCTGGATACGGCTCCCACAGATTCTACGGGAGCAGCTGATGCTGTCGGTACTACGGCCAATGCCATGAAAGCCTTGAATGGTGTCGCCAAGATTATGACCACACAGCACTCACCGTTCAGACAGGGCTTTGCGGGAGAAAATAATGTCATCTCTCATTATGAGAACTATCCGAGCGAGAATTATCTCTATAATCTCTACGCTTCCGGATGGGCACCTATTCACAATCAAGAGTTCCATTCACGCACCAACTCTATCTACGATGCCTATGCATGGTATTACTATTATACCATTGTGGGCAATGCCAACACAATCATTGTCAATATAGACAATGCGGCAGGATTGGAAACAGAGAAGAACTTCATTAAAGCGTCGGCTCTGACTTTCCGTGCTTATGCTTTTGAAAAATTGGTTCGTTACTACTGCTGGCGTTGGCAAGATTCCGGTAACGGAACTTCACAGGGAATCGTGCTCCGTTTGGATGAAACTACTGGTGGACAAAAGTATGCTACACTGGGTGAAACCTATGCTCAAATCTATAAAGATCTTGATGAGGCAATCGAATTGTTCAATAAGAGTGGAAAAGACCGTGCCGAGGGTAATGTCTGGATACCGAATGTCAATGTGGCTCACGCCGTATATGCACGTGCCGCCCTTGCCAAGCAAGATTATTCTAAGGCTGTGTCGGAAGCCAAACTGGCTCGTCAAAACTTCCCGCTCATGTCGAATGCGGAATATCATGCCGGATTCTGTAACCCGACAAGTGAATGGATTTTCGGTAGCTTCGGCAGTGCACAGGAGAATAACTGGTATTGGAGTTATGGAACTCAATTCTCGTGCAACGGATATTATGCCAATAACGCTAAAACCGGGGCGGGTGCCATCGGACGTCATCTCATCAACCGTATTCCTGATAACGATGCCCGTAAGGCTTTGTTCTTGACTGAAGATAAGTTCCCTGAATTTAACTTTACTAACACCTCAGCTATTGATCAGACTTATGGTATCTTTGGAGGAAACACAAAGGGAGCTGATGCGGCAAAAGCAAGAGCTGCCGCTGCTGCTTATTGCAAAAAAATGGCTGTTTCAGGACTTGAAGCTCCTTATCAGGCAGGTTATATGTATTTGGGTGGCCAGCTTAAGTTCTATGTATTCGATACTCCGGGTGTGAGCTACTTGCCTTTCATCCGTTCATCGGAGATGGTGCTGATTGAAGCAGAAGCCAACTACTTCTTGAAGAACGAAACTGCCGCTCAGGCATCTTTGGTAGAGCTGAATGCTACTTCAGGGCGTAATCCTAAATATACTTGTGAGAAGACGGGTAATGACCTTTGGAATGAGATTATGGATTATCGCGAACTTGAACTTTGGGGTGAAGGATTTGCTTGGAGCGACTATAAGAGATGGAATCGTCCAGTAGATCGTAAGGGATTTGCTGAAGGCGGTAATGCTCATATCTCCATTGCTAAGCTTATTCCTGCTGATGGTGTGAACAAATGGACTTGGGATGTGCCTTTAAATGAAACAGACTATAATGATGAATTAAAGGACGCAAATAAATAAATTTGTTATCGTTGCTTTGAGATATTGTATAGGTAAAGCCTCCACTTCCTGTTTCTATTTGTAGAAATGGAAAACTGTGCAAGTGGAGGGTATATCAAGCAATCTTAGTATTTTTGGGGGATGCGGATTATGTATCTTCTCTTAGTTTTCATAAATGAGAACTAAAGGGCTACATAATCCGCATTTTGTAGTCTAAAGTTCCTACTTTCTCTTCTTGCCCAACCCTCTTGTTGACAAATACCAAGCAATCTCCGAATTAAATAATAACCTTGCTGAAAGATTCTGTAGAAATCCTTATATTTGTGGCCATTAAAATTGGAATATATATAATATAAGGTATAGTAAATGAAAGAATTTGTAATTTCCGAGGTGCAGGCCGAAACAACGGTATTGGTGGGTCTTATCACGAAGACGCAGGACGAGCGCAAGACCAACGAATACCTTGACGAGCTGGCATTCTTGGCTGAGACAGCCGGGGCGGAAGTGGTGAAAAGATTTACCCAAAAACTGGACCAGGCTCATTCGGCGACCTACGTGGGCACGGGTAAGCTGGCCGAGATAAAAGAATATATCAAGAACGAAGAAGAGGCTGAACGTGAGGTGGGGATGGTTATTTTCGACGATGAACTCTCTGCCAAACAGATACGGAATATTGAAGCGGAACTGAAGGTTAAGATTCTGGATAGAACTTCGCTTATTCTCGACATCTTTGCCATGCGTGCGCAGACAGCCAATGCTAAAACACAGGTGGAACTGGCGCAGTACAAATACATGCTCCCTCGTCTGCAACGCTTGTGGACACACTTGGAGCGTCAGGGAGGTGGCTCCGGTGCCGGAGGCGGTAAGGGGTCTGTGGGACTTCGCGGACCGGGTGAGACACAGTTGGAAATGGACCGTCGTATCATCCTCAACCGTATGTCTTTGCTGAAAGAACGTTTGGCCGAGATAGACAAACAAAAATCCACGCAGCGCAAGAACCGTGGACGGCTGATTCGTGTGGCGTTGGTGGGATATACCAACGTAGGCAAGTCGACGCTGATGACGTTGCTCTCGAAAAGCGAAGTGTTTGCCGAGAATAAGCTGTTTGCCACGCTGGACACTACGGTGCGCAAGGTGATTATCGAGAATCTCCCGTTTCTGCTTTCCGATACGGTGGGCTTTATCCGCAAGTTGCCCACTGATTTGGTGGATTCCTTCAAGTCCACCCTCGACGAGGTGCGTGAAGCCGATTTACTGCTGCATATCGTCGATATTTCTCATCCCGATTTTGAAGAACAGATAGAAGTTGTGAACAAGACATTGGCCGACATCGGCGCCGCTGGAAAGCCCATGGTACTTGTGTTCAATAAAATAGACGCTTACACCTACGTGGAGAAAGCGACTGACGACCTTACCCCCAAAACAAAAGAAAACTTAACACTCGAAGAACTGATGAAGACGTGGATGGCGAAGATGGAGGATAGTTGCCTCTTTATCTCCGCCCGTGAAAGAATCAACATGGAGGAACTGAAAAGTGTGGTTTACGGACGTGTGAAAGAACTGCATGTGCAGAAGTACCCCTACAACGATTTTCTTTATCAGGTCTACGGAGACGAAGAATAATCCTTGGAAAGTTGAAAAGAAGCTTTCCTTTTTCATTAAATCCGTATGAGTTATAGAAAATTGACCGAAGCCGAAGTGCTTCGTTTGAAAAGCCAGTCGTGTCTGGCTGATGATTGGGAAAAAGTGACCGTTGTCGAAGAGTTTGCAACGGAGTTCGTGCACCATACCCGTTTCTCGGGAGAGGTGCGTTTAGGAGTGTTCCGGTCGGAATTTACTTTGCCGGGAGGAATAAAGAAGCATTCCGGCCTGCGGCATGTGACGTTGCATAACGTTACCGTGGGAGATAATTGTTGCATTGAGAATATCCAGAACTACATTGCCAATTACGAGATAGGCCACGATACTTTTATCGAGAATGTGGATATTATCCTTGTGGACGGAGTATCGAAGTTCGGCAACGGGGTGGAAGTCTCCGTCCTGAACGAGACGGGAGGGCGCGAGGTGCTTATCAGTGACAAGCTGTCGGCGCATCAGGCTTACATCATGGCTCTTTATCGCCATCGTCCGGAACTGATAGCACGGATGAAAGAAATCACAGACTTCTATTCCAATAAGCACGCTTCTGCCGTGGGGAGCATAGGCAGCCATGTGATGATATTGAACACCGGCTCCATCAAGAATGTCCGTGTGGGCGACTATTGCCGCATTTGCGGAACATGCCGCTTGTATAACGGGAGCATCAACAGCAATGAAGTGGCACCGGTGCACATCGGGCACGGGGTGATTTGCGATGACTTCATCATCTCTTCCGGTTCGCATGTTGATGACGGGGCGATGCTGAGTCGCTGTTTCATTGGGCAAGCATGCCGGCTGGGACATAATTATTCCGCTTCGGACTCACTGTTCTTCAGTAATTGTCAGGGAGAAAACGGTGAGGCATGTTCTATTTTTGCCGGGCCGTTCACGGTTACTCATCATAAGTCCACGTTGCTGATTGCCGGTATGTTCTCGTTCATGAATGCCGGTTCGGGATCCAACCAGAGCAACCACATGTATAAGCTGGGGCCTATTCATCAGGGAACGTTGGAACGTGGCGCGAAGACCACATCGGATTCGTATATCTTGTGGCCGGCAAGGGTAGGGGCATTCTCCCTGGTCATGGGGCGCCACGTCAACCATTCTGATACTTCGAATCTGCCTTTCTCCTATCTGATAGAACAGAACAATACGACCTATCTTGTGCCGGGTGTCAACCTGCGTAGTGTGGGCACTATCCGTGACGCACAGAAATGGCCGAAGCGTGACGGACGCACTGACACCAACAAACTGGATTACATTAACTACAATCTCCTCAGTCCCTACACCGTACAGAAGATGTTCAAGGGACGGGAAACGTTGCTCAACCTGCGCCATGCCAGTGGAGAGCTTTCCGATATCTATTCTTTTCATAGTGCAAAAATCCGTAACTCTGCACTGAACAAGGGACTTAAGTTCTACGAGATTGCCATTCATAAGTTTCTTGGAAATTCAGTCATCAAACGTCTGGAAGGGACTGGCTTTCAAAGCGACGAAGAGATACGTGCCCGCTTGAAGCCCGATACGCTTGTGGGGAGCGGCGAGTGGGTGGACATCTCCGGGCTGATTGCTCCGAAAAGCGAGATAGACGCTTTGATAGACGGCATTGAGTCGGGAGCGGTGAACCGGCTGAAGTATATCAACGCCGAGTTTGAAAAGATGCATACCAACTATTATACGTATGAGTGGACGTGGGCATACGAAAAGCTGGAAGAATTTTACGGTATTCATCCGGAGCAGATGACGGCGGAAGATATTGTCCGCATCGTAGAAAAGTGGAAGGAAGCCGTGGTCGGTCTGGACCGTATGGTTTACGAAGACGCCAAGAAAGAATTCTCGCTGGCTTCGATGACCGGATTTGGTGCTGACGGCTCGCGCCTTGAAAAGGAACTCGACTTTGAGCAGGTACGTGGCGACTTTGAAAGCAATCCTTTCGTTACGGCCGTACTGAAGCATATCGAGGTGAAAACGGCATTGGGCGACGAACTGATAGGACGGATGAAAAAGGTGATGTAGGCAAATGCGCCTCTTCTCTCCGGATGCAGGGCATCATTTTTACTCTGATTAAAGAAATATTTCAATAATAGTTCTTACCTTTGCTTTGTGAAAGTAAGCGACATTCGAGGCATGACATACATGAGATTGTTCCCGTTTGGTTCGCACTACTTTTGTGCAGCGATTAACTAACTTAAAAATAAACGAGTAATTATGGCAACACCTCCGTTCAAGTATCAGCCCATGTTCGAGAAAGGGAAAGATACTACCGAGTATTATCTGCTTACGAAAGATTATGTTTCAGTAAGCGAGTTTGAAGGAAAGCCCATCCTGAAGATTGAGAAAGAAGGTCTGACGGCTATGGCAAACGCGGCTTTCCGTGATGTGTCGTTCATGTTGCGCCGTTCGCACAACGAGCAAGTGGCCAAGATTTTGAGCGACCCCGAAGCGAGCGATAATGATAAATATGTGGCATTGACTTTCTTGCGCAATGCCGAAGTAGCGTCTAAAGGCGTGCTTCCTTTCTGCCAGGATACGGGTACTGCCATTATCCATGGCGAAAAAGGACAGCAGGTGTGGACGGGCTATTGCGATGAAGAGGCTCTCTCTTTGGGTGTTTACAAGACCTATACGGAAGAAAACCTCCGCTATTCCCAGAATGCTCCGCTCACCATGTATGAGGAAGTGAACACGAAGTGCAACCTTCCGGCACAGATTGATATCGAAGCCACGGAAGGCATGGAGTATGAGTTCCTTTGCGTGACCAAAGGCGGCGGTTCGGCCAATAAGACGTACCTCTATCAAGAGACAAAGGCTATTCTGAACCCTGAGACGCTTGTTCCCTTTCTCATTTCGAAGATAAAGACGCTGGGCACTGCGGCCTGTCCTCCTTATCACATTGCATTCGTCATCGGCGGTACGTCTGCCGAGAAGAATCTGTTGACGGTGAAGTTGGCTTCTACCCGTTTCTACGACAATCTGCCTACTACGGGCAATGAATTCGGCCGTGCTTTCCGCGATGTAGAGCTGGAAAAAGAAGTGTTGGCAGAGGCTCATAAGATAGGACTCGGCGCACAGTTCGGCGGTAAATACATGGCCCACGACGTACGCATCATCCGTTTGCCGCGTCACGGTGCTTCTTGTCCCGTGGGATTGGGTGTTTCCTGCTCTGCCGACCGTAACATCAAGTGTAAAATCAATAAAGAAGGTATCTGGATCGAGAAGTTGGACAGTAATCCGGGCGAACTGATTCCGGCAGAACTCCGTCAGGCAGGAGAGGGCGATGTGGTGAAGATTGACCTGAACCGTCCGATGGCCGAGATATTGAAAGAACTGACCAAGTATCCGGTATCTACCCGCCTATCGCTGAACGGAACCATCATCGTGGGCCGCGACATTGCGCATGCCAAACTGAAAGAACGTTTGGATAAGGGAGAAGACCTTCCGCAATACATCAAGGATCATCCTATCTACTATGCAGGTCCTGCCAAAACTCCTCAAGGCATGGCTTGCGGTTCCATGGGCCCGACTACGGCCGGACGTATGGACTCTTACGTAGAGTTGTTCCAAAGCCACGGCGGCAGCATGATCATGCTTGCCAAGGGTAATCGCAGCCAGCAGGTGACGGATGCTTGCCAGAAGTATGGCGGCTTCTACCTCGGCTCTATCGGTGGTCCTGCTGCTATCTTGGCGCAGAACAACATCAAGAGCATTGAATGTGTGGAATATCCCGAGCTGGGCATGGAGGCTATCTGGAAGATTGAAGTGGAAAACTTCCCGGCATTTATTCTGGTAGATGATAAGGGGAATGACTTCTTCAAACAGTTGAAGCCTTGGAATTGCAGCAAGTAACCCTGTCATTATAACAGGCTTTTCCATATGTTGTTACCTCCCCCACCGAACGACAGGTCGGGGGAGGTCGACTTAGAAAGTTTGTCTCTTTTCACTTCCGTCATCGTGCTCCCACACTTTATGGGTTGCAAGCCCACACTTGGCGGGTCGTAATCCCACACTTTGGCAGGTATAAGCTCACACTTTAAGGAAGCTCTTCCCACACTTTGGGGAAGGAGTCCCCACACTTAAGGGACAGCCTCCTTATTTCTTGTTCAGTGTCTTTTTCCACTTCTCATATTTTTTCAGCACTTTTTGCCCACCATCGTTAAACCAACTGTAACCGTTGCGCCGTTCGTAACCTATCTCGGAGATGTCGAAGCGCTTCACGCCGTCGCGGTCGCAGAAGAAAGGACGATTATCTTCCAGCGTATAGAAGCGTGCCCAAAGCGCGGGGCAATCGGCATCATCCTGTGAACAGGGAACCATGCGATAATCTTTCTTACCTTGGCTGTTGATGAAGCTCTCTTGCTTCATGCCGACGATCTTGCTCTCCTTGAGCCAATCTGCGGCTGCTTCTACGGCAGTGACGATTTCCTTGGAGGGTTGGGGGATGGACATCAGCAGCAGGATGATGTCGTCCGATTCGGCACCGCTCAATGAAGGCAATTCGTAGGCACGGGCTTTGGCCGGAGCCAGCGTGTGTTCATCGTGCTGGGCGCACCATACGGTGAGTTTCCCGTTGCGACGGACTTGTGTTTTCAGGATGCACTCCACTCCTTTATTGAAGGCTGCGCGGGCTTGCCGGCACAGGCTGTCAGTGACGAAAGTATAAGGCGCCTGCTTTTCGTAGACTTCGCGCAGCAGCTTCATCACGTTTATCATTGCATTGTCGTTGTAGGTGATGTGGGTATAGTAACCTTTGGAGCGCGGCCAGAATTGCGGGAAACCTCCATTGGCATACTGCGACTTCAGGATGTAGCGTATGCCCTCGATGGCTGCATCTCTGTATTTCTCTATCTGCGTGGCCAGATAAGTGCGTGAAAGATAGCGTATCTCCGTGCTGGTGGCGCTGTTGTCTATCGTGCTTTCGTTTACGTCGTCTTTGGCATGGAGCACATCCTCCAGCTCTTTCGGTGATAATTCGGCAGGCATGTAGACGTTCTTCGGCCATCCGCCGGTGGTATGCTGATATAGCAATACATTGTCGGCAATGCGTATGGCCTCAGCGGTCTTGAAGAAGTCATCGTCCAGTTTCGCAGCCATCCTTACCCAACTTTTGTAAGGCTGTTTATCTTTGTAGGTCGTTGCGGTTTCTTGCGCTTTGGTTCCGACCATGCCGGCGAGAAAGGCGCAATACAGAATAATTCGTTTCATGATCTTTCCTTTCTTTATAAGAGATTCTTAGTCGAATACAAAAATAAGGAGAAACAAGAAGCCGAAGGGGGAATAATTGGCTTTATAGGGGGAAATTTAGGTAGGCGTCGGCTTTTCCGGTTGAATAAGAGGGTGGGGAGGCCGGCACTTAATAGGCAGCCCTGTACTTTCCTTCTTCTTTGTCTTCCAGCATGTTCAGGTAAGAAGCGTAGCGTGATTCGCTGATCAGATGCTCTTCCACGGCTTTTCGAACGGCACATCCCGGTTCGTGGCGATGGGTACAGTTGCCATAGCGGCAACCGGCGGAAGTCTTGAATATCTCCGGGAAATAGTGCCCTATTTCTTCTTCCTCCATATCGAAAGTGCCGAATCCTTTGATGCCCGGAGTGTCGATGAGGTATCCGTTTCCCGGCACCGGAAACATTTCGGAGAAGGTAGTGGTGTGCATCCCCTTGTTGTGATACGAGGATATCTCGCCGGTCTTGATGTCCAAGTCGGGCAGGAGGGCATTGATGAGCGTAGACTTGCCCACACCGGAGTGTCCGGAGAAAAGCGTTACACGTTCTTTGAGTTCCTCTTTAAGGAGGTCGACGCCTGTGCCCTCTCGGGCCGACACCTTGAAACAGCGATAGCCGATGGTGGTGTAGAGGTTGATAAGTGCGTCCATATAGTGAAGCTCTTCTTCATTATAGGCGTCTGTTTTGTTGAAGATGAGCCGCACCGGCACACGGTAGGCCTCGGCCGAGGCCAGAAAACGGTCGATGAAAGTGGTGGAGGTCTCCGGATAGTTCACAGTCACTATCAGCATGCACTGGTCGAGATTGGCTGCGAGGATATGCGATTGCTTGGAGAGGTTGGATGCCCGGCGGATGATGTAATTCTTCCGGTCTTCTATTTCGCTTATAAAGGCCGTGCCTTCTTGATTCAGGATGATCTGCACACGGTCGCCCACAGCCACGGGATTGGTGCTGCGTATGCCTTTCAGGCGGAAGTTGCCTTTGATCTTACACTCCACATCCTTGCCGTCGTCGGTGTGTACCAAGTACCAGCTTCCGGTGTTTCTGATTACAAGTCCCTTCAAATTAGCTCAGAGTTGAAAGTGGAAAGGCGAGAAAGAAAATAGATTTCCGCTTCCGCCTTTCCACCTGTTTTTTATACTGTCATTATTTCCTTGTCTTTGGTTGCCAGCATGTCGTCCATCTGCTTGATGTACTTATCATGAATCTTTTGCAGCTTTTCCTCACCGCCTTTCTGGGCATCTTCTGCCAAACCTTCTTTCACGGACTTTTTCAAGGCGTCGATGGCGTCGCGACGGGCGTTGCGCACACTCACTTTGGCTGTTTCGCCTTCGCCTTTGCATTGCTTGGCCAGCTGCTTGCGGCGTTCCTCGGTCAGCGGTGGGATGCCGATGCGGATAATCTCGCCGTTGTTTTCGGGCATGATGCCGAGGTTGGAGTCGATGATGGCTTTTTCGATGGGGCGGAACATGCTTTTGTCCCAAGGCTTGATGGCGATGCTGCGTGCATCGGGAGTAGTCACGGCCGCCACGTTGTTGATGGGCACCATACTGCCGTAAGAATCTACACGGATGCCGTCCAGCAAACGGGTATCAGCTTTGCCTGCGCGGATGTGTACCAGTGCTTCTTCCAGATACATCACTGCCATATCCATTTTCTCTTGCGCTTCGTCTAAGATTTCTTTTACGTCTCTCATATTGTTTCTGTTTTGAGGTTGCTTTGGTTTGAAACTGTGCAAATATAATTAATTTCGGGTTTAATTATGTACCAGTGTGCCTATTTCTTCGCCTTGCATCACTTTCTTCAGGTTGCCCACGGTGTCCATGTCGAATACGATGATGGGGAGATTGTTCTCCTTGCACATGCAGGTGGCGGTGAGGTCCATCACTTTGAGTCCGCGCCTCAGCACTTCGTCGTAGGTGATGTCGTGGAATTTGGTGGCGGTGGGGTCTTTTTCCGGATCGGAGGTATAGATACCGTCCACTCGTGTTCCTTTCAGCATCACGTCGGCTTCTATCTCGATGCCTCGCAAACTGGAGCCTGTGTCGGTAGTGAAGAACGGGTTGCCCGTTCCGGCCGACATGATGACCACTTCGCCGGCTTCCATACATTCAATGGCTTTCCATTTATTGTAGAACTCGCCGATAGGCTCCATGCGCACGGCGGTGAGCACACGGGCCTTCACGCCGGCAGCCACCAGCGCAGAACTTAGTGCAAGGCTGTTGATGACGGTTGCCAGCATTCCCATCTGGTCGCCTTTCACACGGTCGAAGCCCTTGTTGGCACCGCTCAGCCCCCGGAAGATATTTCCGCCGCCGATAACGATGCCTATCTGTATGCCCATTCCATGTATTTCCTTGATTTGCGCTGCATATTCGGCAAGGCGTTTCTCGTCGATGCCGTACTGCTTTTCTCCCATCAGGCTTTCGCCGCTGAGTTTCAGCAAGATTCTTTTGTATGTTGCCATAATTCTTTAAGTTTGTTTCTCTGTTTCGGCAAAGATAATGCAAACAGAGTGCATAAAAAATGAACTTGTCCATTTTTTTATCTTCCACTGCAATTAAATTTTGATATGGAAGGGAGAGAATTTATAACCATTGATTATGAGAGCTTAATGAAAAATCACTATTTTAAGGTATTGTATCGGTGCTGATACATTACGAAATTTGCATCCGAGAATAAAGGTATATTACTCTCATATCAAAAAAAACTGTATAACCGAATTCTATATGAGGCATTTAGAATACATCATCATATTATCATTCAACGAAGCGAGCCGCCCGAAAAGAGCGGCTCGCTTCGTTTTTTTTGAACAAAACGAAAACTTGTTCTTTTTTAAAAACATCAATTAAGTATGAACATCGAAAAAATCAACTGCTGGTTTGCCCGGAGAGGCAAATGGATTGTGAAAAGACGCCGGCTCGTCTTGGGGCTGTTTGTTTTGCTGTTAGGCATAAGTTTCGCCGGTTTGCGTTACCTCAACATCAGTTCTTCGTGGAACGATTATTTTCTCGAAGACGACCCGATGCTTGTGAAAACCGATGAGTTTAAAGAGATATTCGGAAATGACAATTTTGTGGCTGTCCTCACACGGTGCGACAATACGTTTACGAAAGCGAACCTTGAACTCATCCGCGAGTTGTCCAACGAACTGCTCGACAGCCTTTCGTACGCCGACAAGATAACTTCCATCACAGACATAGAGTTTATGGTGGGTAGCGAGGATGGAATGACTATTGAGCAGATTGTGCCCGAAACGATTCCGTCCGACGAAGACGGATTGGCCGAAATCCGGCGGAAAGCCTTTCAGAAGCCATACATTGCCGATCGGCTCGTTTCGCAAGATGGCAGGCTGACATGGATTTTCCTTAAACTGAGACCCTTTCCTGAGGATTCGGTATGGAATAAAGGCAAAGGTTCCGTTTCTCCCGAAATGCTTACGGGCAGAGAATTGGAGCGCATTATAACCAAAGAACGGTATGCCCGCATACACCCTAAAGGAACCGGGCTACCCTATGTTACCTTTGCTAAAATGGAGTGGGTGGGTAAGGAGATGCCTCGCGT
Organism: Prevotella heparinolytica; assembly: GCF_004342845.1. GTDB lineage: Bacteria > Bacteroidota > Bacteroidia > Bacteroidales > Bacteroidaceae > Bacteroides > Bacteroides heparinolyticus. The sequence goes on along the minus strand of NZ_SLXB01000010.1, from coordinate 75,342 downwards.
GATGGGGCTTGCCACACTGTTCTCTATCATAGTGTTACTGCTTGTCACACGCTCTTTCAGAGGGGTGGTGGTACCGCCGCTTACCGCCGTAGGTGCCATTGTCATGGCTTATGGCATTTTAGGATATTTCCGGCTCACCATCGACAGCGGCATGATGTTGATTCCCATGCTGCTGACTTTTGCCGTGGCGGTGGCCTACAACATTCACGTATACTCTTTCTTCAAACGGAGGTTCCTGACGCATGGGCAGCGGTGTTTGGCGGTGGAGGAAACCATAGGCGAGATGGGGTGGCCGGTGCTCTTCAGCGCACTCACTACGTTTGCGGCATTGCTGTCATTCCTTGCCATTCCCATGCAGCCAATGCGTTTCATCGGCATAGCGGCCTCTCTCTGCGTACTGTTTTCTTTCTTCATCACCATTACGATAATGCCCGCTTTGCTGAGCTTCGGACGGGACGGCAAGCCGAATGAGAAACTGCAAGAGGCTGGCGGGCGATGGATGGATTGCAGATTAGAGGCTTTCGGTGCCGGAGTTTTGCGCCGAGGCACGCTCATTTTGTGGGTGGCAGGTCTGCTGATGGCCGTTCTCATCTATCAACTCATGAAAATAGAAACGGCATTCGATATTGAGCGCACCATGGGACGGAGAGTAGCATACGTGAGGAACCTGCTTGAGATAAGTGAGAGCGAACTTGGTTCGATATATACCTACGATGTGATGATAGAGTTTCCTGAAGACGGGATGAGCAAATCTCCCGCTGCGCTTGTCAGGCTCGATTCGTTAGCGCAACATGCCTCACGCTATCCGCTCACCAAGCGCACTTCTTCGGTGCTGAACATCCTCAAAGACCTGAATCAGACACTGCACGATGGTGATGCGGCTTTTTATACTGTTCCCGACAATGCGGACGAGGTGGCGCAACTGCTGCTGCTCTATGAAAATGCGGGCGGCAGCGAGGGGGAGTATTGGGTGGACTACGAATATCGCCGCCTGCGCCTGATGGTGGAGCTGAACGATTATAATTCCGGTGAGGCCGAGCGCGAGCTGGAGGATATCGTTGCATGCGCCCGGAGGCTTTATCCCGAAGCTACGGTGACCACAGTGGGCAGCATTCCGCAGTTCACGGTGATGATGCAATACGTGGCGCGTGGACAGCTATACTCGTTTGTGATAGCCCTGCTCATCATCGGGATGCTGATGATGATTGTCTTCGGCAGTGTGCGCATAGGGCTGATAGGCTTGATTCCCAATATTACTCCGGCAATTGTGGTGGGAGGACTGATGGGCTGGATGGACTATCCGCTTGATATGATGACAGCTACCATCATGCCCATGATTTTAGGATTGGCGGTGGACGACACCATCCATTTCATCAACCACGGGCATTTGGAATTCGACAGACAGCGCAACTACCGCTCGTCCATTCTGCGGTCGTTCCGTATCGTGGGCACGCCGTTGGTGCTTACCAGCGTCATTATCACAGTGAACTTTGCCATCTATACCACTTCCGAGAGTGTATCATTCATGCACATGGGGATACTTTCGGTTGCAGGTATTCTTTCGGCGCTCGTGGCCGATTTGTGTATTACGCCGGTGCTGTTCCACAAGTTCAGGATTTTCGGAAAAGAAGTGAATTCCATAGAAAATAATCAATGAAAAAACAGATGAGAAACATGAAACGTACACTTTCTACTCTTGCGATGACGGCTCTGTTCGGCATCGCTTCATTTGCGCAGACGGGCAGGGAGATAGCCCGGAAAGTTAAGGACCGTCCCGACGGAAATACTCGTCGTTCGGAGTTAGTGATGAAACTTATCAACAAGCGTGGCAGCGTTCGCGAGCGCAGACTCGTCTCCTATTCCATTGATGTGGGCAAGGAGAAGGAAGACCGCAAAGGACTTATGTTCTTCCTCTACCCCGGTGACGTGAAGGGGACAGGTTTTCTCACGTGGGATTATGACGCTCCTGACAAGGATGATGACAAGTGGCTTTATCTTCCGGCTATGAAAAAGACCCGGCGCATCAGCGGTTCGTCCGCCAAGCAAGACTACTTCATGGGCAGCGACTTTACGTATGACGATATGGGGCGTCGCAGTGTGGATGAAGATACGCACCAATTGCTGGGAGAGGAAACGCTGGAAGGGCATAAATGCTGGAAGCTGGAATCTGTATCTAAGGATAGCCGTGATATTTTTTCCAAGAAAATCTCATGGATACGGAAAGATTGTCTGATTCCCGTGAAGGTAGAGTATTACGACAAGATGGGCAAGCTGCATCGGCGGCTTGAAATGTCGGACATCGCTCAAGTGCAGGGCTATTGGGTGGCATTGAAGATGCACATGGCTAACGTGCAGACCGGCCACCAGACAACTATTGAGATTATCAGTCCGAAATACGACCTCCCGATGGAAGAGTCTGGGTTTAACGTAACCACACTGGAAAAAGGCAGCTTATGATGAAAGACAGGAAAAAACTCATTACAGGCTTGTACCTGCCTGTTCTGTTCCTCTGCTCCATACATGGGGCGTGGTGTCAGGAAGGGGGTGGGGCTTCGTGGAGACTCAAAGGGTTTGTCGACACCTATCATGCCCTGCGTACGGACAACCCGAACGATTTCATGGCTTCTCGCACCCGTATGCGTGGCGAGATAGAGAAGACGTTTGGCGCGTCATCGCTTTTTGTCTCGCTCAATGCCACTTACAATGCTCTGCTGAAGGAACGCACCGGATTTGAACTGCGCGAAGCCTATCTCGACCATCGGAAGGAACATTGGGGTTTCCGTTTTGGAAGGCAGATAGTTATCTGGGGAGCGGCAGACGGGGTGCGCATCACCGATTTGCTCTCGCCAATGGACATGAGCGAATTTCTGGCACAAGACTATGACGATATCCGCATGCCGGTGAATGCCCTCCGCTTTTTTGTCTTCAACGAGAAGATGAAGTTGGAGCTGGTGGCCGTTCCCACTTTTCAGGGCTATATGTTGCCGACCGATGAGAGGAATCCGTGGAGTATTCTGCCGAAAAACGCCGTGCATCCTATGGTGTGGGATGATGCCGGTGGCACACCGGCCTTCAAACTGTCGAATGTGGAGTATGGAGGGCGGCTTTCCTTTACTTTGCCGGGTATTGATTTTTCATTGGCAGGGTTGCATACGTGGAATAAGATGCCGGTGCTGATGTATGGGCAGTCGGCGGCAGGAACCGTCGTCTCGCCCCGATACTATCGGATGGGTTTTGTGGGAGGTGATGTGGCAAAACCGCTCGGACAGTTTGTATTGCGTGGCGAAGCCGCTTTCAACATCGGCAAGCATTTCAGCTATCGGCCGCAGGCTGCACACACCTCCCAAAAAGGTTTTAACTCCATAAATTGGTTGGCGGGAATCGACTGGTATGCACCCGGTGAATGGATGGTGATGGTACAGTTTTCGAGTGAGAGCATTTTCAAGTACGAAGAGCAAATGGCCCAGCCTCGTCACAACTCGCTTCTGACGGTCAATGTATCGAAGAAGCTGTTGGGCAGTACGCTTCAGCTCTCCGACTTTACCTATTTCGACTTGAACCACAAAGGATGGTTCAGCCGCTTTTCCGCCGATTATGCCCTCAACGACCTCATCCGTCTTTCTGCCGGCTTTGATTGGTTTGGCGGCGATGAGGGTATGTTTGGTCTGTACAAGCGCAACTCGGAAGTGTGGGTCAAGGCAAAATATAGCTTTTAGCAGTGTTTTGTTTCGTGCATTTTCGCTCGATTGACGTAGAAAGAACATGACAATAGACAGTTTGTGTGTCTCTTTTAGAAGAAGAGTGTGTATTGGCTTGATTTTCAGTGGATAGCACTCTTCTTTTTTCTTTTCTTCGAGATGGCGTATGTTCGGCACCGAGGAACACGTCGTTCCACACCGAGGAACACCCTCTTCCTCACCGAGGAACGAGGCTTTCGGCACCGAGATACGATTTGCGCCTGTCGTATCCATGTATAATATTTTACAAATGAGCGTTCCGGCGGAGGCTGCCTATATGGGAAAAACTCAATTTCAGAAAAAAGAGCCATATCATTACTCAAGAAATAGAGTGTGATAGGGCTTTTTATTATTTATCTGTTACAACCCGTAACTTTTCTAATGACTTATATTAGACGCATCCCCGTCCGGCTTTATCTCCTTTTGCTTTAGAAAGTAATAGATTGTGAATGCTCCATCAACTGGCCAATTATTTAACCAGAATTTTGCCTTAGCTGTCCGAAATATTTTGCGTAATCAGGAATCCTGCTTCAGCGTATATTCGCCCGCATTTGCCGTAACTGCGGCTTGCAGTTCTTCCAATGTCTTTTCATCGCCTGCAAACTCTACGGTGGCTGTGGGAGGGTCGAGGCTCACGGAAGCCTTTACACCGTCTATACCGTTCAACGCTTTTTCTACGCGCATGCGGCAGTGATGGCACATCATGCCTTCCACCTTGAAGGTCTTCTTCAGAGCTTCTTCCGCACTTGGTTTACTTGCTTGCGGTTCTCCGGTCGGTGCAACTTGGGTTTCTGAGCCCTCTGCCGCCGTTTCTTTCGTCCGTATTTTCTTTCTTTTCAGTCGCAAGCTGTTGCTCACCACGCTGACACTGCTGAAGGCCATGGCAGCGCCGGCTATCATCGGATTTAGCAGGAAGCCGTTGATGGGATAGAGCAGACCTGCCGCAACGGGTACACCTATTATATTATATATAAATGCCCAAAACAAGTTCTGGCGAATGGTGCGCACGGTGAGCTTTGACAATTTGAACGCTTCCGATATCTTGGTCAGGTCGGAAGAGATGATGGTCATACCCGCCACATTCATGGCAATGTCGCTTCCGCCTCCCATAGCGATGCTCAAGTCGGCTTGGGCAAGGGCGGCGCTGTCGTTGATGCCGTCGCCTGCCATAGCTACTTTCCGACGCTCTTTTTGCAGTTGGGCAATGAAAGCGGCCTTGTCCTGCGGCAGTACCCCGGCCTTGTAATGGACTATTCCGGCTTTGCGTGCAATCTCACGGGCGGTTGCTTCGTTGTCTCCCGTCAGCATGTACACCTCAATGCCGTCAGAGCGCAGTTGGCCGACGGCCCGGACGGAAGTCTCCTTTATCCGGTCTGTGATTCCGGCCACGGCCAATGCTTCTTTTTCATCGGCAAACCCAATCACGGTCTGGGCGTCTGCTGTCAGGCGGGCTGCCTCGTCGGATAAATCCCGGCTGACGGCAATCCGCTTCTCTTCCAGCCATTTCAGGTTGCCGGCATAGTAGGTGCGGCCTTGCACTTCTCCCTTGACACCTTTGCCCGTGACACTTTCAAAGTGCTCGATGTCGGTAGGAACCGTCCCTTTGAAGTGTTGCATCACGGCTTCCGCAAGCGGGTGCTCAGACAGACGCTCCAAACCATGGAAGATACTTGCCGCTTCTCCGGCGTCTGTGCTCCAAGTCAAAGAACTGACCATCGGGCGGCCTTCGGTCACAGTGCCGGTTTTGTCCAAAACAACGGTATCTATCTGCCGGGCGGTTTCCAAGCTTTCTGCATCCTTTATCAGTATGCCACTTTCTGCCCCCTTGCCTATTCCTACCATGATTGCGGTAGGAGTGGCCAGTCCCAAAGCACACGGGCAGGCAATGATGAGCACTGTGACGAGTGCCAGCAGGCCATGTGTAAAGCCATTTTCGATGTCGAATATCATCCATACGCCGAACGAGAATAAGGCAATGCCGATGATGACGGGCACGAATATGCCCGCTATCTTGTCTGCTAATTGCTGCACCGGTGCTCTGCTTCCTTGGGCTTCTTGCACCATATGGATGATTTTGGCGAGCAACGTATCTGTTCCCACCTTCTCCGCCCGGAACAGGAAGCTACCCGTCCGGTTGATGGTGCCGGCAAATACTTTGGCATCTTTCTGTTTGGCCACCGCTATGGGTTCGCCGCTCAGCATACTCTCATCCACATACGAAGTCCCCTCCGTCACGATACCGTCTACGGCAATGCGCTCACCTGGCCTCACCTGAACGATGTCGCCGGGATGTATCTGTTCGATAAGAATCTCCTTTTGTTCGCCCGACGGAGAGACGGTGATTACCGTCTTTGGTTGCAGTCCCATCAGTTTCTTGATGGCGGATGACGTGTTGCCTTTGGCTTTCTCTTCGAGCAGCCGTCCCAGCAGAATGAAGGCGATGATGACACTTGCCGCCTCGAAGTAGACATGCGGGCGAATGCCCCTTGCCATCCAGAAGTCGGGAAAAAGCATGTTGAAGAGACTGAACAGATAGGCTATGCCGGTGCTGTTGGCAACCAACGTGTCCATATTGGCGTTGCCATGCTTCAGCTGCCTCCATGCACTGACGAAGAATCCTCTGCCCAGCCAGAAGACGACGGGGGTAGAGAACGCCCACATCAGGAGGTTGGCGTATGGCATGTCCATGAAGAACATGCCTACGACCACGACGGGAAAGGACAGCGCAATGGCCCAAACGGTGCGGAACTTCAATGCGGCATATCTTTTGTCATGGGCTTGTTCGGCTTCTTCGAGCGTATGCTTGTCTTGCCCAATCAGCAGGTCATATCCGGCATCCTGCACGGCCTTCTGCAAGGCTTCGGGCGAACATTGCGCACTGTCGTACTCCACGGTCACCATTCCCGAAGCGTAGTTCACGGTGGCTTTGCTGACGCCGGGTTGATGATTCAGTGTCTTGTCTACCCGTGCGGCGCATGAAGCGCAACTCATGCCTTGCACGGGAAAGGTCTTTTGTACAATCATACTCTTATTCATGTTACCTTATCTTTAGCTCTTAACAAAGATAACGTTTTTTTCATGGATAATGTTCTCTTGACAAAATCACAATAAATAGGTATTGTCGGGAAGTGAAAACTTTCCTTTCTTTGTTTCCGGAAAACATTCAGTTTCACAGCGTAACCATGCAAATTCCTAAGGACGATATTCGGGAGAACATTCTGTCGGCAGCAGAGAAAAAATTTCAGGAGAAAGGTTTCCTGAAAACATCCATGCGCGATATCGCAGAGGAGGCACAGGTAGGTTTGAGTAACATCTATAATTATTTCAAAGGGAAAGATGAAATATTCTGCATGGTGGTGCGCCCCGTGACACGGGCGTTGGAAAGTATGCTGCACGAACATCATGGCCGGCAGGGAGTCGATATACTCGATAAATCCGAGACTTATTTCCGTTATATGGTAGAAGAATATATAGGGCTGATATGCAGATATCGCTCTTTGTTGGTATTGTTGTTTTTCCGCTCACAAGGCTCTTCTATGGAGAATTTCAAAGAAGAGTTTACTGATAAATCCACATTGTTGGTAAAAGATTATTTTGGGGATATGAAGCGGAAACATGCGGAGCTGGATATTGATATAACGGATTTTTCTATTCATCTGCATACTGTTTGGATGTTTACAATGCTCGAAGAACTGATTAGACATAAGGTCGGTCCGGAAGAAACGGAAAAAATAGTAGCAGAATACATCACATTTGAATGGACAGGTTGGAGAGGGCTTATGAAAATATAAGCTCTCTTTTTTTTGAATGTTTTGAGCAATTGTTCGCTTTTGGATACGTTGATTTAAATATAAGTAAAATGAATACACTAAAAAAACTGCAACATTACATGGGTAAGCGTAAAATACTTTTGCCCATATCTGTGCTCTTGTCCGCACTCAGTGCGTTGGCAGGACTTTTGCCTTTTATTCTTGTTTGGCTTATTGTCAAGGAATTGTTGGTTGCGGGCGGCATGTCTGTCTCGGCCAATGTCATTGCCTATGCTTGGTGGGCGGCAGGGGTGGCCGTAGCCGGTGTTTTCCTCTACTTTGCGGCACTGATGGCTTCGCACCTTGCCGCTTTCCGTGTGGAGGCCAATCTGCGCCGTGAAGCCATGCGGCGGATAACAGCCATGCCTTTGGGATTCTTTGACTGCAACACGAGCGGGCGTATTCGCAAGATAATAGATGACAATGCAAGTGTCACCCACAGCTTTCTGGCGCATCAACTGCCCGATTTGGCGGGTACTTTTCTGGTCCCGTTGGTAGCGGCCGTACTGATTTTCTGGTTCAATTGGCAACTCGGATTGGCTTGCATCATACCTGTTGTTATTGCCTTGCTGATGATGGGGTATATGATGGGAACTAAAGGTCGTAGGTTCATGCAATCCTATATGAGTTCGCTCGAAGAGATGAATGCCGAAGCGGTGGAGTATGTGCGCGGTATTCCGGTGGTGAAGGTTTTTCAGCAGACCATCTATTCTTTCAAGAATTTCTATCGGAGCATCGAGAATTACAATAAGATGGTCTTTGGTTATACCATGATGTGGGAGAAACCTATGTCGTTCTATACAATTATCATCAACGGGTTTGTTTTCTTTCTTGTCCCGTTGGCCATTCTCCTCATAGGGCGTTCGGGTGGCTATGCGGAAGTGCTGCTTGATTTCTTTCTGTTTGTACTGATTACTCCGGTTTTCTCCCAGAACATCATGAGAAGCATGTACCTCAATCAGGCATTGGGACAGGCAAGCGAGGCCATCGACAGGTTGGACAAGTTGCTTTCTTATGATAGCTTGCCGGTTTCGTCTTCGCCCAAGCAGTTGAAGGGATATGATATCTGTTTCAAGGAAGTGTCGTTTTCTTATCCCGGCGCAACGCAAAAGGCTGTCGACAAGGTGAGTTTTACTATTCCCCAAGGCAAGACGGTTGCTTTGGTCGGCGCTTCGGGAGGCGGTAAAACCACTATCGCCCGTCTGGTTCCCCGTTTTTGGGATGTCGATGAGGGAGAGGTGACGATAGGTGGCGCGGATGTCAGGGACATTGAACCGGAGGTACTGATGAAGCATGTTTCTTTCGTCTTCCAGAACACAAGACTTTTCAAGACTACGCTTTTAGATAATATCAGGTATGCCAATCCGCAAGCATCGTCTGACGAGGTACAACGTGCCGTTGATATGGCACAATGCCGTGAAATCATCGACCGGCAACCGTTGGGACTGGACACTAAAATAGGCGTGGAAGGGACCTATCTTTCCGGTGGCGAACAGCAACGCATTGTGTTGGCACGCGCCATTCTCAAGAATGCTCCCATTGTTGTGCTGGATGAAGCTACCGCTTTTGCCGACCCGGAAAATGAGTACTTGATACAACAGGCCATCAAGCAACTGATGTGCGGTAAGACCGTGCTGATGATTGCCCATCGCCTGACGAGCATCATCGATGCCGATAATATTCTTGTCATAGACAAGGGGCGGATAGCCGAACAAGGCACACATGCCGAACTGATAAGAAAACAAGGAATATATAACCGTATGTGGAATGAATACCGGCAATCGGTTTGCTGGACAATAGGAAAGGAGGCTACTCATGCTTGATACAATTCAAAAGCGTTTTGCTCTTTCGAAAAAAGGTGCGGAGGATTTCTGTAAAGGGATATTTTTTACTGTTTTGCTGGATATTGCTTTGATGCTGCCGGCAGTGTTTGTTTTCTTCTTTCTGGATGATTATTTGCGTCCGGCACTTAATCCGGAAGTGTCGGCGGTTCGTGGATTTCTTTATTATGCTTTGCTCGGCATCTGCTTTATGATGTTGATGTACGGCTTTGCCGTTTTGCAATATCGCAACACCTATACTACGGTATATGAGGAAAGTGCCAATCGGCGTATTTCTCTTGCCGAGAAGTTGCGCATATTGCCGCTTGCCTTCTTTGGAGAGAAGAATCTTTCCGACCTTACCGCTACCATCATGGATGATTGTACCGATTTGGAACATACTTTTTCGCATGCCGTTCCTCAGTTGTTTGCTTCTGTCATCAGCATTTCGCTGATTGCCGTCGGCATGGCATTCTACAATTGGCAACTGACTTTGGCATTGTTCTGGGTGGTGCCGATTGCATTTGCGGTTATTTTGCTGGCAAAGAGAGAGATGCGTAAGGGTAACGAAAGTCTTTATCTGAATAAGCGTCATGTCAGCGAACATATACAGGAGGGGTTGGAGACCATCCAGGAAATCAAGTCTTACAACCGGGAGGAGGATTATTTGGAGGAACTGGATAAGAAAATCACTGTTTATGAAAATGTACTTACCCGCAACGAACTGTTGATGGGAGTTTTGGTGAATGGTGCGCAAAGCTTTCTGAAGTTAGGACTGGCAAGTGTTATCATTGTGGGAGCGCATCTTTTGAGTACCGGCGTGCTGGACTTTTTTGCTTATCTCATATTCATGGTTATAGGCTCGCGCATTTATGCGCCCGTCAATGAGGTGATGAACAACTTGGCGGCCTTGTTTTATTTGGATATCCGCATCGACCGTATGAATGAAATGGAGGCGCTGCCTGTGCAGAAAGGAATAACGGATTTTCATCCCCGGAACTATGATATCGAATTCAATCAGGTGGATTTTGCCTATGAAACGGGGAAAGAGGTTTTGAGAAACGTCTCTTTTACTGCGCGTCAGGGAGAGATAACAGCATTGGTCGGTCCTTCGGGCAGTGGAAAGAGTACGGCTGCCAAGTTGGCGGCTCGTTTTTGGGATATACAGTCCGGACGTATCACGTTGGGCGGACAAGATATCGGTTTGGTAGATCCGGAAGCATTGTTGAAGAATTACTCCGTTGTTTTTCAAGATGTAGTGTTGTTCAATGCCTCTATCAAAGATAATATCCGTATAGGGCGGCGTGACGCTACGGATGAGGAAGTGATGCGCGTTGCCCGTTTGGCACGTTGCGACGAGTTTATCGACAGGATGCCTCAGGGGTATGAAACAGTTATCGGCGAGAACGGTGAAACGCTTTCCGGTGGAGAGCGCCAGCGCATCTCCATAGCCCGTGCTTTGCTGAAGGATGCTCCGATTGTATTGCTGGATGAGGCTACCGCTTCGCTCGATGTAGAGAATGAAACGCGCATACAGGCCGGCATCTCCGAGTTGGTGTGCGACAAAACGGTGCTTATCATCGCTCATCGCATGCGTACCATTGCCAATGCCGACAAAATTGTTGTTCTGGAAAACGGGAGGGTGGTTGAAACCGGTACTCCCGATGATTTGCAGAGACGTGACGGCCTGTTTGCCAAGATGCTGAAGAATACCAGCTTTGAGGGTAATTTATTAGGGCAGTGAAGAGGCGAAGGCTTTCCTGACCACTCTCCGGCTCAATCCCGTTTGCACTGCTCCCCTCATGAAAAGGTAGACGAGGAAAGCCAGCCATAGTGCATGGTTGCCCAATGCGGGACGGAATGCGTAGTATAAGACAAAGAAACTGATGGCGGCCGTTGCCATAGATAGCAGCATGCCGCGTGTTGCGGTGGCACCGATGAAGATGCCGTCCCAGATGAAAGCGGCAATGCCTGCAACGGGTATGGCAAGCGCCCAATAAAAGTAGGTGCCGGCGGCAGCTATCACTTCTTTGTCATCTGTCAACAGTCCGAGGAAGGCACTGCCGCCCGTTGCATAGGCAGCCGTGAAAAGTGCCGCCATTGCTGCGCCCCAGCCGAATAAGAGCCGTGTCGTATTTGCAAATCCTTTTCGGTTGCGTGCGCCTATATACCGGCCGCTCAATGCTTCGCCGGCATAGGCAAATCCGTCCATCACATACGAAAACAAGGTGAAGAGTTGCATCAGCAGCGTATTTACCGCCAGAATGATTTCTCCTTGCGAGGCTCCTGCCGAGGTGAAAAACAGTGTGACTGCAACCAAGCAGAGTGTGCGCAGGAAAATGTCACGGTTCACCCGTAGGAAACGGAGCATCGCTTCTTTCTCCCAAATCGTTTCTCCTCTGCCGCTTCCGGCCATTTGCAGTCTGCCGTTCTGTGTTTTCAGGAATCTTCTCAACTTGCCATAATGCCGCATCCATAAAATAAGCGCCATCAGGAATCCGGCATATTGGGCGATGAATGTCCCCAATGCCACTCCCTCTACCTTCATGCCGCACAGATAGACCAGGCAGAGGCTGGCAATGATGTTGACAATATTCTGTGTGATGGCTATGTACATGGGGATGCGTGAGTTCTGCATGCCGATGAACCAACCGGTAAGGGCATATAATCCCAACATGGCCGGCGCACCCCAGATGCAGATGTGGAAATAGATCGTTGCGAGGCTCTTGACTTCATCCGTGGGATGGATCAGCAGGAACGCCAGTTGCCTGATGGGGACTTGCAGCGCAATGATGCAAAACGCCACTGCCAGTCCCACGCCCATTGAACGCAACAATAGGCGTACGGTTTCGGGTAAGTCTCGTTTGCCGTATGCTTGCGAGGTCATGCCGCCGGTACCCATGCGCAGGAATCCGAAAATCCAGTAGATTATATTGAAAAGCATTCCGCCCACGGCAATGGCGCCGATGTAGGTCGGTGAGCCTAAGTGACCCACGATGCCCACATCGATTAAACCGAGCAACGGAACGGTGATGTTCGATACGATGGAGGGTAGTGCTATTTCCAGAATTTGTTTGTTTTCGTAACTCATCGGGGCGTTTACTTAAGCGATGCAGGCAAATGTACGCAGAAAAAGGCGATCCGGACCAATAAGATTAACTATTTTTCTACTTTCCCCTATTGAAGATTAGGCCACTAATTCGTATTTTTGTCATTGAACTTCAATGAGATATATCGGACTTTTAAACTATTTGGAAATGAAAACCCTGACCTTACTGTTCTCTTTCTTTTTTCTTCTTCCGCTGTCACTCCCGGCACAGTCGGTCAATACGTTGTTGCAGAAAGTCTCCGAGGCTCTTTCTGCCGGTAAAGATGAGTATGCGGTGAGCCTGTTCCGCCAAGCGGCAGATGCCGGTACCGACCAGACGGAGATGTTCTATTGGACCAACGTTGACAAGAACAGTGCGGTCGTTTCACGTTTGGCCAATGAATTGGCGGTGCATTACAAAGAAGAGCGGAACTACGACAAGGCTTTCCTTTTTTATAGGGAGTTCTTGCAGCGCCATCCCGAAGACGTGTCTGCGCTGGTGGCTTGTGCCGAGATGGAGTTGATGAGAGGCAGGGAAAAAGAAGCCTCGAAGCTCTACGAGAAGGTGCTGACCTTGGACGGCGATAATCTGCAAGCCAATATCTATTTAGGCAACTACTATTATCTGCAAGCCGAGAAGGATCGAAAGAAGCTGGATGATGACTACAAAAAGCTCTCTTCTCCTACACGAATGCAGTATGCCCGCTACCGTAACGGCCTGTCCGATCTGTTCATTAATAATTATACCAAAGCCAAAAACTACCTGCAAAGGGTACTTCAGCTGTTCCCTTCCATGGAAGCCGGCAATACGCTGGAAAGGATAAAGAAGATAGAGGCGGAAATCAAATAAGATTCTTCCCTGTCCTTTATTATGACTGCACAACACAGGACGCTTCCTATATCACATATTGTACCTCTTTGAACAGGTACTGCCGTTCTCGTCCGCTTTCATCTTCCAGAATAAGGCGTCCGTCTTGCTCTACGCGGAGCAGGCGGGCAAGGAATTTACCGTTGGCATCTTCATAAGGATGAAGTCCTCGACGGCGGTATAGGGAGCGGGCATAGCGGGTGGCAATCTCGGCCGAATAGATATTGGGCTCCTCCGTCCGCAAGCTGTTGTAGTAGGTTTCTATTCGCTGAAGGATGTGAGCCAGAATGGTATGCCGGTCGTGCTCCTTGCCGGTGATTTGTTTCAATGATACCGGGTTGGGGGCATCGCTATGGAAGAGTTCCTGATTGATATTGATTCCGATGCCGGAGATAGTACGTGCGATGTTATGCCCTGCAAGGTCGTTCTCTATCAATATGCCACAGATTTTCTTGTCTTTCCAATAGATGTCGTTCGGCCATTTGATGGTGATCTCGTCCGACCATCTGCTGAGTTCTTCCTTGATGGCGAGAGAAACGATTTGCGAGAGGATGAACTGTCGGCGGGCTTCCAAAAATGTGGGATACAATACGAAGCTGAAAAGTAAATTCTTGCCTTCTTCGGCTTCCCATGTATTGCCACGCTGACCTTTTCCGGCGGTTTGAAACTCGGCAACAACGGTCGTGAATTCCGCAATTGCTTCCTGCCGCTCGTTGCAGAGCCGGCTGAGGTGCTGGTTGGTGGAGTCTGTTTCGTCCAAAGCAACCAACGGGAACGGGAATGTGTCAGGGCATGGTCTCATATTCGGTACGCATTTTTTTGGTGAACTTCTTCAATACTTCTTCGTAAGAGTGATCTATCAGGTGCTTCACCAGCTTATCATCAACGTCTCCGTCCAAAAAGATTTGGTTCCAGTACTTCTTGTTGAAGTGATAAGCTGCTTCGATGGCAGAATGGTGTTCGCGTAGTTCGAGGGCGTATTCGGGGTCGCATTTCAGGCAGACTTTGTTGGCACTCTCCAAGTCGATGAGTGCGAACATCTTGTCCATGACTTTCATGACGAGCGCGTATTCATCGAACGGCATGCATTCGGTGACCGCTTTTTTTCTCAGGCAATATTCGCGAACACTTTCTATATCCATGCTATATACATTAATGATTCTTCGTTTCTCATTCTCTTTCTATCCGAACATCGGCGGATAGAAAGCATCCTTAATGTGCTCTATTCGGAATGCTCCGGGTTGGCCTACGGCGGTAATGATGTCGAATCGAACGGCAGCATCTATGCCAAAGTGCTTGATATAGGCATCAGCGGCTACAACGATGCGGCGTATCTTCTGCCAATTCACGGCATCCTGTGGCTCAATATAGTCCGTATTTCTACGGGTCTTCACTTCTACGACGATCAGTTCATCGTCTTTGGTAGCTACAATGTCCAGCTCCAGATGGTTCTTCCTCCAGTTGCGGTGGAGGATGCCGTAACCGTGTTTCTTCAGATATTCGGCTACGGCATCTTCGCCGGCTGCACCAAGCAGATTGTGCTTGGCCATTAGTCTTCCTCGTATTTCTTCAGCATGGCGTTATAGCCCGGGCGGTATATGGCGGGGGCTTTGATTTCCTGAACTTTCAAAGCCTTGCCTGTGCTGCGTGTGCTGGTGCTCTTCATCGGACTCTTTCCGGTGATCAACTCAATGGCCTTGGCATACAGAGGTTCATCGTCTGTGCCGTAATCCGGATATATTTTGATTTGAACCGTCTCGTTCATATCCCAGTCCGGCTTGAAGCCTTTTTCGTAGTCTCCGAATCCTTTGGCGTTGTAGCTTTGGAATGTGATGGGGACTACTTCATAGATGTTTCCTTCAACAGCAAAGTTCTCCACTTCCATACCTACATTTTTGCCTGTGGTGGTTTTGCCTATCAATATAACTTCCAAATCGATTCCTTTCAGGCTGTTGATTACCAGTTCACTCGATGAAGCTGTGCCTTCTCCCACGAGGCAGTATACTTTTTTCAGACCGAGGCCACCCTCCGTCAGCTTTTCATCCAGATTGGGATAGAGGTCGGGGTATGTGAACGGCTCATCCTTGCGCTTGTTGCCGCGCTTTTCCATTCTTTCTTTATTGAAGCGCAAACTTGAGAAGACTTTTCCTTCGGAAGTTTCGGCTGCAATACAGCTTGCTATCAGGTTGGCGGAGATGG
Source organism: Prevotella heparinolytica (assembly GCF_004342845.1). GTDB lineage: Bacteria > Bacteroidota > Bacteroidia > Bacteroidales > Bacteroidaceae > Bacteroides > Bacteroides heparinolyticus. Next base: position 59,821 of record NZ_SLXB01000010.1, on the reverse strand, counting down.
TGTGTCCGCCACCGTTGTAGCGTAAGTCCAGAATCAGATCGGTGACGTTGTGGGTCTTGAACTTCTTGAAAACGTCGAACAGCTCTTGGTCGAAAGCCGCTTCGAACTCCGAATAGACTAAATAGCCTATCTTGTGCCCGTCTATCTCTGTCACTTTGCTTGTGATTACGGGGTTCAGGTATATTGCGTCCGAAGTCAGACTGATATTCTTGGCCTCTTCCCACTTTTTGTTTACAACCTCTATTTCCGTCAGGGTGAGGGATGAGATTGCATCTGGTGACCGCAGTGCGTAATATTTTTTTCCCCAATTGCTTTCGCTTAGCCTTTCATTGTTTATCTTGCCGATTATAGTTCCTCGCTTTAGGCCTGCGGCCGTAGCGGGTGAGTCGGGATATACGCCCTGTATGGCGAAGCAAACAGAGTCATTGCCTATGAGAAAAGGAGTGATGCCTGTGATGCCGAAGCTATAGCTGAGTTCTTTTTCCACCAGCTTGGCACGGGTCTTGGTGATGGGATTTTTCTTTTGGATATAAGAGAAGAGGCTATAGTAGGTGTTCCCATCGTTTCCGGTATATGGCTTCTTATCTAGGGTGTTGGTTTTCATGGCCTCCAGAGTCCCATAGAAAAAGTCCTCATAATTCTTTGTATAGTCAAGGGGCATTGTCTTGTACTCATCATTCCACAGATAGTTTTTTCTTAGATACTCGGCCACCTTTGTGTTGACCTTCATGTCTTCTGTTTCTTCCTGAGGAACTTCGCCGGCTTTTTGTGTCACTTGGAAGCTGACAGCCTTGTCATATCCCTCCACGGTGATGAGTATCTCGGAAGTCCGATCGGTTGTGGTGCCGGATTTTGTTAAAAGCTGCAGGGTGCTTTTTCCTGCGTTCCCCGATTTGTTAAGAATTTCACACCAGATGGAGTTGGTGCCTGCTCTCCATTTGGCGGCAGCATTAAAAGTCACGGTCAGCGTTTCGTTGGGAGTGATTTCCACGGGCACTCCCTCTTGCCAGCTCTGGTTGGTTATGGCCGGTTGAACAACTTTGTCCTTGTCTTTTTCACATGAGCTAAGGCTGATTGCAGCTACTGCGAGCAAACAGAAAATGAAATAATGTATCTGTTTCATTCTTCTAAGTTATTTTAAAGATTCCCAAAAATACGTTTTTTCTTCTTCTTGCAAAAATAAACAAAGGAAAAAACTGTTGCGTACAGCGAAAATCTCGGCTGAAGTGCCCGAAAAGTGCCGAGCTGCCGCTCGTTTTAGTCCGTACTGAAGGCATCTCCCACGAATAGTCTCCCGTATTCATTGCCGTTTCGCATGCGTTGTTTCTCTTTCGTTTAGATTCTCCGTTGTTTTGCTGAACTGGTTTTCTGTTTTAGGAAGTGTGACAGAATGTGCGGTGTGGATGCGAAGTGCGGATGAGCGAAGGTGGATGTATAGCGAAAAGCTGTTCGGTATATACTCCAAAGCTGTTCGATGCACGGAGAAAAGTTGTACGATTCGTGTATGCATCTCTGTTTGCGGTGCACGGATATAAAAACGCAGTGTGCGAACGGGTAAACGCACGCTGCGGATAAGCATCCGCAACCTATGGACAAAGAGTGTGGGAGCAGGTGTGCAACGTACCGAAAAAAGTCGGAAAATTGCCATGAAAAGAGGCTTAGGCCGTGCCCTTAAGGCTTTGGGTGTAAAAAACATGCAGGTTCGTTTTGTTTTTACGGAAGTAAAAGTAATTTTGCAGAAGATATGAGAAAGAGAGATAAAACGTGTGCAAAAGCAACACCCGAAGAACCGAAACGCGAACAGCGCATGGTGTGCCTGATGAGCGAAGAAGAACAGCGCATCGTGGACCGTTATCTTGAAAGGTATAAGATAACGAACAAGTCGCGCTGGTTGCGCGAGACCATCCTTATGTTTATCCATAAAAATATGGAAGAGGACTATCCGACCTTATTCGGCGAACATGATATGAGGAGATGACGAAGCCGCTTTTTCCCGTATCAGAACCTTGTCAGAACCGCATTTATTCCGTATATGTTCCGTATTTATTCCTTGTTTGTTCCTTGTCTATAGAGACGAAGGACATACGAAGATGGTAAAAAGATGATACGAACATGATACGAAGACGATAAGAACATAACAAGAACATGACAAGAACATGATAAGAACATGATAAGAAGATGGTACGAAGTTGATACGGAGCGATAAATAATGACAAACCGATGGAATAAATCAGATACTCTCGTGGACGATACGCATTATATGAAGCAAGCGCTTCTCGAAGCGCAAAAGGCCGGTGAACGGGGCGAAGTTCCCGTAGGTGCGGTGGTGGTGTGCAAAGAACGTATCATAGCCCGTGCGCATAACCTGACGGAAACTTTGACCGACGTCACGGCCCATGCCGAGATGCAGGCCATCACTGCTGCGGCTGCAACGCTTGGTGGGAAATACCTGAATGAATGTACGCTTTATGTCACAGTGGAACCTTGTGTGATGTGCGCCGGTGCCATCGCTTGGGCACAGATGGGGCGTCTGGTGTTTGGCGCCGAAGATGAGAAGCGGGGATATCGGCGCTATGCTCCACAGGCATTGCATCCTAAAACAATAGTGGTAAAGGGGATACTTGCAGAAGAGTCTGCCGCATTGATGAAAGAGTTTTTTGCCGCCAAGCGTCGCTAATTTCTACTTTCTTCTGAAAAGTTTGCTATTTTATCCTAAAAAATCATACCTTTACACCGCATTTGGTTCATCCGTTTATCCGGGTTTATTCTAAACTATCGACCCCGCAACCGGATGATTAAAAGGGAATCGGGTGAAAATCCCGAACTGTCCTGCAGCTGTAAGTCGCATTTTCGGGCAAACATGACGTCACTGAGATTCTTGGGAAGACGTTTGCCATCGGGCGACAAGTCAGAAGACCTGCCTTTTGCATTGTCATTCAAAGCACCCTCGGGATGGGCTAAGATTGAAAATGTCAAGAAGGAAACTCATATTCAGCAGACGCTTGCTGCCGGTATTTGTGTTGTGCGCATTTGCCAAGTGTATGATGGCGCAGCATGTCGGAGATTCGGAAAAGCCGAGCCGCCTCGACAGTGTTCAGCATTTGTCGGAGGTTGTCATCACGGCACAGCAGTCTCGCCACACCATAATTCCCGTACAACAACTTTCTGGCAAGGAACTTCAACGACTGAGCGTTCACAGCGTGGCCGACGCCATGCGTTACTTCGCAGGTGTACAAATCAAGGACTATGGCGGCATCGGCGGACTGAAAACCGTCAACGTGCGTTCTTTAGGCACCAACCATACGGGAGTTTTCTATGATGGCGTACAACTGGGCAATGCACAGAACGGTCAGATAGATTTAGGTCGCTTTTCACTCGATAATATGGAGGCTCTGCAACTCTACAACGGGCAAAAGTCCACCATTCTGCAACCCGCCAGAGATTTCGCATCGGCATCGGCCGTCTATCTGCAGACACGCAAGCCCGAATTTGCCGGGAAAGACAAGAAAGATAACCTCAATATTGCACTCAAAGCCGGGTCGTTTGACACCTATAACCCTTCTGTCCTGTGGGAACATAAGCTTTCCGACAACCTCAGCTCCCAGCTCAGCACCGAGTATATGACTACTTCGGGACGCTACCGTTTCCGCTATGCCAAAAAGAACGGATACGATACCACCGAGGTACGCCATAACGGCGATGTGCGTGCTTTTCGTATGGAGACAGCTTTGTTCGGCCGGATTCCCCGCGGCGAGTGGCGTGCCAAGGTTTATTTCTACAACAGCGAACGCGGCTTCCCCGGTGCCGCCGTGCGTGAAGAACCCGGCAAGTTCCGCCATCAAGACCGTCAATGGGACACCTCGGTGTTCGGACAAGGTTCGCTGCGCCGCCAATTCACCGACCGTTATACACTGCTTGCAAATGTCAAAGCGGCTTACGATTACCTGCACTATCTCAGCGACCCGCGGCTGGATGTGACCACGATGTACACCGACAACCATTATCGCCAGACCGAAGCCTACTTCTCGGCCTCGCACCTCTATGATGTATGCGAATGGTGGTCGGTCTCCCTCTCCAACGACATACAGTACAACCATCTCAATGCAGACCTCGTGAACTTTGTCTATCCTACACGGTGGACGTTTCTATCCGCCCTGTCTGCAAGTCTGCATTGGGACAGGCTCTCCGCACAATTCTCGCTGCTCCATACTTATGCCGCCGACCATACCCGCAAGAGCGGCGGGGCGGCCGGCGATAAAAGCAAGCTGACTCCCACCGTGGCATTCAGCTACAAGCCATTCGTCACCTCGACCGACCAACTTGCACTTCGCGCTTTCTACAAACGCATATTCCGCATGCCCACGTTCAACGACCTCTATTATACCTTCATCGGCAACAAGGATTTGAAGCCCGAATACACCACGCAGTACGACGTCGGGCTTACATACGGCAAGTCCCGGCCCGGCCGCATCCTCAAAAGGATAGAGTTGCAAGCCGACGGCTACTACAACGAAGTGGAGGATAAAATCGTGGCTATGCCCACCAGCAACCAGTTCCGCTGGACAATGATGAACTTCGGCTTGTGCCATATTTGGGGACTTGATGCCTCGGTAAAGGCAGACTGGCGCTTGGGAAAGGCCGATGTGTCTTCTCACGTCACATACACTTACAACAAGGCTATGGACCATACGGACAAGAAAAGCCGCTTCTACGGCGGACAATTGCCCTACATCCCGTGGCATGCCTTTTCGGCCATCATCACCGCCGCCTACCGCCAATGGACGGCCAATTACAGCTTCATCTACACCGGCGAGCGCTACGAGGCGAGCGCCAACATTCCGGAGAATTACACCAAGCCGTGGTATACCAGCGACCTGTCGCTGTCGTGCAGTTTCCCTTTCCGCAGGTGGGTGTTACGAGTTACGGCCGAAGTCAATAATATCTTCAATCAGCAATACGAAGTGGTGCAGTGCTATCCCATGCCGGGTACTAACTTCAAAGTAAAATTAAATGTAATGATATGAAAAGGTTAGTGGAGTATTTGATGGCATTTCTGTCGCTCTGTGTGGCCATATCGGCCTGCCGCAGCGACGACGAGAACATCATCCCTCATCAGGAGGAGCAGGTGGAGCCCTCGCCGGAGGATCTAAGCACCGACATTAAAGGGTTCTTCCTGCTCAACGAGGGGAACATGGGATCGAACAAGTGCACCCTCGACTACTACGACGCCTTGACGGGCAAGTACATCCGCAATATTTATGCGCAAGCCAATCCGGGTGTGGTGCAAGAGTTGGGCGACGTGGGCAACGACATACAGATTTACGACGGCAAGATATGGGCGGTCATCAACTGCTCTCACTTCGTGGAGGTGATGAACCAGACCGATGCGCGGCACATCACTCAAATCTCCATTCCCAACTGCCGCTACATCACCTTTTCCGGCCGTTATGCTTATGTCAGTTCTTACGCCGGCCCCGTGCAGTTAGACCCCAATGCCCGCTTGGGATACGTGGCCAAGATAGACATCGACCGCCTGGCTGTTGTAGATACTTGCAACGTGGGGTATCAACCCGATGAACTGGTGGTTTACGACGGCCGGCTCTACGTGGCCAACTCGGGCGGTTACCGCTTCCCCAACTACGACCGAACCGTGTCTGTCATCGACTTGCAGACTTTCCGCGTCGTCAACACCATCGATGTGGCCATCAACCTTCATCGGTTAGAGGTAGACCGGCAGGGCTATATCTGGGTTTCATCGCGAGGCGACTACTATGGTGTACATTCCAAGACCTACGTCATCGACCCGCGTACCGATACCGTTTGCGATGCTCTCGACGTGGCGAACACCGAAATGACCCTGTCGGGCGACTCCCTCTATATCTACGGAACGGAATGGAGCTACGTCACCAATTCGTGGACTTTCAGCTATGCCATTATCGATACCCGAAGCCGGGATATCGTCACCCGCCGCTTTATCACGGACAATACGGAACGGAGAATCAAGATGCCCTACGGCATAGCTGTCAACCCCGATACGCACGAGTTCTATATCACCGATGCCGGCAATTACGTATCTCCGGGAGACCTTTATTGCTTTACTCCCGACGGGCGTAAGAAATGGAGTGTCCGCACGGGCGACATACCCGCACACTTCGCCTTTACAAAGAAGAGACTTCATTATTAATCACAATTTATATTACTCATTTAAACATTTTAGCACGTATGAAGAAGTTAATGAATTTAGGCTGTGCAATGTGCATTATTGCTTTCGCATTCACAGCGTGTAGCAAGGATGATCCGGAGCCTCTGACTATCGGTTTGCAGGCACAGTATGAAACGCCCAACTGCAAGGTACTGGATATTAAGCCGACGATTGCCAACGGCACGGCCGCCAAGTACAAATGGAGCTGTGGAGACTCTATCTACAGCACGGATGACGTCTTTACCTTTATCACAGCAGAAGTGGGAAAGAAAGACTTCGTGCTCACCGTGACCGATGCCGAAGAGAAGGTTTACACCGCCAATTTCGCCATTAATGTGACGGACGGTGGATATAAGAATATACAGACATCCGTTATAGAATACGACCCGGCACCATATAACTCTATCAATACCTATGTGATTAAGAATAGGAACAAAACTACGGTGATGAAGGAACTGAACGATATGCTGAAAGAGGGTGGAAAGTTTAAGGATATTGCCTTGGAGTATGAATCTCGCAATGGCCTTCCGATAGGCTGTATGGGCGGTTCTGCCGTACTGGGGTTCGACCACACGATTGTCAATGTGCCGGGTGAAGACGATTTCAAAATAGGTGCGGAGGTAGATCCCGGTATGGCAGGCGTGGTGTACGTGGCCTACGATAAGAATAAAAATGGCCTGCCCGATGAGGACGAGTGGTATGAACTGAAAGGCGAACGTTATGGCACAAAGTATGATACTCCGAATGCATATACCAAATATTTTGCCCCTCATGATTTTAATAAAGAACGTAAGATATTGAGGTACAATATTGAAGACGGTTTCGGGAAAAGCGGTACTATAAGGGGCAGAAATCCATTTCCCGGATATGACGATCAAGGCAATTATATGGAGGGATCGGGGTGGAGAAAACCGCCATTTACCCTCTACTATAAGGCAGTAGGTGCCAATGAAGACCACTGGGGATATCTCTGTAAGTTGCCGGGAAGAGATAACATGTTCAATATTGAAAATGCGGTTGATGAAAAGGGTAACGGCGTGCACCTACTTGGTATCGATTTCGTAAAGGTCGTTTCTGGCGGTCGATTTGTAGGAAATTTGAGAGCGAATGGGGTGTTGGTATATGACGTATACGATTGTCATCTTTCCTCAACAGCTTCTCATTAGGTATATTCCGGTCATTTTAAATGGCCTATTATTAATCGTTTAAATCTTTAATTTTATGAGAACAAAATTGTTTGCATTGAGTGTAATGGTATTAGCCTTTGCAGGTTGCCAAAACACAGAGTGGGAAAACGATTCAACAATCGTTAACCAAAGTACAAAAGAAGTAAAGGCCTTGATAAACAGGCCTGTGGTAATGGAAGCCCCTGTCAAGGGTGCCGATTCGTATGCGTGGTTCCGGAACGGAAAGTTGGTTTCTACGGATTCCGAATACACTTTCCGGGAAGAGAAGTCAGGAATGTACGATGTGGTGTTGGAAACCTCTAAGCGTGGCGTGCAGAGCAGGGTTACTTATACAGTGACCAACTCTATCAGCCTTAGTTCGGAACTGAATCAGTTTGTGCTGAATTCCGGTAACGGCATTCAGCCTCCCGGGCAGACGGGCTACTATTGGAATCAGACTTATACCAATACGAAGTTCCACGAGACTCCTCATTTCACTTTCTCGCACACGGGTACTAATTCCGGTTATGGATATTGGGACGGGTTCACCGTTTCCAATGTGTACGACAGTTCTAACTTCGGTACTTATACGACGGATACCATCCATTCGGGTTCCGTTAATTGGATTGCCCACCAATGGGGATGTATGGACAGGAATAACAGCAATACCAACTTCATGTTGGGCTATTGGGGGTATTACGGCAAGGATATTCAGAGTTTCCCTATCGACCCTGAAAACATTCCTTATCCTACCGCTTTCACTGAAACCGGCTTCTCGAACTGGATTAAGTTAGGGGACGGCAATACCAATTATACCGTACAACGTATAAAAATCACTAACAGTCCGTGGGCTTACTACGGTTGCAAGGAAGGTGACGGATTCGCCACGCCATTCAACAGTCCTTCCGACTATCTCCGCTTGTTGGTTTTCCCTGTCTATGCGTCAGGTGTTATTGGAAGTCCTGAGGTAATTGAGCTTGCTGGATTTGATTCTAATGGATTTTGGGGAACTAATTCTTGGGCTTTTTCCGAAGAATTAGGTTTCAGTAATGTCAGATACCTGCTCTTCCAGATGCGTTCGTCCGATTCGGGGCAGTATGGCATGAATACCGCAGCGTATTTCTGCTTGAACGATATTGAGATGCTTTGATATGTTGAATAGAGGTTATAAACAGACTAAGTTCCTAATGCCGCTTGTTGCGGCATTAGGTTTGTCCGTCTTTTCTTCGTGCAGCCCGGACGAGGATATGAGCCCGATTGTCATAGAGAAGTCGGAGTCGGCGAAATTCTATGCAAAGAGTGAATTCACGACAAAAGAAGCGGTGGACGGCAAACGCGTGTGGAGAGTGGAGAGCGCGCCCGAGGCGGCCAACTATATCTTGCAGGATACGACGGAAAGCACGGTGTGCTTCATCCCCATCACCGCAGGAGACTATAAGCTGTCTTTGAATGCGATGAAAGACGGACGGGAGTATAAGGAACTGTACACCGTAAGTGTGGAGGCTCCTGAAAAAGAGCCGTCGCCTTACATCGCAAAGATTTTCGACATTCTCCCCGCTCCGGGTCAGTTCACCAATCAACTGCCGTTGTATCGGCCCGATGGCGAGGAATGGGCGAGATGGACCGACTACATGAAATGGACGGAGCGCAGCTTGGTGGGAAAGGCGAAGGGCGAGCTTATCAGCTTGGGCGGATTCGGCGGTTACATCGTCTTCGGATTCGACCATACCATCTTGAATGTGGCCGGGTTGCGCGATTTCCGTGTGGATGGCAACGCCTTCTTCGCCGCCGCCAACCCTAACCCAAACGCACCGAAGAAAGGTGGCAGTTGCGAACCCGGCATCATCGAGGTGGCCTATGACAAGAACAAGAACGGCAAACCCGATGACGAGTGGTACGAGATTGCGGGCAGCGAATACAATAACCCCAAGGCCATCCGCAACTACGAAATCACTTATTACCGTCCCGAAACGGAAGAAAAAGACGCTGACTACGACCCTGAAAAGACGTTTATCACCATCAAGAAGTACATCCGTTGGGAAGACAATCAGGGCAATAGCGGCTATTTGGAAAAGAACACGTGGCACAACCAGTCCTACTATCCCGGCTGGGTGAAAGAGGACAAGCTGACTTTCCGTGGCACACGCCTGCCCGATAATGCCGTGGAAGAGAGCGGCGAGGGAAAGTATTGGGTGCAGTATTGCTTCGACTATGGATATGTGGACAACCTGCCCAACGGCATGGCCGACAATGCTGTGGACATCGACTGGGCGGTGGACAAGGACGGCAAGAAGGTGCATCTGCCGGGCATCGACTTCGTGCGCGTTTATTGCGCCATGCGGCAAGAGTGCGGATGGCTGGGCGAGACTTCCACCGAGATACAGGGAGCCACCGACCTCCATCTGAGCGGCAAGCGCATCACTACCCGTCCCTGAACGGGCTGCTGTTTTTAAGATTTTGTTCTCATGAATGCCCGGCATTATTTTTATCCGGGCGCAATATATATAATAAGGTGTAAAAGGAGATGCGCCAACCGCCTCCGCAAAGGCGTGCACTCCCTCTCTATGGAGAGGCGTGCAACGTCCCTGCGGAGGGGCCGGCGCATCTTCCGTAGAGAAGCCGGCGGTCCCGCCATAGTGAGGCAGCCGATGTCACTATAGTGAGGCGACCAACGTCACTATAGTGAGGCAGCCGACGTCACCGTAGTGAGACGACCGACGTCACCGCAGTGAGGCAACCAACGTCACCGCAGTGAGACGACCGACGTCACCGCAGTGAGGCCGCCGGGCTCGCCGTAGCGGGATTTCAGGGGGCTGATTGATGTGATGCGAAAAGCCTTTGAGGAGTATCCGCAGTCTCTTAGAGTTCTTTCAAGCATGGGCATGTAATCAGAAAACGGTCAAGAAAACCATTCTTCTTGAATCCCATATCATAAAGTTCATGCACAATACCAGTCTGGATAGTTCCTACAATCTGTATGCAAGGATAGTCAATGCGTAAAGGACAATCAAGATTACAACGAGATACATCTACAGGCAAGCCATTGTGAGCCGACAGCATCTGTTGTACAAAAGCACTGTTGTTGTATCGGTTGATGGTGTTGAACAGCCCCATTATCTCATCCACCACAACTGCCACACCTCTGAGGTTGGCATCGTGATTGCGCATCAGAATCTCTGGCGTGAAGTCATTCATGATATTCTTATGCAGGACTGGTACAGGAGGTAACGATTCCCATTCCGTCCGTTTTTTGCCCTTGTTTCTCTCCACAATGGCTGCATACTCATTCTTTAGAGCCTTGAACTTATGGTGCTCCTCAGTATCAATGTCGTGCAACGGCTTGTAGGCAAAGTTCAAAGGTGGAGTCTTGCCGACTCCTGGTCTGCCAACAAGAATGACATATAGAATAGGTGAAGTAATCCAATTGCCTTTAATCCGGATATAGCAGGAGTTGCCGACGGCTGCTGCCATAGCGGATATTAGGGAAGTGACAGTGAACTCAATGGAATAGTTTTCCGTCCTTGCCAAATCAAGAATCATCTGCTGCATCTTCTGGGGGAATACGTCAAGCGGAATGCCAGAAGTGGCTACGCCCGAAGCCTCCGAGCGTAGCTTGTTACAAATTTCAAGCGCATCCATGACATTACCAGTTTAAGGGTTTCGGCTTGCGCTTGTTTCCTGCAAGTATGGCTGCGTTCTCTTCCTCTGCTGTAAGAGGTACAGGATTCTTGCGGTTAGTCTCCAGCCACTTGTCAAGTTCATCTTGATAAAGGCAGTAACGCTTGCCTGGCTTGGTGGCAGGAATGCTGCCGTTGCCAAGTTTCATGTAGAGAGTTGCCATCGGCATTTTTAGATATGCCGATGCCTCCTCCACACTCATAGGTATGTGCGTATTAGCCTTGTGTGGCTTGTTCTGTGTTTGCAGACTGATGATCATCTGCTTCATGCCCACCACTTCGTCCCGAAGCTGGGCAACGACCATTGGAAGGTCGTTGAAAGTCAATTCCTTTGTCATGTATTAGTAATTTTGAAAAAACTGGGACAAAGGAACAGAATGATGCTTTCGTTACTCCCATTCGTGACAGTCATTTGTCATTCACGAAAGAATAACTCTAACAATGGGGATTATTCGGGAGTTTCCTCCGTCACATCATGAAAATCATGTCTACCATTAACTGGCTCATCAATCGGAATGATATCATTGGAACATGGGGCTTTCAGGTTCTTCAATGTGCTGTAGTCCAAGCCTTCAAACGGCTTTGGGAACAAAGCCTTGATAAAGGATATTCGCATTGCCATTGTGTAATCACGTTTACCCAAACGCTCTGCGATATTCCACACGAAGTGCCTTAAAGGGATATTCTCAACCGTCTCCTTGAAACGGTTTATTGCTGTCGGGGTATAGTTGGTGTCGTTGCTCCATTCCTTGACAGCCTCAATTACCTTGTACAAATCTTCCTCATAAAGGAAACGTGACATTGTACGATGCACATAGTCAAGTACGGTTCTTGTTCGCTTATCCTTTTCCTCCTGTGCTTCTTTATCTTGTGCCTCTACACACTTGGCATAGTCTTCATGGCTGTATTTTACATACAGTGTTTGTGGTAAGTTTTGCATTGGCTGTTCTTGTTCTGTTGCTGACTCTGCTTCTACAACGTTTTTCTTTGTCTTGCCGTTGCTACCAATGGTCATCAGTTCGTAGGGACAATTCACCATGGAAATGAATATTGCCCAAAGCAGGATGTTGCTTCCAACAAAGATGATTGACTTGACAAACAGACTTTGGTGAAAGTCATTGCCTACATACATCGCCACGACAAGAGAGATGGCGAGAATTGCTGTACCAACAAAAGCGTATATGGTACAATCTGATGTTGTCTTGTTTTCTATCATTATCGTATTCGTTTTATTGTTATTCGTTCAAAAACTTCCACAAAGTTAATAATGTATCTATTACAAGTTGATTATCAGTATTATACACTCTAAACGGTAGAAAAGTGACTGTATGGATTCTATATAGATACGAAATGTGTTACATTTAACGTCTTTAACTTTCGCTTACATTAAAAACTACCAAATAGTGTTTGGATGGGAACGTTTCAACCGAACTCAAAATGTGATAAACAAGTTATCCAATGATATTTTAGAGGGGTAGGGTTGAAACGACTTCCCTTAAAGGATGTGATTCCCAATCATCCCCTTTTGTTCTATAAGAACCAATAGAAATGTAGCCTATCATAATGTTTTCCTACATTTTTATACAAGTAGAAAAGCAGATTCCAATACTGATTTTTGGAGTCTGCTTTTCCGAAATGGTTAAGTATATCTTATTTATTGTTTCATAGATTTAATGGTTGCCTAAAGAACGTAAGTTCTATTTATGGCTTATGTTCAATATATACCAACATGAAGTGGTGAAGAAATTTCTGATATACTTCAGCTTCCAGATCCAATGTGGCAAGAGCCGTGGGGTAAGGTGGAACTTCTGTTTGTAATGTGGGTTGATGAACCAAAGTTTTTGATCTATTACCGAGAAGCCACATTGATGTATGAGTCTTTCAAACAACTCTATACTTGTTCGGCATTCTTTTATGCTCATAAGTTCATTCATAGTTCCTTTCTCTTCATTGCATGTTTTTAGCAACAACTTGTATAAAGGGTTTGGCAGCAAGTGAATGAATGGAAGATGTGAGCAAAGTTTGCTTCTGCAAATCTGTTGATGTCCTCCAAAAGGCATTTGCCATGCTGGGAATCCGACAAACAACACACCAGTTGGTTTCATAAACTTTCTTATGTGTGCAAGAAATGGCTCTTTTGTCGGAACGTGTTCTATCACGTCGTGTAATAGTATCACATCATATTTATCCCCTTCATTAGACGGAACAGGATATTGCATGAAATCACAGCATGCAAATGTAGCATGATTGCTGATCCCTGAAAAGTACGCTTTGGCATCCTTAATTCTGCATTCGGCAATATCTATACCAGTTACATTGCAGCCTAATTGTGCAAAGGGAACTAAGTTTCCTCCTTCACCGCAGCCAACCTCCAAGATTCTACTCTTTGGTGTCAGTTCCGTAAAATCTGACAAGTAGCCGATGTAAAACTCTTTAGATGTTATCTCCAAGTCACGGAAATACATCTTTCTGTCTGTATGTCTTTTTTGCATGTATCTTATTTTTTTGACTTTTCTGTATATATAGATACAGATCATTCATAAAGACTGCATGCAAATTGATACTTTCTTACCAAGAGAGCCTAATACCGAAAGGCACAGTCAATGTAAATGGACGTTCTGTCCAAGTATTCTTGACTTCGCTGCCATTCGGAATGTACCAATTCAGCGTTGGCTCAACAAACAATGTCAGCTTTGGTGCAAATTGATATTGTATTCCGATGTTAGTGTTTACAGTCCACTGTATAGAAGGTGTTGTCTTCCAATCCGTTGTATAGCCAGACTTTCCTCCTACTACATAGTCTGCATATGTCTTTCCAGACAATGGTATCTGAATGCTTGCTCCTGCAGAACCGTAAGCAGACAGTCTCTTGTACCTCATGAATTGGTACGAGAACTTGACAGGGATACCGATGTAATGCAACTTTTGTTTCTTGTCAACACGGTAATTGCCAGTACCCAAAGTAAAATATGACTTCAAGTAAGAGTATTCGATTCCTGTTTCTAAACTCCAATGCTTTCCTATGCTCTTGTTCACAGCCAATCCTAATATTATAGGTTTGTCATGATGTTCTGCCTCTTCAATTTTGCCCTTGTTGTTATCGGCAATATCCATCATTGCTATATTTTCCGCCGTTGGGTCGGTTGGAGTTATTATTGTAGATATTCAGAATACTCTTCCCATGTAGTAAAACTATTTTTTGAAGGTTGTTCACTCGTAATATCATCACCGCTACTTGTTATAATCTTATAAACATTTTGCGCAAGAGTAGTACCCAAAGAACCTGCGGCGAGCAACTGCCATTTACTTTTCTTGTGTGTTCCTAAATCATCTGCAATCCAATTTTTCTCTTTTGGAATAGGGACATAAACAGAATCTTTTGTGATGATACTATCTTGCTCGTTATATACCAAAAATTGTTGGCTTTCCTGTAAAGAATCTGTTATTTCGACTATGACATTTTGACCTGTCTTAATAGAATCACCATTAGTGACTACTGTGTTCTTTCCATGTTGAACACTTCGATAATTAGAGCACAAAATAGCGTTTTGCGCTCTACAAACAGAAACATTAGGCTTCTTTTGTATAGGCGTAATGCCTTCATTAGGCTTTCGAGTTCGAACTATATTCACATCATTTTCTGAAACTAATTTTTTCTTTGCTGTAAAATATCTATATACAGGGATGACTATCAACGCCAACACGATGATAAGCATAGCTCTTGGAGACAATATGTTTCGCAACATTGCCTTTGCCCTTGACAATTGCGAGGAAGAACTATGTGGAGTAATATCAAGTAATTCGCTGATTTCTTGATGGGACAGGTCATCCAAAACAGACATATTGAATATTTTCTTATACCCTTCAGGCAAACTGTCTATTGCTGACATAATTTCCTCATACGAAATTGATTGCTTGGAAGTGTTGCCATCTTCCAATACGGTACTAAATTCTTCCTCTACATCAGACAAGGAAATGAAATCGTATCTCTTACCTTTCTCCTGATATTTCAATACGAGGTTAGTGGTGATACTTGTAAGCCATTGACTAAACCTATGAGTCTTCTTCAAGTCTTTCAATGAAACAAACGCAAGTATAAAAGCATCTTGGACAAGGTCGTCAACGACAGCCTTGTCCTCTCTAAGAATATTGATGCATATCCCTTTCATCTTAGGATAATACATTTGGTATAATGTGCTGAAAGCGTCAGCGTCACCTTGTTTCGCTTTTTCTACTAATGTTGTTATATTTGAAGCCATGAGCGAATTGTTTCGTACTATCTATCTTGATATAGATACACAAACGGCTTGATGACTGCATAAAGTTTAGTTAAAGAATGTAAACGTATATGTTGTTTTTAGGCAATGTTATACTTGCATTCTCATTTTGGGAACATTTCAAGTGACCAACAAGCAACAAGTATTGGGTATCAATGCAATAACATCACTCTTATACAATCCCACCAAGATTGCACATGATTGCAAATATACCTTGTATCATTGTCCATTCTCAAATTCTACCTGTTTTATGTTATCATTGATATGATTAGCGTAAGAACCTTTCTCTCGCAAAAATATAAGACAGGTGACATCTGTCAAGGATTGCAGCAATAGCAATACTTCCGATTATGCTAACGACAATAGTGAAGACCGTATGTACCCCCCCCGAATTATCAAAATGGAATAGTGGCAATGCTAACTTGCCTCCCATTGTGAATATTGGATGAAATAGGTATATAGGAAGTGTGTTTCTTCCGATATATCCTATAATTCCCAAGACCTTCTTGTTATTGATACTCTGTATGAGTTTTGGAACGAAAGAAAGGAATGACAATGCTAATATTGTAACCGCTAAAAAGTTCCAATTTTTATAGTTTGGGAAACTTGCTATTGCTATGAAAGGCAGAATACTCCACAACGATGGTTTTATAATTTCATCAAGACGTTTTTCAGATAGACGCAAACAGACACCAGTGAAATAAAAAGCTGCATTCGTAGAATTAAGAACTGGAGTGTATTGTGAGACTAACATAAGAAATGTGGCAAATAAGCACAATTTGCTCATTATGCTCCATTTGCCAACCCAATTGAATGTCAAATAATATATTACCCCGCATATAGCCATTGTGTGCAAGAACCAATACGGACCAATAGAAGTAACAAATATCGTATTAAGAATTATAGGTATTGTAAATTCGTTTAACCCATCTCTTACTGGTAGTAATGTTGATACAAAAGCATAACTGGTAACCATTATTATATAAGGTATGAGAATCTTCATGGTGTAAGACGCAAATTCCTTATACGTTTTTCTGATGTTTACCAAATAGCCAGTAATCAACAAAAATGCTTGCATGAAAAAGAAGTTTATAAAGTTTTTCACGTCAGGGTATAGTGTACTGAAATTCACGATGTGTATCATCACGACCATGCAGATAAGTACACATCTTTGATAATCTATATTGTTGTATTTCATCTTTCTTAGAGGGTATGATGATATAATATTTCAGGGCTTATTTGTTAATTATCTTACCACAACGCAATCTTGCCTGCAATACCCAAATCAAGAGTGGCTGTTGCGATACCCAAAGCTTGGAATACACGACTCATTGTTGGCAATGTGATAACACTTGCACCTTTCTCCAACTTTGAAATTTGAGCACGCTGCACACCGATACGTTCACCAAGTTGTTCTTGCGTGAGGTTTTGTGCCAATCGAGCCTTGCGTATGGCTTCGCCTACAATATAGGCGTTCACATCTTCTTTGAGTTTAGTTTCCATTGCTTCACGCTCTGGTGTACCTCTTTTACCCCAAAGTTTATCTTTCATATTGTCTGCAGGTATCAATTTCATCTGTGCCATAATGCTATTTTTTTTTATTATTAAAGTACTCTTTTCTTATGTCTTCTGCTTTGGCAATTTCCTTTAGTGGTGTCTTCTGAGTTTTCTTGACAATGCCATGTGTGGCAATAACCAAAGTCTCTTCCTCAGTATCCCAAAAGGAGAAAAGCCTGTAGCATATACCATTGTAGAGAGTTCGAAACTCCCATATCTCGGTATTCTCCAGTTTCTTGAAGATGTCAACTTTCATCACTCCTTCCTCAACCTTGAAGATGTTGTAGTATATCTTCTGCTGAGCTTTGAATGGCTGCGCATCCAAAAATGCTTGTGCTTCTTCAGTCAACACCACTTTTAGCTTGTTGATGCCCATTTTGTTTTGAATTATGGTACAAAGATAATGCTTTGTTTCCAAACAGCGATACAAAATTCAGTTTTTCATCAAATCAGACCTCATTTTTAACACTCTCACGACTTGATAGTATCAGATACGCAACTTATTCACTCTTTTATTTCCCTAAATTTGGAAATTCAAAAATAGGGAAGAAAATATGGATGTGAAAAGATGCGGAGAATACGAACAACATCCGTAATATCTTGCATTTTTAAGTTGTCCACTATTAAAATGCGTTCACCGTCATTCGTTCATAAATATGTTAATCAAATCTTAATTTCGTGTTAACAAGTCCTTATCGTCCGATTCCACTTTTGAAGCCTTTTTAATATCCTTAAACATACCCTCTTTTAGCACATTCAAACTCACCATTAAAATATGTTTTGGGGAACATCATACTTGCTCTACATCAATCATTTATTGATTATCAAGCACTTAAACATAATCTTATGTTGTTCAGAGGAGATAAATGCGTTTATGTCTCCTTGATTAACAATCATAAGAACTTGCTTTGCCTAATTTCAAACAAAGCAAGTTCTTATACTCATTATTTTAACTTATAGTGAGAAGCCTCTTGACTTTTTTCTTAGAACCGCACCCAATCCCACTTTTTGTGTTCCGTCCCAATTTGTAAGTTGGTCAGCACAGCCATTGGAGCCACCAAGCGAAACATATGTGTCAGCGCTGCATGACATGTGGTCAACAAAAGCGAGAAAGGTGTCAAAGGCGTTGTCTGTGAATTGGACTTCATTCGTGGTGAATAGTTTTGTCCAACTGGTGACACATTCTTGCTTGAAGTCTGTAAAACCATCCCACGACATACCAGATAAGAACCTTTTTGCTGCCGATTCTATACAGGCTTTAGAGTCCAATCCAATATTATGCTTTACTGCAGATGCCATGATGCCATAGTATATCGAAGCCGATTCTTTATCATTGAAGTTGACTCTGTCTGTCTTGGCAAAGGAAGATAATGCTTTATGCCCCTCTCTGATAAACTTATCAAGCACTCCTATGTATCTATTTTGCCGAGCTAAACTTTCACGTTTGGCTTCAGCTTCTTGTCGTGCCTTTTCTTTTGCATTTTTCTCCTTACGTGCTTCCACTCGTCTCCATGCGTCAGTCATTTCTGGCTCTTGCCAAATGGCATTCCAACGAGCCTTCAAATCATTGTACATTTCCATAAGTGTAGTATTATAACTTTTGGCACTGGTGAGTTCTTCCTTTGCATAGACAAGTTGAGTAGTCACTCGCTCCACAGCCTTCTCATCAAGTTGAGAGATGTGTTGTTTGACTTTGTTGTTTTCTGCCTTTAGCGCATCATTCTCGGCACGAAGCGACTTGTTCTCCTCTATCTGCTTATTGAGGTTCTGCATATAGTAAGTGTACGTCTTGTTGACAGACTTGCGTACATCTTCATTCTGCTTGTCACGTTCTGCATTGATGGCTACTACAAAGGCTTTGATAGCTGCGTTGATGTTGTTTACACGCTCCTCACGCCACGCCTTTTGTCCTATAAGCGTAGGAATTGGGATGGCAAGTTCTTTATTTACGGCATTCATCACTTCTTGAACAGGAGCCTTGATGTTGAGAAAAGGAATGGTCAGCTCCTTCTTGTCGATTGTGGCAAGCACTGCATATTTCTCCACCTTGTCAAGAGCGACTTTCGCCTGACGTTCCGCTTCAAGTACTACCTTGTTCTTATGCTTGCGTCCTCGTTTCTCTTCCTCTGAAAGTTCATCATAGGAGAAGCCTCTTGCCAAGCCATACTTATGACCGACATTGTTGTAATAGTCAGTATGCAGTTGGGAAAGGTATTGTGATTTGTCCTTTGCTCGCTCTCCCCACACTTTGGCATAAGAGACCCTTTCAACAACATCCTTTGCCGCTTCCGATTTTGTGTAGTTGTCACGTTCTTCTTTTGGAAGTGCTCTCCATTCCTTTGTAGAGAGAACCTTTTCTGGATTATCCTTGTGAATGTACTTGCTTCCGATGCGCCCACGTTTCCTTACTTGTTCAACAGGCACGGTCTGCACATGGGCATGGATGCTTGTCTCGTCACAATGCACATCAAAGCCGATGACATTCTCTTCTCCCCATTTCTCACATGCAAAGCGGTAGGTGTCCAATGCCCAGTCATAGATGCCTTTTTGTAATGTCACATTGCTGTGGTCAGCATTTGGATCTGACGTGTTGAGCTTCTGTTCACCAAAGGCAAGCCTGTTAAGCACATCATGGTCACCACTGAAGATGATGCCGACAGTGCAGTTCGGACTGTTCCTTGAAACTTGGTCGGGACGCTTGGCATCCATATATGGCTTGAAACCAAGTTCATCAAGTCTGTGCTGCAAGCGTTCATGCAACGGCACAGACTGGGAACCAAGAGACACTATCTTTCCACCCTTGACTATCTCAAAGTTGAGTCTCTTGCGTGAATAGTTATAATGGTTGTTCTTATCTATGTCTGCGTTTTTTAGTTGGTAACGCTTCTCGTCCCAACCTCTGCGTTCCGCCTCGTTACCCACTTGGGACGAGAACGTTTTTTTGTCTGTGCCTACATGGATGGCGGCACGTGGTATGTTTCTTTCCATAAGAATCCTGTTTGAGTTTGTAACATTGTTATAGTATAACTGGTGACAGGTCTCGGGCGGAGCCTAAGCATAATAGAAGGACTTTTTAAGTGAACAGCGTCAGCAAGTGAATCTAAAAGTCCCTATTATGTTTAGGACTTTTGTGAAAGTCCGTCACGCAAGCGTACTCGCAGATTCTTACCCACTCTGCTATGACTCTTCCACCAACACCAACCCGAGGCTGTCTATCAGATGTTGGAGTGGCGGATGTTTCTTTATCAGCCTTTGTAGCGCCATCTGTGGCGTTTCCGTCATCAGCAGGAAGTCGGCAATGTCAAGACCATTGGTCTTTTGTTCATCGGTGGCATTGTCTTCCAAGATGTTGCTGACAAGAACTTGCTTGCATATTGATTGCAGCAACGGAAGTTTGCTTTTCCACTTATCCGTTGCCCCAAGGTCTGGAACCAAAACAACCTCCCGACCGCTTAGGACTTCGACAGCATCTTTATTGAAACATCCGTTCATGCCTCCAGTAGCCAACCATACGAAATCAGACATGAAGTGTGTGGCAATGATGGCTGTCTTTTCGCTCTCCACGATGGCTATTGTCTTGGTCGTGGTTTTATCTGTCAACAGATGTTTGCCAAAGAAGCACTGTCGAAGTGTAAAGTCTGGCAGTTTCTGTTCCGAGTGTACCCAAGTCACCAGGCTGAGAGGTTCCTTGATGCGGTGTCCTGTATTGTCATCATACTTCATTATCTTGCCAGTGCGCACATTCCCATTGACATCTATCTGCCAGAAGATAGTTGAACCTCCCCATTTTTTTGAAGTGCCAACCTTGTACAGAGCAAACAGACGCTCTGTTTCCTCCCTGCCAAAGACCGTTGAAATGTATCGGTACAAAGGATTGACAGAATAGCCATGCAGTGTTTGCTCCATCAACTTATTCTCAATGAAAGTTGGAAGAGTTTTCTCTTTCCTGCACTCTATGATTGGTGTTTTATATCTCCAATCATCATTGCTGTTGGCATCGGGATTGTCCTTGAAATAATCAGATGGAGAATAATGGTAGCCACAACTCTGCTCATGGTCACATCGCCCCACGTTGTCGGGAAATGTAATGTGTCCTTGCTCGTCAATATATCTGGCAAAACAACGCTTGCGCCCACATTGAGGGCAAGTATAACGGTTGCCCACCTTGTATTTCTGTAGATGGAATCTATACTCACTCATAAGGCTCTGCACTTGTTGCACCTTGCACTTTCTGCACTTTTGCACTTTTTTGGCACAAAATACAGCATCTTTTGTGCAAGAGTGCAAGAAGTGCAAAGTGCAAACGGTGCAAACGGTGCAAGGTGGTAGTTCTACTTCTGTACTTTCTCATAATTGCCTTGCTTGTCTTTGATGATAAAATTTCTCTGACAGAAGTCTTTGAGCATATACATGACAGTACGTCTTGCAAAACCAAAATCAGCTCCAGCCTTTACTGCTTCAGCGGTGATGAACTTGTTTCCCAACGAGTCAAGTACCTGTTTCTTCACGGGGTCGGTAGCCTCGGTTGAAACGAGGTCATCCATCCTTTTGTATGACTTTTCAAAGTAATCGCTCATCCGTATGGCTGAATTCACGGACTCCGCATCAACAAAATCCTTGTGAGACTCATCACAAGCCCATCGGAACAGTTGGAATATCAAGGCAAGCCGAGCAGTGTTCAAAGGAACTTTTGCAGCACGTGAGTCTATCATTTTTTCATCCGTAATGGCATTCTGCCGTTCTATGTCCTCATTCTGCCAATCATAGAATATGTCAATGGCTTCATCAGAGAAGTCAAGAACATTGAAGATGCCTTCCGTAAAAGGAATAGCCACAGCCTTGTCTATAATCTCTTTCCATACACGGAATGGTCTTTCAAAGATTGCAGCATCTTGTTTTGGAACCTTAACCCAAGGAGCAATCTTCAAACCTTTTGGGCATGTATCGTGAAATCATGTCGGCCCATACGGAGGATATGGCTATTCTTCGATTTCCTCAAAGTCTACGTATTCGCCTTCATCTTTGGAGAAAAGTTTCTTGTGTCTCGGGCGCGAGTCTTCTTCCTCGGATTGTGCCTCTTCTTGACGGGCGTCGTTTGCCTGTCGGTTGCCGTAACCGGAATGACTGCCGGTGCGGTAATTCTTTCCTTTATTTTGATAAGTGCCGTATGCGGAAGATGAACGCCGCCCGCCCAATCCTAATATGCTTCGTATCACGCTTCCGATAATGCTAAGCCCGATAAGTACGATAGCGATAACGATGATAAAGAGAAAAACTAAAAAGTGAAGCATGGATTAATGTTTTTTACTGTACCAAAGATTTGTTTATCTACTTTTCTTCGTAACAAGTGACAACAGTATATACCAGACAATAATGACAGAAAAACTGCAAACTCCCATAAAGAGGAGAAGAGGAATGCAGACAATCAGGAAGACGAAGCTGACTTTGTTGTCTTTCCATGACAAATTCTTAAACTTCAAAGAGAACATCGGAATCTCCGAAACCAGCAGCCAAGAGAATATTGCGACCAATAACAACAGACAGAGGGGATAAAAACTTTCGCTTGTCAGCCAACTATGGCCGCCTGCTGCCAGCGAAGCCCAGAATAAAGCATTGGCAGGTACGGGAAGTCCGACAAAGGAGCTTGTCTGGCGGGTGTCATTGTTGAACTTGGCCAGCCGCAATGCCGAGAATACGGCCGGCAGGAATGCAAGGTAGGGGAAATAGGCAGCCGCTCCCTGCATTACATCGGGATAGCTCATTTCTTTGAATAAAGAAAAAATAATCAAGGAAGGGGCAACTCCGAAACTTATGTCGTCCGCCAAAGAATCCAAGTCTTTTCCGATGGCAGAGTGTGCATTCAGCACGCGTGCCATCATGCCGTCGAAGAAGTCGAATACGGCACTGAGGATGATGAAACCGAGTGCCGCTTCGTATCGGGCCTCGAATGCCATGACGCATGCAATGCACCCGGAGAACAGGTTCAGGCAGGTCAGGGTATTGGGAATGTGACGGGTGATGCGGTTTGCCATTACGGTTTTTATTATTTAAGTTTGGCTATCACGGTCTGATTGCCGGTAGTCAGTTGTCCCAGTTTTACGAATACTTCAGTGCCCAACGGCAGGAATACATCCACGCGCGAACCGAATTTGATGAAACCCATGTGCTCGTCGATGTAGCACTCTTCGCCCGGTTCGGCATACGTAACAATGCGGCGTGCCATGGCTCCCGCTATCTGGCGTGCCATAACCTCCACCCCTTCAGGTGTCTCTATCACCACGGTAGAACGTTCGTTGTCGGTGCTGGCTTTGGGTAGCCATGCTTTCATGAATTTTCCGTTCTGATGCCATACTTTTTTTACGGTGCCGTCTACCGGATACCAGTTGGCATGTACATTGACAAGGCTCATAAATATGGATACCATGATGCGGCGATCATGAAAATATTCGTTTTCTTCTACCTCTTCCACCACTACGACTTTACCATCGGCAGGGGCTACAACCACTTTCTCTGTCTCTTTTCCGAACAAGCGGATGGGGCAACGGAAAAAGTTTAC
Organism: Prevotella heparinolytica; assembly: GCF_004342845.1. Taxonomy (GTDB): domain Bacteria; phylum Bacteroidota; class Bacteroidia; order Bacteroidales; family Bacteroidaceae; genus Bacteroides; species Bacteroides heparinolyticus. The sequence goes on along the minus strand of NZ_SLXB01000010.1, from coordinate 36,386 downwards.
CAATATTCCATATACGATGAGGCTGATAACTGCCACTGCGTAGAAAGGGATCTTGCATTCCAATCCGAAGTAAAGGGCTGCATTGACTGCTAATATTAAAGTCAGGCTGCCTGCCAATGTATGTGTGCCTTCACGGTGTATGCGTATCTTTTTTAATCTTTTTAATCGACTCATGTATATCGTTTTTACTGTTTTGATTGAAATTGCTTGCAAAAATAGGTTTATTTTGAAAATCTAACAAGGATTTAAACGGAGAAATGAGGATGTTGATAACTTTTTGGGGAATATTTTTGTCAGGTGTGGCAGAGGTTGTAATTTTAGGCTCTCAACAGAAAGGAAAGATATGCAAGATTTTGTTCATTTACATGTGCACACTCAATATTCTCTTTTAGATGGCCAGGCCAGCGTCAGTCGTTTGGTGGATAAGGCCATGAAAGACGGTATGAAGGGAATTGCCGTAACCGATCACGGAAATATGTTCGGCATTAAGGAATTTATCAATTATGTCAACAAGAAGAATAGTGGTCCCAAAGGGGAAATAAAAGACCTCAAAAAACAGATTGCCGGCATTGAAAGCGGGAATGTTGCATGTGACGACAAGGAGGCGGAGCTTGCTCGTTGCCGTGCCGGAATTGCCGAGGCCGAAAGCAGACTTTTCAAGCCTATCGTAGGTTGTGAGATGTATGTGGCTCGCCGCACTATGGACAAAAAGGAAGGGAAGCAAGACCAAAGCGGTTATCACTTGGTGGTATTGGCAAAGAACGAAAAAGGCTATCATAACCTGATAAAGCTCGTTTCACATGCTTGGACGAGGGGGTATTACATGCGTCCGCGCACAGACCGTAGCGAGTTGGAAAAATATCACGAAGGACTGATTATCAGTACAGCCTGTCTTGGTGGAGAGGTGCCTAAAAGAATAACCAATGACCGGATAGAGGAAGCCGAAGAAGCCATACGGTGGTATAAAAATATATTTGGCGATGATTATTATCTGGAACTCCAACGGCATAAAGCCACTGTTCCGCGTGCCAACCATGAAGCTTATCCGTTGCAGCAGAAGGTCAATGCCAAGATTCTGGAACTTGCCAAGAAATATGATGTAAAGGTTATTTGTACCAACGACGTACATTTTGTAGACGAAGAAAATGCAGAGGCGCACGACCGCTTGATTTGCTTGAGTACGGGTAAGGATTTGGACGATCCCACCCGCATGCTTTATACCAAGCAGGAGTGGATGAAGACAAAGGCTGAGATGAACGCTTTGTTTGCCGATGTGCCTGAGGCTTTGTCCAATACGTTGGAGATCTTGGACAAGGTGGAGTATTACTCTATCGACCATGCGCCTATCATGCCCACTTTTGCCATCCCGGAGGAGTTCGGGACAGAGGAGGAGTATCGGCGGAAATATACGGAGCAAGATTTATTCGAAGAGTTTACCCGGGATGAAAACGGGAAGACGGTATTGAATGAGGAAAAAGCCAATGCCAAGATTCAGCAGCTGGGCGGTTACGATAAATTGTATCGTATCAAGCTGGAAGCCGACTATTTGGCGAAGTTGGCATTTGACGGTGCAAAGAAGTTGTATGGCGACCCTTTGTCGGACGAGGTGAAAGAGCGTTTGATTTTTGAGTTATATATCATGAAGACGATGGGTTTTCCGGGATACTTCTTGATTGTGCAGGACTTTATCAATGCTGCCCGTACGCAGTTGGGCGTTTCTGTGGGACCGGGACGTGGTTCTGCAGCCGGTTCGGCTGTGGCGTATTGCTTGGGGATTACGAAAATCGACCCGATTCAGTACGACTTGCTGTTCGAGCGTTTCCTGAACCCCGACCGCATTTCTCTACCGGATATCGATGTGGACTTTGATGATGACGGACGTGGCGAGGTGCTTCGGTGGGTGACGGAGAAATATGGGCAAGAGAAAGTGGCTCATATCATTACGTATGGCACGATGGCTACCAAAATGGCCATCAAGGATGTGGCTCGTGTTCAGAAATTGCCTTTGAGCGAGTCCGATCGATTGTGCAAGCTTGTGCCGGACAAAATTCCCGATAAGAAACTTAATCTGCAGAATGCCATTGCGTATGTGCCCGAATTACAGGCTGCCGAAGCATCGCCCGACCCGTTGGTGCGCGATACGATGAAGTATGCCAAGATGCTGGAAGGCAACGTGCGTGGTACGGGCGTACATGCTTGCGGCACTATTATTTGCCGCGATGATATCACGGATTGGGTGCCTGTGAGCACGGCAGACGATAAGGAGACGGGCGAGAAGATGCTTGTTACACAATACGAGGGTTCGGTCATTGAAGATACGGGGTTGATCAAGATGGACTTTTTGGGTTTGAAGACTCTGTCCATCATTAAAGAGGCCGTTGCCAATGTTCGTTTGCATCGCGGGTTGGAAATAGATATAGATAAGGTCTCCATCAACGACCCTGCTACTTATAAGCTCTATTGCGACGGGCGAACCATTGGTACGTTCCAGTTTGAGTCGGCCGGCATGCAGAAGTATCTGCGCGAGTTGCAACCCGGTACGTTTGAAGACTTGATTGCCATGAATGCCCTTTATCGTCCGGGGCCGATGGATTATATTCCGGACTTTATCGACCGTAAGTGGGGACGCAAGCCCATTGAGTACGATATTCCGATCATGGAGAAATACTTGAAAGATACGTATGGCATTACGGTTTATCAGGAGCAGGTCATGCTGCTGTCTCGTTTGTTGGCCGATTTTACCCGTGGTGAATCCGATGCTTTGCGTAAGGCTATGGGTAAGAAATTGCGCGACAAGTTGGATCATATGAAGCCTAAATTCGTATCGGGTGGACAGAAGAACGGACACGACCCGCAAGTGCTTGAGAAAATTTGGGGGGATTGGGAGAAATTCGCTTCCTATGCTTTCAACAAGTCGCATGCCACATGTTATTCATGGGTGGCTTATCAGACTGCTTATCTGAAAGCAAACTATCCGGCAGAATATATGGCTGCTGTCATGAGCCGAAGCTTGTCGAACATAACCGATATCACCAAACTGATGGATGAGTGCAAAGCTATGGGCATCAATACGCTGGGGCCGGATGTGAACGAAAGTAACCTGAAGTTTACGGTCAACAACGAGGGGAATATCCGTTTCGGTCTTGGTGCCGTGAAGGGAGTAGGCGAGGCAGCCGTGCAGAGTATCATGGAAGAACGTGAGAAAAACGGACCTTATAAAGGAATCTTTGATTTTGTACAGCGTGTCAATCTGAACGCTTGTAATAAGAAAAATATCGAATGTTTGGCCTTGGCGGGAGGTTTTGACAGTTTCTCGGAACTGAAACGTGAACAGTATTTTGCGGCAAATTCCAAGGGCGAGGTGTTCATTGAAACGTTGGTGCGCTACGGCAACCGCTATCAGATGGATAAGGCTGCGGCAGCCAATTCGTTGTTCGGTGGTGAGAATGTGGTGGATATTGCTACTCCTGAAATTCCTTTGGCCGAACGTTGGACCGATTTGGAGCGGTTGAACAAGGAGCGTGATTTGGTGGGAATCTATCTCTCTGCACATCCGTTGGATGAATATTCGGTTGTGCTGGAGCATGTTTGTAACACCCGTATGGCGGAATTGGAAGACAAAACAGCGCTTGCCGGACGTGAAATAACGATGGGAGGAATTGTCACCTCGGTTCGTCGTGGCATCAGCAAGAATGGCAATCCTTATGGCATTGCCCGAATCGAGGATTATTCCGGTTCGGCCGAACTTCCATTCTTCGGTAATGACTGGGTGACCTATCAGGGATATCTGGGCGAGCGTACATTCTTGTTTATCAAGGCTCGCTGTCAGCCTAAACAGTGGCGGCAGGATGAGTTGGACTTGAAAATCACCTCGATGGAACTTTTGCCCGATGTAAAGGAAAAACTGATTGAAAAAATAACGATACTCATTCCACTTGGTATGTTGGACAAGGCCTTGATTACCGAGTTGAGCGAACTTACCAAAGAGCGTCCGGGCAGCACGGAACTTTATTTCAAGATAATTGATACAGAAAGTAAGATGGGGGTGGACTTCATCTCCCGGCCTATAAAACTTTCTGTGGGACGTGAACTGATCTCTTACCTGAAAGAAGCGCCCGATCTTGATTTTCGGATTAATTAGAAGCTGTTCGCGTAAAATGTGAGGGGGGTAGTTGATACATAGGTGAAAAAAAGATTGCGTTCATTTCATTCTGCTCTCGGTTTATGTTATCTTTGTTTCATCGATGAAGGAGGATGAATTTACAATTTATAGTGATTTTATAATTAATGGTTGATTTTAATATTAAAAGAAATGGCATTAGTAATTACAGACAGCAATTATCAGGAAATCCTGGCAGAAGGTAAGCCGGTAGTGATTGATTTTTGGGCACCTTGGTGTGGCCCGTGTAAAGTGGTAGGTCCTATTATTGACGAACTGGCTACTGAATACGACGGTAAAGTAGTCATTGGTAAATGCGATGTAGATGAAAGCGGAGAAGTAGCTGCCGAATACGGCATACGCAATATCCCTACGGTTTTATTCTTCAAGGATGGAAAGTTGGTGGACAAGCAGGTGGGGTCTGCTCAGAAATCGGTTTACGTGGCTAAAATAGATGCTTTGTTATAATCGTAAATAAGATGCAATAACCCTTTAAAATATATCAGTATGGGAATGGAAGACGATTTTTTGCAGAATGATCTCGATGATGAAAAGACCATCGAATACATCAAGAACTATTTGCCGCAAGAGTTGAAGGGGAAATTCTCCGACGACGAATTCTATTATTTTCTCGATTTGATTGACGAGTATTATTCCGAAAGCGGCATCCTTGATGCACAGCCTGATGCGGATGGCTACGTCGAAATTGATTTAGGGAAAGTCGTAGACTATATTGTCAAAGAAGCTCATAAAGATGAAGTAGGCGATTACGAGCCGGAAGAGATCCTTTTCATCGTACAGGGTGAAATGGAATACACAGAATCTTTGGGAGAAGAATGATCGGTATTGCAAACAGAAAAACAAAGGAGAGGCGTCAAAGCTTCTCCTTTGTTTTTTTTAGGAGTGTGATTCCGGGGGATTTATCCTTCTTTTAGCATGCGGCTCTCCGGTATTGCACAAACGGTTATTCCACCGGTGGCGTATTCAGGAAGAAGAAGACGGACATTGCGATAAGCAGGATACCCAATGCACCGTAGAACCAGCGGGCTTGCCAACGACCTACATTTTGTACGATGAATTGGGTATTACGGGTTGTAAAGAACCACTCCCAATTCAGTATGGCAGCCAGTAGGGAGGTGATGCCTGCTGCTGCAAAGATTCCCTGAACAATGTATTGGCTTATCATTCCAATTCTTCCATTGTGAGTTTGCGCTCACCATTCTCCACTTCTTCAATGGTTACTTTCACGGCATTTCCCGGCAAGAGTTCCTCTACCAATTCCGGCCATTCGATAAAGCAAAGGGCACCGCTGTAGAAATAGTCTTCATATCCCATATCGTACACCTCTTCCAATTTCTTGATGCGATAGAAATCGAAGTGATAAATCAGTTCACCCGTAGTGTCGGAGCGATATTCATTGACGATGGCAAAAGTGGGCGAGGTGATGACGTCGGAAACGCCCAACTCTTCACATATGGCCTTGATGAAGGTCGTCTTACCGGCTCCCATTTTTCCGTAGAGAGCAAAAACGGTGTTATCGCCCATTGCAGTAATGAATTGGCGGGCTGCTTCATGAATCTGGTCTAATGACTGAATTTTGATTTCCAACATGATTTCCAATTTTGACGATATTATTATTTATGATGTAAGTCGGGATGGCTTCTTAATTTACGCTGTAAAGATAGGCAAAAACTTTTTCCGATTTTGCAAATGGCGTAAATAATGATGGAGAAGAAGATGATGGATGCTCCCGAAGGGACGTTCAGGTAGAATGAAATCATCAGTCCACCCAGACAGCTGATGTAGCCTATACCGATGGAAAGCCAGAGAATGCGATGGAACCGGTGCGAAAAAAGATTGGCTGTCATCTGGGGGATAGTGAGTAGTGAGATGACCAGCACGATGCCTACCATGCGCAGACATGCCACGATGGTGAGTGCTATGAACATCATCAGCAGGTATTCGAACGTTTGCACCGGAATACCTTGCGAACGGGCAAACTCACGGTCGAAAGCTACGTATATGATAGGACGGATATAGAGAGTGAAGAAAAGGGCCAGTACTATGGCTAATCCGCCGAGCAGGGCGATGTCCTCTAATGTAATAGTGAGAATGTTGCCAAAGAGATAGGCCGACAGATCAGGGGCGAATCCGGGCGAAAGAAAAGTGAACATTATGCCCAAGGCCATGCCCAGTGTCCAGAATACGGCAATGGCGGAGTCTTCCCGCATGTCTTTTCGTTTGCTGAGCCACTCTACTCCAAAAGCGGATAGTACGGCGAATAATGCTGCCGACAGAATGGGAGAGATGCCGGTGTAAAGTCCCAGCCCTATGCCTCCGAAGGACGCATGCGTTAATCCACCGCTGATGAACACCAGTCTGCGGGTGACGATGTAAGTCCCAATCAGTCCGCAGGCAATGCTTGCCAGCAGGCTGCCGATGAGGGCGTGTTGGAAAAAGGTGTATTGAAGCAGTTCCATTGTTGTGTCCTTGAGGGTTATGAAATAGGAAAAGCCTCAAGCATGAGGACTGATGCGACGTTCTCCGATGATGAGGAATACCTCATCCTTTAAATTGTCGGGTAGTGCAATGCCCCGCAGTTGGAGGCTGCGCACCCAGCCGGCCACATCGGTATCTTGCATGGTGTAGAATACATCGCGAAATTCGTCCTCTTGCCCTTGGGTGTATTCATCGGGACTGATGCCGATGTATTTGTCCAGCTCCTCATCGTCGTAATACTCTATCTTTTTGCTGACGGCAGCCAACAGGCTGTCGCGTTCGCAGATTTCGTGTTGCCCGCAGCATTCTGCATCTGCTTCCTGCACTTCGGGCATCGCGCTCAGTTCGCCTCTGTCTATTTTCTTTTGCAGGCTCCGGTTGCGTATTATCCCGGCCATAGCAGCAAGAAGGGTGAGAGCAAACAAGCTAATAATCAGTATCCACATGAGTTTCCTTTTTCTTTAAATATCTTCTTTGTAATAAGCGGACAAAGATACATATTGTTTTGCATACGGCAAAATAATGATTTTGCTGAGAACCGAACAATATTTTCGCTTTCTTTCTTGCAGCTTCAACACTTTTGTTATATATTTCCACTCTGTTTCCGTTAAATCAGTCTGATACATCTTTTTTAAAGTTTAGTCACTTCAAAGAAAGAAACTATTCGACTGATACGGAAACTTTTTTAGAAAAAAATCAGCCATTTTTAAACAGGCTCTAAAACTATGTTTGATAAAAATTATTTTATTAACATCGGTGGCATATAGATTGAACAGTCCCAAGGCAAAGGGGTGGTTCAAAAAAAACATCCCCGTTTAAGGAAGAGTTTTAGAAGCAGATGGGTAAGCATTTTGCTAATCTGATCTGGTGGTCAGTAATCGGCCTACTGATAATCCTTCTTTAAAGGGACCTCCTGAGCAAGAGGGTAAAAGGCTCTTTTAATATGTATTGATATGATTGAACTAGAATTACAACAACACCTGTCTCGCGAGTACCCACAGGAGAATACTCGGTGTGAGTGGAAGGAACTTAAGAATCTGAAGAACTCGTTCTGTGGGGACGAAATAACAAGAATCTAAAAGCTTTTTTATAGCAATATGGATACAAATAATGAAATGATTCCTTCAAGGGAGAAACTTGCCAATGCTGTGCAAGTTATAAAGGATGCCATTCTGCAAAGTCAACAGAGAGCATTGGGTGTGGTAAACCAAGAACAGCTGGCTTTGTATTATGGTGTTGGAAGATACATCTCGGCCAATACTCGAACAAAGAATTGGGGCAAGGGATTTGTTGAGGGGATTAGTGAGCAGTTACGAAAGGAACTGCCTGGACTCAGAGGTTTTTCGGCACCCAGTTTGCGGAAAATGCGTACTTTCTATGAAGAGTGGAGACTGCTTTCTGATGATTCGTTCGTTGAAACGAACAAATTACCCAATGACGATAGCAATTCGTTCGTTGAAACGAACAAATTGCCTTCTGTTCAATTTACGATGGCATCGAATTTCCCCATTGCAGCATTCATGAACATTGGATTTAGCCACCACTATGCGATTCTCAGTAAGGTGAAAGATGTGGAACAGCGAAAGTTCTATATCCAATTCGCTGCTGACACGAAGGTTAAGGTTGAAGATTTGGAAAAACTAATAGAGGATGATTTATACAGCCATCAAGGTGATCTGCCAAATAATTTCAGGCGTACCATCCCCGACCAATTGCAAGCCTATCGCGCCATCACGATGTTTAAGGATGAATATCTGCTGGACTACATCAATACGGAAGAATTGTTTGTCCGTGACAAAGACCGTGATGAACGGGTGATAGAGCAAAGCATTATCAATAACGTGAAGAACTTCATCATGACTTTTGGACGGGACTTCACGTTTGTCGGCAATCAATACCATTTGGAGAAGTTCGGCGTGGAGCAGTTCCCTGATTTGTTGTTCTTCAATAGAGAACTTTCAGCCCTTGTTTGTGTGGAACTCAAAACGGCCCTTTCAAAACCGCCTATTTGGGGCAATTGGCAGGCTACTTGCGCATCCTTGATGACGAGGTTCGCAAACCCAATGAAAATCCTTCAATAGGAATCATCCTCTGCAAAAGTGCAAACAAGAGGTTCGTGGAATATGTCATCCAGGACTACGATAAGCCAATGGGCGTAGCAACGTACAAGACTTCAGCAGAGATGGATGACAGACTAAAGAAACTCCTTCCTCCAGTTGAGGACTTGGAAAAACTGTTATAAACGAACTTTATAGTCGAAGATATGGATAAGCAACAATTAAAAGAAAGAGAAGTAAAGGTAATAGAACTTGCAGTAGCCTTTTGTAACGAGCACTTGGATGAAGAGTGCGCAGAGCTATGTACAAAACTTGTGCAGAAACTGGGACGCAAGCGTTCCTGCCCACTACAATCTGGAAGGATTGAGATATGGGCAGCTGCTTCTGTATATACCATCTGTAGCATCAACTTCATGTTCTGCAAAAGTTCACGGTTGAGCACATCATCATCTGAAATTGCGGAGCATTTTGGGGCAAGTGGCTCAACAATAGCACAGAAATCGAGAATTATCAAAGACTTGCTGAAGATAAGCAACGTCTTTGACCCCGATTTCTCTTTGAAGGAAATTGCCGATAACAATCCATTCAATCATCTTGTGATGAGAAATGGTTTCATTTTCTTTGATTAGCAAAAGGTTCGGATATGATATTTGGAAAGAAAATAAAAGAGTTCAGAGAGGAGCATGGCCTGTTGCAGCGACAGCTGTCAGCAGCGTTAGAGATTGACACCCCAATGTATAGCAAAATAGAGCGTGGTGAGCGTAAGGCAAAACGCAGCCAGATTCCCATCATGGCAAAACTCTTCGAGATAGACGAGAAAGAACTACTGACCATCTGGCTCGCAGACAAGATTCTTGACACCGTCGAAAACGAGGACGAGATAAAGAGCGGTGCCATACTATGCACAGAATGAGATCAATGCAGAACCATAGCCGTTTTGTGCAAATAGCGGTGTTAATAAATCTTTAATGGGATTCCTCTCCTTGAAGGAGTGTTTAAGGCTAAATACAACTAAAATGAAGAAGCCAATGTGTTGCTATATCATTGGGAACATCGTGGTATCATTATGCCTTTGTTTAGAGTAAAGTGAACTGGTACACAGTTAAATACAATCATGAGTAAGACTCAGCGTGGGAACGATAATGGACAACGGCGACTTCGTTGTTGGCTGATTGAAAACTTTTCTCTACATTTGTGCATCAATAAAGCGGTAACTTTAGATTGTAGCATTATGAAACCAATCATATCCCCTTCTATCTTGTCGGCCGACTTTGGCAATCTGGCAAGAGACATTGAAATGATAAACCGGAGTGAGGCGGAATGGGTGCACATCGATATTATGGATGGTGTGTTCGTGCCCAATATCTCTTTTGGATTTCCGGTATTGAAGTATGTGGCGAAGCTGTCGCAAAAACCGCTGGATGTACATCTGATGATTGTGCAGCCGGAGAAGTTTATTTCGGAAGTAAAGGCACTGGGCGCCCACGTAATGAATGTGCACTATGAGGCCTGCACACATCTGCATCGAGTGATACAACAGATTCGCGAAGCAGGAATGCAGCCGGCTGTGACGATTAATCCCGCCACTCCCGTATCTTTATTGAAAGATATAATAAATGATGTGTACATGGTTCTTATAATGAGTGTCAACCCCGGATTCGGCGGACAGAAATTCATAGAGCACTCTTTGGAAAAAGTGCGTGAACTGCGTGAATTGATAACAATCACCGGCTCGAAAGCCTTGATAGAGGTGGATGGGGGCGTGAATCCGGATACCGGAAAACGATTGCTTGCTGCCGGAGCCGATGTACTGGTGGCGGGTAATGCCGTTTTTTCGGCTCCCGACCCTATGGAGGCCATTCGTACATTGAGAAATTTATAATTCGTTTTTTTGATTGATGATCGACAGTTTGCAGCAACATCCTTTTCTGCGACTTTTGATTCCGTTGGCGATTGGAATTTTGTGCGGAGATACGTTTCCCCATGCATGGCCTGCATGGGGATATTTGTTGCTCTCCCTGCTTTTCGTCTTGATGGTGTGTCGATACAAGCATTCCGACAGTTTGTATGGGGCGGTGCTCTTTCTTTTTCTTGTTGGTACGGGCTATTGCTTGATGAGTCGGCAATTGGAGAAAACTGCGTTCTTTTTTCCGGAGAAGGAGGTTGCATATAAAATCCGCATTCAGGAAATACCGGAAATAAAGGAACGTAGCGTGCTGTGCCGCACAATTCTGCTGGGAGATATAGCCGGAGATACGGTGGCGGACTGCAAACGGAACAACCTCTTTTTGATTTATTTTACGAAAGACTCTGCCTCGACAGCTTTGCAGCGGGGAGATGAATTGTTGATATATACCCGCCTTTCCCCTCCGCTCAATAACGGTAATCCCGATGAGTTTGATTATGCCCGCTACCTGAAACGGAAAGGGTATAGCGGTACGGCTTATGTGGCCGGCGGACATTGGACGAAAACGGGGCACGATGCGTCCCGCTCTTGGAACCGGATGGCATCGGACTATAGGGCAAAGGTTGTCTCTTTATATCGGCGGTTGGGGATTGGAGGTGACGAATTGGCTGTGTTGTCGGCTTTGACAGTGGGAGACAGAGAGGAGTTGAGCGATGATATTGTTGAAACTTATTCAGTGGCAGGTGCTGCCCATGTGTTGGCACTTTCCGGATTACACATCGGCTTTCTCCATGCACTGTTCCGGTTTCTTTTAGGAGTCTTGTGGAGGCGTTGGAAATGCCTGAAGTTTTTTCTACATCTTCTCATTGTTTTGTTTTTGGCAAGTTTTGCCTTTTTCACCGGGCTGTCTTCTTCGGTAGTCAGGGCGGCCATCATGTTCTCGTTTTTGGCGTTGGCCACCATGCAGCATCAAAAGCCTTTGACTATGAATACCCTGGCTGCGGCAGCTTTCTTCATGTTATTGTGTAAGCCTTCATGGCTTTTTGATGTCGGTTTTCAATTGTCTTTTTCGGCTATGGCATCCATCCTGCTCGTGCAACCTAAACTTTATGCTCTGTGGAAGGTCGAACATCGCTTTTTGCGCTATGTATGGGGATTGTTGACTGTTTCCGTTGCGGCCCAGTTAGGTACGGCTCCATTGACCCTGCTTTATTTTTCCCGTTTCTCTACTCATTTTCTGCTTACCAATCTTTGGGTTATTCCTTTGGTGTCGCTCATCTTGTATTCGGCAGTGTTCCTTCTGATGCTTACCCCATTTCCTTTTGTGCAACATCTGTTTGCGGAGGTGGTAGAGGCATTGGTGCGTATGCAGAATGCCACGCTCCGATGGATAGAACATCTTCCTTTCGCTTCGATAGACGGTATTTGGATGGATAAATGGGATGTGCTGCTGTGCTTTTTCTTTTTGGGGGCAGTCTGCTACAGTAGCACGCATCGCACAGCCCGCAACATCCGTTTTTCATTCTTTGTTTTGCTGTTGGCCGTATCCTATCACTCCCTTTCTGCCATATGCCATGTCCCCCGGCAGAGCATTGCTTTCTATAATGTACGAGGGTGTCCGGCTGTTCATTGCATGACAGGCAGTCGCCATTCCTGGCTGGTAACACCCGACAGCCTGTCTGATGTGTCACGTCTCTGTCGCGCTCTTTCTCCTCATTGGAACAGGCTGCATTTGGAATCCCCTTGTCTTGTTACCGGAGATTATGCCACTTCTGAATTGCAGGTGCGGAATGGGATGGTGCTTTATGCAGGTAAACGGATCTGTTTCTTCCGGGATGCCGACTGGCAGAATAAAATATCGGCTTCCCCCATTTCTGTCGACTACCTATATCTTTCCAGAGGCTATAAAGGGCGAATAGAAGAGTTGGTCTCTTTGTTCTCTATCGCTACGGTGGTTGTTGACGCCTCCCTTTCAGACTATTACCGGGATAGAATAATACACGATTGCATTCGTTTTGGAATCTCTTATATTTCTCTTTCTACAAAAGGTTCTTACCGTATTCTGTTATAAATCACAAACTTTTCGTACTTTTGCCTCCCAAACTTATGGCAGACGGATAGAATTGTTCTCGCCATGTGGAATCGTACAACGAAAATAACAAATCATAAATAAAAGATGTTGACCAAAGTTATAGAACAATCCAAGATAGACCATTTCACCAAATGGATAGATCGTGCAGACAAAGTCGTTATCGTTTCTCATGTAGGCCCTGACGGAGATGCTATAGGTTCCTCTTTGGGGTTATGGCATTTTCTTGATTCGCAGGGCAAGACTGCAAATGTTATCGTTCCGAATGCTTTTCCTGATTTCCTGAAATGGATGCCCGGAAGTAAAGATATTCTGCTTTACGACCGCTATAAAGAGTTTGCCGACAAGCTGATAGCTGAAGCGGACGTCATCTGTTGCCTTGACTTCAATGCCATTCACCGGATTGAAGCCATGGGAAGTGCCGTGCTTGCCTCTCCGGCAAGAAAAATACTGATAGACCATCACCTTCACCCCGAATATTTCTGCAAGATTATCATTTCTCATCCCGAAATATCCTCGACCTCGGAACTCGTCTTTCGTCTGATTTGCCGCATGGGTTATTTCAGTGATATTTCCAAAGAAGGAGCAGAGTGTATCTATACGGGGATGATGACCGACACCGGTGGATTTACTTACAACTCCAACAATCGTGAAATCTATTTTATTATCAGTGAACTGCTATCAAAAGGTATAGACAAGGACGATATATATCGTAAGGTCTATAATACCTATTCCGAAAGTCGTCTGCGGCTGATGGGGTATGTTTTGTCGCAGATGAAAGTATATCCCGACCATCATGCGGCTCTTATTTCTTTGACTAAAGAGGAGCAGGGGCGGTTCGACTATATTCGGGGAGATAGTGAAGGCTTTGTGAATATACCGCTAAGCATCAAAGGAGTCGTTTTCTCGTGCTTCCTGCGTGAAGATACGGAAAAGCCGATGATAAAGATTTCTTTACGTTCGGTCGGTACATTTCCGTGCAATCGCCTGGCAGCCGAGTTCTTCAATGGAGGCGGGCATCTGAATGCTTCCGGCGGTGAATTTTACGGGACAATGGAAGAGGCCAGGGATGTCTTTGAACAGGCTTTGGAAAGGTACAAGCCGCTGCTTTGTGCCAAAGGATAAAAAAAGTCCGGTTGTAAAGGTTAAAAGTTACGAACTTTCTACTTGCCGCTTTCAACTTTCAGGGAAATCAGATACTTTTGTACAAATTTACTAATATCAGAAATGAAGAAACTTACTTTATTCTTTTTAGTTTTGTTCGCTGTCGGTTTTGCTTTTCAGGCATGTGATAATACCAAAACCTATGCCGAGATGTTGGATGATGAGAAAGATGCCATCAAAGCGTTCATCAAAGACAGTAATATTGTCGTTATTTCCCAGAGTGAATTTTATGCGCAGGATTCGACGACGGATGTGAGCAAGAATGAATACGTGCAATTGGCCAGCGGGGTATACATGCAGATTGTGGATAAAGGTTCTGCCAATCCCGCCGACTCGATAAAACCCAATGACTTGATTTTGGTGCGCTTTGAGGAACGAGGACTGATAGCTGTCAACGGTGTGAAGTCTTATCTTTCTAATCTGCACGAACCGACGATTGTGGACGAGTTCAGATATACGGTCACCTCTTCATCCATTGCCGGGCTTTTTCTTCAAGGATATATGCGGGCGTCTTATGGCACGTCTGTACCTGCCGGTTGGTTGGTGGCTTTAAGTTATGTTCGCGATGGGGCTCACGTAAAACTGATTGTCCCGTCCAAAATGGGACAACAAAAGGCCATGCAGCAAGTTTATCCTTATTTTTATGACATACATAAATTCCAGATTTGGAACTAATCTTTTAATTATTAACCTATGACTCTAATCAAATCTATCTCAGGGATTCGTGGAACTATTGGCGGAAGTGCAGGCGAAGGATTGAACCCGCTCGATATTGTGAAATTTACTTCGGCTTATGCCACGCTGATTCGTAAAACGTGTACTGTAAAAAGCAATAAAATCGTAGTAGGGCGTGATGCCCGTATTTCCGGTGAAATGGTCAAAAATGTAGTGGTCGGTACTCTGATGGGTATGGGCTGGGATGTGGTAGATATTGATTTGGCTTCCACCCCGACTACCGAACTGGCTGTTACGATGGAAGGTGCCGGTGGAGGTATTATCCTGACCGCTTCGCACAATCCCAAGCAGTGGAATGCTCTGAAATTGCTGAATGAGAAAGGGGAGTTCCTGAATGCTGCCGAAGGACAGGAAGTACTTCGTATTGCTGCTGCCGAGGAGTTCCGCTATGCCGAGGTTGATCGGCTCGGTTCCTATCGCAAGGACTTGACGTACAATCAAAAGCATATAGACAGTGTGCTGGCGCTTGAACTTGTAGATGTAGAAGCCATCAAAAAGGCCAACTTCCGCGTAGCTATCGATTGTGTAAACTCTGTGGGGGGCATTATCTTGCCGCAGTTGCTTGAGCAGCTTGGAGTTCGGCATGTAGAGAAGCTCTACTGCGAACCGACCGGAGACTTCCGGCACAATCCTGAGCCTTTGGAGAAAAACTTGGGTGACATTATGAACCTGATGAAAGGAGGTAAAGCCGACGTAGCTTTTGTTGTAGACCCTGATGTGGATCGTTTGGCCATGATTTGCGAAGACGGTAAGATGTATGGCGAAGAATACACGTTGGTCACTGTGGCGGATTACGTTTTGAAGCATACTCCCGGCAATACGGTTTCCAACTTGAGTTCGACCCGTGCTTTGCGCGACGTGACCCGCAAATACGGACAGGAATATTACGCATCTGCCGTAGGCGAAGTGAACGTAACCACCAAAATGAAAGAAGTGGGCGCCGTTATCGGTGGTGAAGGCAATGGCGGAGTTATCTATCCTGCCAGTCATTATGGTCGTGATGCATTGGTGGGTATTGCTCTGTTCCTTAGTCATCTGGCGCACGAGGGCAAGAAAGTGAGCGAATTGCGTGCCACATATCCTGCATACTTCATGGCAAAGAACCGGGTGGATTTGACTCCCGAAACGGATGTGGATGCCATTCTTGCCAAGGTAAAAGAACTCTATAAGAGCGAAGATATCAATGATATAGATGGTGTGAAGATTGATTTTCCCGACAAATGGGTACATCTGCGCAAGAGCAATACAGAGCCGATTATCCGCGTTTATAGCGAAGCTTCCACACCGGAAGCCGCAGAAGAAATCGGACGGCAGATAATGAAGGTGATTGAGGACTTGGCCAAATAAGGCGGAGTAAAAAAGAGAACCATATAGCGAGTAGGCTCGAAAATTATTCTTTAGATAATAAAAGCACGGATTTCTTGGATAATGATTGCGTTCCTGAATGAAATCCATGCTTTTATTGTTATTGTAGTTTAGAGGACTTTATCTATTTCTCCTTCAAAATTTGGAGTGAATACATCTTTTCCGATGTTGGCTTTAATTTCCTCCACACTCCAGAAACGGCCGCCGTCCAGTTCGTCGCCGGGATGTATTTCGTCATCGTAGGTGGTTTTGTGGACAAAAACCAACTCCCGTTCTCGGGAGGATTCAAAGACATAGTGTGTCAGTGATTCGGGGATGAAGTCGGTGATGCCCAATTCTTCGCGTGCTTCACGCTTCAGTGCCATCTCCACGCTCTCGCCCAAATCAACATGTCCGCCTACGGACGTGTCCCATTTCCCCGGTTGTATGTCTTTCCATCCGGGACGTTTTTGCAGAAATAATTCGCCTTTGGAGTTGAAGACGTGGAGGTGGACTACCGGATGCAGTAGTTTGCTGCCGTTGTGGCATTCGCCGCGAGTGGCGGCACCTGTGATGTTGCCTTGCTCATCGACGAGAGGAAACATCTCTTGATTGTTATCGTGATTCATAAGCGGTATCAGGGTATTAATAACGACGAATCTCCATAACTCAGGAATCTGAAATCATGGTTTAAAGCATAGTCGTAAATCTTATGCCAATCTCCGTGTACAAAGGCCGAGACAAGCAGCAGCAGCGTGCTTTGCGGCTGGTGGAAGTTAGTTACCATGGCTTTTACTATCCGGTATTCATATCCCGGGGCAATGATGATTTGGGTGCTGGTGTGCAAGGTTTCCATGTGATGCCGCTCCAGATAGGCTGCGAGAGCTTGCAAGGCATCTGTGGCAGGAATGGAGGCAGTTGCGCCCGACATTTCGTAGGGTTGCCATTGCTTGACGTGCAGCTCTTCTTCCGTTGCTTCGGGATTGTTCAGCAACGTAATCCCGATGTGGTAGAGGCTTTCCAGCGTGCGTACCGAGGTAGTGCCTACGGCAATGGCTTTTCCTCCGTGGGCAATGAGTTTCTCCAATGTGCCGCGCGATACGGAGATATACTCCGTGTGCATCTCGTGCCCTTCGATTTCTTCGCTCTTCACGGGCTTGAACGTACCTGCTCCCACATGTAGCGTCAGCTCTTCCGTCTCTATCCCTTTGTTGCGCAGTGTGTACAGCACGCGAGGAGTGAAGTGAAGTCCGGCGGTGGGGGCGGCGACAGAACCTTTTATCTTGGAATATACCGTTTGATAAGTCTCTTTGTCGCTCTCCTGCGTCTCCCTGTTCAGATAAGGCGGGATGGGCAGTTCGCCGAATACCTCCAGAATGTCGGCAAAAGTCACCTCCGGATTGTTCCAACGGAAGTCTACCCAATGGCTGGTGCCACGGCATTCGCCGCGTTCGGCTGTCAGGATGATTGTCTTGCCTTTCACCGTCATTTCGCGTTTCAGCGTTCCTTCTTTCCATTTTTTCAGGTTGCCCACCATGCAAAGCCAAGCAGCGTGTTCGGTCTGCTGGAAGTTGAGCGCATAATCGTTAGGCTGTACCGGTTCCAGACAAAATACTTCAATCAGGGCGCCTGTCTCTTTGCGGAAATGCAGGCGGGCCTGAATCACTTTGGTATTGTTGAATATCATCAGGCTGCCTGTCGGAAGATAGTCGGGAAGCGAGGTGAATGTGTCTTCCGAAATCTCGCCATGATGGTAAATCAATAATTTCGACCGGTCGCGTACCGGTAGCGGAAACTTGGCGATGCGGTCGTCCGGTAACACGTAGTTAAATTCACTGATATGGATGTGTTTAGGATTCTGTTCCATGAGTATATGCTTTTTCGGAGGGCAAAGGTACGGATATTTATCGTTTTTTTCTATCTTTTTCTATTCTGTTGCCTTATCTTTGCACTGTCGGTGGCGGCTTTGGCAGCTTCTGCCGTAAATCATAATTTGAAGAACAATAAACAAGAAGATGAAAATAGGAGATAAAGTACGTTTCCTGAGCGAGGTAGGGGGCGGTGTAGTGACAGGCTTTCAAGGAAAGAACATTGTGTTGGTGGAAGATGCCGACGGTTTCGACATACCGATGCCGGTAAATGAGTGTGTAGTGATAGAGACGGACGATTATAACATTCCCACGCCGGCAGCCAAGGCGGCCGCCCAAAAGAAGAAAGCGGAAGAGCTGCCTGCTCGTCCGGCTTCGTCTGCTGTCAAAAATGCATCTTTTGGAGGGAGTGTCGTGCCCGACGAACTTTTGCACCGTATGGAGAAACCGCAGATTTCAGTCTATCGCCAACCGGAGATAAAGGGGGGCGACACGCTGAATGTCTATCTTGCCTTTGTGCCCGAAGACATCAAGGCTGTGAGCACCACCTCTTTTGAGGCCTACTTGGTGAACGACAGTAATTATTATATGTACTATACCTATCTCTTTGCCGAAGGAAAGGCTTGGACTGCCTGTTCGCACGGTCTGATAGAGCCGAATACCAAATTGCTGCTCGAAGAGTTCGAGAAATCGGCATTGAACACCCGTGAGCGTGTGGCCGTACAGTTGGTGGCTTTCAAGGACAACCGTTCGTTTGTGATGAAACCTGCGGTAGGTGTGGAGATTCGCATCGATACGGTGAAGTTCTATAAACTGCATACGTTCCGCGATTCCGATTTCTTTGAAACTCCCGCATTAATTTATGATGTTGTGAAGGACGACCGTCCTGTTAAGCAGGTATATGTCTCTGCCGAAGAGCTTCAGGATGCTTTGATACAGAAGAAAGCTTCGGACGCTCCTGCCAAACCCCAGGCCATCGTCAAGCGCGGAGGCAAAAACGAAATCATCGAGATAGACCTGCACATCGGCGAATTGCTGGATGATACCCGTGGCATGAGCAACAGCGAGATGCTGAACTACCAGTTGGACAAATTCCGTGAAGTGATGGAACGCTACAAGAACAAGCGCGAACAACGCATCGTCTTCATTCATGGTAAGGGCGACGGCGTGCTTCGCAAGGCTGTGCTCGATGAACTGAAGCGTAAATATGCCACCTGCAAGGCGCAGGATGCCTCGTTCCAAGAGTATGGTTTCGGGGCGACGATGGTAACAATCAGATGATATTCTTCAATAGTCCGGTTCTGTTCCCGGCAGATTCAGTCGGCAACGGCAATGCCCATTTTCTTCATGAGGAAGCAAGCGTTCATGTTTTGGGCTATGCCGGGACGCATACGGTATGAGAAGGTCAAACCGTCGTCTGTGATATCGGCTTCAAAGCAACAGTTGCGGATGTTGTCGGGGAAAAGCTCGATGAGAGTACCCAGCAACAGGTCGTGGGTGGCAATGATGCCATTGGCTTGCAAAGACATGAATTGCTTGATGAGGGCGAAAGAGCCTTTTTGTTTGTCCATGGAGTTAGTTCCTTTCAGAATTTCGTCGAGGATGATGAACAGTTCTTCGCCGGCGTGTAGCTTGTCGATGATAAGTTTCAACCGTTTGAGTTCGGCGAAGAAGTAAGACTCGTTGTTGTTCAGCGAGTCCGATGTGCGCAGGCTGGTGATGAGCCGGGCCGGGCGTACTTCCATTTGGCGGGCGCATACCGGAGTGCCGATGCAGGCCAGCAGGTAGTTGACGCCCACGGTGCGCAGATAAGTGCTTTTTCCTGCCATGTTGGCACCGGTAATGATGATGAAGAACGGGCGCTTTTCCATGTCGATGTCGTTGTGTACGCAGGTGTTCCGGTTCATCAACGGATGCCCCATGGAGGTGGCGCGGAAGCGGAAGGAAACGGTGCTTGTGTCCGTTCTCTCGATGATGGCGGGGTAGGTGTAATCCGGATGGTTGTAGGCAAACGTGGCCAAAGAATTGAGGGCATCCATGTGGCCGAGGGCGGTGAGCCAACGGGGCAGGTCGGAGGCATGCTGCTCTTTCCATGCTTCTATGCGCATAATCTGGCGCAATTCCCAAAAGAACAGCCCATTGAGGATGATGTACATGAATACGTTGTTGCGCTGGTCGAGTTCGTCCATCAGTTTGCTTAGCCGATGGATGGCGTGGGATGCTTTCCGCTTTTCTCCGCCGATTTCCTCTTTTATCTCTTTGAGCAGGGCAGATTGCACAGGGTGTTTCTCCATGAGGCGGAGCAGGCCGGCATACGTGGAAAGAATTTGCAGCTTCTTCCCATAGATGGCTTGTATCTTGGTGATTCTGCCGGTGAAGCTGAAACCTGCGGCAACGAAACCAATCCAGACGATGCCATAGAAGGTTGCGGGCAGGATGCCTGCCACCACAAGACCGATGCATAGGACGTTGATGCCCGTCACCGCTATGGGCAAGGCACGCAATAACTTTTTAGTCCGAAACACGGCGGGACTTTCCGCCCAAGCCTTCAGTTCCGTTTCATCGGCGCTTTTCCCTTTGTGCAGCAGACCGAGGATGCGGAAGCGTTGCCGGAATTTCAGTTCGGGAGCAAGCTCCTTGACGGCTTCCTGCCGCTTTTCGATTTCCTGCTTATCTTCCAAATGCCGCCCCATCCAGTCGGCCAGCCGGGTTTTCCCCAAGCGGGTGCATGTGCGGTTGATGTATTGGAACAAAGAGTGCGGACCGAATACATCCAAATCGAAAGAGTAGAGATGGGCGGGGTTGATAAACTCTTCACCGTCATCGAAAGCGGAAGTGTCGTAGCCGAGGGCTGCCAGTTCCTGTTCGTTGATTTCCACTTTCTTTTCCAGATAATCTTTCCGGTAGAACAGGCGGTTGTGGTATTTGATGAGCAACAGGAAGGGCAAGAGGGTGATGAGGACGATGCCGGCCGGTATCTCCCAGCTTTCGGCCCGAAAATAAATCACTCCCGCTATTCCGCCGACGAATAACAACAGCCGCAAAGTGCCGATGCGATAAATCTGCTGCTGTACTTTGTTCAGTTCCGATTTCGAATTTTCCGCAATGCGGCGGTAGGTGGCGCTTATCTCTTCTATGTTGTTCATTTCCTTGATATTTACGTGGTGATATGATGGCGCAAAGGTAATAAATGAGGACGGTTCTCACAATAGAAGTCATCGGGAACTGCCTTATCGGTCGCTACCATTGGTGGAGGGGACGTGTTTATTGAAGATGCGATGCTTATCGGAGGTGTCCTGAGGAGAGGATGGAGAAATAGTAGAAATTCCCGGATGTTGATAAATTTTTGTCTTTTTCGCCCAAATGTTTGTCTGCTTTCTATAAAAAGTGTATCTTTCGGTCAAGAAAACAAAGAATCAACAAGGAGGAGATAGGATATGAAAAAGCGGTGGATGTTAGGCATTTTGACATTGCTGTGGGTGTTGCCAAGTGCGGCACAGCAGGTAATGTATTCTAATTTAAAGGAATTGGTTGAAAACAGTGGCGATACGGTGACCACTTTGAGAATAGAAAAGCGGACAAAGAATCAGATTTATTTGACGGGAGGTGCCGATTATCGTATCATGGCAGACGATAATCCCGGACTTTGCAAATACCTGAAATCGCGCTGTTACGCTGTGCGGATAGATACTTCGTTGTATGTCAATTGCAGGAAGATGCGCTACAAGAGCTATCGTTTCGGCAATTGGTATGCACCTGCCATATGGGTGTGTGGGAAAATCTATTTCACTGCCCAACCTTTGGGGCAAGCGGCTGCCAGTACCATGACTCCCGATGATGCCACGAAACTGGGAGGTGAAGTGGGAGATGCCATTAATGCCAGCAATTTGGTAAATGCGCGTGTATATTATGAGTTGAATCCTGAAACGGGAAAGTCGGACTTTGTGGGAAGAGAGCAGATGATGCGCCTGTTGGACGGATATCCCGAACAACAAGCCTTGCTTGAGAACGAGGTAAGCGATGCGGCAGGGGTCATCGGCAAATACCTGCACTTTCTCCGTGAGCAATCTCCCTCTCCTGACCATCAATACTAATCACTTATCACTAAACACTGAACATGATATTATTGCAAAACGTGCCTCAAGGGTACGAGTATTGCTTTGCGGGTGCTGGCAAGTGCTCCAAGGCGTCTACTTGTCTGCGCGCCATAGCGGCGCGACTGCTTTCCGAGAGTGAAGAACCCCAGCCGCAGACGGTTCATGCGGTCAACCCGCTTTATGTCGGTCGTTTGTCCGACTTTTCTGCCTGCGCCTGCTATCGTTCCAACGAACTGTTGCATTATGCCCGGGGCATGACCCGCCTTTTTGACGAAGTGCCCTTGAAGCGGGCTTCCGAGATACGCCTTCGTGTGATGGGATGTTTCTCGTGCGAGCGTTACTATTATCATAGCCGCAAGGGCGAACGGCTGATTACGCCCGAAGAGCAACAGCGGATAGCCCATGTGTTCAAAGCTGCCGGACTGGATATAACGCCACGGTTCGACGGCTATGAATATGGGCTGGCGTGGTAGTTGCCTGTTGTTGTCGCATTGCCTGCACAGGGCAGGTCTGTCGCCATCGGTTTGCTGTTTTGCTGCAAGCCGATGGCGTTTTTCTTGCCTGCGGGTGGCTGAAGCGCTGCAAAGATGTCGCAACTCTGCTGCAAAGGCGTTGCAAAGTCGCTGCAAGCCTTTTGCAGTGCTACTGCAAGTATGGATGCAGTGCCGCTGCAACACTGTTGCAGTAATCGTGCAGTACCTTTGCAAGAAAGCAAACTTACATTCCGGACGTGTGCAAGTAAAAGATGTAGGGGGACATTCCTTTTATCGGAAGGCGGAGAAATCCGGAAGCCGGCTTTCCACAAGAGCGGGCATGGCATGGTAAGGATAAAAACCTGCTGACTAAATGATAAATAATCTGCCCATACTATTGCGAATATTGGGAATTATTTCTATATTGCGGCGGATGCAAGGCTGCATCTTTTGACAAATTGTAACCAACTCTCTGAAATACTATGGAGATAACCTTAAGTAAAACATTGCCTCCATATCCCTCCTTCGTCGAGGGAATCAGGCGGGCACCCGACCGTGGCTATACCCTTAATCAGGCACAGACTGCCACGGCTTTGAAGAATGCATTGCGTTATATCCCCAAGGAATTGCACGAAACGCTTGCCCCGGAGTTCATGGAAGAACTTCGCACCCGTGGCCGCATCTACGGCTACCGCTACCGTCCGCAGGGCGACCTGAAAGCGAAACCCATCGACGAATATAAAGGCAATTGCGTGGAGGGCAAGGCCTTTCAGGTGATGATTGACAACAACCTTTGCTTCGACATTGCGCTTTATCCCTACGAACTGGTCACTTACGGCGAAACGGGTCAGGTGTGCCAAAACTGGATGCAATACCGTCTCATCAAGCAATACCTGGAAGTGCTGACGCGCGAGCAGACGCTGGTCATCGAAAGCGGACACCCGTTGGGACTGTTCAAGTCGAAGCCCGAAGCTCCCCGTGTCATCATCACCAATGCCTTGATGGTGGGGCTTTATGACAATCCGAAGGACTGGCACACGGCCATGCAGATGGGCGTTGCCAACTACGGCCAGATGACGGCCGGCGGTTGGATGTACATCGGCCCGCAAGGCATCGTGCACGGCACGTTCAACACCCTGCTGAACGCCGGACGATTGAAACTCGGCATTCCTCAGAACGGCGACCTGCGGGGACGCCTCTTTGTCTCTTCCGGTTTGGGAGGCATGAGCGGCGCACAGCCCAAAGCCGCCGAAATGGCGGGGGCGGCGGCCATCATAGCCGAGGTAGATGCGTCGCGCATCGAAACCCGCCACACGCAAGGGTGGGTGGGGCACGTCACAGACTCGCTGCCCGAAGCTTTTGCACTGGCACGGCAGGCGATGGAGAACCGCCGCCCTATCTCCGTGGCCTATCATGGAAACGTGGTCGACGTGCTGGAATATGCCGTAAGCGAGAACCTGCCGGTAGACTTGCTTTCCGACCAGACTTCCTGCCATGCCGCATACGAGGGCGGTTATTGCCCTGCCGGATTGACGTTCGGGCAACGCACCCGTCTGCTGCACGAAAATCCGGAGCAGTTCCGCACACTGGTCGACGCTTCTCTGGAGCGCCATTTCAAAGCCATCGAAACGCTGGTGAAACGGGGCACTTACTTCTTCGACTACGGCAACTCTTTCATGAAAGCTGTCTACGACGCCGGTGTGCGCCAAATTGCGCGCGACGGCGACGACAAAAACGGTTTCATTTTCCCCAGCTACGTGGAAGACATCATGGGGCCCGAACTCTTCGACTACGGCTACGGTCCGTTCCGTTGGGTGTGCCTCAGCGGGAAGCACGAGGATTTGGTGAAGACCGACCGTGCCGCCATGGAGTGCATCGACCCCAATCGCCGTGGGCAGGATTTGGACAATTACAACTGGATTCACGATGCCGAGAAGAACAATCTCGTTGTAGGCACGCAGGCCCGCATCCTCTATCAGGATGCCGAAGGGCGCATGAAGATAGCCTTGCGCTTCAATGAGATGGTGCGTCGCGGCGAAGTAGGCCCCATTATGTTGGGACGAGACCACCACGATGTCAGCGGCACGGATTCCCCGTTCCGCGAAACCTCCAACATAAAAGACGGCAGCAACGTCATGGCGGATATGGCCGTACAGTGCTTTGCCGGAAACTGTGCCCGTGGCATGAGCCTCGTGGCGCTGCACAACGGTGGAGGCGTGGGCATCGGCAAAGCCGTGAACGGAGGCTTCGGTATGGTGTGCGACGGCTCCGAACGGGTGGACGAGATATTGCGTTCCGCCATGTTGTGGGACGTAATGGGAGGTGTGGCACGCCGCTCGTGGGCACGCAACCCGCATGCCATGGAGACGAGCGACGAGTTCAACCGCACGCATGCCGACGGATACCACATCACCATGCCCTATGTGACCGACGAAAACCTGATACAAAGCCTCGTCGCCGCCCCTTTCCCGAAAAAAGGATAAGAAAGAGTGCAAAGCGATGAAGTTCCCGAATGCATAGTCGATTAAATCAGAAACAATAAATAAACAAATTAATTACCCCGGCCTTATCCCGACACCCGCTTCTCCCCTCCCTACGGGGGGAGTGGTCGGGAGGTGAGGCTCCTTTTATTAATATAACAGTATGGACAAAGTAATGGAGTGCGTCCCCAATTTCAGCGAAGGACGCGATTTGGAGAAGATAGACAAGATTGTGGCCCCTTTCCGTGCCCGTCAAGGTGTGAAACTGCTGGATTACAGCAACGATGAAGACCATAACCGGCTGGTAGTTACCGTGGTGGGCGAACCCGAACCATTGCGCGACGCCGTGCTCGAAGCCATCGGCATAGCCGTCCGGCTCATCGACCTGAACAAGCATCAGGGGCAGCACCCCCGCATGGGAGCGGTAGACGTGGTTCCTTTCATCCCGATAAAGAACGTGACGATGGAAGATGCCATCGCACTCTCCAGAGAGGTGGGCGAGGAGGTGGCCAAACGCTACGACCTGCCCGTCTTCCTGTACGAGAAGTCGGCTACGGCCCCGCACCGCGAGAATCTGGCCGCCATCCGCAAAGGAGAGTTTGAAGGCATGGCCGAGAAGATAACACAACCCGAATGGCAGCCCGATTTCGGTCCGGCCCGCCGGCATCCCACCGCAGGAACGGTAGCCATCGGAGCACGCATGCCCCTGATAGCATACAACATCAACCTCAGTACCCCCAGTCTGGAGATAGCCCACGACATCGCCAAGAAGATACGCTTCATCGGCGGCGGTCTGCGCTATTGCAAAGCGATGGGCGTGGAACTGAAAGACCGTGGCATCACCCAAGTTTCCATCAACATGACGGACTATACCCGCACCGCCCTTTATCGTGCTTTCGAGTTGGTACGCATCGAAGCCCGCCGCTACGGTGTCAGCATCGTGGGGAGCGAAATCATCGGTCTGGTGCCTGTCGAGGCGTTGGTTGACACGGCGGCCTATTATCTGGGGCTGGAGAATTTCACGATGAAGCAAGTGCTGTAATGGAGAACCTGATCATCTTCAATGCGCGTGTTGTCACGCCCGTCGGTTTCTCAGCCCGTCGCGGCGGGGAGATGGGCAAACTGCGCATCATCGACAATGCTACGGTGGAGGTGACCGACGGCACGATAACCTACGTCGGCGAGAATCGTGGCGAGAACCGTGACGGCTATTACCATCGTTATTGGCACTACAATGCCCGTGGCAAGTGCCTGTTGCCCGGTTTCGTAGACTCTCATACGCATTTCGTGTTTGGCGGCGAGCGTGCCGAAGAGTTCTCATGGCGTTTGAAGGGCGAGAGCTACATGTCCATCATGCAGCGTGGTGGCGGCATTGTCAGCACGGTGAAAGCCACCCGCGCCTCCAACTTTGTGCGCCTGCGCAGTAAAGCCGAAGGATTCCTGAAACAGATGAGTGCCATGGGAGTCACCACCGTGGAAGGTAAAAGCGGATACGGATTGGATAAAGAGACTGAGCTCCTTCAGCTCCGTGTGATGCGCAGCCTCCATAATGACGAACATAAGCGGGTAGACATCGTTTCCACTTTTCTTGGCGCACATGCCGTTCCGCCCGAATACGGCGGGCGCACCGACGAATACGTGGATTATCTCATCCGCGAAGTGATGCCTTGCGTAGTTCAAAACGACTTGGCTGAGTTTTGCGACGTCTTCTGCGAACAGGGCGTCTTTTCCATCGGGCAGTCGCGCCGGCTGTTGCTCGCCGCCAAAGAGATGGGGCTTGCGTTGAAACTCCATGCCGACGAGATTGTGCCTTTGGGCGGTGCCGGATTGGCTGCCGAACTCTCTGCCGTCTCGGCCGACCATCTGCTGCACGCTTCCGATGCCGACATACAGGCTATGGCCGACAAGGGTGTGGTGGCTACCTTGCTTCCATTGACAGCCTTTGCGCTGAAAGAACCCTATGCCCGTGGGCGGGAGATGATTGATGCCGGTTGTGCCGTGGCGCTTGCCACCGACCTGAATCCCGGCAGTTGCTTCTCCGGTTCCATTCCTCTTACATTCGCTTTGGCCTGCATCTACATGAAGATGAGCATTGAAGAAGCCATCACTGCCCTGACCCTGAACGGTGCGGCCGCCCTGAACCGTGCCGGCAGCATCGGCAGTATCGAAGTTGGTAAAAAGGGCGATATGGTTGTGCTGAATACGGATAATTATCATTTCCTACCTTATTATATAGGGATGAATTGTGTCAATACCACAATCAAGGAAGGGGTATTGTATCCCACACCTTGAACTAAAAAACGTAATAACCTTATAACTTAAAAAGAGTACATACTATGTTAGTAGATTTAACCGTTAAAGATTTCTTGGATAAGGTGGCGGGCAGTGATCCCGTTCCCGGTGGCGGAAGCATTGCCGCATTGAACGGAGCCATAGCTTCTGCTTTGGCTGCTATGGTTGCCAATCTCACCCTTGGAAAGAAAGGCTATGAACTTCATGAAGAACTGATGGGGCATATCGCCAAACTTGCTTTGCAGCAAAAAGAAACTTTTGTGAAAGATATAGACCGCGACTCGGAAGCCTATGACGCCGTGTTTGCCTGTTTCAAGATGCCGAAAGCCACGGACGAAGAGAAAGCCGCACGCAGCGCCGCCATTCAGGAAGCCACCAAATTTGCCGCCCTTGTGCCGATGCAGGTGGCACGCAATGCCTACGAACTGATGACACTCATCATGGACGTGGCTCGCTTGGGCAACCGTAATGCCGTCACCGATGCTTGCGTGGCCATGATGTCCGCCCGCTCCTCTGTGCTGGGTGCGCTGATGAATGTACGCATCAACCTCGGTTCGCTGAAGGATAAGGAGTTTGTTGCCAAGCTCAGCAACGAGGCCGACGAGTTGGAACGCCTTGCCTGTGCAAAGGAGAAAGAACTGTTGGATGAAATCAATCAAGAACTGAAGGTATGAACAATGTCTATTATGTAGGTTCGGGTGAGCTGACCTTCGACCTCATCGAACGCATCATCAATGAGAACCTGAAGCTGGAGCTGGCTCCCGAAGCCAAGCAGCGCATACAGCGATGCCGCGATTATTTGGACAAAAAGATTGCGGAGTCCGAAGAGCCTCTGTATGGCATCACCACCGGTTTCGGCTCTTTGTGCAGCAAGAACATCTCGCAGGACGAGCTGGGTGTCTTGCAGGAAAACCTGATAAAGAGCCATGCTTGCAGTGTAGGCGAGGAGATACGGCCGGTCATCATCAAGCTGATGATGCTGCTCAAAGCGCATGCCCTTTCTTTGGGACATAGCGGTGTGCAGGTCATCACCGTGCAGCGCATTCTCGATTTCTTCAACAACGACGTGATGCCGATTGTCTACGACCGGGGTTCGTTGGGCGCATCGGGCGACCTCGCCCCGCTTGCCAATCTCTTCCTGCCCCTCATCGGTGTGGGCGACGTTTATTACAAAGGTAAGAAGCGCGAAGCCATCAGCGTGCTCGATGAGTTTGGTTGGGAACCCGTGAAGCTGATGAGCAAGGAAGGGCTGGCATTGCTCAACGGAACTCAATTCATGAGTGCCAACGGCGTCTTTGCCATCCTGAAGGCTTTCCGTCTTTCAAGGAAGGCCGATTTGATTGCTGCCCTTTCGCTCGAAGCCTTCGACGGACGCATCGACCCGTTCATGGATTGCATCCAGCAGATTAGGCCGCACAAAGGACAGATAGAAACCGGCGAGAACTTCCGCAAACTGCTGGATGGGAGCGAACTGATAGCCCGCCCCAAGCAGCACGTGCAAGACCCGTACTCTTTCCGTTGCATTCCTCAAGTACATGGTGCAACGAAAGATGCCATTCGCTATGTATCGTCTGTGCTGCTGACCGAGATAAACTCCGTTACGGACAATCCTACCATCTTTCCCGATGAAGACCGCATCATTTCCGGCGGTAACTTCCACGGACAGCCGTTGGCCATTTCGTATGATTTTCTCGGCATTGCCCTTGCCGAACTGGGAAATATCTCCGAACGCCGGGTGGCCCAACTCATCATGGGATTGCGCGGGCTGCCGGAATTTCTGGTTGCCAATCCCGGCTTGAACTCCGGTTTTATGATACCCCAATATGCGGCGGCTTCTATGGTGAGCCAGAACAAGATGTATTGTTATGCTGCCAGCAGCGACTCCATTGTCTCCAGCAACGGACAGGAAGACCATGTCAGTATGGGAGCCAATGCAGCCACCAAGCTCTATCGCATTATGGGCAACTTGGAGCATATTCTTGCCATCGAGTTAATGAACGCTGCTCAAGGCATCGACTTCCGCAGACCGGCAAAGACCTCGCCCGTTTTGGAACGTTTTCTGCATGAGTATCGCAAAGAAGTGCCATTTGTAAAAGAAGACATCGTGATGTATAAGGAAATTCATAAGACGGTGGCTTTCTTGAACAGAACCAAGTTCGAGTATTGATTTCTCATCAATAAGCATGCAATAACCATAATATTTATTAATTCTTAATGAAATAGAAAGAAAACTGAATTAGCGAATTTCGTTTTCTTTCTATCTTTGTCCCGTATTTGTTCCGATATGGAGCGGTAATTAATTTTTAAGGATAAACAAAGCGGAAAATGAGCGGGCAAACGAAAAGGACAGCATCGCGGGCGGAACTGAAAGAACGTATTATCGGTGTAGCCATGAGTTCCTTCATGGAACATGGCATTAAAAGTATTACCATGGACGATATTGCTGCGTCCTTGGGTATCTCCAAACGTACTCTCTATGAAGTGTTTCCTGATAAAGAAACGCTGTTGGAAGAGTGCATCCGCAAAAAGCAAAAAGAGAGTGATGAGTTTGTGAATAGTATTCTCTCCACTACCGACAATGTAATGGAAGTAGTGTTGCGCATGTTTCTGTGGATCATAGAGAAGTATCATGCCACGAACAAGAGTTTCTTTGAAGACATTAAGAAATATCCCAAGGCTTTTCAACTGATGGACGGTCGCCGTCGTCATGACTCGGAAGAGACACTCAAATTTTTCAAAGAGGGTGTCCGTCAGGGTCTTTTCCGCGATGATATCAACTTTTCCATTGCCGGATTGTTAGTGTACAACCAACTCGATTTGCTGATGAATTCGGACATCTGCAACCAATACTCCTTTATAGCTGTTTACGAATCCATTATGTTCACTTTTTTGCGTGGCATCTCTACGGAGAAGGGCGGCAAGATGCTGGAAGATTTTATCCGTGAATATAGAAAGAACTTAATAAATAAATTAAATACTGATTTATGAAGATGCAGAAAATGAGAACGCTGCTGCTGGCTGCCGTACTGATGTGTGCAGGCGGTCATGCAAGGGCGCAAGAGGCTACGGAAGCCCTGACTCTGAATCTCGACAAGGCACTGGAAATAGCGCTGAGCGATAATCCTACCATCAAAGTGGCCGAAGAGGAGATAGCTTTGAAGAAAGTGGCCTATAAGGAGACATGGCAAAACCTTTTGCCCGAAGCGGGGCTTACAGGTACGCTGAACCATACCATTACGGCAGCTGAAATCAACTTTGGCGGGCAATCCTTCAAGATGGGGCGAGACAACTCGAACACGGCGACGGGAGTGTTGAGTGTCAGTCTTCCTCTGTTTGCCCCCAGTGTTTATCGAGCCATGTCGATAACAAAGGCAGACATAGCATTGGCGGTGGAGAAATCGCGTGCTTCCAAACTCGATTTGGTGAATCAGGTAACGAAGGCCTACTATCAGTTGATGCTGGCGCAAGACTCTTACGAGGTGTTGCAGCAGAGTTATAAGGTAGCTGAAGAGAACTATGAGGTGGTTAATGCAAAGTTCCGGCAAGGCAAGGTCAGCGAGTTCGACAAGATCAGTGCCGAGGTGCAGATGCGCAGTGTAAAGCCCAATCTGATTTCGGCCGCTAATGCGGTTACGCTTGCCGGATTACAACTGAAGGTGCTGATGGGCGTTACGGCTGATGTGACACTTCGGATTGCCGACAGTCTGGCCCGGTACGAAACCGATTTGTTTGCTACCCAGTTGGAACCGTTGGATGACAGGTTGGCAACCAATTCTGCCATGAAACAACTGGAACTGAACCGGAAGCTGCTGGAACTGAATACCAAAGCTCTGCATGCCAACTTCCTGCCCAAACTAAGCATGAGCTATTCTTATCAATATCAGGCATTGAACAAGGATCATTGGAACTTGTTCGATTACGGCCGTTGGCCGCATAGTTCTTCAATCATGTTCAATTTGAGCATGCCACTCTATCGGGCCAGTAATTTCACGAAGCTGAAGACCAACCGTATACAGAAAAATCAATTGGAACAGAGTCGCATCGACACCGAACGGAAGCTGAACATGCAGGTGACAAGTTATCGAAACAGTATGGCCGCCAGCTCCGAACAAGTAGCCAGCAACAAGGAGAATGTGCTTCAGGCCAAGAAGGCGGTAGAGATAGCCGGTAAACGCTACGAGGTGGGAAAGGGTACTGTATTGGAACTGAACACGTCGCAAGTGCAGCTCACACAGGCCGAACTGACCTATAATCAATCCATTTATAACTATCTGGTGGCTAAGGCCGACCTTGAACAAGTTTTGGGAAAAGACTACATTATTAACACACAAAAGTAAAAAATCAACGATATGAAGAGAGGTTTTCAATGGATGGCCCTGCTTGCTGTAGCATTGCTGGGCGCTTGCAACAGTGGAAAGGATAAAAATGCCGTGAATCAGTCGGAAGAGAAACTGAAAGTAAAACTGGCAGCAGTGGCCGCTCGCCCCGTAGAGCAGATACAGGAGTATACAGCTACGGTAGAGGCAGAGGTGAAGAACAGCATCGCCCCTTCATCACCCGTGCGCATTGACAGGATATGGGTGGAAGTAGGCGACCGTGTGGTCAAGGATCAGAAGCTGGTGAGCATGGATGCCGCTAACCTGAAGCAACTTAAGTTTCAGTTGGACAACCAAGAGGTTGAGTTCAACCGCATCGACGAGCTCTATAAGGTAGGTGGCGTTTCCCGCTCGGAATGGGATGCAGCCAAGATGAATCTGGATATTCGCAGGACTTCCTACAACAACATGCTGGAGAACACTTCGCTGGTCAGCCCGATAAACGGAGTGGTGACAGCACGCAACTATGACAACGGCGACATGTATGCCGGTGGTACTCCCGTACTTGTCGTAGAACAGATCACCCCGGTGAAGATGCTCATCAACGCGTCCGAGAACTACTTCACGCAAGTGAAGAAAGGTGAGAAAGTGAATGTGCGACTGGATGTTTATGGCGATGAGACTTTCGAGGGAACAATCAGTCTGGTCTATCCTACCATCGACTCCAACACCCGCACGTTCCCGGTAGAGATTAAACTGGCCAACCGTGACCAGAAGGTACGCCCCGGCATGTTCGCCCGTGTCACCATCAACTTCGGAACAAAAGACAACGTG
Source organism: Prevotella heparinolytica (assembly GCF_004342845.1). Taxonomy (GTDB): domain Bacteria; phylum Bacteroidota; class Bacteroidia; order Bacteroidales; family Bacteroidaceae; genus Bacteroides; species Bacteroides heparinolyticus. The sequence goes on along the minus strand of NZ_SLXB01000010.1, from coordinate 4,073 downwards.
GTGGTGCCCGACCTGGCCATAGTGAAGCAAGCCGGCACAGGCGACCGCTATGTATATGTATATAAGGATGGAAAAGTTTCTTATAACAAGGTAGAACTTGGACGCCGCATGGGGCAAGAGTACGAGCTCATATCGGGCATACCCGACCATTCGCAGGTGGTGATTGCCGGACAGGCAAAGCTGACCAATGGTGCGGAAGTAGAAGTTGAGAAATAAATCATCATTTTAAAATTCATCATTCAAGAATATGAGCTTATACGAAGGTGCGGTTAAGAAACCGATTATGACCTCGCTCTGCTTTCTGGCAGTAGTGATATTTGGTCTGTTCTCTTTGTCCAGACTACCTATCGATTTGTATCCAGACATCGATACGAACACGATCATGGTGATGACGGCCTATCCCGGTGCCAGTGCATCGGATATAGAGAACAACGTGACTCGTCCATTGGAGAATGTGCTGAATGCTGTCAGCAACTTGAAGCATATCACTTCTCGTTCTTCGGAGAATATGTCTATGATCACGCTGGAGTTCGAGTTTGGAAAAGAAGACATCGACGTGTTGACGAACGATGTGCGTGACAAACTGGACATGGTAAGTTCTGTGCTTCCTGATGCTGCGGAGACCCCCATCATTTTCAAATTCAGCGCGGACATGATTCCCATTGTGTTGCTGTCTGTGCAGGCCAATGAGAGCCGGTCTGCACTTTACAAGATTCTGGACGACCGCGTGGTGAATACTTTGGCACGCATACCCGGAGTGGGTACGGTCTCTATCAGTGGTGCTCCGAAACGCGAAGTCCAAGTATATTGTGACCCTTATAAGCTCGAAGCTTACAATCTAAGCATCGAAACCATCAGTGCCATTATCGGGGCAGAAAACAGAAACGTGCCCGGCGGTAATTTCGATATAGGAAACGAGACCTATTCTCTGCGTGTGGAAGGAGAGTTCTCTGATACCCGGCAGTTGGGGGATGTTGTGGTGGGTGCTTACAATGGAGCAACCGTCTATCTGAAAGATGTGGCTAAAGTAGTGGACACCGTGCAAGAACGTGCGCAAGAAACTTACACCAACGGAGTGAAAGGAGCCATAATAGTTGTGCAGAAACAATCAGGTGCCAATTCGGTAGATATTGCCAGGAAAGTGCAGGAGGTGCTTCCCCGTTTGCAGAAGAATATGCCGAGTGATGTAAAGTTAGGTGTCATTGTCAATACGTCCGAGAACATTCTGAACACAATTGACAGTCTGACGGAAACGGTGATGTACGCCCTGCTGTTCGTGGTCTTGGTGGTGTTCTTTTTCCTGGGACGTTGGCGTGCCACATTGATTATCTGTATCACGATTCCGCTCTCGCTGATAGCATCGTTCATTTATTTGGCAATTTCGGGCAATACCATCAATATTATTTCGTTGTCATCTTTGTCCATAGCCATCGGTATGGTGGTGGATGACGCCATTGTGGTGCTCGAAAACGTCACTACGCACATCGAGCGCGGCTCAGACCCCAAGCAGGCGGCGGTGCATGGCACGAATGAAGTGGCCATCTCGGTAGTGGCCTCTACGCTGACCATGATTGCGGTATTCTTCCCGCTCACCATGATTTCCGGCATGTCCGGCGTATTGTTCAAGCAGTTGGGCTGGATGATGTGTGCCATCATGTTCATCTCTACCGTTTCGGCTCTGTCTCTCACGCCGATGCTTTGTTCGCAGTTGCTCCGTCTGCAACGGAAGCAGTCTAAGGCTTTCCTGGTCTTCTTTGCGCCGATAGAACGCACACTCGACGGATTGGATAATGCCTATGCCCGGCTGCTGAACTGGGCTGTGCGTCATCGTGCTTTGGTGTTGGCGGGCTGTGTGGCGTTCTTTGTTCTTAGTTTGTTGTGTGCCAAAGCAGTGGGTACCGAGTTCTTCCCGGCGCAGGATAATGCCCGCATCGCAGTGAAGCTTGAGTTACCCATAGGTGCACGTAAGGAAGTGGCACAGGAGATTGCACAGCGGTTGGCCGAACAATGGATGACGAAATATAAAGGCGTGATGAAGGTGTGCAACTATACCGTAGGCCAAGCCGATTCCGACAATACATGGGCATCCATGCAAACAAACGGTTCGCATATTATTTCTTTCAACATCAGCTTGGTAGACCCTGCCGACCGTGACATCTCCCTGGCTACGGTCTGCGATGAGATGCGCCAAGACTTGAAAGACTATCCCGAGTTCAACAAGGCGCAGGTCATCTTCGGTGGTAACAACACGGGTATGGCTGCGCAATCATCTGCCGATTTCGAGGTGTATGGCTACAGTATGGCCGAGACCGACAGCGTGGCCGCTAAGCTGAAGCGTGCATTACTTAAAGTGGAAGGTGTATCCGAGGTCAACATCAGCCGGAGTGATTATCAGCCGGAATATCAGGTGGACTTCGACCGCGAGAAACTGCCCTTGCATGGCTTGAACCTGACCACTGCCGCCGGATATCTGCGCAATCGCATCAATGGTTCCATCGCTTCGAGGTATCGCGAAGATGGCGAAGAGTACGACATCAAAGTGCGCTATGCGCCGGAGTTCCGTACCAGTCTTGATGCGATAGAAAACATCTTGGTATATAATGCCAGAGGCGAAGGCGTGCGCATCAAGGAATTGGGTACGGTGGTAGAACGTTTTGCACCGCCCACCATCGAGCGTAAAGACCGCCAACGCATCGTGACGGTGTCTGCCGTTGTTTCAGGGGTACCGTTGAGCAAAGTGGTTGCTGCCGGTAATGCCATCATCGACAAGATGGACATACCTTCGGAAGTCACCGTTCAGGTATCCGGTTCGTTCGAAGACCAGCAAGAGTCTTTCGCAGATTTGGGTACGCTGGGAGTCCTCATCATCCTGCTGGTATTCATCGTGATGGCTGCTCAGTTCGAGTCGCTAACCTATCCTTTCATCCTGATCCTCTCTGTACCGTTCGCCATAGGTGGGGTGCTGATGGCATTATTCCTTACCAACACCACGCTGAGCGTAATGAGCTTACTGGGAAGCATCATGCTGATCGGCATCGTGGTGAAGAACGGTATCGTACTCATCGACTACACCATCCTTTGCCGTGAACGTGGCCGGTCGGTCTTGAGCGCAGTGGTCACAGCCGGCAAGAGCCGTCTTCGTCCGGTATTGATGACTACCATGACCACCGTGCTCGGTATGATCCCGATGGCCATCGGTACAGGGCAGGGTTCGGAGATGTGGAGTCCGATGGCCATTGCCGTGATTGGCGGTCTGACGGTTTCCACCATCCTGACACTGATCTACGTTCCCACGATGTATTGCATCTTCGGTGGCATCGGTATCAAGCGTCAACGCAGGAAGATGCGTAAACAGCTCGAACTGGATGCTTACTTTGCAGCACAGAAAAATAACTGATTCTATAAACATATTATATATAAGGTATGAAATCTGTATTGATAACCTTTGACCAAGCGTATTACGAACGCATCATCGCCACACTGGATCGTCTGAACTGCCGCGGCTTCACCCATTGGGAGCAGGTGCGCGGCCGTGGAAGCAAAACGGGCGACCCACATTACGGCAGCCACGCATGGCCGTCCATGTGTTCTGCCATCCTCACAATGGTGGAGGATGAGCGGGTGGAACCTCTGCTGGAGGTGCTGCACGGCATGGACAAGAAAACGGAGCAGTTGGGCCTTCGGGCATTTGTATGGAATATTGAGAAGTCCATATAACAGACCGGTGTAATAAGAGAGAGCACCCCCTCCTCTCTTTACGGTTTTCTTTCAGGTGCGGATTACATGATACGCACGGGTTCTTGTTCATAAGAGCCGTGCCGATTCGTAAAATCCGTACCTTGTTTTTATACCATGATGTGGCCGACGTTCGATATAAGAAAAGAAGTAAACGAGATGCCGTCCAAAAGATGATGAGAACAGCCGGAAAATATCCCCTCCTTACGGAAGTATTTTACTTATAAGCGACTTATATGTAATTATTACTGTCCGCTAAACCATAATTATCTACTCCCAACTCGTTAACTATTACGTGTTGGGAGTATTTCTTTTTTCGGACAAGCCCCCTTATTTCA
>NZ_SLXB01000009.1 GCF_004342845.1 Prevotella heparinolytica | reverse complement strand
GTAAGAGAGATACTTACCGATTGCGATTACAAAAATGTCAAAGAACTAAATTATAAACAATTGAAAATCAGATGGGATTAAGTGCCCAGCAGTGGAGTGGAACCTATTCTTACAACAGTACTACACAAAAAGTAAATCTCAAATTTGCCAGATTGATAGGTATGAATGCAAAAATAGATTATTCTTCTGCCGGCATGGATTTGTTGTTCGACTCGGATAAATTGCTGAAGTTACTGATTTTCTTTGGAAGTAAAAGTAATAATACAGCTATCAAAAGTGTCAGCTCTTTGGCAAGCAGCTATGATGGTATGATGACAGGATTTACCTTGAAGAAGAAATCTTGATCACCTCCCCTTTTTCTATCATTGAATCTTAGGTATTATTCAATGTTGCCATAAAGAAAAACTCCCGTAATTTTATCTGGTTACGGGAGTTTTTTATGTGGGAAACTTTAATTTATTTACCCAAAGCCTGAGCCACGTCTACAGCGCAAGCCACTGTACATCCTACCATCGGGTTGTTACCGATACCGAGGAATCCCATCATTTCCACGTGAGCGGGAACGGATGAAGAACCGGCGAATTGGGCATCGCTGTGCATGCGGCCCATCGTGTCCGTCATACCGTAAGATGCAGGGCCGGCCGCCATGTTGTCCGGATGGAGTGTACGGCCTGTACCGCCACCCGATGCTACAGAAAAATAAGGCTTGCCGGCAAGTACGCGTTCTTTCTTGTAAGTTCCTGCAACGGGGTGTTGGAAGCGGGTCGGGTTGGTAGAGTTACCGGTAATGGAAACATCTACGCCTTCTTTCCACATGATGGCAACACCTTCACGAACATCATCGGCACCGTAGCATTTTACTTTGGCGCGAGGACCGTCGCTGTATGCTATTTCGCGAACAACTTTCAGTTCGCCTGTATAGTAATCGAATTGAGTCTGTACGTAAGTGAAACCGTTGATACGAGAGATGATCTGTGCGGCATCTTTGCCCAAACCGTTCAGGATGCAGCGCAGAGGTTCTTTGCGCACCTTGTCGGCTTTGGCTGCAATCTTGATGGCACCTTCGGCGGCAGCGAATGATTCGTGGCCGGCCAAGAATGCGAAACATTTGGTTTCTTCGCGCAACAACATCGCAGCCAGATTGCCATGGCCGATACCAACCTTACGGTCGTCGGCTACGGAACCCGGAATACAGAATGCTTGCAGACCGATACCGATTGCTTCGGCTGCTTCGGCTGCATTTTTACAACCTTTCTTAATGGCGATGGCACAACCTACCACATAAGCCCATTTCGCATTTTCGAAACAGATGGGCTGGGTTTCTTCACAAGTCTTATAAGGATCGAGACCATGAGCTTCGCAGATAGCGTTAGCTTCTTCGATGTCTTTGATACCGTTAGCGTTCAAAGCAGCAAGAATCTGTTTGATACGACGGTCTTGGCTTTCAAATTTTACTTCTCTAATCATAATGTCTTTCCTCCTTATATTATTCGTGACGTGGGTCAATGTGTTTAACTGCACCTTGCTCGGCAGTGAAGCGACCGTATGTGCCGGTTACTTTCTTCAAAGCTTCGTTGGCGTCCGTACCTTTCTTGATCTCATCCATGAACTTGCCAAGGTGAACGAATTCGTATCCGCAGATTTCATCGTTCTTGTCCAGAGCGATGGTCTTAATGTAACCCTCTGCCATTTCAAGATAACGAGAACCTTTGGCCAGAGTGCCATACAATGTACCTACCTGGCTACGCAGACCTTTACCCAAGTCTTCCAGACCGGCACCGATCATCAAACCGCCTTCAGAGAAAGCAGATTGTGTGCGGCCGTAAACGATTTGCAGGAAGAGTTCGCGCATGGCTGTGTTGATAGCGTCGCAAACGAGGTCGGTGTTCAATGCTTCGAGAATAGTCTTTCCCGGGAGAATTTCTGATGCCATGGCAGCAGAGTGAGTCATACCGGAGCAACCGATAGTCTCAACCAAAGCTTCCTGAATAACGCCTTCTTTTACGTTGAGGGTTAATTTACACGCACCTTGCTGAGGAGCACACCAGCCGATGCCGTGTGTCAAACCAGAGATGTCAACAATTTCTTTAGCTTTTACCCATTTACCTTCTTCGGGAATAGGAGCCGGTCCGTGGTTAGGACCTTTCTTCACAACACACATGTGTTCCACTTCGTGTGAATAAGTCATAATTAGCTCTTTTTAAGTGATATAATTAAGAAAAATGTAATCCACTTTTATTAGTCAGCGCAAAGTTAGTTCTTTTCTTCGTTTTTGCCAACTCTTCAATTTGACTTTTTTACTAAGAGTTTGTTTTAATCTCGTTTTTCGTTTTTTCCTCTTTGTTTTCCCCAATTAAGCATTAGGACTCCTAGCCTCAATCGGAGATAGAACATACGTCGGCACTACGGCCTCTTCATTTTTGACCGACATCTCTCCTTATTATACTGCTGTTCTTGCTGATGCGCCATCACCTCAATCCTCTGCCTTTACTGATTTACCTACACACTCCAACTTATGGAACTCGCTGCAATTTTTTATGCTCAAAGCTTTGTTCGCACTGCGCGGATGTCTGTTCGCACGTTGCGAACATCTGTCCGCAGGTTGCGTTTTTGTATTCGCACCGTGCGAACAGAGATTTATCCAAGTTGCGAACAAGTTTACTGTTTACAGCAAACAATTTTATTCCATGGATTTAAGAGGTTTATTCCATAAGTACAACACATCTATTCATGATTGCTATCCGCTCAAACTGCTTGATTGTGGGGTCACTGTATCTCCTCATATTTTCTCCACTGAGATTGTTTCAAGGCTGGTTTTTGTCGATATTTTGTCTTTTCAGGCGTAATTATTGAATCAAACTCTTAACTTTGCCGTCGCATGTTCCGCTATGCTTCTTGCAAAAGCAGAAAGAATTCTTCTGTAAATCAAGAAGATTGGAAAGAGTGGAGTGCTAAATTCAAACAAGCTTCTAAAAAAACTACTCAATATGATAAAAGTGACAGATGCTGCTTTGCGTCAAGCGGCTGCCGACGGGATGGATGCCTTTATCCATGTATTTACCGAGGCTTATGAACAAGAGATAGAAAGCAATGGCAATTTGGCAGCCGATACGATGAGTATGCTCACAGCTGAACAACATTCATTGCTGGCCTATCGGATTTTTCGCGATGAAGTGATGGAAGGAGGGTTTTGCCAATTGATTCAGAATGGCTATGGCGGATATATCTTTGATAATCCGTTTGCCAAGGTGATGCGTCTGTGGGGAATTGGCGATTTGAGCAAGTTGATTTACGCCGCCAAGAAGATATATGATGCTCATCGTGGGGACTTGGAGCGCGAGCGTACAGACGAAGAGTTTATGGCAATGTACGAAGAATACGAAGCTTTCGACGATTTGGAAGACGAATTCCTGGAAAAGGAAGAAGAATATACCGCTGCCGTGGCCGGATATGTGGATGAGCATATCGATTTGTTTGCCACGATTGTATGATTCCGGGGCGTTTTCCCACCGACAGATAATGCCGTTCGCAAAAAGCACGAAACGGGCAGGCTGGTTGTGCCGGTTGGGATGACGAAGTGTTAAAAAAGCAGAAGTATTTGCAGTATTCGGGCGTGTTTTCCGTTTACTCTTAAAAACAATGAAAAAAAGAGTGGGGTATCTCGTTACCCGATTCTTTTATCTAAATTTGCAAACCCTAATATTAAAGAAAATGAAACATTTGAATTTTTTGATGATTGCCTTTACCCTCTTGTTGGGTGTTTCGTTAACCTCCTGTCTGAATAGTGGTGATAATGAAAGTTCTTTTGACGGCTATGGCTATATGCGTGTAAAACACTATTTAGGAAGTTCTTGGTTTGAAGATTTGGGAGGAAATAAATATTTCCCCACTGAAAGTTCACTTGCCACGGTAAAGTCTAACAGTGGCTTTGATATAACAAAAAGCGATTTAGTCTTGCTTCAATACAAAAACGTAGAAACGCAGGCAGGGAAAGAAACGGCTACAACTACCAATCGTACTATTAGACTTGTGGGAGCCGTGGCTATAGATTCTTATGAAACTCGAACCGTACCTACCGAGGCCGATATGCCTCTTGGGAATGCACCTATTGTGACCTTGAATCCTGTTGCTCAGTACGGTGATACCTACAAGCCGTTTATTTATGGTCCTGAAATGGTGGTTTTGCCCATCAACTGGAAGATGGAAAATAAAACGGAAGCATTGGCACAACATTCATTCGAATTGATATATGTAAAAGATATGCAGAAGAGTGCATCGGAGCTGGTGCTTTATTTGCAACATAATAAGGGAACGGATACCAAAACAGAAGCGAATGCTTACCGGAATAAGGCTTATGATATCAAAAGCATCATGAGTGCCATCAAGAGCAGTACCCAAAAATATCCTGAGAAAATTATAATCAAAGCCAAAGTTGCTGCCGATGGCGGGACGATGCCTGATACTTATACGGATTTTGAGATAGACAGCAGCGCACTTAATAAACTGAAATAATTTGAACTATAAAGATTTATTTCACATAGCTCTGCGACTGATTACCTCTCCGGCTCGTACGTGGGAGGAAATTAGTTTAGAGGATAGACGAAAGGTCTTTACGGCCTTTGTCTATCCTATGATTGGTTTATGCGGGTTGTCCGTCTTCATTGGTTCGTTGATAAGAATGGGGTGGGGCGAGCCGCAAAGTTTTCAATATGCCATGACGCGATGTTGCGCTGTGGCTGTTTCTTTGTTCGGAGGATACTTTCTGGCGGCTTATCTCATCAACGGGTTGCGTGCCCGCATGCTTGGAATGGAGAGCGACATTCCGTTGGCACAACAATTTGCAGGCTATGCCTTAGTGGTAGTGTTTCTGATGAAAATGGTTATCGGCATACTGCCCGATTTCTATGTCATAGCTTTGCTGCTTCAGTTTTACATCGTGTATGTGGTGTGGGAAGGAAGCGACAAAGTGATGCGGGTAGCTGAGAAAGAACGTTTGCGTTTCACCATTCTTTCTTCAGTTTTGCTGATTGTCTGTCCGGCAATGGTGGAGTGGATATTCAATCAATTGACGACAGTGCTGAACTGAGCGCTTTCAACGTGTGGAGTTTTTAAGGTAAAGAGTTATTTGAAAGGATGAATAGAATTATGAAACAAGCTCCTGTAAATATAAAGAACAAACGTGCCACATTCGATTACGAACTGATAGACACCTATACGGCCGGTATCGTGCTTACGGGTACGGAGATTAAGTCCATTCGCTTGGGAAAAGCAAGTCTGGTCGATACTTTTTGTTATTTTGCAAACGGCGAACTATGGGTGAAGAATATGCATATTGCCGAATATTTTTACGGGTCGTACAACAATCATTCGGCACGCAGGGAACGTAAGCTTCTGCTAAACAAGAAAGAACTGGATAAGTTGGCACGCGACACGAAAACTCCCGGCTTTACCATTGTCCCGGTTCGTTTGTTCATCAACGAGAAAGGCTTGGCCAAAGTAGTGGTGGCCCTTGCCAAGGGTAAAAAAGAATTCGACAAACGCCAGTCTTTGAAAGAAAAAGAGGACAAACGCGATATGGCGCGGATGTTCAAACGATGATAATTATCAAACAGCGAACCACAGATTACAAGGCTCTTTTTTTCTACAAACATTATGAAACAGCTGAACGAGTTGGTGCGTGAGCACATCCTTATTCTGGATGGTGCCATGGGTACCATGATACAACAATACAACTTAACGGAGAAAGATTTCCGGGGCGAACGTTTTGCACACATTGCCGGACAGATGAGAGGCAACAATGATTTACTCTGTCTGACGCGGCCGGATGTGATACAAGATATCCATCGCAAATATCTGGAAGCAGGGGCAGACATCATTGAGACAAACACGTTCAGTTCCACTTGCGTCAGTATGGCCGATTATCATGTGCAGGAATATGTGCGTGAAATGAATCTTGCGGCTGTAAGGCTGGCTCGCGAGGTGGCCGACGAGTTTACCGCTCTTACTCCTGATAAACCTCGTTTTGTGGCAGGTGCCGTGGGGCCTACAAACAAAACGTGCTCCATGAGTCCCGATGTCAACAATCCGGCTTTCCGTGCTCTGACCTACGACCAACTGGCCGCTGCCTATCAAGAGCAGATGGAGGCTTTGCTTGAAGGTGGAGTAGATGCCTTATTAATAGAAACCATCTTTGATACGCTGAATGCAAAGGCTGCTATTTTTGCCGCAGAGCAAGCTATGGAGACTGTCGGCATACGCGTTCCTCTGATGCTTTCCGTCACGGTTTCTGATATAGCCGGACGTACGCTTTCGGGGCAGACGCTGGACGCTTTCTTAGCTTCCGTGCAACATGCCGACCTCTTCTCCGTGGGGCTGAACTGTTCTTTCGGAGCCCGGCAATTGAAACCTTTTCTGGAACAACTTGCCGCCCGTGCTCCTTATTATATCAGTGCCTACCCCAATGCCGGTTTACCCAATAGTCTGGGAAAATATGACCAAAGCCCTGACGACATGGCACATGAAATAAAAGAATATATTCATGAAGGCCTGGTGAACATTATTGGAGGATGTTGCGGAACCACGGACGAATACATTGCTCGTTATGCTGCTTTAATAGAAGGTGTGTCGCCTCGTCGTCCCGCCCCGAAACCTGCCAACTTGTGGCTTTCGGGACTTGAACTTCTGGAGGTGAAACCGGAGAACAACTTTGTAAATGTGGGTGAGCGTTGCAATGTGGCGGGCTCGCGTATGTTCCTGCGCTTGATCAACGAGAAGAAATACGATGAGGCGCTTGGCATTGCCCGTCGGCAAGTGGAAGATGGCGCCCAACTCATCGACATCAATATGGATGACGGCTTGCTGGATGCTTGTGCAGAAATGACTACTTTTTTGAATCTGATAGCTTCCGAGCCTGAGATCGCGCGCGTTCCCGTGATGATAGACTCTTCCAAGTGGGAAGTGATTGTTGCGGGGTTGAAATGCCTGCAAGGTAAATCTGTAGTCAACTCCATTTCTTTGAAAGAAGGTGAGGAGAAGTTTCTGGAGCATGCACGCATCATCAAGCAATATAGAGCGGCAGTCGTAGTGATGGCTTTCGACGAGAAGGGGCAAGCTGATACTTTTGAACGCAAAATTGAAGTTTGCGAACGTGCATATCGCCTTTTGGTCGATAAGATCAACTTCAATCCTCATGATATTATTTTCGACCCGAACGTGCTTGCCGTAGCTACGGGGATGGACGAGCATAACAACTATGCCGTGGACTTTATTCGTGCCACCGGTTGGATTAGGAACAATCTGCCGGGTGCGCATGTCAGCGGAGGAGTAAGTAATCTCTCTTTCTCATTCCGTGGCAATAATTATATCCGTGAAGCAATGCATGCCGTGTTTCTTTATCATGCTATTCGCGAAGGGATGGATATGGGTATTGTGAATCCGGCAACTTCTGTTCTTTATACGGATATTCCTGCCGACATTTTGGAACGCATTGAAGATGTGGTGCTGAACAGGCGCCCTGACGCTGCCGAGCGGCTGATAGAAACAGCCGAACGCCTGAAAGCAGAAGCCGAGGAAGCTAAGGGGGCAGGTGGTAAGAGTACGGCTTCCCCCCATTCGCAACTGGCATGGAGAGAGGGAACCGTTGTGGAAGACCGCTTGAAATATGCTTTGACCAAAGGTATCAGCGATTATCTGGAGGAAGACCTTGCCGAGGCGTTAAAGCTCTATCCCACGGCTGTGTCTATCATTGAAGACCCTTTGATGGCAGGTATGAATCATGTAGGCGATTTGTTCGGAGCTGGTAAGATGTTTTTGCCGCAAGTGGTGAAAACGGCGCGCACCATGAAGAAAGCGGTGGCCATACTTCAGCCGGTGATTGAATCCGAAAAGGAAAAAGGGGCGGTATCTGCCGGTAAGGTATTGCTTGCCACGGTGAAAGGAGATGTACATGATATCGGCAAGAATATCGTTTCGGTGGTTATGGCCTGCAACGGATATGAAATCATAGACCTTGGCGTAATGGTGCCTGCCGAAACCATCGTGCAGCGTGCCGTAGAGGAACAAGTAGACATGATAGGACTGAGCGGCCTGATAACTCCTTCCTTGGATGAGATGGTGCATGTGGCCATCGAGTTGGAGAAGGCGGGTCTGAATATTCCTTTGCTGATAGGGGGAGCTACGACTTCGCAGCTTCACACGGCATTGAAGATTGCTCCGGTATATCAGGCTCCGGTTGTTCATCTGAAAGATGCTTCGCAGAATGCCACGGTAGCAGTGAAACTTATGAATCCTGCAACAAAAGAGGAACTAAAGAAGGAACTTAACGAGCAGTATGCGCAATTGTGCAAAAAGAATCAGGAAAGAAAAGTAGAGACCGTTTCGTTGGAAGAAGCGCAAAAGAATAAGCTGAATCTGTTTTAAACAGCAGTTTTTATCTCTCCGGTTGTCAGCCTACACTTGGTCGCTCCTATAGTGTGGGCAGACCTTCCTCAAAGTGTGGGATAATGTCGCTTAAGGTGTGGGCATACGCTTCGGCAAGTGTGGGCATACTTCCCGTAAGGTGTGGGCTTGCGATTGCACAAGTGTGGCCTCCCGCATCTATAAGTATGACCACTCAATTCTACAGATTAGGGGATGATTATTTCTTCCTTGCAGAAGGGCGCGAAGTATCCTGTATCTTATTCTTATATTGATCAAATCGTGAAGTAATATCCCTCACAAAATTATATGTCTCGATACCCCGGAAATATCCATTCTTACAAACGGGATCGGTGAAGTATTCTTCATTACTTTTTAGCAGAATGAAAGTCTCTACATGGTCTTTCCACACATACTTGTTTTTGCCGTACTTTTCGGCCAGAGCCATGGCGTCTTGTACGTGTCCGATTCCTGAGTTGTAAGCAGCTAATATGAAGTTGATGCGCTCCTCTTGGGGAACCAGTGTAAAGCTTTTATCCATAGCAGCTATATATTTTGTGGCTGCTTTGATGCTTTCCTCCGGATTTTGTTCCTTGCCTGCAGGTACTCCCATTGCTCTTGCCGTGGACGGCATTAGCTGCATCAACCCTTTGGCTCCTGCCCATGACACGGCAGTGGTGTCAAAGTTCGACTCCGTGTAGGCCAAGGAAGCCAGCAGGCGCCAGTCCCAATTAATATCGGGCGCATATTTCTTAAACAAATCATCGTAATGAGATATTTTGCCTTCGCGTAACGAGAGAATAGGGGAGTGCGGAAAGATTTTGCTGATTTCAAAGTAACGCTTCATACTCGCCGTGTAGGCAGGCGAGGTCACGTTCTCTGCGTGCCACTTGTCGGCAATGGCAGCCAATTGCGGACTATCTTTGCGTACAGCCCATGAAGCACGCTGATCGAAGCTGATGGATAATCCGATGTTTAGGTTAGGATAATAGGTGGCATTCAGTTGTGCTACATCATTATCGGCCACCGTATAGGGAATTTTTCCTTGCGCTACTTGCGTAATCAGGTCTTCGGTGCTGATGCTATCGTTGGTGACCTGATGGATGCGAATGCCTCCTCCAAGTTCGTCGTCCAGATTGACCAGACGTTCATAATATTTCCCCGGTTTCACATATATGTCTTTTCCGATGAGTTCCGTAACGTCTTTCAGGGGCTTGCTGCCTCCACCGTTCCGTTGCACGATGACTTGGTGGGTGATGATTTCCTCGCCGCAATAAATCAGGCTGTCTTTCCATTCCTTGGTGATGGGCAGGTTATAGGCTATAAGGTCTCCCTTGCCGGCTTGCAATTGTTCGATAAGTTCGTGCACGCTCCGGACAACTTCTATCCTCAGCTTTACTCCCAGGCTTTTGGCAAACTGTTCGCTCAACTCATACTGGAATCCCATATCCTGACCGCGATAGATGAAATAGGACGTGGAGCTGTATAAGGTCAACGCCACCAGTTCACCACTGTCTTTTATCTGTTGCAAGCCGTCGTATTGTCTTTCTTCTTTACCGTGGCTTCCACGGCATCCCGAAATGCAACAAAGCAACAGTGCAAGAATGACCGATAATGAATGATTGCTCATTAATGACCAAAGTTTCCGGAAGCAAACTATGTCAATCATACTATGTTATTGTGTTGATCGTCAATCTGTTTTTGGAACCTCAATCTTCTCGTATCACTTCAAATGCTTCTTGATATACATGGTCAATATGTCAATGGCTATCCGGTTATTTCCACCTTCGGGCACAATGAGGTCGGCATATCGTTTGCAGGGTTCGATGAATTGCTGGTGCATCGGTTTCAGAATACGGGTGTAACGTTCCATTACCGCTTCGGCTGTACGTCCTCGTTCCACCACGTCACGTTGTATTACGCGAATCAAGCGTTCGTCGGGATCGGCGTCTACAAATATTTTGAGGTCCATCATGTTGCGCAATTTCTTGTCGCACAAGGCTAAGATTCCTTCGATGATGATGACTTCGCGAGGTTCGATATGGATGGTTTCGGGCTGCCGGGTACACGTCAGGTAAGAATAAGTGGGCTGTTCAATGCTCTTCCCTTCGCGCAGCATGGCTACGTGTTTGGAAAGCAGACTCCATTCAAATGCGTCCGGATGGTCGAAGTTGATGTTCTGCCTTTCTTCCACAGGCACGTGGCTGCTGTCTTTATAATAAGAGTCTTGTGGCAGTAATACCACTTCACCGGCCGGTAGGCTTTCAATAATCTTACGTACTACGGTGGTTTTTCCCGAACCGGTTCCTCCTGCAATTCCTATTATTAACATCCGTTTAAGTATATATTTAAAACAAAACCTGTATTTTTGTTGCACGAAAACCGGCATTATTCCGCCAAACGTTTCGGCAAAAGAAGATGAACATTCTTTTGTTCTCTGTCGTTATAAATTTTGCTGTTCTTGAGAAAAACAGCCGTTTCGGCTGACAAATATAGACATAAATCATTAAAACAACAATTTATGGTAAAGCACATTGTATTATTTAAATTGAAAGATGAGGTTTCAGCTGACGAAAAGTTAGCGGCAATGAATAATTTTAAAGCAGCTATTGAAGCGCTTCCGGCAAAGATACCTGTTATCCGTAAGATAGAAGTCGGATTGAACATGAATCCGGGCGAGACTTGGAACATTGCTCTTTACAGTGAGTTCGATACATTGGATGATGTGAAGTCTTATGCTGTCCATCCCGACCATGTGGCTGCCGGGAAACTCCTTGCCACAGTGAAGGAAAGTCGCGCCTGTGTGGATTATGAATTGTAAACAAATCTCTTTTCAATTAATTAAAAGCTTTAGACGAAACATGAAGAATATATCGCTCTCTTTTTTTCTGTTGCTCTTCGCCATGGTGGCGCAAGCGCAGATACAAGACCCCGTTAAGTTTAAGTCGGAATGGAAGATTTTACCGGGCGGTGAGGCAGAGGTTGTGTTCACTGCATCCATTGATAAAGGCTGGCACGTTTATTCTACCGATTTGGGCGATGGCGGTCCTATTTCGGCTACTTTCAATGTGGAGAGACTTTCGGGAGTGGAAACTGTGGGTAAATTGAGACCGGCAGGTAAGGAGATTTCCGCATTCGACCGCTTGTTCGAGATGAAGGTGCGGTACTTTGAGCATACTGCCCGGTTTGTGCAGAAATTAAAGCTCACAGGCAGTACCTATCAAGTGGAAGGTTATTTGGAATATGGTGCCTGCAATGACGAGAATTGCTTACCTCCCACCCAAGTGCCCTTTAAGTTTTCCGGAGAAGCGGAGGGTGTTGCCAGGGAAAATGTCGCTTCTGTGTCGGAAACAAACGTTGCTGATGTATCGGCACCGCAAGAAGCCGTTGCAGCCGATACGGTTTCTGCTGCAAATGTTGATGGAGTGGGAGTCCTCGCAGGAGGGGATGTGCCGAATAAGTCTGACTTGTGGAAACCGGTAATCGACGAATTGAAAGCCTTGGGGGAGTCTACTTCTCACGAGGATATGTCATGGTTTTACATTTTCATTACCGGATTTGTCGGAGGACTTCTGGCATTGTTCACCCCATGCGTATGGCCTATTATCCCGATGACGGTCAGCTTTTTCCTGAAGCGAAGCAAAGACAAGAAGAAAGGTATTCGTGACGCTTGGACGTATGGTGCATCAATCGTCGTTATTTATGTTACGCTCGGTCTGGCCATTACGCTTATTTTCGGCGCCAGTGCACTGAATGCGCTTTCCACCAATGCCGTGTTCAATATCCTGTTCTGCTTGATGTTGGTTGTGTTTGCCGCTTCTTTTTTCGGGGCTTTCGAGATTACTCTGCCTTCCAAGTGGAGCACGGCTGTAGACAGCAAGGCGGAAGCAACGAGTGGCCTGCTCAGCATTTTCTTGATGGCGTTTACGCTCTCATTGGTTTCTTTCTCCTGCACAGGGCCTATTATCGGCTTCCTTTTGGTACAAGTTTCTACTACGGGCAGTGTGGTGGCTCCGGCCATCGGCATGCTTGGCTTTGCAGTAGCTTTGGCATTGCCATTTACATTGTTTGCACTGTTCCCGTCTTGGCTGAAGTCCATGCCCAAGTCAGGAGGGTGGATGAATATAATCAAGGTGACTCTTGGTTTTCTGGAATTGGCGTTTGCCTTGAAGTTCCTCTCAGTGGCTGATTTGGCTTATGGCTGGCGTATTCTTGACCGTGAAACATTCCTCGCATTGTGGATTGTGCTGTTTGCCTTGCTTGGCTTTTATTTGTTGGGTAAAATCAAGTTCCCGCACGATGACGACGATACGAAAGTCAGCGTACCACGCTTTTTCATGGCTCTGGCATCATTGGCATTTGCCGTTTACATGGTCCCCGGTTTGTGGGGAGCGCCGTTGAAAGCGGTCAGTGCTTTTGCACCACCCATGCAGACGCAGGATTTCAATCTCTATAATAATGAAGTACATGCCAAGTTCGATGATTATGATCTCGGAATGGAGTATGCGCGTCAGCATGGCAAACCGGTGATGCTCGATTTTACCGGTTATGGCTGCGTAAACTGTCGTAAGATGGAACTTTCCGTATGGACAAATCCGAAAGTGAGTGATATCATCAATAACGGATACGTACTTATCACCCTTTATGTGGACAATAAAACACCGCTTCCTGCACCTGTGAAGATCGTGGAAAACGGTACGGAACGCACTCTGCGTACAGTGGGCGATAAGTGGAGCTATCTGCAACGTGTGAAGTTCGGTGCCAATGCGCAGCCTTTCTATGTGCTGATTGACAACGAGGGGAAACCTCTTAACAAGTCATATTCTTACAATGAGGATATACCCAAATACATTGAGTTTTTGCAGACCGGTTTAGAGAATTACAAAACGAAAAAATAAATATGAGTCAGCTTAATGAGTAATAAACCCACTCGTTAAGCTGACTTTCTTTTAAGATGAAACATATTATTGACATCGAAAAATGGGAGCGACGGGATAATTATGGATTTTTCCGTGGCTTTGCAAATTCGTGGTATTCCATTACAACGGAGATTGAATGTACGGAAGCAAGCGCTGTCGCCAGAAATATCGGACGGTCCTTCTTCCTTTATTACCTGTATGCTGTGCTACGCTCGGCCAATGAAGTGAAAGAGTTGCGTTATCGTACGGACAAAAACGGGCAGGTCATTTTTCACGATCAGGTAGACATTATTTCCCCGATAGCGGTTCCCGGAAAGACTTTTTATACGGTCCGTATTCCTTATCATGAAGATTTTGAACGTTTTTATACCGATGCCCATGCCATAATAACAGATATTCCGGCAGACGGCGATCCTTATAATGCAGAGAAAATACTGATGGCTCAAGGCGATTATGACGTGGTACACCTGAGTGCCGTGCCTAAAATGTATTTCACGGCTACCACGTATACGCTTGCCGAAATCGGGAATGGCTGTAACTACCCGTTGATGACTTCCGGCAAAGTTATCACTCGTGAAGGAAAGCTGTATTTTCCTCTCTCCATATATGTAAACCATGCTTTTGTGGATGGTTCGCATTTATCGGTTTTCTTCGGAAAAATAAAGGAGCATCTGAAAGAGATTGCACAAGGATGAGATGCACTTAAACACCGCTCATAGAATAAACCTCTTGAATCCATAGAATAAAATCGTTTGTTGCAAACAGTAAACTTGTTCGCAACTTGGATAAATCTCTGTTCGCGCCGTGCGAATACAAAATCGCAACCTGCGGATAAACGGTCGCGCTGTGCGAACAGACATCCGCGCACTGCGAACAAAGGTTTGCACAAAAGTGAAGCGATTCCTGTAAAGCGTGTAGGGAAACCGATGGAAAAATAGGGGGATTATCCGGCTATTTAACGCAACCTCCCTTTTAGAGTAAAAGATTCAGTATCTTTCATATTGCTGTCATGTGACAAGCCGAACCGCCTAACACGAAGAAATGAAAGACAGAGTGCATATATCGCGCTTTGTGTAGTGAGTAGAAAGCGGCTCCCGTTATATAGCATATCCCTTCGGCAATAATCCAGTAGCAGGCTGCAGGAGAAATGGCAAAGAGTTGCTTGAATACTGCCAGCACGGATAACCCCATCAGAATGTAGCATGCTGTTTCCACATGGCTGTGTTCTTTCATTTTTCGGAAGCTGACAACGGTGCCGATGAGGGCGCACAGCCATACGAAACCAAATAGTCCCCATCCGGACTCGTCTTTCAGTGCAACGAGCGTAATGGGCGAATAGCTTCCCGCAATATGCCAATAGATGGCTGCATGATCCCAATGACGCAGGCGTCGCTTCCATGGATTGTGGTGCTTCAGTGCATGATAAAGGGTAGAGGCAAGGTAGGAACCACCCATGCCGAAGAGATAAAGCCATACTCCGAAGATAGCCGGCAGATTGCCGCTTTGATAGCTTTTTATCAGGAAAACGATTCCGACAATCACTCCCATGGCAAAGCCTATGCCATGGGAGATTGAATTGACGGTTTCTTCTTTTTGGCTGTAGAACAGTCCGCTACGTTTGTTTTTCATCAGTCGAAACATCCGTAGCAGGTAGGCAACAGGTTACGGTCGCCCAATGTGTTGTCTACACGTGCCACGTTTACCCAGAACTTGTTGTCCCGTACGCTTTCTATCGGATAGGCCGCTTTCTCGCGTGTATAGCTGTGTTCCCATTTGTCGGACACAATCTCATATTCGGGATGCGGTGCATTGACCAGTACATTGTCTGTTTTGTCGGCTTTACCCTCTTTTACTTCCTGAATTTCATTCCAGATATTCAGCATCACATGGATGAAATTGTCAAGTTCGGCCAGACTTTCGCTTTCTGTGGGCTCAATCATCAATGTGCCGTGCACGGGGAAGGACAGGGTGGGGGCATGATAACCATAGTCCATCAGACGTTTGGCGATATCATTCTCGCTGATGCCCGTTTCCTCGTGAACATTGCGGCATTCCAATATCATTTCGTGTCCCACGTAGCCGTTCACTCCTCGATAAACAGTGCTGTATGTGTCTTGTAGGCAAGCAGCCAGATAGTTGGCGCTGAGGATGGCTGTTTTGGTGGCGCGTGTCAGTCCTTCCGCTCCCATCATGCGGATGTAACCATACGTGATGGGCAGGATGCCGGCGCTGCCGAATGGAGCGGCAGATACTTCATTGGAGGCATTGCCAAATGAAACGTGTCCCGGCAGGAACGGAACCAGATGTTCGGCCACACAAATAGGGCCTACGCCGGGACCGCCTCCACCGTGGGGTGAAGCGAATGTCTTGTGCAGGTTCAGGTGGCATACGTCGGCACCGATAAAGCCGGGGTTGGTCAAGCCTACCTGCGCATTCATGTTGGCACCGTCCATATACACTTGTGCCCCACAAGCATGGATAATGTTACAGATCTCTACGATTTCCGTTTCAAAGATACCGTGTGTTGATGGATAGGTGATCATCAGGGCGGCAAGTTCGTTCTTGTTTTCTTCCGCTTTGGCGCGAAGATCCTCCATGTCTACATTACCATGTGCATCGCAAGCACATGTCACGGTGGCAAAGCCCGCCTGTATGGCCGATGCCGGATTGGTTCCGTGTGCAGATGCCGGTATCAGCACTTTGTTGCGGTGTCCCTGTCCGATATGCTCCAGATAAGCACGGATGACGCGCAATCCGGCATACTCACCTGCGGCACCGGAGTTCGGTTGTAGGCTGACACCTGCAAATCCGGTTATCGTTTTCAGTTCGTCGCTAAGATTGTCAATCAGCTTCCGGTAACCTTCTGCCTGATCTTCGGGTACCAGAGGGTGTATGTTCATGAATTCGGGACGGCTGAGCGGCAGCATCTCTGCGGCTGCATTCAGCTTCATGGTGCACGAACCGAGTGAGATCATGGAATGTGCCAAAGAGACATCCTTGCGGTCAAGGCGCTTGATATAGCGCATCATTTCCGTTTCCGTATGATACTTGTTGAACACTTCATGAGTCAGATAGGCACTTTGGCGCTTCAAGCTTTTACTGATATTGTTGCCCATCGGAATTTCGCAGATCTTCTCCCAATCTTTTCCGGCAGCAATGGCAAAGATGGATAGTAGTATGTTGACGGCCGGCACATCTGTGGTCTCATCAATACTCATACCCACATCACCGTTCTTGAAGTAGCGTAGGTTCACTTCTTTGCTAAGTGCAATGGTGCGGATTTGTTGCGCTGATATGGTGTCGGGCAGTGCGAAACGCAAAGTGTCGAAATACTGTGTGTTCACTTGCTTGTATCCCAGCTTGTTGATGCTCTTTTCCAAAAATACGGCAATGCTGTGGATACGCTCTGCTATGGTATGGATGCCTTTCGGACCATGATATACGGCATAGAATCCAGCCATTGTGGCCAACAACGCTTGTGCGGTGCAGATATTGGAAGTGGCCTTTTCTCTCTTGATGTGTTGTTCACGGGTTTGCAAGGCCATGCGGTAACAGAGCTTACCATGTTTGTCTTTCGACCAGCCGATGATACGTCCCGGCATATTGCGTTTATATTCATCGCGTGTGGCAAAGTAAGCAGCCGACGGTCCACCGTAGAACATCGGTGTGCCCAACCGTTGTGTCGTACCGAAAACAATGTCTGCTCCCCATTCTCCCGGAGGAGTAAGCAAAGCAAGGCTTAAGATGTCGGCAGCAACAGCCACTTTGCAGTTTGCCGCATGTGCTTTTTCCACAAAATCCCGATAATCTTCCACATTACCATTGGTGTCAGGATATTGAAGTATGCAGGCAAAGATGCCCGGGGTAAATTCCATTTCATTCCACTTGCCTGTACGCAGTTCGATGCCTTGCGGAAGGGCGCGGGTGGTCATGACTGCCAAGGTTTGCGGGAATATGTTTTCATCTACGAATACAATGTTCGCTCCGGATTTTTGCATGTCGCGTGGTCGCAGGGCATACATCATTGTCACGGCCTCGGCGGCTGCGGTAGCCTCGTCCAGCAAGGAACAGTTGGAAAGGGGCATCCCTGTAAGGTCGCACACAGCAGTCTGGAAGTTCATCAAGGCTTCCAATCGTCCTTGTGATACTTCAGCCTGATAAGGAGTATAAGAGGTGTACCAAACGGGGTTCTCGAATACGTTACGTTGGATAACGGCAGGAGTGATGGTATTGTACCATCCCATACCAATGTAAGTGGTGTAAAGCTTGTTTTTTGCAGCCAGTTCGGCAATGTGTTGTCCAAACTCATATTCCGTCATGGCTTTTGGGAGTGCCAACTGCTCTTTTAGGCGAATATTGGCAGGAATGGTCTTGTCAATCAGTTCGTCCAGACTTTTCACTCCGATTTTTCGGAGCATTTGTTCCTCATCTTGTTCACTGATACCGATGTGACGGCAGGAGAATACGTCGTTTTTCATAATTTATAGTGATTTTAAAGTTTATTTTCTGAAGAAAGGATTTTCTGCTTTTTCAAATCCAATTGTTGTGGGAGCGCCATGTCCCGGATAGACAACGGTTTCATTTGGCAAAACGAACAGACGACTGCAGATATGCTCTATCAGTTCATCGAAGTTCCCACCGGCAAGGTCGGCGCGACCGATGCTGCCTTGAAACAATACGTCACCCGAAAACATGCAATGGTCTGCCGCACAATAATACACCAAACTGCCCGGTGAATGTCCCGGTACGTGAATGGCTTCCAGCTTCGTGTTGCCGAAGCTGATAATGTCTCCATCGTGCAGATATGTGCCCAAAGGCACGGGGGCTTCTTGCAGCTGAAAGCCGAACATGCGACTTTGCTTGGGAGCCTCGTCAATCCAGAACTCATCTGCCTGATTAGCTTCAGCTTTCAGTCCGAACTCTTTCAGCATGAACGGGTTGCCGAATATATGATCCAGATGTAGGTGCGTATTCAGCAAGTGTTTTACGTTCAGTCCATTTTTTATAATGAAGTTTTTCAAAGTCTGTTTCTCTTCTTCGTAGAAACAGCCCGGATCAATGACGACTGCTTCATTGGTTTCATCCCACAGCACATAGCTGTTTTCCGGGAACATGTTGAATTCAAATTTCTTTATTTTCATTTTTGTATGAGACTACAAAGTTATTTGTTACGTTTTTCAGACAGCTACGTGCACTACCTTCTTCGTGCTGAAAAAATCTTCTTCAAAGATGTCTTTCAAATCCCACATGGTAGTTTTATTCTTAAAAGGCATCGATTCTTGTTCCAATTCACCTCCTTTAAGACAAATCAGCCCGTTGGGCAAGGCATTTTGTTGTTTGGCAGAAATATTCTTGCGGATGATCTTGAGTAAGTTGGACAGCGGCATCACAGCACGACTCACTACGAAATCAAAGATTCTTTTTTCCTCTTCTGCACGGGCATGGCGGGACGTGACATTTTCCAATCCGATGCTATTGGCTATTTCAGTGGCCACACGTACTTTCTTGCCAATACTGTCCACCAGATGAAACTCCACTTCAGGAAAAAGAATAGCCAATGGTATGCCAGGAAAACCTCCTCCTGTCCCGAGATCCATGATCTGAGTTCCCGGTTTAAAACAGACCACTTTAGCTATACCCAAGGAATGGAGTACATGGTGTTCGTAGAGATTCTCGATATCTTTACGTGAGATGACGTTTATCTTGGAGTTCCAATCCAAATAGAGGTCGTAGAGGGCAGCGAACTGCTCTTTCTGCTTCTCTGTCAGATCGGGAAAATACTTCAGGATTAGTTCCATTTAATTATGAATTAATTACAATGTATGACGGGTTGTTTTTAATTATGAGTTTCTTATTTCATTCAGCACCATACAATCGTCTTTCAGTAAGTGCTGCATTATTTCGTATGGAAGAGTTATTTCTATCGGTCCCATTACGTAAGGAGCTATGTCGTAGACATTATAATAAAATATGATGCCTTGAGGAGTGAGGTAGAAATTCTCTGTTGGTGCCAGTTCTCCGGTGGTGGCATAGCCTATATCTTCCAGCTCTTGACGGGTCTTTACCTTATTATCAGCCATCAACTGGTTCCACAGTAAGTCGGTCAGTGCTTCTTTGTAGTCATTGGCAAACAAGTCGTCCAGACGGACGGGGCTTAATGTATGTAAGTCCATGTTGAGGAATGTGGCCATGTAAATGCCGTGTGCGCCGCCGGTATATTCGTTATAGTCGATGCGATAAACCAACAGATGTTTGAAGTAGTTTTTTACACTGCCTTCTACACTTCTATAAAAAGAATACCATCCTTCCAAGTTCATGCCTTCTTCCTGTTCCTGTTCGTCTTTCTTATACATCGGTTCCAGATCATTGCGATAATCGTTGATATATTTCTCCGTGTACTTCTTGATGGCTTCTTCAGGCTTCATGTTTATGTATTTGTCTCCGAAGAAAGCGGAAACAAGAAAACTATTGAGGCTATCCCTTAATTTTATGTCAGATGATTTAGCAGCATAGGTGAATCTTACAATAAGGTTGCAGGCTGGTTTGGCAGTATCTCCGAAAAGGTGAGAGGTTTCATTTACTCGTATACTGTCAAACTCTAATGCGCCGGTATTTTTGTTCACGGTGTTATTGCAGGAAGAGAAATAACTGCTTGTCGCAAGTAGAAAGACAAGTAGGCTGACAGTTTGCTTTTTCATATTCGATTTTATTTATAATTCAATATTTCAACCAAAATACTTTATCGACAAATATAGAACTTATTAACGAACTGTAGGCATAAAAAAAGGAAAATTAAATCCGGCGAACGGTTAAAACTTTCTATCTTTGCCCTTACTTATGAAGGAACTACGTTACATATTCGCGGTACTTTTTTCCTCTTTCATCATTGTGAGTGGAGTAGGGGTTTCTATTATCCATTATTGCTGTACCGGATGCGAGACAATGCAAAGTTGCTGCTCTTCCGATTGTTCCAAATGTGAGCAAAAGCATCGGACGTCCGAAAATACATGTAAGGATGCGGGTTGTACAGTTGTTCATTATAAAGTAGATATGGTAAAACATGCGCAGGATTCTTCTCCGGCCATACCCCCCATCATGCTTCTTTGCGAACAACTGTTCTTACCGGGATACTTGATGTCCGTAGCCGATTCTTTTTCAGATTTTGTTTTCGAAGTGCCACCACACCCGGGTGGCTCACGCCAATATTTGGCACTCTATTCAGTACTTCTCATTTAGTAGTCGAGGCAAAGACAAACGGTTCGGTTATGCTGGGCGATGGGTTCGCGATGCAAAAAACGGTTCGTTCCATGTCTTTAAGTCTGTGCTATATTTAAATATTCACAAATCATTTCATACTGTTGCATTTGTATTTGGGTTATACCTGAACCGTATCTGGGCTGTACTTCCTCCATAATATACGGAGTTGATACGAACCTCTTACGGGGCAACTGCGGAGAAAACAGGGAGTACTCCGGATCATGAAATGCTTTACCTGAAAATAAAAAAGAAAATGAGAAATAAAATACTACCAATAACCATATGGATGATGTTGTTCCCTTTTGCGATATTGCATGCGCAGATAGAGGGAATAGTGAAAGATAATGCAGGTGTTCCCATTGCCGGAGCCAATCTATTCTGGCAGGGCACCGCGCAAGGTACTACGACTAAGGCCGACGGAACTTTTTCTTTGGCTAAACTCCGGAATAATCACAGTCTCGTGGTCAGCTTTATTGGCTTTGAAAATGATACGATAAACGTGGAAGGACGGCACGAACGGCTGGACATCGTTCTTCGCGAGGGAGTTGAACTCAGAGAAGTGAATGTGGTAGGTCGTAAGTTGGGCACCATGAAGTTGCGCAATAGCGTGATGAACGAAGACATGATAAGCAGTGCCGAGTTGAGTCGTGCAGCATGTTGCAATCTTGGAGAGAGTTTTGTGACGAATCCTTCGGTCGATGTCAGCTATTCCGATGCGGCTACCGGTGCCAAACAAATCAAACTATTGGGTTTGTCAGGCACGTATGTACAGATGCTGACGGAAAATATTCCGAATTATCGTGGTGCGGCTGCCGCTTATGGATTGGGATACGTGCCCGGTCCGTGGATGCAAAGCATTCAAGTGAGTAAAGGTAGCTCATCTGTAAAGAATGGTTACGAAGCTATTACGGGGCAAATTAATGTGGAGTTCAAGAAACCTCAACTTCCCGAAGCGGATAGGTTATCGGCCAATCTCTTTGTGAGCAGCACCAATCGGTATGAGGCCAATGCAGATGTCACCATAAAGCTTTCCAAACGCTGGAGTACATCACTGTTGGCTCATTACGAGAATGAGACCAAAGCCCATGACGGCAACAATGATGATCTTATCGATATACCTCAAGTGGAGCAGTATAATCTGTGGAACCGTTGGGCATATATGGGCGACCGCTATGTTTTTCAGGCCGGCATCAAGGCTCTTTCCGAAGGTCGGTATAGTGGTCAGGTAGGTCATGGGATAAATCATTCTTCCGATCCGTACAAAATAAATATCGGAACAGACCGTTACGAGGCATTTACCAAAAACGCTTATATATTCGACAAAGATAAAAATACCAATCTGGCACTGATTCTTTCAGCCTCTTTGCATAAGCAGGATGCAGTGTACGGACGAAAAAGGTATGACGTAGACCAGCATAATATGTATGCTTCTTTGTTGTTTGAAACGGAATTTAGCAAACGCCATAGTCTTTCTGCAGGATTGAGCTTCAATTATGACTCTTACGGTCAAGCTTATCGGCTGTATAATGATGTGGAATATCCTCTTGTAAATGATTTTGTAAAAGAAGCTGTTCCCGGGGCTTATGTACAGTACACTTATAATTGGAACGATAAGCTTATCCTTATGGGAGGACTTCGAGGAGATTACAGCAGTGAATACGGTTATTTTATCACACCCCGTTTCCACGTAAAATACAATCCGAATGAATATGTCCATTTCCGTCTTTCTGCCGGGAAGGGCTATCGTTCCAATCACGTCTTGGCTGAAAACAATTACTTGCTGGCAAGCAGCCGGCGGGTAGATATCGCCCGAAACCTCGAGCAAGACGAGGCTTGGAATTACGGGGCAAGTACTTCTGCCTATATACCGGTATTTGGCAAAACACTGAATCTGAATGCCGAATTCTATTATACAGACTTTCGTAAGCAAGTGGTGGTAGATATGGATACCGATCCGCATGCCGTTTTGTTTTATAATCTGAACGGGCGTTCATATTCGCAGGTCTTTCAGGTAGAAGCCACCTATCCGTTTTTCCCGGGCTTTACTTTCACGGCTGCCTATCGCTGGACGGATGTCCAGACAAATTACAATGGTCGATTGATGGAGAAGTCTCTTACGGGTAAGTATAAAGGGCTGCTGACAGCATCTTACCAGACGCCTTTGGCATTATGGCAATTTGATGTGACATTGCAGATGAATGGGGGCGGACGAATGCCTGCACCATATAAATTGGAAAACGGCGATTGGGCGTGGGAGAATCGCTACGGTAGTTTTGAACAGTTGAGTGCGCAAGTGACCCGCTATTTCCGTTATTGGTCTGTATACATTGGCGGCGAAAATCTGACGAATTTCAAACAAAAGAGTCCCATTATTGACGCTGCCAATCCGTGGGGCAATCGCTTTGACGCAACAATGATCTGGGGGCCGATGCATGGAGCGAAAGCCTATATAGGTATTCGTTTTAATCTGCCGGGAGTATGAAGATTTATAAAAGACATGGAATGTCGTTCAGACAAGTCCGGTATTTCCTGTGAGAAGATGTACCGGATTTCCGTATCTCTATATTTCAATCATAGGACATTTAATAACTTTAATATGTAAATAAAATCAACCTGAGTTCGATGTAAAAAGAGACTCCGCCTATACAAAAAAACGCTCCCGGAGGGGTCAATCAGTGGTGCCAAGTCTCGTATATGCGACGTGTGTGGTCTCGTATATGCGACGTGCGCGGTCTCGTATATGCGACGTTCGGCACCTCATATATGCGAGGAAAACGGTAAGATATATACAAGTATTTAACAGGCATATAACATCTTGTTTTATACCGAATTCAGGTTAAAATCAGGAAAGAATGAAAACAAAAAGATGTTTGATGATTGTGGCAGCAATGCTGTTCAGTTTCACCTTTGTGGTGGCGAAAGATATTCGTACAGCTGTGTTTAAAGTGGCGCAGATGAAGTGCGATAATTGTGTCAGGAAGATAAACAATAACATTCGCTTTGAGAAAGGGCTGAAGAACTTCCATACAGACCTGAAAACAAAGACGGTCACCATCACATATGATGCCGAGAAAACCAGTGTCGATAAGTTGAAAGAAGGTTTTAAGAAGTTTAATTACGAAGCAGAGTTTATCAAAGAAGCCAAGCAGGAGGACAAGAAGTAATTTTCACTGTTTTATTCCTTTTGTAAAAGGAATCTGTTATTCAATCTTTCTTGGAAAAGTGAAAGGAATTTCTTACTTTTGGTTGTTATTAAGAAAAGAAGAGTTAACCTTATCTAATAGACAGAATGATGAAACAGTTTCATAAAATTATCGTCACCGGATGTTTTTGTGTTTTTGGAGCGGGATTATGTATGCGTGCGCAAGAAACGCCGCATACAGTGCCCGACTCCTTGATAACCATCGGATATACCGTAGGGCATGAGAAAAACGTATCTTCCCTTGTTGAAAAAGTCACCGGAAAGCAACTGAAGGTCGACCAGATTACCAATCCTTTGGAAGCCATTTACGGTAAAGTGCCGGGGTTGACGATACATCGTGCGGCGAATGGCACGGCTGCTTTAGATGCGGTTCGTCTTCGCGGAACGACTTCACTGACCAGTGGCAATGACCCACTGATTATCATTGACGGAGTGTTCGGAGACATCTCTTTGCTTACCTCCATTTATCCTACGGATATAGAAAGCTTTACCATTCTGAAAGATGCTTCGGAGACTGCCCAGTATGGTTCGCGTGGTGCATCCGGTGTTATTGAAATCACAACGAAAAAGGGAATGAAGGGTAGAACGCAGGTAAGCTACAACGGCAGCTTCGGCGTTGCGGCCGTTTATAAGAGTCTTAAAATGTTGTCGGCCGACGAATATCGCAAAGTGGCGCAAAGGGAAGGCATATCCATCGTAGATTTAGGCAATGACACCGAGTTCTTGAAAGAGATACAACAAGCCGGTTTGCAGCAAGATCATCATGTGGCCTTCTATGGAGGAAGGGATGAATCCAGCTATCGCGTGTCTCTTGGTTTTATGCGTAGAGAAGGAGTTATAGTCAATGAGAGAATGACCAACTTCACATCGAACATGAATATGACTCAGAAGCTGTTCGATGGATTTGTGCAGTGCGATGTGGGAATGTTCGGTTCTGTACAGAAAAATCGTAATATAGTAGACGGGCAAAAGACTTTTTATTCGGCTGCCGCATTCAACCCCACTTATCCTAATCATAAAAATAAGGAAGGGGCGTGGGATGGAGTGACCAATGCAAGCCAAATCACTCATCCTTTGGCTTGGATGGAGGTGAAAGACAAAGAATCGACCTCACATATCAGTACCTATGCCAAACTGAAGTTTAATCTTATGCCGGATTTGAGTTTGCAGCTTTTCGGTTCTTATTCTTATAATATGATTGAAAATTCCCAATATCTCCCTACCTGCGTGTGGGCACATGGGCAGGCTTATCGCGGTGTACGTAAATCGGAGGCATTGGTTGGAAATGCTATACTGACATATCGCAAGCATATGAAGCGCCATTTTATCGATGTGTTGGCATTGGCTGAAGTTCAACAGGAATGCTATACCGGTTTTTATACAACGGTCACCAACTTCAGTTCCGACCTGTTCGGATATGATAATCTGCAAGCCGGCGCTCTACGCCCTTGGGAAGGCACGAACTCATATTACGAGCGCCCTCGTCTGGTCTCCTGTATGGGACGCATCAATTATACGTATGCCGATCGTTATATCCTGACCGTGAATGCCCGTGCGGATGCTTCTTCTAAATTCGGAAATAATCATAAATGGGGATTTTTTCCTTCCATTTCAGCAGCTTGGAATGTGTCTCAGGAGAACTTTATGAAGCAACTCTCTCAGGTGAATAATCTGAAAATCCGTATCGGATATGGATTGGCGGGAAACCAAAGCGGAATTGATTCCTATACTACCCTTCGGTTGGCACAGCCCAACGGAGTAGTGCCCGTAGGCAGCTCACAAGTAGTTTCTCTTACCGAATTACGCAATACAAATCCAAATCTGAAATGGGAAGTAAAACATAATCTGAATGCCGGGGTCGATTTGGCCTTATTCGATAATCGCCTATTGCTTTCTGCCAACTATTATCTTTCCAAAACAAACGACATGCTTTATACTTATAATGTCAGTGTTCCACCATTCACTTATAGCACATTAGTGGCAAATATCGGCTCGATGCGTAACAGCGGTTTGGAAATAGCTGTGGGAGTAACTCCTCTGAAAACCGAAAACATGGAACTTAACGTTAATGCCAACGTTTCTTTCCAACAAAACAAGCTCCTCTCTTTAAGCGGCATGTATGATGGCGAATATCTCAGTGCGGCAGCGTATAACAGTATTTCCGGTTTAGATGGAGCCGGCTTTCATGGAGGATACAATCACATTGTATATCAGATTGTGGGGCAACCGCTGGGGGTATTCTATCTTCCGCGCAATGCCGGATTGGTGGCTGACGGGAATGGCGGTTATAAATATGGAGTTGTTGATTTGAACGGTGGAGGCATAAGTTTGGAGGATGGGGAAGACCGTTACATAGCCGGACAAGCCATGCCGAAAACCATTGTCGGTTCCAATATCAGTTTTCGTTATAAAGATTTCGATCTGGCGGTACAAATCAATGGGGCTTTCGGGCATAAAATTTACAATGGAACTTCGCTGACTTACATGAATATGGGGATATTTCCCGATTATAACGTAATGAAGGAGGCTCCGCAGGCTAATATCAAGGACCAGACGGCTACCGATTATTGGCTGGAACGGGGAGATTATGTGAACTTCGATTATGTGACGGCCGGATGGAACGTGCCTTTGCGGGGGACGAAAAAGTATATTCAGAATCTGCGACTTACTTTCACAGTGAATAATTTGGCGACGATTACCGGTTATTCTGGAGTTTCGCCTATGATAAACAGTTCTACGGTCAACAATACGTTAGGTCTGGATGATAAACGTAATTATCCGCTTGCCAGAACCTATACATTGGGGGTGAGTATTAATTTCTAAAGAGAAAAGGCTATGAAGAACTATCGGATTCAATATTGGCTGACGGCATCTTGCTGTTTCTTTCTGTTGGCGGCTTGTGATACTTTTTTAAAGGAAGAACCTCGTGACAAGATAGATAAAGAGGAAGCTTATCGTACACTTCCCGATTTATATTTGAACGCGGTGGCGTCGCTTTATAATTATGTGGGTGGATGTGCCGACAGTCAGGGGTTGCAAGGAACGGGACGCGGTGTCTATGACTTGAACACGTTTACCACCGATGAAGCCATTCTGCCTACTCGCGGCGGCGATTGGTATGATGGAGGTTTCTGGCAAGGATTGTTTCTACATCGATGGGGAGTGAATAATGATGCCATTCAAGCCACATGGGAGTATCTCTATAAAGTGGTGATGCTGAGCAACAGGTCGGTAGAGAGAATTGAAAAGTTTCAGGCCACTCATGATGAACCGGAGTTAGCGGAGTATGATGCAGAGGTGCGTGCGTTGCGTGCCATGTATTACTATTATCTGATGGATTTGTTCGGGCGTGTGCCTTTGGTACTTTCTTCTTCTGTTACTATGGAAAAAGTGGTACAAAAGGACCGGAAGGAAATTTTTGATTTCGTGGTGAAAGAATTACAGCAGGCAGCTCCTTTATTGTCCGAGGTACATAGTAACCTGCCGGGAGATTATTATGGACGCATCACGCGTCCGGTCGCCTATTTTTTGCTTGCGAAATTGGCACTAAACGCCGAAGTTTATGCCGACAATGATTGGACTGACGGTGTACGTCCTGACGGAAAAAACCTTTATTTTACGGTAGACGGGCGGTTGTTGAACGCTTGGCAAACTGCGATGGCCTATTGTGATAGTATCACTGCATTGGGTTATCAATTGGAAGCCCGGTATGAAACAAACTTTGCCGTATATAACGAATCATCGGTGGAGAATATATTCACTATTCCCATGAACAAAACTTTATATACCAACCAGATGCAATATTTGTTCCGCTCCCGGCACTATAATCATGCCAAGGCTTACGGATTGGGCGGTGAAAATGGTTCCAGTGCGACGGTAGATGCATTGCACGTGTTCGGCTATGATACGGATGAGGTAGATCCGCGTTTTGATAAATGTTATTATGCCGATGTGGTATATGACTTGCAAGGGAATGTTGTCAGGTTGGATAATGGCACGATTTTGGAATATCATCCGTGGAAAGTGTCGGTGGACATATCCGATACGCCTTATGAAAAGACGGCGGGGGCACGTATGAAGAAGTATGAGATAGATGTGAATGCCACCAAAGATGGTAAACTGATGGAGAATGATATCGTATTGTTTCGATATGCGGATGTGTTGCTGATGAAGAGCGAGGCAAAGGTGCGTAACGGAGAAAGCGGAGACGAAGAGCTGGCGAAAGTCCGCAGTCGTGTAGGGGCTGCTTTCCGTCCGGCCACATTAGCGACTTTGCTGGATGAACGGCAATTGGAGCTTGCTTGGGAGGGATGGAGACGCCAAGACCTTATACGCTTCGGGAGGTTTACCCGTGCCTATGACAGCCGCCCTCAATTGCCTGAGGAAGCAAACGGATATACCACTGTATTTCCCATTCCGGGAAATGTGCTGAAGATGAATGGAAGATTGGTGCAGAACAAAGGCTATTGATAGAGACGGATGCTTGGCTATTATCGGAAAAGTGCTATATTTGCCCTCATGAAACCGAAAATATCAGATTGGAATGTAATTCCTTATGCCGAGGCATGGAAGCGGCAGACGGAATGGTTTGATGCACTTGTGCAAGCCAAACAGGCGGGGATAGGGTATGTAAACCATATTGTGCTCTGCGAACATCCTCATGTCTATACCTTGGGCCGTAGCGGGAAAGACGGGAATATGCTGCTAAGCGATGAACAGCTTCATAGGATAGGAGCTACACTCTATCACATAGACCGTGGCGGAGACATCACTTATCATGGTCAGGGGCAATTGGTTTGCTATCCCATATTGAACCTTGAAGATTATTCTTTAGGGTTGAAAGAGTATGTGCATTTGTTGGAAGAGGCGGTAATCGGTGTATGTGCTTCGTATGGTATCACGGCCGGACGTTTGGAAAAGGCTACCGGCGTATGGCTGGAAGGCGATACTCCCCGTGCCCGTAAAATCTGCGCTATCGGGGTACGCAGCAGTCATTTTGTCACCATGCACGGATTGGCCCTGAATGTAAACACCGATTTGCGCTATTTCAGTTATATCCATCCTTGCGGATTTATAGATAAAGGAGTCACTTCCCTGCAAAAAGAGTTGGGAAACGAAGTATCCATGACAGAGGTAAAAGAGCGCCTTTGCGAGGAGTTGACGAATAGGTTGTCGTAAGCGTCATTAGATACATCCTTTTTAGGGAGGGTTTGACTTTTTTCTATTAAAATAAGAAGTCTTGCTTGTTTTATTGTTAATAAAACAAGGGATATGGTTGTGGTAATGTAATTTTTACTATCTTTGTGTTAGTGAAGTGTGTCGAGATACTGATAATGGAATAATAACAGAATTCTGTGTGCGGCACACTTTCCTTTTTGTTAACCATATAATAAACTAAAAAAAGATTGGCGTATTATGAATCAAGAATTGTCAATGAGCTCCAATTCGTTGGTTGCTGAGCTTCAGAAACCGGCTTCTGAATTTACGAAAGCAGACATCATTTCTTATATTAAAAAGAATGATATCCGTATGATAAATTTCATGTATCCGGCTGCAGACGGACGATTGAAAACACTGAATTTCGTTATTAACGACGCTACTTATCTGGATGCAATCCTTACTTGCGGGGAGCGTGTGGATGGGTCGAGTCTCTTCCCGTTTATAGAGGCCGGCAGTAGCGATTTGTATGTAGTGCCCCGCTTCCGAACCGCTTTTATCGACCCTTTTGCAGAGTTACCCACACTCTCTATGCTATGCTCTTATTTCAATAAAGATGGAGAACCGTTGGAGAGTTCGCCTGAATATACTTTACGCAAGGCTTGTCAGGCATTCAAGGATGTAACGGGAATGGAATTTCAGGCTATGGGCGAATTGGAGTATTATGTGATTTCGGAAAACGACGGCATGTTTCCCGCCACCGACCAGCGCGGCTACCATGAATCGGCCCCGTATGCCAAATTCAATGAATTCCGCACGGAGTGCATGTCATGTATAGCACAGGCAGGGGGACAGATAAAATACGGTCATTCCGAGGTGGGCAACTTCACGCTCGACAATAAAATATACGAACAAAACGAGATAGAATTCTTGCCCGTGCCTGCCGAGCAGGCTGCCGACCAGTTGATGATAGCCAAATGGGTGATTCGCAATCTGGCTTCACAATATGGTTACAACATTACTTTCGCGCCTAAAATAACAGCCGGGAAAGCCGGTTCGGGACTGCATATCCATATGCGCATCATGAAAGACGGGAAAAATCAGATGCTGAAAGATGGTGTACTCTCTGAAACGGCTCGCAAAGCCATTGCAGGAATGATGGTTTTGGCACCTTCCATTACGGCTTTCGGCAATACGAATCCTACGTCTTATTTCCGTCTTGTACCTCATCAGGAAGCACCTACCAATGTATGCTGGGGCGATAGAAACCGTTCCGTGTTGGT
The DNA here is from genome assembly GCF_004342845.1 of Prevotella heparinolytica. Lineage (GTDB taxonomy): Bacteria > Bacteroidota > Bacteroidia > Bacteroidales > Bacteroidaceae > Bacteroides > Bacteroides heparinolyticus. The sequence goes on along the minus strand of NZ_SLXB01000009.1, from coordinate 88,450 downwards.
ACGTGTCCCGTTGGGATGGTGTGCCAAAACAGACATGTGTATGCTGGCCAACCCATTGGAGACTCCGAGCCATTATGACACCACGCAGAAACAGACGGTAGAGATGCGTTCACCGGACGGGTCGGCCGACTTGTATCAATTGATAGCGGGGCTGGCCGTGGCATGTCGTCATGGTTTTGAGATGGAAGATGCGTTGGCTGTTGCGGAAAAGACTTATGTGAACGTGAACATTCATCAGAAAGAAAATGAGGATAAACTGAAAGAGTTGGCACAATTGCCGGATAGTTGCTCGGCTTCTGCCGATTGTTTGGAAAAACAGCGTGCCATATTCGAGCAACATCAGGTATTCAGTCCTGCAATGATTGACGGAATTGTCGCCAAGCTGCGTTCATACGGAGACAAAACTTTGCGTAGCGAGATACAGAATAATCAGGATGAAATGCTGAAACTGGTGGAGCGGTACTTCCACTGCGGCTAAATTCGGCGAAGCGCAGAGACATTGAAGTGCAAGGGACATTGCGCCTGAAAATCATAGTTTGAATATGGTTTCAGGCGGATTTGATTTCCCGTATTCTTGTGCTTCCTTGTCTCTGTGTTTGCTTTTCTTATAACTCCTTTAAAACTTACCTTGTCTTGAAGTGTGGGAATAACTTCCCTAAAGTGTGGGCTCATCTTCCCTATGGTGTGGGGTTATGCTTCCTGAAGTGTGGGCTTGTGTTCATTAAGGTGTGGGCTTGTGACTGCTAAAGTGTGGGCATACGTTTTCCCCGATGTAAGCTTACGATTGCTTAATCGTAAAATACTGATTTGCTTTGAATTGTAGATATGGAGAATTCTCTTCAGCGGATTTTCAGGATTGTTCTTGAATACAGGGCTTCCCTTCCTCACTTTTAGAACTTTTAGACATAAAAAAAGGAGTACCGCTGTACTCCAACCTTTGTTAACCTTAAATCTAATACTATGAAAAACACAGTGCAAATATACGGACTTTCTTGAAACTTGCAAGAGGCAAGAGGGATAAACTGTAGTTTTATAACACTTGTTATGATTTTCCTTCTGATATTATAGCCTTTTTAGAGATCTATTTCGCTTTTTCTTTCAGCAACTCTTCCATTTTCAACACCTCGTCGCGATATTGGGCAGCTTCGATGAAGTCGAGCTTCTTGGCTGCTTCCTGCATGAGTTTTCTGGTACGTTCGATGCTCTTTTCCAGTTGCGCGCGGTTCATGTACCGGACAATCGGGTCGGCGGCAACAGAAGACGTTGGTTCTTGTTCCACATAGGGACGAGGAGTACTGCCGGTCCGGTTTTCATTCTCGGAAGCAGGCGGGGCAGAAGGTTCGCCGGTGGCAAAAACATTGAGATTCTTCGCTTTTTTTATCTGCTGGGGTGTGATACCGTTCTCTTCGTTGTATTTCAACTGTTTCTCGCGGCGTCGGTTGGTTTCGTCGATAGTCATTTGCATGCTTTCCGTTATTTTGTCGGCATACATGATAACCATTCCGTTCACGTTGCGGGCAGCACGGCCGGCAGTCTGCGTCAGCGAACGGTGGGAGCGGAGAAAGCCCTCTTTGTCGGCATCAAGGATGGCCACAAGAGAAACCTCCGGCAAATCAAGTCCTTCGCGCAACAGATTCACGCCAATCAGTACGTCATACAATCCTTCGCGAAGGTCGCTCATGATTTTCACTCGTTCCAGCGTATCTACATCGCTGTGTATATAGTTACATCTCACCTGATTGTTCAGCAAATATTCGGTCAGCTCCTCCGCCATTCGTTTGGTGAGGGTGGTTACGAGAGTGCGTTCGTTCTTTTCGATGCGTAGTTGTATCTCTTCCATCAAGTCGTCTATCTGGTTGTGGCTGGGACGCACCTCAATGATAGGGTCGAGCAATCCTGTGGGACGAATGACCTGCTCTACCACAATGCCTTCCGACTTCATCAGCTCATAATCGGCAGGTGTGGCGCTGACGTAAATCACTTGTTTGGCCATCTCTTCGAACTCGTCGAACTTCAACGGACGGTTATCTTTAGCAGCAGGCAGCCGGAAGCCGTATTCCACCAGATTCTCCTTGCGGGCACGGTCGCCTCCATACATGGCACGTATCTGCGGAACGCTGACGTGGCTTTCGTCAATAACTATCAGGAAATCTTCGGGAAAGAAGTCCAGCAGGCAGTAGGGACGAGTACCGGCGGCCCGCCCGTCGAAGTAGCGCGAATAATTCTCTATGCCCGAACAATGTCCCAGCTCCCGTATCATCTCCATATCATAAGTCACCCGTTCCTGCAAGCGTTTGGCTTCAAAGGTACGCCCTTCACTTTCAAACCATTGCACCTGTTTGTGCAAGTCGTCCTCAATCTCGTGGATGGCGCGCAAAGTAGCTTCTTTGGTTGTCATGAAGAGGTTGGCGGGATAAATCTTATAGGCATCGAATTTACCGACTGTCACACCGCTGATGGGGTCTACCTCTTCGATGCTGTCTATCTCATCGCCCCAAAAAACAATGCGCAACAGATTGTCGGCGTATGCCAGATAGATGTCCACGGTATCTCCTTTCACACGGAAGTTGCCACGGTTCAGGTCTATGTCGTTGCGCACATAGAGACTATCCACCATGCGTCGCAAGAATACGTTCCGGCTGAAATTTCTGCCTTGCTGCACTTCAATGACATTGTTGTAGAAGTCGGCAGGATTTCCCATACCGTAGATGCACGAAACAGACGATACCACCACCACGTCTTTCCTGCCGGAAAGCAGGGCAGAGGTGGCGGCAAGCCGCAGTTTGTCTATCTCGTCGTTGATGGCAAGGTCCTTCTCTATATAGGTGTCCGAAGAAGGCAGGTAGGCTTCCGGTTGGTAATAATCGTAATACGATACATAATACTCCACCGCATTGTTGGGGAAGAAGCTCTTGAACTCACTGTATAGTTGTGCGGCCAACGTTTTATTGTGGCTCAATATCAAGGTCGGTTTATTGATGTTGGCAATAACATTGGCTATGGTGAATGTCTTTCCCGAACCGGTGACACCGAGAAGAGTTTGTGCGGGAAGCCCCTCGCGTATGCCTTCGGTCAGTTGTGCGATGGCCTCAGGTTGGTCTCCCGTGGGACGATAGGCAGATGTCAGCTCGAATTTGCTCATTTTTCTTTTCTTAATGAGTGGCAATATTCGGCAAAATCTTCGAAATAAACAAAATATTTTGTTTACTTTGCAGCTATTTGATAATAATCACTAAGAACAGTACAACGAAGAACATGATTTGGAATGAAAGCATCGAGTGCATGGATCGCGAAAGTCTTCGCAAAATCCAGAGCATTCGTCTCAAAAAGACCGTGGAGCGTGTGTATCACGACACTCCTTTCTATCGTAAGAAGATGCAGGAATTAGGCATCACTCCCGATGACATAAACAGCATAGACGATATCGTGAAACTTCCCTTTACCACAAAGTATGATTTGCGTGACAACTATCCTTTCGGCCTGTGTGCCGTGCCGATGAGCCAGATTGTACGTATCCACGCTTCGTCGGGGACAACAGGCAAGCCTACTGTGGTGGGCTACACCCGTAAAGACCTCTCGGCTTGGGCCGAATGCCTTGCACGTGCTTTTACGGCCTATGGAGCAGGACGTTCGGATGTATTTCAGATATCTTACGGTTACGGACTTTTTACCGGTGGTCTGGGCGCTCATGCCGGTGCCGAGAATATCGGGGCATCCGTTATTCCGATGTCCAGCGGTAACACCGAAAAGCAAATCACGCTGATGCACGATTTCGGTTCGACCGTGCTTTGCTGCACACCTTCCTATGCGCTCTATCTGGCAGATGCCATCAAGGATTCCGGCTTTCCCCGCGAAGACTTCAAGTTGAAAGCCGGTGCTTTCGGTGCCGAGCCGTGGACTGAGAACATGCGTCGTGACATCGAAACCAAACTGGGCATCAAAGCATACGACATATACGGTTTGAGTGAAATTGCCGGTCCCGGTGTCGGCTATGAGTGTGAATGCCAAAACGGCACGCATCTTAATGAAGACCATTATTTCCCCGAAATCGTCGACCCGAAAACCCTTGAGCCGGTTGCTCCCGGCGAGACGGGTGAATTGGTGTTTACGCATCTCACCAAAGAGGGAATGCCGTTGCTGCGCTATCGTACCAAAGATCTCACAGCTCTTCATTATGATAAATGTACCTGTGGCCGTACATTGGTGCGTATGGATCGCATTCTCGGACGCAGTGACGATATGCTGATTATTCGCGGAGTGAACGTATTCCCGACACAAATCGAGTCTGTCGTTCTTGAGATGCCTGAGTTCGAACCTCACTATCTGTTGCTGGTCGATCGAAAGAACAATACCGATACGATGGAACTTCAGGTTGAAGTCCGTCCGGAATATTATTCCGATGAAATCAACAAGATGTTGGCTTTGAAGAAAAAACTTGTCGCCCGTTTGCAAAGTGTACTCGGATTGGGTGTAGATGTACGTTTGGTTGAGCCTCGCAGTATCGAGCGAAGTGTCGGTAAGGCCAAGCGTGTCATCGACAACAGAAAATTATAATTAGTATACCCCGTAAATATATTACTATGGTAGCAAAACAACTTTCCATTTTCTTAGAGAACAAATCCGGTCGCCTGACGGAGGTAACGGAAGTGCTTGCCAAGGAAGGTGTCAACCTTTCTGCCCTGTGTATTGCAGAGAATGCCGACTTCGGTATTCTTCGTGGCATTGTATCTGAACCGGATAAAGCATACAAGGCTTTAAAGGACAATCATTTTGCCGTTAATGTAACCGATGTGGTGGGTATTAGTTGCCCCAACATTCCCGGCTCGTTAGCCAAAGTACTTCGTTTCCTTTCTGACGAGGGCGTGTTTATCGAATACATGTATTCCTTTGCCAACGGTGAGACAGCCAATGTCATCATTCGTCCGAATGACATGGAGAACTGCATTCGCGTGTTGACAGAAAAGAAAGTCGATTTGCTTGCGGCAAGCGACTTATATAAACTCTGATTAGTGGTTAGAGGGTAACGATTAGCGATTAGCGAGCATGCAGCATGACAGCACAATCTGCTAATCGACTAACCGTTAACCGCTAATAGCTAATTACCCGTTTTTGAAAATTTAAGTTCCGTATCGTTGTTTAATTCGATGCGAACCTCTATCTTTGCACATTATTTGAATAAAAGTAATGAAGAAAAATACCCTGATAACTCTGCTTGCAGCCTTGCTGCTCTCCTCGTGTGGAGAATACAACAAATTGCTGAAAAGCACGGATTATGAATATAAGTATGAAGCGGCAAAAAATTACTTCGCAAAAGGTCAGTATAGCCGTACAGCAACCCTTCTCAACGAACTGATTGCCATTCTTAAAGGTACTGATAAAGCTGAAGAATCTCTCTACATGTTGGGGATGAGTTATTATAATCAGAAGGATTATCAGACTGCGGCGCAGACTTTTATTCAATACTACAACGTTTATCCCCGTGGTACGTTCGCTGAATTGGCTCGTTTTCATGCCGGTAAAGCTTTGTTCTTGGATACTCCTGAGCCCCGTTTGGATCAGTCCGGAACATACAGTGCCATTCAGCAATTGCAGATGTTTATGGAATACTTTCCCCAAAGTACCAGAAAAGAAGAAGCGCAGAATATGATTTTTGCATTGCAAGACAAGCTGGTGATGAAAGAATATCTTTCAGCTAAACTTTATTATAATATGGGGAATTACATGGGTAACAACTATCAGGCTTGTGTCATTACGGCACAAAACGCCTTGAAAGATTATCCATATACTAACCTACGCGAAGATTTGTCTATCCTCGTACTGCGTGCCAAACATGAATTGGCCATATATAGCGTGGAAGATAAAAAGCTTGAACGTTACCGTGAAGCGGTAGATGAATACTATGCTTTCAAGAATGAGTTTCCTGAAAGTAAATATCTGAAAGAGGCCGACCGTATCTTCAAGGAAGCGCAGAAAATATTAAAGGATTAAAGAAACCGGAAAAAGATATCAATATAGAATTTAAATTAGACGGATAAAATTATGGATTACAGAAAAACGAATGCTCCTGCCAGTACAGTAACTCGTGATATGATGAAGTTGTGTGAGGATACCAATAATGTATACGAATCTGTGGCAATCATTGGAAAGCGTGCCAACCAGATCAGTGTAGAGATCAAGAATGACCTCTCCAAGAAACTTGCTGAGTTTGCCTCTTATAATGACAATCTGGAAGAAGTATTTGAGAACCGGGAACAAATCGAGATCTCCCGTTATTATGAGAAATTGCCGAAACCGACTCTGATCGCTACTCAAGAATATATTGAGGGTAAGGTTTATTATCGCAATCCGGCTAAGGAAAAAGAAAAATTGCAGTAATATAATGATACAGCGCATTCAATCCGTTTATTTGTTGTTGGTGACTGTATTGCTGGTAGTTGCCATGTGCATGCCTATGGGACACTTCATCGGAGCGGATGGAGTAACTGTAAGTACCTTTAAATCTTTAGGGCTGTATATGGCCGACGGAAGTTTCCGTTCTACGTGGGGATTGTTCGGTATTTTATTGCTGAGTGCAATTATTGTGTTTGGCACTATTTTTCTATTCCGCAACAGGATGCTGCAAGTACGCATGACTGTTTTCAGCAGTGTTTTGCTGATAGGTTTTTATATTGCTTTTACCGTGTTCGCTTTTATGCTGAAAGATGGTGCAGAGACCGCTTCTTTCCGATTGGGGTGGGCACTTTGTTTGCCTGTTGTTTCTATAATACTGAACTATTTGGCTTTTCGCGCCATTTATAAAGATGAGTTGATGGTCAAGGCAGCAGATCGATTAAGAAGATAAGCAAATAACATTCTGATTTATGATAAAGACAGACTACGTGTTTAATGGATGCTTGGTCTGTCTTTTCTTTTTATAGGTTTCCGATTTATTGGTAGGATCTTATTTTTTCAAATCGAACAGGTAGGTTATCTTGGCGGTAATGACTTCGTGCGCAGAGCGAGCAAAGAAGTCTTTTTTGGCACTGTTATAGAAATCGGATAAAGCATAATAGTATCTCCCTTCTACTAAAAAATGGCCGGCCTTGGTACGCACTTCTATACCAAGTCCTCCGGTAAGACCATAATCAAATTTATTATCAATAGGTTTACCATGTTGTTCTACTGTTATGTACGACTTGGAAGCTGCGGTTGTCCAGTCTCCATCTATTTTCTCGCTGTTGTTGAGCAAAAAGCCTATTTGTGGGCCGGCATGTATGAAAAGTTGCATGCCACGGTCTTTACCAAATGCCAAATGTGCTAGAAAAGGTATTTCCACATAATTCATGTTGCGTGTATAGCTCAATGCGGGGTAATCTTCGTAGTATTCGTCCCATCCGTGTTGCGAGAGATTTATTTCAAGCTGTGCACCGCAAATCATTTTGAAGTATCTTTCTGATATATACCGAGCTGTAATGCCGCCATTGATACCCATCAGATTCTTTTGTTTTACGGTAGGAGAGAAGCTGGCTTTGTTCAGATTGATCCCTCCATTGATGCCGATGGCAAGATTATGACGTTGTTCACCCACTTGTGCATTTGCCGGCAATACACATGCGCCTGCAAGCAAGGCGACTCCTATTAGTGCTTTTATTTTCATTTTTTTCAAGCTTTAATGACCGTACAACTTCTCTTATCAGTCGAAATCCAATTTCATCAACTCATAATTTTTTGTGAAGTGTACAAAAAATACCTTCTTGTTGATGAAACCGCCCCAGTTGTTTACCCGTTGAAACTTAAAACCGGTTTGTATCGGAGTCAAGTCCATCCGTTGCATATTATCCTCAAATGCCGAACCATAGCGTACCAGACCTTTCAAGAAGAAGTAGCCAGTGTCGAATCCCAGCATTCCGAATTTGGGATAACGTTCGTCCATATCTTTACTGTACCATTTGCGGTAGTTCTTTGTGAAATTGATGGCAGCAGGCAACAAGTTGTTGGTATAGAAAGATGAATAGAAATAGGTGCTTAATTCAAAGAAAGCATCCAGATGATCCTTGGTATAGGTCTGCCATTCCGGATAGCCGAACAAGTGGATACGGCTTTCCGGCTGCTCACGCACCAACAATGTCAGTTGAGGAAGAATTTTGATAAGCGTCAGGTTGCTACCGGAGGTCGGGATGAAGATGTTTTCGCGATCAGCGCGCAATACGGTTTTCAAAGTTTCTATCGTGGCATCTTCTTTCAAGCTTTTCATGGGGATGGCGCGATTGCGCAATTCATCTTTCAAGCCTTTGATGAATTCTGCCTTATCTTTAGTTCCTTGGCTCGCCTCGATAAAAATAACGTTGGCATTGAGAAACTGGCGTACAAAATGATCGTACACTTCGGAATACAAGTATGATTGAGGAGTATTGATCTGATACACGGCAGGGTTTCTGAATACGGTATTGTCTTTTGAAGTGAAGGGTATCACCAGACGGGTGTTATGCTTCTTGGCAAATTCAGCCAAAGGCATGATGTGCTGTTGATATAAAGGACCGAAGATGATATCCATTTCCTTCATTTCGCTTTTATCAAGCACTGCATTCAATGAAGCGTCTTCCGGGCCGGAGTTGTAGGTATATAAATCTATGGAAGTACCGGTGCGCTTCAAGCTATCTACAGCCATGAGCAACCCTTCATAATATTCCACCATGCGAGACGATTCGCTTTTTGAAACGCCATCCAAGAAAGGAAGAACCAAAGCTGCTTTGATGGTATTGAACCGTTGGACTTTTTTTCTGTTCTCATTGAACAATTCGTTGTCGGTGGGAGTCATATTGCTTGAAATCGCTTGAACAGCCTGTGCTTTTGCGTATGGGATGCAAAGAAATGAACCTTTCTTGATATGTTTTTCACCTTTCAGTTCGGGGTTAGCGGCGATCAGTTCGGCTTCGCTGATTCCATATTCGCGGCTGATGCTGAAGATAGTTTCTTTTCGTTTCACCTTATGCATTTCGCGACAGCGAGATTCTACAGGACCCGGAATAGTGACTCCGGTTATCGTTGTATTACCTTTGGTTTCGGAGAGACCGACGGTGGCTTCGGAAGCAGAAGGGATGCGTATAACTTGTCCGGTACGGAAGTTCTCTGCACTTAATCCAGGATTGGCATCACAAATGGCTTTGGCTGACACACTGTATTTTATGGTCAGGCGATAGAGCGTTTCTCCAGCTTCGATGGTATGATAGGTTTCTTTTTGAACATTGGCAACACTGCGAGGGATACGTATCGTACGTCCGATATATATCTTCTCATCGCTTCCGGGATTCAGCTTGATAATGTCCGATTGGCTGACACCATACATGCTGGCTATGGAATAAAGACTTTGTCCTTTCTCGATGGTATGCAGAAAATATGACTGATTCTCTTGTGCCATTGCTCCTAAACTGTATGCACCGGCAAGCAGCAGTGAGCAGATAATGCAGTTTATAGTTTTCATTCAGTAATCGTTGGTTTATATTTACAATTTCCCAAAGTAGTTGCAAAGATAAGAATATTGGCTTATATTAGCCAACGGATTGCGTTAAGAAATAATATTGCTTCTTTGGAAGCTGTTCTTGAATTTACCCTTTCACTTTTTATGAATGCCGTCTCTCACAAAGAACTCTTCCAATAATAGTGACTAATATCAGAACAGGCGTCCGAGCAGCCTATAAAATAAAAATCAGGGTAGTTTCTAACTATTTTTAGGTTGATATTCGGAGGAAAAAACTTATTTTTGTCCCCTTATGAAGCATGGAGCCGAAAACACAAGACGTTTTTTCGGCAGATAAAATTCGTATCTGTTCCGTATCATCTCCGCATTAAGTCCGTATCTATAGGTACGAAGAACATACGGAGTAGACACGGTTCTGATACGGCTTTGATAAGAAAAAGGAGAGACCAAAACAGAACCAAAGATTATGCAGGAGGAAACAGAATATATCAATGTATATGGTGCACGTGTGCACAATCTCAAGAATATCGACGTTGAAATTCCCCGTAACAGCCTTACGGTGATTACCGGTTTGAGCGGAAGCGGCAAATCATCGTTGGCATTCGATACGATTTTTGCCGAAGGGCAACGGCGCTATATCGAGACTTTTTCGGCTTATGCCCGTAACTTTCTGGGCAATCTGGAGCGTCCGGATGTGGATAAGATAACCGGGTTGAGTCCCGTTATTTCCATCGAACAGAAGACGACGAACAAGAATCCCCGTTCCACGGTGGGGACTACGACCGAAGTTTACGACTACCTTCGTTTGCTCTATGCCCGTGCCGGCGAAGCCTATTCCTATCTGTCCGGAGAAAAGATGGTGAAGTATACCGAAGAACAGATACTCGAACTCATCTTGAAAGATTATAAAGGGAAACGAATCTATATTCTTGCTCCGTTGGTGCGCAGCCGTAAGGGGCACTATAAGGAACTTTTCGAACAGGTGCGCAAGAAAGGCTATCTATATGTGCGTGTGGATGGAGAGGTGCGTGAGGCATTGCCGGGCATGAAGCTGGATCGCTACAAAAATCACGATGTGGAAGTGGTGGTAGACAAACTGGTGGTTGCTGATAAGGATGATACGCGTCTGAAGAACAGCGTGGCAGCCGCCATGCGGCAGGGAGATGGGTTGTTGATGATACTCGATGTCCAAACCGACGACCTGCGACATTACAGCAAGCAGTTGATGTGTCCCGTCACCGGGCTGTCTTATCGGGAACCGGCACCGCACAACTTTTCATTCAACTCGCCGCAGGGAGCATGTCCCAAATGCAAAGGATTGGGAATCGTCAGCCAAATCGATATGGACAAAGTAATTCCCGATCGCGAGCTGTCCATCGCGGGAGGTGCAATAGCTCCGTTGGGGAAATATAAGAACAGCATGATTTTCTGGCAGATTGATGCCCTGTTAGAAAAGTATGAAGCAACACTTAAAACACCGGTCAAGGAACTGCCGGACGATGCACTCGACGAGATACTGTATGGTTCGGACGAACGCATCAAGATAAAAAGCTCGTTGATAGGTACTACTTCCGATTATTTTGTGACGTTTGAAGGGGTCGTGAAATATATTCAAATGTTGCAGGAGAAGGATCTCTCGGCCACGGCACAAAAATGGGCCGACCAGTTTGCCAAGACTGCGGTTTGTCCGGAGTGTCATGGAGCAAAACTTAACAAGGAGGCTCTTTCGTTTCGCATTCACGACAAGAATATATACGAACTGTCCACTATGGATATCAGCGAGCTGTATGCTTGGCTGACAAATGTAGATTCATTCCTCAGCAGCAAGCAACGGCAAATTGCCGGGGAGATACTGAAAGAAATCCGCACGCGTCTTAAATTTCTGCTCGATGTGGGATTGGATTATCTTTCGTTGAACCGTACAGCCGTCAGTCTTTCCGGAGGTGAGAGCCAGCGCATCCGCCTGGCTACGCAAATAGGCTCTCAACTGGTGAATGTGCTGTATATTCTGGACGAACCAAGTATTGGTTTGCATCAGCGTGACAACCAACGCTTGATTCATTCTTTAAAAGAGCTGCGCGATATAGGCAACTCTGTCATTGTTGTGGAGCATGACAAGGATATGATGCTGGCCGCCGACTATGTGATTGACATGGGGCCGACAGCCGGACGTATGGGAGGAGAGGTGGTTTTTGCTGGCACTCCCCGCGAGATGTTGCAGACACACACGCTGACCTCTCAATACCTGAATGGCGAACGGGGCATTGAAGTGCCTGCCAAACGCCGTGAGGGAAACGGACATAGTTTGTGGTTGCGTGGCGCAAAAGGTAATAACCTGAAAAATGTAAATGTGGAATTTCCGCTCGGCAAGCTGATTTGTGTTACCGGAGTTTCGGGCAGCGGCAAATCAACGCTCATCAACGAAACACTGCAGCCCATACTTTCACAAAGATTTTATCACTCCCTTCAAGACCCTTTGGAATACGGCAGTATAGAAGGGCTGGAATACATTGACAAAGTGGTGAATGTAGACCAATCGCCTTTAGGCCGTACACCGCGCTCCAATCCGGCCACCTACACAGGAGTTTTCTCCGATATACGCAACTTGTTTGTCGGATTACCCGAAGCGAAGATACGCGGGTATAAACCGGGACGTTTCTCATTCAACGTCAGTGGCGGACGTTGCGAAGCTTGTCAGGGAAACGGCTATAAAACCATTGAAATGAACTTCCTGCCCGATGTGTATGTGCCTTGCGAAGTGTGTCACGGTAAACGCTATAACCGCGAGACGCTGGAGGTGCGCTTTAAAGGAAAGTCTATTGCCGATGTGCTTGACATGACCATCAACCGTGCGGTGGAGTTCTTTGAAAATATTCCTCAAATATTGAACAAGATTAAGGTGATTCAGGAGGTAGGATTGGGGTATATCAAGCTGGGGCAGTCATCCACTACGCTTTCCGGAGGAGAAAGCCAACGCGTGAAGTTGGCCACCGAACTGTCGAAACGCGATACGGGCAAAACTCTTTATATCCTCGACGAACCTACCACCGGGCTTCATTTCGAAGACATCCGTGTTCTGATGAATGTTCTGAACAGGCTTGTTGACAAAGGAAATACCGTTATAGTCATCGAACATAATCTCGACGTCATTAAGATGGCCGATTATATCATCGATATGGGACCTGAAGGCGGAAAGGGCGGGGGAGAACTCCTTTCCTGCGGTACACCCGAAGAAGTGACAAGGAGTGAGAAAGGATACACACCTAAGTTCCTGCGTGCAGAGCTTGGCTAACCGAGAATCTTACGAGAAATAATATAAAATCGCTTATTCCATCCACAAATCGTCTGACGATGAAAATAAATAAGACAAATGCAGCGAGGCTGCTCGATAAAGCAAAAATAGCTTATGAACTCATTCCCTATGAAGTGGACGAGCACGATTTGAGTGCGGTTCATGTGGCTGCCGGTTTGGGCGAAGACATCAACTGTGTATTTAAAACATTGATTCTCCATGGAGACAAGAACGGATATTTTGTCTGCGTGATTCCCGGTGAGCATGAAGTGGACTTGAAGTTAGCGGCCAAGGTGTCCGGCAATAAGAAATGCGACTTGATTCCCATGAAGGAACTCCTTCCTCTGACGGGATATATCCGTGGCGGTTGTTCGCCCATCGGCATGAAGAAACCTTTCCCTACCTATATCCACGAAACATGCCTTTGCTTTCCCTACATCTATATCAGTGCCGGACAACGCGGGTTGCAGCTCAAATTGAATCCGAAAGATTTGATAAAGGAAATTCGGGCGGAAGTTTGTCTTCTTTTTAATGAATAAGAACCTGTTTTAAGAAAATATTCGGAAGAAATTATATATTTGCAGGAATTATTCAAGATATGAATTCTATTACTAACTTTAAAAACTAATTTTTATGTTCAAGAATCACCCTAAAGGTTTGTTGGCGGCTGCTATCTCTAACATGGGCGAACGGTTCGGCTACTACATCATGAATGCGGTACTGGTGTTGTTCCTTTGCTCTAAATTCGGTTTGAGCGACGAGAGTAGTTCCATTATTTATTCGGTTTTCTACTGCGGAATTTATGTATTAAGTTTGGTAGGCGGTATCATTGCCGATAGGACACAAAACTATAAAGGAACAATCATGTCCGGATTGATAGTGATGTCATTGGGTTATATTATTCTTTCCATCCCCATCCTGTCTACTGCCGGAAATATCGGCTGGCTGCTTCCTCTGACCTGTATGGCTCTGTTTCTTATAGCATTCGGCAACGGACTTTTTAAGGGAAATCTGCAAGCCATTGTGGGGCAAATGTACGACAACTTTGAAAAGGAAGCTGAAAAACAAGGGCCGGAAGCCGTTAAGTTGGCAAAAAGCCGTCGTGATTCAGGTTTCCAGATATTCTATGTATTCATTAATATTGGTGGTCTGATTGCCCCGTTTGTGGCTCCTCTGCTTAGAGAGTGGTGGCTGAAAGCCCACAGTTTGGCATATAATGCCGACTTGCCGGCACTGTGTCATCAATACATCAAGGAAGGTGGAAAGATGGCTTCCGATCATTTGCAGAATCTTACGGAATTGGTTGTAAAAGTAGGCGGAACCGTTACTCCGGATATGACTTCATTCTGTACACAGTATCTCGATGTATTCAATACAGGTATCCACTACTCATTTATTGCTTCTGTGGGTGCCATGCTGATTTCTCTGCTTGTTTTCGTAGTATGCCGGAAAGTATTCCCCACGCCGGGTAAAAAGACAAAACAGGAATCCGTAGATTATACACCCGAAGAGAAAGTGGCTATGGCTAAGGAAATCAAGCAACGCTTGTATGCTTTGTTCGCCGTGTTGGGTATCGTGATTTTCTTCTGGTTCTCATTCCACCAGAACGGACAATCGCTCTCGCTCTTTGCGCGTGACTTTGTTGTTACGGACAGCGTTGCGCCCGAAATCTGGCAGGCCGTGAATCCTTTCTTTGTCATTGCACTTACTCCGCTCATCATGCTTTTCTTCGGTGCTCTCACTCGTCGCGGCAAGGAGATTTCTACTCCGAAGAAGATAGCTATCGGTATGGGAATCGCAGGTATTGCCTTCTTGTTCCTTGCCCTATATTCGGCTATGCAAGGTTATCCTTCGGCTACCGACTTCAAGGCTATGGCAGATTCCGCCAAGGCAGGAATGAAGGCAGGACCTTGGGTGCTGATTGTTATCTATTTCTTTTTGACAGTTGCGGAACTCTTTATTTCACCGCTTGGCCTCTCTTTTGTTTCAAAGGTAGCCCCGAAACATATTCAGGGCTTATGTCAGGGATTGTGGCTTGGTGCGACGGCGATAGGAAACCTCTTCCTTTGGGTTGGCCCGTTGATGTACAACAAAATTCCTATTTGGCAATGCTGGACCGTGTTCTTTGTGGTTTGCCTTGTGTCCATGGGCGTGATGCTGGCCATGGTAAAGTGGCTGGAACGGGTGACAAAATAAGCTTGAGGTTATAATAAAATATAAGGACTGTGCAGTCTGAACAAGTAGGGATGCTTGCGAAGAGAATGCACAGTCTTTTTTTATATTTCCATTCCCATGATATAATCATTCATATAGTACCCGTTTCCTATCGGGAAATCTCCTTCGCGCAGTTTACGCATTCCCATGTGCTCGTAAAAGTGCACAGCTTTGTTGTTGCGATTCACATTTAACTCCAGCATACAAGGAGAGGGATGGATAGCTTTGATATACCGAATGGCCTCACGAAACAGAAAGCTACCGCAATGTGCACCCTGATAACGAGGCAGCACGTAGATTTTCTGCAGATGGAACAGTGCCTCACCTTGCTGTTCCACGGAGGCATATCCTGCGGTTTCTTCTCCCTCGCAGGCAAGGAGATAGACGTGTCCTTCCTCTTCCATTTGTTTACGCAGGTTCTCTGTCGAGTACATCCATTCCATCATGTATTCTGTTTGTTCATGAGTGAGGATGTCTTTGTACGTTACAGGGAAAACTTGTTGTGCCAATCGGTGTATCAATTCACAGTCGGCAGTCGTTGCTTTTCTGATGCTGAACATAAGGGATAAAATGCTTTAAAACATTATTTGATACAAAGTTATATGTTTTTTTGTAAAGACTGAATTGGCGACGGTTATTTTCATGTGACAAAAGCAAGATAAAATATTAGCAGAAATAGTTGATAACACGGATGTATTACATCTATGGAATAAACTTCGTGTATCCATAGAATAAAATCGTGTGTGGTGTAGAGTAAACTTGTTTTCAGCCTGAATAAATCTCTGTTCGCACCGTGCGAATACAAATTCGTACGCTGCGGACAAAGATTCGAAAGTAAAAGTGAAGAGAGTCTCGCAAGTTGAAGTGTGTAAATAAATTCGTTGGAAGATAGGAAGGATGGAGATGATGGCTCAATAGAAAGCATAAAGCAGAGCGAATCCTGAATATCCGAGAATAGTTTTGGTGGACGGCATATAGAATTCATGTGATGAGTTTGCTCGGATTTATTTACGTAAACTTATTTGTAAAACCATGCTAATTATGCTAAAAATATTATCTTTGCAAACGTCACAAACTAACTGATTCTGAACCTTACAATTATTATGGCATTTACCAACAACACTATGATCGTGCGTCACAGATTGCTGAAAGAGCTGGTAAGTCTGTGGAAAAACAATGAACTCGTAGAGAAAATAGATCGTCTACCTATTGAGCTGACCCCGAAAAAGTCGAAACATGCAGGACGCTGTTGCATACACAAAGAGCGGGCTGTATGGAAATACAAATCATTGCCGTTGCTGGGGCTGGATATGGAGGATGAAACGGATGAGTTGACTCCGTTGTCGGAATATGCGGCTCGTGCGCTGAACAGGGCGGAGAACGGCAGGCCGAAAGAGCGCATCATGTGCGTGATAGATGAAGCCTGTTCGGCTTGTGTGCAGATAAACTACGAAATAACGAACCTTTGTCGCGGATGTATAGCACGAAGTTGTTTGACTAATTGTCCCAAGAATGCGGTGTCGCTGAAAGAAAACAGTCAGGCACGCATCGACCATGATGTGTGTATCAGTTGCGGCATTTGCCATAAAAGCTGTCCCTACCACGCCATCGTATATATTCCCGTACCTTGCGAAGAGGCTTGTCCGGTAAAGGCAATCAGTAAAGACGAAGAAGGGATAGAGCACATTGACGAGAGCAAATGTATCTATTGCGGAAAATGTCTCAATGCCTGTCCGTTCGGCGCCATTTTTGAAATATCCCAAGTATTCGATGTGCTACATCGCATCCGCAAGGGCGAACAAATGGTGGCTATTGTGGCACCTTCTATCTTAGGTCAGTTCGATACAACCATCGAGCAAGTGTACGGTGCACTGAAGGAAGTAGGTTTCGCCGATGTTATCGAGGTGGCTCAAGGGGCAATGGATACTGTGAGCAACGAGGCGCACGAACTGGTTGAGAAACTGGAGGAGGGGCAGAAGTTTATGACGACTTCTTGTTGCCCGTCGTACATCGAACTGGTGAACAAGCATATTCCTGCAATGAAGCCTTATGTATCGGGCACCGGGTCGCCGATGTATTATGCCGCACGTATCGCGAAGAAGAAGCATCCTGATGCGAGTGTCGTATTCATTGGTCCTTGTTTGGCCAAGCGCAAAGAGGCTCAATGGGACGAAGCGGTGGATTTTGTCCTGACCTTTGAGGAAATGGCTTCTGTCTTGGCCGGTCTCGACATTCGTATTAAAGAAGCCAAACCTTATCCGATGACATTCGCTTCCGTGCGCGAAGCGCATGGTTTTGCACAGGCAGGCGGCGTGATGGGAGCTGTAATATCTTATTTGAAAGAAGAAGCGGCCGATATCAATGCTATTCAGGTGGCTAATCTGGATAAGAAAAACATCGGAACACTGCGGGCTTATGCCAAGACCGGCAAGGTTCCGGGACAGTTTGTCGAGGTAATGGCATGCGAAGGAGGGTGTATTACCGGACCGTGTGCGCACAACGAGGTAGTGGCCGGCAAACGGCAGTTGGTGCAGGAACTGGTCAAACAAGAGAAGACTTATTGATGATATTTATATTTTAGAAGCGGATGAAACAAGAGCCGATATTCCTCTCTCCAAAGAAATCGTAATGAAGAATTTGGTTGACAGATTGCGCAGCAGACGTACGCTGACCGTTGAAGAATATAAACAACTATTGCTTTGCCGTGATGCCGAGGTGACGGATTATCTGCATAGACAGGCACGGGAAGAGACGTTTGCCCGTTTCGGTAATAAGATTTTCATTCGTGGACTGATAGAAATTACAAACAGATGTCGCAATAATTGCTATTATTGCGGAATACGAAAGTCAAACAGCGGTATAAACCGCTATGAGTTGACACAAGAGGAGATTCTTGAGTGTTGCTGCGAAGGATATAGGTTGGGCTTTCGCACTTTTGTATTGCAAGGTGGTGAGATGCCGGATATAAAAGATGAATGGATGGAGAATATTGTTGCTTGCATCCGCCGGAGTTTTCCGGAATGTGCCATAACACTGTCGTTGGGCGAAAAGTCTTACGGAACGTACGAACGTTTTTTCCGGGCAGGAGCTAACCGCTATCTGCTTCGACATGAAACTTGCAATATACAACACTATCGTAAGTTGCATCCTGCTGACATGTCGCTTGCTTATCGGTTGCAGTGTCTGGATTGGCTGAAGGAGATTGGCTATCAGGTGGGGACGGGCATCATGGTAGGAAGTCCGTATCAGAATATCCGCCATTTGGTGGAAGATATTCTTTTCATCGAACGGTTTCGCCCGGAGATGATAGGCCTTGGTCCTTTTATTCCTCATCATGACACACCTTTTGCTGCTTTTGCACCGGGCAATGCCGGATTGTGCCTGAAACTTATTTCTATCTTCAGACTGATGCTGCCGGCAGCATTAATACCTGCTACCACTGCGTTGGCAACGCTTGCTCCGGACGGGAGGGAACGGGGTATACTGGCAGGTGCGAATGTGGTGATGCCCAATCTCTCTCCGCAGAAGCGGCGGGCAGACTATTTGCTTTACGACAATAAGGCGTTTGCGGGGGCGGAAGCGGCCGAGGGATTACGGGAATTGAAAGAACGGTTGGAAAGGATAGGGTATGAAGTGTCGGGAGAAAGGGGAGATTATGAAAATGGAAAAAGGAAAGTGGGAAATGAGGGATGAATGTACGGTGAAGTATAATATGAACTCAAAACGGGCGGAGGAGTTTATCCATCATCAAGAGATATTGGATACATTGGAATATGCGCAGGCCAATCGAAACAATCGCCGGCTGATAGAAAGCTTGATTGAAAAGGCGGGTTTGTGCGGGGGACTCTCGCATCGGGAGGCTGCCGTGCTATTGGAGTGTGACGAACCCGACTTGACTGAGCGCGTTTTCCGTCTGGCAAAGGAAATCAAGCAGAAGTTCTACGGCAATCGCATCGTGATGTTTGCCCCACTGTATCTGTCCAATTATTGTGTGAACGGTTGCGTATATTGTCCTTATCATGCCAAGAATCGAACCATTTTGCGCAAGAAGCTGTCGCAGGAAGAGATACGGCAAGAGGTGATTGCTTTACAGGATATGGGACACAAGCGTCTGGCATTGGAGGCGGGAGAAGACCCGCTACGTAATCCTATCGACTATATCCTTGAATCCATCCGTACGATTTACGGCATCCGTCATAAAAACGGAGCCATCCGCAGGGTCAACGTGAATATAGCCGCTACCACGGTAGAGAATTACCGCCGTCTGAAAGAGGCGGGCAT
The DNA here is from genome assembly GCF_004342845.1 of Prevotella heparinolytica. Lineage (GTDB taxonomy): Bacteria > Bacteroidota > Bacteroidia > Bacteroidales > Bacteroidaceae > Bacteroides > Bacteroides heparinolyticus. The sequence continues at coordinate 69,206 of NZ_SLXB01000009.1, read as the reverse complement.
CGGTACTTATATCCTTTTTCAGGAGACTTATCACAAGGAAAACTATGAGGCGCTGCATCCCACGGGGCCTAAGAGCAACTATGCCTATCATACCGAAGCGATGGATCGTGCCATGGAAGGTGGCATAGATGATGTGGGTATGGGAGTACTTTTCGGACTGAATACCTATCGTTACGATTTCGTGGGACTGCTGATGCATGCCGAGCATCTGGAGGCCGCTTTCGGAGTAGGGCCGCATACCGTCAGCGTTCCGCGCATTTGTCCGGCAGATGATATTTCGACGGAAGATTTTCCGAATGCCATCTCGGATGAGGTGTTTTGCCGCATAGTAGCGGTTACGCGTATTGCGGTGCCCTATACCGGCATGATTATCTCTACCCGCGAGACGGAAGCTGTGCGCCGCAGGGTGCTTGAGTTGGGTATTTCGCAAATCAGCGGAGGTTCGCGCACCAGCGTAGGAGGATATGCCATACCCGAAAAAGAAGAACAAGGTGCTTCGCAGTTTGATGTGAGCGACAGGCGTACGTTGGACGAAGTGGTGAACTGGCTGCTCGAACTGGGGCATATTCCCAGCTTCTGCACCGCTTGCTATCGTGAAGGGCGTACCGGCGACCGCTTTATGTCGCTTCTGAAGAACGGACAGATAGCGAATTGCTGCCAACCAAATGCTTTGATGACGCTGAAAGAGTATCTGGAAGATTATGCTTCGCCCGATACAAGAGAGAAAGGAATACGCTTGATTCAAGAAGAAATAAACCGCATTCCTAATCCGAAAATAAAGGGGATAGCTTTAAATAATCTGCAAGAGATAGAAAAAGGGAAAAGAGACTTCAGGTTTTAGAAACAAAGAATAAAAGATGAATCAGGTTCCTCGTTCGACCCGCCTGCACATCGCTCTCTTCGGAAGGCGGAACAGTGGAAAATCCAGTCTTATCAATGCTTTGACCGGACAGGACATTGCACTTGTGTCGGCCGTACCGGGTACTACGACCGACCCTGTGGCAAAGGCCATGGAAGTACATCCTCTCGGCGCATGCCTGTTCATTGACACTCCCGGTTTCGACGACAATGAAAATGAACTGGGAAATATGCGCGTGAAGCGAACCTTGAAAGTGGTGGAGAAAGCAGATATCGCCCTGCTGCTTTGCGAAGACGGCGGAGCGGAGGAGAAGCAGTGGGTGGAGTGCCTGCAGGCGCATCACATTCCGACAGTGCTTATTCTGAACAAGTCCGACCTTCGTCCGGATGCCGGCGCACTGGCCTCTCAAATCGAGAATAATTGCGGCCAACGTCCTTTGATTGTCTGTGCCAAAGAGGGTATCGGTGTAACTGAAATCTATCAGGCTATCCTGAAGAAAATCCCGGAGGATTTTGGCGGAGAAAGTATCACGGGAGATTTGGTTCGAGAGGGAGATACGGTTCTTCTGGTGATGCCGCAGGATATACAAGCTCCTAAAGGCCGTCTTATCCTTCCGCAGGTGCAGACACTCCGTGAATTGTTGGACAAGAAATGTATGGTGACATGTTGCACCACGGACAAACTTGCAGGCACTTTGCGGACGCTTGCACATCCTCCGAAACTGATTATTACCGACTCACAGGTGCTTCCCATAGTCTGCCGGCAAAAGCCGGCGGAAAGCCGGCTGACCTCTTTCTCCGTACTTTTTGCCGCATATAAAGGCGATATCGACTGTTTTGTCGAAGGGGCGGCCGCCATTGATTGTTTGACGGAACAATCGCGTGTGTTGATAGCGGAAGCCTGTACGCATGCTCCGCTTACGGAAGACATAGGAAGGGTGAAACTCCCCCGCCTGTTGCGTCGGCATGTCGGTCCGAATCTACAGATTGATATTGTCTCAGGCGATGACTTTCCCGATTCCCTTTCCGGATATGATTTGATTATCCATTGCGGTGCCTGCATGTTTAACCGGAAGTATGTGCTCGGCCGCATTGCAAATGCCCGTTCGCAACAAGTTCCGATGACGAACTACGGAGTGGCAATCGCCTATTTGAGCGGAATGAAGATTAACGGAAAAGAAGTTGTGATTGGCGGTTAGTGATATGCGGAAGGCATGCTGTGCCGTGATTTCACACAATCGCTGACCACTTGTTGCTTAATCTGAATTAGATATAAGGTTCTGGATATGGGTTTCATCCGTACAAAAAAACTTTTCATCAGCGGATAAAACCTGCCTCTGCCTTGTCTGAAACAGGATGAGATTAGGAAGGAAGTTATATCGCAGCGCTTGCGTTATACATCTTGCGCCTTGCGATGTATATCTTAGCGCTTGCGATATATAACGCAAGCGCTAAGATAGAGTTTTCTCCCATTGGCGGTAAATGTTTTCAGGCAGGTCTCATCATCTTTCGGACGGCATCTCGTCTGCTTCTTTTCTTAATCTCGAACCCGGATTGCTTGCCACTAACCGCTAATCCCCCTTTTCATCCTCTTCTTCCAATATTTTCTTCACGTCTATCGGTTGCAACCTTCCGTAAACTTTATCTCCTACCATTACTACGGGGGCTAATCCGCAGGCCCCCACGCATCGGAGGCAGTCGAGGGAATATTTCCCGTCAGGGGTTGTTTCGCCCACATCGATGCCCAATACGCGTTTGAACTCTTCGAGCAGTTTTTCCGAGCCTCGTACATAACATGCTGTTCCCATACATACCGAAATGGGATGCTTGCCTTTGGGCTGCATGGTGAAAAACGTGTAAAAAGTCACGACCCCATACACGCGGGATACCGGAATATTCAGTTTGGAGGCGATGATGCGTTGCATCTCTTCGGGCAGATATCCATGCAAGTGTTGGGCCTCGTGCAATATGTTGATAAGTTCGCCCGGCCGATTGCCATGCTTGTCGCAAATGGCACGTACTTGTTCGGCAACGTCGCAGGCCAGTTTCATCTCTGACATAGCTCTTCTTTTTAGCGGTTTAATCAATGGATTTGTTGAAATAACGTGTATGCAGCAGATGTTCTGCCGTTTCACTCAGAGGCTTGCCCAGATACTCTTCATACAATGTCTTGATGTATGGGTTTTCGTGCGATTTGCGCAACGGCTTGGCGGCATCCTCACGATAGAGAGCATCGGCACGTGCATAAAGCACATCCGAATGGCCGTGGTGCAACGGTTGTCCGCCACCGCCTATGCAACCGCCGGGGCATGCCATGATTTCAATGGCATGATACTCGTTCCGACCGTTGCGGATATCCTCCAGCAGCCGGCGCGCGTTTCCCAACCCGTGGGCAATGCCCACTTTCAGTTCAAAGCCGTTCAGATCAATGGTTGCCCGCCGCACACCTGCCAATCCGCGTACTTGCTCGAAGTTCACGTTCTCCAATGTGTTTCCGGTGTAGATTTCGCAGACCGAGCGCAAGGCGGCTTCCATCACGCCTCCGGTGGTTCCGAAGATGACACCGGCACCCGTCGATGCTCCCATAGGCAGATCGAACTCTTTATCGGTCAGCAGTGTGAATCCTATGTTGGCACGTTTGATGAGACGGGCCAGTTCGCGGGTTGAAATGGAGTAGTCTACGTCGGGATTACCGTTCGTCTTGAACTCCTCCCGGTCGCATTCGTATTTTTTGGCCAGACAGGGCATGATGGATACCACCACCAGTTTTTCGCGCGGAATGCCCATCTTCTCCGCCCAGTATGTTTTGGCGATGGAGCCGAACATTTGCTGTGGCGAACGTGCTGTGGAGGGGATATCGAGCAGATCGGGGAAATGATGCTCGAAGAAGTTGACCCATGCCGGGCAGCAGGAGGTGAGAATGGGCAGGCGTACAGACTTGTCGCCGTTCAGATAAGCAGTCAGTCGTTTCAGAATTTCGGCCCCTTCTTCCATGATGGTGAGGTCGGCTGCAAAATCTGTGTCGAACACATAGTCGAATCCCAGTTCGCGCAAGGCATATACCATTTTCCCCGTCACCAGTGTGCCGGGAGGCAACCCGAATTCTTCGCCCAAAGCGGCACGTACGGCAGGGGCTGTTTGCACGATGACCACTTTGTCGGGGTTCTCCAAATCTTCGAGCAGACGGTTGGTGTGGTCGCGTTCGGTCAGTGCTCCTACGGGGCAGACGGCAACGCATTGTCCGCAATAGGTACATTCGCTGTCCGTCATCATCTTGTCGAAGGCCGGAGCAATGGTCGTGTTGAATCCGCGGCGGATGGCACCCAATGCGCCCACGGTCTGCACTTCGTTGCATACACTTTCGCAACGACGGCAGAAGATACATTTATCCATATTTCGCACGATGGATGAAGTTACTTCACGTTTGCGGGGAGAGAGTTCGCCTCCGTTGAACGGCATGGCACGAATATTGAAGCGCAGTGCCAATGTCTGCAATTCGCAATCACCGCATTTGGGGCAGGTGAGGCAATCATTGGGATGGTCGGACAATATCAGCTCGGCCACCACTTTACGGGCATTCATTACACGCAACGTGCTGGTGCGCACCACCATTCCTTCCGTGCAACGCGTGGCACAGGCAGGAGCAAGGTTGCGTCGTCCTTCTACTTCCACCACACAGATGCGGCACGATGCCGGATTATTCTTGATGCAAGTACCCTTCAGGTCGATGTGGCAAAGGGTAGGGATGTCGATGCCTATTTTCCGTGCCGCTTCCAGAATGGTGGTTCCTTGAGGCACGGTGATATAGTGGCGGTCTATTTGCAAGGTTATTTGTTTCTCTTCCATGACAGTTAGGTTTTTAGCATACGGATATTGCTTTGAATTTGCAGCGAGCCATGCACATGCCGCATTTGATACATTTGTCCGGATTGATGACATGCGGTTTGCGCACATCTCCCAAGATAGCATCTGCCGGGCAATGTTTGAAGCAGAGGTGGCACCCGATACATAATTCCGGATTGATGGTGTAGGTGAGCAGCGACTTACATTGCCGTGCCCGGCACACTCTGTCCCTTACGTGTTCCAGATATTCATCGTAGAAGTTGTTGAGCGTGGAGAGCACCGGATTGGGTGAGGTCTGTCCTAATCCGCAGAGGGTGGTATCCTTTATCACCTGCCCCAGTGTGGAGAGTTTTTTCAAGTCCTTTTCCGTTCCGCAACCTTGGGTTATCTTGTTCAGAATCTCAAGCAACCGCTTGTTGCCGATGCGGCATGGAGTACATTTCCCACAAGACTCTTCTACGGTGAATTCGAGGTAGAAACGGGCTACTGACACCATGCAGTCGTCTTCATCCATCACAATCATGCCGCCCGAACCCATCATGGAGCCTTCTGCAAGCAGGTTGTCGAAGTCTATCGGGGTGTCCAGATGCTTCTCTGTCAGGCAGCCTCCGGAGGGGCCGCCTGTTTGCACGGCTTTGAACTTCTTGCCCCCCTTTATGCCGCCGCCGATTTCGTAGATGACTTCGCGAAGTGTCGTACCCATAGGAACTTCTATCAACCCTACGTTATTGATTTTTCCGGCAAGGGCGAAAACTTTGGTTCCTTTAGAATGTTCCGTTCCGATGGACGAAAACCATTCGGCTCCTTTTGTAAGTATAATCGGTATGTTGGCAAGTGTCTCCACATTGTTCACGTTGGTGGGCTTTCCCAAGTATCCGGTTTCTGCCGGGAAGGGTGGTTTCAGGGTAGGTTCGCCGCGTTTTCCTTCCATGGAGTGAATGAGCGCCGTCTCTTCGCCACAGACAAACGCTCCTGCGCCGTAACGGATTTCGATGTCGAAACAGAAGTCTGTACCGAAAATGTTGTTGCCCAATAGCCCGTATTCGCGAGCTTGCGCAATGGCTGTCTTCAAGCGTTGGATGGCAAGCGGGTATTCGGCACGGATGTAAACCAATCCTTTCGACGAACCTATGGAGTAGCCGCAGATGGCCATGGCCTCTACAATAGAGTGCGGGTCGCCTTCCATGATGGAGCGGTCCATGAATGCGCCGGGGTCGCCTTCATCGGCATTGCACACCACATATTTTATATCCGCTTGCTGATGGGCGGCAAATTCCCATTTCTTTCCGGTGGGGAAACCGCCTCCGCCGCGTCCGCGCAGTCCGGAACACTTTATTACTTCTATCACTTCTTCTGGTTTCTTGGTAAGCAAACTCTCTGCCAATGCTCTGTAACCATTCAGGGCGATGTATTCTTCTATGTTTTCAGGGTCGATGAAGCCACAGTTGCGTAAAGCTATGCGCATTTGCTTCCGATAGAAGTCCATGTGCTTGGAGTCGCTGACAGCCTTTTCCGTCTTAGGGTCTACGTAGAGCAGCCGTTCTACTTTTTGCCCGCCGATGATATGCTTGCCGATGATTTCATCGGCATCTTCCGGAGCGACTTGTGTATAGAACGTATTGTCGGGGATAATCTTGACAATAGGCCCTTTCTCGCAAAAGCCAAAGCAGCCGGTTGTAATCACGTCTACCTTGTCGGTAATTTTGTTTTTTTCGAGTGCCTGCCGCAGTCTCTCGGCAATGACATGGCTGGCAGAGGCTTTGCACCCTGTACCGCCACAAATCAGGATTTGCAGATGCTTTGTGCCCGATGCCAGTCCGCAGCATTGTTCCGTTCGCAACTCATTGCTTTGCTTGCGTAGCCGAAGCGCATTTTCCGCCCTCTTCCTGATAGCTTCCAGATCATGATTAGTCAGTATTTTCATTACGTAATGGATTAGGTCGGAAACAAAGATATGAAAATATTTAAAAATAGCAGAAATAAAGAGAAAAAAGGAAGAGCGCTTACATTGATATGTAATTATGCTTCTTTAGTCTGTTAATAATTAATAATAGATGGTACTATGTAATACATGGTATTGATGCAATGCATATATTTGTACCAAACAAAGAAGGTTGGTATAATGACAGTTTATCGAGAAAACAACCTGAAGAAGATAAAACAATGAGGAATATAGAATAATAAATAGTCAAATAATAAATGTCATCATGGATGTAAACAATGTAAAGTCGCAAATGCGCAAGGGCATGCTTGAATATTGTATCATGTTGCTGCTTCACAAGGAACCGGCTTACGCTTCGGACATCATTCAGAAGCTGAAAGAAGCCAGATTGATAGTAGTGGAAGGAACGCTTTATCCGTTGCTCACCCGTCTGAAGAACGACGATCTTTTGAGTTATGAGTGGATTGAATCTACGCAAGGTCCTCCTCGCAAGTATTACCGGTTGACGGCGGAGGGTGAAGTCTTTCTCGGCGAATTGGAAGTATCTTGGAAAGAACTCAATGATACAGTCAACCACATCAGTAACTCCTGAGGTCGCAAATGCTAAGACTGATATAAAAGATGTGAGTTTGTGTTAATAATATTTGACAAGAAAAACGTCCCAAATCATTCTGAAAATCAGCACGGCGATTTTTACTAAAAACTCACCGGATTTTTAGTAAAAATTCGCTGGAAAATTAGTAAAAATCCGGAGAGTTTTTAGTAAGCATAAAATTGAGGTTTTTCATGAAGTATTTTATATATACAAATGGCCCTTGTGTGGAGGAGTGAACCTGAATTGGCGTATAAATAAAATAGTAAATAGTTAAACAATAAATAGAATTAGGTTTTATGAAAAAGACATTAACAGTAAATTTGGGTGGAACCGTTTTCAACATAGACGATGATGCATACCGCCTTTTGGATAATTATCTGAGTAATCTCAAGATGCACTTTAGCAAAGAAGCAGGTGCCGATGAAATTGTAGATGATATTGAACGTCGCATTTCCGAGCTTTTTGCAGAGAAACTGTCAACCGGTTTGCAAGTAATTACGATTGCCGATGTGGAAGAAGTGATTGCCCGTATGGGGAAACCGGAAGATATGGATACCGAGAAAGAAAACAGCAGTTTCGATTCGGGTGCTGCGAATGCCGGCAAGAGCTATGGTTCCGGTGCTTGGAGCGGCGATGCGGCATACGGTGCTGCTCGTCGTCGTCTTTACCGAAATCCGGACGATAAAATGCTGGGAGGTGTTGTCGGTGGATTGGCAGCCTATTTGGGATGGGATGTAACTTTGCTTCGCCTGTTGCTGCTTGTCGTTCTGGTGTGTGGGGTAGGGACGTTGATTCCGGTTTATATCGTATGTTGGCTGCTTATACCCGAAGCCCATACGGCAGCTGAGAAACTGAACATGCGTGGCGAAGCCGTGACGGTAGAGAATATAGGTAAGACTGTGACGGACGGTTTCGAAAAGATGGCTAATGGTGTGAACGATTATATGAAGTCGGACAATCCCCGTACTCTATTTCAAAAGATCGGTGATGCATTGGTAATGGTTGCAGGTTGGTTTTTGAAGATTTGTCTGGTTATTTTTGCTATCATTTGCAGTCCGATATTGTTTGTATTCGGAGTGCTGTTTGTGACACTGTTGTTTGCCGCAGTCATGGTGGCCATAGGTGGTGGTGCCGCTCTGATTGCTCTCTTTCCGATGGCCGATGTGGTATTACCCGATTCTCCGTTAGTGGCTATTGTGATGTACATTGCCGGAATTTTGGTGGTGGGTATTCCTTTGATCAGCCTTGTGTGGGGTATTTTCAGCCAGATGTTCAAGTGGCAACCTATGAATACAGGTCTGAAGTGGACGCTGGTCATTCTATGGATTGTGAGTGCGGCCTGTTTCGGCATCTGTTATCTGATGCAAGGGAGCACTTTCCCTGAAATCGGTTTGTTGCACAACATATAAACTGATGCAGGTTCGAGATAAAGAACCCTGAACTGACATCCAATGAACGGAGGCGCATAAGCTACCATTACTGATGGTAGTCTATGCGCCTCCGTTCATTCATTATGAAACGATATCAGCTGTAAGCATTCAGTCTTTATTTCTTTGCCCTTATCACCCGGATTCCGGTCCACTTGTCATTTTCTTTCAGCAATTGTGACAAGGTGACTTTAGATACTACCACTTTTTTCTCGGTAGAAGAGGCATGCAGCAGAGTAAGTTTTCCGTCGGCATAGAAAGCAATGCCCATGTGGACTACATCCAATCCCGGAATATTCGTTGTGATGGCAATGATATCGCCGTCTTTAATCCAAGGCAATCCTTCAGCCGGAAGTTTCTGTTTAGGCAGGTAATGGATGATTTTGCCTGACAATGCGCGCTCCGTTTCTTTTATTTTAGCTACATTTTCTGCCGAATTGGCCAGATGCATGTATTGCTGGGGGCGGGATGACATATAGAAAATGGATAGTTTCTCGGTATCGGAACTCATCTTCGCCGTGATATCTTCGAGGAATCCTTTGCGTATCCCGTTGTCTACCCAGTCTGTATTGTAGTGCAGTCTGGAGGCATATCCGTCAATCTTGCCGTTGCGATAACGGATATTTTGCAACTTCTCGCCGAATGCCGTTTCAGATACGTCTCCATCTTCCATTTTCGGAGTTAGGGTTTCAGCCAGCACATATTCCACGAAAGTGGTGCAATCTACTTCATCACAATTGATGATAAGTTCTTCCGGACCTTCCGCTTCGAGTGTGTGAGCCACATAAGGAATATCCAGATACTTTATTCCGTTACTCAACATCTCTTTCCCTACTTGTGCAGAAGCCGAGGTCAGCACGCCTGTGGCACAAAGGATGCAGAACATAAGTTTACTCATTGTTTTCATACTCTTAAGTCTTTTGATTAGTTATTCTTTTTGTTTTATTGAAAGCCATTGCGTTTGGTGACGAATGGCCAACTCTTTTTCCCTCCTTTTGCAAAAAGGTGAAAAAGGATGCAGCAAATGTACTACATCCTTTTTATAAATGCCTCATCAGGAGGGAGTAAAATTCAAAAGACCTCTTAATATTGCAGGATTAATGATTTATAATCCTCTTTTTTGTCGAACGGAACAATCGAGAAACCATATTCGATAGCGTTGGCTCTGCCCGGACGAATCAAGTAAGCCTCGTGAGGTATCGCTCCCCAGCTATCATCTCCTCCAAGCCCCATCATGCGGTAGTCGATGAATAAGTCCACCATCTCTTTGGGCAGCGGGTCGGTGAGATGACGATGGTTGCTCTTCGCTGTACGCGGAGCACCATTGTCGATGGAGTCGCCACTATCCAAACTCTCCAGCGGATAGTTGGAAGCATTCATCTCGAAAGTGCTGTCGGCAATGAACAGCAAGCCCCGGTAAGCTTTGTCAGTGAGTGCACACCAATAAATGTCCGTCCGGTGATTGTTCTCTTGCGGACGTATATAGGGTTCGTACATCGTTTTCAGCGGAGTAGTATATTCTCCGATGAACTGTGAGGTTCGACGGTCGCGATAATTCTCTTTCGGTCCCCGGCCATAATAAGTCAAGTTTTTGAAAGAGTTCTGCAGCTGCATCCGCAAGCCTACACGCGGAATCATTGGCGCTTTCTCATTCTCAGTCACGAAACGATTGTCCACTTTGATTATTCCGTTGGCATATATCCGGTAGGTAATGTTCCAGCGAGCATCTGTCTGCGCAAAACGATAAGTCACCTTTACTGTGGTAGAGTCGTTGCCCTGCAATACGCGGAAGCTTTCGGCTTTCGGTTCCTGATAGCTTGCATCTTTCCATGCTTTGAGGCGGAGGGGTAATTGTGCTCCATAATCATTATCTGTCGGGGCACGCCAGAAGAAAGGTCGGGGACCTTGACCATCCAGGATATACTCGTGCTTTTTATATAAGTAAGATGTGAGCAGACCGCTTGTTTTATCGAAAGTCGCCTTGAAATCGATACCCGAGAATTCTATTTTGCCACTTTCGTCTTTGGATGCTGCAAGTTTCTTCAGCTGCGCTTCTTTCTTGAAGAAAGTATGGATATAAGTCTGTTCGCGTGCAATGACTGTACCAACCGGCAGGAAAGGTTCGGCTGTCTTTATGGCTGCATAGAATTCTATGCGTACGTCCCCCGTAGTCTTTTTTTCCTTAGGAATGCCATTCAGGAATCCGGAAGTTACAGCCTTGCCCGGTGCAGCTTTGATGTTCTCTATCTTGCCACGATAAATTTCCTTTCCGGCATCGCGAATGATGTAATAAAAATCATATTTATCCAGATTGGTAAAGGAAAAATCATTGCGGATTTTCACGGTGCAGGTCTGCTTATCGAAATCCATGAATTTGATGTTCTGATAAACTTTTCCCATCTCCTCCGTTTGTGGCTTGATGCTGCGATCGGGATACACCACTCCGTTGATACAGAAATTTCCGTCGGAAGGCGTACCGTATTCTCCATAGTCTCCTCCATATTTCCAGTATTTACGTCCGTCTGTGGTCTTAGCAGCCAATCCCTGATCTACCCAGTCCCAAATACATCCCCCTTGCAGGATGGGATATTTCTCTATGATGTCCCAATAATCTTGGAAGTTGCCGAGACTGTTACCCATGGCGTGAGCATATTCGCAAAGAATAAGGGGGCGTGTCATGTCCTTGTTCAGGGCATACTCCTCCAAAGCTGCGGGCGAAGCATACATAGGGCAATAGATATCCGTGTTCCACTCCATCAGCGCACGTTCATACTGAATAGGACGGCTGTCGAGCGATTTCAAAGTATTGTAGGTAACGTAGAAATTCAATCCATTTCCGGCTTCGTTTCCTAATGACCAGATGATGACTGACGGATGATTCTTGTCTCGTTCGTACATGTTCAGTGTACGATCGATGTGCGCATTCATGAAGAGTGAGTTATTTCCCAGAGTTCCTCCAAGACGAAGGTCGTAACCCATGCCGTGACTTTCAATGTTGGCTTCGTCGATTACGTACATGCCATATTCGTCGCAAAGCTCGTAGAAGCGCTCTTGTTGTGGATAGTGGCAGGTACGTATGGTATTGATGTTATATCTCTTCCAAAGCTCAAAGTCCTTTTTCATCAAATCCTCCGTGACATAATGTCCTGTATACTCGTTGTGCTCATGATAGTTCACTCCTTTCACGAGAATGGGCTGCCCGTTTATCAACAGTTGCTTGTTTTTTATTTCCACGGTGCGGAATCCCACTTTGCAGCTGGTGGCTTCAATCACGTCACCGTTCGGACGCTTCAGGCTGATGATGAAAGTGTATAGATTGGGAGTCTCGGCAGTCCATTGCAAAGGCTCTTTAATACTCTTTGTGGCAAACTCCACTTCGGTTTGTCCGATGCCCGTCTGTATGGAAGACTGTGCTACCTGTTGGTCTTTGTTGTCCAGCAACCGGTAGGATACGATCAAAGGAGAGTTTTGTCCGCTTTCGTTGGTAAACTGTGCCTTAACCTTCAGGACTCCATTTTTATAGTGTTCGTCCAAAGGAGTTTCCACTTTGAAGTTCGTAAGATGAACTTGAGGCTGGGCATAGAGATAGATGTCTCGCTCTATACCACTGATGCGCCAAAAATCCTGACATTCCAAGTAATTGGCATCGGAAAAACGATGTACTTGTATGGCTATGGTGTTTTTTCCCTTTTTAACAATGGTGCTGACATTGAAGCGTGCCGGTGTCTTGGCGTCTTTGCTCATGCCTACGAACTTGCCGTTGAGGTAATAGAAAGCGGCTCCACGTACGCCATCGGCACTCAGGAAAATGGATTTGTTCTCCCAATCGTTCGGCAGCGTGAATTCACGACGATAAGTTCCGGTAGGATTCCATTCCTTGGGGACATAAGGAGGATTGGGTTTATCCCAATAAGGAGCATAGCCTGCCGAGCAAAACTCATAAGGCAGGTTCACATAAATGGGAGTGCCGAAACCTTGCAGTTCCCAGTTACCGGGAACATTGATCTCGGGCCAGCGACCTACATCTGCCCGTTCTGCCATAAAATCCGTAGGACGGTCAGTAAAGTTCTCCACATAGTTGAATTTCCATTTTCCGTTAAGAGATAAACGGAATGTACCGTTCTTACGGTCATTGATGACAGCATCGGCTTCTGTAATGTAAGAAGTGAATGTGCTTCGTGCAGGCTCTCTGTTGATGCTTGTCAGATTAGGATTGGTTATGTCGTCGTAGCGATTGCTGCTCTGTGCTGATAAGGCAAGCGGAATTACTGCGAGGAAACCAAATAGTAAATGATGCATTCTCATAGAAATAATGTTGTTAAGTTAATGGAAAAACTATTATTTGGTTTTCATGGAAGATTTTATAAAGTAGCATATCAGGATGGCGTATGCGCCCAATGCCAGCACTTCCGACCATGTGTTCTGCACCCATGCCTCATTCACCAGATTGATTCCTCCGAAGCGCATGGCTGCACTTACCACGCCCATCAGAGCACCGCCTGCAATGAAGCCGGAGGCAAGCAATGTTCCTTTTTCTCCACGTTCAGCATTGAGAGCAGTGTCTTTGCTGCGACCGGTCACGTACCAGTTGACAGCACCGCCCACAACAAGCGGAACGTTTAGTTCCAGAGGGATGAACATGCCTAATGCAAAGGCCAGTGCCGGAATCTTGAAGAAGTTCAAAATAACGGCAAGTACGGCTCCGATGGCGTAGAGTAGCCATGGAGCGCCCACACCGTTCATCAACGGTTCGATAACGGCAGCCATGGCGTTAGCTTGAGGAGCAGCCAACTGTCCGCTGGTAAAGCCGTATGTCTTGTTCAGAATAATCATCACACCGCCTACGGTAGCAGCTGAAACAAGAGTACCGAGGAATTTCCATGTCTCCTGCTTGGCAGGTGTGCTGCCCAGCCAGTAACCAATCTTCAGGTCGGTGATGAAACCTCCCGCCATAGACAGGGCCGTACAGACAACACCGCCCATTACAAGGGCTGCCACCATTCCTTCAGGTCCTTTCAGTCCGACGGAAACCATTACTACCGATGCCAGAATAAGTGTCATCAGCGTCATGCCGGAAACGGGGTTAGTACCCACAATGGCAATGGCGTTGGCTGCCACGGTGGTGAACAGGAATGCAATGCCTGCCACAAGCAGGATGGCAACGACGGTATGTGTCAGATTGCCTTGCATCACGTCGAAATAAAAGAACAGAACAACCAGCAGCAAGGTGATGATGGAGCCGATGGCAATAATCTTCATGGAAATATCTCGCTGCGTGCGTTTTACTCCGGCCTCCGCATCTGCTTTTCCGCCCATTTCCTTTGCGGCCAACCCTACGGCACTCTTGATGATGCCCCACGACTTGATGATGCCGATGATACCCGCCATGGCAATGCCGCCGATGCCGATGCTCTTGGCGTAATACTTGAATATCTCTTCGGGAGACATTGAAGCTACGGTAGTCGTGATTTCAGGATTCCATTGGTTCAGCACTGAGTCTCCCCAAAGCAGAGACATACCAGGGATGATGATCCACCAGACAGCCAGCGAACCGGCGCAGATGATGGAAGCATATTTCAGTCCGACGATGTAACCCAGACCCAGTACGGCAGCACCAGTATTGACTTTGAATACCAGCTTGGCTTTTTCGGCCATCATTTCGCCGAAACCGCATACGCGGGTGGTGAAATTCTCGTTCCACCAACCGAAAGTGGCCACTACGAAGTCGTACAAGCCTCCGATGATACCTGCCATCAACAATGGCTTGGCCTGGTTGCCGCCTTTTTCGCCGGATACAAGTACCTGTGTGGTGGCCGTGGCCTCCGGAAAAGGATATTTGCCGTGCATGTCGCTAACGAAATACTTACGGAACGGAATGAGAAAAAGTATGCCCAGTATACCTCCCAGCAAAGAACTGACGAATACTTGAGCAAAAGTCACTGTAATCTCTTGGGGATATGTCTCTTGGAGAATATAAAGTGCCGGAAGGGTGAAGATGGCTCCTGCTACGATGACACCCGAACTTGCACCGATAGACTGTATGATCACATTCTCGCCCAAAGCATTCTTGCGCTTGGCCGCGCCTGATACGCCTACGGCGATAATGGCAATGGGGATGGCTGCTTCAAATACTTGTCCCACTTTTAATCCCAGATAAGCGGCTGCGGCCGAGAAGAGGACTGCCATCAGGATGCCCCACGTCACCGACCATACATTGACTTCTGCATACTTCTTTTCGGGACTCATCAACGGATTGTACACTTCTCCCGGCTTCAATTCACGGAACGCATTTTCCGGCAATCCGGTAATCGGTTCTTCTTGTTCTTGTTTCATAGGTTTTGTAGTTTGATGTTTTTCTTTTAAGCCTCCAAAGAAAGCAAAAAAAAAGGAGATTTAAAAAAATCTCCTTCATTCAATGTCGCAAAGTGTATTATTTCTCATTCTTTCGCGGTCATGTCTCCTTCAATAAACAGTCGCATGATTTCAGTTTTGGCATTGGTGCGCAAAGTGATGGACTTTTTGAAGTGTCCGGGGAATCTTCCGGCTCCGTTGTACGTCACTTTTACAGTTCCTGTTTTTCCGGGCAATATCGGTTCTTGCGAATATTCGGGAACCGTGCATCCGCAGGAAGCTACTGCTTGATGGATGACCAATGGTGCATCACCTATGTTGGTGAATTTAAAAGTATAGTTTACCACCGGGTTGTTTTCGGAGAATGTACCGAAATTATGTTCAGTCTTCTCAAATTTGATGTCTGCCTGACCTTGTGCATGAGCATGGCCGATACTCATCACTAACAACATTATATAAAAAGCGATTTTCTTCATATTCTTATTCCTTTTAATGATTATACGCGGCAAAGGTAAACCTTTTTCTCGAAAAATGTTTTTTATTATTGCGAAAATGTATTAATAGCTTGTTCCTTATCGGTGTTTTCCGATCGACGGACAATGAGCATGGAGAAGTAGGGGAACGGACGAGAAAGAATCTGGTCGGGGCATTTGAGATACACATCGTCAGCAGTGCCCACGTTTTCGAAATAGTGATAATCGTATTCCGGATACAGCCTGATGAGTTCGTGCATGTTTTGCGCGCACTTGGAGAGTTTCATGATGACGACGGCGCCTTCTCGTTCTATGCAGCGGGTCACTTCACCGGCTGTGGCTGTGCCGGGAAGTACGGTCAGCGTTTCAGTTCTGCTCACGAGGTGGATTCCTGCCCGTGCTCCGGCTGCAATAAATGCAGGCACGCCGGCAATATGCTCTACCGGGATGCCTCTTTTTCGCAGTCGCTCGTACACGTAATGTATAGAAGCGTAGAAGCCCGCATCGCCTTCGGCGGCTACGCATATTTTCTTTCCATCGGCATGCTGTTTCAGTATTTCCGCATAAAGACTGTCGTAAGCCGATAAGGCTTTGTCACGCTGCCTGCTCATCGGAATGTCAAAGCGGATGATACACTTTGCCTCGATTTCCAGTCGGTGAAGGATGGCGGCCGCACGCGAGCTGGCCGGGGATGTTGCGGAGTTTTTATTCATTGTCTCCGGACAGAAGATGCTGTCGGCGGCTTGCAAGGCTTTCAGCCCTTTTACGGTAATCAGTTCCGGATCGCCGGGGCCGAGAGATACGAATAGAACAGGATACATTTTGTCTTGATGGATTGAAAATTAAATGAAACGAAATCTTAAAAACGGCTACAAAAGTGGTGAAATAATTCATAGAAAACAAAATGTGGCATGGTTATCATGAACAAAATATGCTAACTTGCTGTTTGATGGGGAAATAAAAAAGATGTATCACTAAAAGTAAAAGAAAGATGAAAGAAAAATTGCAAAATTTGTTTGTAACTGCGTTGACTTGGGCTGCTTCGGCACAAAAAACAGGTATCAACTTGATTCGTGTGGCCATTTTGGTCATCTTTGTGTGGATTGGCGGACTGAAATTCTGGAATTATGAGGCGGAAGGTATTGTGCCTTTCGTAGCCAACAGTCCCTTTATGAATTTCTTTTATACGCAGGATGCGCCGGAATACAAGGATTATAAATTGCGAGAAGGTGAGTTTGACGAAGTAAAATACCATTGGCATGTGGAAAACAACACTTACGGTTTTTCTTATGGCTTGGGTATTCTTATCATGACTATCGGCGTTTTAACTTTCTTGGGAATATTCTTTCCTAAAATAGGTTTGGTAGGAGCCATATTAGCCATTGTCATGACCATCGGCACGCTCTCTTTCCTGATTACGACCCCCGAAGTATGGGTGCCCGATTTGGGAAGCGGGGAGCACGGTTTTCCTTTGCTGACCGGGGCAGGGCGTCTGGTCATTAAAGATACAGCCATACTTGCCGGCGCCATCGTTGCCTTGTCTGATAATGCAAAAAGCGTGTTGGGTAAGATGAAGCGGAACAGTTGATTTGTCCAGCTTCTCCATCGTAAAATTGATATGATGTCATTAGAGTTCGGAGAAAATCGATGATTTTTTCGGACGAAATAGTTATAAATCACATGGAGTTCTCCTATGAAGAAAATAACCCAAGACGATAATGCCCTTAAAAAGTTGCATTGAAAATGAGGGTTTTACACTTGTACAAGTGTTGCTTCTCACTTGTACAACCGTAAGCCTTCACTCATACAGGCGTATCCTCTCACTTGTACAAGTGTAACTTTATGCTTGTACAAGTGCTATTTCACATGCGTAAAAGCGCCTGCCCGCATCCTTTAGTTCTACGGAAAAATATTGATTCTTTCGTAAGATTTCCCGAAAAGATAATCATCTCTTTCTTTTGGCATAATCTTTATTGCTCTTATTGACAAAAACTCATTGCCGGATGCACGAAACAGGCACAGGTAGTAGGTTGTTTCCCATGTTGCTTATAGTGGGTTCAAGGTATCTCTTTACCCGTTTTTCCCGCATTCCATCGGGAATGGCTTTTGCTGGAGAAAGCCGAATATTAGTCGTTTTTATAAGGAAAGCTCTTGCGTATTTCCTCAAAAATGACGAATATTGTACTCGAATTTTATAAAGCTCTCATAATCATGATGCGAATATCGGCCATAGGCATTGCTTTTTGCAGTATTTTATGTATAACTTCCTGTGGATCAAAATCAAAACATGCTTCCGGACAAGATACCGCCGCGACAGATTATCTCGTTGCTGCGACAGACACGGCAGCTATTGTTACTCCCGTTTATGCAAAGGGATATGTGGTGAAACATCTTCCGGGAAATGTGCGTTTGGTCGATATACACGACCCTCAGAAAGAGAGCAGCAATACTTTTCACTATGCTTTGGTGCCCAAAGGGACGAAGCCTGCCGGCATTCCCCATGACTATACGGTCATCGAAACATCGGTGCGGCACGTCATCTGCATGACCTCGTTGCAACTCTCCAACTTCATCCGCCTGAATGCCTGCGATTGCGTGGCAGGCATCACCAGTACCCGGCATCTTTTCAACAAAGAGATGAACGAACGCCTGAAGACGGGCAAGACTGCTAAAATCGGCATCGAGGGGAATTTTGACAATGAGGTGATAATAAGCATGAATCCGGACGTTATCTTTATTTCTCCCTTCAAACGGGGAGGGTATGACGCCATGCGCGAAACCGGCATTCCGCTCGTTCCACATTTGGGATATAAGGAGATGACTCCGTTGGGACAAGCCGAATGGATTAAATTCATCGGCATGTTTATCGGGAGGGAGGCGGAAGCGAACGAGGTGTTCGCCGCGATAGAGAAACGATATACCGAATTGAAACAACTGGCTGCCGGCGTGAAGAAACGCCCGGTGGTGTTCAGCGGAGAGATAAGGGGAGGAAACTGGTATGCCGTGGGAGGGAAGAGCTTCCTTGCAGAGTTGTTTCGTGATGCCGGTGCGGACTATTTCCTGAAAGACGACCCCCGTTCGGGCGGTGTGACATTGGACTTTGAAACGGTGTACAGCCAAGCGGAAAGTGCCGACTTCTGGCGCATAGTGAACAGCTACGACGGTAAGTTCTCTTACGATGCCTTGAAGTCGCTCGATCCGCGCTATGCCGATTTCCGGGCCTTCCGCGAAAAAAAAGTCGTCTACTGCAACATGAGCGATAAACCTTTCTACGAGAGCATGCCCATGCAGCCCGAAGTGGTGCTCGAAGATTTGATACATGCTTTCCATCCCCATTTGCTGCCCGATTACAAACCTGCCTACTACGAACTGCTGAAAGAATGAAAAGACCTGTACTGCTGTCGATGCTGCTGATATTCGCGTCGATTCTCCTGTTTTTCCTGCTGAATCTGTTGTTGGGTTCCGTACACATCCCGTTCCGCTCGATATGGAGAATATTGTGTGGAAGCACGGACGAATCTGTGGTTTGGCAGAACATCATCTGGAAGTCGCGCGTGCCGCAGGCGCTGACGGCCTTGGTGGCAGGGGCGGGGCTCTCGGTCAGCGGGTTGCAGATGCAGACCGTGTTTCGCAATCCGTTGGCAGGGCCTTCGGTGCTGGGCATCAGTTCGGGAGCCAGCCTGGGAGTGGCTTGCGTGGTATTGTTGTCCGGTGCCATGGGCGGTGCGGCATTGAGCCGGTTGGGATATATGGGCGAGGTGGCATTGTCCGTTGCCGCCATTGTCGGTGCGCTGGCCGTCATGGCGCTCATCGTCTACGTATCCCGGAAAGTGAAGGGAAACGTCACGCTGTTGATTATCGGCGTGATGATAGGCTATGTGGCGAATGCCGTCATCGGTGTGCTGAAATATTTCAGCGTGGAGGAAGACATCCGTGCATACGTCATCTGGGGCTTGGGCAGCTTTGCCCGCGTCTCGGGCGACCAGATGATGCTGTTCGTATGTATCATGGCCGCATTGCTTCCGCTCTCTTTCCTGTTGATAAAGACGATGAACCTGCTGCTGCTGGGCGACGGCTACGCGCGCAATCTGGGACTGGACATCAAGCGGGCACGGTTGCTGGTCATCTCGTGTTCGGGTGTGCTGGTGGCCATTGTGACGGCCTATTGCGGCCCGATTATGTTCATCGGGCTGGCCGTGCCGCATCTGTGCCGTGCCATTTTCCACTCTTCGGACCACCGGATACTGATGCCTGCCAGCCTGCTGACGGGCGCCGCCTTGGCACTGGCATGCAATCTGATAGCCCGCATGCCCGGTTTCGAGGGAGCCTTGCCGGTAAACTCGGTCACGGCATTGGTGGGAGCGCCCGTAGTGGCTTCCGTGTTGTTCAGAAAGAGGAAAAGTGAAGAGAATGAATAGAATAAGTGGAAAAATGAGAATGAAGAACGAGACGATACATATAGAAAGACTTTCCATCGGCTATCCCGGCAAGGGAGATGTCAAGGTGGTGGCGGAGGGCATCTGCGCCGGAATCAACAGCGGAGAGCTGACCTGCCTGTTAGGTGCAAACGGGGTGGGGAAGTCTACCTTGCTGCGCACGCTGTCCGCCTTCCAGCCGAAGCTGGACGGGGAGATATTCATCCAAGGAAAAGAGATAGACACTTATACCGACAAGCAACTCTCGCGTGTCATCAGTGTGGTGCTGACGGAGAAATGCGACATACGCAATATGACTGTCACCGAGCTGATAGGCTTGGGGCGAAGCCCTTATACCGGTTTCTGGGGAACGCTCTCGAAAGAAGACAAGGCGGTGGTGGGCGACTCCGTCTCGCTGGTGGGCATTTCTCATCTGGCACACCGCATGGTGCACACCCTGAGCGACGGCGAGCGGCAGAAGGTGATGATAGCCAAAGCGCTTGCACAGCAGACGCCCGTCATCTACCTGGACGAACCGACGGCTTTCCTCGATTTCCCCAGCAAGGTGGAGATGATGCAACTGCTGCACCGGCTCAGCCGGCAGACTCATAAGACCATCTTCCTCTCCACGCACGACTTGGAGCTTGCCTTGCAGATTGCCGATAAAATCTGGCTGATGGACAAGGTGAACGGAGTGACTATCGGTACGCCGGAAGACCTCTCGCTGAACGGCAGCCTGAGCCATTTCTTCGCCCGCAAGGGCATCGTTTTCGATTTGGAGACGGGACTCTTCAGGGTGGACAACGAATACACCGATGAGATACGTCTGGCGGGGCACGGACAGAAGTACGCCATGGTGCGCAAGGCGCTGCAACGAAACGGTATCCTGGCAAACCGCAACGTGGAGTCGGCAACGTACATCGAAACCGGAGACTTGAAAGACGACGGCAGCTTTGTTTTGCACAGACCGGACAAGGAGCCGGCCACCGCACGTTCCATCGAAGAATTGCTTGAACTCGTGATACAGACTGTAGACATTAAATAGATATACTGATGAAAAGAATCGCATCCATCTTGTTTATTCTTATACTTTCGGCAGGAAGTGTATGTGCCGATAGTCCCGCCGACTCCATACGCCGGGAGATGAAACGCCTCGGGGGAAAAGAACTCTTGCAGGCGCACAGCGACCTTTGCCGCTTGGCGGCCATCCAAGACGATATGCAGTATGAGTTGCGCTGCATCCGCGAATATCTTGCGGAGGCCCTGAAACAAAAGGACGCGGAAGCCGAAGGGATGGCACGTGTCAGGCAGCTGTATTGCTACTACAACTACGACGAACCGGACAGCATCCTCTTCTACCTGCCGGAGTCGCTCAAGTCTCTGAAGAAAAACAAGACGTGGGACTATTACTACAATGCGTGGAGCGTCTTGGTGGAGAGGTATATTTACGAGGAAAAACTGCAGACCGCCTTGCTCGAGGCACGGAAGATGTATGCCGATGCGCACACTGCCAATAGCAACTACGGACTGGGCGTTTCCTCATACGATATGGGCAGCATCTACCAGACGATGGGACGCTTTCGCGAGGCCGAAAAATCCTTAACGGAAAGTATTGCCGCGCTGTCTAAGGAAGAAAACATCACGCAGCTGCTCTCCGCCTACAATGCCTTGGGCGAAACCCTCGACGGATTGGGCGAGTATGACAGACTGCGGGCAACAGCCGGGAAATGGAAATCCGTCATCGACAAATATCGGGAGGAGGCACTGCGCAAGGGCGATACCCCGCCGCTGAACGGGCGTTACCTCTACTGCACACTGGCTGCCGCCGTTGCCGAGATAGAGACGGCAAATTATTCAAAGGCCGACAAACTGCTGAAACAAGCAGAGATATACGCCGAGGGACGCAAGGCTGTCGCACGGTTCAAGCTCCTGCAAGTGAAGGCGCGCTACTATGCGGCGACAAGACAATATGACAAGGCGATAGCCTGCAACCGCAAGAACATGGAAATCATCGCTGCCTCGGGCGACTCCGTGAGCCTGCTCACCGTGCAGACCCAGCAGGCGGAATTTCTCCTGAAAGCCGGGCGATATAAAGAGGCGGCCGAACTCTACAAGGAGATACTTCCCCACAAGGACAAGCTGCGCACCACGGAACTTGCCAATCAGCTCGACGAACTGCATACCATCTTTGAGGTGGATAAGCTCACGCTGCGCAACGAAGTCATCACCACACGTTTTTACCTGTCCCTCGCCATCGGAGCGTTGTTGTTGCTTGCCGTCATTCTATACATTGTATATACGCGCAGGCTGCGCCGTAAGAACAGAGCTTTGTACGACTCCATTCTGCAATACCGGCGTGTGCAGGACGAAGTGGAGAGTTCGGCAAGAGCTATCCCCGAAGAACAACTCGACCGAGAAGGCAGGATTTATCGTCAATTGTGCGAATTGATGAGGACTGAGGAGGTTTTCAAGGATGCAGCCTTGAATCGCGACGTTTTGGCCGAACGACTCGGCACGAACTCCGTTTACCTTGCCGATGCCGTGCGCAAATATGCCGACGGCGCCACCGTCAACGAGTTTATCAATAGCTACCGCCTGCGCCGTGCAGCCTCCTTGCTGACCGGCAATCTCAATCTGAACATCAATGAGGTGGAATTCCAGTCGGGATTCAACTCCCGTGCCACCTTCAACCGATGCTTCCGGGCCTGTTACGGCATGTCGCCCTCCGAATACAAAGCCATCGCCAAAGAAAAAAAGGTAGAAAAGTAACAATTATATCTTCTTATATCTTCTTATATCTTCTTGTTTTGCAGCGTTTTCCATATATGATACACATTATTTTCAAATATGATACATCTCCTGTAAATTAGTTCTCTAATTTTGCGTCATCATCAAACGAGACAAGAATTGAAAAATAACATGTCGGGATATTTTGATGTAACTAATAATATGAAAATGAAAAAGCGAGTCAAAGCATCCTTAGTGATGATGGTATTCTGTCCGCTGATGGTTGAAGCACAAAAACAACAGATAAATCATCTTGCACTGACTTTAAAAAGTCATGCAAGATGTGTACATATCATTTCGCTTTTAGAAAGCCTGAGAAGGTGGATTTTTTTGTGGGGGGAGATGGCCTTATAACGTTTTGTTTTGTTTGAGTTAATAGCTTAAGGTTGCATCTCCCTCTTTTTTTATGATTTGTGCAGACTACAAACCTCTTCAACGCCAGAGAGAGGATGGTTTAATCGCTTATTCGTTGGCGGGGTCTATGCTGACAGGCCGGAATTGATAATATCTTTTGATAAAAGGGCAATGTGCCCTGTGAAATAAGTTTTCATGAAACTTCAATGAACTTCTGATTGTAAAATCGGATTTTACAGAAAAACTGGTGTTAGGTTCTCTCCTTTAATAGTATTGCCCATAAAATCGGGCGATACTTTGGAGGGGAGATGTTTTCAGATTTATATCGTCATCAATGGAGGAGGAGAAGAAGAATGAAGATAATGTATTGGGTATATATAACGGAGGATAACGAAGGCAAAATAACCATTGGTTTTTCTGCTGAAATGAACAAGACGTTCTTTGAACTTTCCGCGCGAGGAGGAAACTTTTCCTATCTCCGTTCCTTTTCCATTCTATTCGATGCTTTGGCACATAAACATCTGCTTGAGGCTCTCTCATTAAAAACAATCAGGAGATTTATACGAACCTATCAGGCGGAGACAAAGCGATGTCGCGACAGACTTTTAATTAATTATGATGAGAAGCAAACATTCTAAATTAAAACAAGATATGAATTATAAAAGAATCATGCCGGCGGTGCTGCTCGGAGGAGCGATTCTCCAAGCCTATGCACAGGAGGTTCTGAAAGAACCGACTACGGTTCGGGATTACCCAATGAGACCAATGAAACCAATAAAGAAACAACTTTAGTTATTCAACCCTATATTAATTTAACCAACATGAAGAAAAAGATTCTTTTCGCTGCCGCACTGGCAGCCGTTGCACTGGCAAGCTGCAACAACGACAACGAACAGGCGCAGTCGCAGACCAAGCCTGAGTACATCACCGTGAGCACCTCCATCGACAACCTGACGCGCGTTTCCACCACGGGAAACGCCTCCCGGTTCGACGAAGGCGACAAAATCAGTGTCTATGCCTGGACAGGCACGGCCGACGAGGTGGCCGCCACCAACCTCGTAGTGAACAACTCCGTCAACGAGCTGAAAGGCGGCAAATGGCTGCCTACGCCCCTCATGAAGTGGGTGGACATGGCCACGCCTCACTTCTTCCTCTCCGTTTATCCTGCACGCAACGTGGCCGACTTCAAGGCCGACCCCGTGAAGGTAGACCCTGCGAAGCAGATGGAGAGCGACCTGCTCGTGGCCGTCAATACGGGCCAGGGCAAAGCCGGGCTGAAAGCCACCGATAACCCCGTGCAGCTGCGCTTCGACCACATGATGTCCAAGCTCGTGGTGGAACTCACCTTCCGCAACGAGTTCGACGGAACACCCGCCGTGGCTTCGGTAAGCACGGAGGCCAAGAACCAAGGCACCATCGACTACCTCAAGGGCGTGATTACGCTCGGCGGGGCTGCCGCTCCATTCCACCTGCAGCCGCAGAAGGCCAACGAGGTATACGCCTCCGTCATCATGCCGCAGGAGGTGCAGAAGTTCACGATAGCCATCGACGGCAAGAACTACGTCTACACCCATCCCGCACCGCTCGCCCTCGTAAAGGGCAAGAAGCAGACCGTGAAGCTCATTGTGGGGCGCAACCGCATAGAGCTGGACCAAGTGGTGATAAACGACTGGGGAGCTGCCGAGGACATCACGGGCGGAGAAGCGGTAGATTGAATAGCACTGATTAAGAAACCAATTTCAAAGAAAAGAACATGAAGAAACTCTTTTTCATCTCGATGCTTGCAGCGGCGGCCCTCCTCGGGGGGCTGACCGCCTGCAACAACGAACTTGGCGAGCCGCAGGCAGACCGAGTTCCCGAAAATGCCGTGCGGATTACGGCAAGTATCCACAACCCCTTTGCCGCCACCCGCTCCATGCCGTTAGGCACGGAGGACGAGCAAACCAAGTTCAAGGCGGGAGACGAAATCTTGGTGAAAACCGACTACAGCGACCAGCGTGCCACCTATCGTTTCGATGGCTCTGCCTGGACGCCCAAAGACGGCAAGTACCTCCTTTGGAAATACGACTGGCCGGAGTCTTTCAGTGCCTTTTATACCGTCGAATATGGCTTGCCTACTGTTGGTGGGGCACCATATGTTTTTCCAACAGACCAGAGCAGTACAGACAAAATCGCTAAAGCAGATATAATGTTCGCGAATCTTAACCCAGAAAAGACGAAAGAGGTGTTGCACTTTACGATGCGACGCCAGACGGCACGCCTTATTGTCAAGATAGCCGGCTTCAACTCCGAATTTCCTGCCGATGCCAAGGTGGAGAACGTCGAGTTTCATAACAAGAGCAACGCAAGCGCCCCTCAAGTAACATACACACCCTATGCCGATGGCGAGGGCAAGGCGGGCAGCACCTACACGGTGCTTGTTCCCTGTGATGCTGCGAACCATACGGTTTCCCTTACCGTAGGTGGCAAGGCGATGACTGCCAAGCTGCAGGACTATTCGTATGATGTCGGCAAGAGCTACACCTACCGCCTCACCGTGGGCAAGGAGAAACTCGAGCCGGGCGAAGTGACCGTGGCCGACTGGACAGGCAGCACTGTCATCACGGGCGGAGAAGCCAAGGCGGATTAAGGCACCCTCGCGCCGGCACTTACAGTACGGCTACAGTCGAACTTACAGTACGGCAACAGTCGAACTTACAGTACGGCAACAGTCGAACTTACAGTACGACCACAGCCGAACTTACAGTACGGCAAGAGTCGAACTTACAGTACGGCAAGAGTCGAACTTACAGTACGGCAACGGTCGAACTTACAGTACGGCAACGGTCGAACTTACAGTAAAGAAAAACAAAGATATTAATCACCAAAAAACAGTAAAAATTATGTTGATTCATCAAGTTAAAAAAGAGACTGCCTATATAGGCAAGAACAAGGGTAAGACCGTTTACTACGCGGCCCCCATGGTACAGGACAAGATTACCACCCGCCAGGTGGAAGACCGCATCATCAACGCCACGGCGCTCTCGCGCGCCGATGTGCGCAGTGCCATCACCGCCCTTGCCGAAATCGTGCGCGAAGAGATGTTTGCCGGACGGGCGGTAGACCTCGCCGACCTCGGCTCGTTCAAAGTCGTTTCGATAGGCAAACGCGTGATGACGGAGAAAGAAGTCACAGCCGACACGCTGAAAGTGCCCCGCATACAGTTCTTCCCCAAAATGGAGATGCGCAATCAGGCCAAGAACATACAGCGCATCGTGCTGCGCAGCGGAGAGAGCGTACCCGAACAACCCGGCGGCACGCCTACGCCCGGCGGCACACCGTCGCCCACGCCCGGGGGAAATCCGTTGGGTTGACCCCCCGGAGAGGGAAAACATTTTTCATTCATCAACAGTAATCATTCAATAACAATAAAATAACAAAGAAAATGAAGACAATCAAGAATCTGGCAATGCTTGCCGTTGCCGCACTGACCGCTGCTTCGTGCAGCCACGACGAAAACCTCGTTGCTCCCGCCGACCACTTCCCAGCCGACGGCATCATCCGCGTAGCTACCGACGTAACCCGCCCGCAAACCCGTGCGGGAATGGAAACAGCCAACCTTCAGGCGTTCCGGCTGCGGGTAGAGAACACCGCCAACGCCAACTATTGCTACAACGCCCTGATGAAGCTGGAAAGCGGCGAATGGGTGAGTTACGATAACGCCGGCACCGATAAACTGAAGATGCTCTGGCAGAACAAGACCCAAAAGGTGAACGTAGCCGCCGTATGCATCCCCTCGGACATCACGCTGACCGACGAGAATTGGCTGGCCACCGGCGCCACGCCCGTGAACATCAAGGTAGAAGCCGACCAGAGCACTGACGACAAGCTGAACAAAAGCGACCTCCTCGCGATGAAGAACCACGTGGTAGACCCTGCCAACGACCTGACCCCGCAAGGCAAGATGAAAGTGGAACTCAAGCACCGCCTGGCCAAGCTCAACCTCACCGTGCAGCTCGGCACGCAGTTCAACCTGGACAACAACGGCAACGGCACCGCCACCAACCCCATCACCGCAGTGAGCGTGGAAGGCACGAAGACCGAGGCCACATGGAAACTCATTGAAGATGCCATGACCGAACAGGGCAGTGCGACCCCCGTCAAACCCCTGACGGGTATCTACACCCCCGGCCAGGGCGAAACGAAGAGTGCCGTGGCGAAGTACGAATGCATCCTCGTGCCGCAGACCATCGCCGCCAACGGCTTCCAGGTGAAGATTACCATGGCAGGCAAGACGTATACATGGAAGTCCCCGACCGAAGTCACCCTCGCGTCCGACACGCAGCACGGCCTCACCCTCACCGTGGGCAAGGACGTCGTAATCGTCGGCAGCTTCTCAGCCACCCCATGGACCGATGGCGGCACGCAGAGTATCGAAACGGAATAAACTTTTTGATGCAATGAGACTTAAAGTAACCATAACACTTGCAGCGGCGGCCCTCCTCGGGGGGCTGACCGCCTGCAACAACGAACTTGACGAGCCCCGGGCAGACCAAGTTCCCGAAAATGCCGTGCGGATTACGGCCGGTATAGCCAACCCCTTTGCCGCCACCCGCTCCATGCCGACAGGCACGGCCGAGGAGCAAACCAAGTTCAAGGCGGGAGACGAAATCTTGGTGTACGCTCCCAACAGCGACCAGCATGCCACCTATCGTTTCGATGGCACTGCCTGGAAGCCCAGAGACGGCAAGTACCTCCTTTGGAAAAGCGACCAGGAGGATTTCAGAGCCTTTTATCCCGCCGAATGGGGCTCGGTACATATAAGTGGGGCGCCATATGATTATCAAACAGACCAGAGTACTGAAGAAAACATCGCTAAAGCAGACCTAATGGTAGGGGATCTTAATCACCAAGCAAAGACGAAAGAACCGTTGCACTTTACGATGCAACGCTGGATGGCACGCTTCATTGTCAAGATAGCCGGCTTCAACTCCGAATTTCCTGCCGATGCCAAGGTGGATAACGTCAGGTTCCTTAACAAGATAGGCTCAAGCGGCCCTCTGGTAACATACACACCCTATGCCGAGGGCCGGGGCGAGGCGGGCAGCACCTACACGGTGCTTGTTCCCGATAATGCTTCGGACCATACGGTTTCCCTTACCGTAGGCGACAAGACGATGACCGCCAAGCTGCGGGATTATACGCCTGATCGGGGCAAGAGCTACACCTACCACCTCACCGTGGGCAAGGAGAAACTCGAGGTGGGCGAAGTGAAGGTGGCCGACTGGACAGGCAGCACAGTCATCACGGGCGGAGAAGCCGAGGCGGACTAAGGCACCCTCGCGCCGGAGTTGCCGTGCGGCTTCGGTCGGAGTTGCAGTGCGGCCTCGGTCGGAGTTCCCCGCGCTCCTCTCCCTTTCCGGCGGGAACAGCGTTACACAGGCAGCGTGGCCGGAGAAAACTCGCTTCAGCCCGCTTCCCGGTTTGAAACCTGAACCTCCTTAAAGGCCCCAAAAGAAAGAGTCGTACCATTGCTCGAAACAGCGCTTGGTACGACTCTTTCTTTGGTTTTGCAGTTATCATCTGCAGTTAAACGGTGCCCGTCGCCGGTCGGTGGTGCTGATTGCCGTCAGTCGGTACGCATGCCTGCCGCCGGTCACCGCTTACCGAAACCGGTATCCTAACGTGAAGAAAGAAGCGAAGTTCTTGGGCAGGTATTCCCTTGCTCCCGACAGTTCCGGCAGCCGGTTCATCTGCCTGTTCACCGTCACCAGCCCCACCTGCGCTTCCGCACCGAACTCGAATCTTTTGTATTCAAGAGCGATGTTTACAACAATACCGGCATCGAAACGATTATTACCTATCTTGCCGTCTATCATCTTGCCGAAAGTCTCTGCCTTGAAACGAGAGGCGGGACGACTGCTGCTGGGATTGTATATTTCGCCCGATGTTTTACCGCCCACGCCCAGGGCCGCGTATGGCCCCGCAGCCAACGAGGCATGATAGTTCTTGTCCAAGTGGAGGCGGGCTGCCAAAGTGACGGGCACTTGCAGATACAACTCGTTCATCCGGGCGTCATGTATATGTCCTATCTCGTCTTGTCCGCCTATGGAGACGAACTCCAGGGCCGACTGTACCACCCATGTCCTGTTCAGGGCATATTCCGCACCGATGCCAGCTTTGCAGGCTATCTTCGTTTCGCTGTTCGCGCCTTTCCCGTGGAAGCGCGACGTTCCTATCCCTGCCTTGGCATAGAAAGACAGGAGGCTTTGCGCCGGGCAGCCCGATGCAACGACCGCCATGCAGAGGATTGCGATTGTCTTCTTCATAAGTAAATATCTCCGTTTTCGTTTATAAGTAATACGGTCAGTTCTCCGTTCGGCAACAGCGGGGCGCAATACCGATGACAATGCTCCACCAGTATCCTGCCGAACTCTTTCAAGACGTCTTTCGGTATGATGTCCCACAGTTCGCGTGCCAGCGTCATTTGCCCGATGGCGGCCAGGGTTTCGCTTCCGCATCCGGCCCGGCGGGCAATGTCTTGAATGAACGCCTTGTTCATGGTCACTTTCTTGCTGTGGGTGTCCGGATTCCCCTCTGCCAGTTTCACTGCCTTGCCTATCATCACGCCGAGGACGACGCGGGCCACCTCTTTCTCGTCCGCTATTTTCAGAGTCTCGCCGATGAAGTTGCCGTAATGTACAAAGGCTTGGGGCGGGAGGTCGGGATAGCGGGCTTTGATGTGCCGCTCGCTCTTTGCTCCGGAGCTGATGACGATGCGAGGGCTCTTCGTTGCTTTGGCCACCTCCATGGATTTGCGGATGGAGTGGATGAAGGCTTCCGAAGAGAATGGTTTCACGATGCCTGATGTGCCGATGATGGAGATGCCTCCTTCTATGCCGAGGCGAGGATTGAAGGTACGTCGGGCTATCTCTTCTCCTCCGGGAATGGAAATGGTGACGACCAAAGGAAGAGACGGTTCGGCTAAATGAAGACGCTCAAGGCAGAGCCGGACGTTCTGCTTTATCATTTCGCGCGGCGTATTGTTGATGGCAGGTGCGCCCGGCTCCAGTCCCAAGCCCGGCAGGGTGACGGTGCCTACGCCTTCTCCGCCGCGGATGATGATGCGGGGAGCTTCTCGAGCAGTCTCTTCCCGCAAAGCGTCGGTCATGCAGGAGGGTGCGGCCACATGTGCCACAATCTTCATCCCGTCGGTGATGTCGGGGTCGTCGCCGGCATCCTTGATGACGGTGGCGCTTATTCCGCGGTAACTTTCCCCGTCGTCCTGCAATACCGGCCGGGGGGTATCTTCTTGAGGTTGCACGGGCACATAAATGGTTTCTCCGCTGGGCAATACCACCGGAAACTCTTCCGGGCGCTCTGCGGAGTTGCTGTTGAAGAGATCCCATGCGGCAGCCACAGCCGCAGCGGTGGCACATGTGCCGGTGGTCAGTCCGCTGTGCAGGGGGAAGAAGTCGGGCAGAAGCTTCTCGACCATGCGGCGCAGCCCGTGTTCACCGTTCACACAGATAAACTTGCGGGATGTGTCGGGGCGGCAAAGGGCGAAGATGCGTATGCCCAGTTGGCGGGCGGCTGCCACCTTCTCGTCGAATCCGCCGGACGTTCCGCTCTCTTTGGTGAGGATGGCTTCGGGGCGCAGTTGTTGCAGCAAGATGCGTTCGTCTTCCCCCTGACGGTAGTAAAAGAGACGCTCCGAGGGAAAACCTTGTTCATGAGCAAGTCGGCGCGAGCTGTCACGGTCGAGAATACGGAAGTAGCACTTGTTGTTGTTCTGCCAAAGCGGTTTCAGCTTTCCGATGGTTTGCACACCGGTAAGTACGAGTAAGGTAGCAATGTTTTCTGCCTCTATCCGCTGTATGGCATCGTCGTAATCCCTGCACCAAGTGATGTGCTCCTCATCCCGTTCGGGAAAGATGCGTTCAAAACGGATGACGGGAATACCTGTCTCCGATGAGACTTGCTCTAGCGTGTGGTGCAGCTGGGTGGCAAAGGGATGTGCAGCATCCACTATCAGTTTGATGTCGTGGCGGTGGCAGAATGCAATGGCCTGCCCCGCATCCATGGCTCCTTGCAGACGGATGCCGTTGTGCAGGAACACTTCCTGCTCATCTCCTTTTGTAGAGTAGTAGAAAGGTTTCCCGGCCTCTTCGAGCGTTTGGACGGAGATGCGTCCTTCGGTTGTTCCGCCGAATATCAATATCATAACGTGCAGTGGTTTTTATTTTCTGAACAAGTGCTTGAACTCGTGCGCATAGAGGCGCGACAGCCCCTCGCGGTTACCGATGGCTTCGCCCACCACAATCAGGGTGGTCAGTGTCAGCTCATTCTCTTTCACTATCTTGGCAAGGTCTTTCAATTCGCCCCGGAAAATACGCTCGTCTTTCCACGTCAGGTGGTAGCATACGGCCACGGGCGTGCTCTCCGGATATTCCTGCAGCAACTCTTCCTGCGCCTGAGAGGCAATGCCGGCACTGAGGAAGATGCACATGGTGCTTTGCGAACGCGCCATGAGGTGCAGCTTCTCCCGTTCGGGCATGGGGGTACGTCCTTCGCCGCGGGTCAGGATGATGCTCTGCACCTTCTCGGGGATGGTGAATTGCGATTTCAGGGCGGCGGCAGCGGCTTGGAAAGAAGAGATGCCGGGAGTGATGTGATAGCTCATGCCGTGTCGGTCGAAGTAGTTCATCTGTTCCTGAATGGCGCCGTAGATGCAAGGGTCGCCCGTATGCAGGCGCACGATGAAGAGACCTTTGTCATAGAATGCTTTCATCACCCGGAATTGCTCTTCCAAATCCATGGATGCCGAACTGAGCACGGTGGCGCCCGGTTTGGCGCAATGCGTCAGTTCGCGGGGAACGAGGCTGCCGGCATAAAGAATGAGGTCGGCTTTCTCTAATAATCGGCGTCCGCGCACGGAAATCAGTTCGGGGTCGCCCGGTCCGGCTCCTATAATTTCTATATGCCCCCGGCGCATCATGCGACCGTCGATGGCGGCGGCCACGGTATAGTTTTCTCCTTTCACCTTAGAAAGCAGCAATTGGGAGTTTGCTGCCGTCAGCAGTGCGGCAGCTTCGCAGACACTGGCTGTGCCCATGTGCTTCATCACGGTCGGGCTGGGGTGGGGGACTTCTATCGAGGCCAATTCTTCGGCTGTATAGAAGTTTACTGTATATTCTTGTTGTAAGGCTTTCACCACCGGCTCTTCGCTCTTGGCGTCGATGGTGGAGATGGAAGCGATGGAGGCGGGCAGTATGCCTTGCTCTTTCAGCGTTTCTTCTATGGCCCTCAGCACCTCCTGCGTAGGGCCGGCTTGCCGGGCAAGGCCGATGCCGAGGTGTACCGCACGGGGCATGTAGCATATCATGGGCGTTTCAGTGAAGCGGGGCACCTGGGGAGATACGCACACAATCAGTTCGAAGCGCGATGGCTCGATGTCTTCCGGACGATAAAACACCGTTACGTGCGACGGCAGGTGAGCCTCCATCCAGTCAGTGCCTTCATCCCGGACGGTGAGCAACAGGGCTGTGGGTTTGCCGGACACAAACAGGCTGATGTGCCTGTTCATACATGCTCTTTCTTTTTCGCCGGAGGGGAGGGCTGATGGCGGAACAAAGGAGGAAGAGGTGGGCACACTGACTACGGGAGTCCAGCCGAACCGTTGCGGCAGGGTATCGAGCGCCCACAATCCGGTACGGTCGCTTTGTGTGGTCACCACCGGTTCGGCGCCGAGGATGCCTGCCGCTTCGAGGGTCAGCTCGTTAGCTCCTCCGATGTGTCCGGAAAGAACCGATACGACGTACTTGCCCGTACTGTCTATGCACAATACAGCGGGGTCGGTATATTTGTCTTTGATGCAGGAGGTGATGGAACGGATGCAGATGCCCATGGCGCCGATAAAGATAAAAGCGTCGTAGCGGCTGAAGTTCTCGGCCGTAAAGTCGGCGGCAGAATCTATATGAGTACATCCTTCTTCGTGCCTGAGGGTGAAAACCCCGGATGCGGGAAGTTCGGCAAGCAGCGTTCGGGCCACATGCAGACCGGCTTCGGAAATCAGGATAATGGCTATTTTCATCATGAATGATATTTATTCTAAGAAAGCGTGGCTTTCATTATTTCTATGGGATTATATTCGTTCAGCGTGATGCGGATGGAAGGTTGGAGCAACATTCCGTGCCTTTTTACGGCTTGGCTGAATGCCTCCTTGCTTTCTGCGGACACAGAATTGAATACGATGCATCCCCCGGGCAGTAACACCTCCTTCAGTTTGCCTGTCATTTCTTCCAGATGTCCGCCGTGTCCGCCGATGAATACGGCATCGGGACGGGGCAGAGAGGCGGTTTCGGTTTGCAGAAAGTCGCCTGTCACTGCCGTAATGCCCGGAGCGCCGAAACGACGGCTATTTGTCTTCATCAGGTCTTCGCCTTCGGGACGTATCTCGAACGAGACGACCGTGAGATGGGTGAACTGCAACCGGGCTTCGATGGAGACGGAACCCGTACAGAAACCGATGTCCCAGAACACGCGCCGGCGGTTCAGCTCCAGCACCTGCAAGGTGAGCAGGCGGATGGGGGCTTTGGTTATCATCCGGGCGCGCCCGTCAAGGTGTGCGAAGGCTTCGTCCGGAATTCCGAAGGGGCGGGGAGGAAGGGGCGTACTTACCATCGAAGAGCCGGCGGGCACAGTGGAGTGCAGCAACAGGTTATTGGGATGCCGGAACGTCTCTTGCACGGCTTCCTCGAGAGAGAACTTGCGCACACGTTCCTTTTCGGGATGACCGAGGTGTTCGCCTACGTACATGGTATAATGCGAATAACCGTACTCCAGCATGCGGGCGGCAATGGCCGACGGGGTATGCTCGCGGTCGGTGAGGACGCCTATCTTGGGAGCACGCTCCATCAGTGCGCGGTCGAACTCCTGCCACGGCCGCCCCGTAAGCGAAACCGTACGCATATCATCGTAGGGCATGACGAGCCGATGCGCCAGCATCTGCAATGAGTTGAATACCGGATAAAGGCGTATGTCTGCTTCGGGAAGCTTTCTTCTGACAGTATTGGCAAAACCGAAGAAGAGTGGGTCACCCGAAGCGAATACAACAATGAATCGGTCTGAAGACATATTTTTCAAACGGGCGAAGGCCTCTTCATATTGCGCGAATACATTATCCAAGGGGACGGTGATGGAAATCCATTCGGCTTGCTCCGGCAGCAAGTCATTGACAATCTCCTTATGGCGTATGCCGCCCGAAAACACTTTTCCCTGCCTTATCCATGCCAATGCTTCCGGCGGGAAAAAAGGTTTCCGGTTGTCGTCCGTTCCTATGATTATGAATTTTCGTTCCATACAGTTTGATTGTTTGAATGCGGAGATTCAGACATCTCGTCCCGGCCACAACTGCTCCGCATCGTTATAGCACAACACGGCGTTGACCAGCGTTGCCGCGAGGTTGCTTCCGCCTTTGCGTCCTTCTACGATTATCTTGGGGATATGCACGAAAGGCTTCACCATGTGTTTGGATTCCTGCACGTGCACGAATCCTACAGGCGCGGCGATGATGCCGGCCGGATGTGCCTTGTCCTTCCGTATCAGTTCGCAAAGCTCCATGAGTGCTGTCGGTGCATTGCCGAATACGAACATTGCGTCGGGGTGCTCTTCTACGGCCAGACGGATGCCTGCCTGTGTGCGGGTGATGCCTTTTTCCGTTGCCATCTCCGCCGTGCGGGGATCGCCGAGATAACATTTCACTTCTATGCCCAGACGTTGCAAGGCTCCCTTGCGAATGCCGCTGGCGGCCATTGTCACATCGGTCACGATGGTTTTTACTTTGCCTGCCTCTATGCTTTGATAGAGCGACGCCACAGCACCCTTGTCCGTGTGCAGCAGATGCTCCATATCAAAATCGGCCGTGGTGTGTATGGCATGCAGCAACGCCCATTTATGGTCGGGCGTAATCTCTTTATTCTTCAGTTCCTTCTCGATGGTGCGGAAACTGCGGATCATGATATCCTGCCCCTTGTTCGCAGGCTCTTCATTTCCTGTTCTTTCCTTTCCGTTTTCCTCCGGATAATATCCTCGCGGAGTGATGAAGCAGCCGTTCCACTCGTACGATTGCGAGTTGCCTATCAGTATCACGGTGAACATGTCCGCCTCTTCGGGATTGAAATCTTGAAGTGTGGTGATGTGCACCTCTTGTTCCGGACGTCCTGCCTGACGTACATAGCCTACGGGCGTTTCGGGCGAGCGGCCTTCCTTCAGAAAAAGCTCTTTCAGGCGGTAGAGCTGCCAGTAGCGGCCTTCGCTTTTGGGATTATAGACGGCTGTGACAAAGTCGGCTGTGGCTGCCGCGAGGATGCGCTTTTCAATGCGTTCCCACGGCGTCATCAGGTCGGACAGGGAGATGACGCAGAAGTCGTGCCCCACCGGAGCACCCAGCAGCGACGCCGCTTTCTGAAAAGCGCTGATGCCCGGCAACGAAACCACTTCTACCCGGCTGTTCCGTTCGCGCTTCATTTCATAAATCAGGGGCGTCATGCCGTAGATGCCGGCATCGCCGGAACTGATGACGCAAACCGTTTTTCCCTGTTCCGCCAGTTCAAAAGCCTGTTCGGCACGGGTGCGTTCGCGCTTCATGCCGGTGTCTATACATTCCGTTCCGGGGCGGAGGTGGGGAGTTACGAAGCGGAAATAATATTTATACCCT
Organism: Prevotella heparinolytica; assembly: GCF_004342845.1. GTDB lineage: Bacteria > Bacteroidota > Bacteroidia > Bacteroidales > Bacteroidaceae > Bacteroides > Bacteroides heparinolyticus. The sequence continues at coordinate 33,464 of NZ_SLXB01000009.1, read as the reverse complement.
ACTACGGCATCCGATTCCTGCAAGGCCGAAATCACGGCAGGCGTTATGTCTGCCTCGCTGCCCGGACCGATGCCGGCAACTATTATTTTAGGTTGTTTCATATCTATGTGTATTCTATTAATTGAGGTATCGTGCAGGTTGGCGGTGTAATCGTCGCCTTCACGTTCTTACCCCGTTATGGCAGACAAAGATAAAGTTTTAATCCGAGATGCCTTTATGCATAATCCGTATTTTTGCATGCTAATCACATAAATCATAATACAGATGTTAGGATTCCTATTCAAATTCAAGAGAGCAGAGATTGCAAAGGAGAGCAGTACGAAGAAGTCAAGAGCAAGTAAAGAGCGGAACGCCGTCCCCACGCTTTCGGTTTTCACCGATGCGGCATCCCGTGGCTTAAGCCGCTCCACTGCCGACAACTACCGCACGGCGGTGCGCTCGTTCGTCCGCTTCAACGGCGGCAAAGACCTGCCGCTATCCGCGCTGGATGCCGAAACCCTGCGCCGCTACGAGCGTTGGCTTCGCGAAGGGGGCGTATGCCCCAACACCTCCTCCTGCTACCTGCGCTCCCTGCGCGCCATCTACAACAAGGCGGCCGTGAAGCGGCTCGTGAAGGACAGGGCGCCGTTCAAGGGCTTGTTTACGGGCAACGAGCGCACCGTCAAGCGTAGCATCGGGGCGGAGGAGATGCGCAGGCTGGTCCTCTCTTCTTTTCCCCCTCCCTGCGGGGGAGGAAAGGAGAAAGGGGCCGCACCGGCTCCGGGGGCTTCGGCCCTCGACCTCTTCCTCTTCTCCTTCTACGCCATGGGCATGCCATTCACGGACCTGGCGCATTTGAGGAAGTCGCAGGTAAAGGACGGGGTGCTGACCTACCAACGCCGCAAAACCGGCCGGCAGGTCAGGGTGACGCTGGAACCCTGCATGCTGCATATACTTGCCAAGTATAAGACGGAGGGCACGGACTATCTCTTCCCTATATTATATAAGGTGAAGGACGGACGGATATGCCCCGTCTCATATCCCTGTGCCCTGAACCGCTACAACCGCTCGTTGAAGCAGCTTGCCCGGCAGGCGGGGATTGCGGTGAACCTCACCTCCTACGTGGCGCGCCACTCGTGGGCGAGCATCGCCTACGAGCAGGGCGTCGACCTGCCCGTCATCTCCAAGGCGCTGGGGCATACCGATACCAAGACCACGCTCATATATATCGAAGGGATAAAAGACGAACGGCTGGCGGAGGCCAACCGTGAACTGCTGAACAGGCTTTCCGATGCCACCTCTTGCTAAGAGGTGTGGAAGGAAGGGCCAAAGCGGGAGAAGGAAGGCCTTACAGACAGGCGGTACAAGCCGGAACGATGGTGGAGAAAGCGGTCGGGCCTCCAAGGAAAGAAGGTCGGATGCACAGGCGAAAGGAGGGGAATGGAAAAGGGTATGGGGATACTCGGATATGGGTACCCGTGTGAAAGAATATACAAGTTTCTGTCAAAAAGCTTGCTTGTATGGAATAAAAGACGTTAATTTGCAGGCGCTTACAAAGATTGGTACACCTCTTAGCAAGAGGCGGGTTCCGGGAGCGTTTTCTTCCCGCTTTCGGCGATGCGCTATCCTCCCCTCCCTCTTAGCAAGAGGCAAGTCTCTGTAATACATGTATTAACCCTTTATTCACAGGCAATGAAAAGACCCTTTATTCTTCTGCTTCTCCTGCTTACCCTGGGGCATTCCCATGGTCAGGAGCCCGGCACTCGCCGGGGTACGGACTCCGTCCGTGTCTATTTCCGTCAGGGCGAATCGACCCTCGACCCGCTTTTCCGGGAGAACGGTACGCGACTGCGTGCCTTCACCGAACGTTTCCGAACCCTGCTTCAGGACCCCTCGCGTCGCATCCTCGGCCTGCGCGTCACGGCCGGGGCTTCCCCTGAAGGGAGTACGGTCATCAACCGCCGTCTCTCCGAGGAGAGGGCGGAAGCCATCCGAAGGTTGGTGTACGACTACTTCCCCCGTGAGGTGGGCTGGCTTGCCACCGTTCCCAAAGGCATCGACTGGGAAGGGCTGGAACGGCTGGTGGATGCCGACCACTCCATCCCCTACCGCTACGAGGTGCTGGAAATGCTCCGCCACACGCCCGAGTGGATCACGCAGGGAGGCGTCGTGACGGACGGTCGCAAGCACCGCCTGATGCTGATGAACGGAGGCTCCGTGTGGAGATACCTCGACAGGTGGTTCTTCCCCGAACTGCGCGCCTCCACCCTGCACGTGTGGTACGAGTCGGACAGACAGCCGGCCGCGGCGCGCGACACGCTCTATATCTCCCTGCCTGCCCGCGAGCCGGAGAGGCAGCGGGACACGGTGTACGTGCCCGTGCCCGCCGGGGGGAACACGGCCGTCAACAACAGCTTCTACGGCACGGCTCCCGCCGCGCAGGACAGCCCGCTCCCCGCCCCGCGCAAGCCTTTCCACATGGCCGTGAAGACGAACCTGCTCTACGACGCCGTCGTGGTTCCCAACCTCGGGCTGGAGTTCTACTTGGGACGGGGCTGGTCCATAGCGGGCAACTGGATGTACACATGGATCAAGGATGACAACCGCTACCGCTACCACCGCGTCTACGGCGGCGACCTCGAAGTGCGCCGCTGGCTGAGCTACGGCCGCAAGCCGCTGACGGGGCACCACATGGGCGTCTACGGCCTGCTGCTGACCTACGACCTCGAATGGGGCGGCAAGGGGTACTTAGGCGACCGCTGGAGCTACGGAGGCGGCATCTCCTACGGCTACTCCGCGCCTGTCGGACGCCGTCTCAACCTCGACTTCACGCTCGGCATCGGCTATTTGGACGGGGAGTATTACGAGTACGTCCCGCAGGAGGGTCATTACCTCTGGAAAGCCACCAAGAAGAGGCGCTGGTTCGGCCCCACCAAGGCCGAGGTGTCATTGGTGTGGCTGCTGGGGCACGATAACGTAAACAAAAAGAAAGGAGGCAAACGATGAAAACGAAGGAAATGAAGGAAACAATGAAGGCCGTGGCTGCCGCCGCCATACTGACGGCCTGCGCCGCGCTCATTGCGGCGGCCGTCTCCGGCACGCTCTGCTCGTGCGAGCACAAGGAGCTGGGCATACCCGCCGCAGAAGGGGCGCAGGTGAGCGTACGCTTCGACCGGAGCGGGGCTACGGGAGCCCAAGTCTCGGGAATGGCCCTCTGGCTCTTCCCCGAGGAGGGCGGGAAGCCCATCCCCTACGACTTCGACAACCCGCAGGGCGGAACCGTCACCGTTCCGTGGGGACGCTACCGGGCGCTCTACATCAACAACGACACGGAGACCATCCTGATGCGGGGGACGGAGAAGTACGCCACCTTCGAGCTGTACACCCGCCCGAGCAGGCTGCTCGAACTGCTCAACCTCCCGGGGACGCTGCCCGAGGGTGCCAACCCGGCGGGCGAACCCGTGGTACTGGCTCCCGAAGCCGTGTGGGGAGGGAGCCGCACGGACATCGACCTGCAGCCCGGGGCGGAGACCTACACGCTGGTGCTGCCCGTCTACCCGCGGGTGTGCACTTACAGCTTCGAGCTGAAGGGGATAAAGAACCTGAAATACGCCTCTGCCGTGAGCGCCGCCTTCTCCGGAACGGCCGGCTCGCTCTTCCTTGGCGGAGACAAGCCCGCCGAAGGGCGGAGCATGGTTCCTTTTCCCGCGGCATCGGACGGCAAGGAGACGGTCACGGGCCGTACGTTCGTCTTCGGGGCATCCACGGGTACGGACACCTCGCGCGCCCTCACCCTCGTCTTCGTCCTGGCCGACGGCAGCAAGCACTACTACCGCTTCGACGTGAGCGACCGGGTGAACAATGCGCCCGACAAACGCAACGTGCACATCCTGCTCGAGGGCCTCACGCTGCCCAAGCCCATCGTCAACGGAGGAGGGTTCCATCCCGACGTGGACGAGTGGGAGACGGAAAACGAAGAGCTGAAGATGTAAAAGATAAACAAAATCGTGATGCGGGCCTCCGGCCCGATAATAAGTGAATAAATAAATAATCAATCAACTAACTCTAAATGAATGAAAGTATGAAAACTATTAAGACAATGAGACAACTGTTCTGCGCGGGCCTCGCGCTTCTGGCGCTGGCCGCCTGCTCGCAGGACGAAACCACCCGGGCGGATCGAAGCGGTGCCATCGGCTTCCGCACCATGCTGGGAAAAGCCACCCGTGCCGTGACCACCAAGGCCAACATGGGTAAGTTCAACGTGACGGCCTTCCCCACCGGAGGGACCAACTACTTCACCAACTTGGAGGTGGCCTCGCCCGACAACGGCTCCACCTGGAACACCGCTGCTACCTACTACTGGCCTGCAGGGACACTGAACTTCACGGCCTACGCGCCGGCTGACGAGCTCAAACCGCTGGTGACCATCGACAAGGACGGGCAGAAGATAGCCGCCTACTCGCCCGTGCAGAAAGTGGCCGACCAGAAGGACATCGTGGTAGCCTTCAACGCCGGAGGCAAGACCACCTACGGAGCCACGGGCGTGCCGATGAACTTCAAGCATGCCCTCTCGCAGATAGAGGTGAAAGCCCTGTGCACCAAGGACAACCTGAAAGTGAAAGTGATGGGCGTGAAGCTGGGAGCGGTCAACTCGAAGGCGGACTTCGCCTTCCCGCAGACGGAGACAGCCGCAGCTTACGTCGTACCTCGCGCCAATTGGTCGAACTTGTCCACTCCAAAGGACTATCTGGCCGAAGACGCTGCCGGCACCGGATTGACGCTGACCGCTGCTGCACAAAGCATCATGTTCGGTTCGGACAACTTCCTGATGATTCCCCAGCAGCTGGAGGCCTTCAGCAAGACCAAGCTCGGAGGGGCGTACATCGGTGTGTTCTGCCAGATTTCCAGCGACGACGGCGAGGGCAACCTCACGCAGATTTATCCGGGCGGAGGTGCCAACGCCTACGCCTTTACTGCCGTGGGCATCAACACCGAGTGGCTGCCGGGCAAGAAGTACATCTATACGCTGACCTTCGGCGACGGTGGCGGCATCGTTCCGCCCAACCAGGACAACCCGAACCCGGGAACGCCCAACAACCCTACGCCTCCGACGCCTCCCAACCCGAGCACGCCGGGCGACCCCATCCTGGACAAGCCCATCAAGTTCACGGTCAACGTAGAGAACTGGACGGACCAGACGGAGGGCCTGAACATGTAAAGGCCGCGTGAGTAACCCGCATCACGAAACCGGGCGGAAAGGTCGGGACCGGAACGGACTTCTTCTTATCCAATGACCTTTGTGAGTCTTTCCGGGGAGGGCGCGGCGCAGGGAATGCGCGCAAGCCCTCCATACCTTTCCGTCCACGTAATATAGCGGTTAACACTAATCACTAATCATTAACGCCAAATAATATGGAAAAGAAACATTTCATGGGTATGCTTGCCGCGGGTGCGGCGGCATTGCTGTTATCGACGCTTCCCGCCGGCTGCACGGACGGGCGGGATGAGATTCCCTCCACGGGAGGGAGGATAGGGTTTGCGGTCGACCTCCGGAAAGATGGGGATGCGGCGCAGGCCGCACTGACAAAGGGTGCACAGACAAAAGGCGGTGCAACGCAGCCGGACACGCTGCCCGCCGTGAGCGTCATCGCTCTGGAGGGGGATGCCTCCGGAGACGGGAAACCGCTCTACCTGCACGCCGAGACGACCGACGGCATCGGGGACGACGCAACCCCGCAAACCGGCGGTGCACGTACCAAGGCCGCACCCGTGGACAATGCCACGATGTACGACGAGATGTGCGTCACGGCCTTCGTCTATCCGGCGGCGCAGGGCTGGCCGGCGGCCTTTACGGGCGGCAGCGCCACAAGCTACATGCGCACCGTCAGGGTGAAGAAGAGCGATGCCTGGAGCACCGAGTACCACTGGCCTGGAGCCGCACGGCGCATCTCCTTCTTCGCCGTGGCGCCCTACGACAGCCCGGGGCTGACAAGGCTGACCGACGGCTCGGGAAGCACGCTGCCCTACCTGAGCTATGCTGTGCCTGCCGATGTGGCCGACCAGAAAGACCTCTTGGTGGCTGCCTCGACCGACAAACCGGGGAATACGAACACGGCCGAGGCTCTGGCGATGAAGCATGCGCTGACGGCCGTGCGCTTTGTCACGGGCGACGACATGCTGGCCGGAACGGTATCGAAGATCACGCTGAAAGGCGTGCATAGTACGGGCAGGCTGCCCCTGCAGGCTTCGGCCGCATGGTATGATTTGGGCGGGGCGAGGAACTTCGAGCTTACCCTCTCGCCCGCCGCCACGGCGCCCGACCCGCAGCTGCCCGACACGCCTCTGACGCCCGAAGCCGCCACCTTCATGATGCTGCCCCAGACCCTGCCCGCCGGGGCGAAGATAGAGGTGAGGTACACCGACGGCCTGACCAACACGCAGCGCACCCTCACGGCGAATATTGCCGGAAAGACCTGGCCCATGGGAAAGACGGTGACCTACCGCATCAGCACGAGCAGCATCGTGATTACACCTACATTGGAGGTGACACCGCCGGCTGACTACACCTACCAAGGGGGAAACGGCAGCTACACCGTGAAGAGCTACGCCTCCGTGGCGGGCGGAGGGAGCACGGCGAACGTGCCCATAGCCTGGGAAGTGGAATACTCCGAAGACGGGGTGAGCTGGAACAGCACCAAGCCCGCATGGCTCACGACATTCACCGAAAGCGGCGCGGGCGGAACTTCGCCCTCTACATACACCGCCACCGTGGCGGCGCAGGTGAACAGCGGCACGGCTAACCCGCACACCGAAGCACTGAAGAATGCCTCACCGGTGAACGACGGGACAAACACCGACATATACGACCTCTCCACCCACGACGGGCAGGGTAACACCGCCCCCATGCGGACAGCCAACTGCTACATAGTGAACGCCGCCGGGAGGTATAAATTGCCGCTGGTGTACGGAAATGCCGTGGATTATGTCAAGGTGCCCGCAACGGGGAAGAATACATCGGCATATATCGCCGGGGTAAGTGGCAGCAATATATTGAGACCCTTTATCAACCACCAAGGATCAGCTATTACCGACCCGTATATTTACAACAATACCAATTGTACACCGGCAAGTTGCACGCTGGTTTGGCAGGACGAGCCGAACCTTGTTACGAACGTGGCCCTCTCTTCCGACGGGCACTACCTCGAGTTTACTGTGGGGCAGGCCACCATTCACCAAGGCAACGCCGTGGTGGCGGTGCGCGACGCAGCGAACACCGTGCTTTGGAGCTGGCACATCTGGGTGACGGACTACAAGCCCGGAACAACGGGAACAACCACACCCGACAAGGAAATCACCAATTATCAGGGCTATAAGTATAAGCTTATGACCGTCAGCCTCGGCTGGTGCGACGGAAAGGAGGAGGCCTACGCCGAACGCACCGTGCAGGTGCGCTTCAAGCAGAGGTCTACGGCCGGATACACGCCGGCGGCGACACAAACCATCACAGTGAAACAGAAAGCACATACCATCACTTATATAGGCAATAATACTTACTACCAATGGGGACGGAAAGACCCGTTCGTGGGGGCATTGGAAGGAATAAATGGAAGCTCGAACAGCATCAATAAGACCTGGTATGATGCCGATGGGAATGTTAAGACCAACCAGCTTCCCCCGATAAGCGGTTTCTCATACAATGATTGCATCAAATCGGGTATCATCAACCCTAATACGTTCTGTACTAATACTTCCATGGACAATAAATACGCCAACCTCTGGAGTGCGAACAACACCGTCTACACAGCCAACGACAACCCTGTTGTTAAGACTATCTACGACCCTTGCCCCGCAGGCTACAAACTGCCTCCAAGCAATGTTTACACCGGCTTCACTACAACCGGAAGCAATACAAGTACTCCCGGCCAATTCAATGTAAGCGGTGCTTGGAATCACGGTTGGAACTTCTATTGCGACCCAAGTAAGACCCAAACCGTCTTTTTCCCCGCTTCGGGCTATCGGAACAGCGGTTCCGCAGTGCCCTACGGCGTGGGGAGCAGCGCCTACTATTGGACGGCGGGGCCGAACTACACGAACTACGGGAGGCACCTGAACTTCAACCCGGGCAACGTGAACCCGCTGAACAGCCTCAATCGGAGCTACGGCTTCGGGGTGAGGGCGGCCCAAGAATAAAAAGGGAGCGAAGCGACCGCGTTGGTTTCATTTGTTTCATTTGTTTTATTCTCCTGCGGCTTGCAGCCGCAGGAGCACACATACCGGCGAAGCCGGTCGAAAATTATTTTTAGTTTTTCACTTCATACGTAACTATTATGGGATATACAAGTCGTGACTTTATGGATGCGGAGCGTGACAACACCGGCCGCATCATCCTGTATCGCGAGGGGCTTTTCCGCAAAGCCTACGAATGTTCGGCCTATGCGCTGTGCACGCAGGTGCACCCGCTGAAGACGACAAAAAGGTTTCTGAAGGTTGTTGGCGGCGAGATGGTGTCGGTGGGCTTCCCGCAGAGCGGAGACGCAAAATTCATCGGCGGGCTGGAACGGGTGGAAGAGACGGAAGAGAGGCTGGTGCTGAAAGCGCCGGCGCGCATCGACCCGCAGGGCTTCGAGGCATGGAAAAAGGCCCTGCCCCTGCAACCGCCCCGGGCGGCCCCCAAAACCCCCGCTCCGGTTCCTGCCCCAAAGGAGGGGGGAAGCGACGGCGGGGAAAGGAAAGAGGGTGAAGCAACGGCAGTGATGCCGGCCGAGAGGGTGGTTGCCGAACGCCTCCGCCTCTTCGACTTGGCCGGACGCACGCCGATGGAGTGCATGCTGTTTGTGGCCGAGCTGAAAAAAAGGCTGGCCGAAGGCTGAGGGCGAAAGGCGGAAGATTATGGCAAACTACGACCACCTGCCCGTGTATAAAGCGGCCTACGACTTGCTGCAATGCATATACCGCGAGATGGGGCACGTGCCGCGCGACGTGAAGTTCACGTTGGTGGAGACCTTGAAGAACGAACTGATGGAGATGATAGTGCTGATATACAAGGCCAACGCCACCACGGACAAATGCCGGCACATAGAGGCGGCACGCGAGCTGACAGTGAGCACGAAGGTGCGCCTGCGCCTGCTGTACGACCTGCACCACATCAGCGTGAGACTGTATGCAAGGATGAGCGAACAGGCGGAAAACCTGTCGAAGCAGCTTGCGGCGTGGCACGGGTATGCAACAAAGAAGAACGGACCGGAGTCGGCGGGTTACTCCATACAAAGGGGTTCCGCAGAGTGTGTCCGGTAAATTCAGTGACCCACTGCCGGAGTAAGAAAGTCGCGGCGGGCAAGGCTGCAGGCCGGGTTCCGCGCCGTGCATCCGGCAGTAATGACAAACCAAATCTGACGAGGGGCTTCCGGGCCACGGATTCCCCCCGGCATTTAGAGAGCGGTCACTCTTTTTTCCCCGCTTCGGGCTATCGGAACAACAATTCCGCAGTGCCCTACAACGTGGGGAGCAACGCCTACTATTGGACGGCGGGGCCGAACAACACGAACAACGGGAGGAACCTGAACTTCAACCCGGGCAACGTGAACCCGCTGAACAACAACAATCGGAGCTACGGCTTCGGGGTGAGGGCGGCCCAAGAATTTACCAACCTTTGCAGGAAGAGGGCGGTGGTCGGCGATTAACGGTTAACGATTAGTGAACAGGAGATGAGAGAGACTGGAGAAATGAAGCATCCGCGCAATCCGCGCCGGAAAAACAAGACGGGAGAGAAACAGGCGAAGAGGCACGAGGGGCATCTGCTGACAGACCTTTTCAGGGCTTACTTCGAGGCGCGGAAGAACAAACGGAACACGCGCGGACAGTTGGCTTTCGAGATGGACTTGGAGCACAACCTGATAGAACTGTATGAGGAGATACGCGACAGGACGTACCGGCCCAAGCCGTGCATCTGCTTCATCGTGCACCGGCCGGTGAAGCGGGAGGTGTTTGCCTCGCAGTTCCGCGACAGGGTGGTGCACCACCTGCTGGCGGGCTATCTGGCGCCGTTGTTCGACAAGCGGATGATATACGACAGCTATTCGTGCCGCAAGAAGAAGGGCACACGGACAGGAATAGAGCGGATAGAGCACCATATACGCAGCTGCACGGACAACTACCGCCGGAAGGCCTACATCCTGAAGATGGACCTGAAGGGCTACTTCATGAGCATAGACAAGAAGCTGCTGTATGACATCATCACGGACGACCTGAAACGCTTTGCCCGCAAACGGGACGAACGACGCATGCCCGACCCCGGACTGACGGACTTCCTGCTGCGGAGCATCCTCTTCAGAGACCCCACGGCGGACTGCCTGATGCACGGCCGGCCGGAAGAGCGCGAAGGCCTGCCGCCGTCGAAAAGCCTGTTCAGCTCGGCGCCGGGCACGGGGCTGCCCATAGGCGACCTGACCTCGCAGCTCTTCAGCAACATCTTCCTTGGACGGCTGGACGAGTATGTGAAGCGTAGGTTGGGCTGCCGGCACTACGGGCGGTATGTGGACGACTTCTACATCGTGGGCCGCCACCGGAGCCGCTTGCTGGGCCTTGTGCCGTTGCTGCGCACGTTCCTGCGCAACGAGCTGCGGCTGGAGCTGCACCCGCACAAGACGGAGCTGCAACCCTGCACGAGGGGGATACGCTTTCTGGGTGCCTGCGTGAAGCCCCACCGCCGCTATCCGTCGAAACGCACCGTGCGCCTGATGCGCGAACGGCTGGCCGAAGTGGAGGGTCGCTGCAAGGACGCCAAGACGCCGCCGCCCCACGAGCTGGAGCGGATGCTGTCGGTAGCGAACTCGTATTGCGGCTACCTGCGGCAGTTCAGGGCGCACAGGCTGGCGGAAAGGCTCTTCGGGAAGTCGCCGCTGAAGAGGTTCTTCCGCATCGAGGGCGACTACAAAAAGCTGAAACCGAAACCTCGCTACCGCCTCCGGGAACCTTGCCGCAGCCTCCGGGAACCTTGCCTCCGTAGGGAGGGAAGTGCAGTAATAGACCTGCTGCTGGACGAACTGCTGCACGGTCGCCGGATTTTAAGTCTGACACGGGAGGAGAGAGCGGAACGGGACATGCGTCTGCTGCGGCAAGCGACAGATTTTCAGACGCGGACGACGCGGATATTTATTTTACCGGAATCCAATGTCCCGATGCCCGATGGCCTGATGTTTGCTACACGCACAAGGCCGAGAGGGCCGCATATGCGAAACGGGCGGCGTCACCGCAGTGAGGCAAGCGACGTCACCGCAGTGAGACCAGCGATGAGACCGCAGTGAGATGATGAACGTCACCGCAGTGAGACAACAGATGTCACCGCAGTGAGGCAAGCTGCGTCACCGCAGTGAGGCAATCGCCTTTCCTGCGGTGACATTCAAACGAATTAAAAGAAAAGGCGTACACACGCCAACTGTGAGTTATTATCATTTAATTATCAACCAAAAACTTTTATCATTATGAGTATCAGTTACAAATTGGTGCAGAAGAAGCACCCGATGAAGAAGAACGACCCGGCCAAGTGGTATGCCGTGCCCAACAGTGCAAGACCTTTGTCTCCCAAAGCCTTGACCCGTGCCGCCACGGCACACACCACCACCGCACCCATCGAACTGGAGGCCGCCATGGAGTTGCTGGCAACCTTTATCCCGCAGCAGCTCAAGCAGGGTCACACGGTGAACATGCCCGGGTTGGGCACGTTCCGCATCACCTTCAAGAGCGAGGGCGTGGAAGACATCGACAAGTTCAACGCCGGGCAGATGATAAAATCGCCTCGCATCGTCTTCACTCCCACCAAAGAACTGCGTGACAGCATTGTCCGCGACCTCCGCTTCGAGGACGGAGGCGTATTGGAAAACAAAATCAACTATGCCTCGATGGCGGACTACCGCAAAGCCAAAGGACTGCCGACGCCTGCACCGGGCGGCAGTGGTGGAACGGGTGGCGGCAGCGGCTCGGGCGGCACAGGCGGTAGTGGCTCGGGCGGCCAAGGAGAGAATCCGCTCGGTTAGACGTTAGACGTAAGAGGTCAGACGTTAGAAAAGAGTAACACCGGATCAGGGTATGGGGCACGGAACCATATGGGAAATAAACACGACGCGTTTAATAGGAGAACTCATGACGACCATGTGGCCCGTGCCCTTAACCTCTTCCCCGCACCAATACTACTAATGCTTCAATTCCAATCCTTATACCCTGATGACACCCACTAATTCACTACCATCCATGAAAATCTATCGAACCATCAAAAGAATACGTGCGGCGGAAGTCCGCAAAAACAGCCTTATAAACATCGACATGACGGGCGCATCGCCCACAGCCTACGACCGCTCGGCCTTGATATTGCACGCCATATACCCTCAACTGCCGTTGCGGCACGTGACCGGCGAAGACGGAAGGATGCGGCCGATGGTGACGGACATCCCGCAGAGAATCATACTCGAGGTGTGCCGCAAGTACCGGTTGGTGGAGGCGACGGCAGCGCTAACCGCTAATCACCGCTTTTAACGTCTGAACGCACGGTATTTTCTTCGCACATAATTCACACTCAGTGCCATGCCCGTGACGGAAACTGCCGTGCCTCCGAGCAGCAATATCCAGAGCACGGTTTTGCGCAAGGTGGCGTTGGAGTTCAGCCCCGGCAGACGCATGCGGTGCAAAGCGGTATAGCACCAGTATCGCCAGCGCGAGGAGGTGTCGACGTAGCGGACAATGCCGGTTTCGGGCTGGATGTAGTAGACGCTCCGGTCGGGGTCGTTTACAGCCACTTTCCATACAGGCAGTTGGGGACGCTCGCGGTACATGCCGGTCATGTCGCGGTAGTAGGTCTCGAACCGATCGAGCCGTGTCATGCGCATTTGCGCAGGGTGATGCCGGAAAATGCTGTCGGCGGCATATATGCTCTCCACTCCGTTTCGGATTTCTTTTTCGGTAAGCAGAAGGGGGTGCGGCAGCGTGTCGGTTGCATCGATGTATTGCTCCGTGGTTTCGTTTCTTATAATATAATAAGGATGGTCGCGAAAATTGCTCCATTCTATCTGCTTTGTTTCGGGATGGACGGCGATGAGCGTCCGGTAATCGAGCGGATAGGCCTCAGGTTTAGTAGCACGGGCACGAAGCGCATGCACGGGATTGCCTTTGAAGGCAGGCTTATGAATCCATTCGGGAATGTCGGCCACGGACATCATGCCGCTAAAGGTAAACGTAAGGACGAAGACGCCGAAAAAGATGCCGCTGACGTAATGCCAGTGATACCACCTTTTGCGGTAGGGGGAAAAGAGCCGACGACGGTTGCGGCGTGTTTTGCGCCATACGTCTGCCGTGACCCAGATGCCGGCAACGAGCATCAGGCAGCCCAGTCCCGATAACCAGATGACCGTCTTGCTCCATAGTTCGGCGTTTTGTCTGAGCCGGGTGAAGTACACCCAATGGGGAATGGCTCCCAACCATGCCCAGAAACGTTGGCTTTTGTCGGACAATTGCAGCACTTCGCCGTTTCGGGAACTCAGATATAGCTGTGTGCGGCCATCATCGGCAAAGTGTATCTTATAGATGGGCATCTCTTTTTTCAATTCGCCGAAGGGTATCCACTGATCTAACGACTGCAAGGTGTCGATGCGGGCAATGGGGGCGTCGCACCACAAGGAAGCTGTACGGCAAATGTGTCCGTAGTCCGTTGGCTGCAAGGAGTCGGAGGGAGCAGGCAGCAGACGGCGGGTGCCTTTATCGGTGCGGATGTGGAAAACGGTTTGTCCCAAAGAGCGTTCCAGCGTGAGCTTCTTTACTTTCTCTCCGTGGGGGAGGCGTGCCATGACGGACGCGATGTCGGGCAACGAATCGGCGGTTGCCGAAAGTTGCTCCAGCCTGAGCAATTTCTCTTTGGCACTGACACGGGGAAAACGGTGGTACATCATCACAAAGGCGGAGACGAACCATATAAGGAACAGGATGCAGAGCAAAGTGCCCAGCAGCCTGTGAATGGTGTACATCAGTCGGGTAATCATATTCATTTCGGCCGGATTTTTTGCAAAGGTACAAGATGATTCGGAAACTTTGAATACCTGATGCCAGGTATTATTCCACATCCTTTCCGGCAGCATAGGCCGCCTTCTTTTCCATGATGCCGGGCATGCGGTGCTTCAGCCCGAAACGGATGTGCCCGATGAATGTCTCTTGTATCTCGGGCATTTGTCCCAAGCCTTCGAGACGTACATTGACGGTGAAGCCTTCTTTTTCGAGCATTTCTTTCCACTCGCCGGCAATGTCGTTCTTGGCATGGTCGCCTGCAACGAACATGAAGGGAACGAGGGTCACGCGTTTGGCTTTTGCCGCCTTCAGTTGTGCCAGTACGGTGCGAAAAGTGGGGTATCCTTCGATGGTGCCCACATGGAAATTTGTCAGTCCGCCGGCTTTCAGCATATAGTCTATCTGGCTGTAAGCGGCGGTAGCGGGAGTGTAAGTGCCGTGGCCTACAAGAACGAAGTGCTCTTTGGCGGCTTCCTTTTCGGGAAGCGTTGCCTTGAGGCGGCGTCCCAATATTTCCACCACCTTTTCGGCATCTTCCACGGAATAGAGCAGGGGAGTGCCTACCCGTATCTCCTTAAAGAATGGCAACACGGTTTCCACATCGCGGCGGAGCGATTCCATTTCAACTCCGTCGATGATGTTGGTGCTTTGTACGATGACGTGGGTATAGCCTTCTGCACGCAATTTCAACAGCGCGTCCAAAGGCGTGTTCTTTTCGATTCCGCGTTCCTTGAGGCGGCGGATGATGATGCGCGATGTATATGCTTCGCGGAATGCCGGTTCGGGAAACGCAGCTTGCGCTTGGGCGTTGATGGCATCGATGGTAAGTGCGCGCGTGTCGTCGTGCGTAGTGCCGAAATGAACCATGAGCAGGGCGGCCTTTTCGCCGGGTTTCATGCTTGCCAGCATGTCGCTGTGTTCGTAGTGGTCTCCCTCGTGCGCATGGCAGAGGAGGGAGAGTGCACTGAGAAATAGAGTGATTAAACTATGTTTCATAGGATTGAACAGACTGTTGTCAGGGTGATGTTAAAAGAGAGTCAATCGTTCTCGATGACGCGTATCATATCGAAGAAGAAGCTTCCGCCCACTTCCGCACCTTTTTCTACACTGCCGGTCTTGATGTCGTAAATGTAGATGATGGAGTTGGCGTCGTCCTTCGTGTTCACGCCGATGTAGGCCTTGTTGTTGAAGATAACGGAACGCTGCGAGAAGCGGCCGCCGCTATATGCAATTTCTTTTCCGTTGTATTTCAGGCGTTCGCTTTGTCCGGTGGAGAGGTTCACAATCACGTAATAATGGCTGTAAGAGTCGATTTTCGTGCCTTGAGAGTCGTTGCGGACATATGCCAATGCTTTGTTGCCTCCCAGATATTGAACGGTGAGCAGTTTGCCTTCCGTGTTCTTATAGCCGTTGTATGTAGGGTCGATGTCGCTTTCGCCTTTCTTGATACGCAGCAAGCACCCCTCTTCCACTTTACCGATGTTATTGAATGCAGCCAGATAGAGGTTGCCGTCTTCATCATACATCACGCAGTTCTGCATCAGCTCTCCGTAGGCGCTTCCTGCCATTTCGTGTGCTTTGGTGTTCATCTTCTTGCTTTCTACGGCCATTGTTTCGGGATTGAGAACGGCGGTATAGAAGTTTGTGGTGGCTTTGCCGCTTGCCCCTGAAGCTCCGTTTTTTCCGAAGTAGAAATAGTAGAGTTTGCCTGCCTTTTCATTATAGGTAAGAATGCCCGATGTGGTGAACTTCTTGGTTTCTTCCCCCTCCAAAATGGATGCGGGCAGAGGGAGAGCCAGCGTGCCTTCGCCCGATATGCTCATGTCGTCGGTATTCAGTTTGGTCCAGATGATTTTGTCGGCTTTTCCGTTGGCGGACATGATGACGAGTGTGTTGTCGTTCAGCCACGCGTGCGTGTATGAACGTGCTTTGTAGCTATTGGCCTTGAACGGACGCTCTTTGATGGTTTGAACGGAGTTGTTCTTGATTTGATACTTCACGAAGCGGTCGGCAGTGGAAGGAATCTGGTAATAGTATTTTCCTTTGGAGATGGACTCCATGGAGAAGTCGTTGAGTTCGGCTCCCTCTCTTTTGATGGTGATGACACCCTTGTCGGCAGCCAGCGAAGCGGTGCTGTTGACAATCGTCGTGTTTTTGCTGCTCATGCCGCCATGTTTATCGACAGTGACGAAGAGGTCGAAGTGATATTTTCCTTCGTCGATTGTCGGTACATCGGGAGTGGATTCCGGTTTGTCGTCAGAGCAAGCTGTGAATGAGAATACTGTCACGGCTGCCATAAAGGCAAGAAGTGAGAATCTGATCTTTTTCATACTGTTTACTGTTTTATTGGTTTAAACGATTTATTGATTTATCTGCTCGGTATGGTTTGTCCGCATCACTCGATGAAGAGCCTGAACTTGGCCATAAAGGCTCGTCCCGGTTTTTGCAGCTTGTAATTGTCGTAGGCTGTCCGGTTCAGGAAGTTGCTGCACTCCAAGGCTATGTTGTAGCGTCCGCGATTCCATGAGTATGTGACGTCGGCGTCACAAATATGCTGGGTGGGGATACGGGCCTTGTTTTCGTAACTTCCGTAGGCTTCCCAAGTAAGGAAATACCAATGCACCCACCGGTAAGTACAGTTCAGGCGAAGCTTGCCGTGAGGCAACAGGGGATTGCTGAAAGTATAAGAGGCTTCGGCGTTGCCGAACAGCCACGGGCGGTTGGGCACACGGTTGTTGTAGGTGGCCGAGGGTTTCCCGTCGCTCTTCAGCTTTTGCTGATCGCGTGCGTCCTGATAGCTGATATTGCCGGCAAGCAGGAGCTTGGACTGCCAGTCATAGCGCACTTCTCCTTCCAGCCCTTTGATATGTACTGCCGGAACGTTGGTGTATTGCATCGTTCCCTCTTTTTCGGTTATGGTGGTTTGGATATAGTTGTTTACGTTTCGCAGAAAAGCGCCGGCTTCGTAATAAACCGTATGTCCGGCATAGGGATGCCATGTGCCGAAAAGTGCGACGTTGAGGTTGTCGCTGCTTTCGGGTTTCAAGGCTACGTTGGCATAGATGGTAGTGCCGTTTCCAAGCAGTTCGCGGGCCACCGGCAACCTTACGCTGTGTTCGTAGGATGCTTTGACGGACAAAGGTTCGGCCACGGTATACCTTGTTCCGGCTCCGTAACCTATATAGTTCCGGGTGGTGGCGCCTTGCACTTTTCCGGAACCTGTGACACTGGGCTGGTCGGTCTGTCGGATGTTCGGGTGGTTGATATAATCTTTTACAAAGAACACATTGCTCATTTTTCCATCAAACAGCAGTTGGTTGTAAGAAAGGGCTATGATGTGTTTGGTCACGACATCGTTTGAAGGTTTGAATTCTTCGTCCGTTTCGTCGTACCGGTCGTTTCCGATTCGGATCAGGTGATAGTTGAGGTTTAGGTTATGGCGGTCGTTCAGCCGATAATCGAGGTTGGTACGCACAATGGTCAGAGGTCTTTTGTAATGGCGCATGGAAGGTTGTTTGCCCATAATTTCGTTGCGCTGGGTCACGATGTAGCCGCCATCCCAGTAATACTTGCGGTAGGCGGTGTCGACGGTCAGAGAATGATCCCAAGTGCGAGAGAGGGAGGCGCTCAACTGCATGTTTCTCAGGATGAAGTGTTGTTTGCGGTAGCGTGCCGCTATGTTCCATGCATCCGATTTTCTTTCGGCCATTCCGTACACCTTATTCTGTACGGAGCCGGTTTGCAATTCCTTGTCTGTTTTGGAGTAAGAGGCGGAAACGAAGAACTCGTCAGCCCATTTTTTTCCGGTTACTCCGGCTTCTATCTGTCCCCACAGAGAGAAGTAGGCGTCGTGAAAACGTTTGGGGTTGCCGATGATGAAGTTGTCTCCGCTTTCGTCGCGCATCTCTACGTTTTTCATCCGATAATCGTTCTTCGAATAGTTCACACCCACGGTGGGCCTGATGATAAGCCCCGTCTTCGGTTCTACAATTTGCGCGTTCAGGTCGGCTCGGTGGCTATGGAAAGAGCCGATGCTGTAAGAAGCGTCCAGAAAATGTTTCTTTTCCTGCTTCGTGATGATATGGATGGCGCCACCCAACGCGTCGGTTCCTAAAACTGCCGGAACCACTCCTTTGTATATTTCGATTCTGTCGATGATATTGACCGGCAAATTTGCCAATGAAACACCGCTTCCTTTTGCATCCAACGGCATTCCGTCCAAGAAATAGCGAATGGAATTGCCGGACATCCCGTTGATGGAGAGGTCGAAATCCGAACCGACCCCGCCTTCCTCTCTGACCTTGATGCCTGTTGTACGGTTCACCAGATTATTAAGGTTATTCAACGAATTTACCGTTGATTTCACGTCGAGCGCATTGACGGTGAAAGCCCCTTCCTTGATTTTTTGCGTTTGGGTTTTGCCATAGACTTCTACGGTGTTCAGCTCCACGGCACTTTCTTGCAATGTGAAATTGAGCCTTTTGTCCTGCCGGATGTCGAGCGACTGCTTCACGGTGCGGTAGCCCAAAAAAGAGACGACAAATGTATGTCTCCCCGGAGACACTTGCAGTGAATACCTGCCGCGGTCGTCCGTATAAGTTCCGGACGTTGTTCCCTCGATGGCAATGGTGGCTTGAGCGATGGGGGTTCCGTTCCGGTCTGCAACTTTCCCGGACAGGGTGGCTTTATTCTGCGCCGCCATATATGCAGGCAGCAGCATGATGAGTATCAATGACAGATATGCGGTAATTCTCATTCCGATTCCTTTAAGCATTCGTAAACTTGCTTTCACGGAGAGAAGAAAAACAAAGAGAAAGATTCCTTGTATCGATATAGGTAGGAATACCTCGACTCGATGTTTTGCGGCTTTATTCCCCCGAAAGCACAAAAACCATATCGTCTTGGCAGGTCTTCTGACTTGTCCCTCTTTGAATGCCTTCCCATCCCTTTTTTTGAAGACAGTGGCTTGCAGAATACTCAAAGATATCGAAAGGACTTACAGCAGCGGGTCTGTTCAGGATTTGCACCTGATTCCCTTTTCATCGCATTTCTCTCTTATGGAATGGAGGATGCGAACCAAAATCGGCAGCAAAGATAAGAAAAAAAACACTATCGGATGCTTTCTTTTTTAATTCACTAATGCTTTCTTCTGATTGCGGTGCTCTTGGCATGATTTCAGGATAGCCCTGTATAGCTTTACGACAGATGCTCTATGAGTCATGTTTTTTTATCATGACGTGTCGATGCTTTATGCCTTCTCTGTTTCTTCTTCCACCCCTCTCAGAAGTACTTCTGAGAGGGGGTAGAATCAGTCGGCGACTGAAATGGTTTCAGTCCCTGACTCAAATGGTTTCAGTCGCCGACTGAATCACATTCACTCAGTGACTGAAATAAGTTGTGTTGGAAAGCCATCGGGGTTTCCGTCTGTTTTGTAAAATAAAATAGATAAAAACACGCGTGAAGGAACCTTTGTCGATGAGACGAGCCGGTCGCTTTCGAAAAAAAACGGCCGTTTTTTTGTATTGCTTCCGATTTCCATTATCTTTGTGCCTGAATTGGTTTCGGATGAACGTTTCCGTCATTCGGATTAAAAGGGAATCGGGTGCAAATCCCGGACAGTCCCGCTGCTGTGAAGCTCTGTTGAAATCTTGAAAAGAACCTTTGCCACTGATACGTGCGCTGTATGTATCGGGAAGGCTTCAAGATTAGGAGTCAGTCAGAAGACCTGCCATTCGTTAAATGCTGCCTTTGCTCGTGGGATTAGGAAGACAGCGCGTAAAAAACAAATAGTCGACATTCGGATCTGGAAGAGGTATGCTTGTGACAAGGTATGCCTATGACGCAGTGCATTGTCGGGGCATGTATGTGCCGGCAGTTGTATCGGACTAAGCTAAAACACGGCAATATGCCCATATAAATAGCTGTTTCAATGTGTAAAGTGCGTATCCCCGGAGAAGTGATTTCTGTGGGGATACTTTTAAAAAGATCTCAAAGCCCGATTATTGATTGTTTTACCATCTATATAACCAATGTAGCAACTATGGAATTATTAAGGAATCTTTTTGAAGGTTATCCCAATCTTTGGGGAGGCGGAGTGGCACATTCCGTTCTTGTTTTGTCGCTTGTCATCGCTTTCGGCATTATATTGGGAAAGGTGAAAGTGGCGGGCATTTCGTTGGGTGTCACTTGGATATTGTTTGTAGGCATTGTTTTCGGACATTTCAATTTGAATTTGAACGAACATCTGCTACACTTTCTGAAAGAATTCGGGCTGATTCTCTTTGTATATTCCATCGGCCTGCAAGTGGGACCCGGTTTTTTCTCCGCCTTCAGGAAAGGTGGGCTTACGCTGAACATGCTGGCGGTGCTGGCTGTTTTCGTCAGCGTGCTGACTACCGTCCTGCTTCATTTTCTTACGGATATACCCATTACCACAATGGTCGGCATCCTGTCCGGAGCAGTGACGAATACTCCCGGTCTGGGCGCCGCCCAACAAGCCAACAGCGACCTGACCGGAGTAGATGCGCCCGAAATAGCTTTGGGCTATGCCGTGGCCTATCCGTTGGGTGTCATAGGGTGCATCCTGTCACTGCTGGCGCTGAAATATCTGTTTCGCATAGATGCGGGCAGGGAAGAGGCGGAAGCGGAGTGCGGGTTGGGACATCAGCAGGAGCTGACGGTCAGCCCCGTCTCTGTGGAGATACGCAATGAAGCCATAGACGGCAAGAAGATAAAAGAGGCAAAACCGTTGCTGAACCGCGCGTTTGTCATCTCCCGCATACGCCATCACGGAGGCAACGGAGAAGCGGAACTGGCAAGTGCCGACACCGTGTTGCATGTAGGGGATGAGATTCTCTTCATTGCCGACCCCAAGGATGTGGAGGCCATTATTGCCTTTCTGGGCAAAAGAATCACGGTGGAGTGGGAGAAGGTGGACAAGAAACTGATATCCCGCCGTTTTCTTATCACGAAGCCCGAACTGAACGGGAAGTCGCTGGCGCAACTGAAGATACGCAAGAATTTCGGAGCCAGCATCACGCGTGTGAACCGTTCGGGCGTCGACTTGGTGGCTGCTCCGAACCTGCAATTACAGATGGGCGACCGGGTGACGGTTGTGGGCAGCGAGCTTGCAATGGGGCATGCCGAGAAGGTGCTGGGCAACTCGCTGAAGCGCCTGAACCACCCAAATCTGATTCCCATCTTTTTGGGCATTGCACTGGGTTGTATATTGGGAAGCATCCCCTTCATGTTTCCCGGCATTCCGCAACCCGTGAAACTGGGACTGGCAGGAGGGCCGCTTATCGTCTCCATCCTTATCAGTCGTTTCGGCCCGCGCTACAAACTGATAACCTATACTACGATGAGCGCAAATCTGATGATACGCGAAATAGGCATTTCACTCTTTCTGGCGTGCGTGGGACTCGGAGCAGGGAAAGGTTTTGTAGATACCATTATCCATGAAGGAGGTTATGTATGGATTGCCTATGGAGCCATCATTACAGTAGTCCCCCTGCTCATTGCCGGTATGGTGGGACGTTATTTCTGGAAGCTGAATTATTTTACGCTCATCGGTGTGCTTTCAGGCTCGAATACCAATCCGCCCGCACTGGCCTACTCTTCGGAACTGACCTCTTGCGATGCTCCTGCCGTAGGATATGCCACGGTTTATCCGTTGACCATGTTTTTGCGGGTGCTCACGGCGCAAATGCTGATACTGGCATTGGGATAAGGAGGTTTGAATTAAATGTTTTAGGGGAATCTGTCATCAATGAATCCAATAAAACAACGTGGAGAAGAGGAATACCAGCAGAATCATCAAAACCTCCGTGCGACGGTTGATACGGATGGCCGGCCGCATATCTTCTGTTGTTAACATTCGGGGGGTGATTCCGATGTAAGGTTTCCACACTTCTTCGCCAAAATAATCGTGAGGACCTCCGAAACGGCAGTTCAAGATACCTGCAAGAGCGGCTTCCGGATAGCCGGAGTTGGGACTGGCGTGCTGCTTGCCATATCGAGCTACGAAAGCAAGCAAAGAAAGTCGTCCGGCAACAAGTACCATCAGAAAAGCGGTCAGACGAGCAGGAATGTAATTGGCTACATCGTCCAGACGGGCGGCAAAACAGCCGAAGCGGCGGTAATGTTCATTCCGATAGCCTATCATGGAGTCCAATGTATTCACCATCTTATAGGCGAGCATGCCGGGAACACCCAGCAGCAGATACCAGAAAAGAGGAGCTACCACCCCGTCACTGAGATTCTCGGCCAGCGTTTCGAGGGCAGCCGTACGTACCTCTTGTGCCGAGAGCCGGGAAGTGTCGCGTCCTACAATACGGGCTATTTGCGTTCTTCCTTCCTCCAAAGAGCTATCCACAGCCCGGAATACCATGCGGACTTCACGAATCAAGGTAGTGCCTGCCAGACAATAGAATATCAAAAGGATTTGTAGGCTTAGGAGTAGTCCCGAAGAATAGAGGGCACTGAAGCGAAGCAGGAACAGCGTAAACAAGTAGACACCCACTACAAGAAACAGCGTGACGAGCATTCCTTTCAGACGTAAATGTGAACCATGATTCATCCGATGCTCAAGAAAAGAGATAGCTTTGCCGAAAGCTACTATGGGATGTGGAAGCCAAAGCGGATCGCCCAACAGTCGATCGACCAACCAAGCTGTGAGCAAAGGCAAATTCAAATTAAAGGAAATACCTAAAAAAATCAATAACTCTTCCATTTTCTACACGCATTGAGGTTCTTCTTCAATTATATTTTCATTTTCAGGATCGATTCATTCTTCGGCAAACCATTGCTCTATCGCTTTCACCAGTCGATCGTTCTCTTCGGGTGTTTGCGTAGCTATGCGGAAGAAGCGTTCGTCCAGTCCGTCAAAATTGGAAGCATCGCGAATCAAGATGCCATGCGCTTCGGCAAGATAATCTTTCAAGGCAGAAGCCTTGCCCGAACGGAGCCGTATCAGCATGAAGTGGGTTGCCGTGTCCCACACTTCAAGCCCTCCAAGAGTTTGGAGTGCAGCGTGCAAACGGCGCGTTTCTTGCAGATAAGTGGAAACGTCCGGAGCATCGGGAGCATCGTGCTCCAATAGATACAGTCCGGCTTCGATGGCTATCCGGTTCACCGACCAGGGCATGCGATTGGTGCGCAAGCGATGCAGCAGGTTGGAGGCTCCGGTGACATAGCCCAAGCGCAAACCGGGCACGGCATAACGCTTGGTCATGGAGTGAAGCAACAACACGTTGGGCCAAGCCATCGTCTCTGCCGGAGAGAAGAGGGGCTTCAATGTGAAGTGTTCGTAAGATTGGTCGATGACGAAGCACACTTGCCCATTGTGTTCGATGAGTTTCGCCAGATGCTCTTTCCCGACGACTTCCCCCGTGGGATTGTTTGGATTGCACAGCCACAGCATGCGCACCTCTTTTGGCAAGAGGTAATCCTCTTTTTCGTCAGGAATCCGATAAAGCGATACGACCCGATGCCCGTGCATGCGGCAGGCATCGGCATACTCGCTGAAAGTGGGCTGCAAGATAGCGGTATGCGTCCCTCTGAAAGTCTGGGCAATGAGATAGATGGCTTCGGTGGCGCCGTTTGTCACGCATACGGCATCGGCAGGAAGGCCATGGCGGGCGGTAAGGCGTGCTTCGAGGGTATAGGGTTCCGGTTCGGGATAAGACGAAAGGCAATCATCCGGCGCCTGCATGCCGCTTCCACGGATGCAATCGCACAGATGGGCTTTCAAGGCAGACAGGTCAGCCTTGCCGTATATGTTTGAACTGAAATTGGCCGTTATCGGGCGGTTGTATTTATATGAATCGTCTCCGTGTCCTTCAATCATGGTTTTCTGTCAGTATTTTGTAGACAAGCGTCATGTCGACATGACGGCGCACGTAGTCGGCCAGCTTATCGTATTGTTCTTCTTTAAATTTACGGTAATCGAATGCTTCGGTGGTTGCAGACAGTTTGCCGGCAAAGCGGTGCAACAGCAAGTCGATGAACTCCGGATTATCGAGTATGCCGTGAACGTATGTACCCATGCAGGTGTCGTCAACGGAGTATCCGTCGGCAGTACCGTCTTCCAGCAGGTTCAGAGGCGAGGCGAAGGCCCCTTTCACAGGGACTGTAGCTCCCATGTGAATCTCATATCCCGATAGCGGAAATCCCTCCTCCCTTCTCTGTTTTCCGTTTTCCGTTTTCCATTTTCCGGCTACCCTGAGTCGTATCTGTCTCGTCACCTTCTCTGCTGTCATGCGTGTGCTTACGGGCAGCAGTCCGAGGCCGGGCAGACGTTCTATGTCGCCTTCCACGTGTTCTGGGTCGAGCACCTCTTGGCCCATCATTTGATAGCCGCCGCATATACCCATGACGGTGGCTCCTTCGCGATGGGCGCGGATAATGGCGGCAGCCACACCGTTGCGACGCAGTTCATAGAGGTCGTCGAGCGTACTCTTGCTGCCCGGCAAAAGAATGATATCGGCTTTGGACAATTCATCCACATTATTGGTATAAAACAGATGTACGCGCGGGTCGCGTTCAAGCACGTTGAAATCGGTAAAATTACTGAGATGCCGGAGCAGGATTACGGCCACGTTCACCTTTCCTTGTTCGGCACGTACCGACTTGGAGGCCAATGCCACACTATCTTCTTCTTCAATATAGATATCTTTGTAATAGGGAACCACACCTATTACGGGGATGCCACAAAGCTCCTCCAGCATCTTGACACCCGACTCGAACAAGCGGATATCTCCGCGAAACTTATTGATAAGGATGCCCTTGATGCACCGACGTTCGTGAGGCCGAAGCAGCATCAGCGAACCGTAGACACTGGCAAATACGCCCCCCCGGTCGATGTCGCCCACAAGAATCACATCGGCTCCGGCATGCAATGCCATTGGGAGATTCACAAGGTCTGTATCCCGAAGATTGATTTCGGAGATACTGCCTGCACCTTCCAGTACCACCGGATTATAGCGGGCGGCAAGGCGGTTGTAAGCAGCGCAGACTTCACTGCGAAGCTCTTCGCGCCCTTCTTTGCGGAAATAGTCGTAAGCATTGCGGTTACCTATGGGACGGCCGTTAAGCACCACCTGCGATGTATGGTCCGATTGCGGTTTCAGCAACAGCGGATTCATATCCGTGTGACAAGGCACGCCGGCAGCCTCGGCTTGCACGGCTTGTGCACGTCCTATCTCCAGTCCATCGGGGGTGGCATAAGAATTCAGAGCCATGTTCTGTGCCTTGAACGGTGCCGGCCGGTAGCCGTCTTGCTTAAAGATGCGGCAAAAGGCGGCGGCAATGATACTCTTTCCTACGTCACTGCCTGTTCCGGCAAACATGATCGGATGAAGTTTCTCCATATTTTTCTGTTTAGGGAGGACAAAGATAATGGAAAGAAATGAAAGGGAAGGTGGAGCATGGGGAAATTTTAAACAGACTCTCAAGTACATAAACTTTATTGTAAATTTGAAGACTACGTTTAAAATATGTATTTTTGCCGACCGTTTGGATAAATCAACGAAAACTTTAAAAACAAAATAGAATGGCAGTAGAATTGAAAGACCTGACCAAGCGTAGTGAGAACTATTCTCAGTGGTATAACGAGTTGGTGGTAAAGGCCGATTTGGCAGAGCAATCGGCTGTGCGCGGCTGTATGGTGATTAAGCCTTACGGATACGCTATCTGGGAGAAAATGCAGCGTCAACTGGACGATATGTTCAAGGAAACGGGACACGTCAATGCTTATTTCCCCTTACTTATTCCGAAATCATTCCTCAGCCGCGAGGCGGAACATGTGGAAGGTTTTGCCAAAGAGTGCGCCGTAGTGACGCATTATCGCCTGAAGAACGACCCGAATGGCGGTGGAGTGGTAGTAGACCCTGCCGCGAAGCTGGAAGAAGAGCTCATTATCCGTCCCACGTCCGAAACCATTATCTGGAATACTTATAAGAATTGGATCAATTCATACAGGGATTTGCCTATCTTGTGCAACCAATGGGCCAACGTGTTCCGTTGGGAAATGCGTACCCGACTGTTCCTCCGCACTGCCGAGTTCTTGTGGCAGGAAGGGCATACGGCACACGCCACCCGTGAAGAAGCCGAGGCCGAAGCGGTAAAGATGCTGAACGTATATGCCGACTTTGCCGAGAAGTATATGGCGGTGCCCGTGGTAAAAGGTGTGAAATCGGCTAACGAACGTTTTGCCGGTGCGCTGGACACTTATACCATCGAGGCGATGATGCAGGACGGCAAAGCCTTGCAAAGCGGTACGTCCCACTTCCTCGGACAGAACTTTGCCAAGGCATTCGACGTGCAGTTCGTCAATAAGGAGAACAAGCTGGAATATGTGTGGGCTACCTCTTGGGGTGTTTCTACCCGGCTGATGGGTGCTCTTATCATGACCCATTCCGACGACAACGGACTGGTATTGCCTCCACATCTCGCCCCCATACAGGTAGTCATCGTGCCCATCTATAAGAATGCCGAGATGCTGGCAAAGATTGACGAGAAGGTGGCAGGCATTGTATCTAAGTTGAAGGCGATGGGCATCTCGGTGAAGTATGACAATGCCGACAATAAGCGTCCGGGCTTCAAGTTTGCCGATTATGAGGTGAAAGGTGTACCCGTGCGTCTCGTGATGGGTGGCCGCGACTTGGAGAACAATACGATGGAGGTTATGCGTCGTGACACACTGGAGAAAGAGACGTGTTCGTGCGAAGGGATCGAGGAATACGTAAAGAATTTGCTTGAAGAGATTCAGGCTAACATCTACAAAAAAGCCCTTGACTATCGCAACAGCCGTATCAGCAGTGCAGACAGCTACGACGAATTCAAACAGAAGATTGAAGAAGGCGGTTTTGTACTGGCTCATTGGGATGGTACCACCGAGACGGAGGAGAAAATCAAGGAAGAGACGAAAGCCACCATTCGTTGCATACCGTTCGAATCCTTTCTTCCCGGCGACAAAGAACCGGGCAAGTGCATGGTAACGGGCAAGCCTTCGGCCTGCCGTGTGATTTTCGCACGTTCCTATTGACACGATTTTTATTTCAGAAGCTATTCTTGAAGTATAAAATTCCGGCATTGCCGGTGTAGTATGCCTCGCGATATATGACAACTTCATTGAGATGTATCAAAGTATCTTTATGTTTTTTTAGTTACGATATATAACACAAGATGTTTTGCCGGAGATAATTCAAAATGCGGGGCACTTCTGAAAGGTTGTCGGTTGATTATATCCCTTTCTGATTATACCCCTTACTTGTTGTAGGCTTACGCTTGTACAAGCGCAGGCCTACACTTATACAAGTAAGGGGCTGTCTGAATGAACTGCACCCCAAAAGTTAGACACAAAACTTCTGGGGTGCAGTTCATTCAGACACTTTCTTTCTTATTTGGGAGCTTTTCTGTACAAATAAAACGCAATGAAAGCGTACAGCAGATTAGGAATCCAAACTGCAATAATTGGAGGCACATTTCCATTCACGGCGAAGGTAGAAGCAATGGTCTGGAAAAGGATATAAGAAAAACTCAGAGCCAAGCCTATTCCTAAATGCAATCCCATTCCTCCTTTTGTTTTCTTTGAAGACAAAGAGACACCTATCAGAGTTAAAATAAAAGAAGCAAACGACATGGCAACTCGTTTGTGGTATTCTATCTCAAACTCTTTGATGTTGGCAAACCCTCGTTGCCGTTGGCGATCTATGTATTCGCTCAGTTGAGGACTGGTCAACATCTCCTGCTGATTCTTCATGATAAGAAAATCGGCAGGTTCCATAAAAAGAACAGTATCTATTTGATCACCTTTTGTGATACTTTCCTTCATGCCATCCATTTGGCGAATCATGTAATCTTTAACAGTCCATTTATGTACGGAAGTTGTGTCATACGTGATGGAACGTGCCGTAAGATGAGAAATCAACTGCTTGTCATTGAACTTATCCAAAGAAAAGCGATAACCGGTTTTACTATAATCTTCAAAACGTTCGATATAGGCTATAACTCCCGTATCCACTTCTAACTGAATGTTTCGTGCCGTATTTGCTTTACGGGATTTATAATACTTATCTTCAAAATTGATACGTATCACACTGCCTTTAGGAATAACATAAGAACCTAAACCGAATGTCACAACCGCAATAATGGCCGCCGACACCATATACGGACGCAACATACGCTTGAAACTCATACCCGTGGAGAACATGGCAATGATTTCGGAATTTTCGGCCAACTTGGAAGTAAAGAAGATGACGGCAATAAATACGAACAGCGGACTGAACAGGTTGGCGAAATAGGGAATGAAATTTAAATAATAGTCGAAGATAATGGCACTCCACGGAGCTTCGTGAGACATGAAACGGTCCATCTTCTCATTAAAGTCAAATACCACCGCAATTGAAATAATCAATGCAATGGCAAATACGTATGTACCGAGAAACTTCTTGATGATGTACCAATCCAGCCGCTTCAAGAATTTACCTTTCGGCAGCTTTATATCTTCCCAGATTTTCCGATGCGTCTTTTTCATAATCTTGTCGATACACGTTTTACCATCATTGGTTTCCATGTAGCGAAGTCGCCGGCAATGATGTGTTTACGAGCTTCGCCCACCAACCACAAGTAGAATGCCAAATTATGAATAGATGCTATTTGCATGGCCAATAATTCTTGAGCATGAAACAAGTGGCGCAAATAAGCTTTACTATATAAAGTATCTACGTATGATGCACCGTCAGTTTCGATAGGAGAGAAGTCTGTTTCCCATTTTTTGTTGCGCATGTTGATGATACCGTCTTTAGTAAACAACATGCCGTTACGTCCATTGCGGGTAGGCATTACACAGTCAAACATATCGACTCCGCGCTCGATACCTTCCAGTATATTCACCGGTGTTCCTACTCCCATCAGATAGCGCGGTTTGTCTTTGGGAAGAATCCCGTTCACCAACTCTATCATTTCGTACATCTTATCTACGGGTTCGCCTACCGCTAATCCGCCGATGGCATTTCCATCGGCATCTTTGGAGGCCACGAACTCGGCAGATTGTGTGCGAAGGTCTTTATAGACACAACCTTGTACAATGGGGAATAATGATTGTCGGTATCCATATTTCGGCTCGGTCTCATTGAAACGTTTGATACAACGATCCAGCCAGCGATGTGTCAAGCCCAAAGATTTCTTGGCATATTCATAGTCGGAATCTCCGGGAGGACATTCGTCAAAAGCCATCATGATATCCGCACCGATAGTTCGTTCTATATCCATCACTTTTTCCGGTGTAAAGATGTGTTTGCTACCGTCGATATGAGAACGGAACTCTGCACCTTCTTCGCGTAGTTTACGAATGCCGGATAGCGAAAACACCTGAAAGCCACCGCTGTCCGTCAGCATAGGACGGTCAAAACCATTAAACTTATGCAGGCCGCCGGCTTTTTCAATCACTTCCAGTCCCGGACGCAGGTAAAGATGATACGTGTTGCCTAATATGATTTGCGCCTTTATGTCATCTTTCAATTCGGGTATGTGTACGCCTTTCACAGTCCCCACCGTACCCACAGGCATAAAGATTGGTGTTTCAATCTGTCCGTGGTCGGTCGTAATCAATCCGGCACGAGCATTCGTTTTGCTGTCTGTATATTGTAATTCGAACGTCATTCTTCTTTCTTCTCTTTTTTTATGGACAAGTCAATGGCATCGGCTACCTTTTCATCGGTCAAGGCAATGGCAAACACCTCTTTTATGTCTTTCACATAATGGAAAACAAGTCCTTTCAGATATATGTCTTGTATTTCGTCTATGTTCTTGCGATTCTCATCGCTTAAGATTATTTCTTTGATGCCGGCGCGCTTGGCAGCTAAGATTTTCTCTTTGATGCCGCCCACCGGAAGCACTTTGCCTCGTAAGGTTATCTCTCCTGTCATTGCAAGATTGGCTTTCACTTTTCTTTGCGTAAGTGCAGACGCCAGAGAAGTCGCCATCGTGATACCTGCCGACGGACCGTCTTTCGGAATGGCTCCTTCGGGCACATGTACATGAATATTCCAGTTATCAAATATTTCTTCTTCAAGATGCAATAGGGATGCATGTGCTTTAATGTATTCCAGCGCCAACATGGCAGACTCTTTCATCACATCTCCCAAGTTTCCGGTTAGTGTCAGACGTCCGCCCTTGCCACGGCTCAGGCTGGTTTCCACAAAGAGAATTTCGCCACCCACGGCTGTCCATGCCAAGCCGATTACCACGCCGGCATAATCATTGCCTTGATATTTGTCGCGAGTGTATTCCGGTGACCCAAGAAATTCATATAAGTCTTCCGGTTTTATTTCGGCCTTCGTAAAGTAACCGTCCGTAGCATATTGACGTGCTGACTTGCGAAGAATCTTTCCGATTTTCTTTTCCAATTCACGCACACCGCTTTCACGAGTGTAATTCTCTATGATGCTCTCCAGCGTATTCTTCGGAATCTTGATGTCGTTCTTCTTCATGCCATTGGCTTCCAACTCTTTCGGAACCAAATGACGGCGAGCGATCTCTATTTTCTCTTCAGTGATGTATCCGCTCACCTCAATCAGCTCCATACGGTCGAGCAATGGTGCGGGAATGGTATTCAGGTTATTGGCTGTGGCAATGAACATAACCTTTGACAGGTCATAATCCACATCCAAGAAGTTGTCATGAAACGTTGTGTTTTGTTCCGGATCAAGTACTTCAAGCAGGGCAGAGGAGGGGTCTCCTTGACGGTCGGCTCCCACTTTGTCTATCTCGTCCAAAATAAATACCGGATTGGAAGAACCGGCTTTTATCAAGCTTTTGATGATTCGTCCCGGCATTGCTCCGATATATGTCTTGCGATGCCCTCGAATCTCGGCTTCATCGTGTACTCCTCCTAAGGACATGCGGATATATTTTCGTTTCAAAGCTGCTGCTATAGAACGTCCTAAAGATGTTTTTCCCACGCCCGGAGGTCCATACAGACAGATGATGGGGGCTTTCATATCACCTTTCAACTTCAGTACGGCAAGATGCTCCAGAATACGCTCTTTCACCTTTTCCAGACCGTAATGGTCTTTGTTCAGCGTTTTTTCGGCATTGGTAAGATTCAGATTATCCGCGGTATATACGCCCCACGGCAGAGAAAGCATTGTCTGCAAATAGTTCAGTTGCACGCTGTAATCCGGAGATTGTGAATGTGTCCGTTCCAGTTTATCTACTTCTTTCAGGAAAACATCCTTCACTTCTTTACTCCACTTTGTGGTCTCTGCTTTCTTGCGCATTTCTTCAATCTCCTGCTCCTGACCACTGCCTCCCAGCTCATCTTGGATGGTTTTAATCTGTTGTTGCAAGAAATATTCGCGTTGCTGCTGGTCTATGTCTTCCCGTGCGCGCATTTGTATCGATTCCTTTATCTCGGCCAACTGAACTTCACGATTCAGTATTTCGAGCAAGCGATAAGAACGTGCTCGCAATGAGTCGATATGCAACAGTTCTATCTTTTCATCTTTCTTAAGCGGAAGATTCGTGCAGATGAAGTTGACAAGGAACATGGGATTGTTGATATTCTTGATGGCAAATGCAGAGTCTTGCGGAAACATCTCGGACGATTTGATGTAGCGTACGGTTAAATCTTTGCACGCCTCTACCAACGCCTGAAACTCTTTATCCTTTTTGTCCGGTAACTCATCGTTCAATGCATCTATGCGTCCTTTCAAGTAGGGAACCGTATCCGTGATTTCTTTCAATTCCATGCGTTTGGAGCCTTGAAGAATGACGGTAGTGGTCTGATCCGGCATTTCAAGTACACGGACTATCTTGGCAATAGTGCCTACGGTATGCAAATCTTCAAACAATGGAGCCTCTGTCTCGGCTATCTTCTGGCATACTACGGCTATGTAGGAGTTTCTTTTTTCGGCTTCACGTACCAACTTGAGAGACGACTTTCTCCCCACAGATACCGGCATAAACACGCCCGGAAACAATACCATGTTCCGGAGAGGCAATATCGGCAATATTTCCTTAACCTCAATATCCATCAATTGCTCTTCGCTCCCTTCAAAATCGGCAATTACAGAGAAAGCGTTTTCACTTCTATTTTCGATATCACTCAGATAATCTCTTTTCTTCATTTCTTTCTTTTTAGTTTATGTCATACTGACAGGCCAATAAAGCGCCTGCAAAGTTAATCTATTTCTTCATAATAGGAAGTTATTCGTTCTTTAAAAAGACAAAAACCGTACCATTTTTGCGGCGGTTTTATAGGCTTTGATTATTTTTGAGCCGGATTTTAAGAAGATAGATATGTCGAATTCGTCTTTTCAGTTCAAAGAATTTACTGTTTTACAAGATAAATGTGCCATGAAAGTCGGTACAGACGGTGTGCTTTTAGGAGCCTGGGCACCGATGAACGATGTTAAATGTGTACTGGACGTAGGAACCGGTACAGGCTTGATTGCCTTGCAATTAGCTCAACGTAATAAGCAGGCTAGAATTATAGCCCTCGAAATCGATTTTGCCGCTGTAACACAAGCCACAGAAAATGTATTCCGTTCTCCGTGGGCCGACAGAATAAAAGTAATATGCCATGATTTTCAAACATACAATCCGGAGAATAAATTTGATCTCATAGTATCTAACCCTCCTTATTTTGTAGATGCCATGAAATGCCCTGACAAGCAACGATGTATGGCGAGACATGCAAGCGGATTGAACTACATCTCACTCTTCCGGAAGGCGGCACGTTTATTGACAGAAGGAGGAATGATAAGCATCATCATTCCATCAGAAGCAGAAAAGATGGTGATGGATGCGGCATGGGACAGTCGCCTTTTTCCATTGCGCCGGATGCTGGTTTTCACCAAACCCGGAAAACCATGTCGACGCATTCTGTTAGCCTTTAGCTTTCAAGAAAAAGAGTGTGTACAAGAAAGCCTATGCATCGAAACAGAGTATAATGAATATACAACAGAATATATCGCTCTGACAAAAGACTTTTATCTGAAAATGTAGATAGAATCTTATCCTGCGCATATCCCGGGTTTCGGGTACATATAAAGCTGCAATTCGGGATAAGATATATTAAAAAGAAAGTCACATATTGACAAAGAAAAAGTGTTCTGCCGGAATCGGTTGCAAAACCATTCATGCATCCGTACAAGGAGTCTTGTATATAAAAAATACTTCATGATATCTCTCTTGATTTGTCGTTACTAAAAGCTCTCTTGATTTTTACTAAGAAGTGATTTAAACTAATTGATCAAATGATAAACAGCGTACTAATAGCTAAAATTGTTATATTATGGGTGAGCAAACTCATTCATAACAACATCCCCATGTACGCTTTGTTGGACAAAGATACAATAAAAAGTGAAATATTGCCTCATTTATGTGTGGGCAAACGTGGTTTCGTAACTCAAAGTAGTCTTGTTGAAATCGTA
>NZ_SLXB01000008.1 GCF_004342845.1 Prevotella heparinolytica | reverse complement strand
AAGACAGTAAAACGGCTATTCTGATTGTATTACGCATAAATTTATTTTTTAGTGGGCAGAGGCACCATTGCTCTGCGCCCTTGGTTTAACTTCAAACCTTTTTCATATGCTTCGGGACCGTGCAGGTCTTTTATATCCATTTCACCCAAGTTGATGAGGATGCCCCGTGCCATGAGTCCGGCATCCTCGTTTTCAATACGTGGCAGGGTTTCTGCAGCTTTCTTTAATTCTGGAATGAACGGGCGGATGCTGTCACGTATTTCCGGGTCTAAAGATAGACATTCCAGCGAAGAGTAGCCGATTTTTCTATCTTTTTCCAAAACAGGAGTTACTAAACGCGAAATACCTTCTTGGGCTTTACCCGTATAAGCAACCGCATAGGCGGCTTCGGAAGCAATGTAAGGGTCATTGTCTCGGAGGAGATTCGACAAGGTTTGCGGGCAAGTCCTGATTTGCTTTTCTCTGGCGAGTTTGGCAAATCCCACTACTCCCCAGAAACGTATTTCCGCCAGAGGGCTTTCAATCGCTTTTTCTAATAAGGGTAGAGAGGCGGCAGTGGCCGTCCCGGCTGTTTCTATAAGCGTGTATAACGCTTCCAACGGGTATTTCTCCTTGCGAACTTTGTCATATAGGATATGTCCGGTGCGCGAGGTGGGAAGAAAAAATCCCAAGTCGTGGGTAGAGCGAATATGCTCCGATAGTGCCCGGCGCATTCTTACGAGGGTCTCGGCATATTCGGGAGAGTTGGAAAGGTCGTGCAACTCCCCCGGATCTTTTTCAAGGTCGAACAACATTTCTGCCGGATGAGCGTTGAAAGTCTGTTCCCAGTCGGGATTGGTATTATGTCCTTCTAATACCAGTTTATCCCATGCCTTGTTGGATGGCATTCCCCATTGGTAATAATTACGTAGGGCAAATTGGCGATATGGAATGTAACTGCGGATATACTTGAAACGTCCGTCGGTAACGGCTCGTACAGGCATATAATGATGTAGTTGGTTGGCTGCCAGTGCGAATTGCATTTCACGTTTTTCTTTGTTTGCGAACTTTCCGTAAAGGGCTTTGCCTTGCATTTGTTTGGGTGGCTTTACACCCGCAAGACTAAGTACGGTAGGCCCTAAATCCGTGAAGTTGACTAAACCGCATTCTTTACCCGGAATTTTATCTGCCAAATATTGCCATTTGGGTGGAAAGTAAATGATCAAAGGAACTTTCAGACCGCTTTCATACAAATATCCCTTGCCTCGCGGAACACATCCTCCGTGGTCGCTGAAAAAGAATATGATGGTATTCTCGTCTAACCCTTTTTCTTTCAAGTCTCTCAAGAAGAAGCCCAACCAAGTGTCCACATCTTGTACCGCTTCCAGATGTCCCGCATAGTCAGAGCGTACTTCCGGCAAGTCCGGTACGTAGGAAGGCAAAGAAAGCAATGCAGGATAAATGCCCTCTTTGGTGTAGTCCCGACGTCCATCTGTATGGAAAGTACGGATGCGTCCCATGTGGGAAGTTACCGTATTGAATACGGCGAAAAACGGTTGGTCTTTTTCTCGTTTGGGACTGTTGTATGAAGCGTTTGGCGCACATTCATCCCAACAAATTTTGTTATCGGTCGTGGAGTTATAGTGGGTTTTACTGTTGTTGGTGCAATAATACCCGGCTTCACGTAGGTTTTGCGGGAAGAAAATGTTTGAAGGAGTGTCGTATGGAACCGGGTGTATATCCATTCCATACGTTGTGGCATAGCATCCGGTGATAAGTGATGAGCGCGCAGCCGAACTTTGCGGGGCTACCGACCATGCGTTCATGAACTGTATGCCGCGGGCGGCTAAACTGTCGGTGTTGGGCGTATGTACGTCTTTATTGCCGTAGCATCCGAATTCGTATGCGCTGGTATCTTCGAAAGTGAGCCAAAGGATATTGGGACGTTTGTCTTTCTTTACCGCTGCTTCTGTCTGTACGGCATACAATCCATAGAAAGCTGTGCACATTAATAAAGGTAAGTGTTCCATAATAAATGAACTCTTTAAGGATATTCGATTGTTGTTGCTAAAGTAGTGATGTTTATGCTTGATAAACGCTTTTTATGTTTAAAAGTGTGCCAATATTGTTTTTAAAGCCCGCTTTTCGACAAAATTGCTACTGATTCAACGAAATTGCAGATGGTTGTGGACGTATGTAGGCAGTATATTGAATAAAAAAGGTTCAAAAATTACCTCCGAAAGCCTATCTTTGAATATTGAAATCTAAACATAAGAAAAATGAAGAACATCCTCTTTGTCATATTGCTGTTATATGCGTCGTTCTTGTCAGGACAGGTTGCTGATACGCACGAAAATCAGTTTGTTATTTCTTTACGTAGTGAAGCGGAGAATTTGTTGACAGGGTGGATGGATGCTTTTTTAACCTATCAGTGCACAAGTCCTCATCCGGCACTTGATGGAGGTGTGTTGTGTCCTGCATGTGCTCGTATGCACGGGCGTATTGGCGATGCCGTACTTCCTTTAATGTATCTGGCCGACAAAACCGGAAATGAGAAATATCTGCTTGGTGCCAAGCGTTTGATGCGCTGGATGGAGAATGTGCATCGTCCTGATGGCTCATGGATGAACGATGTACATGTTTCCGATTGGAACGGCACAACGGTATTCGCTTCCATCGCTCTCTATGAAGCCTTGCATTATCATGGGCACTTGTTGGATGACTCCACCCGCAACTATTGGAAACACCAACTGCTGCAAGCCGGTGAATTTATGAAGAATACACCCTTCATATATAGTCGTAACCGAAAAGGGATGAGGAATATGAATGTGAATTATTCGGCTTCGGCAACATACGCTTTGTATGCCATCGGGGAAATGTGCAACCGTCCGGATTTTAAAGAAGAGGCGATGAGAATTGCTGTTGACCTGAGAAGCTACTTCACGAAACATGATTTTTTTCTCTATGGAGAAGGACCGGATATATGGTCTGAAACTCTGAACGGATGCCGTCCGGTAGATTTGTTATACAACGTAGAAGAGTCTTTGCCCAATATGGCCTATTATGCAGTGATGGCTAATGATACGGCATTGCTATCACTGATAAAGCATTCAATGGATACACATCTGGAGTTTATGTTACCCGATGGTGCTTGGGATAATAGTTGGGGAACACGTAGCTTTAAGTGGACGTATTGGGGAGGACGCACAAGCGATGGTTTTATGGGAGGATATTATTTGCTGGCTTTGCATAACCCATCGTATGTAGAGGCTATCCGTCGCAATATCAGCTTGCTGAAAGAGTCTACTCACGGCGGACTTCTTTATGGAGGTCTGCACTATTGTGTTTCGGGTGTTCCTCCTTGCATCCACCATACTTTCGGGCATGCCAAGGCATTGGCTTCCTTTTTGGAGCAGCCTCTTTTAGAGATTAAACCTTGCGGAAAGTTGCCGCGTGATGCAGAGTATGGTATGAAACATTTTCGGGATATACGTACATGGCTGGTGTCTCAAGGTTCTTGGCGTGCTACATTTACCGGCTATGATGCGGAATACAAAGTAAAAGGTACCCATCCGATGGGAGGAGCTCTTTCGTTATTATGGCATTCGCAGGCAGGACCGATATTTGCTGCAACCATGAATCAATATAAACTGATAGAAGCTCCCAATATGCAGAGCAATGCCCGCAAGTATTTGATGGGAGGTACTCCCCGGCTTGAAACCGTTCAGCATGGAGTGACATATAGTAATCTGGATGATTTGGATACGGAGATAAGCTGCTGTGTGGAGAATGGCATTTATAAATTCAGGGTAAATACACACTTGGTCGATATTGACCAAAGAGCTCCTAAGCAAGGTGAAGTTTCGGTAAAAATAGATTATACATATTCGGAGCAAGGTGTCATGATGGAGGTGGAGCAGTGTCCGGATTCGGTATATCTTGTCTTACCGGTTATCGCATCGCCCGAAGAAGTAGTAAAAGTCACCCGGCAGGAGGCCTTCATAACCAAGAACAACGGGATATTGGGCATTACATGTAAGGCAGGACGTCTTGAAGTGGCGGCTACGGATGACGATGGCAGGATATTCAATCCCGTCCCCGGTTTTTCGTTTGTTCCTTTACGAATAAAACCTGATGATGCAAATAAGAAAATTAAGATTATTCTCTTTTTTCGCTAATATATTTTGTTTATTTGTCTCATAATAGATATGCGACTATGAAGATATTTCAGCTTTTGTCAGTGTTTTTAGGAGGATTATTCCCTTGTATACTGTATGCCGCTATAATGGAAGACATTCGTTTTTCCCACATCGGCTTGGAGGATGGATTATCGCACAGTACGGTTTTTGCGATTAATCAGGATAAAGAGGGGAATTTATGGTTTGCAACCTATGATGGTGTGAATAAGTATGATGGTTATAGCTTTACTGTATATCGTCACCAATATACAGACTCCAACAGCATTGCCAGTGATATTTCCCGTTGCATTACGGTGGATGATTCCAACCGGGTATGGGTAGGTACGCGCGAGGGTTTGTCTTTGTATAATCGCCATAAAGATGCTTTTTCTAATTATTATTATAAGAAAGACGGGATAAATGTAGCTGTAAACAGCATCGTTGCAATAAAAAAGGACTGGTTGATGTTGGGTACGGCAGAAGGTATTTTGCTTTTTGATGTAAAAGAGGAGCATTTTTCCAATGATACGTTGTCATCTTCTTTGTATAGATTGCAGCCTACAGCATTAGTAAGACAGGATGATAATGTCTACATAGGGGCAGAAAGTGGAGTGTATGTTTATGCTTTATCAAACGCTAGTTTGGAAAAGTTGGTAGATATACCTGCTGGTGTGAAAGTGCATGCTATTTTGTGTCAAATGTTTAATAAACTTTGGTTGGCAACCGAGGGAGACGGATTGTATTTGTATGATACGAAATCCGGTGAGTTGAAGAACTATCGTTATGCAAGCGGTAAATCCGGATTGAATTCGGATTATGTGCGCTCTTTGGCATTGGACACGGAGAACCGGCTGTGGGTAGGTACGTATGGAGGACTGAATATTTATAAAGAAGGAACGGATAGCTTCTTGTCTATCAGAAGTTCGGAAATACAAGAGGGAAGCCTTTCCCAGAATTCTGTCCGGAGTATCTTCAGAGATTTGCAAGGCGGCATGTGGTTGGGTACTTATTGGGGAGGATTGAATTATTACCATCCTTTATGCAATCGGTTTCAACGTATCAAACATGTTCCGTTCTTGAATTCGCTTAGCAATAATGTCGTCAGTTGCATTGTGGAAGATAGCAAGCACAATCTATGGATTGGAACGAGCGACGGAGGTTTGGACTACTATGACAATGTGTCGCGGCAATATAGGAATTATTTGTTCAACTCAGATAATCTGGATATACCTTTTAAAGACATCAAAACTGTGTATGTAGATGAAGCGCAAGATAAAGTCTATGTAGGAGCGCATGCCGGAGGCATGATGGCGCTACATCGGAAATCCGGTTATGTGGAGTATTATAACCGTCAGAACAGCAATTTGCCGAGTAATAATATTTACTCTATCATTTCGGACGGATATAGAGGCCTTTGGGTTGCATCGTTGGAATATTTGCTGCATTTTGATATAGAAAAGCGTCGGTTCACGATTGTCGAGAAAGATGAAAAAGGGCATAAACTACAACAATACAACCGATTGTTGTTTCGTGATTCTAAGAAACGTATATGGGCCGGAGGAGAAATGGGCATTTCCGTCTTTAACCAGATCGGCGCCTCTTTGCTTGCCAACACTGAATTTCGTATGGACTCCATGTTGAGGCAAGCATTTGTGAATTGTTTTTACGAATCTTCTTCCGGATATATGTGGATAGGTACACGCAATGGGTTGTTTGCTTTGAAAGAAGGTGAATCCAATACAATTCAATATACTACGGCAAGCGGCTTGCCGAGCAATGTTATTTATGGGATTCTGGAAGATGCATACGGACGCTTGTGGATAAGTACCAATCAAGGGTTGAGTTGTCTGAATCCGGAGAGTGGAAAGTTCCGTAACTTTACGATTCTGGACGGATTGCAAAGCAATCAGTTCAATGCCGGTTCTTATTGTCGCAAGATTAATGGAGACATTTTGTTTGGAGGAGTAAACGGTATCACCTCTTTTCGTCCTGAAACATTGATTGATAATCCGTATGCACCTAAACCTGTTATTAATAAATTGTTTATTTACAATAAGGAAGTATTGCCCAATGATGAAACCGGTATATTGAAAGAAAGTGTTGCGTATGTAAATCATATAACCTTGTCTTCTTCCCAAAATTCTTTCGCTATTTCGTTTGTCGTCTCTAATTATATTGCGGGCAAACATAATACGTTTGCTTATAAATTGGAGGGATATAATGATGTATGGTATGAGCAAAATGACATAAGTCCGGTTTCATATTCCAATTTGCCCGCGGGGGATTATACTTTTTATGTAAAGGCTGCGAATAATGATGGTAAGTGGAACGATGACCCCACTATACTTCATATTCGGATTCTGCCTGTCTGGTATCGTACTTGGTGGGCGCTTTCTTTATTCACTCTTTCGGCGGTTCTGTTCATATTTGGTATAGTACGTTTCTTTTGGTTGCGTAAGAGCATGCAGGCCGAGATACGGATGGAAAGATTGGATAAAGAGAAGCAGGAGGAAATCAATCAGATGAAGATTCGTTTTTATGTTAACATTTCGCATGAACTGCGAACACCGTTGACGTTGATTATTGCTCCTTTGCAGGAATTGCTCAACCGTATCAGCGGGCATTGGGAGCATGAGCAACTATTGTATATACAGCGAAACACGAGCCGTTTGTTGCATTTGGTCAATCAACTGATGGATTTCAGGCGGGCCGAGTTGGGTATCTTTGAACTTAGAGTCGTATATTCTAATGCGTATAAACGGGTGTTGAATAGTTTCTTGAATTATGAGAGCTTGGCCAAGAGAAAAGATATTGACTATAATTTCTATACGGAACTACAAGATGAAAATGTCCTTTTCGATGAGAATTATCTGGATTTGATTGTGAATAACCTGCTTTCGAATGCTTTTAAGTATACAGAAGTGGGTGAGAGCATTACGGTGAAGTTATATATAGAGAACGATGACCTTGTGTTGCAAGTTGCCGATACGGGGATTGGTATTCCGGCAGAGAAACAAAAAAAGGTTTTTGAACGCTTCTACCAGCTTGAAAATGGTCGTGAGGGGAGTGGAATAGGGCTTTCTCTGGTGCATAGGCTGGTTGAATTGCATCATGGTCGGATTGCACTGCAAAGTGAAGTCGGAAAGGGTTCTGTCTTCTCTATTTATTTGCCTCAGAACAAGTCTGTGTATGCGCAGGAAGAGTTGCTTGATGGAAGTGAGGATATAAGGAAGCAACGCGTCTATTCCACCAATGCCCATGATGTATATATAGGTGACGAGGAGAAGTCGGATGAAGAGAATGTTACGGATGTTGAAGGGGGGAAGCGAGGAACAATCCTGATTGTGGAAGATAATAAGGAATTGAGGAAATATCTGGTCAACAGCATGGTCGACTTATTCAATCTGCTGGAGGCGGAGAATGGGCAAAAGGCAGTGGAACTCCTGAAGGAACAAGAAGTGGATTTGATTATTACGGATGTTATGATGCCTGTAATGGATGGGGTTAAATTGTGTAAGTGGGTGAAACAGAATTTGCGCACTTGCCACATCCCTGTTTACATGCTGTCGGCAAAAG
This sequence comes from Prevotella heparinolytica, assembly GCF_004342845.1. GTDB lineage: Bacteria > Bacteroidota > Bacteroidia > Bacteroidales > Bacteroidaceae > Bacteroides > Bacteroides heparinolyticus. The sequence continues at coordinate 114,679 of NZ_SLXB01000008.1, read as the reverse complement.
CGGATGTAAAATACCAGTTGGAAGGTTTGCATGTTGGAGCCGATGATTATATAGCCAAACCTTTTTCTCTTGAAGTCTTGAGGGCTAAGATACTGAATGCGCTACGTACGCGTTACCGTATTTTCGAACGCTATTCCAATACGACGGAAGTGGAACCGGAAAAACTTACGAATAACACGATGGATGAAGAGCTGTTGCGAAAAGCCATTGCCATTGTTGAAAAAAACATGGATAATGTAGAGTTCTCCACGGAGCAGTTTGCGCGTGAGATGAATATGAGCCGCTCGAATTTGCATTTGAAACTTAAAGCCATAACCGGGAAATCTGCTATCGACTTTATTCACAAGATACGGTTTAATCGGGCTTGTCAGTTGTTGAAGGAAGGGAAGTATTCTGTTTCGGAAATAAGCTTTATGGTAGGGTATAATACACCTTCCTATTTTGCGGCTCGTTTTAAGAAGTATATAGGTTGCCTGCCTACGGAGTATGGAAAGAAGTGACATGGGGTGTATATGAGAAATTTTATTGCTTTATTGGGGGTTGCGGGTTTGTTCTTATCGGTTGCATGCAGGCAAGCAGATTTGTATAAGCCAGCCATATATGAGGAGAAAACTACTGTTCGGTTCGAGGATAAGGCTGTCCGGCTTTTCAGATTGGTAAATAAGAACGGAATGTGTGTCAAGGTGACGAACTATGCGGCTTCTTTGACTGATGTTGTTGTCCCTGACAGACAAGGAAATTTTGAACATGTAGTGTTGGGGTTTGATAGTGTGGAGCATTATTTAGGGAAGCATCCTAAATTTGGAGCTACGGTAGGACGATTTGCCAATAGAATCAGGAATGCGGAATTTAAGTTGCAGGGGCAAGTGTATCATCTGGAAAAGAACAATAGAGGGTATTCCATTCATGGGGGTACAAAGGGATTCTATCGGCAAGTATTTGAGACGGATACGTTTTATACGGTGAAAGACACGGCCATCGTTGTATTCAAGTATAGAAGCGTTCATCTGGAAGGAGGATTCCCCGGAAATTTGGAACTTTCAATAGCTTATAAGTTGACCAACCGGAATGAGATTGTGTTAGAGTATACGGCTACTACGGACAAGCCTACCGTAATAAATCTTACGAACCATAGCTATTTTAATCTGGCCGGATGCAAGGAGGCCGTATCGAATCATATTTATATGATAAAGGCCGATACCATAACTCCGGTAGATTCCATGGGGATTCCCACAGGAGAGTTGGTTGCGGTGGCGGGGACGGCGTATGATTATACTTCTCCGAAACCGGCAAAGATGCGTATGGAGGAAGAAAGAAAAGGGTATGATGTCAATTATAAATTGAGTAAGTTGCCCGGTGTGCTTGAATTGGCTGCTGTGGTAGTCGAACCCATATCGGGGCGGGTATTGAAAGCATATACCACCGAACCGGGCATGCAATTTTATATTCCGGATTCGAATATGGATTATCTGGCCGGTCACGGCGGACGGATTTATGGAAAATATTACGGGTTTTGCCTTGAGATGCAGCATTTCCCTGATTCTCCCAATATTCCCCACTTCCCGACAACCAGCCTTCTGCCGGGCGAGGTTTACAGGCAGGTCACCGTTTATAAATTTGAAACAACATCCGAATAATATATTAATTTACTAAAAACGAATTGATTATGAAGCGAAGTACATGGAGAAAGTGTGTATGTATGATTGGATTTTCCCTGTTTGTTATTACAAATTTAAATGCCGTATGTATGGATAAATACAAAACGCCGGATGGTCCGGTGAAGAAAACAAGAAGTGCTACTTTTATTTACGAGAACGATAAAGAATGGGAACCTGCCGGTGAAGGCGTGACCAGACAGATTATGGGTTATGACGGGCAGGTGATGTTGGTTAAGGTTAAGTTTGAAAAGGGAGCCATAGGAACTCCTCATTCTCATTATCACACTCAAACGACCTATGTAGTAAGCGGTAAGTTCGAATTCACAGTGGGCGACGAGAAGAAAATTGTAGAGGCCGGAGATGGCATTTACATCGAACCGGACGTTTTGCATGGCTGTGTCTGTCTGGAGCCGGGAATTCTTGTCGATTGTTTTGCTCCGATGCGGGCGGACTTCTTAAAATAGGAGTTCGTCTTGAAAAAATCACACCAATTTCCTTTCTTCTGAAAGCTTTGAATGGTTAATGAAAAAGACAGGAAAGATAGGTCGTATATTGAAGGTGCATCAGTCCTATACTGATGTAGGATCAGTCGTATACTGAAGGCACATCAGTCGTATACTGATCCTACCCCCTCTCAGAAGGTGTTCTGGCAGGGGATTTGGATTTTCGTCCTTTTTGTCAGATGAATTTTAGAGAAAGGTAATTGATATTTACATTGTCGGCATTCTCCTCCTGCCTTGTCATGAAATCAAACAGGGTTTTACACAAAAATATCATATAATGAACAATATTCGCATGGAAAAAGAGTAAAAGTGAGAGAAACAAGAACGATACTTCCACTCTTTTTAGGGCAGTTGTTGTATGTTTGCCCCACAAAAAAATTCTAAAGTTAAACCTTAGATTAATTTATTATGTACAAATTAAAAGAATTGTTTTTAATGTTTATCCTCACTTTCGTCAGTCTGGCAACTTATGCACAGAGCCTGACTGTTACAGGTAAGGTGATTGACAGTGAAGGATATGAAGTGATTGGGGGTAGTGTTACTATTAAAGGTGCCGCCGGTATAGGTACTGTCACCGATATTAATGGTAACTATGCCTTGAAAGTGAATGATGCTTCGAAAGATGTATTGGTCTTTTCGTATGTGGGAATGACTACACAAGAAGTGAAAGTCAATGGACAAAAAACTATTAATGTGACGTTGAAGGCGGATGCCGTGATGCTGGACGAGGTTGTCGCTATCGGTTATGCAACCGTGAAACGTAAAGACCTGACGGGGTCGGTTGCTTCAGTAGGCAGCCAGGAACTCTCTAAAGTACCTGTAAGCGACGTCACCCAAGCCTTATCCGGACGTATGGCGGGTGTGATGGTGCAGCAAAGCGAAGGTGCTCCCGGAGCATCCATCTCCGTTCGCGTGCGTGGCGGTATCTCAATTACTCAAAGTAATGAACCTCTGTATATTATCGACGGCTTCCCCAGTGAAGACGGTATGTCGTCTCTCGACCCTGCCGAAATCGAAACGATTGACGTCTTGAAAGATGCCTCGGCCACTGCTATTTATGGTGCACGCGGTGCCAACGGCGTTGTGGTAATTACGACCAAAAACGGCAGCAAGTCAGGTGGCAAGGCCACTGTTACGTTCGACAGCTATGTGGGTATTAAGAAGATTGCAAAGACATTGGATGTCCTTTCGCCTTATGATTTTGTGAAGTTGGATTATGAACGCACTCTGTGGCGGATGGGTACGGGAGATGCTGGTGCCGAGGCCTTGAATACATGGGAAAGCAGATATGGCAAATATAGTGAGCTTGCCTCCAATTATGCAGGGCGTAAAGGCATTAACTGGCAAGATGAAACTTTGGGGCGCGATGCCTTTACTCAAAATTATCGTGTGGCTGTATCCGGAAAGACGGATAAGTTGAATTATAGTTTGGCCTATGCCTATTATGACGAAGAAGGCGCCATGGTGTATAGTGGCAGTAAAAAGCACAATATCTCGTTCAACATGAACCATGACCTGAACAGTTGGTTGAGCATTAATTCCCGTATCAGTTACGACCAGATGCGTGTGGAAGGTATGGGAACTTCGGAAGGGGGCGACCGTTTCAACAAGATGCAGCATATTCTCCAATATCGTCCTACTATCGGAATTAAAGGTACGGATTCCGACTTGTTGGGTACGGAAGATCCCTTGTTTGCAGATGACAGCGGCAATGTCATGCAGAATCCGTTGATTTCTGCTGCCGAAGAAACCAACAAAAGAGAATGGCGTACTTTTCAGGCCAATGCCGGCGCAACTGTCAAGTTGCTGAAAGGTTTGTCGTTCCGCAGCACAGTAGGTATGCGCTATCAAACCCGTCGTAACGATGTGTTTTATGGCGACCAATCTCAAACAGCCAAACGTTCCAGTATTTACGGAAATATCACAAACCTCGAAGGCAACAGCTTTCAGACCTCTAACGTGTTGACGTATAGATGGAAAAACAAAAAACATGATGTGACTGCCATCGTTGGACATGAATATGTGACGAAGTGGACACGTAGCTTTTCAGCAGGTGCCACGCAGTTTCCGAACGATGAAATCGGACTGGCCGACTTGTCTTTAGGAGTGCCGAGCACCCCCTCGTCCAATGAGAATTACGATGATAAACTCCTTTCTTTCTTTGGTCGTGTAAATTATACCTTAATGGATAAATATCTTTTCACGGCTTCTTTGCGTGCAGACGGTTCGTCTAAATTCGGAAAGAACAATAAATGGGGCTATTTCCCCTCTTTCTCTGCCGCATGGCGTTTAAGTGAAGAAGAGTTTATCAAGGATTTGGCTGTTTTTTCCGATCTGAAGCTTAGAGTTGGTTATGGTCTTGCCGGTAATAACCGCATAGGCAGTTATCAGAGTCTGGCTATCATGAGTTCGGTCACTGCTGCTAATGGCAATGGGGCACAAGCCGGTTATGCTTCCAAACAAGTGCCTAACCCCGATTTGAAGTGGGAGGCGAATAAGACTTTCAACTTGGGTTTGGATTTTGGCTTCTTCAATCAGCGCATAACGTTCTCTCCTGAATTCTACATTAACCGCAGTACCAATTTGCTGCTTAATGCCAAATTGCCTTATTCTTCCGGCTATCAAAATATGATGATTAATGCAGGCGAAACAGAGAATATGGGTATTGACTTGACCATTAATACAGTGAATATTGCCGGCAAGAATTTCACTTGGAATACTTCTGTCACTTTCTCCCATAACAAGAATAAAGTGAATAAGCTGACCGGCGAAAAGGTACAGTTATACTTGGCGAAATTCGGCTATGATGGTGCCGGTGCTTCTCATCAGATCGGAGTAGACCAACCATTGGGACAGTTTTATGGTTATGTAACCGATGGCCTTTACCAAGTAAGCGATTTTAATTATGATGCTTCAACCAAGACCTATACACTGAAAGATGGCGTTCCCTATCATGGCGACAAGAAGAATGTGAAGCCCGGATATTGGAAGTTCAGGAATGTGGATGGAAGCGACGATAATTTAATCACAGAAAGCGACAAGACCGTTATAGGTAATTCTTTCCCGGATTTTTATGGAGGTATCAACAATAGTTTTTCTTGGAAGAATCTTGATTTGAGCGTCTTTCTGACTTATAGCTACGGTGCCGAGGTGTTGAACGCGACAAAACTGACGAATACCAAAACCGCTCTGACCAATAAGAATGTTTTGACAATAGCCAATGAGGCCGACCGTTGGGTGACAGTGAACAATAATGGCGAATTGATAACGTCTCCTGACGAACTGGCCGCCATGAACCAAGGCAAGACGGTGGCTCATTTTGGTGATAATGGTTTGAATAATGCCTATATCCATTCTTGGGCGGTAGAAGATGCTTCTTTCCTGAAGTTAAGCAATATCACTGTTGGTTATACATTTCCCAAGCGGATTATCAATAAGATGGGTTTGACCAAGTTGCGCTTGTATGCCACAGGCAATAATTTGTTGACATGGACTCCTTATACGGGTTTTGATCCGGAAGTCTCTACTATGGGAAGTTCGTTGACACCGGGTGTCGACTTTGGTGCTTATCCCAAAAGCCGTTCGTTCGTATTTGGCGTAAATGTTGCATTCTAATTTCAGATATAAAAAGGGAACACAATGAAAAATAAAATTATATATGCGCTTGGCGCACTGATGCTTGTAGGATATACTTCGTGTGACTTGACAGAGAAACCTACTTCGTTCTATGAAAAAGATTCCTACTTCGTGACGGAAGACAAAGCCAGAATGGCTGTTGTCGGGATATACGATTGTATTGAAACTCAAAAATATTACGGGCAGAATATCATGCCGTTCTTCGGTTCGGATGATATGTTTATGGTGAGAGGTGTCGGTTCTGATGGAACCCGTCGCGATATATCTCATTATAAGTACAATTCGGCCAATACATGGATTGCTTCTATCTGGCAATATGCCTATCAGGGCATAGACCGGGCCAATGTGGCGATTACTTGTATCGAAGGCATGCCGGGATATGCTGAAAAAGAAAGTTTGCAGGAGTTGGTTGCTCAGGCAAAGTTCCTTCGCGCCTTCCTTGCTTTTGATTTGGTCAAGTTTTTTGGCGACGTGCCATTTAGCACGGAATATACTAATGGCTATGAGAATACGACTAAGCCTCGTGTTGAACGTGAGCAAATATACGACCGGATGGTTGAAGATTTGAATTTTGCAAAAGAACATTTGAAACCGGGCAGCGAGGTAGCTTCTTCCGAAGTGCCTTGCCGTGGTGCGGCACGTGCCTTGTTGATGCGTGTTTATCTGCAGAGAGCTGGTTATAGTCTGAATCGTGCGTCTCGTAAACTCACCCGTCCGGCTGATTCTGACCGTAAGTCCTATTTTGAGGCCGTTATAAAAGAATGGGAAGCTCTGAAAGCCGAAGGGTATCACGGTTTTTATGCCGGCGGCTATGAACAACTGTTTATGAATTATTCCCGATTGGTATTGAACAATCAGGAAACTCTTTGGGAAATAGCCTTTGAACCCAATCAGGGTGAGACTGACAATGCGGGAATGTGGGCCACTTACAACGGACCGCTGGTAGATGCACCGGGTAGTTACTCCGGCACAAGCAACTATATAGGGCGTGCCAATGCTTTCTTTACGGTTCTGCCTTATTGGAAGTCTTTCTATGAGGCGAATGCGGACGGCAGTGCGAAAGACTTGCGTCGTGATGTGAACTTTGTGGATTATGCTATTAAATGGAATAAAAAAACAGAAACGCAGGAAAAATCATATACCTGCAATGAAATAGCCAAAAGTCTATATAGGTATCCGGGCAAATGGCGCAGAGAGTGGATGGCTTTGGGATTTGTCGACCCGAACAATACCGGTGTCAATTATTCTCCATTACGTTATGCCGATGCCGTTTTAATGGCTGCCGAGGCTTATAACGAAACGGGCAATACCTCCGAAGCTTGGAAACTATTGAATGATGTACGTGTTCGTGCCGGCGCCACTCCGATAACTTCCGCAAACTATTCAAGTTTGATGAAAGCCCCTAAAGTATATGATTTATCCTTTATTGCAGATGATGACGATGCCGGAAAGTTTCGTACGGCTCTTTATTGGGAGCGTGCTTTTGAGCTGTGCTATGAAGGTCAGCGTAAGTACGACCTGCTTCGCTGGGGCATTTTAGAAGAAGCCTTGAAAGCAGCACAAACTTATATGGAGTCTTGGTATCCGGGCGCTGACGAACATATCAATAAGGCAACTTTAAAGAGTTGGAATCCGAAGGCTTGGGCAGAAAGCAATTATGTAGCAGGCCATACCTTTATTGCAGGAAAGCATGAACTGTTTCCCATTCCATTGGTTGAAATCCAGTCTAATGCGGCTTTGAACGGTGAGAATAATCCCGGATACGAATAACTCCTCGGTTGTCCGGGAGTGAATGATATACTTTCGAAAAAAGAAGAAATTTGTTAATGGAGAGGCTGTGAAATGAGACTGATAGTCTCTCCATTATTGTATGCACAGATGGTATTTTATACATAAATAGAGCATACGAGGAAAATGATAACTTATAAAATATTTTTATGAAGAAATTTGTGTTGTTTTGTTGCACGGTGGTTGCATTGCAAGGACTTTTTGGCTGCTCATCCGGTCAGACTAAGGACGGCTACGGTTGGTTGAAGAATGCAATAGACACATCAGTGAAACAATTGGAGGAGACAGTTGCAGATGTGGGAGATTCTATTTTGTTACCTCGTTCTATTTGGACGGGATATGATATGGACTTTCTTTGCAGCCAATTACAAAGAGACCCGGCGACTTTTAAGGACTCTTTGAGAGTAAAGCCCGTAAAAGAAGCCTTGGGAACCCGACGCTATTGTGCCTCCATATATGATTGGACAAGCGGATTCTTTCCGGGAAGTTTATGGTATGCATATCTGTTGACGAATAATGAAGAACTGAAAACAGATGCTGTGAAATATACAAACTATCTGTATCCGGTTCGCGAGTATAAAGGTACACATGACATCGGTTTTATGATGAATTGCAGTTTTGGAAATGCCTATCGTATATCTCCTTCAGATAGCGTCCGTCAGGCATTGATACAAACCGCAGATAATTTGTGCGGACGTTTTGATTCCAATATCGGTTGCATTCGTTCGTGGGATTTCGGGAAGTGGAATTTTCCTGTGATTATCGACAACATGATGAATCTGGATTTGCTGTTTTATGTAAGCCATCTTACCAACGATTCAAAATACAAAGAAATAGCTCTGAGACATGCTGAGACAACTTTAAAAAATCATTTCAGAGATGACCAATCATCCTACCACGTAGTAAGTTATAATAATGACGGTACTGTTGAACTGAAGTGTACGCATCAGGGAAAGAATGATGATTCGTCGTGGGCGCGTGGACAGGCTTGGGCAGTATATGGATATACTTCCTGCTATCGTGAGTCGAGGGATACCGTTTTCTTGAAGCAGGCTGAAAATATAGCGGCACTCATTATGGCACGTGTAAAGACGAATGACGATATTCCTTTGTGGGATTATGATGCACCCGATAGGCCTGATACACCCAGAGATGCTTCTGCGGCTTCTATTACAGCTTCTGCTTTGATAGAACTCGGCACATTGGTAAAGGACGGGCAAATCTATCTTGATTACGCAGAGAAATTGTTGAAATCTCTTTCTTCGGATGCTTATTTGGCGAAGACGGGCACTAATCAAGGGTTTATATTAATGCATTCCACGGGTTCGCTTCCTAACGGCTCAGAGATTGACACTCCTCTGAATTATGCCGATTATTATTATCTGGAAGCATTATACCGTTATATGCAAGTAAAGGGGCTTACATATAAATCGCTTTAATTTAATTTCGATTTACCATTACCATGAAAGTAATAAGATATATTTTAGGTGTCGTCTTTTTGATGAGTTCCGTATGTGCGGAAGCGCAACAATTGCGTAAAGAGGCTTTCGACCTGTTGAATCTGGATTATCCGGGTTTGGAAAAGGTAAAAGCAGCATGTGCACGGCAACAGTGGAGTGAAGCATCTCAAGCTTTATTGGACTATTACCGCCATCGAAGCGGTGTAATGCATCCTGATATTGATTTGAAGAATATCAAGCTCTCTAAAGAAGAACAAAAATGGGCTGATGATGCTTTGGAGCATACTTTCTTTGTACATAAAGGATATCAACCTTCCTATAATTACGGCAAAGACATCAATTGGCAGTATTGGCCCGTGCAAGACAATGAACTGCGTTGGCAGCTGCATCGCCATAAATGGTTTACTCCGATGGGAAAGGCATATCGTCTTTCGGGAGATGAGAAGTATGCCAAAGAATGGGCATATCAATATATGGATTGGATCAAGAAAAATCCATTGACACAAGTAAAGCAGGAAGAGTATGAGTTGGTGAGTGCCGGTGAGGTGAAAGGGATTGCCGAGAATGTACGCTTTGCATGGCGTCCGTTGGAAGTTAGTAATCGTTTACAGGATCAGACATTGCAATTTCTTTTATTTGTAAGCTCGCCTGCGTTCACTCCGGAGTTTCTGACAGAATTTTTGGTGAATTATCATCGCCACGCATTGCATATTCTGGCCAATTATTCAGCTCAAGGCAATCATTTATTGTTTGAAGCCCAGCGCATGGTATATGCAGGCGCTTTCTTTCCTGAATTTAGAGAGGCTTCTGCATGGAGAGAGAGTGGCATCAGTATCCTGAATCGTGAAATAAAGAAGCAGGTCTATCCTGATGGAGGGCAATATGAGTTAGATCCCCATTATCATTTGGCGGCAATCAATATCTTTTGCAAGGCCTTGCGTATGGCGGATGTGAATGGTTTCCGCCAAGAGTTTCCCGCAGAATATGTGAATACGGTGAAAAACATGATTGAGTTCTATTCCAATATCTGCTTTCCTGATTATAGTAATCCTTGCTTCAGCGATGCAAAGAGGGGAGAACGCTCTGAAGAGATTCGGAATTACAAGGATTGGCTCAAGATTTTTCCGGATTGTGAATGGATACGCTATTATGCAACAGAAGGTCGGGAAGGTTCTCCTTTACCCTACCTTTCTCATGGAGCTCTGACATCCGGATTTTTTACGTTTAGAAACGGATGGAAGCAAGATGCTACGGTTATGGTAGTGAAGGCCGGTCCGAAAGGAGAATGGCATTGCCAACCGGATAACGGAACTTTTGAACTTTGGTATAACGGAAGGAATTTGTTCCCTGATAGCGGTTCTTATGTTTATGCAGGAGACGCTGAAGTGATGAAGCTTCGTAATTGGTTTCGTCAGACTTGTGTGCATAATACATTGACTTTAGATGAAAAGAATCTGCAAACCACTGAATCTGTTACCAAACTTTGGAAGTCGGAAGGTAATGAACAAGTTTTGGTCACTGAGAATCCGCATTATGACGGCTTGAAGCACAGGCGTTCCGTATTCTTTGTTGACCGGACATATTTTGTCATTGTAGATGAGGCTGTTGGCGATGCGAAGGGAACTGTCAATTTGAATTATAATTTGTGCGAAGGTGCTGTTGAGGTAGATGGAAAGAATAACATGCTGATTTCTTCTTTTGAAGGACCAAGCAATGTGAAACTGCAATGTTTTGCAGAGAAGAAAATGACATTGAAAGAAAAAGAAGGTTGGCGTTCCGTTGCATATCGCCAGCGCGTGCCTCGTACTGCCGTTTCATTCAATATTGATAAGAAAACCTCGGATGCGGTGCGCTATATTACAATTATCTATCCGGCAAACAACACTATGACTTGTCCTACATTCAAGGCGAAGTTTCTGAATAAGTCTTATGATGAGAAGGGCGTAAGAGTAGAAGTGTCTGTCAATGGCAAGAAACGTCGATTAGAGTGTTTCTGGTAACGAAATGCTTATTCTCTTGTTAGGGAAGTTATATGATATTTAGAATCTGTTTTAATTTCCCTAAAGGATGTTTTTAACATCTTCAGAGTTTATCCTAAGTCTTTTATCTGTTTTCATGAAGAACATTACTCACTAAGTTCTGTCTGAAAGCAGATAAAAGACCTAAAGAACAAATCAAAGAGGAAAGCTGGAATAAATTCAAAATGGATTCGTTTTCTTAGATAAGGGTGTCGTTTCTATTCACTAAAGGAATCCTATAAAAAGCTGAAGAAGTATAGCAACCTTCTTTATTCGGAGAAAGAACTTTATAAGACATCGTTTTTTGCATAAAACTCTTATTTAATGGACAATGTTAACATCTGAATTGTGTAAAAGTGTGAATTTGTGAAACATTATTTTTACCCTTTTATAGATGTTTGTTGTATGTTTGGTTCATAAAAGATTCGATGTTAAACCTTAGATTGATTATGATTATGCATAAAATTAAAGGAATTATTGGGCTTATCCTCACTTTTACCTGTATGGTAACATTTGCGCAAAACATAGTGGTTGTAGGTAAAGTGACTGATAGTGAGGGCTATGAAGTGATTGGCGGTAGTGTCGTTTTGAAGGGGTCTGTCGGTATTGGGACGGTTACCGATGTGGATGGTAATTATTCTTTGAAAATAAATAATGCATCTACCGATGTATTAGTGTTTTCGTATGTCGGAATGAAGTCTAAAGAGGTAAGAGTCAATGGGCAAAGTGTAATAAACGTAACATTGGAAGCGGATGCGGTTATGTTGGATGAAGTAGTTACCATTGGTTACGCTACTGTAAAGAAAAAGGATTTGACAGGTGCTGTTTCTTCTGTAAGTTCAAAAGATTTGGCAGCAGTTCCTGTGTCTGATATCGCTCAAGCATTGAGTGGTAAAATTGCAGGAGTGCAAATTATCCGTTCGCAAGGCTCGCCGGATGCAGATGTTTCCATAAAAGTACGTGGGGGAACTTCTATTACTCAAAGCAATGAGCCTCTTTATATAATTGATGGATTCCCTAGTGAAGATGGTTTAAAGGGAATAGAGTCCAGTGATATTGAATCTATCGACATTCTGAAAGATGCTTCTTCAACAGCTATTTATGGAGCAAGAGGAGCCAATGGCGTTATTCTTGTGACAACCAAAGGAGGAAAAACTGAAAAATTCAATATAAATTATGATATGTATGTCGGTTTGAAAAAAGTGAACAAAAGATATGAGTTGCTGAATGTGAAAGATTTTGTAAAATTGGATTATGAGCGGGCTGTGAATGAACCCGATGTAATGCGTGATTTTATAATACCGACTTATGGCACATGGAATGAATTAGATGATTTATATGGCAATCGTAAAGGAATTGATTGGCAAAAAGAGGTTTTTGAACGGCGTTCTGCAATAACTCGGCAACATAAAATTACGCTCAGCGGTGGTAATAAAACTTCTCAATACATGCTTACTTATACGCGTAATGATGATAAAGGTGTTTGGTACGGAAGCGGATTGAAGCGAGATAACTTTCGTTTAAAACTTAATCAGGAAGCCAATTCTTGGTTAAACTTCTCCACGAACATTAGTTATATTGATGAAAAAACGGAAGGATTAGGCACGCTTCAGGAAGGAGGCTCTTTCAGTCGTATGCAACATGTTATCCAATATAGACCTACTATTGGTAAAAATGGTAATGATGAGCAATTATTAATCGATGATGATGATCCTGTGTTGTTATTAGAAGGTGCGAGCCAGATGCAGAGCCCGATAGCTTCGATTGAGAGTGAACAAAGGGATAAACGTAATCGCATTTTGTCTATTAATGGGGATGTGCAAATTAAAATCTTAAAAGATTTATCATATCGTGGCACCATAGGCCTTCGTAAACGTACTATTAATACGAATATTTTTTATTCAGAAAGATCTAAGCAAGCAAAAAATGCGGGTGCACCTTATGGCTGGAGAGAAATAGAAGAACAACAAAGTTTTATGTATAATAATGTTGTTACTTGGAATAAAAAATTCAATAGAAAACATCAATTGACTTTGGTGGGTGGTCAGGAATTTATTCAATACAAGACAGACTATTTAAAGGCTGGTGCACGTAAGTTTGATAAGATTAATTTTGGCTTGGCGGATATGTCTTTGGGGGCTAGTCCGGATAAGGTGATAACAGAACTTGGTAGTGATAAAATGCTGTCATACTTTATGCGTGGTAATTACAGTTTTAAAGACAAATATTTATTTGCAGCTTCTGTACGTGCTGATGGTTCTAGTAAGTTTGGATCTAACCATAAATGGGGAATATTTCCGGCAGCTTCTTTTGCATGGAGAGTTTCAGAAGAGAATTTTATTAAAGAATGGGGCATTTTTTCAAACTTGAAACTCCGGTTGAGTTATGGTACGGCAGGAAATAATAGAATAAACAATTATTTGAGTTTGTCAAAGATGGGGTCTGTATGGATTCCATACAACGGGATAAATACAGTTGCGGGTTTTGTCAGTAAACAATTACATAATCCGGACTTGCAGTGGGAAACAAATATAACTTCCAATTTCGGACTTGACGTGGGCTTCTTGAACCAGCGCATTCAATTGAGTGTAGATTTGTATAATATTGAAACTAAGAATTTATTACTCGATGCTCCGATTCCATTGTTGTCAGGATACAAAACCATGATGATTAATGCGGGAAAAACTAATAATAGGGGGATTGAAGTAGCTGTAACCATACATAATATACAGACAAAGGATTTTAGCTGGAGTACCAGTTTGAATCTTTCTCACAATAAAAATAAGGTGAGGGCGTTGTATAATACAGATTATATGGAGATTGTATCTAATTGGGCGCAAACTTCTGAATTCAATAAGAGTGATTATATAATTCGGATAGGACAAGCATTGGGGCAAATGTATGGATACCGTTTAAAAGGTATTTATACCGTAGATGACTTTAATTATGATGCAGGACGGAAGAAATATGTAGTAAGAGATGGAGTTCCTTATGATAAAGACTATTATCCGAAACCCGGATATTGGAAATTTGAAGACGTAGATGGAAATAAAGAAATAACAGCAGATGATAGAACTGTCATTGGTAATGCTAATCCAAAGATTTATGGTGGATTGACAAATTCTCTTACTTGGAAGAATTTCGATTTAAATCTCTTTTTGAACTTTTCAATAGGTAATAAAATATATAGTGCCAATAAGATGTATTACACTAAATTCAATAATCGTTGGAGAAATACTTTGCAAGATGAAGGAATGCGCCGTTTTACGGTTATCAATACAGAAGGTGAGTATATCATGAATGATCCAATACAGCTTACTGCTGTCAATCAGGGACATGATTATGTCTCAGTAGAAGGGAGCTCCAACTTGTTTTTTCACTCCGGATATGTAGAAGATGGCTCTTTTCTTAAAATTAATAATATTTCTTTAGGGTATACGCTCCCGAAAAGCCTGACGAGGAAAGTAAAGCTGTCTAATGTGCGTTTCTATGCAACCGGTTATAATCTTTATACATTCACTAAATATTCAGGATACGATCCTGAGGTTAATACTTATTCGAATAAGGGGTTAACGCCGGGTATTGATTGGGGTGCATATCCATCTGCGGTTTCGTTTGTGTTTGGAGCAAATATCGCTTTCTGAATATTAACTATACACTTTAGAATTATGAGAACATTATATAAAAGATTGGCTTGTGCGTATATTATAGCGTTCTGCCTTCCGGTTTTATTTACTTCTTGTGAAGATTTTCTTGCAGAAACACCTTATGATTTTTATGATGAACAGAATTTCTATAAAGATGTTTCTGAATTGGAACTTGCAGTCAATGGTGCTTACGAAGTTCTAAGTCAGAAGATGACATACGGCCATTTTATGTTGGTGAACGATTGCGATACGGATTTAAGTCATATAAAAGGCTCTGGAACCGGCCATACGGCACGAGATCTGGGGCACTACAATATCTATTCTTCTCATACTTGGATTGAGCAAGCGTGGGGATATTATTATACCGGTATAGATCGTGTAAACCGTATTATGGCCAATAAAGAACGTGTTGCATTACCCGATGATGAATCTAAAAAGAAGTTTAATCGTTTGATTGCTGAGGCTAAGCTGTTACGGGGAATTTGTTATTTTGATTTGGTACGAATGTGGGGAGATGTACCATTGAAACTAACAGCTTCAGATAAAAAAGAAAATTTTGCGTTAACTCGTACCGATAGGGAAGAGGTGTATGAGCAAATTGTAAAAGACATGGAAGAGGCCATTAGTGACTTGCCATGGCATGATGAGATGAGTTCTTATGAGGGCCGTCCGACCAAAGGGGCTGCGATGGGATTGTTGGCGAGGGTATACTTGTTTAGGGCAGGATACTCATTGCATCAAAATGGTAAAATGGAGCGGCCGGGTAAATATCTGGAATATTATGGTAAAGTAAAGGCTATTTGTGCGGAATTGATAAATTCGCATCATCATGCTCTAAATGCTAATTATGAAAGAGTTTTTAAGAATGTATGCGAAAATATTCTGGAGCCTAATGAGGTGATGTATGAAGTTCAGTTTTATAATCCCTCCGGCGAGAATGATCATAGTAGTAAAATAGGTTCTTATAATTCGCCGGAGATAAATAGGAATTCTTCTTATGGCTTGGGAAACTCTTTCATAAAGACAACACATTTTGCGTATGATTTGTACGAGCAAGGAGATACTCGCAGGGAAACGGCAATAGCTACATTTAAAATAAATGCCAATGATAATGTTATTCCAATCCCACGTAAAAACAGTTACACTTGGGCTCCGGGCAAATGGCGTAGGAATTGGATTCCCGGCCCGCCGAAGGATTTGGAGAATATGGATATTAATTTTATCCTTTTACGCTATTCGGATGTGCTGCTAATGTATGTAGAAGCCGTCAATGAACTTGATGGGCGGTTAGATAAACTGGCAATAGAATGTCTTAACCAAGTGCGTAGAAGGGCCTATGGATATGTTCCTACTGCCACTACTCCTGCCATTGATTTTACTTCTGCCGATTTTCCTAATCAGCAAAGCGTACGTGATTATCTTTTTATTGAACGTGCCAGAGAATTATGCTTTGAAGGATTCAGACGTTTTGATCTTATCCGTTGGAATAAACTTGCCGTAGTGCTTCATGATTTTGCCGCAAAATTTAATGCAGCTGTTGCAGACGGAACATTAACGTCTTATGTATGGGCTGCCGGTAATTATTTCAAGGGAGGAAAACACGAACTTTATCCTATTCCTTCTTATGAGATACGTGAGACAAAGGGCAGTTTGGTGCAGAACCCCGACTATTCTAATGATGGTAGGTAGAACTAACATATAATTAATGTAATAATAAAATGAATCAACTATCCTATCTGTTTTTACCTCTTACAGCCATTAGTCTATCGGCTTGTACTTCCGGTAGGCCTAAAGAAGAGGCGAAGCGACCTAATATCATCTTTATGATGACAGACGACCATACCACACAAGCCATGTCTTGTTATGGAGGTCGTCTGCTCCAGACACCCAATATGGACAGGATTGCCAATGAAGGCATCCGTATGGATAATTGCTATGCGGTCAATGCATTGTCCGGTCCGTCAAGGGCTTGTATACTGACGGGAAAATTCAGTCATGTCAATGGATTTACGGATAATGCCAGCACTTTTGACGGTAGCCAGCAGACTTTCCCTAAATTGTTGCAAGCGGCGGGGTATCAGACTTCAATAATAGGCAAATGGCATTTGATTACAGAACCTCAGGGGTTTGATTATTGGTGTATCCTGACCGGACAGCATGAGCAGGGTGATTACTACAATCCCGATTTTAATGAAAATGGAAAACAGATTGCAGAGAAGGGATACGTCACCGACATTATCACGGATAAGGCTATTGAGTATCTGAAACACAGAGACAAAAGCAAACCGTTCTGTATGATGTATCATCAAAAGGCACCACATCGTAATTGGATGCCGGCACCTCGCCATCTCGGAATGTTCAACAATACCACTTTTCCTGAACCGGCCACACTGTTCGATACTTATGAAGGCAGAAGTGCTGCGGCCAAGGAGCAGGATATGTCAATAGAGCATACATTGACCGATGACTGGGATTTGAAATTCCTGTCTCGTGAGGATATGCTGAAAGATACTGCAAACCGTCTTTATCAAGTCTACAAGCGTATGCCTGCCGAGGTGCAAAGCAAGTGGGATTCTGTATATGCGCAACGAATTTCCGAGTATCGCAATGGGAAATTGAAAGGTAAGGAATTGATAAGTTGGAAGTACCAACAATACATGCGCGATTATCTGGCAACGGTTGTGGCTGTGGATGAGAATATCGGCCGCTTACTTGGTTATTTGGAGAAAACCGGCGAATTGGATAATACGATTATTATTTATACTTCGGATCAAGGTTTCTTTTTGGGAGAGCATGGTTGGTTCGACAAGCGTTTCATGTATGAGGAGTGCCAACGGATGCCGTTGATTATTCGCTATCCGAAAGCCATTAAAGCAGGTACTACTTCAGATGCCATTGCCATGAATGTGGATTTTGCCCCTACGTTGCTGGATTTTGCAGGAGTAGACATTCCGGATGACATTCAAGGCAAATCGTTGAAGCCTGTCCTGGGTAATGAAGGTAAGGTGCCGGCCGATTGGAGAAAAGCTGCCTATTATCATTATTATGAATATCCGGCAGAACACTCTGTTAAAAGACATTACGGCATTCGTACGGCCGATTTTAAATTGATTCATTTCTATAATGATATAGACGAGTGGGAAATGTATGATTTGAAGAATGACCCTAATGAATTGAACAATGTGTTCGGGAAAGCGGAATATGCAGAACAACAGGCAAGCATGCTGTCTTTGTTGAAGCAACTGCAAAAACAATATAAGGATGATGACCCGGACGAGAAAGTGAAGGAGTTGTTTAAGGGCGACAGAAGGTTTATGAAAAACAGATAATTATAAGTTCAATAGTATGGATAGAAGAAGTTTTATAAAGAACACCGGTTGGTCTTTTTTAGGGTTAGCCGCATCGGGCAGTTTGTTGTCTTCGTGCCGGATGGGAACTCCTGCGGAGAAAAGAAAGATGCCCTCTGCCGGTAATCTGAAATATTTTTGGGGAGACCTGCATAATCATTGTAATATAACTTATGGGCATGGCGATATGCGTTCTGCATTCGAAGCGGCTAAGGAGCAGTTGGATTTCGTTTCTGTAACTCCACATGCTATGTGGCCCGATATTCCCGGTGCGGATGACCCTCGCCTGAAGTGGGTGATTGATTATCATACCGGCGCCTTCAAGCGTCTGCGCGAGGGAGGCTACGAGAAGTATGTGGCTATGACCAATGAGTATAATAAGGAAGGAGAGTTTCTCACTTTTATAGGTTATGAGGCGCATAGTATGGAACATGGAGATCATGTCGCTTTGAATTATGATTTGGATGCGCCGTTGGTGGAATGTACTTCCATAGAAGATTGGAAGCAGAAAGCCCGTGGGCATAAGGTTTTTATCACTCCCCACCACATGGGCTATCAGACCGGCTATCGCGGATATAACTGGAAGTGTTTTACGGAAGGAGAGCAAACTCCGTTTGTAGAGATGTATTCCCGGCACGGGTTGGCCGAGAGTGACCAAGGGGACTATGATTATTTGCATGACATGGGACCTCGCCAGTGGGAAGGAACCGTTCAATATGGATTGGAACAAGGCAGGAAATTCGGTATTATGGGGTCGACAGACCAACACGCAGGCTATCCGGGCAGCTATGGCGACGGTCGTATAGGTGTTCTGGCCGAATCGTTGTCTCGCGATAAGATTTGGGATGCCATGAAAAACCGCCATGTATGTTGTGCCACCGGGGATAAAATCAATATCGATTTCCGTTTGAACGATGCTTTTCCGGGTGATGTGGTGCGGGGAAACAGTCGTCGCATTTATTTGAATGTAGAGGGAGGAAGCTGTATCGATTATATAGATATTGTCAAAAACAGGAAATGTATTGCCCGTTTAAGTGGTCCGTTGCTGCCCGAGATGCCGGACGGGGATGTGGTGCGTTGTAAGATAAAGATTGATTTTGGTTGGAACCGTGAAGAGCAGTATGTGCATTGGCAGGGAATGCTGTCGGTGGATAAGGGAGTGATTAATGCCGTGGAGCCTTGTTTCCGGGGCGCTGCATTTACTTCACCCCAACCGGGAGAACCGGAATTTGAAACAAAGGTGAATCGTATAGTATCCGTGACGAGCAATACTGTTGAACTGGATATGTACAGTTCCAAGAATCCGAATACGACCACTCCTGCCACACAAGGTGTGATTCTGGACGTGTCTATGCCTAAAGACGGTGTGATTACGGCAGAATTCAACGGAAAGAAGTTTGAGCATTCATTGGGCGAGCTTCTGGAAGGTTCGCGTTCTCATTTCATGATAGGATGGCTCAGCGAAGCTATTCTGTTCAATCGTGCCATGCCGGAAAGCTGTTTTATGGTCGAACATTACATGGAAGATAAAGAACCCGAAAGGGATACGGACTATTATTATGTAAGAGTTCGCCAGCGTAATCGGCAATGGGCTTGGAGTTCTCCTATATGGGCAGAAAGAGTCTGAAAAAACTTTATGAATGTTGGGAGCTATGGAATATGCTATTGGCATTGATTTAGGCGGTACGTCTATAAAATACGCTTTGGTGGACGAAGCGGGTAATTCTTTCTTTGAAGGGAAATTACCTTCTTTTGCTTCCGTGTCGGCTGCGGAAGTGATGGCCAGATTGGTGGAAACCGCTTCTATTGTGAGACATGAGGCCAAGAGACGGAACCTAAGTATACGAGGCATAGGGCTTGGCACTCCGGGCATTGTCGATGAGACCAACCGTATCGTGTTGGGAGGTGCCGAGAACATTGTGGGATGGGAAAACATAGACGTGGCTTCCGTGCTGGAAGAAGCGTTGAAACTACCCGTGGTTGTAGGAAATGATGCCAATCTGATGGGGTTGGGCGAGACCAAGTTCGGTGCCGGAAGAGGATGCAGTCATGTTGTCTTTTTGACGGTAGGTACAGGCATAGGCGGTGCGGTGATTATCGATGGCAAATTATTCGGCGGGTATGCCAACCGGGGCACGGAGTTGGGCCATGTTCCCTTGATAGCCACGGGAGAACGTTGCGCATGCGGCGCTGTTGGCTGTCTGGAGCATTATGCTTCGACGGCGGCTTTGGTAAGACGTTTCAGTACATTGGCAGAGGAGCGGGGATTGAAGTTCGACGCGGAGATAGACGGAGAACTGATTGTCCGTTTGTATCGCGAGGCTTTTCCGCTGGCTGTCGATTGCATGAACGAACATTTTTATTACTTGGGAAGAGGTGTTGCCGGATTCATTAATATCTTCAGTCCTCAGCGTGTTGTGATAGGAGGAGGTGTCGCAGATGCCGGTTCTTTTTACGTGGAAAAGATAAAGGAGGTTGCCGGCGGGCATGTTATCATGGACTGTGCCCTGAATACGCAAATCGTGGCTGCGGAACTGGGTAACAGGGCCGGACTGATTGGTGCTGCATCGTTGATATTATAAGTGTCGGGTTGTGAAGCAAGACGTTGTAGTCCTGCATGTCATTGCTGCAAGATTCTGCAAGCCTGCCGCAGTTCCACTGCAAACCTGCTGCAGTTCCACTGCAAACATGCTTGCAGCGTTACTGCAAAAGTGTTGCAGTGGTAATGCAAAGGTATTGCAGTGATGCTACAAAGGCTATGCAGTGGAACTGCAACAAGGGTGCACGGCATTCATGAGGCGTGATGTGGTTTTGCTTCTCTTTGAAGTATAAAAGAAAGGAAATGTTTATGAGAAAGATAATAGCAGGTTTGTCCGCCTTGTGTATGCTGGCGGCTTGTGTCAGTTCCGAACCGTCGGCTGTGATAAAAGTCGCGGAGGCAACATTGATGAATGAGGTGCGTGCAACCCCTTCTCCACAGGATGGGATGCATGTCAGGGTAAATCCGCCGCATTTCATGTGGCCTGACAAATTCCCGCATCTCGGTGCGGTGTTGGATGGCGTGCCGGGGCAAGTGGAAGAGAAGCCGAAAGTGGTTTACAGGATTCGTATCTCTCAGGATAAAAACTTTGAGAAGGATGTTCTGACGGGGGAGCGTGCATGGGCCTTTTACAATCCGTTCCGATGTCTGGCACAAGGCAAATGGTACTGGCAACACGCTTATGTCACCCCGGAAGGAAAAGAAGAATGGTCGCCGGTCCATCATTTTTATATAGATGAGCATACTGCGGAGTTCAATCCTCCGCCATTGGAAAAAGTGCTGGCGGGTTATCCTTCCCGTCATCCCCGGATATTGCTGGATGCGGAAGAGTGGGAAGAAGTGATGCTGAGAAACAAGGACAATCCGGAGGCGCAGGCCTATATGGACAAAGCCTCTCGATGCTTTTCCCGTCCGTTGAAGCATCTTCGGGAAGAAATAGATACGACCAATGTCGTTACGCTGGCCAATGTCGTGCAACGCGAGTCGGCCCTTATTCGCGAGAGCCGTAAAATTGTAGACCGCGAAGAGGCCAATGTGGAAGCATTGGTGCGGGCATATCTGTTGACTAAAGATGAGAAGTATTACCGGGAAGGCATCAAGCGCTTGAGTGAGATTCTTTCTTGGCAGACGAGCAGATATTTTGCGGGCGACTTCAATCTCTCCACGCTGCTTTCCATGAGCACATCCGCCTATGATGGCTTCTATAATTTGTTGACTTCGGAAGAAAAGCGGATGCTGTTGGATAATATCCGCAGCATCGGTGATAAGTTCTTCAATGAATATGTAAACCATTTGGAGAATCGCATTGCAGACAACCACGTGTGGCAGATGACCTTTCGCATTCTTACGATGGCCGCTTTTGCCACGGTCGGCGAAATTCCCGAAGCATCCGTATGGGCCGATTATTGCTATAACGAATGGATATCTCGGCTGCCGGGACTGAACCATGATGGTGCTTGGCATAATGGCGACTCTTATTTCCACGTAAACATACGCACGTTGATAGAAGTGCCGGCATTCTTTTCGCGCATATCGGGGTTCGACTTCTTTGCAGACCCTTGGTATGATAACAATGCCCTGTATGTCGTTTACCAACAACCTCCTTTTTCCAAATCGGGAGGTCATGGCAATTCGCATGAAAACCAGCGTATGCCCAACGGAGGGCGTGTAGGATATGCCGATGCCTTGGCGCGCGAATGCAATAATCGGTGGGCGGCGGCTTATGTGCACGAGATTATGCGAGAAGACCCCGAAATCTTGTCGAAAGCCTTCGAAGCTAAGCCGTCCGACCTGACATGGTATCGTTGTATTACCAAGAAAAAAAGACCTGCCGGTACGGTATGTCTGTCAGACTTGTCGGGATGTAAAGTGTTTAACGAAACCGGTACAGCTTTAATGAACACCGACCTCGGACATTACAAAAACAATGCGATGCTCTCTTTCAGAAGCAGCCCTTACGGTTCTACATCGCATGCGTTGGCCAATCAAAATGCTTTCAATACGTTCTTTGGCGGTAAGGCGGTCTTTTACAGTAGCGGTCATCGCACAGGGTTTACCGATGACCACTGCATGTATGCTTACCGGAATACCCGCGCCCATAATTCAATCCTAGTCAATGGCATGGGGCAAAAAATCGGCACGGAGGGATATGGATGGATTCCCCGATATTATGAAGGCGAAGCCATCTCTTATGTTGTCGGAGACGCCTCCAATGCCTACGGGAAAGTGCAGTCTCCCTTATGGTTGGAGCGTGGACGCTTATCGGGTACCCTGTTCACTCCGGAGAAGGGATGGGACGAAAATAAACTCGACTTCTTTCGCAGGCATGTCGTGCAGCTGGGCACTTCCGGCTTGTTTGTGATTTACGATGAATTGGTCGGCAAAGAGCCGGTAAGGTGGGATTATCTGCTGCATACGGTTGAACTTCCTATGGATGTGACCGAATACGAAGGCGGATTGCAGATACGCGGCAGGAATAAGGCTGATGGGGTATCTGTGGCTCATTTGTTTGCTTCGCAAAAAATGTCGTATGCACAAACCGATACTTTCTTTATAGCTGCCGTGGACTGGAAAAAAAGACTTGGTAAACCTCTTCCCGGTCACTATCATTTTACCGCATCTGCTGCCGCCTGTACCAAGGTCTGCTTCCTGAATGTGGTCGACGTGCATGGCAATAATCGCGCCGATGCCCTCATCAAACGGGAAGGAAACCGTGTGACAGTGGAGGGATGGGTGATTGAATGCAATTTGGATGGTAAAGGAAAAGCTTTTTTACGTATAGAGAATAAAGAGAAAGGAGCTTCATTGGACTTTAATTACACTTCGAACAAAGGAGCTACGATTATAGTAGACCGGGTTGACGGGAAAGAAGTAAAGAAGAAGTTGGTCGACTTTCTGCCTCATCTTGAAATCTAACTTATATGGATAACCTGAATTCGGTATAAGATAAGGCATTATGTGCCTGTTAAATACTCGTATATATCTTGCCGTTTTCCTCGCATATATGCGAGACCGTGAACGTCGTATATGCGAGACCGTGAACGTCGCATATACGAGACCACACACGTCGCATATGCGAGACTATGAACGTCGCATATACGAGACTTGGCACCACTGATTACCCCCTTCGGGTGTATCTCTGGGGTCGTTTCGTATAGGCGGAGTCTTTTTCCCTTCTTTATTATATTGAAATCAGGTTATGGATACGGTGGGAGTCTGTCTTGATAGGATTTCGGAAGCGGGAGAAGTTTTATGTTTTTATCTGAAGGATATTCCGTAATAGTTTTTATATTTGCTATCTGCAAATGAGATAGGAGATATATTTTATGGATAATAACTTTGCAATAAACATCGGTCGTCAGCTGGGTAGCGGCGGACATGAGGTAGGTAAGAAACTGGCCTCTCGCTTAGGCATCGGCTTCTATGACAAAGAGTTGATAAACTTGGCTTCTGAAGAAAGCGGCTTTTGCTGCGAGCTTTTCGAGAAGGCCGACGAGAAGACATCGCAAGGCGTGTTGGGAGGCTTGTACGGCATGCGTTTCCCTTTTATCAGCGACGGGGCCATTCCCGTAACGAGTTGCTTGAGCAACGATGCGCTTTTCAAGATTCAGAGTGATGTGATAAGAAAGCTTGCCTCCAAAGGCTCTTGCCTGTTTGTGGGGCGTTGTGCCGACTATATATTGCGCGACCATCCCCGCTGTGTGAATATCTTTGTTTCCTCCACTCCGGAAGATCGCATTGCACGCATTTGCAGAAAACGCCCCATTTCGGAAAAGGAAGCGGAAGAGTTGATGGAGAAAGCCGACAAGAGGCGCGCCAACTACTATAATTTTTATAGCAACAAGACGTGGGGAACTGCCTCTGCCTATCACCTCTGCATTGACTCGTCCGTGTTGGGCATCGACGCTACGGCAGACTTCTTGGAAGAGTTTGTAAAGAGAAAACTGTCTGGCGGCTGATATGTGTCAATTCATAGCTCTTCGCGTTATGATATAACTATACTCCCATACACTCCCTGTAAAAGTCGAACATCTCGCAAACGGCGTCCTTGTCCGCAGTTTGGTTCAGGCAGATGTCGCCTACTTCTTTCAACAGGGTGAAGTTGATGACACCGGCCGTATTCTTCTTATCGTGTTTCATCAATTCGTACAAGCGGTCATACTGTTTGCAGTCGAAGGCAAAGCCGCCATAGTTCTCTTTGATGAAGCGGATGGCCTGATACATCCTTTCTTTTGGAAATCCCACCTTTATATGAGAAAGGTATAATTCGCAGACAATGCCCCAAGCCACGGCATAGCCATGTAGCACCGGACGGTTTTCGGCAAGGGCGAGGCTCTCGAAGGCATGCCCTACGGTATGTCCCAGATTCAGGGCTTTGCGTATGCCATGCTCCAACGGGTCTTCTTCCACAATGCGCTCTTTTACTTGCACGGAGCGTCCCACCATCTGTTTCAACGCCGCATAGTCTATTCTTTCGGTATCGAAAGCCAGCAGTTCCGCCAGATGGCCGGGAGTGCTGATGAGGCCATGCTTCAACATTTCGGCATAGCCGGAGAAGAAGTTGCGGGCATCGAGGCTGCGAAGGAATTCGGTCTCTATTAGCACGCAGGCGGCGGGTGCAAATACGCCGATTTCATTCTTCAGGCCGTTGAAGTTAATCCCCGTCTTGCCTCCTACCGATGCGTCGACCATAGCAAGCAGGGTGGTGGGGATGTTGACGTAAGCGATACCGCGTTTGAAGGTTGAAGCGGCAAAACCTCCGAGGTCGGTCACCATGCCTCCACCCAGATTGATGAGCAAGGAGTGGCGGCTGGCGCCTTTCTCGCTCAAAGCTTGCCACACGGAAGCCAATGTTTCCAGATTTTTGTGTATGTCTTCTGCCCCGATGACTATTTCTTCCGCATCTTTCAGTGCGGGGATGCTTTTTAATTGCGGCAGGCAGAGGCGGCAGGTATGTTCATCGGCGAGAATGAAGAGTCTGTCATGAGGGCATCTTTCGATGGCTTGTGTAAGGCTGTCAGCCAGTTCTTCGCAAAGAATTACTTCTTGTTTACTCATTAGAGGATTTGTATTTTATTGATTTATTGCACGACAAAGATAGTTCTTTCAACAATAAATGTTACCTTTGTGTCACGAAAAATAAGAGGCTGCTTGATTTTTGCCCGTCATATCCGTGAAATTCCTTTCCGAATCTGTTTTCTGCATCCTTTCATCGACAAGGCAATGCCGTGCGGCAGGAAAGAACAAGAAAAGAGACCGGAAAGAAGCCGATAAAGAGCTTGATAAAAAGAGAGAGGGAATATTAAGCAGGCCTTGTATATAAACTGTAAAAAACGAAAATCAGATGAGAGCTTTGTTACCCGTATATTGCCGTCCGTTGGGCTATTTCATCATAGCTTTAGCGTTGTTTCTTCCTTTCCTGCTGCTGATGTGGGGAAAAGTGACGGATTCCAATCTGTTGTTCTATAAAGAGTGTTCCAAGCTTCTGATGATGATGGGAGCGCTGATGATTATTTTTGCGCTGACAAAGAACGAGAGCGGTGAGACGGAGCAATTGCGCAACAAAGCCACGCGCAATGCCGTCTTCCTGACCGTCTTGTTCATCTTCGGCGGTATGCTCTACCGTGTGGCGAAAGGCGATTTGCTTTCTGTGGACTCTTCTTCTTTCCTCATATTTCTTATATTGAATGTACTTTGTCTGGAATTTGGTATAAAAAAGGCAACGGTCGACAAACTGTTTAAACGGAATGGCCGATAAATAAACCAAATTGTCATGCGGGGCATTAAACCTTTTGTCCGTATGCTTGTCTAATGAAGCAGTGGATGGCATTATCCGGATATATAAGGAATAGACAAAGAATAAACGCATGAAGAAAATTATGATTGGGGCGGCACTGTGGCTGTTGACGGTGCCGTCTGCTTTCTCACAAACAAAAAACATTACAGTCACGGGGCGTGTTATGGAAGACACGAAGGAACCTGCCATACAAGCCACCGTACAGTTGCTTTCCTTGCCTGACAGTGCTCAAACGGCGGGTGTGGCAAGTTCGGCGCAAGGCTATTTCACGCTCCCTAAGGTGAAGGCCGGTAAATATGTACTGAAAGTTTCCTATATCGGTTTCAAGACTAAATATCTTCCACTGCAACTCTCTGAATCCATGCACGACAGGAATGTGGGCACACTGACGTTGGAGACGGATGCCGTGATGTTGTCCGAAGCTGTGGTTACGGCAGAAGCCCCGCAGGTGCAGGTAGTGGAAGATACCATTGCTTTCAACTCATCTGCTTATCGTACTCCGGAAGGTGCCATGCTGGAGGAATTGGTGAAGAAATTGCCCGGTGCCGAAGTCGATGATGAAGGTACGGTAAAGATAAACGGCAAAGAGATAAAGAAGATTATGGTAGACGGCAAGGAATTCTTCGGCGGAGACGTGAAAACCGGATTGAAGAATCTGCCCGTAGATATGGTGGAGAAGTTGAAGACGTACGATAAGAAGTCCGACTTGGCCCGTATCACCGGTATTGACGACGGAGAGGAGGAAACCGTGCTTGATTTGACAGTGAAAAAGGGGATGAATCAGGGTATCTTCGGCAATCTCGACTTGGCCGGTGGCACGAAAGACCGGTATATGGGGCATGCCATGCTGAACTATTTCCGTGAGAATACGCAGGTATCTGTAATTGCCGGAGCCAACAATGTGAACGACCAAGGCTTTTCGGGTGGGGGAGGAGGTCCGCGCTGGCGACGCAACAACGGGCTGACCGCCACGAAAGAACTGGGTGTAAACTTTGCTACGGAAACGGATAAGATTGAAATGGGCGGCAGTGTCCGCTACAACTACAAAGACAATGACCGTATCAGTGTAGGGAGCACGGAGAACTTCCTGACGAACGGTAACTCTTACTCTAATTCCAATAGCCGGCAGCGCAATAAAAGCCGGGATTTCAATGTTGATTTCCGTTTGGAATGGAAGCCTGATACGATGACGAATATCATCTTCCGTCCCGACTTGTCTTACAGTAAGTCGGACAACTACTCCAACTCCAAATCGGCCACGTTCAATGTCGACCCCTATCAGGTGGTGGTCGATCCCAACAACTATCTGGCCGATGCCCGACAAATGAAGAAACTGTTTGGCGACAGTTTGGTGAACCTTAGTGACAACCTCTCCTTGAACAACGGCAATGACCTGTCGGCCAACGCTACTCTGCAACTGAACCGTAAGCTCAATGCGCGCGGAAGGAACATCACTTTTCGCGGACGCTTCGGTTACAACGACTCCGAGAGCGACCAATATTCCTATTCCAATATATATTATCGAACTAAGGACGATGTATTATTGATGCGTTACATCACCGTTCCCACCAAAAGCTACAATTATAGTGCACAACTGACGTATAGCGAACCTCTGGCACGAACCACTTTCTTGCAATTCAGTTATCAGTTCCGGTATAGATACAACAAGAGCGATAAATCTGTCTACGATTTGGACAGAACCTTCGGCGAGAATCCTGCTTCGGACGAAATCATCAGTCAGATAACCCGTCCTCTTGGCTCGGACGGTGCAGACGACAGATGGAATGCCGGGCAGAGCAAATTTGCCGAATATCGATACTACAACCATGATGCCATGGTGGCTTTGCGTTTTATCCGCCCTAAGTATCAGCTCAGCGCCGGTCTTTCTTTTCAACCGCAGCACACTAACCTCTCTTACGAGAAGGGAACGGTGAAAATAGATACGGCACGTAATGTCTTTAATTTTGCGCCGAACATCGATTTGCGTGTCCGTTTCTCTAAAGTGAGTCAGTTACGTCTGTTCTATCGTGGCCGGAGCAGTCAGCCCGGCATGGAGAACCTGCTCGACGTGACCGACGACTCCAACCCTTTGAACATCCGCAAGGGTAATCCGGGGCTGAAACCCTCGTTTGTCCACGAGATGCGTATGTTCTATAATACATATAATGCCGAGAAACAGCGCGGTATCATGTCGCATGTCCGATTTAATCTTACCCAAAACAGTATCAGTAACAGCCGTGTGTATAATCCGGAGACCGGCGGGTGGACCACGACACCGAAAAACATTAACGGCAAATGGAATGCTTTTGGCGTGATTGGATTCAATACGGCCCTGCCTGACAAGAAATATACCATCAATTCGTTCTCCAACGTAGGTTATTCCAACAATGTGGGTTACTTGACGGATACCCGGACTAAGGTGGAGCGGAAGAATACTACGACTAACCTGAACATTGGCGAACGTCTGAACGGTTCTTATCGCAATGACTGGCTGGAGCTGGGCTTGAACGGAAGTTTCCAGTACTCGGCAGAGAAGGATAAGCTGACTCCGTCCAATAATCAGAATCCATATACCTTCTCGTATGGCGCTAACACCACCGTCACTCTGCCTTGGAACATGAGCCTTTCTACCAACATTGCCAATCAGAGCCGTCGCGGCTATACGGACACCAGCATGAATCGCAACGAACTTATTTGGAATGCCCAGCTTGCGCAGACTTTCCTGAAAGGGGCGGCCACCATCAGTTTCGAGATGTACGACATCCTGAAGCAGCAGAGCAACATCAGCCGCTCGCTGACGGCCGGCGGTCGTTCCGTCTACTCTTATAATGGGGTAAACAATTATTGCATGCTCCATTTCATCTACCGCCTGAACATCTTCGGAGGCAAGGCTGCCCGTGAGAAGATGGAGAACAGGCATGGCTTTGGAGCTCCCGGCGGTGGCCCCGGACGCGGCAGGTTCGGTGGCGGACAGCGTCCTTTCTGAGACAAAAAAATCCTGTCGCCTGCGAATAAAGTCCGTCCCGCCCTTATCCGAAGAAGGAAGAGATTAGGCAGAAAACTCTATCGCAAGCCTTGCGATGTATATCTTGCGCCTTGCGATATACATCTTAGCGCTTGCGATATACATCGCAAGGCTTGCGATAGAGAATTCTTCCTATGGAAGAGGATGTTTTCATGCAGTGGCCGCCGACTTTTGAAAGGCATCCCGCCGACTTCTTTCCTTACTGTCGGCCTCGGACTCGGAATATGCCCGTCGGCCTTCTTAAACGCTTCGGAAGATGGCACGTCCGCCGGCTCTTTAGAATGCCGTTGTATGTTAATCTCTGTAATCTGTTGTGAAAGTTTTTGAGTTTTCCCTACATTTGCTTCATGCTTAATGATTTGTGGACTATGTTCGATTGGAACGCCATTGTCGGTCAGATTGCCGGGGTAGCATTTGATATTATTTATTTCGGCGCTGTCATCGGAACGATTGTCGTCATCATTCTCGACAATCGCAATCCGGTGAAGACAATGGCGTGGATATTGGTGTTGATGTTCCTTCCCGTAGTAGGATTGGTGTTCTACTTCTTTTTCGGGCGTAGCCGGCGTCGGGTGCGCATCATCGGCAAAAAGAGTTACAGCCGTTTGCTGAGGAAGCCGATGGCCGAATATCTTGCACAAGACTCATGTGCGCTTCCCAAGAATTACAGCCGCCTGATATCCATGTTCCGCAATACCAACCAGTCTTTCCCTTTCGATGGCAATCGGGTGGAGGCATATACTTCAGGGGCTTCCATGCTGCAATCCCTGCTGCGCGAGTTGCAGAAAGCGACGCAGCACATCCATGTCGAATTTTATATCTTTGAGGACGATGCCATAGGACGCTTGGTGCGCGATGTTCTGATAGAGAAAGCCCGTGCGGGGGTCGAAGTACGTGTCATTTATGATGATGTGGGATGCTGGCATGTTCCCAACCGCTTTTTTGAACAGATGCGCGAGTCGGGCATCGAGGTTCGCAGTTTCCTCAAGGTTCGTTTCCCCCTCTTCACCAATAAGGTGAACTATCGCAATCATCGGAAGATAGTGGTCATCGACGGACGTGTAGGCTTCGTTGGCGGCATGAATCTGGCCGAGCGTTATATACGCGGGTTTTCGTGGGGCATTTGGCGCGACACGCATCTGTTGTTGGAGGGCAAGGCTGTGCATGGACTGCAAACCGCCTTCCTGCTCGACTGGTATTTCGTAGATCGTACTTTGGTCACTTCCGCCCGCTATTTCCCCAAAATAGAGAATTGCGGCACTTCATTGGTGCAGATTGTGACGAGCGAACCGATAGGCCCGTGGAAGGAAATCATGCAGGGATTAGTCATGGCCATTTCGGGAGCGAAGAAATACTTCTATATACAAACGCCCTACTTCCTGCCCACCGAGGCGGTGATGACTGCCTTGCAGTCGGCAGCGCTGGCCGGGGTAGATGTGCGTCTGATGCTTCCCATGAGGGCCGACAACCGGTTGACGCATTTGGGCTCTTGTTCTTATCTGGCTGATGTGTTGGATTCGGGTGTCAAGGTCTACTTCTATAAAAAAGGCTTCCTGCATTCCAAGCTGATGGTATCTGATGATGAGTTATCCACCGTAGGTTCTACCAATGTCGATTTCCGCAGTTTTGAACACAATTTTGAGGTAAATGCCTTTATCTATGATGTGGAGACGGCGCTGCAGATGCGTGAAATCTTCTTGCAAGACCAGCGCGACTGTGTGCAGGTATTCCTGAAAAACTGGGTGAAGCGTTCTTGGCATCGAAAGGCTGCCGAAAGCGTGGTGAGGTTGATGGCGCCTTTGCTTTGATGCTTAATCTTAAAAGCGCTTTTATTTGAAGAACGAGAAATTTACACTTCCGTAGGCTCTTCTTTCCACAAAGCGCGGATGTTCCTCGAAGCTGTTTTTCTTGCCGTGTTCAAGTACGAACAGTCCCTCTTCTTTCAACAGATTATTCTCAAAAATCAGGTCGGGCAAAGTCTCCAGTTCAGCAAGCTCGTATGGAGGGTCGGCAAAAATGAAGTCGAACTGTTGCCGACAGTTTTTGATGTACTTGAATACATCGGCATGAACCGGCAGGCATTTGTCGGTCTTTACCTCTTGCATTATTTTGCGAATGAAAGTATAGTGGTCGCGGTCTTTCTCCACACTGATGACCAAATCGCAGCCTCTGGACACAAGTTCGATGCTGATGCTGCCTGTACCGGCAAAAAGGTCGAGGGCACAAACTCCGCCATCTTCAAGATTCATGTATCTGCTGGACAGTACATTGAACAGGTTCTCTTTGGCAAAATCCGTTGTGGGGCGTGCTTTGAAAGAACGAGGAACGTCAAAACGCCTTCTTTTATATATTCCACTGATTACTCGCATGAGGTTATGGCTTGCAGGTCAAGGTTCGAGGCAGGATTCATGATGAATACTTGCCGGATAAATTTTCGCAGTTCAGGCAATAGCTGCTCTTTGTCGTGCAAGTTGCCGGTGAGATGCAATTCGTCGCGCTCCTGCTCAAAACCGAGTTGTTTCCATACGTATAGCAGGTAGTAAATGCGGTCGGGCGTTGTTTTGCATTCAAAAGCATTGGCAAGCAACAAGCGTCCGCGCTCGTAGGCAAACAGTTCCATACTTTTTCTTTGCAGATGTGCATACATTTTCCGGCTGTTGCCCAAACGGCTCTTCACAGAGAAGAACTCGATGAAAGGGCTGACCTGGGAATAGAACTTGACACCGGGATATTGTTCGCGAAGGTAAGTGTACGTGCTTTTGTCTGTTCCGAACAGCACGACTACATTGTTCTTCTGCAAAATGTTGTATTGAACAATCTCGTTTTCCTGTTTGGGGTGATTATGATAGAAGATGATTTCCGCCTGTTCGTCCTCGAAAAATTCCAACGGGATGAAGGTGAAGCGTTTGCTTGCGATGAGCGCATTGACTTGACGAAACGGATGATTCAGCCATTCTGTCTCGCGAAAAGTTTGCTTCAGGTTGGCCGTGAGGGAGAGTGATTCGTCCACTTTACGGTCAAAGACACTGAGTTCACCGTCGCCCAGAGGGTTGAACACTGAAAAAGAAAATCCATCCGTGCTGAGACGGATGGATAACGTGTATTGTTCTGACTTATTAAAATCAATGGTTTCTATCATACGTATGTGTGTCGGGGACGAGATTATTCCCAGTTACCGGCGTTGTTGTTAGCTGTTTCCAGACTACCGATCATCAGACCGCAATACTTGCCGAGTTTGGTTTGTACGTCCTTGAGGTTAGCGATTTCTTGCTTGTCCAGACCGTTCAGATAAACTTCGTACGGTGTCTTCACTTCGAGCAGACAGAAAGGAGCACCGGATTTGGCCGTATCATTCTTGATAGCCATTTCAAACTGTGCGCTGTTTCCGAAAGGTACATATCTCATCGAGTCGGCATTGAATCCGTTCGGGAAAATAGTATCCAACACGGCTACCCACAGCGTGTCGCGTTTGAAATCTTCCAATCCCCATTTCTTTACTTCATCATACTTGCCGGTTTTCTTGGCTTTGTTGATTATGGCAATGGCTTTCTTTTCGGTCAAGCCGTCTTCCAACTGCTTGTCGTTCAATTCGCCCTGCTTGAAGATGAATGGAAGTTTTTGATTTTTCACGAAGTCGATCAGCGTGTCGAAGCTGGCAGTGTATTGCTGATTGTGCAGGGCACGGTATTCCAACTGTGCTTTACGAATGTCAATCAGACGTGCAATGACTGCTGCGTCTCTGTGCTTTTTCTCTTTGTCAAAATTGATAGGACCCATGATGCTGGTGTAGCAGATGTAAACCAGTCCCAAAGCACATAAGCCTAAAATGACATTAAATACTGTTTTCATGATAAATATGTTTTTTAGTTGTTATATTCGCACCGCAAAAATAAAAGAAATTAATTTAAAAACGATGGTTCCCTTTACTTTTTTCTGTTACAAAAATGATAAATAACTATTTAGAAAGGCAAATTAAGGAAAATTTTCCTTACCAACCAACACCGGAGCAGGAATTTGCGCTAAAATCTTTGTCGGGGTTCCTGCTGGCGCCCCGTAACGAAGCGGTTTTTCTGCTTCGAGGTTATGCCGGAACAGGTAAGACATCGTTGGTTGCCGCTTTGGTGCGGACGTTGGATAAGTTACAGCAGAAATCGGTATTGCTGGCACCGACGGGGCGGGCGGCAAAGGTCTTTTCGGCTTATGCGCAGCATCCGGCATTCACTATCCATAAGAAGATATACAGGCAGCAGTCTTTTTCCAACGAGATGAACAACTTTTCGGTGAACGATAATTTGACAACCCATACGTTGTATGTGGTAGACGAGGCGTCGATGATTTCCAATGAAGGTTTGTCCGGGTCTATGTTCGGCACAGGCAGGTTGCTGGACGACTTGGTGCAGTTTGTCTATTCCGGTCAGGGTTGTCGCTTGTTGCTGATGGGCGACACGGCACAGCTTCCGCCGGTGGGCGAAGAGCAGAGCCCGGCTTTGTTTGCCGATATCCTGAAAGGCTATGGACTGGAAGTGCTGGAAGCTGATTTGACACAGGTGGTGCGTCAGGAACGGCAGTCGGGTATCTTGTGGAATGCCACCCGATTGCGGCAACTGATAGCGGAGGAGAGTTGTTACAGTCTGCCTAAGATCAGGATTACCGGATTTGCCGATATCAAAGTGCTGCCCGGCAATGAATTGATAGACGAACTGAGTAGTTGTTACGATTGTGACGGGCCGGACGAGACCATCGTGATATGCCGCAGCAACAAGCGGGCAAACATCTATAACAACGGCATCCGTGCACAGGTACTTTGGAGGGAGGATGAACTGAATACGGGCGATTTGCTGATGGTGGCGAAGAACAACTATTTTTGGACGGGGAAGGAGAAGGAGATGGATTTCATTGCCAACGGCGAGACGGCTGTGGTACGTCGCATGCGCCGCACGTGTGAGATGTACGGTTTCCGTTTTGCCGATGTCACGTTGTCGTTTCCCGACCGCGACGACTTTGAATTGGAGGTAAACCTCTTGTTGGATACCTTGCACACCGATGCGCCTGCTCTGCCAAAGGCCGATAACGACCGTCTTTTTTATGCCGTTCTCGAAGACTATTCCGACGTCTCTTCCAAACGCGAACGAATGAAGAAAATGAAGGCCGATCCTTATTACAATGCCCTGCAAGTGAAGTATGCTTATGCCGTGACGTGCCACAAGGCGCAGGGTGGGCAATGGAAAAATGTTTTTCTTGATCAGGGCTATATGACGGACGACCTTTTGACACCCGACTATTTTCGTTGGCTTTATACCGCCTTTACACGGGCTACGGGAACACTTTATCTGGTGAACTATCCGAAAGAGCAGATTCTATAATCATCGGTATGTAGGAAAACAACAAAGGCTACTCTGCTTTGAGTGGCCTTTGTCGCTGTATGCGGAATGCACATCAATGCGCTTTTAAGATTCCGGTGGCAACTTCCAACATGCGTACGGCGGTGTCGTAATTATCGCCAATCATATTGTAGACGGCATCTTCCGATAGTACGCCGCATTTGACGCCGGCGGGTATTTCACAGTCCGGCCAGTTCCAGCACCTTGTCTACTGCGGCATTCAATCCGTCCGGGTTCTTGCCGCCGGCTGTTGCGAAGTGGGGCTGACCGCCACCGCCTCCTTGAATCAGTTTGGCGGCTTCTTTCACAAGGTTTCCGGCTTTCAGACCGCCGGCCACAAGGTCATCGCTCAGCATCACGGTCAGCATCGGTTTGCCTTCGCTTTCTGTTCCGGCCACGAAGAAGAGGTTTTCCGTAATCTGACCACGCAACTGGAAAGCGATGTTCTTCACCGTTTCTGCAGGGAGCGGAGCACAGCATTTGATGACCTTGACACCGTGAACCTCCTGTACATTCTTCAGCAACCTTTCTTTCAGTTGTGCTTCTTTTTCTTTCATGAAGTCTTCCACCTGTTTCTTCAACCCGGCATTCTCGTCCAGATACTTGCGGATGGTTCCGGCAAGGTCGGGGGCATTGTTGAATAGGGCTTTGAGATCTCGCAGTGTATCTTCAATGGTATTCATCAGCTCTTCTACACGTGCACCTGTGTAGGCCTCGATGCGGCGTACACCGGCGGCAACCGAACTTTCGCTGATAATCTTCACCATGCCGATGTTACCGGTGGCGGATACATGAGTACCGCCGCAGAACTCGATGGACGAGCCGAAGCGGATGACACGCACACGGTCGCCGTATTTCTCGCCGAAGAGGGCGATGGCGCCCAGCTCTTTGGCTTCTTCGATGGGTATGCTGCGATATTCCGTCAAGGGGATGTTGGCGCGAATCTTGGCATTCACCAAATGCTCTACTTCACGGAGTTGTTCGTCTGTTACCTTCTGGAAGTGCGAGAAGTCGAAACGCAGGGAGTCCGGCGTAACCAAAGAACCTTTTTGCTCCACGTGGTCGCCCAGTACGCTGCGGAGCGCCTCGTCCAGCAAGTGCGTACACGAGTGGTTGGCTGCGCAGGCGGCACGTTTATCGGCATCCACACAAGCCATCATCGGTGCTTCGAGGTGTTCGGGCAGTTTCTTGGCGATATGGATGGGCAGGTTGTTTTCTTTTTTGGTATCGATTATCTCGATGGTCTCGAATTCGCTCACCAATACGCCGGTGTCGCCTACCTGACCGCCGCTTTCGGCATAAAACGGAGTTTTGTCCAGCACAATCTGATACAGCGACTGGTTTTTCTGCCTCACCTGACGGTAGCGCAGGATGGAGGTTTCGTATTCGGTATAGTCGTAACCCACAAATTCGCTGGTGCCCTCTTTCAGGACAATCCAGTCGCCGGTTTCTACGGTTGCCGCATTGCGGGCACGCTGTTTCTGCTGTTGCATTTCGGCATCAAACTCCTTGAGGTCGGCAGTCATTCCGTTTTCGCGGAGAATCAGTTCCGTCAGGTCGAGCGGGAAACCGAAAGTGTCGTATAACGTAAAGGCGTCTTTGCCGCTGATTTCGGCTTTGCCGGCAGCTTTGGCATCCGCCATGGTCTTTTCGAGCAGACGGATACCCGTCTCCAATGTACGCAGGAAGGAATCTTCTTCCTCCTTGATAACTTTGGCTATCAGGTCTTTCTGTGCACTCAGCTCCGGATAGGCGGCACCCATGTTCTCTATCAGTATGGGGAGGAGCTTGTACATGAACGCCTGTTTCTGGTCGAGGAACGTGTATCCGTAGCGTACGGCACGGCGGAGAATACGGCGGATGACGTAGCCGGCTTTTGCATTGCTCGGCAACTGTCCGTCTGTCACGGAGAAAGCGATGGTGCGGATATGGTCGGCAATGACACGCATGGCAATGTCCGATTTCTCGTCTTCGCCATACTTCTTTCCGGTCATGCCGGCAATGGCCGCCAGTATCGGTTGAAAGATGTCGGTGTCGTAATTGGAGGTTCTACCTTGCAAGGTGCGTACCAGACGTTCGAAGCCCATGCCGGTATCGATCACCTTGGCGGGAAGTCCTTCGAGGCTGCCGTCGGCTTTGCGGTTGAACTGCATGAACACCAGATTCCATATCTCGATAACCTGCGGATGGTCTTTGTTTACCAATTGGTTTCCGGGCACTTTGGCTTTCTCTTCTTCGGAGCGCGAGTCGATGTGAATCTCCGAGCACGGGCCACATGGCCCTGTATCACCCATCTCCCAGAAATTGTCGTGCTTGTTTCCGTTAAGGATGTGGTCTTTCGGCAAGAACTGCTCCCAATAGGAAGCCGCTTCGTTATCGCGTTCCAGCCCTTCTTCGGGACTGCCCTCGAATACGGTGGCGTAAAGGTTCTTAGGGTCGATTTTCAACACATCTACCAGATACTCCCATGCCCAAGAGATAGCCTCTTTCTTGAAATAGTCGCCGAACGACCAGTTGCCCAGCATCTCGAACATGGTGTGGTGGTAGGTGTCGTGTCCCACTTCTTCCAAGTCGTTGTGTTTTCCGCTGACGCGAAGACACTTTTGCGAGTCGGCCACTCTTTTGTGTTTTGCCGGCTGATTCCCCAAGATAATGTCCTTAAACTGGTTCATTCCCGCGTTGGTGAACATCAGTGTGGGGTCGTCCTTAATCACCATCGGAGCCGAAGGCACAATCTGGTGTCCTTTGCTTTCAAAGAAACTCTTGAAGGAGTCTCTGATTTCATTTGCAGTCAACATACGTCTTATTTATGATTTTTATTTACGGTTTGTAATTTATGATTCCTTCGTTGTATGATTTACCTGAATGGTGGCAATCAATTCTTTTTGCCATATTCCTATAAATCATAAAACATAAACCATAAATCTTATAATTCTTGAAAAAACGGTGCAAAGATAGCTTGTTTTTATTACTTTTGCCGTATTGACAAGTGAAATATTTCCTAAGATGCGCAAAGTTTACTACATTTATAATCCGCAGACACAGACGTATGACCGTATTTACCCCACTGTCCGGCAGCGGGCGTTGAGCATCCTCCGCCGTTTGTTCATCGGCATGGGGCTGGGTGCGGGCAGCTTTTTGTTGTTGCTTTTGATTTTCGGTTCACCTTCCGAGAAGGAACTGAGGAAAGAAAACAGCAAGCTGCGTGCACAATACAATGTGCTTGAGGCACGTCTGGACGAGGCGATGGGCGTACTTCAGGATATACAGCAGCGCGACGACAACCTGTATCGTGTCATCTTTCAGGCCGATCCCATCCCCTCTGCCATCCGCAAGGCCGGATATGGGGGAACCAACCGTTATGAGCATCTGATGGAACTGGCCGATGCGGATTTGGTCATCAACACCACGCAGAAGCTGGACATGCTGGCCAAGCAACTCTATATCCAGTCGAACTCTTTTGACGATGTGGTGGAGATGTGCAAGAATCACGACGAGATGTTGAAGTGCATTCCTGCTATCCAGCCCGTTTCCAATAAGAATTTGAAGCAGACGGCATCAGGCTACGGCATGCGCATCGACCCCATTTATGGTACGCCCCGTTTTCATTCGGGCATGGATTTCTCTGCCAATCCCGGTACGGACGTCTATGCCACAGGCAACGGAACCGTGGTGAAGATGGGTTGGGAAACCGGCTATGGCAACACCATTATCATCGACCACGGATTCGGCTACCGGACGTGGTATGCCCATCTTCGAGACTTCCGTACGAAGCTCGGCAAGCGTGTGGTGCGCGGCGAAGTGATTGGCGGCGTGGGCAATACGGGAAAGAGTACCGGCCCTCACCTTCACTACGAGGTGCATGTGAAAGGGCAGGTAGTGAATCCCGTCAATTACTACTTCATGGACCTCAGCGCCGAAGATTACGACCGCATGATTCAAATTGCCGAGAACCATGGGAAGATGCTGGATTGATTTACTCCCTCCGGATCTGTATTTTCCAAACAGTATTCCCTGATCCGCCTTTATAAAATATATTTATTGAAATGAACCACTCTGCCGTGGATTGGTAGAGCGGCTTGTGCTCTGATAAAACGATGTCATATAACTTTCGTTTTGAAGACTGAACGGCAAGAAAATAAGCATTCCTCTCTTCCCTTATATTCTGAAGGCACTTCCCATTACGAGTGAAATAGTTTCAGTCGTAGTGGGAAACAAAGTTCCACCCTATGGAAAAAAGGTGAAACTCGCATTCTGCTCATAGTTACGTCAGTTCGGGATAAGAAAAAGGTAATAGACGTTGGTAATCTCGCTTATTTTTTGTAACGTTATGGCTATAAATCAATTTTGAGAACAAACCGGATGCATCGTCCGCAACTCCGCACTTCCTCACCCGTAAGCCCGCACTTCAGCTGCCGTAACCCCGCACTTCACCGTCTGCAATCTCAC
Organism: Prevotella heparinolytica; assembly: GCF_004342845.1. Classification (GTDB taxonomy): domain Bacteria; phylum Bacteroidota; class Bacteroidia; order Bacteroidales; family Bacteroidaceae; genus Bacteroides; species Bacteroides heparinolyticus. Next base: position 75,431 of record NZ_SLXB01000008.1, on the reverse strand, counting down.
ACCTCACACCCGTTGCGCCCTCACGTTGTGGCGCATGCGGTGTGGTGTTTCTCCACCTCCTCCACCTTAAGAGGAGGAATTATATGGAGGAGGTATTTTCTATTCTCTTCTTCTCTATTCTTTTCTTCTCTCGCGCGCGCGAGGGGAGGTCGGTGTAGTAACTCTCTAAGGAACTGCTTGTTATCCCGCTTTTGCCTCTTTTCGGACTGCTTGCCGACTACGAGCCGGCAGGCAGCCGGCTACAAGTTCGTCCGGAGTCGCCGCGCAAGCTTCGGACACTTTCGCAGCAGTGGCAGGAGGAGTTGCCGCCTGAAAATCCCCGTCCTCTTCTACAAGCGGGCTTGCTTCTTCGGCAACCGGCCCTGTCTCTTCGGGCATCGTCCCTGTATCTTCGGCAACCTTCATCCTATCCGTCATCACCTCCTCTTCTTCCGCTCCTCCCTCGATAGTATTTTTCTTTGACACTTCCGCTTTCTTTCACGAAGTGCCCAAATAGTCGATGGCCGATGAAAACATATCGTCCTTGATGATGAACAAACCGTCGTTCCGGACTATTTTTTCGAGGTAAGCCTGCGGGAACCCTTTCTGCCGTATCAGTTTCAGTTGCCCGATGAAAAGCCTGCCGGACTCCTGACTGTAAAGCTGTTCGAGGATGAAGAGGTAGCTGCCGTAGCCCCGTGCACCCTCTTCGTCGATGAGTTTGTAGAGCCTGCTGTCGCGGCTCAGATTGAAGCGATGTTTAAACTCAAAATAAGCGAAATTACCAACTTTTATTATCATTTTCTTATCCCGACCTCACGTATAGTTACGTCTTTATCGGTTAGTCGTTACGTTCGATATTTCGGTCGTGGACGGTATTATTTTGAGATAAGTTCTTTAACCTCTTTATACCTCTTTATTTTTTCCTCATCGGGGATTGAATTGCCTTGAGGGAAAGCTATATTGTAAAATATTGTGTCGCAGTTTGCAAGCAGTTTACCCATATTGCCTGAATTTGCCGGGATTTTCTTCAACTTCAAATGTTTTGTAACAAAATGCTTTATGACCTTGCTATGCAAAATGATGACCATCTTGGGTTGATACGTTGAGATGTTTTTTTCTAATTGCATACACTCGTTTTCAGTAGGCTTGATTTTTTTGCTATTACTATCTGCGATGTTGGTGACTAAATCTGTGATGCCAAAATTACATTGGTTTACGTTGAGAGCCGTGTCTCCAAATATTTGTTCATCGGCGGTGTCTTTACTGACTTCTTTTAAAATCAGTCCACTTTTGTATAACTGATGCCATAACGATTGTTTGACCGAAAAATAGTGTCCCTTTTGATTGGATATGGTTGCGGGGTTCAAACCAACAAAAAGAATATCTAGATTCTCTCTCACAAATGGTTTTAATGTCGCTTCTTTCATACAAATGATGTTCGTTTATGAAGTGATGATTTTCAACTCTTCGGGTTAATGATTCATTACTAGATACAATGAAGGAGTATCATGTAGCTTGTGTACACATGTAACTATTGGTGTAGGTATTTAAGTTTTAAACTACTTGCTCGGCTTCATATGGCCTAAGCCATGCTTTTTTCTTAGCTTTTTTCCATCTTCAAGATTGGCAAATGGAAGTATCACTCCTTTTGTTGATAGTTTTTCTTTTGTTTCTGTGGATACTTGTTCTCCAAAAGCAGCGAGTAACTTTGATTCAACACCTGCGGAGTCTGTACATTCTATGTAAAAAACATGAAGTTCATTCAGACATTCAAGTAACTTTATCCAATGTCCTCCTGCATGTGGACCTCGTTCACCTATAGCGGTATCATAATATTCTTGAACTCGTTTGCCTATTCCTCCACCATTTTTGCGTAGCGGAGCTTTACCTATGTATATAATGTTCTCATCAGGAATCCAAAACTCATTTAGTCTGTTTCTGATGATATTAGCATCTTGTGTATCTTCTTTATCAATGGTAAAATGACCGAGTTTCTTAATCCATTTTTTTAAGATATCCATTGATATGGGGAACTCTGTCATGGTTTTATTGATTTCTTCATTCTCAGATAAAGATACTATATATATACCTTCTTTTTTAGACATGATTGGAGTGTTCCATTTGACTTTTTGGATATTTGCGGATGGCAAATTTACATCTTCTACTAATTCTTTAATTGTTATAGACATAATTGTATTTGTTTAAATTTGTTATTATGAGAAACTTGTAATTCCATTTGGATGGTTGTTAAAACATAGAATATATTAAGGCTGTGAAGATTGCACCAGTCAATGTTCCAATTAGGGCAGATTTTGCTTTTCCATCATTATTATTCCACGATGCACAGCATAGAATTATGCCGATTAGTGGTATCATAAAACTGATGATTAAATATCCCAAACTAATTTCTTTATTATTAGAAACCGGACAGCCACAATACGGACAGTTTAAGGTCTTATTTGATATTAGTTTTCCACAGTCTTTGCAATAGATGAGAGAAGTAGACCCTATGCTCCTGACATTTTGATTATTTCCTCCACCTTTACAGTCTGCGGAATTTTGAGAAGAATTTGTTTTATTATTTATGTTTCTTTGGGGGACAGGCTCTCTTTTATCATAAGTGATAAGTTCTTTATGACACTGTGGACATTTAAAAATGACGTCAGGTGTTAAAGGCGCTTCAATGGGTTTGTGGCAGAAAGGGCATTCAACCACAGCGCTCTTTTCTTTTACTTGAATATTTTCTTTTTCCATATCGATATGTATTAAATGTTCTTATGTTGTTTCTGTATAGAAAGGTTAAACAATCATAGTATGATTTTTTTTCTATTTGTCGTAACAATATTGATAAGTTTGGTCTGGCATTCAATATTATTTTATTTATATCATATGTTGTTTCTTTATTCTAATAGATTTAAGAGGGCAAGAATCCAACATATAAGAAACAAACCGGCTAAGGTTGTCTGTAGTACATAAGGGAATTTGTATTTTTTCACTCCTGTTGTTTTAGATAAAAGGACCTTTATTACAATTGGACTATTGGGTATTTCAACTTTCATAATTATGGTAGATATATGCCATTATGACTCCGGAATGGCATTTGGTTATAAAAAAGAAAGTGTGGAGTCAATATGTTTATCTATCGGGAGGCTCTGGTAAGCCTAAGGAACAAATAAACAATACCCCACACTTGTATGTATATGCGTGTGAATACGCATAATAGGAATACAAGTGATGAGTGTTATTGCTATCCCTGTTCCTTTTGAAATTTACCAGATTTCCCGAATAAGGATAAAAGCAAACACTTTCATCTAATAATATGTCTTGTCATATAATTGCTTATACAACAGTACAAATATAGATAAAATTTACAACATAACACTCCGGGGTATTGTTTTTTTTCAATAATCAATCTCGTTCTCTATAATATCCTCCTCGTTGTCATCAATTTGGGCGTCGAAGATTTCCGGCGGATAGGTCATCTCATCTTCCGGGTCGGAAAGATAATCGTCCAAATGTGCGTCGAAGTCGTGGGCATTGTTCTTTCTAAGAGAAGCATCATCCTGTCTTTTGAATGATGAAGACGGCGTGGAATACGGCTTGTAGCCAAAATCCCGCTGAGGTGGCGAGGCGTTTAGCTCAAGTTCCATTTCCGACCGTTTCTGTGCCATCTGATTTTGAAAGCTGAAATAAGCAAGAGTGGCCATGAGAACCGAAACGCATACCGCTTTCAATAGAAAGGTCTTATTTATAGGCTTCTTGCTCATCTTTCACTCCTTTCTTTATCTGCTGGTTCATTGCTTCCGCTGTTTCTTCTCAATGCTTCTTCATAAATGTTTCGTATGCGCTCTCGCAGGTGCTGTGGTTTGATTACCGTCAATGAGTTGCTGCGCGAGAGCAGAGCCATCACAAAGTCGTTGGTGATGCGGAGGCGTAGCCTGATGCGGAACTCTTCTTCATTATCGGTAATGATTTCTTGAGAGTGGTGCAGGGGAATGGACTTCAGGAAACTACCGTCCAACGCACTATAACTCAGCTCGATGTCTTCTACCGGGATATCCGTTTGATTCCAAATGCCGTAGCTGTCTCTGAACAGACTGCTCACATCGATATTCATATTCCTCGTGAAGGTCTCTTCATTGTGCATCCTAAGACTGCGGATGCAATCTATGTTGAATGTTTTCAACGTACCTTTGTCGTAGGCAAGGAGATACCATCTTTGCTGGTCTTCCTTTAAGTAATGGGGTAGCACTTTCTTCGGACGTATCTTACCCTCTTCGCGTATGTAGGCGTAGTCGAAAGTTACCGGATGGGAAAACTTGATGGCTTTTATCAATAACGGTAGGCATCCGCTGTCCGAAGGGCGATGATGCTCTGCCAATACAAAAGTGTGTAGGTTGGAGGTGCTGTCGATGGCGTTTAGCAAATCGAAGTTCAGCAAAAGCCGTTCATATTGTTCTTTCTTCAAGTCATCCTCTTCGTTGATATGGTAGCCGTTTCGTTTCTTGTCAAAACAGATACGAATGCCGAACAGCGTCTCAATCTCGTTGAAATCCCGTTGCAGTGTCCTGATATCCACAGGTGTACCATCCCGTTCCTCCATGCGGAGCGTTACATAGTTTTCCAACTCTTCGCGCGGCACATATTTTTGTAGCCCTTTCAGCTTGTTGATGATGACCAACATGCGTTGCAATCCTTCTAATTTTCTGCCCATATCTTATTGGATTTCTATAAGCAAAGATAACATCCCTGAGCGACAAAACATGTCGCTGAAACAAAAACTTGTCACTTATCTGCCTCATTGTGCGGTAATTTGGAAAAAGAAGTCTAATTTTGTACTTACTTAAAAGATGATGCCGGTATGTTGAACACCGATAAGAACCTGAAATTGTATTATTCCATCGGCGAGGTGGCTGCCATGTTCGATGTCAACGAATCGCTGCTCCGTTTTTGGGAAAAAGAGTTTCCACAGCTCAAGCCCAAGAAAGGAGGGCGTAGCATACGTCAGTATCGCAAAGAAGATATAGAAACGTTGAAGCTTATTTATCATTTGGTGAAAGAACGGGGCATGACTCTGTCCGGCGCCCGCCAGAGGATGAAAGACAACAAGGAGGCAACCGTGCGTACTTTTGAAATCGTAGAAAGACTTAAGTCCATCCGCGAGGAACTGATAGGCATGCGCGATGCGTTGAATGCTTTCACCTATGAGGATGTGGAAAAACTGAAGGAAGAAATACAGAAACAATAGTCGTTTTTTGCATTTGTACAAGTGAGAACTTACGCTTGTACAAGTGAATGCTCACGCTCGTACAACTGAGGACTCACACTTGTACAACTGAAAGGCTACGCTTGTACAAGTGTAACATCCTTATATTCAGTACCCATTTTTAGCAAGCTATATCAGTCTTCTATCCTTGTCACTTGCTTGATATTCTGTATCTGTTTCAGGTTGTTGCAGATGGTACGCACGTCATCCACATCATGTACATAGAGTTGTATCTTTCCCTCAAAGATGCCGTCGTCTGTTTCAATGGAGAGCTTACGGATATTTACGTTCAGTTGGCGCGAGATGACTTGGGTCACTTCGTTCAGCAGTCCCATGCTGTCTATCCCTTTCAGATAGATGGTGACGAGGAAAGAAAGGTCCTTATGCGTGTCCCATTCGGTTGCGATGATGCGATTGCCGTAGCTGCTCTTGAGGCGTGAGGCAACAGGGCATTGACGCTTATGTATGACAACCCGGTTCTGGTCGTCTATATATCCCAGCACATCGTCGCCGGGGATGGGATGACAGCAAGGAGCCATGATATAATTTTTCGAGATAGTCTCTTCCGTCAGCTTCAGAATTTGCTTGGTATTGATTTTCTCTTGAGGGAGTTTCTCTTTCGGTTGTTCCTTCTCGTCTTTGTTTTCTTTGTTGCCGAATGAGAAACTCAGGAACTTTTTCCAGTTGCTGCCTTGTTTTTCCTTTGCGATGTTCTTGTCGGCATCACCCAGCACGATTCTTTTGTTACCGATGGCAACGAGCAATTCGTCGTGGGTGTGGAATTTGTGCAACTTGGTCAGTTTGTCCAGCAGGATTTCATCCACACGGATATCTTCATTCTTGAAGAAGTCATTTAAGATGGTTTCTCCTTCTTTTTGATAAGTTTTAGCCTCTTTTCGTAGGATTGTTGCAATCTTTGTACGCGCACGGGCTGTGGTGGCATACATTTCCCATTCCGGTTGTACGCGCTGCGATTTGGAGGTCAATATCTCTACTTGGTCGCCGCTTTGCAGTTTGTGGCTTAGAGGAACCAGCTTGTGGTTCACCTTGGCGCCGATGCTGTGGCTGCCTATATCGGTGTGCAGAGAGAAAGCAAAGTCCAATGCCGTAGAGTTCTGCGGCATGGTTTTTATATCTCCCTTCGGGGTGAATACAAATATTTCCGATGCAAAGAGATTGAGCTTGATGGTGTCGAGAAAGTCTATGGCGTCCGGTTGCGGGTCATCCAGAATCTCTTTGATGGTGCGTAGCCACTTTTCCAATTCGCCTTCATCTTCGCTGCCTCCGCCTTCTTTGTATTTCCAATGGGCGGCAAATCCTTGTTCGGCAACGTCGTTCATGCGTTCGCTGCGGATTTGCACCTCTATCCACTGTCCGTTATTGCCCATAAGGGTGACGTGCAACGCTTGGTATCCGTTGGCCTTCGGATGGCTTACCCAATCGCGCAGGCGATCGGGATGAGGTTTATATATCTTGGATATGGAGACATAGATGTCGAAACAATCGTTCAGTTCTTCTTCGATGTTGCGTGGCTCGAAAATGATACGAACGGCAAGCAGGTCATAGATTTCTTCAAAAGGAACATGCTTGGTCTGCATTTTATTCCAGATGGAATAGATGGACTTGATACGTGCGATGATGCGATATTTCAGACCCATTTTGTCCAATTGCGCACGTATCGGGGTCGTAAATTCGTTGAACACTCTGTCGCGCTCAACGGCAGTTGCTTCAAGTTTCTCTTCTATTTCGTGATATTCTTCCGGATGCTCATACTTGAAACTCAGGTTCTCCAGTTCGGTCTTGATTTTATACAAACCGAGGCGGTTGGCGAGGGGAGCGTAGATGTAGAGCGTTTCGCCTGCAATCTTAAACTGCTTATTGGGAAGCATGGAGCCGAGCGTGCGCATGTTATGCAGCCGGTCGGCTATCTTGATGAGAATAACCCGCACATCGTCGGACATGGTGAGCAGCAGCTTCTTGAAGTTCTCGGCTTGTGCCGAAGCGCGGTCGCCGAAGATGCCACCGGAGATTTTGGTAAGCCCGTCTACAATCTGTGCTATTTTAGGTCCGAAGATGTTTTCAATGTCTTCTACGGTATAGTCGGTGTCTTCTACCACATCGTGCAGCAAGGCCGAGCAGATGGAGGTAGAGCCTAATCCTATTTCATTACAGACAATTTTTGCCACGGCAATGGGGTGCATGATGTAAGGCTCGCCCGAACGGCGCTTGATGCCTTTGTGCGCCTGATTGGCAAAATTGAATGCTTTGGTTATTATTTCTACACGTTTGCGGTGCTTGGTTGCCAAATAGTCGTTCAACAGTTCTTGGAATGCCTGTTCAATCATTTCTTCTTCAGCCATCTCCTTCCCCTTCTGGCTTATGTTTTCTTCCATATACTGCTTTCTCCTTTCTTCACTTTCTGCAAAAATAAGCATTTTTCAATACCGGACAAGTTTTTGCCTTTCTATTTATAAATCTTCAGACGCTTTCCTGCCGATATTCGGGTGCTGTGCAATCCGTTCCAACTTTTCAACTGATTGACGGTAACGCCGTATTTTCGTGCAATGGTCGATAATGTTTCGCCATTGCGGATTTTGTGGTAGGTGGCATTGCCTGCCGTGCTGTTTCTGCTGTTGCGTGTTGCCGGACGCGTATCTGCAATGGCTATTACTTTACGGTTTTTGAACAGTTCGTTGCTGCGGTGGGCGTAGATTGTATCTTGTTTATCGATAAATGTACTGATATGGGTGATGGGAAGACGGAGTGTTTGGGGCTTGCTTTCTCCGGGAATTATGTTTCTTGTGAATTGCGGATTCAAACTCTTTATCTGGTCCATATCAATGCCACAGATATCGGCAATCTGCTCGAAATGCAGGTTGCGGTTTACTTGCACGGTGTCTGTGGCGTTCGGTATATTGGTTTCCATGGGGCAAATGTTGTGCTTGCAGTAATAAGTCATGACGTAATTGGCCGCAATGAAAGCCGGCACATATCCGCGTGTCTCTTTGGGCAGGTAGTTGTAAATCTCCCAATAATCAGTTTTTCCGCCGGCACGACGAATGGCTTTGTTGATAGTGCCGGGGCCACAGTTATAGGCGGCAATCACCAGATTCCAATCTTTATAGATGTCGTACATATCTTTCAGGTAACGCGCGGCAGCCCATGTAGCTTTTATCGGGTCGCGGCGTTCATCTACGAGGCTGTTGCTTTCCAAACCATACAATTTTCCTGTGGCAAGCATGAATTGCCATAATCCGCAAGCGCCGGCACGGGACACGGCCGAAGGATTTAGAGCCGATTCTATGATGGGCAGGTATTTCAGTTCAAGCGGAAGGCCATGGGTATCCAATGCTTCCTCGAAGATGGGCATGTAGAAGTTGCAGGCGCTTAGCATGAAAGCCACCTGATTGCGCAGGCGTCCGGCATACATGTCGATGAATTTACGTACAATTTCATTATAGGGCATCTCTATGACAGCAGGGATGCGTGACAGGCGGTCGATATATACCGAGTCGCTGAACTCCGGATTGATGGTGGAGGTGTCACAGTCTTTTCCCAAGTCTATATGGTTTTTAGCTTTCCAGTCGTTGAGCAGGCTGTCCAGCGGATAAGTCATGCTTTTGGGCAGTTCGATGGTTTCCTCGCGTTCTGTTCCGTTCTCGCGGATAAAAACTTCTACACTTTCTTGTGCCTGTACTTGAGAAGTGGCAAAGAGCGTACCGGAAAAGAGGGAGAAACCGAAGATTATTTTTTTCATATCTGTGAGTTTATTCGTCATAGGGTGATTAATGCTTTTATTTATTCTTCAGAAACGGAAACTGCATTGCATGCCGACGGCTCTTTGAGAGGAACCTATCATTCCGTTGTTGATTATGGCGGGTTCTACCCTCATGCTGAGGTCCGGCGTTATGTCGAAGTTGGACAACTCTGCGTCTACATAGGCATCGACAACAGAAAGCAGATATACGCCGATGAAGGCAAAAATGCTCAGGTCGCGAAATCTTCGATAGGTGTCTTTGCGTTTCCGCAACACTTCCAACAGTTGGCTTTGGGTATAATTGTGGTTGGGGGGCAACAAGTCGGTGATACTGGTGGAAGTCCAGTTTCCGTTTGCTGCGTCTTTGTATGCGGCCGAATAATCCTTGTACATTTTGTTGTTCCAAGTAAGCGCATAGGCACAACCCGCAAAGCCGCCATAAAAGATGGGTAATTTCCAGAATTTACGATTGTAGATTTGTCCGCCTCCGGGGATGACGAGAGCCAGCCACGTGGCTGTGGTGGGGTTAGGTATCCATACTCGAGGGTTGATTGCTTTTCGCAAGCTGTCTGTCGAAACAGGTTGTACCTTCAAGTCGGGTTCGGCTGTCATTTCCAACAGCTTCTTTTTGTTTTCGGCCGCAAGGCTGTCAGCTACGGCAAGACTGTCTGAATCGGCTGGCAGTTGAATTGTCTCCGGTTGGGCTATCTCTATATTCAGACTGTCGGATTGCGGATGGATGGGTTGACGCGCAATGCCTGTTGTATCATTCTGAAGTCGGTGCGTCCGTTTGGAAGCGGCTCGCGGGCGGTCTTGACCATACATGGCAATCCCTGCCGTTTGCAGAAAGCAAAGCAGCAGGGCGACGGTCAACTGATATATTCTTCTTGTTTTTCTCATTTATCTCTTCAGCGTGTCAAGTATGCCGATGATGCGTTCCAGTTCTTCTTCGTTACTGAACGGAATACTTATTTTGCCTTTACCTTTCTCCGAGCAGGTGAACTGCACTTTTGTGTTGAAGAATCCTGAGAGTTGCTGTTTCAACATGTTGAATTCTTCGGGCAGTTTGGCACGTTTGGGGGCAATCTTACGGCTACCGCTTTTCACAGCTTCGCCTTCGCTCAGCGATTTGACTATTTCTTCCACTTTGCGCACGGAATATCCGTGTTCCAGAATCTCCTCATAAATCTTTACTTGCAGCTTCGGGTCGCCGAGTGTCACCAATGCTCGGGCATGTCCCATGTCTATCTGCTTGTTTTGAAGCCCCATCTGTATGGGAGCGGGCAACTTGAGCAGGCGCAGATAGTTGGCAATGGTGGTGCGCTTCTTGCCCACACGTTCGCTGAGGCGTTCTTGTGTCAGGCCGTATTGTTCCAGCAAATGCTGATAGGCAAGAGCTATTTCCACTGAGTTCAAGTCTTCGCGTTGTATGTTTTCGATGAGTGCCATTTCCATAACGTTCTCATCGTCGGCTGTGCGTATATAAGCGGGTATGCTTTTCAACCCGGCAAGCTGCGAAGCGCGGAAACGGCGTTCGCCAGCGATAATCTGGTATTCGTCGTCGCTCAGTTTACGCAGGGTGATGGGTTGGATGATGCCTATCTCGGAGATTGAGTCGGCAAGCTCCTGCAATGCGGTCTGGTCAAATTCATGACGAGGCTGGTTAGGGTTGACGGAAATCTTCGACAACTCTATTTCGTTGATGGAGGAGGAACCTTCGGTTTGCACTTCGTCCATAGATAGCAGGGCGTCCAAACCTCGTCCTAATGCGTTTCGTTTCTGTGCCATTTGTTTTTCTTGCGATTTTACCATTTGCTGTTTACAATATCATGTCGGATGATGTTGCAGCCACATTGCAAACGGTGCATTTATAATTTATCGTTTACTGCCTGTAACCGCAGGTTTCTCGTTCCGATTAATCAATTCCTTGGCAAGCGCCATGTGGTTTTTGGCTCCGGTGGAGTCTGCATCGTATAAGATGGTGGGCAGGCCGTAGCTGGGCGCTTCGCTCAACTTTACATTACGTTGGATAACCGTATTGAACACCAATTCTTGGAAGTGGCGTTTCACTTCGTCGTAGATTTGGTTGGCTTGGCGCAGACGTGAGTCGTACATCGTCAGCAGAAAGCCTTCGATTTCGAGTGTCGGATTCAACTTCGACTTGATGATTTTGATGGTGTTCAGCAGTTTGCTGATACCTTCCAATGCGAAATATTCCGCTTGTACGGGGATGATTACGGAATCGGCGGCGGTCAATGCATTGACGGTTATCAGCCCCAAAGAGGGGGAGCAGTCTATCAATATATAATCAAACTCATCTTTTAGCGGGGCGAGTACCTCTTTCAGTATCTTCTCCCGATTTTTGAGATTGAGCATTTCTATCTCGGCGCCTACCAGATTAATGTGGGAGGAGATGACCTTCAGGGTATCTATTTCAGTGTCATGAAGGGCGTCGCGCACGTTGGCACGGTCGATAATACATTCGTATATAGTGCATTCCGACTGCTTGATGTCCACACCCAAGCCGGAAGAGGCATTGGCTTGCGGGTCTGCATCTACAACGAGCACTTTCTTTTCAAGAGTGGCGAGTGAGGCTGCCAGATTGATTGTTGTCGTAGTCTTACCTACGCCACCCTTTTGATTAGCCATAGCAATAATTTTTCCCATAATCTCAATGTTTTATCGGCAGCGAAATAAGTGATTATTTTCGAATAGTGCCAACTAAAAAAGAGGAAGATTGCAAAATCGGTTGAAAAGTCGGTTGTTTTGTTAATAACTCACCGTATGTCCCGCCTCTTGTTTCCGACTGTTTTAAAACAGTTTTTTCCTCTGAAAACTAAATGTTTATACTGTATCTGCACCCCGTACGTCCTTCACAAAGTCCTTTAATTTATGGGCGTGTTATACTCCTTGCAGGAAGCGATATGCGCTTTCAAAGACTTCTTAAGGGAATGCCGTCAGCATTTAAACAGGTTTTTCGACACAAAGATATATGTTTTATATGGAAATGTAAAAGCTTTTTGCCTCGCTTGCAGAAGATTAAGATTTGTTTTTTTATCAGTGCCCGCCAAAACTTTTCTCCAGACTGTTAACTTACACACTTCAATAGTCGGAACTATCTTCATTATAGTTGTTTCCGGATCTCTGTTCGCAGTGCGCAGATATTTGTTCGCGCCGTGCGAATATTTATCCGCAGTGCGCGGTTTTGTGTTCGCAAGCTGCGTACAGAGATTCATCCGGGGCAGAGAACATGTTTACTGTGTGCCATCCGCGATTTTATTCCACGGGATACAAGGAGTTTTTTCCCGTAGTAGCGGTTGCCCGGTTCAAAGTTCCTCGTCGGGGAGTTGTCTCTTTCTGCCTTTTTAGCTACTTTTGCACTCATAAACAATTGAAAGTATGGAAAACCGGAGACCTTTGATATTGATTTCCAATGATGATGGCATCATTGCAAAAGGCATTAGCGAGTTGATTAGATTTCTCCGCCCGTTGGGCGAGATAGTGGTGGTGGCGCCGGATGCGCCGCGTTCGGGCAGTGCGTGTGCACTTACGGTGACGGAACCTATCCATTACCGTTTGCTCCGCAAGGAAGTGGGGGTGACGGTCTACAAATGTTCCGGTACGCCGACCGATTGTGTGAAACTGGCTTTCCACACTGTGCTCGACCGTAAGCCCGACCTTGTGGTGGGAGGTATCAATCATGGCGATAATTCTTCGGTGAATGTGCACTATTCCGGAACGATGGGGGTGGTGATCGAAGGTTGCTTGAAGGGAGTTCCCTCCATCGGCTTTTCGCTGTGTTCGCATGAGATGAATGCCGACTTCGAGCCGGCCGGCCCGTACATCCGCGAAATAGCCCGCAGGGTGTTGGAGAAAGGGCTGCCTCCGTTGACGTGTTTGAATGTAAACTTCCCTGATACGAAAGAACTGAAAGGCATCAAAGTTTGTGAGCAGACTAAAGGACAATGGGTAAACGAGTGGGAGAATTTTGCACATCGGGGAGATACGCATTACTACTGGCTGACCGGTGAGTTCGAAAATCAGGATACGGACAATGAAAAGAACGACCATTGGGCGCTTGAGAACGGTTATGTAGCCATTACGCCGACTACGGTAGATGCTACGGCTTATGGGTTGATGGATGAGCTGAAGACTTGGTTCCAATAAGACGGCCTGCTTATGAAATATTACTTGATTGTTGGTGAAGCTTCCGGCGACTTGCATGCCTCCCACTTAATGGCCGCACTGAAAGAAGAGGATGCCCGGGCGGAATTTCGTTTCTTTGGCGGTGACTTGATGGCGGCGGTGGGCGGTACGATGGTGAAGCATTATAAGGAGCTGGCATATATGGGCTTTGTTCCTGTGCTGTTGCACCTGCGCACCATTTTTGCCAACATGAAGCGCTGTAAGGAAGATATTGTGGCATGGCAGCCCGATGTCCTGATTCTGGTGGATTATCCGGGCTTTAATCTGAATATTGCCAAGTTTGTCCATGCACATACCCGGATTCCCGTCTTCTATTACATCTCTCCCAAGATTTGGGCGTGGAAGGAATACCGCATCAAAAATATCAAGCGGGATGTGGACGAGTTGTTCTCCATTCTACCGTTCGAGGTGGAGTTTTTTGAAGGGAAGCATCGCTATCCCATACATTATGTAGGCAACCCTACGGTAGATGAGGTTGAGGCTTTCCGTGCTTCCGGCTCCGAGGCTTTTGGTGATTTTACACATGCCAACGTACTATCCGATAAACCGATAATTGCCTTGTTGGCAGGTAGTCGTAAACAGGAAATCAAGGATAACCTGCCGGACATGCTTCGGGCGGCGGCCTCTTTCCCCGATTATCAATTGGTGTTGGCCGGTGCTCCCGGCATCTCCCCCGAATACTATAAGCAATATGTAGGAGAGGCTGATGTGAAGATTCTTTTCAATAAGACGTTTCCCTTGTTGCGGCAGGCCGAGGCGGCATTGGTCACTTCGGGCACGGCAACATTGGAGACGGCTTTGTTCCGTGTGCCTCAGGTGGTGTGCTACCACACCCCGATAGGGAAAATCATTGCTTTCCTGAAGAGGCATGTGCTGAAAGTAAAATACATTTCTTTGGTCAACCTGATAGCTGATCGTGAGGTTGTGAAGGAACTGGTTGCCGATACCATGACGGTGGAACGGATACGCTCGGAGTTGAAGAGTATTCTATATGACGAGCAATATCGACGGCAGATGCTTGACGGTTACGAGCATGTGGCATCTCGTTTGGGCAAAGCGGGTGCACCCCGGCATGCTGCCTTCAAGATGGTGGCATTGCTTAAAAAACGGCGTGGAGGATGAGATGCGAAGAGTACGGCAGATGCCGGAAGTATTCTGTTAAAACAATAAAAAACACAAAAGCCGGTGCAGTAAACGCCCGGCTTTTGTATTTTTCAGACAGAAACAAACGGAAAAAGATTTTGATTATGAAAAAACTACATTGCTTATTTATGGTGATATGCTTGGCGCTGATGCCGTCATTGCAATCGTGTGGAGATTCCGAAGGATATTCGGTAGGTGATTTTACTCCGCCTTTGTGGGCCACTGTGCGTGTTACGGGAAATGCTTTCTATCTGAATTGCGATAGGTGGGGAACCCTCTGGCCGGTGAATGTCGATCTTGGATGGTATGAGGCCGTGGACGGGCAGCGTGTGCTGACTGTGTTCAACCCTTTGTGGGATAACTACGAGGGATACGACCATGCCGTAAAGTTGCTGAAACTGCAAAATGTCCTGACAAAAGGGGTAGAAACACTGACGCCCGAAACCGAACAGGAGTTTGGTAATGACCCTGTACGGATATATAAGGGCGATATAAGCATCAGCGGCGGTTATATGAACATCTTTTTCGTTCAGAACCTGCCGTCTGCGAAGAAACACCGCATAAGCCTGGTGCGTCCGCAGAAGGATGAGGACTTATATGGCGATGACGGTTATATTCATTTGGAACTGCGCTACAATGATTATGACGACTTGACCGGCCGTCGCTCCTATGCTGCCGTCTCTTATAATCTGAATAGCCTGAAAATCACTCACGATATCAAAGGCATCAAGTTGAAACTCCACTCGGAAGTAAACGGTAAGGTGGAGATAACATTCGATAAGAGCTTGACAAACAACAACAACATCAAGGAAGTAAACATTCCGGACTTGTCGGACATGCAGTTGCAATGAGAATGCTTACATGCTCAAGGCATATAGATAGACTACTGCGGCCGGAATAGCCATCAGGGCACTGTCGAAGCGGTCGAGCATTCCACCGTGTCCCGGCAAGATGTTGCCGGAATCCTTGATGCCCAATTGGCGTTTCATCAACGATTCGGTCAAGTCTCCCCACGTACCGAAAATGACGATGACTGTTGCCAATCCGGCCCATTGCCACCATGACATGAAAGGAAAAAAATGGGCAAAAGCCAAGGAGGAGGCTATGGAGAATGCGCCGCCGCCAATGCTTCCCTCCCACGATTTCTTGGGCGAGATACGCTCGAACAGGCGGTGTTTGCCGATTAACGACCCTACGCAATAAGCTCCGGTATCGCTCAGCCAGATGAAGACGAAGATAGATAACGGAAGGATGGGGTTATAAGTCACACTGCCTGTTTCCGGTGAGTTTTGAAACGCAAGTACGTTCAACAGGGCAAAAGGTAGTGCCACGTATAATTGGCTTAGCATGGAGTATGCCCAATTACCTGTCGGGTTCTTTTTCTTAAGATATAATTCCGTTATCATCAGATAGAGCAGCAGTGCCAGATAGGGGAGGAATACCCGTGCCCCTACGCTCTGTTGCGTGCAGAAGCTCATCAATGCGAGAAACAGGTATGCTCCTCCTAAAGAGGTGATGGTCTTATTGAGGCTTATCTCGCCGTTTTGATTGATTAACCGGGCGAACTCGTGCACGCTCAGTGCGCTGATAATGGTAAATAATATTCCGAATGAGAAGGGGCTGTAAAGAATGCAGCCCACCAATACTGTTACGAACAGCACGCCGGTGACGGCACGTTGGATAAAGTTGTTTTTCACGCTACTTTCCTTTTTTTTTAGTTTTGAGATACAGGGTCTGCCGATGTGGTGTTCTCGGCTGCTCCTTCCTTTTCCTTCACCTCTTTCTCTGCCTCTGCGGCCTTTTCTGTTTCCTCTTCTTCCGCCTTTTTCTGTTCGGCAGAAACCTTGGCATTGATAATCTCTTCAGAGCGTGAGGCCCACGGGCGTTTGCCGAAGATATGTTCGACGTCTTCAGCAAAGATTACCTCCTTGTCAATCAGCAATTGTGCCAACCGGTTGTGTCCTTCTTTATGTTCGGACAATAATTTCTTGGCACGTTCGTATTGCTCGTTTATCATTTGCTTCACCTCTTCATCAATCAGTTCGGCTGTCTTTTCGCTGTACGGGCGGTTGAAAGAGTATTCCTCATTATTATAATAGCAGAGGTTGGGAATCTTCTCGCTCATACCCAGATAAGCCACCATGCCGTAAGCCTGTTTCGTCACACGCTCCAAGTCGTTCATGGCACCTGTGGATATTCTTCCCAAGAAGAGGTCTTCTGCCGCACGCCCTCCCAAAGTGGCGCACATTTCGTCCAGCATCTGTTCTTTGGTGGTGATTTGTCGCTCTTCAGGCAGATACCATGCTGCACCCAAAGCGCGTCCGCGGGGCACGATGGTTACTTTAATCAACGGGTTGGCGTATTCCAGCAGCCATGATATGCTGGCATGGCCGGCTTCGTGTATGGCTATGGAACGGCGTTCGGCTTCGGTTGTAATCTTGGTTTTCTTTTCCAGACCGCCGACAATACGGTCTACGGCATCCAGAAAATCCTGCTTGCCGACAAACTTCTTGCCGTGGCGGGCGG
The DNA here is from genome assembly GCF_004342845.1 of Prevotella heparinolytica. Lineage (GTDB taxonomy): Bacteria > Bacteroidota > Bacteroidia > Bacteroidales > Bacteroidaceae > Bacteroides > Bacteroides heparinolyticus. The sequence goes on along the minus strand of NZ_SLXB01000008.1, from coordinate 58,551 downwards.
CTATCAAGGCTGCTTCGTTGCAGACGTTGGCAATGTCGGCTCCGGAGAAGCCGGGTGTCTGGCGGGCCAGTAAATCGATGTCCACCGTATTGTCTATCTTAATGGGGCGTAAATGTACGCCGAACACCTCTTTGCGTTCGTTCAAATCGGGAAGGTCCACGTGTATCTGTCTGTCGAAGCGTCCGGCGCGAAGCAAGGCTTTGTCCAGAACATCCACACGGTTGGTAGCGGCCAGAATGATGACGCCGCTGTTCGAGCCGAAGCCGTCCATTTCGGTCAGCAATTGGTTCAACGTGTTTTCGCGTTCATCGTTGCCACCCATAGCGGCAGCCTTGGAGCGGGCACGTCCCACGGCGTCAATCTCGTCGATAAACACGATGCAGGGAGCTTTCTCCTTTGCTTGGCGGAACAGGTCGCGCACTCTGGACGCCCCCACACCCACAAACATCTCGACAAAATCAGAACCGGCCAGCGAGAAGAACGGTACGTTCGCCTCTCCTGCCACGGCCTTTGCGAGCAGTGTCTTGCCGGTTCCCGGAGGACCTACGAGCAAAGCGCCTTTGGGTATTTTACCTCCCAAGTCGGTGTATTTTTGCGGTTCTTTCAAGAACTCTACGATTTCTTCTACCTCCTGCTTGGCTTCGGCAAGTCCTGCCACATCCTTGAAGGTTATCTTTATGGTAGAACCTTTCTCGAAGAGCTGGGCTTTGGATTTGCCTACGCTGAAGATGCCTCCGCCGCCGCCCATGCCTCCGCCTCCGCCGCTCATCCGGCGCGAGAGGTAAATCCAGAAACCGATGAGGAAGGCAAAAGGAAGAACCTGCCATAGGAAGGCGCCGAAATAGTTTCTTTTCTTTTCGTAATTGATGGAACCGTCGAAGTGCGATTCATCTCTTTCTTTCTGCAAAAAGTCTCCCAGACTTTCGCGCGAAGGTGCTTCGGTTGTGATGAGCGGGTTTTTGCCTACCCGGTTAGAGTCTTGGCGGAAGACGTTTCCTACGTGTTGCGACTTGATGTATGCTTCAACGGAGTTGTCGTCGTAGCCGATTACTTTGCTGATATAGCCGTTGCGCACGTATTGCTGAAACTCATCATAGGAGATGTTTTTGGAGGTGGTGCCGCTTTCGTTGGTGAGGTACAATCCCACCAGCATGATTGCTATTATCATGTACAACCAATTCAGGTTGAACTTGGGCATGTTCACTTTATTAGGCTTTTTGTTGGTATTATTGTCCATACGTTTTGATTAATCTATGTCGGGGATTTGGGTTAATTTGGCGTCTGCCCAAAGGTGTTCCAAGTTATAGAACTCTCTTGCCTCCGGCAGGAATACATGTACCAGAATATCCGAATAGTCCATTGCCACCCATTCGGCGTTGCGCAATCCGTCGATGGCGAAAGGTTTGGTATCGGCCCCCTTGCGCGTGAAATCCTTGACGGATTCTACGATGGCCGTCACTTGGCTGGGTGAGTTTCCTTGGCAGATGACGAAATAGTTGCATATTGTATCGTCTATTTTTGTGAGGTCGGCAACGACGATTTTCTTTCCTTTTTTATCTTGAATTCCTTCTGTAATCTGTTGAATCAGTCTTTTGGTTTCGTTCATTATACATTATTATATTAAAAACAGATGGCAAATATACATTGATTTCTCATACCAAACACGCAAAAGAGGAAAAGAGTTTGATTTTTTGCTTTTTTTTAGTTGTGCGAATCTTTGCACATGGTTTATCTGCTTTGATAGAAAAAAATGTTCGATAAAGTTTTGGATTCTCGTTTTTTTTGTATCTTTGCAACCGCAAAACAGAAATAACCTGTTATTGGGCTATGGTGTAATGGTAACACTACAGATTCTGGTCCTGTCATTTCTGGTTCGAGTCCAGATAGCCCAACAAAAAGAGAACGCTTTGCAGATTTCGTCTGCAAAGCGTTCTCTTTTTGTTGGGTCTTTTCAGATTATGTGTCGTTATGGAGCTGTTCCGGATTACTCCGAAGATTGTGTTGGTGATATTATTGCAATTCATTCCGAAAAAACATTCTTCTATAATGGGCTTCCGGCTGATATTACGAAAACTTTCGATGAAGAGGCGTTTTGGGGAATATGGTGTTGCGAATATTTACTTCTTCAAAAGAGCTTTCGGAGAAAACGGACGAGGAAAGTCATACCCTTGTCAGAGCACCTTCTGGCAGGGGGGAAGATCAGTATACGACTGATGTGGCTTCAGTATACGACTCATCCTACATCAGTATACGACTGATGTACCTTCAATACGGAACTGAACTTTTCTCGTTCCTTTTGTCGGCTTTTCAAGGGTTGTTTTTATGGAAATTTTGGAAAGATTTTTTGATGTGCAATACATATCGGGGTCGGGTGAAACCACCCAACCCCGATATTGCAGGTAAATTCGGTTTGGAAAGTGTCAGTCTGCCACAATCGGTTTGTATTTCGGCACCAGCGCCTTCATGATGCACCAACCTATCAAGTAAGCCACGGCGCAGACGCAGAAGATGATGAAGTAGCCGGCAGGTTTCCCGACGAAACCCATGAACGCCATTTGGCTCTCGTCGGCATAGGTGAAGAGCATGCCGGAACTTTTATTGATAAGGAATGCGCCGACACCGCCTGCCATGCCTCCGAAGCCGGTGATGGTGGCTACCGCACTCTTCGGAAACATGTCGCCTACCACGGAGTAGATGTTGGCCGACCATGACTGGTGGGCGGCTCCCGCAATACCGATGATGATGATGGGAAACCAGTAGGAATAAGCCCCCAAAGGCTGCGCAAACAAGGCAAGCAACGGGAACAGGGCAAAAACAAGCATGGCGCGCATACGGGCAGCGTATGGATTCATGCCGGTCTTGTTGATGATGATGGTGGGCAGTTTGCCTCCATAGATAGAGAGCATCGTGATGGCATAAAGCACAAATATCAGCAACTGTGCGGTTGCGCTATCCGATGAGAAACCGTAAACGTCCGAAATGTAGGCGGGAGTCCAAAAGAGGAAGAACCACCATACGCCGTCCGTCATGAATTTGCCTATGGCAAACGCCCATGCCTGGCGGTACTTGAGGCATTCGAGGAATGAGAGTTTTCGCTCCCTTTTATCCTCTTTGGAGGAGCTGTTGTTTTCTTCGGTCAGTTTGTCTTGTTCGATGTATGCCAGCTCGGCGGCGTTGACTGCGGGGTTTTCATTCGGCTTTTTATAAAGGAACATCCACAGTCCCATCCATACGAAGCCCAATGCGCCGATGACGATAAATGCCATTTCCCAGCCGTTGCCTATGCCTATGCTTTGGAAATAGCGTGCCAGCGGGGGAATGGTGACCGGGGCGATTAAAGCGCCTACCGTGGCTCCGGCATTGAAGATGGAGGTAGAAAAAGCTCGGTCTTTTTTAGGAAAATATTCTGCCGTCACCTTGATGGCGGCCGGAAAGTTGCCTGCCTCGCCCACGCTTAGCACGATGCGGGCGGCTATGAAGAAATAGACGCTGGTAATGGCGATGGTCGATGCCACTGCCCCCGTGGCCGAAACCATGGCTGCCGCATCATGAATGCCCACTACGTGTTCGGTGGCCCAGCCGCAGGCTGCGTGCAGACATGCGCCCAACGACCAGACGAAGATGGCCCAAAGATAGCCTTTCTTGGTTCCCATCCAGTCGATGAAACGGCCGGCAAACAGGTTTGCGATGGCATATACAATGGAGAAGACGGCGGTGATGTCGCCATAATCGGCATCTGTCCAATGGAACTCCGGAGCGATGAAATCTTTCCAAGTGAGAGAAAGGACTTGGCGGTCAAGATAGTTGACTGTTGTGGCAAAGAAGAGCATGCAGCAGATGACCCAGCGGTAATTGGTCATCTTGCCCGATGTGTTTGAAAATGTACTCATGATATAGATTTATTATTTGGTTGCAAAAATAGGGTTTTGTGTGTTGTGCAAGGTGTAATAATTGGTGGAAAAACTGTATAAAATGACGAAACGGACATTGGACACGCAGATACAGAAACACAGAGCTTCCCATGTTGCATAGAATGAAAAGCTCTGTGCCCGTATGTGTTTCGTGTACGAATCTTATTTCATATTCGTATATTTTATTTCATCCTTGTCGCTGTATTTCAGGTTTTCGCCTGCCATGCCCCAGATGAAAGTATAGTTGCGTGTTCCTGCTGCTGCGTGGATAGACCATTCGGGAGATGTGATGGCTTGTTCGTTGTGCAGCCACACCAGACGTTCTTCCTGCGGTTCGCCCATCAGGTGGCAGATGGCATTGCCTTCGGCCACGTTGAAATAGTAGTAGGCTTCCATGCGGCGTGTGTGCGTATGGGCGGGCATGGTGTTCCATACCGAGCCGGGAGTCAGTTCAGTGAGCCCCATTTGCAACTGGTTCGTACCGCCGTCTTTCACTCTTTCCAACACATCCTTCACAATCAGTTGGTTCACGATGCGGTCGTTGCTGTCTTCCATCTTTCCGTAGCGGTCGGAGATGCCCAATGCATATTTCTTGGAGTTGGCTTTCTGAAGTTTGGCATCGGTGGTAATTAATTGAGTGACATAGGGCTTATAGGCCGGAGCCGAGTTGATGTAGAATTTGGCCGGTCGGGTGGAATCGTTGCTTCTAAAGGTTACTTCTTTGTTGCCGCATCCCACGTAAAGCGCTTCTTTGTACTTCATTGGATACTCTTTGCCGTCTACCGTAACCACTCCGTCGCCACCGGTATTGATTACTCCCAATTCGCGACGTTCGAGGAAATAAGTGATTTCCGGACCGAGTTCGCGGAACACCTCCAGCTTGAGAGTCTTGTTCACCGGCATCACTCCGCCGTAAATCAAACGGTCGTAGAGGGTATAAGTTATGTTGATTTCGTCCGCTACCATCACTTTTTCCATCACGAAGGCACTGCGCAGGCGCTCCGTATCATAGTGCTTTACGTCCTGCGGATGGCAGGCTGTCTGCACCTTGTAGTTCATTTGGGCATTGGCTGCCAATGCAGCCGCTCCCATCATCAATGCAATTGCTAACTTTTTCATAATCCGTAGTTTTATTTTAAATATATACTTATTCATCACTAATCATTCATCACTAACCGCTAATTCTTTACCACCGTTTCTCGGTATTTGATGATGGCGCGGCGGTTCAGAAGCATCAAAAACAGTGTAAACAACAATAGAGCGCCTGCGCCAAGCCATTTCAACGAGTAAGTCATGTGGAAGATGATCCAAGCGAAAGGACTGGAGGCAAAGTCGAGCGCACCGCCTTCAAAGCCGGCGGGAATATTTACGGCGGCATCCTGCGTCTTTACATATACATCATGGGCCGCTTGTGTAAAGTAGGGTGCAAGGTCGGTCACGAAATACAGCCCTATCGTCAATACTATAAGCCCGATGATGAATGTCTTTACTACATTGCCTTTGGTAATAGGCAATACCAGTGGAAACAGGTAGAACATGCCGGCAAGAGACGCTAAAGGGAGGAACTGATTTCCCGGCAATATCACAGCCAGCAGGATGGTGACCGGAATCAGCAGCAGAGACACCACCAATGTGGCGGGATGGCCGATGACCAATGCAGGACTCATGCCGATGTTCAGGCCGACAGCGCCTTTGAATTTCTTTGCAATCAGTTCGCGCGTAGCATCGGAAATCGGTTTCAATCCTTCGATAAACAAGGCGGTGATACGCGGAATCAATTCCATTACGGCGCCCATCTTGATGCCCAGACCCAATATATAAGGTATTTTATCTACCAATTCCTGCCCGTTCTTGCAAGACAGCGCACCGATGCCGCAACCTACCAGAATACCCAGAAACAGAGGCTCACCCATCAGACCGAACTTTTTCTTCATGCCTTCGGCATCGATGTTCAACTTGTCGAATCCGGGAATCTTGTCCAGCATTTTGTTGATGACGATGGCAAAAGGTACAAAACCTGCACAGAAAGGTTGGGGGATGGATATTCCTTCCATCTTGTCATAGAATCCCTGAAATTTGTCGGCGGTATAATCGGCCATAATCAAGGTGATGATGTAGCAAATGATGGCGGCAAAGAATCCCCACCAGATGTTGTCACTTGCAAAATATACCACAGCACCGATAAATGCAAAATGCCAGTAATTCCAAAGGTCGATATTGACCGTGCGGGTAGTTTTCGTCAATAACATCAGCAGATTTACACCCAAACATACCGGAATGATGAAAGCTCCCACCGATGTGTTATAGGCCACGGCCGCAGCGGCGGGCCATCCCATATCGAAGACCTTGAGTTGAAGGCCGTAAATCTCCACCACTTGGCTCAAGGCAGGGCCAAGGCTGCTGGTCAGCAATGCCGTAATGACCGATAAACCTACGAAACCGACGCCTACAAGCAAGCCGCTCTTCAACGCTTTGCTGAATTTGATGCCGATGCACACTCCTAAAATTGTAAAGATTATAGGCATCATTACTGCTGCGCCTAAGCCGATGATGTAACCGAAAACTTGTTCCATTCTCTTGTGAATTAATTGGATAATAGATAATGTTTTTGCAATAGTTATAAATAAAAATCGGGGTCAAAAATAAGACCTTTTATCAATTAATCAAATTTGGAGAACATAATAATTAGTAAATGGGACGATTTTGGACAAATCTTGTCGTTATCGTGCACAAAAATGCTCGTTCTCGCACACGAAAATCAAATAATACACTCTCTGTATTGAAAAGTGCACACTTGTTTGCAAGGAAAACCTTACTTTTGTTTCATGAAATAAATCAAGTCTGATACCCAAAAAGAACGACTTCATGAAAAAGAACTCGATTTGTAAATTTATTGTATCCGGATTGCTGTCTTTGGCTTTCCCGTTATGGATGTCTGCACAACGTTTAAGTAGTGAACAACCTTGGTCTGTGCGCATGGCCGAATCGGAAATGATTCGTTGCCCGAAATCTTGGCAGCTCGATTTTCAAACGAAGCTGAAATGGGATTATTGTCATGGGCTGGAACTTCAATCCATGTTGGATGTGTACGACCGTTATGGAGACAAGAAAATCTATGATTATGCTTTGGCTTATGCCGATACGATGGTCAATGACGACGGCACTATCAAAATGTACCGGCGCGAGGAGTTCAGCCTTGACCGTCTTAATTCCGGCAAATTCATTTTCCGCATCTACGAGCAGACAAAGGATGAAAAATATAAAAAAGCACTGGCGCTGCTGCGAAGCCAGCTTGACGAGCATCCGCGTAATGACGATGGCGGCTTTTGGCATAAGCAGATTTATCCGAATCAAGTGTGGCTGGACGGAGTTTATATGGGAGCGCCTTTCTATGCGGAATATGCTTATCGCAACAATCGGGTGGGCGACTATGCGGATGTCATCAATCAGTTTCTGATGGCAGCCCGTCATACCTATGACCCTAAAACGGATTTGTTCCGTCATGCTTGCGACGTAAGCCGTAAGGAGCGCTGGTCGGATAAGGAAACGGGGCAGTCGCTCCATAGTTGGGGGCGTGCGATGGGGTGGTATGCCATGGCATTTGTCGATGCGCTCGACTTCATCCCGCAGCACGAGGCGGGACGTGATTCAATGCTGGTTGTGTTCAGTCATCTGGCAGGTATGGTGAAACGTTTGCAGGATGCTAAAACCGGGTTGTGGTATCAAGTGCTGGACAGGAGCGGAGCCAAAGGAAATTATTTAGAATCTTCCTGTTCTGCCATGTTTGTGTATGCTTTGTTCAAAGGCGTGCGTAAGGGCTATCTCGACAAGTCGTATTTGGATGTGGCAGTCAAGGGATATAAAGGCATTCTCGGACATTTTATTGAGGTGGATAAGGAGGGTGTAGTATCCATTACACGGGCTTGTGCCGTTGCCGGACTGGGTGGTAAGGTCTATCGTTCGGGCGATTATGATTATTACATCAATGAGACCATCCGCAACAATGATCCCAAGGCGGTAGGACCGTTCATTTTGGCTTCGCTGGAGTGGGAACGCCTTCAGGAGGTGAAAGAAATCGTTAACCGGAAATGCAGATGAGAGGAGTGATACGCTTGTCGGGCATATTCGTGGCAGCCTTGTGCTGCATGGCAATGTCTTTGGCTGCACAACAGACGCAGTGGAAGCGTAATATCGTAGTGGCACGTGATGGGACGGGCGATTATCGTAACTTGACCGAAGCGATGGAAGGAATTCGTGCCTTTATGGATTATAAAGTGACGGTTTTCATCAAAAACGGTACGTATAAAGAGAAGGTAGTTATTCCGTCGTGGATTGAAAACGTTGATTTTGTGGGTGAGAGTGCTGAGAATACCGTTATCACCTATGATGACCATGCCAATATCGATAAGATGGGAACGTTCCGTACTTATACCATGAAAGTGGAAGGAAGTGGCATTTCTTTCAGGAATCTGACGATAGAGAATAATGCAGCCCGGTTGGGACAAGCGGTTGCACTTCATACGGAGGGCGATCGCCTGCTGTTTATTGGCTGTCGTTTTCTGGGAAATCAGGATACGGTCTACACCGGAGCAAAAGGCACTCGTCTCTGCTTCCTTAATTGTTATATAGAGGGAACCACGGATTTTATTTTCGGTCCTTCCACGGCTTTGTTTGAAGGATGCCGGATTCATAGTAAGGCTGATTCGTATATCACGGCTGCTTCTACTCCGGCGGATGTGGCGGTGGGTTATGTTTTCAGAAGTTGCAGGCTGACGGCTGATGACCGAGTGGGTAAGGTTTATTTGGGCCGTCCGTGGCGTCCTTATGCTGCAACTGTGTTCATCGATTGCGAGTTGGGCAAGCATATCTGCCCTGATGGATGGGACAACTGGCGTAATCGGGAGAATGAAAAAACAGCCCGTTATGCGGAATATGGCAGTACGAGAGAAGGTGGAATGACCTACGCTCGCGTAAAGTGGGCAAGGCAACTGACAAGAGAGGAAGCTGATAAATACAACGATATGCGCTATGTCTTCGGGATGTGCAGTGATTGGAATCCAATGAACGAATAATGTCTGAATCATTTATAATCTTATAAGTAAAACCATGAAACGTGAACTTATTTTGCTTTGGGGGCTTTTTTTCTTATTTTCGTCTTTCAAAGCGGACAAACCGGACATCACTATTTTCATGATCGGCGATTCCACAATGGCCGATAAAGACTTGACCGGAGGAAATCCCGAAAGGGGATGGGGACAGATGTTGCCCGGTTATCTTTCGGAGGAGATACGGGTGGATAACCATGCCGTGAATGGGCGTAGTTCCAAGAGTTTTATCGATGAAGGCCGGTGGAACAAGGTGCTTTCCTTGGTTAAGAAAGGTGACTATGTTTTTATCCAGTTCGGTCATAACGATGAGAAAACCGACCCGAAACGTCACACTGATGCTGGTGGAGGCTCTTTCGATGCCAACCTGAAGCGTTTCGTGATGGATACACGTGCAAGGGGAGGAATTCCTGTACTGTTCAATTCCATTGTACGCCGTAACTTTGAGACGGTTGCCGGAGTGCTGACTGTGGATAGTGCCGTCAGCCAAGATGATTTTCGCAAGGATGCTAATCCGGATGCCAAGCGCGATGCTTCCTCTTCACCGCATCGGAAAGAAGGCGGTCGGCTGATAGATACTCATGGAGCCTATCTTGACTCTCCGCGCAATGTTGCCGAAGAACTGAATGTGCCATTTGTGGATATGAACAGAATTACCCATAAGTTAGTAGAGGGTTTAGGTCCGGACGAGTCAAAGAAATTGTTTATGTGGGTGGCTCCCGACATAGTTCCCGCCATGCCTAAAGGACGTGAAGACAATACTCATCTCAATGTATATGGCGGGCGTGTAATAGCGGGATTGGCTATGGATGCCATTGCCGAGGCAGTGCCCGAATTGGCAAAGTATGTTCGTCACTACGATTTTGTAGTGGCTAAAGACGGTAGCGGAGATTTCTTCACGGTGCAGGAAGCCATCGACGCCGTGCCTGATTATCGCAAGAATGTGCGTACTTCCATATTGGTCAGAAAAGGGGTATATAAGGAAAAGGTCGTCATACCTGAAAGTAAAATCAATATTTCCCTTATAGGGCAGGAGGGGGCTGTTATCTCTTATGATGATTATGCCGGTAAAGCTAACCGCTTCGGCGAGAACAAGGGAACTTCCGGTTCGTCTTCCTGCTATGTGTATGCACACGATTTTTATGCGGAGAATATCACCTTTGAAAATACGTCCGGTCCGGTGGGGCAGGCCGTGGCATGCTTTGTAAGTGCCGATCGTGTATATTTCAAGAATTGCCGTTTTCTTGGTTATCAAGATACACTCTATACTTACGGTAAGGCTGATCGGCTCTATTTTGAGGAGTGCTATATAGAAGGTACGGTCGATTTTATTTTCGGATGGTCTGTCGCGGTATTCCACCGTTGCCGTATTCATAGCAAAGGTAATGGATATGTGACGGCGCCCTCCACAGATAAAGGGCAACGGTATGGCTACGTCTTCCATGACTGCAAGCTGACGGCGGACGCCGGTGTGGATAAGGTATATCTTTCCCGTCCTTGGCGTCCTTATGCTCAGGCGGTTTTTATACGCTGTGATTTAGGCAGGCATATTATTCCTGTCGGATGGGACAATTGGGGAAAGAAAGGGAATGAACAAACGGCTTTCTATGCCGAATACCAGAGTAAGGGTGAGGGTGCTGCACCGAAAGAGCGTGCGGCCTTTTCCCATCAGTTGAAAACTGTAAAGGGGTATGAGATGGAAACCGTACTTGCCGGAGTTGATGGTTGGAATCCGGTTAAAGGCGGGAATGCGTTGCCGGATATAAAACGTTGAAACAAATAGGTGCTTATGAAAAGAAATTTATTGTCTGTATTGTGTGTAGTATTGCTCTCATTGACTGCTTTTGCAGAGAACTATCCGTACAGAAGCGATGTGCTTTGGGTGACTGTTCCCAATCATGCCGACTGGCTTTATAAGACCGGTGAGGAAGCAACTGTTGAGGTTCAATTTTATAAATATGGTATTCCTCAGAATGGAGTTACGGTAAACTATGAACTGGGAGGGGACATGATGCCCTCAGAAATCAAAGGAACGATAGTTTTGAAGAACGGGAAGGCGGTTATACCGATGGGGACGATGAGCGAGCCCGGTTTTCGTGATTGCCGTATGACTGCAACCGTTGATGGTAAGACCTATAAGCACCATATCAAGGTGGGCTTTTCTCCCGAGAAGATACGGCCTTATACCCAAATACCGGCCGACTTCGGGGATTTTTGGAATAAAAACAAAGCCGAACTTGCTAAAGTCCCTTTGATATATACCAAGGAGTTGGTTAAGGAGTATTGCACGGATCAGATGGATTGCTATCTGCTGAAATTACAGGTAAATGAGCGAGGTCAAGCCATTTACGGTTATCTGTTTTATCCAAAGCATGCAAAGGAGGCGTCCTGTCCTGTGGTACTTTGTCCTCCGGGAGCAGGCATCAAAACGATTAAGGAGCCTTTGCGTCACAAATATTATGCAGAGCACGGCTGTATCCGTTTTGAAATAGAAATTCACGGTTTGAATCCGAAAATGCCGACAGAAGATTTTAAAGATATCAGCAATGCTTTCAATGGCAAGGAGAACGGTTATTTGAATAATGGACTTGACAACCGCGACAATTACTACATGAAGCGTGTCTATATGGCATGTATCCGCAGTATCGACCTGCTTGTTTCACTACCCGAATGGGATGGAAGAAATGTGGTTGTGCAAGGTGGCAGCCAAGGCGGTGCTTTGGCTTTGGTCGCTGCCGGTCTTGACCCTCGTGTCACGGCATGTATCGCCAATCATCCGGCGTTGAGCGATATGGCCGGATATATGGCGGGACGTGCGGGGGGCTATCCGCACTTTCTCCGGGTGGCGGGAATGGATACTCCCGATAAGCTGAATACGATGGCTTACTATGATGTGGTGAACTTTGCCCGCTCTATTAAAGTGCCTACTCGTATGACTTGGGGATATAACGACGATGTTTGTCCGCCTACCACGAGTTATGCGGTATATAATGTATTGCAGTGTCCGAAGGAAGCATTGATTACTCCGATTAATGAACATTGGACATCAGAAGATACCGAATACGGACATCTGACATGGATGTTGAATCATCTTCGGTAAGAGGATGGTTCAGTAAAATCGAAAGGCGCGGATTTCACAGAATCTCACGGGTTAGGTTTTAACCTTCCGTGCCAATCTGTGAAACCAGCGCCTAAAAGTTATAAGTGGATTTCAGTACATTTCCTTAGATTCTTATTTTTCTTCTGCCCACTCTTTGGCACCTCTCTCTTTCAGTTGAGCGGTAAAAGCTTTTGCTTTTTCCATAGAGGCAGCCTCTTCTTCAGGAGTGGCATAGGCATGTCTGTAACCTTTCACTACGTTCCATTCGCCACGTGTGAAGTCGGGGAACTCTACGGCGGCACAACCATTGTCCATCGAAATCTCGCCCAGTTCGGCCAGGCAGCACCATTCGGCCAAGTCATATACGTCCATATCCAAAGGCAATCCATTTTGCAGGCAATATATCAGACGGCTGTCCATGATGAAGTCCATACCGCCGTGACCGCCTACTTCCTTAGCCATTTCACCGTATTTCTTCAGAATGGGGTGTTGATATTTGGCTTCCAAAGCCGTTTTTTCTGCTTCCGGCAAGAATCCGTGAGAGTTCAAGTCGTCTACCTTGGGTTGTACGCCCGATGCTGCCAGTTGGGCTGCATCCAAAGCATATCCTGCAATGGGGTATTTGTTGGCAAAACCTTTAGTACCCGTAAGTTGATAAAGACGGTTATAGGGTTGCGGCGTCATTACGTTGTGTTGAATCTCGATTACCTTGCCATTGGCTGTGCGAATCAAGGTCGTGGTGTGATCGCCGTTGCGGAAGTTGTTGCAAACAGAATCCGTACGTTCCTTAACCAATTCTGCACCGACAACCGATTTGGTGTCCATGGCTACCAACGTGGCCATGCGGTCGCCGCGATGAATGTCGAGTGCTTGTGCCACGGGGCCGAGGCCGTGAGTGGCATATACGTCACCGCGATGACGCATGTTGTAGTCCAGACGCCATCCTAATTTGTCGTTTTCTCCGTTTTTCCAATAATGATTCCAGAAGGGGGCCAAGTTGTGAATATATGCACCTTGTGCGCGGATAACTTCACCAAACACTCCGTTCTGCGCCATGTTCAAGGCGTTCATTTCGAACCAGTCATAGCAACAGTTCTCCAGAATGAAACAATGTTTACGGGTGGTTTCGCTGAGGTTTATCAGATCCCAGCATTCTTGCAGATTCATGGCCGAAGGAACTTCTATGGCTACGTGCTTTCCGTTTTCAAGAGCGCATTTAGCCACAGGGAAATGGTGTAGCCAGTCGGCGGCGATGTACACTAAGTCTATATCTTCACGCTTGCACAACTCTTCGTAGCCATTTTCACCGGAGTAGATGGCTGCCTTTGGCATCGAAGCTTTCTTTAGATATTCCTGGCATCTTTCTGCACGTGATGCTTCATAGTCGCAGAGTGCCACTATCTGTGTACCGGGAATATATGTGAAACGTTCTACTGCACCCGGACCGCGCATTCCTAAACCTACGAATCCTACACGGACTACTTCCAGTTTCGGAGCAGTCAAGCCTATCGCACTTTTCTGACCGGCAGGACGTTCGGGAGACTTCACGACAATCGTTCCGTTTTTCCATTCCCATTGGGTTCCTTTTGCTGTGGTTTGCAGAGCGGTGGAAGTTCGGGTGGTGCATGCACCTAACACAAGGCATAAGCCTAACAATAAAATTCCGATTTTTCTCATGATTGTAAAATTTAAAGTTAGTTTTATAATAATCTATAGTTCTGTTATTGCTTTCTTCATGTCTTAATGTGGCAGGTATATCACATTTCTTTGATTAAAGGAATTCCTTACTGAAAATATAGCGATTGTCTTTAAGTATTTCCTCAATATATGTTCTGCAAAATTAACTAATTTCCTTTGGAACGGCAAAAGATTTTCGTACTTTTTGAGGAAATAGTCTTGTCTGTTCTGATACGGTTTTATAATGCTTTTTGAGATATTTATCGTGCAGGTTCTTCCTGCCTATCATTGAACTGATATTCATTGATGATAGGAACGATAACATAATTCTGAATTGTATCAATTATCTTTGCTTATATTTGATATCCAAAAGAATAAAATTCTTGTTATTAGGCTTACTTTGGTAATCGTTAATATTTGCAGAATCTGTTGTTGCAGAATTTCTACATAAATTTCTTTAATATTTTATGATATTGCAGAAGCCGATAAAAAATAAAAGTTTAATACCTTATAAAGAATACTCAAAATTTCAAGATGGTTTCTTATGTCCGCAATTTTCACTAGAATATTCTGTAGAATTTAATCTACCGCATTTAAGACAAATCCAATGCATTGGTTCAGTAATTACCAAATCATGAATTTGGCTAATTCCTGCAGTAGTGAGGTCTATGTAGCCTTCTTCTGTTCCACATTTTTTTCCGTCTATTCTATCTATAACTAATCTGGCTTCTCCTTGTTGATTTCCCTTAGAGAAAAGTACGTCTACTGCAAATTGATTTCTACCGGGATTCAGGTTTACGGAGATTGTTCTAAATGTAGCACTATTAGACGGATAGAGAAGTACCTTTCCTGCTAAACTCACCCAATAACTACCATTGCCGTTATAAGCAAAAATAAATGTATAAATTGTCGGTTTGGTACAAAAAATCTCAGCTTCAATGGAGCTTTCCCCCGTTAACGGTCTTGTATATTCTTTTATATTAGTAAAAAGAGTGTTAGTTGTAGAAACACGAGTCACCGACGTCTTATTCTCTGAGTTTATGGTCTGCTCACAGCTTGAAAAAAGAATAAAAGTGATTAAACTTATAGCATAAAAAAGTTTCATATTTAATATTTTTAAGAGGTGAAAAAGGAGGATTTACTTCACGAGTTTTTATGATGTAAAGTAAATCCTTCTTGCGTTTATCGATTTAGATTTATTAGAAAGAAATGTGGCTTAATTGCTTGTCGGATTTTGTGTCAGAGTACCCGGATATGAGTTAATGGCATCCTGAGGGATGTAATAAACTACACGATAATCTGTAGCCGGTATTTCGAGAGTTTGGGGATGGGCACCCGGATAGAAGCGCTTTAAAGTTCCTCCATTACGAAATACGTCATAGCTGCGCTCGGCTTGGAAAGCAAGTTCCAATTGGCGTTCTTTATCAATTCTTTCTCCGGCATTACTTACATCTAACGAAGCATATCCTCCATTTACTATAGCACGGTTACGTATTGTATTCAAGTCGGCCAATGCTAAATCATATTTCCCTTGTTTGGCATACGCTTCTGCACGGTTCAGATAAATCTCTCCTAAACGAGAGATCAGCGGAGAATGTAAATGGCATTCCGTGTTGTCTTCACGAGAGCATTTTGTTATGTAGAATTGTGGATGGCCATTGTTCAAAGAAATATACCAATCTATGAATCCTTCATAAGTTGCTCCTTCATACTCAATCGTATATATTCCCTGTGAGGCATTCACTGGTGTCAGCTTATATTTTGCGGCACTCGTTTCTTTCGAGGCTGCACAGTAAATATTTCCATCCGCCTGATGAGTCGTATAGAATTGAGCATATTGTTTGGTTGTGCTGTTGATTGGTCTGATGAAACGGAATACTTCTGTATAATTTCCATTACCGTCTTTGCTGTAAGTTGGCTCGATGAAAGCCGCACGGGCATCTACTATCTGGTAATGACTACCCGGACGCCAATCATTCCGTCCTGTTTCATTCAGCAAATTGATATACGTGGCACTGGAATACATTTCTCCCCAGCCCATACCGCCAAGATTGGCATACATGCCACCCACGGTATAGTAGTAATCGTAACCTGAATATTCTGAATCCAAACGCTTAATTGCAAAGATTGTTTCAGAGTTGTTTTCAGGAGCAAAAGTATTATACTTCATGAATTGCTCACGTGATAGTAATTTGTATTTACCGGATTCAATTACTTGCGTTGCAAAATATGCGGCAGAGTCGGCATAAGTAGCATCCGGGTTTTCATAAGTACCACTCATGTACAGATAAACGCGCGAGAGCATGGCTTGCGCCGCTTCTTTGGATGCATAGATAGCTCCCTTATTGGTTGATATCATTTTTGTTGCCTTTCTGAGGTCACTGATAACCTGTGCGTAAGTTTCTTTCACGGTGGCGCGGTCTGGTAAATTGAGATTTTGCATATCATCAGGTGTGCCATTCACAATAGGTACGCCAAGATTTTTCTCCGGATTCTGATAGTAGGGGCGTCCGTATGCGCGGCATAGATAGAAATAAAGCATGCCACGAATATAATAGCACTCACCCAGCTTACCATCAATTTCTTGACTCTGTCCTTCGGCTATCATGTTTATGATATTGGAAGCTTGGGCAATAGCTTTGTAGCTGTAGTCCCAGAAGTTTTGTAAACGATAATTTTGTGGAGTACGGCTAAATGAAATAAATTCATAAAAAGCATCGGTTGATGTATTACGTATGCAAATGTTGTCACCTGCATATTCTCCGCAACGGTGCATGGGGTCAGACCAATGTTTGAGCTGAGCATAACAGCCATTCAATAAAGACTCAAGTGAAGAGTTGGGATCTGCTGTGATTTTTTCTGCTGCCATTGAGCCATAAGGCAAGCGATCAATGTCACAAGCTGTGAATGATAGGGCAGCTAATATGATGAGAATTATTTTTTTCATATACTTGTCTTTTTAGAATGTAAGATTAATGCCAAACATGTATTTCCGTACAGAGGGGTAGATAGAAGGCCCTGCAGTTCCTATTACAGTACCGTCATCCTTGGCCGGCAGTTCAGGGTCAACGCCTGAATAGCTTGTAAAGGTCAGCAGATTCTCACCGGTGAAGAAGATACGCATATTCTGAATGTAATATTGAGGTAACTTCAGATTGTAACCAATGCTGATTGAGCGTAGTTTCAAGAAGTCGCTGTTCTCTATATAACGGGATGACATCTTATTGGAATTGCTTGTGTTCCCGTAAGTGGCGACAGGATGCGTGGCTACGTCTCCGTTCTTTTTCCATCGTGTCCACCCGTCTTTTAGTTTCATCTGGTTACGGTCGGAGTAAGCACCGTCTGCATCATATTCTTGGCGGGAATAGTTGTATATATGTCCGCCTAAAGAATATCCGAATACTGCACTGAAATCAATGTCTTTCCATTTCAATGCCGTGGAGAATCCGCCGAATACTTTCGGATTGGAAGTGCCGCACTTACGGTAAGCGGCATCTGCGTACTTGCTTGTCTTTTCTCCGTTTTTATCATACCATTGCGGCGCACCGTTCTCAGGGTTCACTCCTGCCCATTCCGGCATCCAGTAGGTATCTACCGGGGAACCGACTTCTAAAACACGCTGTGCGCTACCGGCAATTCCGGAATTGTCGCTGATGATCATTCGCGCCGTACTGTATGTGCCGTCGGCTGCACGGGTCTGAAACAAGTCTTTCAACTTATTGCTGTTGTGGCCTAAATTGGCATCAATGCTCCATAACCAGTCCTTGGTACGGATAATATCTCCACCAATAGATACCTCAAAACCTTGATTTTGCATTTTGCCTACATTCTTATAAAGTCGGGTTACGCCTGTCAAACCGGAAATAGGTACAGCATACAAAATGTTGTCTGTGTTTTTAGAATACCAATCAAAGGTAAAACGGAAGCGGTCTTGCCACATTGATAAGTCCAAACCTATACCGATGGTTTTCGTTTCTTCCCAAGTCAAATCTTTATTTCCTATCTGGCTGATTAGGGCACCGGGAACACCGTCGTAACTATAACTTGAAGATACAGAGTAGAGGTCATATTGCGGATAAAGAGAATCCGGGCGATTTCCTACTGTGCCATAAGAAGCACGAAGTTTCAAGTTATTCACAAAATCCCATTTGAACCATTCTTCACGGTTGACATTCCAACCTGCACTGATAGAGAAGAAGTTACCCCACTTTGCATTGTCGCCGAAATTGGAAGCACCGTCACGACGAAGCGAAGCTTCTACCAGATACTTGTTATCATAGCTGTAATTTCCTCTGAAAAAGTAAGAATCAACAGCCCATTCTGTAATTCCTCCCTTTGCTTTTTCGGCTAATGAAGTGACATCCAATACTTCGAAACCGGAGATAAGTCCTGTTCCATTAACATCGAGTGTTTTACTCCAATAGTCTTTGAACTCGTGTGCTGCTAATGCTTGTATAGAGTGTTTGTCGAAATTTTTATTAAGGCGCAATATCTGATTGGTATAGCGGCGTGCGGCTTCCCATCTGTAATCGGATACGCGTCCTTGCACACTTTTACCGCCACTGGAGCGAGGGTCGGTATAGCTTTCACTTGCATAGGATATGTATTTGTAACTGTTCACGGAAGAGAGAGTCAGCCAGTCGGTCAGTTTGATGTCAAAGTCAAAATTTCCCATAAACTCAAGATAGCGGGAGCTGGATTTGTTTCCATAACTGAGGTCGAGCAGATAATTGGTTTGAGAGTTGTTTACCCAGCCGGAGTAACGATGTGGTACTAAATTCCCTTTTTCATCGTAAGGACTGTCCCAAGGTAGCATGGAATACATAGCTCCTACGCTGTACTGTGTGTCAGTGATATCGCGACGTGCTCCGGACAAAGAGGGTTTTACGGTCAACCACTTGAACGGTTTATAGGTGGCCTTTGTGCGAAAGTTGTAGCGGGTGTAATCATACCCCTTGACGGTACCCGTTTCGTCATACACACCGATGGATACGAAAGAGTTCAGTTTTTCATTTCCTCCCTGCAAAGAAACATTGTAATCTTGTGTAAACCCTGTTTTGGTAGCCAAATCCCACCAACTGAAATTACTGTTGCGCAAATCGGGATTCCAACGTGCGAAGTTTATACTGCCTGCATTGGAAAATGAATTATAATAGTCATATAATTCTGCCCCGTTCATCACCTCCAGATTCCCGTTGTTCAGGTTACTCACACCCAATTTGGCGGAAACATCGATACTCATCTTGTCAGTCCTGCCGCTTTTTGTGGTAACCACAATAACACCGTTGGCACCCTCGGAGCCGTAGATTGCGGTAGAAGAAGCATCTTTCAAGATAGTCATGGTTTCAATGTCGTTCGGATTCAACTGTCCGGCATCCGCCCCCACGATTACACCGTCAATGACCCATAGCGGTGCTGTCCCGCCATTCAATGTTACTTTACCGCGAATGACCACCGCACCCGAAGCACCCGGTTGGCCGGAACCCGGAGCCACGTATACACCTGCTGCTTTACCGTTCAACATATTTTCAACAGAAGGGGTAGTGATGTCTTTCAGCTTACTGCTACTCACTGTCTGCATGGCACCGGTCAAACTTTCTTTCTTTTGTACGCCATAGCCAACTACCACAACTTCTTCCAAGGCCTGAGCATCGGGAATCAATTTCACTGTCAGCTTTTCTCCGGCTTTCACGGAATGTTCTTGTGTTACATATCCGATAAAAGAAATTACCAATACAGAGCCTTGTGGAACGTCCAACGTAAATTTGCCGTCCAAGTCGGTCACCGTGCCGATTCCGGTCTGGCCTTTTACCACTACGTTGGCACCGGGGATGGTTTCCCCGTTCTCGTCAACTACTTGGCCGGTTACTTTAATCGTTGCATTTTGTTGTGGTTGAGGAGCGGTGACCGGAGACTTCTTTGCTACCGTAATCTGGCGGTCGTTCATCTTGTACTCAAGGTTCGTGGTAGAAGAGAGTTCTTGCAAGATTTCCGTCACAGCCTTTCCGCTTGTATTGACGGAAACTTTTTTCTCTAATTCCGGTAGCACATTGTCGGAATACAGAACGACATAGTTGCTGTTGCGCTCGATATGGTCAAGCACTTGCTTCACCGTTTGTGCCGTTGCCACTTTTTGCTCGTTCTCAGAACCTCGATAATCCGCAGCATAGAGGGAGAGCAAGCTGCCCTCTGTCGCTAAAAAAACGCATAATAATAGATAAATAGACATAAAACGACTATTTATCCGTTCGATAATCATTTCTTTTTTCATACTTTCGTACTGATTTTGGTTACTAAAAATAGATTGGATTAAAATCAATTCCGGTCGGGCAATACCTGCTATATTGCCCGACCATTCTTTATCCTTATTGGAGGGTGTTCTATGTCGATTCTTTTTGTGATTTCATGTTAGAACGTTTTAGGGTTAACAATATGTTTTTCTTTCTCATTGGTTTTCGTCTATATAGATTGCGTCTTTTCGAGAGGTGAATTCCGGAGCTAAGGTTTGTTTGATTGATTCCAGTACGGCGTCCAACTCTTCATTCAAATAAAGTTTTCCGAAGAAAGGAATATCTGCGATGGAAGGTTGACAGGTTATCGGACGTCCATAGTACTCTGTCAAATATCGCAATACCTCTTTCAGTGGTTTTCCGTTCAGCACCCATACTCCGTCTACCCAATGGATGTAGTCGAGCGCGTTTACTTTTTCTTTCTTTGCGATGCCCGCCTCGTTCAGTTCCACCCGTTCGTTGGGTTGCATCTTTATATGTCTTTCCTGATGGTCTTTTACGTCTACCGAGCCTTCTACCAGTACGACATCGGCCCGATTGCTTCCCTTACGTGCGGCAATGTTGAAAGATGTGCCCAATACTTCGACTTCGAAGGCGGAAGTACTGACTATAAAAGGCTTTTCCTTGTTGTGCGCTACTTTCAAGTAGGCTTCACCCTCTACAAAGATTTGTCGTTTCTTTCCTTTGAATGTGCGCGGATAAATCACCTTGCTGCCGGAATTTATCCATATACGGCTATTGTCGGCAAGCACAATCATGGAGCGGCGTCCTTTGGGTACGATGAGCTGGTTGTATTCTTCAGTTTCTTCCACGGCTTCTTCCACTACGGGCGCTTCATCTACTTTGGAGGAATTGACCTGTACCTGACCGCCCTGTGTGTAAGCCACTTGGGCATTGTTGGCTATCTCTATTTTTTTCTTGTCCGAAACCACCAGTGTCACTTCTTTTATCTCTTCATCACCCGTGTTGGCAAGCAGAAACTGCTCCATCTTGGCCTTTTCGTCTTCAACGTCTTTTCCTCCTTGATTAAGGAAATAGAAAAAGGCGAGCAAGAGCGCGATGGATGCTGCCACCAGTCCGCCATACAGCATAAGGGCCGTGCGCTTCTTGATACGGGGCGTTTGTTTGCCGGCCTGCTCTTCTATCTTCCGAAGCGCTTTGTCCCACACTTCGTTTGCCTCTGTCCGGGAAGGTGTGCACTCGTCCCATAAGAAAATCAACTTCTGCAAATCTTCTTCTTCCGATTGAGAAAAACTCTCATCGGGGCGGGCTGAACGGTTGTCCAAGAAAGAGGCCAACTGTTGGTATTTTTCGTTTTCTTTGTTCTTTTTATCTTCCATCTGTGTGACAGTGTTATTAATATGACGCAGCTTGTTTTAAAATCTCCTATTCCGAAAGATAGTTTTTTTTGTGCGGGTGGGAAAACGGGTCAGCCGGAAAGGCCCAATGGGGTGCTTATTTGTTTCTCCGATTTATTTTTCCAAGGCTGTTGCTATGTGTTCTAAGGCTTTGGCCACGTGTATGTTGATGGTCTTTACGGAGATGTCCAGCATCGTGGCAATCTCTTTATAAGGGAGTTTCTCTATCTTGGCCAGAACAAATACTTGCTTGCAGCGGGGTGGCAAATCGTTGATGGCTTTGTTGATGCGGGTCATCTCTTCCCGGCTGATGAGTCGTTCGTCGGGTGTCTGCAATTCGTCGGGCATGGTGTGTGCGGCCAAATCGTCCCATGAGACGAAGGTCATGGAGCCGGCTTTCTTGCGCAGGTAAGAGACAGCTTTGTTGTGGGTAATGGTCAGCAGCCATGCTTTTATCTTTTTTATTTCCGCCAGTTTATTTCTGTTCTGCCAGACTTCGACAAAGACATCGCTCACAATATCTTCCGCTTCCTCTTTAGAGCGGACAAGGTAGCGCGCATAATACAACAGGTCGCCCGAATATGCCTCTACAAAGCTTCTGAAGAGCTGTTCGTCCATGTCTGTTATATGATTATGCGGAAACATCTATTCTATAATTGTAACGAATTACGTGCAATATTCGCTAAAATACTTGAGGTATGCAAGGATTTGGGATAGAAATGGCCGGTTGCGATATGTGATGCATGCCTGCACGATGTGTGGCAGTTGTGAAACGGTGTTTACGGCCTTATTTGTTCCCATGTATGGAGAAGCCACTTCCCAATACGACTGAGGCTGCCTCACTCGTATTGGGAAGTGGCTTCAGTTGTATTGGGAAGTAGGGTCTCATCCTTAGGGAATGGGTGAAACTAAAAGTTTCATGGTGGCGAAACACGTGTTACTTCAGCCATTTGTTGAAAAAATCCAAAGTTTCATTTTGCATCTCTTGGCTGAAAAAATGTTTCTCATCCCAGATTTTGGTGACAAGACGATTTGCCGCATGCCGGCTCTTCCATACGGACTGCATGGTGGCATAGGCGTCTTTCACTCCGGCTATCGGGAATAGCTTGTCTTGTGTTCCGTTGAAGAAGAGGGTGGGCTTGGGGCAGGCTATGCTTGCGGTATGGGGGTAATCCAGATAGCGGCGCAGGCCGGGGATGAGCATGGCGTAGGCCGAACCGCCTTTGTTCTGGTTATTGTTCGGCGTCATCAGGCTGTCTGTGGTGTTCATCCAGCATATCGAGGCGGAGGCCTTCACGCAGTCGGTGAGGGCGGACAGCATCCATGAACGATAAGCCCCCATGGAGAAACCGAGGCATCCCACTCGCTCTTTATCGACAAAGGGCAAGGAAGCAAGAAATTCGGCGCTGCGCACGTCGTCCATATGGATAAATGCGCCCCAAGAACTGCCCATTTGCAGGAAATTGGATGCAAGTGCCTGCTGTCCGTCATAGTCGACGCCCTCCTTTCGACCGCGTTCTCCCCAAAACAAGGCGTCGATGGACAGAACGGCATAGCCGTGGGCTGCAAAATAATCGCCCACATACCGGCCGTCGTAACAACGTTCTGCCCAGTCGTCGGCATCGGCCAATGTTTCCGGCGCTACATGGAAGGGGCGTATCATCTTCTCCTTGCCGATGGAGAAAAGGGCGCCGTGGTCGTGCAGCACGACGATGGCGGGGAAAGGTCCCTCGCCATCGGGAACCAGCAGATAGGCGGGGATGCGGCACCATGCAGAGACGTTGAAGCGGATTTTATGCGCTTTGTATCCGTTGCGAGATTCTGTGTCTACGGTTTCCATGTCATAGCTTTGCGGGGCGGGAGTAAGGTTTTGCATGCATTCCGTCAGGATGTTGCGGGCTTCTGCACGCCATCGGTCAAAATCCTTTGTCGGCGAGTTGCCCCATGCCATGGGGTAGGTCAGCTGCCGCTTCAGTTGTTCATAGAAAGTGGGCATGTTCTTCACTGTCCCGTAAGGGATGGTGTCGGTTTGTGCGGAGGCGGTGGAGTGCATAAGGAGGAATAGGCAGAAAAGAATGGTGGTGTATCTCATGGCTTGGCGGTTTGTCTGTGATTATTAAATAAAAAACAAAGATACGATAATTCTCTATGAAATATGTATCTTTACCGCACAGAATGGACTGATTATGGCAAAAAGAATCTTATATCTGATTACGAGTTTGATGTATGTATGGACTGTCTGCGCGCAGCCCGATTGTTTTTTAACTCATTATTCATCTGAGGACGGCTTGTCTCAAAACACGGTGATGGGCATCTTGCAGGACAGCAGGGGGAACATGTGGTTCTCCACTTGGGATGGCCTCAACCGCTTTGACGGATATACATTCAAAACGTATAAAGCGAGGCTGGGCAACCAAATAGCATTGACCAATAACCGTATAGACCGGATGTATGAAGACCGGTATGGTTTTCTCTGGCTTCTGACTTATGATAACCGCGTCTATCGTTTCGATCCCCGCACCGAGATATTCGAGCAAGTGCCTTCGGGAAATGCAGGAGGAAGCGCTGCCACAATAACGTCTATCAAGCTTCTACCCGGTGGTGTCGTATGGTTGCTTACCGAAAAGGAGGGAGCGATTCGGGTCGTAACGTCGCCTGACACTTACAGGCTCACTACGGAATGGTATGCTGCGGAAACCGGTCTGTTTCCGGCCGTACGCGTACGCGAGGTGTATGAAGACCTTTCCGGCCATGAGTGGATGCTGACCGACAATGGATTGGGCATGCTTGTGTCCGGAAGGAAAACGCCCGTGTCTTTTTTTACGGAGACGGCAGAAAAAGAAACGAAGGACGGACAGCCATTCTATGCTTGTCTGGAGCAGGGCGATGAAATACTCTTTGGGTCGGAGAACGGGCGTATATGGTGCTACCGGAAGCCGACGGGCAAGTTTAGCCTGTTCCGACTGCCGGGTACTTCAAAAATCGTATCTATCAAGAAACTGAATGAACACGAGATACTTATAGCCACCGCTACCGACGGCTTTTACGTGTATCAGTTCCGTACAAAGACAACGAAACATTATGAGGCGTCCCGCTTGCCGGACGCTCCTGTTCATTCCGTCTATGTGGACAAATATTCGGAAGTGTGGTTTGAACAGCACATACCGGGTATCGTTGTACATTTTAATCCCCAAACACAGGTGCTGAAAACCGAAACCATCGCCGTGGAACCTACCAGTACGGACCGTTCGCGCCCGGCTTTTCATGTACATGAAGACATCCACGGTATGGTGTGGGTACATCCTTACGGAGGAGGATTCTCCTATTTCGACAGAAAGCAGAACTGTCTGCGTCCTTTCTATAATAGTTTGGCGGACGGCAACTGGCGTTTCTCCAATAAGATTCATGCCGCTTTCTCGGACAGGCAGGGCAATTTATGGATGTGCACCCACTCAAAGGGTTTGGAGAAAGTGACTTTCCGTCCCCCGCAATTTGAGATGATTACCCCTGTGCCCCATCATTACGAATCGTTGAGCAACGAGGTGAGGGGACTTTGCGAGGACAAGGAACACAATCTCTGGGTAGGCCTGAAAGACGGCAAACTGAGGGTGTATGATAAAAATCGTAAGGAGCGGGGCTATTTGACGGAGGAAGGCGTAATATCACATACCGGTGTTCCGTTGCGGGGGAATGTTTATTTCATCTTACAGGACAAAAAAGGCAGCCTTTGGATTGCAACGAAAGGAGACGGTTTGGTAAAAGCCGAACGGAAAGGCGATGCACGTTATGAACTGACACGTTACAGGTATCGGAGGGATGATATTTACAGTTTGAGTGACGATAACGTTTATTGTGTGTACGAAGACGCTCGCGGGAGAATCTGGGTGGCTACCTTTGCCGGCGGTGTAAACTACATGACGCATGACAAGGAGGGGAAGGAAATCTTCGTCAATCATCGCAATAACCTGAAGGGTTATCCCATAGACGATTGCTACAAAGCACGTTTCATTACCGGCGATGGTCGGGGGCATATCTGGATTGGCACAACCGTGGGAGCCCTGATGCTGAACGAAGATTTCGCTTCTCCGGAAGATGCCGTTTTTCATCATTACGTGCGTGTGCCGGAAGATATACATAGCTTGAGCAATAACGATGTTCACTGGATTATCTCCACCCGGAACAAAGAGCTTTATCTGGCCACCTTCGGCGGAGGGTTGAACAAGCTGGTTTCTCTGGACTGGGACGGCAATGCCCGGTTCAAATCTTACTCCGTACAAGACGGGTTGCCGTCCGATGTGCTTTTGTCTATAATCGAGGATGGCAGTGCCAATCTTTGGATGAGTACCGAGAACGGTATCAGCAAGTTTATTCCTTCGGAAGAAAGATTTGAGAATTATGATAATAAAGGTGTTTTTTCCCGGGTACGTTTCAGCGAGGCGGCTGCTGCCTGCACTTCTCAGGGCAATGTCCTGTTCGGTGCAAGCAACGGCATCTTTGTGTTCAACCCCGATTCCACACGCAAGAGCGATTACGTTCCTCCCATTGTATTATCCGGTCTGTTGCTTTCCAATGAGAATGTAATGCCCGGAGAGAAGTCGGTCTTGAAGCAAAGTCTGGACGACACGCGCAAACTGGAGCTGTCTCACAAAGAAAATATCTTCACCATTCAATATGCGGCGCTCGATTACTCGGCTCCGTCCGAGATTCAGTATGCCTATATTCTGGAGGGATTTGAAAAATCATGGAACTATGTGGGTAAACAACGGATGGCTACATATACGAATCTTCCCAAAGGAGACTATGTCTTTAAAGTGCGCTCGACGAATGCCGATGGAGTATGGGTGGATAATATCCGTACACTCGATATAGAGGTACTTCCTTCGTTTTGGGAAACGCCTTTTGCCTATGCCCTCTACATCTTGTTGGTGCTGCTTATTATCATTACGGCGGTATATATCTTGTTCACCATCTACCGGTTGAAACATCGGGTAGATATGGAACGGCAAATGGCTGATATGAAATTGCGTTTCTTTACGGACATCTCCCATGAATTGCGCACCCCCCTGACTCTGATTTCAGGCCCTGTGGAGCATGTCTTGGCGAATACCACACTGCCGGATGACGCTCGCGAGCAGCTTCTGGTAGTAGAGCGCAATACCAACCGCATGCTTCGCCTGATTAATCAGATTCTCGATTTCCGCAAGATACAGAACCGGAAAATGAAGATGCAGGTGCAGCGCGTCAATGTCGTGGCGTTTACCCGTAAGATTATGGAGAGTTTTGATGCCATGGCCGAAGAGCATCGTATCGACTTTTTGTTTGAGACGGAGAAGGAAGAGCTTTATCTATGGGTGGATGTCGACAAGTATGAAAAGATAGTGTTCAACCTGTTATCCAATGCGTTTAAATACACCCCTGACGGGAAAATGATAACGGTCTTTGTTCGTGAAGAAGAGAAATCCGTATCTGTCGGGGTGGAAGATCAAGGCATCGGCATTGCCGAAAACAAGAAGAAGTCAATCTTTCTGCGGTTTGAGAATCTGGTAGACCGAGGGTTGTTTAATCAGTCGAGTACAGGAATAGGCCTGTCGTTGGTGAAAGAGCTGGTTGAAATGCATAAAGCCGTGATTTCCGTTGACAGTAAGTTGGGCGAGGGCAGTTGTTTTAAGGTCGATTTCCTGAAGGGTAAAGAACATTACGATGACGGAGTGGAGTTCCTTCAGGATGATGCGGCGGCAAGAGTGGAAATGGCAGGGCAGGTGATGGATGCGGATGAAGCGGTTCATTCGCATACGGCAGAACAAGAAGAATTGCAGGAACAAGAGGATGAAGAGGCGGCAGTGGATAAGGAGACCATGTTGCTGGTGGAAGATAACTCGGAATTACGGCTGTTCCTGCGCACAGTTTTTGCATCCGAGTATCGGGTTGTGGAGGCGGTAGACGGTGTGCAAGGGATGAGCAAGGCCCTGAAGTTCCTTCCGGATATCATTATCAGCGACGTGATGATGCCGGAAAAAGACGGTATCTCCATGACCCGCGATTTGCGAGCCGATATGACCACCAGCCACATTCCCATTGTTTTGCTGACGGCAAAGACCTCCATGGAAAGTAAGGTGGAAGGGTTGGAGTTCGGTGCGGACGATTACATTACGAAGCCTTTCAGTGCGACGTATCTGAAGGCGCGTGTCAAGAATCTGTTGATGCAACGCCGTAAACTTCAGGAGCTATACCGGGCTGATTTAATCTCTTCCGGAACAGCAGCCTCGTCTCTGACGGCGGAAGGAGCAGAAGAACAAAAAGCTCCGGAGCTATCGCCTAATGACCGCAAATTTATGGATAAACTGCGGGAACTGATGGAGAAGAATATGGATAACGGTGATTTGGTTGTGGATGATTTGGTGCAGGAGTTGGCAGTCAGCCGTTCTGTTTTCTTTAAGAAGCTGAAGACATTGACAGGTTTGGCACCGATTGAGTTTATTAAGGAAATGCGTATCAATCGTGCCGTTCAGCTCATTGAAACCGGCGAATATACCATGACTCAAATCTCCTATATGGTGGGCATCAACGACCCGCGCTATTTCAGCAAGTGCTTCAAGCAGAAGATGGGGATGACCCCGACGGAGTACAGGGATAGAGGAAAGAATGGATAGAATATTCCTTTTTATGCAGGATTTAAGTCTGAAATACATGGAAGAATACTTGGCGAACAGTCTTGGAAAAAGGTTCGGAAGCCTGTTTGTTTTGCTTTTCTTATGCCTGCTCTCATTACGGGCAGGGGCAAACAAAACGCCTTACTATCACTTCAAGCAATTGTCTATCAACGAAGGTTTGCCTTCGTCCGTCACCGCACTGTACGACGATGGCAGAGGGTCTTTATGGATAGGAACCAAACAGGGCGTATATCGGTTCAACGGAGAGAAGATAAGGAAATATATCGCAGATGGGTGTGATATGGTCGGCGTTGCCAATAATCTCCACCACGTACTGCACATACAAGGGGATAAAAGCGGACGCATCTGGTTTACCACCATCGGCGGGGTACTTTGTTACGAACTGGAGCAACGAGACCTGAAGCCGTTGTTTCGAGACGGAAAGCCGGTAGCGGCCAATCATGTCGTACCCCACGGAGATCAGGTCATTGTGCCCGTGGCAGACTCTTTGCTGATTTACGATCTGAACAAAGCGCCGCTATATGCCATTCCCTTTTCATTGCGGGGAGTACGTCCGGAGCAGTTGCTGCCCTATGATGAAGAGCACTTTCTGATGAACGACTCATCCGGGCGGTTGATGTTGCTGAACAAGCGAAACGGAAACATCATTGCGGCACCCATGCAGGGAGATGTTTCGGCGGTGAATTACCTCTATCGGGACAAAAAGGAGCACTACTGGATTGCCTGTTACGGCAGGGGGGTGAAGTGCTATGCGCACGATGGCACACTGCTGGCGGAGTATAACCGTTCCAACGGCAGGTTGAATAACGACATCGTGCTCGACATCAAGGAGTGGGGAGGCGCTCTTTGGATGGCTACGGATGGCGGGGGTGTCAATGTGCTTTATACGGATACCGGAACCGTGCAGCACATCACTGCGCAAAACTCTCCCAATTTCCCTGCCAACTCCGCCACCTGCCTTTGTCCCACGGACGACTATTTGTGGATAGGTATGGTGCGCGAAGGTGTACTCGGCGCACGAAAGAGTTTTATCAAGACCTATACCAAGGCCTCGTTGAATCCACGGCTCGGGCTGTCGGACAAGTGCCCTTTGTGCCTTTGGGAAGAGAGTGACGGAACGCTTTGGATAGGTACGGATGGTGGGGGAGTGAACCGCTTTTCGCCTGATACGGAAGAGTTTGTACACTATCCGGCCACGGAGGGCGAAAAGATTGTTTCGCTTTGTCCCTTGTCGGACACCGAGCTGTTGCTCTCCAGCTTTACACGCGGACTTTTCGCTCTGAACAAACGCACGGGTGCTTATCGGCGCATCGCTTTGCCTGATAAGGAAATACAGAGGAGGCTGGAGGCTTCGGGAAGTCCCGTCAACCTGCGCCCTACCTCTGACGGAGGGATTGAGATTTACGGTTCGGCCGCCTATCGCTATCATCCTCATAAAGGATTGTTGACACCCATACGCACCGGCTTGCCCCGGACGGCTCCTTCGTGGATATACATAGGTACGGCGGGAACCGAAGATTATTATCACGACCGCACACGTATCTTCTGCCACAACCGGGCTACCGACAGCTTCCGATACGTCGTAGAGCGTGCTGTCAACCGAATACTGACCGCCGCTCTCGGCTCGGACGGAACGTTGTGGTTTGCCGAACCCGGAGGTGTGAGCCGTCTTTTACCCGGAAGGCAGAAACCGGAGAACATCGTTCTTCCCGATGGCAATGATTTGGTGACTTCGTTGGTTGCCGGACGCGACGGTACGGTGTGGATGGGTGCGGTAGGCGTGCTGTATGCCTACGACCCACAACGGCGGCATTTCGTCATTTACAGCGAGACGGACGGCGTGTTGCCCAACGATTTCCTGCCCAAGCCTGTGCTGAACGCTCGCGACGGTAGTGTCTATATGGGAGGCTCCGAAGGACTGTTGCGCGTGAACCCGGCACTGAAGGAAGACGCCCTTCCACGCATTCCGAGGCTGTTCCTGCAAGAGGCGCTTTTGGAAGGTGCGCCTGTGGCTCTGCCGTCCGACGGAATGATGGAAGTGGAGAATGGTTTCACTTCGCTCAACCTCTCTGTAAGCCTCAGTGGAGCCGACCTGTTCCATAAACGCATTTATCGCTTCCGTATCGGCGGACTGAACGAGGGCTACATCGAGACTTCCCGTCCGAAGCTGACTTTGCAAACCCTTCCTCCGGGTACGTATCGCATTACAGGTCAATGCACTGCCGATAACGGCGAATGGACCGGACTTTTCCCGTTGCTGACACTTACCGTGTTGCCCCCGTGGTGGCTACGCACTCCTTTTCTTGTGGCGGTGGGTGTGCTGTTGCTGTTGGCGGCGGTGCTTGCCATTCGTGCCCGCGAGAAGCGGATGCAAGATGAGTTGAGGGAGAAAGAACGGATGATATACAAGGACAAGGTGCGTGCCCTGATCAATATCAGCCACGAACTGCGCACGCCGCTCACGCTGATTTACACGCCGTTGAAGCAGCTTGCCACCGGCCGGAACATTCCCCACGAGGTGCGCATCCGGTTGCGGGGCATCTTCAAGCAGACACGACAGATGAAGAACCTCATCGACATGATTCTGAACATACGGTGCATGGAGGTGGAGGAGAACATCCTGCGCATGTCCGCCGTTCCCTTCAACGAGTGGCTGGGAGGTGTGCTCGACGACTTCCGGATGGAGTTCGGCGAACGCGGCATCACCCTCCGCTTCGAGCCGGACCGGCGTATAGGGACGGTCTGCCTCGACCGTGCGCAGTGCGAAATCGTGATGAGCAACCTGCTGACCAATGCCTACAAGTTCAGCGAAGCAGACACGGAGACCGTTGTGCGCACCTCGTGCGAAGACGGCGGCTCATTCCTGCGCGTCACCGTCACCGACCACGGCATCGGGCTTCGCGACGAAGACCTTCCGCGTCTCTTCACCCGATTCTATCGCGGCGACCATGGTCTGGAGGGGACGGGCATCGGCCTCTCGTACGCCCGCCGGCTGGTCGAGATGCACGGAGGCCTCATCAGCGCGCATGCCAACGACGACGGCACGCACGGGGCCACTTTCTCGTTCACCTTGCCCCTCCGCACCGAGGCCGCTCACATCAAGTCGTCTCCCCGCATCGAGTTGCTGAACCGCCTTGCCCCCGACATGCCTTTGCCGAAGGTGGAAAATGTGCAATCGGTGGGGCAGGAGAAGTACCACTCGATACTGATTGTGGAGGACGACCGCGACTTGTGCCACTTGCTGGTGTGCGAGTTGCAAGCCCTCTTCGAGGAGGTCTACGAGGCTCACGACGGCTTGGAGGCGTTGCCCCTGCTTGCTTCCAAAGCGCCGCAGATTGTGGTGAGCGACGTCCGGATGCCCCGCATGGACGGCCTGAAGCTCTGCCGCCACATCAAGCAACGTCCCGAACTGGACTATATCCCCGTGATACTGCTCACCGCTTGTGCCGACGAGGAGGTGATGGAAGAGGGCTATAAGGCGGGTGCCGAAGCCTACATCACCAAACCGTTCGACATGGAGATGCTCAGCCTGCGCATACATACCATTCTGCATGCACGCCACATCGTGAAGGAACACTATCGGCCTGCCGCCGACTTGCCGGCTTCACCCGTTGCTCCGCGCAATCATCGTGACGAAGAACTGCTGCTGCGACTGCAACACATCATCTGCGAAAACATTGGCAACCCTGCGATGGACGTCTCCTTTCTTGCCTCCCACATGGGTATGAGCCGTGCCACGCTCTACAATAAGCTGAAGGGGGTGATGGACATCGGTTTGGGCGAGTATATCGTCCGTTGCCGCATGGAACATGCCATCCGCTTACTTCAAGAGACAGATTTGGGGATATCCGAAGTGGCCGAACAATCGGGCTTCCGCCATGCACGCAATTTCAGCACCCTCTTCAAGTCCGAAAAGGGGATGACGCCGGGGCAGTGGCGGAAGAATAGCGGTTGACGATTAGGGATTAGCGGTGGCAGACGGTGAAGGTGCTATCCCGTAGGGAGGAAGATGCGACACCGGCATGTTTACAACCTCCATAATTGAACGAAGAAGTGAATCTATACCATTAAACAAGTCTGTTTTAGCATATATTATATATATTTTTCTTCTTTATAGGGTTTGGAGGGAATGTCGTGTGCAATAAAACGCTATCTTTGCAACACGTTTTTTTCATAGAGATTTAGATTTAAGGTTAGAAGAATTGTGGAAGTCGTGAGACTTCCCTTTTTTATTTTACAGCATCTTCTGTTACCGTTTTGTCGCTCTTCGTCCGGTTTGTCAACGAAAGGTGCATCCATCCCCAAATGCCCAATACGATGACCAGCAATGTCTGTACGCCATGCACTATCAGTGCAAAAATGCCGGCATCCGTGGCATTCACTCCATAAAGCATCATCATGGTGATGACGGCAAAGTGCCAAGACCCTGCACCGTTCGGCGTAGGGACAATGACGGCAAAAGTGCCGCCTACAAACATCACCAATCCGGCAAGGTAGCTAAGCTGTTCCGTAAAAGGAAAGCAGTAAAAGGTGATATAGAAATGGTAGAAATAGCAAATCCAGATGAGCAGGGTGTAAAGGATGAATAACGGGATGTTTTTTACTTTCCGGAGCGACATCACCCCTTCCCACACATTCAGTACGACCCCTTTCACTTTTTCAAAAAAAGAGAGCATCCGCAGCAAGAAATAAAGAAGCACCGCCACTCCGATGATGCAGAAAAGCACGACATAAAACCAAGGAGAGGTGACCAGATGCAGCAATGAGGGGATTTTTGTGCCCGTTTCTTCAAAGAAACGGAAAAATACCGGCATTTGCAGCAGAAAGGTGATACCCATAATCAGCAAGATGCAGAGTGTATCGACCAGCCGCTCGGTTACTACCGTCCCCAGCGATTTGGCAAAGGACACGTTGTCGTATCTGGCAAGCACGCCGCAACGCGACACCTCGCCCAAACGGGGCAGTATCAGATTGGCCGCGTACGACACAAAAATGGCATCCACGCAATCGTTCGTCTTGGGATGGGCATTCAAAGGCGCCAATGTCTGTTTCCAACGCCAGCCGCGAAACACATGACTCATGACACCGAACAAGAGAGAATAAAGCATCCACCACCAGTTTGTGGCGTGCAGAAGCACTGTCTTCACCCTTCCGAAGTCAAAATCACGATATACCCAATAAAGGATAAATCCCCCCAAAAGGATGGGCAGTACGGCTTTCAGTGTCTTTTTCAGCAGTTTCTTCATCTGATATATCCAAATTCTTCATTCATCATTCTTTATTCTTCGTTGAAAAGAATTACCTTTGTTCCGCAAAAGCAGGTTATGCCTCATTACAAAACCAATCCGTAGGGATTGTAATGACGAATGACGGCTTACGTTTGCGGAGCAAAAGTAATGATTTAGTTGATACATGAGATTAGTTAAACCCAAAAAGTTTCTCGGCCAACATTTCCTGAACGACCGAAAGGTGGCGCAGGACATTGCCGACACGGTGGATGCTTGTCCCGAAATACCTATTCTCGAAGTAGGACCGGGGATGGGCGTGTTGACACGTTTTCTCCTGCCTAAGGGGCGTGAGGTGAAAGTGGTGGAGCTGGACTACGAGTCGGTGGCTTATCTGAGGGAAGCCTTTTCGCAATTGGAAGACCATATCATCGAGGACGATTTCCTCAAGATGAACCTGCAACGATTGTTCGGCGGTCGGCCTTTTGTACTGACGGGAAACTATCCTTATAATATTTCCAGCCAGATATTTTTCAAGATGCTGGAGTATAAAGACTTGATTCCCTGTTGCACGGGCATGATACAGAAAGAGGTGGCCGAACGCATTGCCTCAGGGCCAGGCAACAAGGCATACGGCATATTGAGCGTGCTGATACAGGCATGGTACAAGGTAGAGTATCTGTTCACTGTGCACGAACATGTGTTCAATCCTCCGCCGAAAGTGAAGAGTGCCGTTATCCGCATGACGCGCAACGAAACGCAAGCGTTGGGATGTGACGAGAAACTGTTCAAACAGATAGTGAAGACGACCTTTAACCAACGCCGTAAGACATTGCGGAACTCCATAAAACCGATACTTGGAAAAGATTGTCCGCTGACGGAAGATCCGTTGTTCAACAAACGTCCCGAACAACTATCCGTGCAAGAATTTATTGATTTGACAAACAGAGTGGCAGCAGTTCCGGAAAAACGTGGTTAGCGGTTAGTGATTCACCGCTTATCGTTCACCGCTCATCACTCATCGTTAATCGTTCATCACTCATCACTGATTTACACATGGAAATAACTGAAGAATATATAGATAGAGTCAAAGGGCTGATTGAAGAAAAGGACGCAGATACTGTCAAGGCGCTTTTGATTGACCTCCACCCGGCGGATATTGCGGAGCTATGCAATGACCTTGATTCGGAGGAGGCCCGTTTCGTCTACCGTCTTCTGGACAATGAAACCGCAGCCGACGTGTTGGTGGAGATGGATGAAGATGTCCGGAAAGAATTTCTGGAAATCCTTCCTTCGGAGACCATTGCCAAGCGCTTCGTTGATTACATGGATACGGACGATGCCGTAGACCTGATACGCGAACTTGATGAGGAAAAGCAGGAGGAAATCCTTTCGCACATCGAGGACATTGAACAGGCGGGAGACATCGTAGACTTGTTGAAGTATGATGAAGACACGGCCGGTGGATTGATGGGAACCGAGATGGTGACCGTCAATGAGAATTGGAGTATGCCGGAGTGCCTGAAAGAGATGCGCTTGCAAGCTGAAAAACTGGACGAAATCTATTACGTGTATGTCATCGACGATGAAGACCGCCTGCAAGGAGTCTTTCCGTTGAAGAAAATGATAACCTCTCCGTCTGTCTCTAAGGTGAAACATGTGATGAAGAAAGACCCTATTTCCGTCCATGTAGACACTTCCATCGACGAAGTGGTGCAGGTCATCGAAAAGTACGACTTGGTGGCGGTTCCTGTGATAGACAGTATAGGGCGTCTGGTGGGACAGATCACTGTGGACGATGTCATGGATGAGGTGCGTGAACAGTCGGAACGCGACTACCAGTTGGCTTCGGGTTTGTCTCAGGATGTGGAGACAGACGACAACGTAATGCG
This sequence comes from Prevotella heparinolytica, assembly GCF_004342845.1. Classification (GTDB taxonomy): domain Bacteria; phylum Bacteroidota; class Bacteroidia; order Bacteroidales; family Bacteroidaceae; genus Bacteroides; species Bacteroides heparinolyticus. Next base: position 23,322 of record NZ_SLXB01000008.1, on the reverse strand, counting down.
TCAGACATCTGCCCGCCTGCCGTGGTTGCTCATCGGCATGTTGGGCGGTATAGGCAACTCTATGATATTGGGCAACTTTGATACTACTTTTGCCGCTCATCCCGAAATGGCTCTCTACATTCCGTTGATAGGCGGTACGGGTGGAAACGTGGGAACCCAGTCTTCGGCCATCATCGTGCAAGGACTGGCCAACAGTTCCTTGGAGGCTAAAGATACTTTCAAGCAGATTGCTAAGGAATCTGTTGTGGCGGCCATCAATGCCACCATTATTTCTTTGTTGGTATATATTTATAATTTTATCCGCTTCGGGGCAACGGCCACGGTCACTTACTCCGTTTCCATCAGTCTCTTTGCGGTCGTGATGTTCGCTTCTATCTTCGGTACGTTGGTGCCCATGACATTGGAGAAGTTGAAGGTTGATCCGGCCATCGCTACCGGTCCGTTTATTTCAATTACCAATGACATTATAGGCATGATGCTTTACATGGGTATTACCGTGCTGTTATCATAAATGGAAGAAAAAGAGAAAATATTAAGGAAAAATATATGAAGTAATCTTTTTATTTCATTAATTTGTAGTCTGATGTAACCCTAACGGGTTTCCCCCGTTACTAAAAATAAATACAATGATGGACGCTCATGACACTAATCTCCCTGAAAAAAAGGTAGAGTTAGAAGAAGAAAAAAAAGCAGCAGAGGTTTCCGATAATAAAGTTACGGAAACTCCCGCTGAAGAAGTTGTTTCAACAAAGCCGGTAGAATCTGACCGGAAACTCACAAAGGAGGAAATCCTGGTCAAGCTGAAAGAAATGGCTGCTGATGTGGAGAATGCGGCGAAACCGGAGATAGACACCTTGAAGCAAATTTTCTACAGATTGCACAATGCCGAACAAGAGGTTGCGAGAAAGTTGTTTGTGGAAAACGGTGGGGCGGCGGAAGATTTTATTCCGCAGGCAGACAGCTTGGAAGAGGAGTTTAAACATGTCATGTCCGTCATCAAAGAAAAGAGAAGTGCATTTGTGGCCGAACAGGAAAAGCAGAAAGAGATGAATCTGCAAATCAAGCTTTCCATCATTGAAGAACTAAAGGAGTTGGTGGAATCTCCCGATGACCCGAACAAAAACTATACGGAATTTAAGAAACTGCAACAGCAGTGGAACGAGGTGACCTTGTTGCCGCAAGGAAAAATCAATGAACTTTGGAAAAACTATCAGTTGTATGTAGAGAAGTTCTATGACCTCTTGAAGCTGAACAATGAGTTTCGTGAGTATGACTTCAAGAAAAACTTGGAAATCAAGATGCATTTGTGTGATGCAGCCGAGAAGTTGGCGGATGAAGCTGATGTGGTTTCAGCTTTCCATCAGTTGCAAAAGTTGCATCAGGAATTTCGTGATACGGGGCCGGTGGCCAAAGAGTTACGCGATGAAATCTGGGTGCGTTTCAAGGCTGCTTCTACTGCCGTAAACCGTCGTCACCAGCAACATTTCGAAGCATTGAAAGAAGTGGAGCAAAATAATCTGGACCAAAAAACTGTGATTTGTGAAATCATCGAGGCCATTGATTATAGCGAACTGACAAACTTTGCTTCTTGGGAGAATAAGACGCAGGAAATCATCGCCCTTCAAAATAAATGGAAAACCATCGGCTTTGCTCCGCAAAAGATGAACGTGAGAATCTTCGAACGCTTCCGCAAAGCGTGTGATGAATTCTTCCGCAAGAAAGGTGAGTTTGTGAAGACCTTGAAGGAGAGCATGGCCGAAAATCTGGAAAAGAAACGGCTGTTGTGTGAAAAGGCGGAGGCGCTGAAAGAGAGCACGGATTGGAAACAGACCGCTGACGAGCTGACCAAGCTTCAAAAGGAATGGAAGACCATCGGACCGGTGACGAAAAAATATTCGGATGCCGTGTGGAAACGCTTTATCTCTGCTTGCGATTATTTCTTCGAACAAAAGAATAAAGCTGCTTCTTCTCAACGTTCCGTGGAGTATGATAATCTGGAAAAGAAAAGGGCTGTCATCGAACAGCTGGACGCGATTAGCGATGAAATGGATACAGAAGAAGCCTCACAATTGGTGCGCAATCTGATGAAGGAGTGGAATAGTATCGGACATGTGCCTTTCAAAGAAAAGGATAAAATCTATAAGCAATATCACAATCGGATCGATAAACTGTTCAACCAATTCAATATCAGTGCATCGAACAAAAAATTAAGTAACTTCAAATCAACAGTTGTTTCCATTCAGGAAAACAGTCCGCAAGCTCTTTATCGCGAGCGTGAGAAGTTGATGCGTGCCTTTGAAAATATGAAGAGTGAACTGCAGACTTACGAGAACAATCTCGGATTCCTCACAGCGTCGTCCAAAAAAGGCAATAATCTACTGACGGAAATTAACCGCAAGGTGGAAAAACTGAAAGCGGATATCGAACTCGTCAAAGAGAAAATCAAGGTGATTGACGAGAATATTGAAAGCAGGGAGTGATGATGTCATTCATCCAACCATCCTGTTCCTTGTCGTACAATTTCTATCTCTCCATTAGTGCAGTCCACCACCGTAGAAAGGTCGGTGCTGCCGATACCGCCGTCGATTATTAAATTGACGGCGGTTCCGTATTTTTCTTCTATCAGTTCAGGATCGGTGCAATATTCTATGTCTTCGTGCTCGTCGTGAGGTAGTGTGGCGGTCATGATAGGAGCATCCAACAGACGGGCTATTTCCTGAATGATGGCATTGTCGGGCATGCGGATGCCTACTTCTTTGCGATTGCGGAATATCTTGGGAAGCCGGGTAGTACCTGCCAGAATAAAGGTGAAAGGGCCGGGAAGGTTGCGCTTCATCAGCTTGAAAGTGGCATTGTCCACTTTGGCATACTCGCTAACCTTACTCAAGTCGTAACAGATGATGGAGAGGTTATTCTTCTTCGGGTCTATATCTTTGAGACGACAGATGCGTTCGATGGCGCGTTCTTTCAGTCCATGACAACCGATGGCATACATCGTGTCGGTAGGATAGATAATGATGCCACCGTCATTCAAAATATCGATAACCTGTTGAAGGTCGGCAGCATTGTTATTCTTTTCATAGAGTTTCAGAAGCATGGTTGTTAGGAATATGGATTATATATAATACAAAAATAGAGAATAAACGCTTATAACCAAAGTTTTTACCTATTAAGCATTTCCTTTTCCAGCTTCTTTATCTTCTTCCAGGCTTCCTTGAACTTGGGACATAGGGTGACGGCCTTGTTGTAGTTCCTCATGGCAGCCTCTTTCATGTCCAGCTTCAAGCATTCATCGCCCATCTGGATGTATTCGCGGGCATATTTCACTAACGCTTTCTCTTTCTCCAGAGCAGCTTGCTTCAAGGCTCGGTTCTCTTCTCGCAGCGTGTTGATGGTGTGGAGCTTCCGGCGGATGAGGCGCTGGATATTGGGCTTTTCTATATCGTAGCGTGAGTGAATGGCCTTAAAGAACTCGTTCAGGAAGGTGTCGAAGTCGCCTTTGTCGAAGGCTTTGGTGGCAGCAACATATTGCACGTCTGCCTGCGCCTGTTTCAAGGCGCGGTCAATGGCAGCCTGATTGTTGAAACGCGCTGCGAAGCTGACAATCTCAGGGCGAACGAATATGTCGGCGCGACTGACGGGTTTCTTCAGTTGTATGCCTTCGAGTGCCGTACAGCGGCTGAGGGCTACATAGGTCTGTCCGCCGGCAAATACACCGCCGGTGAAGTCGATGACCACTCGGCTGAAGGTCAGTCCTTGGCTCTTATGCACGGTGATGGCCCATGCCAGGCGTATAGGGTATTGAGTGAATGTACCCAGTTCCTCTTCCTCAACCTGTTTCTTCTCTTCGTTATATTTATAGCGGATGTTTCGCCACGATTCTCGTTTTACGTCTACCTCCTTGCCGTCATCAGTAATAATGTAGATTGTTTCCTCCATGGGGTCGAAACCGCTGATGACACCGATGGTTCCGTTTACCCAACGACGATCGAAATCATTCTTGATGAAGATGATTTGTGCGCCGGGTTTCATAGTGAGTTCTTGAGAAGTGGGGAGGCTGCTTTCCGGAAAGTCGCCCTTGATTTCACCATGGAGGCTGACCGGCTCACCGGGAAGTTCTGCCAACTTCTTATCATTGATATAGTCCACATTATCACGGCGGGTGGCGAGGGTGATGTACATGTCTGCTTCCGATTGTTCGATTTGTGTGCCATAGCGGGTATTCAGCAGTTGCAGGTCGGAGGAGTTGACTGTGTTGTTGCGGATATGATCCAATACGTTGATAAATACTTTGTCGGTTTGGCGATATACTTTTTGCAATTCAATGGATACAAGGTCTATCTGACTGAATACTTTTGCCGAGAAGAAGTAAGGGGTGGGATAGAAACGGTTCAGTATTTCCCGCTCATCTCCTTTTACAACCGGTTCCAACTGGAAAACGTCGCCCACCAGCAGTATCTGCTTGCCACCGAAAGGCTCGCGCAGGTTGTGGGAATAGACACGTAGAATACGGTCCATCGCATCGATGATGTCTGCACGTACCATGGAAATCTCGTCGATGATGACAAGCTCCAGCTCTTCAAGCAATTTGCGATGAGTCTTGGTATATTTGAGGAACTCGTGGATGCGTCCCCGTTGCAGGCTGAGGTTAGGGTCTTCGGGCAGTAAAGGATAAAAAGGCAGTTTGAAGAAGCTGTGCAGCGTGCTGCCCCCGGCATTGATGGCGGCAATGCCTGTGGGAGCCAGTACCACATGTTTCTTCTTCGTGATGTTGCAAATGTGGCGCAGGAAAGTGGATTTCCCCGTACCTGCCTTGCCCGTCAGAAAGACGGACTGGCGGGTGTATTGGATGAGCTGCAAGGCATCTTGAAACTCTTTATTCTGGCTATCGGGAACGAAGTTCAATGTTCGGCAGGAGTTAATTAATGATTCGCGTTCTGTTCTTGTTGTCTGATATCAGATTATCTTGAAGTGTTTCAGGGCATTGGCTATGCCATTGTCATCCACTTCGGAGGTTATGTGGTCGGCAGCGGATTTCACATCCTCTTGGGCGTTTCCCATAGCTATGCCGATGCCGGCGTGGCGCAACATACCGATATCGTTTCCTCCATCGCCAAAAGCCATGACCTCCTCGCGCCGGATGTTGAAATGGCGGTTAATCCGGTCAATTCCGTTCTGTTTGGTGTTTCCTCTGGCCGTTACGTCGACGAAAGCAGGATGCCAGCGCCCCATTTCACAGTTTGGAAGGGTGGGCAGTAGAGCCTGTTCTTCTTCGGCATTGATGAATGGCGTGAGCTGATAAATCTCTCGGCCCGAATGATTGCCGATATAAGGTCTTGCTCCAATGGGATCCACTTTTAGTTGTCTATGGAAAATCTCTTCCACTATTTCGTCCGGTTGGTTTACGTAGATGTCGTTCTCTTCAACCAAGATGCATGGGATGTTTCGATTGTGGCAGAAGGCTGTCAGAATGTCCACCTCGGCAGTCGGGATGGGACTTTTATAGACGACGGTATCTTCTACAAAGCAATAAGCCCCGTTCATGGTGATATAGCCGTCTATCAGATTCCTTTCTTGCAAGGCCGAAAGGTTGTTGATGATGACAGGCGGCCGTCCTGTTGAGATGAAAATATGTATGCCTTTGGCTTTGGCGGCGGTTAGCGCTTCGATGGTCGGAAGGGGTATTTCGTGCGTCTTAAAGCTGACCAATGTGCCGTCGATGTCAAAAAAAAGAGCTTTTATCATAAGGTTGTTCTTTGTATCTTGTGTGCAAAAGTACTCAAAAAGGGATGAATTTTAGCGCTTTTGCAGGCAAATAAATATGAGTTTGCAAATTACCTGTGTCGTGTATGTTCCGTTTGGCAAATGTTCTTGGGTTCATCGTTGATAGTTTCTATACGCTTGTCGTCTTCCCCCTGTTTGACGGCTGCAATCCTTTGTCGTGACAGAGGCAAGTGTTCAAGCCGACAGACACAAGTGTTTGACGTGACAGACACAAGTGTTTGAGCCGTCAGATGCAAGTGTCTGGCAAGGAAGGTGTAAACGTTTGATAACCAATGAGGTTTGATTTTGAAATACAATCCGTCGGGTGAGACTGCTGACCTGCTTCTTATCCCGAACTCAGGCTAAATAACGTGAATTCGATATAATTCTTATGCAATAAATCTGCTTTTGTCAATAATGTCAATATTCATGGACGGCTTCTTTGGCAGCAGGTTATAAGCTGTCAGCCCTGACAAGAGGAAACTGTTTATTCTTATTTCCGGGAAAGACATTACCCGATAAAAGCCCCTCCTTCTTTTGAAAAAAGTTGATACTCACTCTTATCATCTTCGTATTTTCTTCGTGTCTATAGCGAGCAACTCCACACGAACATGATACGAACATGATACGAACATGGTACGAAGATGGTAAAACGAAGATGATGGCATTATAGCCCTTACAGAATATCTTTACAATCGACAGGGATAAAGGATTTGTTTTACACAGTTATCGGTATTCAACCATAAATAAGTGAGATTACTAACTTTTAGTACACTTTTCTTATCTCGAACTGACGTTAAATAGTATGTCTTGCATTTACGAATAGCACAAATCCCTCAACAATGTTAATTTACTTTAATCTTCTATTCTTTTCTCCTCACTTTCTTTGCTTTTCATTAAAAATATAAGATATATTTGTGATATCATAATGATATTAATTAAATCTATTAAGTATGGAAACGAAAGAGTTGGATTTCAATGGTTTTAAGATGAATGGCTTTGTAGCCCTATTCTTGCATCTGGTGGTGTTTAGCGCGATAATCGTATTCGGTTTTATCATCGGAGTCGGTCGCAGTGTGCCCCTCATGTTTTTCTCTATGATTCTATTGGTGCTTTGGTTCATTTTGTTTGCCGGATACATGGAGTTGGAACCGAACGAGGCGCGAGCCATGGTGTTCTTCGGCAAATACAAAGGAACGTTCAAGGAAACCGGATTCTTTTTGGTCAATCCTTTCTTGAATAAGAAGAAACTCTCGCTTCGTGCGCGCAATTTGGATGTGGAGCCTATTAAGGTTAATGACAAGATTGGTAATCCCATTCTGATAGGGTTGGTGCTGGTGTGGAAATTGAAGGATACTTATAAGGCGATGTTTGAGATTGATTCACAGACTATGGCGGCATCTGCTGTGGGTGTAGGAAACAACAGGCAGGCGATTGCCGGGTATGCGGTGGCCGGCCGGATGAATGCGTTCGAGAACTTCGTCAAGATACAAAGCGATGCTGCGCTTCGTCAGGTGGCGGGGCAGTATGCTTATGATGACAATGAGGCTGATACGGAAGAGCTGACCCTTCGTTCGGGCGGTGAGGAAATCAACGAACAATTGGAACAGAAGCTGAATGAACGCCTCGCCATGGCAGGCATGGAGGTGGTGGAAGCGCGTATCAATTATCTGGCTTATGCGCCTGAGATTGCCGCAGTGATGTTGCGACGCCAGCAGGCATCGGCCATCATTACTGCCCGCGAGAAGATTGTGGAAGGAGCAGTTTCCATGGTAAAAATGGCACTTCATAAATTGTCCGATGAAGGGATTGTGGAACTGGATGAAGAGAAAAAAGCGGCCATGGTCAGCAATTTGCTGGTGGTGCTATGTGCAGACGAGGCGGCACAACCGGTAGTGAACGCAGGAACGTTGAATCATTAATCTTTCAGGAAATGGAGGCTTTCGGCTCTTTGAGACGGTGGCTGATCTGGGTCGGCTTTCTGTTAGGCTATGTATGTGCTGTTCATGCACAAGACGGCCATATGGTACGTGCACAGCGCATCTACGAACTGTTTGTGGCAGGGCAGGGCGACAGTATTCATGCTGCCCTGAACAAAGAATTGCAGGCTGAACTGTCGCCTGTCGTGTTCAATGATACGTTCCGGCAGACGGAGAAAACTTTTGGCAAGTTGCAATCGGAAGGAGATTGGCACACAGATTCCGTGCAGGAGGTAACCGTTTATTATCGCGATTTAGTATTCGAACGTTACAGCCTTCGGTTTATATTGGCTTTTGATGCGGATGGAGGGATGAATACCATCCGGTTGGCTCCGGTGCCTGCACTTTCTTCTGCTAAACCGGTGGCGTATGATGCGGCGAAGATAACGGAGCGGGAGATTACCGTAGGAGCTGAAGGCTTTGAACTTCCCGGCACATTGACGTTGCCTTTATCGGCTTCGGAGCAGTGTAAAGTGCCTTGCGTCATTCTGGTACATGGCTCCGGCCCTAACGACCGCGACGAGACGATAGGCCCTAATAAACCCTTTCGAGACCTTGCTTGGGGGCTGGCGGAGAGAGGTGTTGCCGTTATCCGCTACGACAAACGGACAAAAGTATATGGTGCGAAGAGTGTACCCGCCGGACGTGAGCCTGACTACGACACGGAAACGGTAGACGATGCGTTGTCTGCTTTGCGCTTTGCGGAGACTTTGCCGGAGGTTGCGGCAGACAGCATTTACGTATTAGGTCACAGTCTGGGAGGAATGCTGGCTCCGCGCATTGCACAGAAGTGGGAATCTGCGGCAGGTATCATCCTCCTTGCCGCTCCGGCCCGCCCGTTCGATGCCGTCCTGAAAGAGCAGTTGACTTACATCGCTTCACTGACGGGTGCCAAAGTCGATATTCAGGCACAGATGGACGCCTTGAAAGCAAGTCAACCGCGTTCTTATTGGGACTTTGCCGATGCTTACAAGCCGGTGGAGGTGGCAGTCGGACTAACACTTCCTGTTTTTGTTCTTCAAGGCGAACGGGATTATCAAGTGACAATGGAAGATTTCGGCTTGTGGCGTTTCGGCTTGTTGCATAGCAAAAACGCATTCTTCAAGTCATATCCGAAGTTGAACCATTTGTTGCAGGAAGGTACTGGCAAGGCTACACCTTTCGAGTATAATCAGGTTTCGCCTGTGGCGGGGTATGTGATGGATGACGTGGCTTTCTTTGTACATGGAAAGCGCAATGACATCTAAATTGGAGAGTATTAATTAAAATCATCAAGGAAAGTGGCTAAGAAAGAAACTTCGACCAAAAGCTTTGTCCTGCGCGTGGATGCTGCAACGATGGAGGCCATTGAAAAATGGGCAGCCGATGAGTTTCGTAGCACGAACGGACAGCTTCAGTGGATTATCGCTGAAGCATTGCGGAAAAGCGGGCGGCTGAAGAAAAAGAAGGATATGCCGCCTGCGGAAGACGAAACTGTATCGGAATAATTGATAATTTTGTCCCGGTAATTCATTTGAGACTTTTATTTTATGAAAATTATAAACCTTGGTTCTCATTCGGGAGCGGCCTATCCCGATTTGCGGTTCTACCCTTCGGTGTTCGACCATATCTTAGAGGGGGTGGCTGCATTGTTGTTGATTGCTGTCTGGCTGTCGGCCTTTTATTTTCATGCTAACCCGCAGGCGGTGGGAGCAGAAGCCTCATACGGGTGGATGATGGCAGGCTGTTCTCTCTTCACATTTTTGCTGTTGGGTGCGTCGGCCTATCTGCCCATGCGTTTTTATGGCCTTCCGTTTCGCCTGACCGATGGCAATGCGGGTATGCAGTGCATGCTGGCGGTACGCGTTGTACGCATGTTGAACATTCTTCTGAATGCGTTGCTTTTGGCTTGTCTGTGGGCGGTGGCGAATTTCCGAGTGATGACATTGGCGATGCCCGTTTTCGGAGTTCTGATGGCCGCCACGTTTATTGCATATTATGTGTTGGCCTATAGATACCGATAATTTTCGTTCTGTTGCAATTCTTTCAGTTCGGAAATCTGTTGCAAAGAGCACTTCTACCTATTTGTAATGACCATTCTGTTTTATTATACCTATTTTGAGGGATTGTGTGTTATCGGCCGGCGCCGTATCTTTGCAACATCAGATTTGAATGAATTAGTTAGTCATAATTACGTAACCACTTTTATGAAGATAAAAGGATCCCCGCTTCTCGATGTGATATCGCGAAGCGGGGATTTTGTTAATATGGCTTCAGTACTGTGAATCATAACGGATAAGCAAGAATTAAAGAATGAAACAGCAGGTTGGAAAGATAGTTTTTATTACATTTGCAATCAATTCTGATAAACATTTAATATAAAAAATATGGCAAGGAAAAACTCAACAGCCAAAGATACAGAACTGTCGCCTTCCTTTTTCGGGAAAGTGGCAGCCATATTCAAAAATGAAACAATGCATTTCGTAATAGGTTTGGTGCTTGTAATCTTCTCTGTTTATTTATTGCTTGCTTTTTCCTCATTCTTCTTTACGGGAGCAGCCGATCAAAGTATTCTTGATGGAGCTAATGCGCAAGAACTGGCTTCCACCAACAATGGGGTGAAAAACTATGCAGGCTCGCGCGGAGCACAGTTGGCAAGCTATCTGATTAACGATTGCTTCGGCATTTCATCGTTCTTCATCCTCGTCTTTTTGGCAGTAACGGGGCTGAAACTTATGAAAGTACGTGTGGTACGTCTGTGGAAGTGGTTCATCGGTTGTTCGCTATTGTTGATTTGGTTCTCTGTCTTTTTCGGTTTCGTCTTTGTAGATCAATACAAAGACTCCTTCCTCTATTTGGGTGGCATGCACGGATACAATGTCAGCAACTGGCTGACGTCGCAAGTGGGAGTGCCGGGTGTGTGGATGATATTATTGGTGACAGCCATCTGTTTTCTTATCTATCTAAGCGCCAGAACCATTATATGGCTGCGAAAACTGCTATCCCTTAGCTTCTTAAAGCGGAAAGAGAAGGCGGAGGTACTTCCGGGTGAAACGCCGGAAGAGTTTATAACCTCTTGGGGAGCAAAAGAAAAAGTTATGCTTCAGGAATCTGAAGGTGCAGAGAAAGGGCAGGAAAAGACGGTTGTGCCTGAAGAAAAAGAAAATACTTCCTTGAATGAGATTACTCTTGATTTAGGAGGAAATGATACGAAAGAAAAACCGACTCAAACAAGGGATGAGGATATCTCCATGACCATTGAGACGCCTATGCCCGATTCAGGGTCCCCTTTCCGGGAACAGCCGGTAGAGAAAGAACCGGCATTCCAAGTTGAAACGGCCGAGGAGGAAGAGTACGTAGGAAAAGAGACGGAGCCATACAATCCTCGTCTGGACTTGGAAAATTATCATTATCCGACGATAGACCTGATGAAACATTACGGTGACAACGGGCCTACAATCGATATGGTGGAACAAAACGCCAATAAAGATAAAATTATCAATACCTTGCGTAGCTTCGGTATAGAAATCAGTACCATCAAGGCTACGGTGGGACCTACGGTAACTCTTTATGAAATTACCCCCGAACAAGGCGTGCGTATCTCCAAAATCCGGGGATTGGAAGATGATATTGCCCTTAGCCTTTCCGCATTGGGCATCCGTATCATAGCGCCTATACCGGGCAAAGGGACGATTGGCATCGAGGTTCCTAATTCAAATCCCAAGATAGTTTCCGGTCAAAGTATCATTGGCAGTAAGAAGTTTCAGGAAGCTGCTTATGATTTGCCCATTGCGCTTGGTAAGACAATTACGAACGAGGTCTTTATGGTGGATTTGTGTAAGATGCCGCACGTGCTTGTGGCCGGTGCCACCGGTCAGGGTAAATCTGTGGGCTTGAATGCCATCATCACTTCCTTATTATATAAGAAGCATCCGGCGGAACTTAAATTTGTGTTGGTAGACCCTAAGAAAGTTGAGTTCAGCATCTATTCCGTCATCGAACACCATTTCCTTGCTAAACTGCCTGATGGAGAAGATGCCATCATCACGGATGTGACGAAAGTGGTGCAAACCCTGAACTCCATTTGTGTGGAGATGGATACCCGTTACGATTTGCTGAAAGCCGCCCATGTGCGTAACATCAAGGAGTATAATGAGAAGTTCATAAACCGTCGTCTGAATCCTGAAAAGGGACATAAGTTTATGCCTTACATCGTGGTGGTTATCGATGAGTTCGGCGATTTGATTATGACGGCCGGTAAGGATGTAGAGTTGCCCATTGCCCGTATTGCCCAATTGGCGCGTGCCGTGGGTATCCACATGATAATTGCCACGCAAAGACCCACTACCAATATCATTACGGGTACGATTAAAGCCAATTTCCCGGCTCGTATAGCGTTCCGTGTGTCGGCAATGGTCGATTCTCGTACCATTCTCGACCGTCCGGGAGCTAATCAGTTGATAGGGCGCGGCGATATGTTGTTCTTGCAAGGAGCCGATCCGGTGCGTGTGCAGTGTGCTTTTATCGATACGCCCGAAGTAGCGGAGATAACCAAGTTCATCGCTCATCAGCAAGGATACCCTACTGCCTTTTACTTGCCGGAATATGTTGACGAGAGTGTCGGTAGTGATTTGGGAGATGTCGATATGGGGCGTCTGGATCCGTTGTTTGAAGACGCTGCCCGTCTGGTGGTAATACATCAACAAGGTTCTACTTCGCTCATCCAGCGGAAATTCGCCATTGGTTACAACCGTGCCGGACGCATCATGGACCAGCTGGAGAAGGCGGGGATAGTAGGGGCAGCACAAGGCAGCAAGCCTCGTGAGGTGTTATGTATGGATGAGAATGACTTGGAAGTACGCCTGAACAATATACAGTAAATTGTGTTTTAATAAGAATGAGGAATATATCCTTGTTTGGTAAAATGAATGGAAATGTTGAAAATCAATCGTCTCTTGTTCTGTATATGCATGTTGGCTGTTGCTTTGCCCGTCGTGGCGCAGCAACCGGATGCTAAAGAAGTGTTGGATCGTACTGCCGAGACATTCAAAAAGTCTGGTGGAGTTAAAATATCTTTTACGGTGAGAGCCCCCGAAGGATCTTCTACCGGCACAATTCGTTTGAAGGGGGATAAATTCTTGTTAGAGTCAGATGGAGCAACGACTTGGTTCGACGGACATACGCAATGGAGTTACCTTTCTTCTTCTGATGAAGTAAATATATCTGAACCCACACCCGAAGAGTTGCAAAACATCAATCCATATGCGCTCTTATCACTTTATGAGCAAGGATATCGACTGAAAATGGGCGAGGTGGATAATCCGCGGCTCAAGTCGCTTTATAAAGTAGTGCTGACTGCCACGGAGCGGAAGACGAATCTGCAGTGTATCATTCTCTATGTGACAAAAGATACGTATCGTCCTACGCATGTCAGTATGGCGCAGCGCGGAGGAGATGCGGCAGTCATCATCATCAATTCTTATCAGACCGGAGAAACGTATCCCGATAGTCTTTTTGTTTTTGATAAAAAGGCATACCCTACAGCCGAACTGATTGATTTGCGATGAAGTTTCATGCTCGTTGTTCCGGATGTTGAAAGAGGAAATAACAAGAAAAAGATAATAATTATGGAAATAGAAAAAGTAAAATGTTTGATTATCGGTTCCGGTCCGGCCGGCTATACGGCTGCTATTTATGCAGGCCGTGCCAATCTCTCTCCGGTGCTTTATGCCGGATTGCAACCTGGCGGTCAGCTGACTACAACCACGGATGTGGAAAACTTTCCGGGTTATCCCGAAGGGATAGGAGGGCCTGAACTGATGGAAGATCTGCGGAAGCAGGCCGAACGTTTTGGTGCTGATTTGAGATATGGGGTGGCTACGGCTGCCGACCTGAGCAAGGCTCCCTATAAGATTACGATAGACGGGGAAAAGACCATAGAAGCTGAGACGCTGATTATTTCTACGGGTGCTGCTGCAAGGTATCTGGGACTGGAAGACGAGAAGAAATATGCCGGTATGGGGGTCAGCGCATGTGCCACTTGTGATGGTTTCTTCTATCGTAAGAAGACTGTGGCTGTTGTAGGAGGAGGAGATACGGCTTGCGAAGAAGCAGTTTACCTTGCCGGACTGGCCGCCAAAGTCTATCTGATAGTGCGTAAGCCTTATCTTCGTGCCTCTAAAATTATGCAAGAGCGTGTGATGCAGCATGAAAAAATAGAGGTTTTGTTCGAACATAATGCAGTGGGTTTGTATGGCGAAAGCGGAGTGGAAGGTGTGCACTTGGTACAGCGCATGGGCGAGTCGGATGAAAAACGTTACGATTTGGCCATCGACGGTTTCTTCCTTGCCATAGGTCATAAGCCGAACTCGGATATATTCAAGCCCTATTTGGATACGGATGAAGTAGGTTATATCGTTACCGAGCCGGGAACGCCCCGCACCAAAATACCGGGCGTATTTGCTGCCGGAGACGTGGCCGATCCTCATTATCGTCAGGCTATTACGGCAGCCGGTACCGGTTGTCAGGCCGCAATTGAAGCGGAAAGATACCTTTCTGCCAAAGGGCTTCTCTGATTATAGTTCGTTAGGGAGGGGTAGAGCCTTGAAATTGGTACCTATCCCAAGACGGAGCCAATATGGACAAAAGAATGAAAGCAAACAGTGGCAGAGAAAGTCTGCTGCTGTTGCTTCTATAAACATACTTCTTCAAAACGGATAATGCAGGTTCTGCCTCTTGCCTGATAAAAGGGCAATCATATGGGGGTGGAATCATACATCTTTTTCTATCTGCCTTAAAAGAGGAAATTATATGAATCGATTGCAAAAGTTTTGTTGATGTAATAATCATTTACTCTTTAAGGAATATTTCCGATAACGAATTAGAATGTAGATATACCCCGGCAGGAAGTACTTCTGAGAAGGGGTAGGATCAGTATACGACTGATGTACCTTCAGTATACGACTCATCATACATCAGTATACGACTGATGCCCCCTCGGTATAGGACTGAATATGACCCGTCTTTTTCCTCCTCTCTTTTAAGAGAAGAAAATGGTGATATTTTTCAAAATAGAAAGATGACTGCTTGAATTTGTCGGGGCGATTGATGATAAAAATGATAACCGGTTCAACGGTTCTTTTTCTATCCTATCTTGCTTATTTTCTTAAGTTTTTCTTCATCAATGATTTTGATTTTGCGACCGTCGATGGTAATTAACCGTTCAGTGGCAAATTGCGATAAGGTGCGGATGGCGTTGGAGGTTGTCATATTCGACAAGTTGGCCAAATCCTCACGCGAGAGGTAGATGCTTAAAGTGGAACTGTCTTCTTCCAGTCCGTAGCTTTCTTTGAGGAACAACAAAGATTCTGCCAGTCTCCCGCGAATGTGTTTTTGTGTCAGGTTTACGGTTCGCTCGTCGGCTATGCCCAAATCGACGGACAGTTGCTTGATGAAGAACATGGCGAGGTCGTTGTTCTGGCTGACCAGCGTTGTGATGGCACTCATCGGAATAAGGCAGATGATGGAAGGCTCAAAAGCAGCGGCGGCTGTTACATAATCTTCTTTGGCAAAGTAGGCTCGATAACCGAAGTATTCAACGGGCTTGATCATGCGGATGATTTGGCTTCTGCCTCCCACACCTTCTTTGTAGATTTTCACCTTACCGCTTAGTAGGCACATCAAGTAGGCGGGAGTCTCACCCTCGCAATGAATGATTTCGTTTTTCTTATAATTCTGGAGCGTAAAATGGCTTGCGAGGAATTCCCGCTGTTCTTCATTCAAAGGTTGCCACATGTCGGCAATCAACTCCGGAACATTGATTTCGGATAAGTTTACTTTTACCATAACTGCTGCAAAACTGTGTTATACAGCACAAATGTAAAAATAAAAAATTAAATATTGCACAAGTATGGCAAAAAGATGCAGAGGCTGTGTCAAAATACCTCTGCACTTTCCTTCTTCTTGACGCATTATTTTGTGAACAGCAATTCCCTATATTTGGGCAACGGCCAGATTTCGTCGTCGATTTCCATTTCGAGGTGGTCGATGTGGTCGCGTATGCTTTCCAGATAAGGGCTTACATTCTTTTCGTACGCAAAGGCTTTATCTTTGTGGTTTTCCATGTGGTTAGCCACTTTTCGGGCTTCGGTCATGTCGCGTACTTGTGTTTTGATGGCTGTCACACGTTTGGAAATTTCGCGTACAAGTTCTTTCCGGTCGGCACTGAGTTCTTCATACTCTTCGGGAGAGAAAGTTTCGCGCAGGCCGCGGAGATTCTCCAGCAGTCGGTTTTGATAGATGACGGCTGTGGGCACGATGTGGTTGATGGCAAGATCGCCCAACACACGGCTTTCTATCTGTACTTTCATGGTATATTTCTCCAACTCTACCTCCAGACGGCAAGCCAGCTCGGTTTCATTAAAGATGCGTTCGCCGATGAGGACGGAGCAGGACTGGTCGTCCATATAGTGCATCAGTGCCTCGGGTACATGGCAGATGTTGGTCAGGCCACGGCGGGCAGCCTCCTTTCTCCATTGTTCGGAGTAACCGTCGCCTTCGAAGCGGATAGGCTCGGAGGCAATGATGGTTTCTTTGAGAATGCGGAAGATGGCTTCATCCTTGCCTACGCCTTCTTCCATCAGTTTGTCGATGGAAACTTTGAATTCGTTCAGTTGGTTGGCCATGGCAGCATTGATGGCAATCATGGCGGCGGCGCAGTTGGCCGATGAGCCGGCGGCACGGAACTCAAAACGGTTGCCGGTAAAGGCGAACGGTGAGGTACGGTTGCGGTCGGTTGTGTCCAGTAAGATTTCGGGGATGCGTCCGATGCCTAATTTCAGCGTTGTCTTCTCTTCCGAAGTCATTTTGCTGTCGCTTATCTGTCGGGCTATTTCGTCGAGGATGGAAGAAAGCTGTTTGCCCAAGAAAATGGAGAGTATGGCGGGAGGAGCTTCGTTGGCTCCCAACCGGTGACTGTTTCCGGCACTCACGATGGAGGCGCGCAGCAGGTCTTGATTCTTGTACACCATCATCAGTACGTTCACCAAGAAAGTAAGGAACAGCATGTTCCCTTTGGGATTTTTGCCCGGAGCAAAGAGGTTGACGCCCGTATCGGTACAAAGAGACCAATTGTTGTGTTTGCCCGAACCATTTACACCGCTGTAGGGCTTTTCGTGAAACAGTACGGCAAATTTATGTTTGCGTGCGATGCGTTTCATCAGGTCCATGACAAGCTGGTTGTGGTCGTTGGCAAGGTTGGCATTCTCGAAGATGGGAGCCAATTCAAATTGGTTGGGAGCTACTTCATTATGTCGGGTCTTGACCGGAATGCCCAGTTTATGGCATTCTATTTCAAGTTCCTTCATGAAGGCTGTCACCCGTGGAGGGATGGAGCCAAAATAGTGGTCTTCCAGTTGCTGGTCTTTGGCCGATGAGTGCCCCATCAGCGTGCGTCCGGTGAGGCAGAGGTCGGGGCGGGCATTGTATAACGCAAGGTCTACGAGAAAATACTCTTGCTCCCATCCTAAATTGGTATATACGCGTGTCACGTTCTTGTCGAACAGCTGACAGACTTCCGTGGCGGCTTTGTCTACGGCTGCCAGTGCCTTGAGCAGCGGGGTTTTATAGTCAAGCGCTTCGCCGGTGTACGAGATGAAGATGGTGGGTATACAGAGTGTGGTGTCTACCACGAAAGCCGGTGAAGAGACGTCCCAAGCCGTATAGCCGCGTGCTTCGAAAGTGTTTCTGATACCTCCGTTAGGAAAAGACGAGGCATCCGGTTCTTGCTGGACGAGCAATTTGCCGGAGAAGCGTTCGATGATTTCCGCGTCTTCACCAAATTCGATGAATCCGTCGTGCTTTTCGGCCGTTCCGTCGGTCAGTGGTTGGAACCAGTGCGTGTAGTGCGTCACGTTGAGAGATTTAGCCCAACTTTTCATGCCATTGGCAATCAGGTCGGCCATCTCGCGGCTGATGGGCGTGCCTTTTTCTATGGCGTCTGTCACAGCCTTATAAGCCTCTTTGGGCAGATATTCTTGCATCTTCTTACTATCGAAGACGTGACTGCCATAGTAGTCGGACAATTTGTTTGAAGGGGTAGATACTTCAAGAGGCTGCCTATTGGCAAGCTCTTGCAAAGCAAAGAATCGCATTTTTGACATATAGGTCTTTTTTATGGGTTGTTGGCGCAAAAGTAGATGTTTTTTCTGAATATACCCCTAAAAAATAGGGGTATTTTGTGTGAAAGATGTTGTTTTCTGATTTTTACCCCTCTAAAATGAGGGGTGTGGATAGAAAAGGTGTTTTCTTGGGGATGGAGGAGGGTTGAGGTTGTAATGCAGGATGCAGGTAGGATATAATCTTCTTTTTTTACATCAAGCACTTGCTTAATTTCCCGAAAACTTGTGGCTGCTATGTAAATTCTTTTTATATTTGTCGCAATCTATGTAAAGACATTATATTTGAAACGTTTATTGCTTATATGGATTGGATTTTGCTTCTTGCTTTCTTTTGTACAAGAGGTCAAGGCTCAGCGTGTGCCCTATCCGGCGGATGAGCAGATGCGTTCGGCCGATTCCATCATGAGTAAAGTGATATTCTTTGCTCCTTTATATGAACAGATTGTAGAGAGTTACAGAGCCGAACTCTATATAAAAGGTTGGGTGAATATCTGCAAGAAGAATCATTTTCTCCGCTATATTCCTTCCATGTTTCGCCCTAAGCGTGGGGTGAGAGAGTATATGATGGAAACTTATAACGACCTGCATTTCACTGCTCCCAATATCTATGACCAGAAAGTCAAGGCCGGCATGGGTACTGCTTCCGAGTTTTGGGAGCTGGACGGGCGTCTGCCCGAATACTTCCATATCAATGTCTACGCTTCTACCTTGTTGCATGACAAGTTGCTCTCTCCCTTAGCGTCGAATGCGAAGAAGTATTATACCTATCGGCTTGATACGGTGATGGGAGAGAGGCACAACCTGCAATATAAAATTCGTTTCATACCGAAATACAAAAGCTTTCAGTTGGTAGGCGGCTATCTGATTGTGAGCGACAACGTGTGGAGTGTGCGCGAAATGCGTTTTTCCGGACGTAATGAGATGGTTAAGTTCAATAATTTGGTGAAGATGGGGAGTGTGGGAGCTTCGGATGAATTTCTTCCGTTGCAGTATGGCATCGACGTAAGTTTTCGTCTTCTCGGCAATGTGATAGAAGGCACATACGAAGCGGTGCTTGATTATAAAAACATCATTCAGAAGATACCGGGGGGTGTGCGGAAACCGTCTCGGAAAAGCAGGTATGATTTGTCCGACAGCTATACCTTGTCTACCGATACCAACGTTTATCAACGTGATACGGCCTGCTTCAACGCTTTGCGTCCCATTCCGTTGACTTCGCATGAGAGAACCTTATACGAAAATTTCTTCCTTCATCGGGATACGCTTGTCGGGAAGAAGCAGCCGAAGAATAAAGCGCTGGTGTTTTGGGGGCAGATAGGCGATGCGTTGATCAGCCGATATACGCTGAAGCTCGACAAGTTGGGAAGCATACGTTGTTCGCCGTTGATTAATCCTTTCCTGATGAGCTATAGCGGCAAGAATGGCTTTTCATATCGGCAGGAATTCAAGTACAATCGTCTGTTCAAGGGCGACAGGCTTCTACGTATTGTTCCCCGGATCGGCTATAACTTCAAGGAGAAGTTATTTTATTGGCGCGTAAGGTCTGATTTTGACTACTGGCCCCGCAAACGGGCGGCGTTTCATCTGGAAGCGGGCAACGGTAACCGCATATACAGTAGCGACGTGTTGGATGAGTTGAAAGCCATCCCCGACAGCCTTTTCGACTTCAGGCAAATACACTTGGACTATTTCAATGACTTGTATCTCAATTTTCGGCATAGCTGGGAAATAGTGAACGGCCTGTCATTGGAAGTAGGGGTATCCATGCACCGGCGCACCGAAGTGAACCGTTCCAGATTTGTTCTTAATGAGAAGATGCTTTCGCAAGCCCAAACCGGTGCCGGAGGCTCACCGTCCCTGCCGGGCGTCGACCCCGAAATCCTGACCAAGTTTCGTCATACTTACAACAGCTTTGCCCCGCATGTACGCCTGTCGTGGACTCCGGGACAATACTATTATATGAATGGTAACCGCAAGATAAATCTTCATTCCAAATATCCCACTCTGTCCGTAGACTGGGAGCGGGGGCTTAAAAGTGTGCTGCGAGGCAGTAGTTCGTATGAGCGTGTTGAGGTGGATTTGCAGCATCAGATTTCTTTAGGGCTGATGCGCGGTATCTATTGGCGGTTGGGCTGGGGTGAGTTTACCAATCAGGAGGAACTTTATTTTGTCGACTTTGCCAATCTGCGGCGTTCCAATCTTCCGATGGGGTGGAGCGATGACATAGGAGGAGTGTTCCAGTTGTTGGACGGCCGTTGGTATAACTCTTCGCGCAAGTATCTTCGCGGGCATTTTGTTTACGAAGCTCCCTTTCTTCTGCTTCGTCACTTGAAGAAGTACACCCAGCATGTGCTGAACGAGCGCCTCTACCTCAATTCGCTGGTTGTTCCTCACCTGAAGCCGTATGTAGAGGCAGGCTATGGCATTGGTACCCACATCTTCGACTTTGGTGTGTTTGCCTCATTTGCCAACTGGAAGTATCGGGAGATTGGTTGTAAGTTTACGTTCGAGCTGTTCAACAGATAGACAAGCGCGCCAAACGGTTGCTGCCTTTTTAAATATGAGTAACAGGATTCATGGTTTGAGTGCGTAAAATGATGCTAATCCATGAATCCCGTATCATGTGCCCTCCAAGAGACGGGCATCCGCTTATTTATATCATTTCGGGGTTATTTTCCTACTGCCGTGTTAATAGGCTTTTTTATTCATCTATTGCATGGTTCATCCCTGTTTCATATCCTTTCAACGTGGCTTGCAATATGGTTATCATATCCTGCTTGAATGATTCCGGAGAAAGTACGGCGAGCTTATCCCGATGCCAAAGAAACTCTTGCTTCAAGTCGTAAGTGGGGCGCACATATATTTCAAAATCAGTATATTCTTCCGTCTGTGCTACTTCTGTTTGTGACGGATGAAGCGGCACGTCTTTTATATAAGCGTCTTGCGGCCAAAACGCCCGAAAACGAATTGTTGTTGGTTCAAACTGGCGGATAATGCCAAAACAATGTTTAAAATACGTTTGCGGCTTCAGCACCTGACGGTTTTGCGGTGAAATCTTCACTGTTTTATCCTCTAGTATTTCCAATTGTTTCATCCGCTCTAATGCGCAGGTCATAATAATTTTCTTTTCATTCACCTCTCCTATGACGTACCAACGCTGTTTGACGAGACGTACAAAGGCCGGAATCATCTCAATGTTTTTTTCTTCCCGATAATGCGATTTATATACAAAACGGATGGCATATTTTTTGTCTATGGCATCCATGATGTGTTGCAGCAGGCAAGCCGAGGGAGGTGCAGGTTCTATGATGATTTCTTTGTGCTGATTCACCCTTTTTGCCAGAGATGATAGCCTAAACGCACTCAATATCCACTCTTGCAAATCACGATTTTTAAAGCTCTCGGGATATACTATGCGGTATAGGTTCGTATGTTTGTCGCACTCTATGTCGACCGACATCAACGACTCTGCTTCACGCCGATAGCGGTTGAATGAGCGTTCCGACAATGGCTCTCCCTCTTCATTGGCTGAGGAGTATAGCCATTTTTTCTTTATCTCGGGTAAGGTCAATGGCTGTATACTGAGCGTGTCAATCAGCCATAAACAAAATTTGTATTTATAAATCATGCAGTATCGTATTTAAAATATAGTTTCTAAATCTTCCATATCACTATCGCTAATGGTGAATATTCCCCATTCTGATAGATGATCGCCATTTATAAAATTCTTAAGTAGGATTAGATTACTTGCTTCGGCATAATATATCTTCCAAGATTCTGAATTATCAAAATGCAAAATAAAGGATATTGGTTCATTATTGCTCATATTTGCTAAAACAATAGCTACATCGCTATAATCTGGAAGAAAAGCAATCTCTTGTATCGCTGTATAGTCCTTGTACAGTGATGTCTTTTCCCCCATAAGTTCCATCATTCCTAAAAGGTTTGTTGTTGTTTCTTTATATTTTCCTCTGCAAAAGTTGCGAACTGCTTCTTGTGAATTTCCGGTCTGCATCTCTTTCATGTATGCTTCGAATGTATTTCGCACTTCTTCCTCCGGTGATAGACGAGAGATACAAGAGGTTAATGATAGTATGAATACCATTATTCCATATTTCATTAATATTTTTTTCATACAGTGCCCTCCTTGCTGTTGTTATATACTTTTGCACGTTCCAATACCGCATACATATAGTATATAACGCAGTACTGTATACTTGCGTCTATTAAATTGAAATATAAGTCATCATCTATCATGAATATGAAGATAAATGATAGGAACCCATACGCCATAAAAGTTATTCCCACTGTCTTCATGCCTTTAATGGGATAGTTCTTTGTGGCATAAAGTTTCCATCCCGCACTTATGCCGGATAAAATCAATATGATATTTATAACTATAGCGATTATATCCCACGTATCTGTCGGTATGATAAAATACTCCAGAAAAATCATTATGCCAATAATGGTTGCTGAATATAGGAATATTTTAATGCCTTCGACTGATATCGAATTCTTTTGAAGAAAGTCGATAAAAGCCCATAAAGTCAAAGGAAGAGCCAACGATACTGCTGTTTGCAATAAGTCTACTACATCAGATAGCAAATCTGCGTCTTTATCTATTTTTGCCCAAAAAAGCAAAGCCATAGATAATCCGGATAGGATATAAAGTATTATCCTTATTGATTTCCATGTGGTTGGAATAATCAAGACCTGCTGATTTTCGTTCCCTTCTACTTTTTCCACTCTTACTGTGGTTTCCATTGTTTCTTTTGTTTCCATTGTTCTTTTAGATTAATAAGTTTATGATTATGGAAGCAAAAGTAGGAGCTGGTTCGGCCAAAGTCTGTCGGTATCTATAAAATTTTCTTTAGACTGATAAAAAAACACTATCGCACATACTGGAGTGAAGTACAGTTCTTACTACTCTAATTAGTATCAGGTTCATATTTGTTGAGATATTCAATCTTGATCTCCGTGTCATACGACTCGATATTCAGCAGGTCTTGTAATGCCCAATCACAGTGGTCATATAGATTGTGAACAGCATATACCAAGTTTAAGTGGGCAGACTTCTCGTGATCCATGTTCAAATCCCAGTTGTCGAGTTCGTCGGACAGATAAAGGAACTGATGTTCACTTGGGTATGTTTCCGGTGTATCCATATGGTAAGGCTTACTTGATAGATGCATCTCCTGCACACCATTCTTATAGATGCTTAAGCCGATATCGATCTTGAGTATATCCTCTAGACTATCCCTGACTTCTTCATCCTGTTCCCATCCATCAAATGACATTTTGTCCACCCAAAGAGTTCCTGTTACGAATCATTGCTGTCCGCTAAAACATTTTCTAGTGTATAAGATTTAGGGCTGGTACTTCGTGAGTGAAGTATCAGCCCTTTTGGTTATCTTTGAGCTGCA
>NZ_SLXB01000007.1 GCF_004342845.1 Prevotella heparinolytica | reverse complement strand
TCTTCGCCTAAAAGCGGCGAACATCATGATACTCATGACATAAAAAACGTAATCCGCTCCATGATGCATGACCTTGGGATTGCAAAAGTCAGAACAGATGGTCTTTTCTTGAATGCGGATGCCGGATTTGACTGTAAAGCTCTTCGAAGTGTACTTGGCTGTCATGGAGTAGTCTCCAATATCTGCATCAATAAAAGAAACGGGACTCCCAATAATACCGTTGTGGACGAACTGTTGTATGCTGAACGTTATGCCATTGAGAGGACCAATGCATGGATGGACAGTTACAGGACTATTTTAAATCGATTTGAAACAACGGTTAGGAATTGCGAATCATGGAACTATATTGCATTTATGGTAATTCTGCTAAGGAAATATTTGAGAAAAAGAAAAGTTTAAATCACTTCTACTTGTCATGCTAATACAATGGAAATCTTTCTGCACAACATTTCAATTACATGACAGCCTACAAAAGCCGATACAAGTATGTTTTCGGCTTTTGTTTTGACGATAACGGAAAGAGAAACGTTAAATAAATAGAAAAGACTGGTTCGGGGATTTCCCGACTCCAGCCTTTCTAAGATTTTCCAGTGTAGATATGTATATCAGTACCATTTTAAATGTTTTTCTTTCCGTTTGCCGCGAAGCGGGAAAACAGGAAAGAGAAATAGATAGTAATCGTTTAATTGAGGTGGTTTACAAAGTCCGTTGTTTTTGTCGTATGTGCCATGTGATGTGCAAGCACGCTTTTTTTATCTTGTCTAATTATTAGACGGCAGTGTCTAATAATTAGACACTCCACCCTCGATATTTACATTTCAATCATCTGATAATTAGTAAACTAAATGTTTGGCATGCTTTCTGTTTTTGCAAAAAACAGAAAAAATAATATAAAACGAAAAATAAGATGAAACAACTTCATTACGTGATTCAGACATTGCTGCGAGGACGAGGGTCGAATATCATCAAAATCGTCTCCTTGGGATTAGGGCTGACAATGAGTATTTTGCTTTTCTCGCGTGTGGTCTACGA
Organism: Prevotella heparinolytica; assembly: GCF_004342845.1. GTDB lineage: Bacteria > Bacteroidota > Bacteroidia > Bacteroidales > Bacteroidaceae > Bacteroides > Bacteroides heparinolyticus. The sequence continues at coordinate 137,966 of NZ_SLXB01000007.1, read as the reverse complement.
ACAGAGTTTCGACAAATGCTATCAGGACTATGACAACCTTTATCAGGTGTGGTCTATATTCACGGCGAACGGTGAGAAGTATCCGCCTCAGGAAAAGAACTGCGGTCCGGTGGCAGGTGCCATTCTTGAGAACTTTCCCGAACAGGTGGAGGCGGCTACCAGTATCGGATACGGCTTTGTCAGCAATCCTCTTTATAATGGAACCGCGCGTTTTGATGAAAAGAAAGTAACCGCCGATTCACTCTTTTTCCGTACCATGGGCATCAAAGTATTGAGCGGGAATCCGGAGAAAGATCTGATGCAGAAAGACGTCATTTTCCTGAGCGATCGTTTTGCCAAAAAGATTTTCGGAGATGAGAACCCGATAGGCAAGGTGTTGAAGTGCGGACATGACCTTGACCTGACGGTGAAAGGCACTTATGCCGCAGTGCCGGAAAATGCTACTATGAACCCTGAAGCCGTTATATCCATGCCTACCTTATGGAGTCGTAATTGGGGCAATTACTCATGGAGAGGAGGAGACAGTTGGATGGAGTATATACGTTTCCGTCCCGGAGCGGACAAGTCGGTAGTGAATGCGCGCATTGATGCCATGATAGACAAATATCGTCCGGCAGAGGATAAAAAACTGTTTGGCTACACAGCCTTTGTGCAACCCATTCGCGACACATACGCCGGATATACGGAAGTGAAGCGGATGAGTAATATCATGAGCATACTCGGCTTTGCCATCCTCTTCATAGCCGCACTGAACTATGTACTGATTTCCATCTCTTCATTGAGCTATCGGGCCAAAGCGGTAGGGGTGCACAAGTGCAACGGTGCAAGCGGAGGCAAGATTTTCGGCATGTTCTTGTTGGAGACGGGCATCATCATTCTGGCGGCTCTGCTGCTGATGGCCTTGCTGTTGCTCAACTTCCGCGAGTTTGTTGAAGACACGGCTTCGGCCAAACTGTCGCTGCTGTTGCTGGCTCCCGACCGCATCTGGGTACCCTTGGCTGTGGTGTTTGCGCTTTTCATCGTAGGCGGTTTGTTGCCGGGTCGGCTCTTTGCCCGTATCCCCGTGTCGCAGGTGTTCCACCGCTATACCGAAGGCAAAAAGGGATGGAAGCGCCCGTTACTTTTCGTACAGTTTGCCGGGGTGGCCTTTATCTGCGGGCTGATGTGCGTGGTGGTGGCACAATACCGGTTTGTCATGACCAAAGACATGGGGTATAACCCCGAACGAATGGCCATGGGCACCGCCTATTGGGACGAAAAAGATGCACGTGATGCCGCCTATCAATTCTTTAAGGATTTGCCTTATGTGGAAGCGCTGTCCAGTGCTCATGGTACTCCGATATGGGGATACAGTGGCTCGATGATTCAGGACGCCACCGGGCAGGCTCTTTTCTCTGCCCGCTCCAGCTACTATATGCGCGAAGACTACCCCGAACTGATGGGTATGACGTTCAAAGCCGGCCGCATGGCTCGCGAGAAAGACGAAGTAGTGGTGAACGAGACTTTTGCCGAAATGATGCACTGGGGCAATGAGGTAGTGGGGCGCACGGTAAACATGGAAAATGGGCTCTACAAAGTAACGGGATTGCTGAAGGAGTTTCAAATACAAGGCTTCACTTCGGAAAAAATGCCTTTCATCGCACGAGGCAATAAAGCTTTCTATGGTTACATACACGTTCGTCTGAAAGAGCCTTTTGCCGAGAATCTCCGGAAGCTTAACAAGGATGTAAGCGAGGCTTTTCCCGGACAGACCATCGACTTTACAGACTATGGCGGGATGATAAAAGACGAATATAACGCCGTCCGTGTGTTTCGTAACGCCACGCTGTTGGCTGCCGTCACCATGTTTTTCGTCATGCTGATGGGGTTGATGGGGTACACCGCCGACGAGGTGCGCCGCCGCAGTAAGGAGATAGCCATCCGCAAGGTGAACGGTGCGGAAGCAAGCATGATATTGGAGTTGCTCTCGCGCGACGTGCTCTATGTGGCAGGTCCGGCCGTACTCATCGGAACGATTGCTTCTTGCTACGTCAATGGCATCTGGATGGAGCAATTCTCAGAGCACATCCCGTTGGGATGGGTGGTATATGCACTGGTACTGATTGTCAATCTGGCGGTCATCGTGGGTTGTGTTCTTTGGAAATCGTGGAAGATAGCGAACGAAAACCCTGTGAACAGTATTAAAAGCGAATAAAGGGAGCGATTTTCCTTTGAATCTACTGGTATAAATAACAAACTATAAACTTAGAATATTATGATTGAGATTAATAACATCAGTAAGGTGTTTCGTACTTCGGAAGTAGAAACCGTAGCATTGAACCATGTAAACCTTGAAGTGAAAGAGGGAGAATTCGTAGCCGTTATGGGGCCTTCGGGCTGCGGCAAGTCCACTCTGTTGAACATCCTCGGCTTATTGGACAATCCCACGGAAGGCAGTTATAAACTCCTTGGTCAAGAAGTGGCCGACTTGAAAGAGAAGGAGCGCACCCGTGTGCGCAAGGGTAAGCTGGGCTTCGTATTCCAGAGCTTCAACCTGATAGACGAGCTGAATGTGTATGAAAACGTGGAGCTTCCTCTCACTTATCTCGGCATAAAGGGCAGTGAGCGTAAACGCATGGTGGAAGATATCTTGAAACGCATGAACATCAGCCACCGCGCCAAACACTTTCCGCAGCAGCTCTCCGGCGGTCAGCAACAACGTGTGGCCATTGCCCGTGCGGTGGTGACCAATCCCAAACTGATACTCGCCGATGAGCCTACCGGTAACCTGGATTCCAAAAACGGCACCGAAGTGATGAACCTGCTGACGGAACTGAACAAGGAAGGCACCACGGTTATCATGGTGACACACTCGCAGCACGATGCCGGCTTTGCGCACCGCACGGTACATCTGTTCGACGGCAGCGTGGTGGCAAGTGTGCCGACACAAGGCTTCTAATGAGAGGAGAGGGGAGCGGACGGAAAACCCTGTAAGGAGTATCAGAAACAAGTAAATAATTAACGTATATGCGATATTTGTACTACACTTTTCAAACCCTGCTTCGCGGACATGGTTCAAATGCCGTCAAGATTCTTTCTTTGGCATTGGGGTTATTGATGTCTATATTCCTTTTTGCAAGGATAGCCTTTGAATTGGATTTCGATAATTTCTATAAAGAGGCGGACAATCTCTGCTTGGTGAAAACCGGCTGGTTGAAGAACGGGGTGTTGGAAGGAAAAGAAGATTTCTATACCCTTATCCCCATTCCGGGAGTGATTGCAGAAGAGTTTCCCGACCGGGTGCAAGGGGCCACGGTCAGTTGCTCGCTCTTTGGCGACCTCTACCGCTTTGGCAACCGTAGCCTCGAAATGCAGACGGTACTTGCCGATACATCGTACTTCTTCGTTCTCGGGCTCGATGTGGTGAAAGGCAATCCGCAGGATTTGGCGAACCCTGATGCGCTTTTCCTTTCGGAAACGGCTGCCCGCAGGACGTTCGGCGGTGAAGACCCTATCGGGAAAACGCTGATGTATGATTTGTGGGGAAATGATGTGGCTCTGCTCGTCAAAGGAATCTTCAAAGATGTCCCGATAAACACTTCGTTGGGCAAACGTCCCGAAGCAATCGTCTCTTTTTCCGGTATCGGTAAATACACTAAGTGGAGGACAGGATGGCAAAGCGGAGGGAATTATGACGGTTTTGTCCGTTTGCGCACCCCGCAGGATGCCGGATGGCTGAACGAACGACTCTCGGCCGCCATTGCCCGTCATTTGCCGGCGGATAGCGGTTTGGAACTGTCGGTTCACATTACCCCCATTCGCAGCGTGCATCTGGATGACGCGCAAGTACGGAAAACAATCTGGATTATGTTCTTTCTGGGCATCGTGCTGCTTTTTACCACCACATTGAACTATGTGCTGATTTCCATCTCCTCACTGACGCAACGCGCCAAGGCGATAGGGGTGCATAAATGCAGTGGTGCGTCGAGCGGCGGCATCTTTTGTATGTTCCTGACGGAAACGGCCGTTGTGGTAAGCATATCCTTGTTGGTGGCAGGAGTACTGGTTTATCTTTTCTATGAGCAGATGGAGGAGCTGGCGACAGTACCTATCGATGTGCTGTTCGCCCCGCAGCATCTCTATGCACCGTTGGCAGTGCTGGCAATCTTATTTGTATTGGGCGGATGTCTGCCTGCCGTGCTCTTTGCCCGTATTCCTGTGACACAAGTGTTTGTACATTACGCATCCGGCCGAAGAGGATGGAAGAGGGTATTGCTCTTCGTGCAGTTCACAGGTGCTGCTTTCATCCTGGGCATGCTGTTGTTGGTCTTTTCGCAATATCGCTATATGGTGGGGCGCGACCGTGGCTGGAATCCTCAAAGGGTGGCCTATCTCTATCAGCATAAGGTGGAAGGTACACAACTCCGTACTCAACTCCGCAACTTGCCCTATGTGGAAGCGATAGCCTCGGCTGAGCGTTCAATGCTGGGTTTCGGGGCTAATCGTCCGATACTCGACAATCAAGGAAATGAGATGTTTTATCCCCGGAACTCGTGGTTCGACAGCGACTACCTGCCATTCATCGGTTTGCGATTGAAGGAAGGGCATAATTTAACGGGAGAGCATCAGTTGTTGGTCAACAGCAAGTTCTGTGAGAAAATGCATTGGACGGACAGTCCGATAGGCAAACAGGTGAACGATTATGGCAGAGTAGTGGGATTGTTGGATAGTTTTGCTTTTCCCGGCACTCCGAATGACAATGTTCCGGTGATGATAGAGTGGATTTCCGGTATCGGATTTTGTATGGAAGTCCGTTTGAAAGCCCCATTCAATGAAAACTTGCAGAAGCTGAACGAAGAGATGAAACACCTCTATCCGCAAGATGAGCTTACATTCCTATCTATCGAGCAGACAATAAGCGATTATGCCGCTTCTGTCCGTATTTTCCGCAACGTCACACTATGGGCTTCTGTCACTATTCTTCTTATTGTCATGATGGGACTGATGGGTTACGCGAATGATGAGATCCGTCTACGCAGCAAGGAAATAGCCATTCGCAAGGTGAACGGCGCAGAGACATCGGATATCCTGCGATTGTTGTCGCAAGAAGTGCTTTGGCTTGCAGTTCCCTCCGTACTCCTCGGTGTATTCGGCGCTTATAAGGCGGGGCAAATCTGGATTGGAAAGTTCAGTGATATAGTGCCGTTACCGGTTGCCGGTTATGTCATTGTAGGTTGTTTGTTATTGGCATTTATTGTGGGGTGCGTATTGTTGAAATCGTGGTATATTGCAAAAGAGAATCCGGTAAAGAGTATCAGGAATGAGTAAGAAACCGTTAAAAATTTGTTTCCTTCAAGGATTATTCAGACCTTTGTGCCCGTAAACGATAGCCATAAACATAGACAAGTAAACGAAGAAACTTATGAATGCAACGAAAACAAAGGCTGTTCTTTTCGATTTCGATGGGGTAGTAGTGGATACAGAAACACAGTACAGTAAGTTCTGGCATCGGATAGGAAAAGAGTATTTGGGTATGGATGATATGGAAGGTAAGGTGAAAGGACAAACCTTAGTATATATCTACGATGCTTTCTTCAACGGCAGGATGAAGGAACAGGCTGAAATCACCGAATCTCTGAACCGATTTGAGCAGGAGATGTCGTATGACTTTATTCCCGGAGTGCTCGACTTTATAGAAGACTTGCGCCGCCACAACGTGAAAACGGCGGTAGTGACCAGTTCCAACGAAGCGAAGATGGCATCCGTCTATCGTGTCCATCCGGGAATAAAGACACTTTTCGATCGTATTCTCACTGCCGAACTGTTTGCCGCCTCGAAACCGGCGCCCGATTGCTTCCTGCTCGGTATGGAAGTATTCGGTACCGATCCGGCCGACTCGTATGTATTCGAAGATTCATTCAACGGACTGAAAGCCGGAATAGCTTCCGGCGCCACTGTTATCGGTTTGACAACCACCAACTCGCGCGAAGCGATTGCTCCGCTATGCCATCACATTTTGGATGATTTCATTGGATTCACTTACGATAAATTGACCCGATTGCACAAGTAATCGGAAAAAGAATTACCTTTGCGCCCGATTAGCGAAAGCGTCACTGCCATGTATGTGCGTGGAGAAGTTGCATCATAAACGCGCATGCCGTGATGGCAGATTTGCAATAAAAAGTAAATCGATAAACAGTAAATATCATGGGTTATATATCAGACGATTCTCGTAAAGTGACTACGCACCGCCTTGTTGAGATGAAACAAAGAGGCGAAAAGATATCAATGTTGACATCTTATGACTATACCATGGCACAGATTGTGGATGGTGCCGGTATTGATGTTATTCTGGTGGGTGATTCGGCTTCCAATGTAATGGCAGGCAATGTGACTACACTTCCCATTACCCTCGACCAAATGATTTATCATGGTAAATCCGTAGTTCGCGGTGTGAAGCGTGCCATGGTTATCGTTGACATGCCTTTCGGCTCTTATCAAGGCAATGAGTTGGAAGGACTGGCCTCTGCCATCCGCATCATGAAGGAAAGTCATGCCGATGCCCTTAAATTGGAGGGGGGCGAGGAGGTCATCGGTACGGTGAAACGTATTCTCAGTGCCGGTATTCCTGTTATGGGACATCTTGGTTTGATGCCGCAATCCATCAATAAATATGGGACATATACCGTTCGCGCCAAGGATGAGGCGGAAGCTGAGAAGTTAGTGAGAGACGCCCACTTACTGGAAGAGGCCGGATGTTTCGGACTGGTATTGGAAAAAATTCCTGCTGCTTTGGCTGCCCGTGTGGCAAGCGAACTGACCATTCCCGTTATCGGTATCGGTGCCGGTGGCGATGTAGACGGTCAGGTATTGGTAATACAGGACATGCTGGGTATGAACAACGGTTTCCGTCCCCGTTTCCTACGCCGCTATGCCGACTTGCATACGGTGATGACGGATGCCATCAGCAAATATGTATCCGATGTGAAGAACTTAGATTTCCCAAATGAGAAAGAACAGTACTAACAAACTTATGACATTGAATTTTTGGCGGATATGTACGGCCAACCTGTTGCTGTTTACATCGGTCTACATGCTTTTCCCTTTGCTTCCTTTTGTGATGGGGCAGCAATTGAATGTTTCCGTCGGAGAGGCGGGTAGCATGTTTTTGTATTTTGCAGCCGCCATGTTTTTTGTAGGGCCTTTTCATGCTTATCTGGTGGATGAGTATAAAAGGAAACATGTGCTTCTTTTTTCTACGCTCGTTATGTTGGCTGCAACCGTAGGCTATGCTTTTGTAGACAGCTATGAGAAGCTTATGTTATTGGCGCTGGTTCAGGGAGCATGCTTTGGATTGGCAACGACAGCAGGTATCACTGTGGCTATCGATATTACCACTTCTACACGTCGCAGTGCCGGAAATATGGTCTACGCATGGGCTGCACGCTTGGGCATGCTGATAGGTGCGGGAGTGGGAATCTGGCTGTACAGAGTGTACGGTTTCCGCATGGTGGTCTATCTGTCTGTGGCAATAGGCATGGTAAGCTTTCTTTTCGCATCAAGGGTATATGTGGCTTTTCGTGCTCCCATAGGAATGACATTGTGTAATATAGACCGTTTTTTGTTGCCGCGTGCGTGGGTACTTGCCACTAATATGCTGCTGGTGGCTTTTATTCCGGGGGTACTGTTGCCCTTGATGTTTGCAGGCAACTATTGGGCACTGCCGACATTGGCTGTATTGGCATTTATTGTGATTCCGTCGATGAAGATGTTTGTCAAACTGTCGTATCATTGTCAGCGGGGAACAGCCAATACTACCTGCCATCTGTCGATGGAAGCGGGTTTTTTAATCGGAGTTTACGTGGCTTGCCGCCTGATGAACGAGGCGCAAATCTATCATGCCGCCTCTGTTGCCGCCATCCTTGCGCTGTTCTTTTTTGTGCTGCTAACTTATCCTTACTACAAGAAAAAACGAGTAAGATAAGGAACAAAAATTATCAACCCTATAATAGCTGCCGTTACAGCGCACACTAACACTGCTCCGGCGGCTATGTCTTTCACTTTTCCTGCGATGGGATGCTGTTGGGGAGAGACCAGATCGACCAGCCGTTCAATGGCTGTATTGAATAATTCGGCAGCTATCACCACACCGATGCAGAGAATGACAATCGTCCACTCTATCTTGGTTATGCTTAAAATGAATCCGGCAATCACCACGATGATTGCGGCAATCAGATGAAAACTCAGGTTCTGCTCCTTTCCTATACAGCACCGGATTCCTTTCCAAGCATAACCGAAACCGTAGAGTTGCTTTTTAATATCGTATTTCATTACATTGATTTGTTTATGATGGAATGATTGATTTACTTTCAGAAAATGGTGGATAGAAATCATCATGGCAAATTAGGAAATAACTCAGCTTCTCGAAACCTGCTTCACTCCTTTCACCGTTCTCAACTTCTTGATAAGCGTTTCCAAATGTCCCGTATCGCTTACCATGATAGTCAACGTTCCGGAGAATAACCCGTCATGAGAGTCTATTCCGATGCTTCGCAGGCTGATGCCCATCTCTTTGGCAATGATGGAGGTTATATTGGTTACGATGCCTATATCATCGTGTCCCACTACACGCAAAGTAATGGGATATTGTGTTCCTTGTGATTTTCCGGCCCAACGCGCTTTCACGATACGGTAGCCGAAACGTGAGCGCAAGTCACCGGCATTGGGGCAGTCGCAGCGATGTATCTTGATGCCCCCTGTCACACTGACGAAACCAAAAACCTCATCTCCGTAGATAGGGTTGCAGCAACGTGCCAGTTTGAAGTCCAACCCTTTCAGGTTCTGGTCGATGACGAGCACGTCTTCTTTGCTGCCTATCTCTTCAGGCAGGGTTTGTTGCAGGTTGTAGCTTTCAGCGCTGCGATAGCTGATTTCATCTCGTGTATCGCTTTCCCGCTTTTGCTGTTCGAGATACTTGTCTATGATGTTGTTCACATCCAGCACTTCGTCGGCAATGGCCTGATAGAAATCCGTCACCACCTTGAAACCGAGGCGCTTGATGAGACGCATCATGATGGCCTCGTCATATTCAATTTTTCGGTTCTTGAACTTGCGTTCCAACGTCTCCTTGGCAAAGGCGTGCTGACGGGCCGCCATCTCTTTCAATGCCTGGCGTATCTTGGTACGGGCTTTGGAAGTGGTTACGATATTCAGCCAATCTTGTTTCGGAGTTTGTGTGTTCGACGTCATGATTTCCACCTGATCGCCGCTTTGCAACACCTGTTTCAATTGTACGTTTTTACCGTTCACTTTGGCTCCAATACACTTGCATCCCAATTTGGTGTGAATGTGGAAAGCGAAGTCGAGTACGGTGGAACCTTTACCCAATTTGAACAAATCGCCTTTCGGAGTGAATACGAAAACCTCATCTTCATACAAATCCAACTTAAACTGGTCCATCGCTTCCAATCCGCTACTGTCGGAGTTCTCCAATGCCTCGCGTACGGAAGTCAACCATTCGTCCAGTCCGGATTCGCCTTTTATTCCTTTGTAGCGCCAATGGGCGGCGAGTCCCCGTTCAGCTATCTCGTCCATGCGCTCCGTGCGTATTTGTACTTCCACCCATTTCCCTTCGGGGCCCATCACGGTGATGTGCAGCGATTCGTATCCGTTGCTTTTAGGCACGGATAGCCAGTCGCGCAGACGCTTCGGGTTGGGTTGGTACATATCCGTCACAATGGAGTATGCCTGCCAGCATTCCAGTTTTTCTTTTTCCAGTTGCGAGTTCAGAATGATGCGGATGGCAAACAGGTCATACACATTTTCGAAAGCGCATTTCTGCTTCTTCATTTTCTGGTAGATGGAATGGATGGACTTGGTGCGTCCCTTGATATGGAACTTCAGTCCGGCCTTTTCCAATTTCTTTTGTACAGGTGCGATGAAAGCAGCAATATACTTGTCGCGCGAAGCTTTGGTTTCGTTCAGCTTATCTTTTATATGATAGTAAATCTCTTTTTCCGTGTATTTCAGCGAGAGGTCTTCCAATTCCGACTTCAGTTTGTATAATCCCAGCTTATGGGCAAGGGGCGCATAAAGATAGGCTGCCTCGTTGGCCACCTGGCGGCGGGCTTCGTCGTTCTCGACATCCTTTATCTGCCGCATAATATTTACGCGGTCGGCAATCATGATGAGAATGACCCGCATGTCTTCGGCGAATGAGAGCAGCAGGTTGCGGAAATTCTCGGACTCGATGGTGGGACTTTTGGCGTAAAGCTCGTTCACGCGTATCAGGCCGCGGATGATGCCTGCCACATCTTCACCGTAGATTTGTTCCACTTCCTGAGAGCTGCAAGTACCGCAACGCACGGAATCGTGCAGCATGAGTCCCAAGATGGAGGCCCGCTTCATGCCGATTTCTTCTGCAACGATGACAGCCGTCTGCATGTCCTTGATGACTGGATTCAGGCCGAATATATCCCGTTGCACATGATTGTTCTGTATAGTGTTGGCAAGATGGGTTTTCAGTTTCTTGAAGTCACCCTTCCGGAGTGTTTCTCCCGAAAGCTGCAACAGCTTCCGGTAGAGGGAGAAGAGTAAAACTTTCTCTTGATTCGTGAAAAAAACATCTATTTCCATAATCGTCTGTATTTTATGTCTCAAAGGTAAGTTTTTTCTTTATTACCTTTACCGTCGTTCCGTTTTTTTTTGTATTTTTGGACATGAATTAATAAACCGCTAAACGATATGATAACACCGCAAGACAAAGAGTTGCTTAAAAGTAAGGGCATCTCTGAAGAACAGATAGCCGAACAGTTGGCTTGTTTCAAAAAAGGTTTTCCATACTTGAAGTTATCTGCTGCCGCTTCTGTCGAGAAAGGAATATTGACTCCGGACACGAACGAGCAGAAGGAATATCTGGATGCTTGGGAGGGATATACGCAAACTGACAAAGTGGTGGTTAAGTTTGTGCCTGCTTCGGGAGCGGCAAGTCGTATGTTCAAGAACCTGTTTGAATTTCTTGGGGCGGATTATAATGTCCCTCAAACAAGTTTTGAGAAAATGTTTTTCGAGAAAATAGAAGACTTTGCTTTCTACGACGATTTGAATATGGCTTGCCGGAAGACGGTAGGAGAGGATGTGCCTGCTTTGCTTGCTTCCGGAAACTATAAAGCGATTGTTGCCGCTCTACTCGAAGCTGCGGGATTGAACTACGGTGCTTTGCCCAAAGGCCTGTTGAAATTCCACAAATATGAAGATGGAAACCGCACGCCTTTGGAAGAACATCTGGTGGAAGGGGCGTTGTATGCCGCCAACAAGAATGGGAAAGTGAATGTGCATTTCACGGTTTCTCCCGAACATCGCACTTTGTTTCGGACGTTGGTGGACGCAAAGGCTATGGCATATGCCCAAAAGTATGGCGTGAACTATAATGTCACTTTCTCGGAGCAGAAGCCGAGCACCGACACCATTGCCGTCAATATGGAGAACAATCCGTTCCGCGATGCCGGCAAATTGTTGTTCCGTCCGGGGGGACACGGTGCCTTGATTGAGAATCTGAACGACCTTGATGCGGATGTTATCTTCATAAAGAATATCGACAATGTGGTGCCGGATAGGCTGAAAGGCGATACCGTATTGTATAAGAAGCTGATTGCAGGTGTGCTGGTAACGCTTCAACAGAGAGCTTTTGCTTATCTGCGACTGTTGGATAGCGGTAGATATACGCATGAACAAATCCTTGAAGTCTTGCAATTCCTGCAAAAACAGCTTTATTGCAAGAATCCGGAAATAAAGGATCTGGAAGATGCCGAACTGGTGATTTACCTGAAAGAAAAATTGAACCGTCCGATGCGTGTTTGCGGCATGGTGAAAAATGTTGGAGAACCCGGTGGCGGTCCGTTCCTTGCTTACAACAGCGACGGTACTGTTTCTTTGCAGATTCTGGAAAGCTCGCAGATTGACATGGATGATCCGGCAAAGAAAGAAATGTTCGAGAAAGGCACTCATTTCAACCCAGTGGATTTGGTTTGTGCCGTGCGTGACTATAAAGGTCATAAATTCGATCTCGTGAAGTATGTAGACAAGGCTACGGGCTTCATTTCCTACAAGTCGAAAAATGGCAAAGACCTGAAAGCATTGGAGCTGCCCGGATTGTGGAACGGAGCCATGAGCGACTGGAATACGGTATTTGTGGAAGTGCCATTGTCTACATTCAATCCGGTAAAGACGGTGAATGATTTGTTGAGGGAACAACATCAATAAATTCGTTAACAAGGCGACGATTTACTATTTACTATTTGACCGCGATCCGGCAATAAAGTAGGTGGTAAATCGTCGTTTTTATGCTTGAGTATTAATTGTAAATAGCCCAATAAATAGATGAAGAAGATTTTATTGTTAGGATCCGGTGAACTGGGAAAGGAGTTTGTGATTTCCGCTCAGCGCAAGGGACAATACGTGGTTGCATGCGATTCGTATGCCGGAGCACCTGCCATGCAGGTGGCGGACGAAAGCGAAGTTTTCAGTATGTTGGATGGAGAGGCTTTGGAAGGTGTGGTTCGTAAGCATCGGCCGGACATCATCGTGCCGGAAATCGAGGCGATTCGTACGGAGTGCTTGTATGATTTTGAGAAAGAAGGTATTCAGGTAGTACCCAGCGCGCGTGCGGTGAACTTTACCATGAATCGCAAGGCCATACGCGATTTAGCCGCTAAAGAATTGGGACTGAAGACTGCCAATTATTTCTACGCCAAATCTTTGGAGGAATTGAAAGAGGCGGCCGAGAAAATAGGCTACCCTTGTGTGGTAAAACCGTTGATGTCCTCTTCAGGCAAAGGGCAGTCGCTCGTGAAGAGTGCCGATGAGCTGGAACATGCGTGGGAATATGGTTGCAACGGTAGCCGTGGGGATATCAAGGAACTTATCATAGAGGAGTTTATCAAGTTCGACAGTGAGATAACATTGCTTACCGTTACGCAGAAAGACGGACCGACTTTATTTTGTCCCCCCATCGGCCATGTGCAAAAGGGAGGCGATTATCGCGAAAGTTTTCAACCTGCCCATATCGAGCCTGCTCACTTGAAAGAGGCGCAAGAGATGGCGGAGAAAGTGACCCGTGCTTTGACCGGTGCCGGGTTGTGGGGAGTGGAATTCTTCCTGAGCCATGAGAATGGCGTTTATTTTTCAGAACTTTCTCCTCGCCCGCACGATACGGGTATGGTGACGCTGGCAGGTACGCAAAACCTGAATGAGTTCGAGCTTCATCTGCGAGCCGTGCTCGGTTTACCTATTCCGAGTATCAAGCAGGAGCATATAGGCGCGAGTGCCGTCATCCTTTCTTCAATATCCAGTCAGGAGTATCCCGATTACCGAGGATTGGAAGAAGTGACCAAAGAAGAAGATACGTATCTGCGCATTTTCGGCAAGCCGACTACCCGGGTAAATCGTCGTATGGGCGTGGTGTTGTGTTATGCACCGCTTGACGGTGATCTTGATGCGCTGCGCGACAAGACGAAGCGTATTGCCGCCAAAGTGGAGGTGTGCTAAGAGCGGTTGACGGGTTAGTGATTAGTGTGGGAAGGTATCTAACTTTTAGGGTGCAGTTCATTGTTGTAAGGTAGTATATATCGTTTCAAAGATGAATCGGGCAGGGTTACATATCGCCGAGCTTGCCTTTGTATATAAACGCTTTCTTCCCGAAATCCACATCGGGTAGCAGGGCGTCTGCTTTGAACAGCCCGTAAACCGATGAGCCTGAACCGCTCATGGAAGCATAGATGGCTCCTTGTCTGTACATCTCCTCTTTGATGGCTTCGATGGCGGGGAACTGCGGGAATACGCTTTCTTCAAAGTCATTGACCATGTGCCCTTTCCACTCTTCTATGGGTAGCTCGATGACTTGCTTCAAGGATAGTGTCGGGCGATGAGGCTTTATCTTGGCAAACGCGTCTTTGGTGGAAACGAAAACATCCGGTTTGACCAACCATATCTGATACCCTTCCAGAGAGAGCGTGACAGGGGAGAAGATGTTTCCGATTCCTTCGGCATAGGTCGGGCGGTTTTTTATGAAGAATGCACAATCCGCTCCGAGTTTTGCCGCATAATCCTCTAATGCTTCGTCCGTCAATCCAAGACCGAACTTCTCGTTCAGCAGTTTCAGCATGAAGGCGCCATCTGCCGAACCTCCTCCCAGTCCTGCGCCCAAAGGAATGCGTTTGAACAGATGAATGTCTACGGGAGGAAGATTGAATTCGGCATCGAGCAGCCTATAGGCTTTTACCACCAGATTGTTTTCCGCTTCTCCGGCAATTTCCAATCCTGCCTGATGCAAGCGGAACTTGGTGTTGCCTTCGTTCAGAATGTTTATTTCCAGCGCATCTTCCACGGGGATAGGGTAAAAGATGGTTTCCAGATTATGATATCCGTCGGGACGTTTTTCTGTGATGTTCAATCCCAGATTGATTTTTGCGTTCGGAAAAGTCAGCATGGTACAATTATCGAGTTATAGAGTTCATGAAACATGATTCGGAGACAAAGTTAACCATTTCTGTTTATAGTAGATTGATAACTTGACCATGAATTGTTGATTCCTATAAATAAAAATAGCTTATCTTTGCTTCCCCTTTCCAAAAACAGAGGGTTATCGGATTATAATATTAAAAGAATAGAAGTGGCAGAACAAAGAAGAACATCCCGAACTCCCAAAAGTAAGGCACCGCAGCCTGTCAATGACTACGGACGCATACAACCGCAGGCTCCGGAACTGGAAGAGGCTGTGTTGGGCGCCTTGATGATTGAGAAAGACGCATATTCGTTGGTCAGTGAAATTCTCCGTCCGGAGTCTTTTTACGAACACAGGCATCAGTTGATATATTCAGCAATTACCGATTTGGCCGTAAACCAAAAGCCGGTGGATATTCTCACTGTGAAAGAACAGCTTGCCAAGAAAGGAGTGCTGGAGGAAGTGGGCGGGCCGTTTTATATCACCCAGTTAAGCAGTAAGGTGGCTTCTTCGGCACATATAGAATATCATGCGCGTATCATTGCCCAGAAATCGTTGGCCCGCGAACTGATAACCTTCACCAGCAATATTCAGAGCAAGGCTTTTGATGAGACATTGGATGTGGACGATTTGATGCAGGAAGCTGAAGGCAAGCTGTTCGAGATTTCTCAGCAGAACATGAAGAAGGATTATACGCAGATTAATCCTGTCATTGCCGAAGCGTATGACCTGATTCAGAAAGCGGCTGCCCGTACCGATGGTTTGAGTGGGTTGGAGAGCGGATTTACCAAGCTGGACAAGATGACTTCCGGCTGGCAGAAATCGGATCTTATTATCATCGCCGCCCGTCCCGCCATGGGTAAAACGGCGTTTGTGCTTTCTATGGCAAAGAATATTGCCGTGAATTTCCACAATCCCGTAGCGCTGTTCTCTCTGGAAATGAGCAACGTACAGCTGGTGAACCGTTTGATATCCAATGTGTGCGAAATTCCGAGCGAGAAAATCAAGAGCGGCCAGTTGGCGGATTACGAATGGCAACAGTTGGACTATAAGCTGCGCGATTTGCTGGATGCTCCACTGTATGTGGATGATACGCCTTCACTGTCGGTCTTCGAGCTCCGTACGAAAGCCCGCCGCTTGGTGCGCGAACATGGGGTAAAGGTCATCATCATCGACTACCTTCAATTGATGAATGCAAGCGGTATGTCGTTTGGCAGTCGTCAGGAAGAGGTCAGTACCATTTCCCGTTCGCTGAAAGGGTTGGCGAAGGAGTTGAATATTCCCATCATTGCCCTGTCGCAGTTGAATCGTGGTGTGGAGAACCGTGAAGGCGAGGAGGGAAAACGTCCCCAGTTGAGCGACCTCCGCGAATCCGGAGCCATCGAGCAGGATGCCGATATGGTGTGCTTCATTCACCGCCCGGAATATTATAAGATATACACCTCTGCCGACGGTACGGATTTGCGTGGCATGGCGGAGATTATCATAGCCAAGCATCGTAACGGTGCTGTGGGCGATGTGCGTCTGCGTTTTATCGGACAGTACACCCGTTTCCAGAATCCGGAGGATGATATGGTCATCCCATTGCCTTCTGAGGGTGGTGGAACCACGCGCGGTTCGCGCATGAATGCACCCATAGGAAGCATTGCCGCACCGCCCCCTCCTTCTTCTGCCGATTTCATGCCGCAGACAGACAACCCGTTTGGCGGAGTGGGTTCGGACGGGCCATTGCCTTTCTGAAAATATCCTGTGGGCAGAGTAAACACAAAGTGCGGGCTTATGCTTCCTAATGTGCGGGCGGAGCAAGTGTAAAGTGCGGGCATACGGGCGATGAAGTGTGGGCTTACAGGCAGTGAAGTGTGGGCGGAAGAGAGCTTAGGTGTGGGCAGAGAATCGGAAGCTTGAAGCAGAAAAAATTACTCTTCCCTGTTCCGTTTGGACTGAGCTTCGGGAGGTGTTTGGGGCAGTTGCCCGGAAGCAGTATCCTTGTTGGCTACGGGTAACGATTCATCTGAGGCGGTTTTCTGCTTTTTCTTCAGTTTTCTCAGTTTCCATTTATTCCAGAAAAGAAGCTCCTTCCATCTGCTGAAATCTTTTTTGAAGATGATACCGATGCCTTGAGTCGTCAGGTTGGTTCGGGTGTAGTAGCGGTCGTTTGTTTCGTTGTATGCCTTTAGGCGAATGTCACCGGAACGATTGACAAGCCATTCGGCATTGAAGTCTCCCACAAAATTGGTGTTCGCCATCGGGTTCTCCCGATAGCCGAAATTGCCATTGATGAGCAGGCGGTTGTTCAGTAATTGCCCCGAAAGCATGGTCTCGAACTCTACATCCGTCCATCCTCTTTCTCCTGTGCTGAAATTAGTTCCGAAATTCCAGTTGTTGAGATTGATAATGTTCGATAGGGCATTGTTCAACTGTCCGGAAAGCGTGGACGACACTACGCTCGACATCATGTTCGAGTTTTGTGTGGCACCCAGATTTTCCGGAGTATAGAACTTTCCGATGGTCAACAAGTAGAGTATCTGCATGTTCATCTGTTCGTCGGTAGGGATGTAGTTGCGCACGATGGCCTGCACCTCGTCTCGTTCGTTGGGCAACTCGATGTCGAATTTTATGTTCGGAGAAGTCAGTTGTCCGGTCAGCCCCATGATGCAGTTCACCTTGACATTGGTTTTGCTGATATACTCCAAAGCGCTTGCATCATTGGGCATCAGGTCGTTCAACGATGCTGAGTTCACCATGTAGCCGGCTGTAATGTTCAGAGAGGCATCGAGCGGTGGGCCGTTGAAGCTGATGCTACTTCCGTTCTTTATGGTAAAGTCCTTACGGAATACCTCTTGCAGACTGAATTTATAGATTCCTTGACTGATTTGATAATTGCCAAACAGTTTCACATCTCCTTTGTTGAAGAATTCGGTGCGGATGTTTCCGCTACCTTTTCCGCTGATGTAATCGCCGGCAATGGGGTCCATGATGATTCTCATGGTTGCATCGGGAGTGGCATCTACCAACAGATTCAGACGAATATCCGCATCTCCTTTTTCCTCCTCTTCTTCTACCGCTCTTTGTGCCATCTCGTATTCGGAAAGGCGGACAGAGTCTTGTACTGCACGACGTGGGGTCTTGTCGACAAAACGTATGAATTGGCTGTTGACTGCCGTAGACACATTGTCTTTGATGTATGTAAAGTGGGTGTTGCGGTCAGTGGTCATTGCAACGTCTATGTTCACGCCATCTTGAGGATTCCCGGCAATGGTGGCATTGCCCGTGCCATAGACGGTGCCGTAAAAAGGATAGTCGGGTGACTCTTTGGTGTTCATCATCAACATATTATTGATGTTGAAATGAAAGCGGTACTCCAAATCTTTGAAGTGCCGGTAGTGCAGATAGCCGTTCACCCTTCCTTGGTGTTCCTGTGTGTCGAAAATGCGGTTGTTGTTGAAAGTCAGTCCCTCCGGCTCTATGTAGATGCTGTCTTTTAAGGAGAAAGTGGTGTTGAGCACATCAATTTTCATGGATGCATCGGCAAACACACGCCCTTGCATGGTCAAGGCCTTGAATTTTCCATAAAAGTGCACGTTCCCGGTGGCACGTCCGTTGAATTCGGGAGTAATGCTGTTCATATAGTAATGAATGAACTTCAAATTGGTGTTTTTCGCTTCAATTTGAAGGTCGAGCGCGCTGGTAGGTTTCAGCGGATAGATATAACCTTGTACGTGGCTTTGGGCTATCTCTTTTTCGCGGATGTGTGCGTCCAGATAAATACCTTTCACGTCGTGATGCCATTCTCCATGTATATTGGCATCGCCCAGCAGTCCGTTGTTCAGTCCGAGGTTACGGATGAACAGATCGGTACTCATCACCGGCTTTTCCAAGACACCACTGGCAAAGGCCGGACCGGTGGCTTCTCCTTTGAAATCCACTCCGAGATCTGCTATGTCGAACACATAACCTATATTGACCTCCTTCAAATCCAGACGAACAGTGTCTTCCGGCTCTTTTGAGACCACCCCGTTGATGCGGAGGTGACGGTCTTTGTGGCTGAAAAAGAAATCGTTGACGTGCACCTTTCCGGAATCGATCATTACCGTAGAAGGATGTATGTTCCACAACGTATCATTGATGATCACATTTGTGGGACGGATGTCTATGATGGCTTTCAACGGTGGCAGGTGTATTTGGCCTTCTTTCTTTTGTTGCCGAATGAAGTGTGCCACGGTGGCAAGTTTGCCACTGTAAGTATCCTTGCTGCTGTTGCCCCAATTCAATGTGGTTCGGATACTGTTGTTTTGCGCTTCTGCCTCCAAGGCCACGTTCATGGCGCCGCCTGATTGGAGATTGTTGAAGCGCAAACTGGCATGAAAGCGGTCGCCGGGATTTTCGCAAAGAAACATGCCGGATTCAATGAAATTCTCTTTGTATCGGAAACGAGGAAAATACCCTTCCACCCGAAGACGTTGTGCCTTGTCGTTGAAGTATCCCTTGATGGTGGAGTGCGTGTATATCTTGATTGGGATCTGAAAAACGGTAGAGAGCAGCTCCGTGTCGTAGACATGTACATCAAAAAGGAAATTGTTTTCCGTTTTCATCGGTTTCTTGTCGGGCAGGATGATAGTAGGAAGGTAGCGCCGTGTGATATTCAGTACGCTGGCAGGCAGTGTGCGATAAGAATAGTCGCCCTCAATACGGCTCTGAAGAAATTTAGACTGTATGGTCAGGCATTTCCGATGCTCGTTTTCCTTTACGGCAGATATCTTCATGTTATCCATAAAGTATTGCGTTTCAGGAGCGATGAATTGCAGACTGTCAATGTTTATTTCACCAATCATTTCGTCGATGGAACCACCGGTGAAATCGGCATTCAGCTTGACCGATATTTCCGTGTCTTTATAGTCGGGAGTGAGATGCAGCGTATGCGGACGAAGCTTGCTGATGCTCGCACGGAAATTGAAAGTAGGCACTTGGCTGGCGGTGTTGATGACACCGTTCAGTACGATGGAGCCATTAGGGTCGTCCAATGCTGCTTTCCCGGTGAATCCTCCTTGCTTGTATTCTCCGTCCAGTGTAATGTTTTCGTAGGTGTAGTTGCTATAATCGATGGAAGCTATCAGCCCTTTCAATAGCATGGACGGGTACTTCTTGTTGTGATGATTGCCGTTGATGTTCAAATTGAAAGTGACCTTTCCGAAAGCGTCATTGTCCAATACTTTGCCCAGCTCAAAATCTTTAGTCTCCACCGCTCCCGAATAGGCGAAATATCCTTTTTCCTTGTCGGAACTGAGTTTTACATCTGTTTTAATGCTGCCGAGATCAGTCTCTACATTTCCGTATGCTACAAGCTCTCTGAAATAGCCTGACACTTCGCCGCGAAATGAAATGGCTCCAAGGCGTTGCAGGGAAGGAGGAACACCGTTGTAGTTTTCGCTGAAGTTCCGGACAAAGAAAGCAATCCCATCAGGGTCGGCATACAAGCGCGACAGGTGGCCGAATAAATAGGAACTCTCGGGATTGGAGAGGTCTTGAAGAGATACCTCTCCTTTTAAATGGAAATGGTTTCCTGCCGAAACGGACAGAAGCGGACAGTTCAGCTGGTCGATGCTGCCATTGGACTTTACTTCCACTTCCAGCTTTTCTTTAAAAGGCCGGAAAGCGGGAACAAAGGCCGACAGGTCTTTTAAGGCGATTTGGGAAGGCAGCATATGAAACGAAAAACGTACATCTTGGGCAAAATTGCCAAAGGCTCCCAGACTGTCATATACCATGCGTATCGTGTCCATAGCCAAAGACGTATTCGGGAGGTCGATGGCAAAATTCTCTATCTTCATCTGCCGGTTATTGCCGATGACCCTGAGGCTTAGCTTTTTCAATTCAAATCCGGAGCGTTCCTCTTCAATGCTCAGTCTTTTGATGGCCGCATTGATGGAATCGCTTTGCAAGGCTTTGAGAGAAATATTGGCAATGATGTTTCGCAAACGAATGTGCTGCGGGTTGAATCTTTCGGGTGTCTCTTTTTCGGAAAGAACGTCATACGATATTTTTCCGCGACGAACCAGCAGTGAGTTTATGCGAAGAGTCAGGTTGTTCTGCTTTTGAACGGTATCTTTAGGAGCAAGTGCGTCGAGTACGAACCGGAAGTTAGGTTCGGCTTCGGGAGTCTGCTTGTAGAGATTGACATTGAAGCCGAACAGCTGTACGCTACTGATGGATATCTTACCGTTGAACAGCGGAAGAATATCGAATTTAGCTGAAAGGCGGGTTACTTTTACCATTTCTTTTCCCGACCGGTCGTCCAACAGCAAGTCATCAATGATGATTCTATTCAACAGCCCCATGTCGATTCGGCCGATGGTGAGGCGACTGCCCAAGATGGAAGAGAGTTCGTCGGCCACAAGTATGGACATGTTTTGCTGGACATACGGAATGTTCAACAATATGATGGTACCGATGTACAATCCCAGTACGATGCCAAGTACCCAACGCACAACCCTTTTAAGCTTTCTGATAGGCGGTTAATTTTTATAATCAGCCAACAAAAATATGAAATAATACGTTACGAATCGTACTTTTATCACTACTTTTGCGGTGTTTAAACGTAAATAAACATTATGAGTACAATTATTTTGGGAATAGAATCTTCCTGTGACGATACTTCGGCGGCAATCATCAAAGACGGCTACTTGCTTTCGAATGTGGTAGCCGGTCAGGCTGTACACGAAGCGTATGGCGGTGTTGTGCCCGAATTGGCTTCTCGTGCACATCAGCAAAATATTGTTCCGGTGGTGCATGAAGCGCTGAAACGTGCCGGAGTGACCAAAGAAGAATTGAGCGCCGTGGCTTTTACCCGTGGTCCGGGGTTGATGGGCTCTTTGCTGGTTGGCGTGTCTTTTGCCAAAGGTTTTGCCCGTTCGCTTGGTATACCTATGGTTGATGTTAATCACCTGACAGGGCATGTATTAGCTCATTTCATTAAAGTGGAAGGTGAAGATAATGTGCAACCTCAATATCCCTTTCTTTGCCTGTTGGTTTCCGGTGGAAACTCTCAGATTATTCTGGTAAAAGCTTATAATGATATGGAAATCTTAGGGCAGACCATCGATGACGCTGCGGGTGAAGCCATTGATAAATGTTCTAAGGTGATGGGATTGGGTTATCCGGGAGGACCGATTATCGATAAGTTGGCTCGACAAGGAAACCCGAAAGCTTTTTCGTTCAGCAAACCGCATATCCCCGGATTGGATTATAGTTTCAGCGGCCTGAAAACCTCGTTCCTTTATTCTCTGCGCGAATGGATGAAGGAAGATCCCGACTTTATCGAACACCACAAAGCCGATCTGGCTGCCTCTTTGGAGGCCACTGTCGTGGATATCTTGATGGATAAGTTGCGCAAGGCCGCCAAAGAATATAAGATAAAGGAAGTGGCAGTGGCCGGAGGTGTCTCGGCCAATAATGGTTTGCGCAATGCTTTCCGTGAGCATGCCGAGAAGTATGGCTGGAACATCTTTATCCCTAAATTCAGTTATACGACAGACAATGCTGCCATGATAGCAGTTACGGGATATTTCAAGTTTCTGGACAAGGAATTCTGTCCGATGGAGGCACCTGCTTATTCGCGCGTCACTTTGTAGAGAGTAGGAAGTCCCTCTTGGCAGAGGGGGCTTTTCAGAGTGGTGGCTTGCGGAATGTATATTTATAGTAATATATGTATATGAAAATAGAAGAAGAGATTGGCCGGTTGTTGCTGGCAAAGAAATTGACCATTTCTTGTGCTGAAAGTTGTACAGGAGGAGGTATCGCTTCTTTGATAACTTCTGTTCCGGGCTGCTCGGACTACTTTGTGGGCAGTGTAGTGGCATATTCCAATGAAGTGAAAAAGGCGTTGTTGCATGTCTCTGCCGAAACATTGGAAAAATATGGAGCCGTAAGTGAAGAGACAGTTACGGAAATGGTGAAAGGAGCGATGAAATCATTGAATTCTGACTGTGCGGTTGCCACTTCGGGCATTGCCGGTCCCGGAGGGGGTACTCCGGAGAAACCGGTGGGGACAATTTGGCTGGCTGCTGCCTATAAAAACGAAATTCTGACCATGAAACAAGAGGGGGATTTGGGAAGAACGGAAAATGTACAGAAAGCAATTCGAAACGTTCTTTTCCTGCTTTATAATAAGCTGAAATGAGGAAAAATGCTATTATACAGTGAATTATTTGGGGAAAAACTTGTTTGGTAACGATAAAAGTACTTACTTTGCGCTCTGTTTGAAATAGACAAAAAAGAAAACTATAAAAATAAGATAGAAATGTCAAAGATTTGTCAAATTACCGGAAAGAAGGCCATGATTGGCAACAATGTTTCACACTCAAAGAGAAGAACAAAAAGAACCTTTGATTTGAACTTGTTTAACAAGAAGTTCTATTATGTAGAGCAGGATTGCTGGATCAGCCTGAGCATTTGCGCTAATGGTTTGCGCGTTATTAATAAAAAAGGACTGGACGCTGCTTTGAAAGATGCAGTAGCTAAAGGTTATTGTGATTGGAAAAGCATTAGAGTTATTGGCTAAAAAGTAGAGGAGAACACTGATTATGGCAAAAAAAGCGAAAGGTAACAGAGTACAGGTGGTTCTGGAATGTACAGAACACAAAGATAGCGGTATGCCGGGTACTTCTCGTTACATTACAACGAAGAATAGAAAGAATACAACTGAAAGATTGGAACTGAAGAAGTATAATCCTATCCTGAAGAAAGTGACAGTACACAAAGAAATTAAATAATATAGTATAACCCATGGCAAAGAAAACAGTAGCAAGTTTGCACGATGGAAATAAAGAAGGTCGTGCTTATACAAAGGTTATTAAAATGGTTAAGTCTCCGAAAACCGGTGCTTATTCCTTTGATGAACAAATGGTTCCCAACGAAAAGGTGCAAGACTTTTTCAAAAAATAAAAAAGATGAATGCGGTAGCTGTAAAGCGCTGACGAATCATATAAAGCTCCCCTTATCGGTTATTCCGGTGAGGGGATTTCTTTTTTAAAAAAAAGAATGAAGGTTTTATTATTCATTAGTTTTGTTATATCTTTGTGCAAAATGTAGAATAGTCCGAAAATTCCCGTGGGTGAATGATTTTCATTTTTATAACACGAAGATGTTCAGTGTTTTACGCTTGTACAAGCATCGCCTCACACTTGTACAAGTGTAAGCTTACACATGTAGGGGTGTAAATTGGGAAAGGAAGATGAACGGCATATGCTGTCCACGGGCTTTTCAAGCCGGCTCTGAAATGGAGTTGCATAAAACTTTTTTAGTATATGGGATTTTTTAGTTTTTTTTCCAAGGAGAAGAAAGAGACATTAGATAAGGGATTATCTAAGACCAAAGAGAGTGTGTTCGGTAAAATAGCACGTGCCATTGCAGGTAAATCGAGAGTAGATGATGAGGTGTTGGATAATCTGGAAGAAGTATTGATTACTTCAGACGTAGGTGTGGAAACAACTCTGAAAATCATCGAACGTATTGAAAAACGGGCTGCTGCCGAGAAGTATATGAATGCGCAGGAACTGAATGGGATTTTGCGCGATGAAATTGCAGCCTTGCTCACGGAGAATAACTCTGACGATGTAGATGACTTTGAGGCGCCGATTGCAAATAAACCATACGTAATTATGGTGGTAGGTGTCAATGGAGTAGGAAAGACCACGACCATCGGTAAGCTGGCATATCAATTTAAGAAAGCTGGCAAATCAGTGTATTTAGGTGCTGCCGACACTTTCCGCGCCGCTGCTGTTGAACAATTGGTGATTTGGGGCGAGCGGGTAGGAGTTCCGGTGGTGAAGCAAAAAATGGGTGCCGATCCCGCTTCTGTTGCTTTTGATACGTTAAACTCTGCCGTAGCCAACAACGCGGATGTGGTGATTATTGATACGGCCGGACGCCTTCATAACAAAGTGGGCTTGATGAATGAACTGACCAAGATAAAGAATGTGATGAAGAAAGTGGTTCCCGACGCGCCTAATGAAGTGTTGTTGGTGCTGGATGGCTCTACAGGGCAAAATGCCTTTGAGCAGGCCAAGCAGTTTACGCTGGCTACTGAAGTCACGGCAATGGCTGTCACCAAATTGGATGGGACTGCCAAAGGCGGGGTCGTCATCGGCATTTCCGATCAATTTAAAATACCGGTTAAATACATTGGTCTGGGTGAAGGCATGGAAGATTTGCAGGTGTTCCGTAAAGAAGAATTCGTAGCTTCATTATTTGGAGAAAATGCATGAGAAGAAAAACAGTTGATATCATAACATTAGGGTGTTCTAAAAATCTGGTGGATTCAGAGCATCTGATGCGCCAGTTGGAAGATGTAGGATTTGCTGTGACGCATGATGCCGAAGCTCCCAAAGGGCAAATAGCCGTAATAAATACCTGCGGTTTTATAGGAGATGCGAAGCAAGAATCCATTGATATGATTCTGGAGTTTGCACAAGCCAAGGAAGAAGGTGATTTGGAGAAGCTTTACGTGATGGGGTGTCTTTCGGAGCGTTACCTTAAAGAGCTGGCTGTAGAAATACCTCAGGTCGATAAATTTTACGGAAAGTTCAATTGGAAGGAACTGCTGCATGATTTGGGAAAGACCTATCGCGAAGAATTGCATATAGAGCGTACGTTGACAACCCCCAAACATTTTGCTTACCTGAAAATATCCGAAGGCTGCGACCGGAAGTGTTCTTATTGTGCCATTCCCATCATTACGGGGCGACATGTATCCCGTCCAATGGAGGAAATCTTGGATGAGGTGAAATACTTGGTAGCACGTGGCGTTAAAGAATTTCAGGTTATTGCACAAGAACTGACTTATTATGGTGTGGATTTGTATAAAAAGCAAATGTTGCCCGAGTTGATTGAGCAAATAGCAACCGTTCCCGGTGTGGAATGGGTACGTCTTCATTATGCCTATCCTGCGCACTTCCCTACAGAACTTTTTCGTGTGATGCGTGAGCATGACAATGTGTGTAAATATATGGATATAGCCTTGCAGCATATCAGTGACAATATGTTGCAGAGAATGCGTCGGCATGTAACGAAGGCCGAAACTTATGGGCTGATAGAACGGTTCCGCAAGGAGGTACCCGGCATTCATCTTCGCACAACGCTCATGGTGGGGCATCCGGGAGAAACGGAAGCCGATTTTGAAGAGTTGAAAGATTTTGTCCGTGAGATACGTTTCGACAGGATGGGCGCTTTTGCTTATTCTGAAGAGGAAGGTACTCATGCTGCCACACAATATGAAGATACAATTCCGCAAGAGATGAAACAAGCACGTCTGGACGAACTGATGTCTATTCAGCAGACTATTTCAGGAGAGTTGAGTGCTGCGAAGGTAGGTCGGAAGATGAAGGTTATCATTGACCGCTTAGAAGGTGACTATTATATCGGCCGCACAGAGTTCGATTCTCCGGAAGTAGATCCGGAGGTGCTGATAGAGCGTGGAGAATCGAAGTTGAATATTGGTAACTTTTACCAAGTGGAGATCGTAAATTCCGATGATTTCGACCTTTATGGACGAATAATCTAACTATTTTTCTTGAGCATCTTGCATATATGGAGAGGATTTGCTAATATAGCAAAGTGTTTTATTTTAAAGCAGGCATTTTGAATAATAAAGAGTTTATTTCCGAATTATCACGCAGATTGGGGTACACTTTGAAGGATACTTCTGATTTGATTGCTTCATTGCTGTCGAACATGACAAGGCAATTGGAGGAAGGAAATGCTGTCTCTATACAGACGTTTGGAACATTCGAAGTAAAGAAGAAGGCAGAACGTATATCTGTCAATCCGAATACCAAACAACGTATGCTGGTACCTCCTAAATTAGTGTTGACCTATAAACCCAGTACGCTGTTAAAAGAAAAGTTTAAACAGTTGCCCTTTATTAATTCCGAGTTATGAATAAAAGACTGAATATACAGGACTTGATTGATATGCTTGCCGAAAAGCATGGTATGAGCAAGAAGCATGCCGATGGCTTTGTGAAAGAATTCTTTCAGCTGATAGAGGAAGCGTTGGAAACAGACAAATATGTGAAAATAAAAGGATTGGGTACTTTTAAACTGATAGGGGTAGGAAGCCGTGAGAGTGTCAATGTAAATACAGGAGAAAGGTTTGAAATTCAAGGTCATACTAAAGTTTCATTTACACCGGATTCAGCACTGAAGGATGTAGTAAACAAACCCTTTTCTCATTTTGAATCGGTGCCTCTGAATGATGAAATCGTCTTTGAAGATATGCCATTGGAGGATGAGAATGAGGAGGAAGCCGATGGGGCGGAAACTGACATGATTGAAGTGTCACAAGTTATTTCCACCCCTATGTTGGAAGATTTTGCTGAATCGGTTTCTGTATCTCCAGGAACAGCTATCACGCCTGAAGAGATAAATGATCTTGAGAAGGACATTCCTACCGGAGAAGCTAATATCCCTCAAATAGCTGCTGTAACAAATGAAGATGTTGTAACAGATAAGAAAGATGCCTCTGACGCTTCAACCATGAAATATTTCATTGGTATCGTTGTTTTGGTGATATTATTGTGTGGAGCTGCTGTAGTCTTCATATATCAGCCTGACCTACTTGATAAACTGGTGACTAAACCCTTGGTAGAGGAAAAAAAGAAGCCCCAAACAGATGATTCTGCCAATAAGAACAATGCAGCATTGCCTGACAGTATTACTCTAAGGGATTCTACTGAAGAGATAAGCCGAACGGATACTATAGAAATAGCTGTGGCTGCATCAACAGCGAATCCTGTTGCAAAAGAGGAGATAATATCGGAATCGGTTTCGGTAAAAGAAAAACCAAAGGCCTCCGTGCCTTTTGAGCCGGATTCCGTAGGCTATCAAATTGTTGGAACGGAAACCGTTTATACAGTCAAGGAAGGAGAAACATTGACCAAAATAGCATTGCGCTTTTATGGGACAAAAGCTCTTTGGCCTTATATCGTGAAGCATAATTCGGATGTAATCAAGAATCCGGATAATGTACCTTATGGTACTATTATCAAGATTCCCAAATTGGCTAAGAAGCAGTAAATGTACTGCTTCTTTTTTTGTTAAATACTAAACTCTATGAAAGTAGTTTAATCTAAAGGTTTCAAATCGTTTTTTAATAAATATTAGTTGGTATGGTTAATTTATTACTGTACTTTTGGGAGCGAATTTAAATACCGGTTTTAGAAACCGGATAAAAGGAAGAAGTTAAATACAAAAAATAATTTGATTTATGGCTGAAATAATTGACATTCGCGAATTGAATGAGCGGATTGAAAGACAAAGCGCTTTCGTTACCAATCTTACCACGGGCATGGACCAAGTCATCGTAGGACAAAAGCACTTGGTAGAGTCGTTGTTAATCGGGTTGTTGTCTGATGGACATGTATTGTTGGAAGGTGTGCCCGGTTTGGCAAAAACATTAGCAATCAAAACACTGGCATCGTTGATAGATGCTAAATACAGCCGTATTCAGTTTACGCCCGACTTGTTGCCGGCCGATGTTATAGGAACAATGGTCTACAGCCAGAAAGACGAAACCTTTCAAGTGAAGAAAGGTCCTGTTTTCGCCAATTTTGTATTAGCCGATGAAATAAACCGTGCTCCTGCCAAGGTGCAGAGTGCATTATTGGAAGCCATGCAGGAACGTCAGGTCACTATCGGTAAAGAGACTTTCGGCCTGCCCGAACCGTTCTTGGTACTGGCGACGCAAAACCCGATCGAACAAGAAGGTACTTATCCGCTGCCCGAAGCGCAAGTAGACCGTTTCATGTTGAAAGTAGTAATCGACTATCCGAAGCTGGAAGAAGAAAAACTGATTATCCGTCAAAACATCAATGGCGATAAATTTAGTGTAAAGCCGATTTTGAAAGCAGATGAGATTGTAGAGGTTCGTAAGGTTGTTCGCCAGGTTTATTTGGATGAGAAGATTGAAAAATATATTGTTGATATCGTATTTGCCACACGTTATCCTGAAAAATATGATTTGAAAGAGTTGAAAGGAATGATTGGTTTCGGAGGATCGCCTCGTGCCTCTATTAATTTGGCATTGGCAGCCCGTAGCTATGCGTTTATCAAGCGTCGCGGTTATGTGATTCCGGAAGATGTACGTGCCGTGGCACACGACGTATTGCGTCATCGTATCGGTTTGACGTATGAGGCGGAGGCCGATAATATGACCTCGGACGAAATCGTCAGCAGGATATTGAATAAGGTTGAAGTGCCTTGATGTACAGATGTGTAGCTTGAAAGTGCGGATGAAAAAGCAAGAACTTTCTTTCAGGAGGTTTCGAGTTTTTGGTTAATGAGATGTAGAAATCAATGGAGACAACAGAACTTTTAAAAAAAGTCCGTCAGATTGAAATAAAGACGCGCGGATTATCCAATAATATCTTTGCCGGACAATATCATTCGGCTTTTAAGGGTAGGGGAATGGCTTTTTCCGAAGTGCGTGAATATCAATTTGGTGATGATATACGCGACATTGATTGGAATGTTACCGCTCGTTTCAACAAGCCTTACGTAAAAGTGTTTGAAGAGGAGCGAGAACTGACGGTGATGTTGCTGGTCGATGTTTCCGGTAGTCTGGAATTCGGAACAGTAAAGCAGATGAAGAAGGATATGGTAACGGAGGTTGCCGCAACTCTTGCCTTTTCGGCCATCCAGAATAACGATAAAATCGGCGTTATCTTTTTTTCAGACCGGATAGAGAAGTTTATTCCTCCCAAGAAAGGACGTAAACATATACTATACATTATACGTGAGCTGCTGGATTTCCAGGCAGAAAGCCGCAGAACGAATATCCACCTCGGGTTGGAATATCTCACCAATGTGATGAAACGCCGCTGCACCGCTTTTATCCTATCGGATTTTATTGATGAGGAAAGTTTTCAAAACGCTATGACTATTGCCAACCGAAAGCACGATGTAGTGGCCATTCAGGTTTACGACCGACGTGTAGAAGAGTTGCCGGCAGTAGGTCTGATGAAAATCAAAGATGCTGAAACAGGGCATGAACAGTGGATCGATACATCTTCGCGTGCCGTTCGTCGTGCTCATCATGAATGGTGGAGTAACAAACAGGCGAAACTGAACGAAACGTTTACTAAAAGCAATGTTGATAATGTGTCGGTGCGTACTGATCAGGATTATGTCAAGGCTTTGATGAACTTGTTTGCTAAACGAAATTAATCGGAAAATGAAAAGATATTTATTTCTGATAACGTTGCTGATGGCATTGACCGGCAAGACGACAGCTCAGTCGGTGACGGTGGATGCTACAATTGACTCTTTGCAGATTCTTATCGGAGAACAAGCAAAGATAAAACTTCAAGTGTCTTTGGATGCCAACAAGCGCGCCATCTTTCCGGTGTACACCGATACGTTGGTAAGAGGAGTAGAGATTATTGATGTGGCCAAGCCGGACACACAGTTGCTGAATGGCGGTAAACGCGCATTGATTACCCAAGAGTATACGGTTACTTCGTTTGATTCGGCTCTCTATTACCTGCCTCCTATGGAAGTGACGGTAGATAACAAGAAATATGCTTCTAAAGCGTTGGCACTGAAAGTATATTCGGTGAATGTGCCTTTGGATGCGGAGAACCCGGAGCAATTTTTCGGGCCTAAGACCGTGATGCAACCATCTTTTGCTTGGGAAGATTGGTATGGATTTATAGTTTGTGCGCTGCTGATTATTCTGTTGAGTATATTGCTTGTTTATCTGATTAAACGTTTCTTCGACAATAAGCCTATTATCCGTAAAATAAAAGTAGAGCCGAAGTTGCCTCCCCATCAATTGGCTATGCAGGAAATGGAACGCATAAAAAATGAGAAAGTTTGGCAGAAAGGGGAATCGAAGGAGTACTATACGGAACTAACAGACGCCCTTCGTACATATATAAAGAATCGCTTTGGTTTCAGTGCCTTAGAAATGACTTCTTCCGAAATTATAGATAAACTATTGGAAATGAAAGATAAAGAGGCTATATCGGATTTGCGTGATTTATTCCGGACAGCTGATTTGGTGAAATTTGCCAAGCATAATCCATTGATGAATGAGAATGATGCTAATTTGATTAATGCTATTGAATTCATAAATGAAACCAAGGAGAAAGAAGACGAAAATGCCAAACCACAGCCCACTGAGATAACCATCATTGAGAAACGTTCTTTGCGTACTAAAATAATGCTTGGTGTAGGTATTACGGCATTGGCTTCTGCAATAGTCGGTTCATTGATATATATAGGGTTGGAGTTGTACAATTATTTTGCTTAGCGGCTGAAAGAGCTTCAATCGTAAATTGTAAATGGTTAAAATAGTAAATGAATATGGTTTTTGCCAATATTGAATATTTGTTTTTGCTGCTGTTGCTTATACCTTATATAGTATGGTATATCATGAGACGGAAGAAGAATGAAGCCACGCTTCAGATTTCGGATGCTCGTGTATATGCCCATACTCCCAAAAGCTATAAGAACTATTTGCTGCATGTTCCGTTTATGCTACGCATCATAGCTTTGATATTGATTATTATAGTTTTGTCGCGCCCACAAACTACTGATAGCTGGCAAAACAGTGAGATTGAGGGGATTGATATAATGCTTGCTATGGATATCTCGACCAGTATGTTGGCCGAAGACCTGAAACCAAACCGTCTGGAAGCGGCTAAAGATGTAGCGGCGGAGTTTATTAATGGCCGTCCGAATGATAATATCGGCATAACCTTATTTGCCGGAGAAAGTTTTACGCAGTGTCCGCTGACGGTAGACCATACGGTGTTGTTGAATCTGCTTAAAGACATGAAATGCGGGCTGATTGAAGACGGAACCGCTATAGGAATGGGAGTTGCCAATGCCGTTACCCGCTTAAAAGATAGTAAAGCTAAATCGAAAGTGATTATTCTGTTAACGGATGGTGTTAATAATAAAGGGGATATCTCTCCTTTGACGGCTGCAGAGATTGCCAAGAGTTTTGGTATTCGTGTTTATACTATTGGTGTGGGAAGCAATGGGATGGCACCATATCCTTATCCGGTAGGCGGAACCGTTCAGTATGTAAATATGCCAGTTGAAATTGACGAAAAGACCTTGACACAGATTGCCGGGACCACCGAGGGTAATTATTTTCGTGCAACCAGCAACTCGAAGCTGAAAGAAGTGTATGAAGAGATAGATAAATTGGAAAAAACAAAACTGAATGTAAAGGAATACAGTAAACGCAAGGAAGAGTTTCGCTGGTTTGCATTGGTAGCCTTCCTATGCATATTACTGGAAGTTTTGTTACGTAATTCTATTTTGAAGAAGATTCCATAATTTTTAGATATAAAGTGGTAAATAGTAAATCGTAAAATAGTAAATAAAGAAATGTTTCGATTTGAAGAACCTGCATATTTGTACATCTTGTTATTATTGCCTCTGCTGGCAGCTTTCTACTTGTACTCCAATTATCGAAGAAAGAGAGCCATTCGCCAGTTTGGTGATCCAGAGTTGATGGCACAATTGATGCCCGATGTCTCCAAGTATCGTCCGGATGTAAAGTTCTGGATGGTATTTGCTGCTATCGGATTATTTGCTGTATTACTGGCTCGTCCGCAATTCGGTTCTAAACAGGAAACGGTGAAACGTCAGGGAGTGGAAGTCATGATTGCTTTAGATATCTCTAACTCCATGTTGGCACAAGATGTACAGCCAAGCCGTTTGCAGAAGGCGAAACGATTGGTGGCACAATTGGTCGATAAGATGCAGAATGATAAAGTAGGCATGATAGTCTTTGCCGGCGATGCTTTTACGCAGTTACCTATTACGAGCGATTACATTTCTGCCAAAATGTTTTTGGAATCCATAGATCCTTCATTAATATCCAAACAAGGAACGGCTATTGGAGCAGCTGTCAGTTTAGCTACTCGCAGTTTTAATCCACAAGAAGGAGTGGGACGAGCTATCATTGTGATTACCGATGGTGAAAATCATGAAGGTGGTATGGTGGAAGCTGCAAAGGCTGCTGCGGAGAAGGGCATTCAGGTAAATGTATTGGGGGTAGGTATGCCCGAAGGTGCTCCGATTCCGATAGAAGGAACGAATGATTATCGTCGTGATAGGGATGGTAATGTCATTGTAACCCGCTTGAATGAACAAATGTGTCAGGAGATTGCCCAAGCGGGAAATGGTATATATGTACGTGTAGACAATACAAATGGAGCACAAAAGGCCATCAGTCGGGAACTTGATAAAATGGAGAAAGCAGATGTGGAAACGCAGGTCTATACGGAATTTAATGAGCAGTTTCAGGCAATAGCATGGATTATTTTATTATTGCTGTTGATTGAAATGCTGATATTGGAACGTAAGAATCCTTTGTTTCGCAATGTTCATTTATTCTCCAATAAGAAATGATGCGTATGTTACAGAAAAAGTATATCGGAATATTTTCCTTGTTGTTTTTGGCAGTCTCTGTTTCTGCCCAGAAAGCGGAACGAGACTTTATCCGTAAGGGAAACCGCTTTTTTAAAGATAGTATTTATGTGAATGCCGAAGTGAATTATCGGAAAGCTTTGGAGGTTAATCCTAAATCGACCGTTTCCATGTTCAATTTAGGGAATACGCTGGCTCATCAGAATAAACTCAAAGAAGCCATGGAGCAATATGTGACAGCTACTAAAATAGAAAAGGATAAGTCAAAATTATCACAGATTTATCATAATATGGGCGTTATATTCCATTCTCAGAAAGATTATGCTAAAGCAGTGGAAGCTTATAAGGAGTCTTTGCGCAACAACCCGAAAGATGATGAAACGCGTTATAATCTTGCATTGGCCCAGAAGATGCTGAATGATCAGCAGAATCAAGACCAAAATCAGAATCAGGATAAAAACGAACAACAGAAAGAACAGGAGAAACAAAAGCAGGATCAAAATCGAGATAAGAATCAAGAACAACAGCAGCAATCACCTGCAAAACCGGAGAAAAAAGAGAATGAGATGTCCAAGGAGAATGCCGAGCAGCTGTTGAACTCGATTATGCAGGATGAAAAGGATGTACAAGATAAGGTGAAAAAACAACAGGTCATTCAGGGTAGTCGCTTGGAAAAAGATTGGTAACAAATATTATGAAGAAATTCTATATGAGAAAAATTGTTTTCTTATGGATAATGCTGATAACAGTCAGCATGAAGCTTTTTGCTGATGGTAAAGTCTCATTTACTGCATCCGTCCCAGATGTAGTGGCAGTAGGAGACCAGTTCAGATTGTCGTATACAGTGACTACCCAGAAAGTAAGAGACTTTCGTGCTCCGTCCATGAAAGGATTTGATGTATTGATGGGACCCAGTCGTTCGGAACAAAGCAGTGTGCAAATAATTAATGGGCAGACAACTTCAACGAGCAGCATTACATTTACTTACATCTTGATGGCAACTTCGGAAGGAAACTTTTCCATTCCGGGTGCGACCATTATTGCTGACGGCAATCAATTGGTTTCAAACTCGGTACGTGTGAAAGTGATTCCGGCAGATCAGGCTGCTAACGGAGCTTCAGGAAATAATGGTAAACAAAGTGAAGGTACAGCCAGTCGTGCTTCTTCAAGTACATCGGTATCAAATACAGACTTGTTTATTACTGCCACTGCCAGTAAGACCACAGTATATGAGCAGGAAGCCTTCTTGCTGACATATAAAATATATACGCTGGTTGATTTGCGTATGTTCGACAACGTAAAACTTCCAGATTTTAAGGGATTCCATTCTCAGGAAGTGGAACTTCCAAATGACAGGAGATGGGGACTGGAACATTATAAAGGCCGGAACTATCAAACAACAATCTATCGCCAGTTCGTGTTGTTTCCGCAGCAATCAGGTAAACTGACGATAGATGCCGCCCGTTTCGATGCTTCCATAGCCAAGGCAACACAGGTATCCGATCCCTTTGAAGCGTTCTTCAATGGAGGAAGCAACTACGTGGAAGTTAAAAAAGCAATTCTGACTCCTCAAATGACGATTGATGTGAAACCGTTGCCAGCAGGTAAACCTACGGATTTTTCAGGAGGAGTGGGAGAGTTCAATATCACTTCTTCCATTAACAGTATAAATGTCAAAACAAATGATGCAGTCACGATGAAACTTGTTATCTCAGGTACGGGTAATCTGAAATTGTTGTCCAATCCGGAAATCAAATTTCCTGAGGATTTTGAAGTTTACGATCCGAAAGTTGACAATAAATTTCGCCTGACAAATTCAGGACTTTCCGGTAGTAAAGTGATTGAATACTTGGCCATTCCGCGTAATGCCGGAACATATAAGATTCCTGTCGTAACATTCAGCTATTTTGATATTAATACTCGTTCATATAAGACTTTGAGAACAGAAGAGTATGTACTTCATGTGGAAAAAGGTGCCGGCAACGCAGAACAAACTATTGCTAATTTCACAAATAAAGAAGACCTGAAAGTGCTGAATGAAGATATTCGCTTTATTAAACAGAATGATGTTCATTTGTCTCAAAGAGGCGATTTCTTTTTTGGTTCCTTGATATATTGGTTGTTCTATTTGGTGCCGAGTATTGCATTTATTGTGTTCTTTATTGTGTATCGTAAACAGATAGCTGCTAATGCCAATGTTGCGGGTATGCGTACAAAAAAAGCCAATAAAGTTGCTGTAAAACGAATGAAGCAGGCTGGTAAATTACTGACTGATAATAAAAAAGATGCATTCTATGATGAAGTACTGAAAGCTCTTTGGGGCTATATCAGTGACAAACTGAATATTCCGGTGTCTCGCTTGTCTAAAGACAATATCGAAGAGGAACTGCGCAATTATGGTGTCGATGATGTCCTGATAAAGGAGTTTTTGGAGACACTGAACGAATGTGAGTTTGCCCACTTCGCTCCAGGCGACGACAATCAAGCTATGGATAAGGTTTATTCGGCTTCACTGAAACTTATCAGTAAAATGGAAAACTCAATTAAACGTTAATCGGGAGGATATGATAATGAACAAGATATTATTTTTAGCTCTTAGTTGTGTTATAACATTGGCTACTTATGGCCAGAATCTAGCAAAAGATACATTGCAAGTTCCCAATGATTCCCTTTCAGTCGATTCTCATGCTGATTTTTCAGCTAAAAAACAAGGAGGCGATGTTACAAAGCTCCAAGGAGATAGTGCTTATATGCGAAATGATTATGTTTCTGCCATTCAAATTTATGAAAACCTATTGAAGAAGGGGGAAGCGGCCGAAGTATACTATAATCTTGGGAACAGTTATTATAAGACGGATGATATAGCCAAAGCTATTTTGAATTACGAACGTGCTTTGTTGTTGCAGCCCGGAAATGCGGATATTCAGGCCAATCTGGAGATAGCGCGTGCAAAGACAGTTGATAAGATTGTTCCGGTTCCGGAAATATTTTTTGTGATGTGGACTAAATCATTGATAAATATGCTTAATGTAGATGCATGGGCCAAATTAGGAATTATGTTTTTTATATTGTTACTTGTATCATGTTCTCTTTTCTTTTTCTCAAAGCAGATTATTGTGAAAAAAGTGACTTTCTTTGCTGGATGTGTTTGGTTGGTGCTGGTTATTTTGAGCAATGTCTTTGCAGCGCAACAGAAACATCAATTGACTGAGCGTAACGATGCTATTGTATTGGTACCCAGCGTCACGGTGCGTAGTACACCTAGTGAAAGTGGTGTGGGATTATTTATTCTTCATGAAGGGTGCAAGGTTGAAATAAAGGATAATTCCATGCGCGAATGGAAAGAAATTCGTTTGGAAGATGGTAAAGTCGGGTGGGTGCCTAATATTACAATAGAAGGGATTTAATTGTTCTTTTTTCATTTTCCATCTTTTCTGATTGCTCTCTAAGATAAAAAGCTGATGTTGTCAACCAGCGAAGTATGATATTCTCTTCTTAGGAACTGATCGCTTTTTGAAAAAAGATAAGGAAATAATTTGTTTTATCTTTTTTTTTCCTTAAGTTTATAGCGTAATAATAAAAGAGTAAAAGAATATTAACCATTAAATTTATCAATATGAGAACAATAACATTTAATGAATTACGTAAAATTAAGGACTCATTACCCACCGGAAGCATGCATAGAATCGCTGATGAATTAGGACTGAATGTTGATACAGTAAGAAATTTTTTCGGCGGACATAATTTTAAAGAAGGGAAAAGTGTTGGAATTCACTTGGAGCCTGGGCCGGATGGCGGATTAGTTATGATTGATGACACTACAGTATTGGAACGTGCTTTAAAAATATTGGATGAAATGGCTGATAAAGCTACAGAGCCCATTCAAGTCTAAGAAAGAAGTATATAATCCCAATTGCTAAAACAGTTGGGATTTCTTATTTGTCAAAGAAGAAAAAACATCAACGGGTTAATCTGATTACCCTCTTAAAAACAATAAGGTATGGAAGATAAATTAGTAACATTAGCCATTCTGACCTACGTCAAAGCTCAGATTCTAAAGAATGTACTTGAAAATGAGGGTATAGAAACCTATATCCACAATGTAAATCAAATACAACCGGTCGTTTCTTCAGGTGTTCGTGTACGCATCAAAGAGAGTGACTTACCTCATGCCTTGAGAATCACAGAAAGTTCATCATGGTTATCAGAAGAAGTAGTAGGGGGAAAGACCCCTAAAATAGAGAAAAATAATAATAAAGTATTGATTCCGGTAGACTTCTCTGGTTATTCTTTAAAAGCATGCGAGTTTGGCTTTAACCTAGCTCAGAATATAGATGCTGAAGCCGTGTTGTTGCATGTCTATTTTACTCCGATATATGCAACATCTCTACCTTACGGAGATATTTTTAACTATCAGCTAAGCGATGAAGAAAATGTGAGAAATATCTTGCAGAAAGTTCATGCCGATTTAAAAGCATTGTCTGCTAAAGTGAAAGAGAAAGTTATTTCCGGAGAATTTCCTGATATCAAGTACTCCTGCGTTTTACGTGAAGGCATTCCGGAGGAAGAAATATTACGATATGTTAAAGAATACAGACCACGTATTATCGTTATGGGTACTCGTGGCAAAAATCAGAAAGATTTTGATTTGATTGGCAGCGTGACGGCTGAAGTCATTGAACGTAGTCATATACCCGTCTTTGCCATTCCTGAAAATATTCCATTCAAACGATTTACTGAAGCTAAGCGAATTGCTTTTATTACTAATTTTGATCAACGAGATTTAATAGTTCTTGATTCCTTTATTAATTATTTGAAACCATTTAATGTTTCTATATCTTTGATTCATCTTTCGGAAGTGCAAGATGCTTGGACTGAAATTAAACTGGCAGGAATTAAGGAATATTTTCAAAAACAATATCCACAACAAGAATTTCACTATGACATTGTAACAAATGATGATTTACTTAGTCACTTAGAGCATTATATAAGGAACAATCATATTGATATTATCACATTGACTTCCTATAAAAGAAATATATTTTCTCGCTTATTTAATCCTGGTATTGCCAGAAAAATGATTTTTCATTCTGATACGCCATTATTGGTTGTATATGGCCAGATCTAAATACAAATTTATTTCTTTTGTAATCAACGTTATGTTTAATATGCAACAATGAAGAGACTATCCGATTTTTTGGACAGTCCCTTTTGTTGTATTCATTTTCCTCTTTTATTCACTCTCTTTCTTTCCGTTGAAAACACGGTTTCGAGAGAACATTCCCACTTTCATCTTACAAATTATCAAGCAATAAAAGCAAATGCTTCGCTTAATTCAAGTAAGCAGAAAGTTCCGAAGCAGAGATGTTTTTGGCAATAATCACACCATTATCATCCAATAAATAGCTGGTAAATCCACGGCTTATACGATATTTTTTGAAAAGGCCGGAAGATTCGCCTTTAGTTTCCACGAAACAAGTGGGCGTAGCTATTTGATCCTTACGAATGGTTTCTTCAAAGATTGAACGATATTCGTCGAATGAGACAGAAACCATTTCTACATTATTTCGGGAAGCAGAGCGGAGCGCATTGCTTAAACTTACGTTTTGCATCCGGGATTGCGCATCATAGCTTGCCCAAAAACAGAGCAACACATACTTGCCTTTCAAGTCTGAAAGGTCGATTTGCGATTGCCCAGCCGACATGGATTGGATTTTAAAATCCGGGGCCATGTCACCCACATTCAAACCTCCGGTAGATTTGTCTTTTTCTACAAAAGAAGTCAAGGAACTTATCAGTAATACAACAAAAATCCATTTTACATATTTCATGTAACGCGGTTTTGGTTAGTACTATCCGGGCCTGCCCTTCAACAGCGATTTCTTCCCGGAACATAGTTTTCTTTGAACTTTCAATAATGAAAAATCATTGATATTCAAAGCCTTTTATTCAGAAATCAGGTGCAAAGGTAAGTAAATATTAAACAAACCTCCAAATAAACAACTAAAAAACTTGCTTTTAATATCCATCTTTTTATGTTATTTAGCATAGATAGCAAAAAAAATACCTACTTTTGTAACCTATTAGATTATCAAAAAGATGTGGCCTATGCAACAATTGAACACTGAACTCATCCTGATTCGTATTACAGGGGAAGATCGTCCCGGTTTGACAGCCTCTGTCACAGAAATTCTGGCTAAATATGATGCTACTATTTTAGATATAGGACAAGCAGATATTCATAATACTCTTTCACTGGGAATCCTATGTAAGACAGAGGAGCAACACTCAGGTTTCATTATGAAAGAGTTGCTTTTTAAAGCTTCGTCTTTGGGAGTAACTGTTCGTTTCTATCCCATTACAGTAAAAGAGTATGAAAACTGGGTGAGCATGCAAGGTAAGAATCGTTATATTCTTACATTGTTGGGACGTAAGTTATCAGCTCGTCAAATCGCCACAGTGACTCGCATTCTGGCAGAGCAAGGCATGAATATTGATGCCATCAAGCGACTTACAGGGCGCATCCCTTTGAATGAATATGAGTCCCGTACACGGGCATGCATTGAATTCTCGGTACGAGGCACGCCGAAAGACCGCATTGCCATGCAGGAAGAACTGATGAAATTGGCGGCGGATTTAGAAATGGATTTCTCTTTTCAATTAGATAATATGTATCGCCGGATGCGGCGCTTGATATGTTTTGATATGGATTCTACTCTGATAGAGACCGAAGTTATTGACGAACTTGCCATACGTGCGGGAGTGGGCGAACAGGTAAAAGCCATTACCGAGCGTGCCATGCGCGGTGAAATTGACTTCATAGAAAGTTTCCGCGAGCGAGTGGCTCTGTTGAAAGGTTTAGATGTGTCTGTGATGCAAGATATTGCAGAAAGTCTACCTATCACAGAGGGAGTGGATCGTTTAATGTATGTGTTGAAAAAATATGGCTACAAGATAGCTATCCTTTCAGGAGGTTTCACTTACTTTGGACAATATCTTCAAAAGAAGTATGGAATAGATTATGTGTATGCCAATGAACTGGAAATAGAAAATGGAAAGTTGACCGGCCGCTATTTGGGAGATGTGGTAGATGGCAAACGAAAAGCCGAACTGTTGCGTCTGATAGCTCAAGTTGAGAAAGTAGATATTGCTCAAACCATTGCCGTGGGTGATGGAGCCAATGATTTACCAATGCTTGGCGTTGCAGGTCTGGGAATTGCTTTCCACGCAAAACCCAAAGTGGTGGCCAATGCCAAGCAGTCAATTAATACGATTGGCTTGGACGGAGTTCTTTATTTCTTAGGATTTAAGGATTCGTATATTGACCTTCCTCAATAACATAACCAAAATCTTTCGATACAGTTGAAATTAATAGAACTCCTTACAGAACTTATTTTACGTAAGATCCTATTTTAGAAGTCTTTTTTCTATCTTTGTCTCAAAAGCATAAATAAGCTCAAATTAAAAGATATACATGAATTTTGCCGAACTGAATTTAAATGACAATGTACTCGATGCGTTGGATGCCATGCGTTTTGAAGAGTGCACGCCTATACAAGAAAAATCTATTCCGGTCATACTCGAAGGACGGGATTTGATAGCGGTAGCACAAACCGGAACCGGAAAAACCGCTGCGTATTTATTGCCTGTACTGAATAAACTTTCAGAAGGTGGCCATCCGGCAGATGCCATTAATTGTATTGTCATGGCTCCCACACGCGAATTAGCTCAACAAATAGATCAGCAGATGGAAGGCTTTTCTTATTTCATGCCGGTATCCAGCGTGGCCGTATATGGTGGTAACGACGGTATTTTGTTTGAGCAGCAGAAAAAAGGGCTGATTTTAGGTGCTGATGTTGTCATTGCTACTCCCGGTCGTCTGATCGCTCATCTCAGCTTGGGGTATGTTGACCTTTCCCGCGTCTCTTATTTTATTTTGGACGAAGCGGACCGTATGCTTGATATGGGATTCTATGATGATATCATGCAGATAGTCAAATATCTTCCCAAAGGGCGTCAAACAATAATGTTCTCTGCCACTATGCCGGCCAAGATTCAACAGCTGGCCAGCAATATACTCAATAATCCGGTGGAGGTTAAACTTGCTGTTTCAAAGCCGGCAGAGAAAATTGTGCAAGCTGCTTATGTTTGTTATGAAAATCAGAAGTTGGGGATTATCCGTAATTTGTTTGCCGAAGAAACGCCGGAGCGCGTCATCATTTTTGCTTCCTCCAAATTGAAAGTGAAAGAGGTGACTAAAGCTTTGAAGCAAATGAAACTGAATGTCGGTGAGATGCACTCTGATCTGGAGCAAGCACAGCGTGAGGCCGTGATGTATGAGTTCAAGGCCGGGCGCATCAATATCTTGGTGGCTACGGATATTGTGGCGAGAGGCATTGATATTGATGATATTCGTTTGGTGATAAACTATGATGTTCCTCATGACAGTGAAGATTATGTGCACCGCATCGGTCGTACAGCCCGTGCAAACAATGACGGTGTAGCCATCACTTTTGTATCTGAAAAAGAGCAAGGGAGTTTTAAGGCCATTGAGCGTTTTCTGGAAAAAGATATTTATAAGATACCGATTCCAGAGGAACTTGGAGAAGCTCCTGAATATAATCCAAAGTCGTTTGGTGGAAATAAACGGGGAAATGATGGTCGTAAACCGAGAAACAGGAACAACCGGAATAGGCAAAACAATAAGCCTAAACGTTCATAAAAGTAGAAAGAATAAGAGATAAGTATAAAAAGGCAGTATCCATAATTTTGTGTAAATAGAAACGGGATTCAGTTATAAGTTCTCTTATAGGTAGTGTAAGTTGAACTGTGTCAAGACCATTTCTCTTATTACATTAACCTCAGATGGGAGACACGATTTCCAATCGTGTTTTCCAGATGAGAGGCCTTTCCGCCTGCAAAGTTACATGATTTCATACCTGTCTCCAAATTTTATGGCCAATTGTTGTGAGATGAGTGCCCAGTTTGCCAGTGGCATAGTCCATTTCTCGGCACTATAAAATAAGCCAATGCCTCTTATCATCTATCATTGGCTTCCAATTTCCCCATTTTGTAGGTTCCTTTTCTCATCACTTTTCCATTCTTGTCAGTCTCAACAAAAGGGCCGTGTTTTTTCCCTTGCTTGAAAAAGCCTTCATAGCGATTTCCGTTTTTATCTTCTAAAACGCCATTACCCTCTTCCATGCCGTTCACAAAACTGCCTTTATACTTTGTTCCATCGGTCTGTATCAAGATGCCTCGGCCATTGAATTTATTATCTTTCCATTCACCTTCGTACGAATCGCCCACATTCCATTTGTAGATACCATATCCGTTACGTTGGTTATCTTTCCATTCGCCTTCATACACGGCACCATTGTGCCACGTAAAAGTACCACGACCTTCTTGCTTACCGTCTTTGAAATTACCTACATACTTATCACCATTGGCATGATAATAAATACCTTCACCAGTGCGCTCACCCTGAACATACGAACCTTCGTAACGGTCACCCGTATGGAAGAAATAGAGACCTTTACCATGCTGCATGTCATCCAGCCAGCCTCCCACGTATTTATCTCCATTGGCATACTCAAAAGTTCCTTTGCCATCGCGAACATCCTTTTTCCACAGACCTTCGTATTTGGAACCATCGTTCCAAGTCAGCGTTCCTTTACCGTCCTTCTTATCGTTTTTCCACAGACCGATATATTTAGAGCCGTTTTTCCATGTATATGTACCTACTCCTTCTCGTTTGTCACTCACCCAATCGCCTTCATAACGGTCGCCGTTATAATAATACATCACTCCCTTGCCATGTTGATAATCTTGATACCACATGCCATCATAGCGATTGTTATTCATGAAGTAGTAGATACCTTTACCATGTTGTTGATCCTGAAACCATTGTCCTTCGTATTTTTCGCCGTCCGGAAAAATATAGATTCCATATCCTTCCCGTTTGCCTTTCACATATTCGCCTTCGTATATATCCCCGTTTTTAAAGACGGTCTTACCTTTTCCATTGGGTTTACGACCTTTCATTTCACCGGTATATATAGCTCCGTTTTCCTTAAAAGTATAAGTTCCTATGGTAATTTCGGATGAAAAAGTAGTTTTCACCTTATTCAAGAAAGTTCCTTTTTTTTCTTGAGCCACGATATTGGCTTGGCATAATAAAGTCAGAATGAGTACCGTATATAGATATTTCATGGATTAAAAACTAAGTATTATGCACAAAGATAAGGTTTATCTCTTTACATAAGGCGTAGCTTTCCGTTTTTTATGACATTTTTTTGCCGGATACCACTTCTTTTAATGTCTCTTTGCAAAAATAACATTCGGCAAGTTTACGGATTTCTTGGGGTGTGACGGTTTTTACCACATTCAGAATATCAACAAAGTAGGTATCCTGCAAGCCGGATACTTGTACAAAAATCCATGCATCCGCCAAAGAAAAAGGTGATTCATAGCTACGGCAAATCTCTCCCAACATATAGTTCTTCACTATACCGAGTTCTTCGTCGGATACCGGTTCATTCTGAAGCCGCTCCATCTCGTAATAGACTTCCCCGATAAGAGGCTCCACATATTCGTTGGCAGTTTCAGCGTTAATAACCAGTACTCCCTGCCCGGGATAGGACATGAGACCGGCCGAAATGTTGTAAGTATATCCCTTTTCCTCTCGGATATTGGACATCAGACGACTGCCGAAGTATCCTCCGAAAAGCGTCACCAGCACACGTGTTTTCAAATAATCGGGATGGCTATAATCCAAAGAGAGCATGCCCATGTGGACAGCACTTTGCAGGGCTTCGGGACGCTCTATGAAGACGCGCTTTTCGGACAGAGTGGCAGGAGAAAACTCTTTCTTATCAGGTTTGCGGAAATCCTTGCCGAAAGACTCATTGCCAAACACCTTCTCTATTCTGCATAGATTCTCGTCCGTCACTCTTCCCGAAAGATAAATGCTACAATTGCCGGAATGATAATGACGATTGTAAAACTCGCGCAAAACATCGGGGGTGATGTGCCGATAATCGACTTCCCGAACCAACCGTCCGCAGGGATGCTGCTCACCATACAAGGCGCTCATCAATCCACGATGCGCAAGAAAATCCACTTTGGACGAATTGACGAGGAATTGCTGGATATTGCTATCTACAATTACATTCAATTCTTTTTCCGGAAACGTCGGTTCT
Source organism: Prevotella heparinolytica (assembly GCF_004342845.1). GTDB lineage: Bacteria > Bacteroidota > Bacteroidia > Bacteroidales > Bacteroidaceae > Bacteroides > Bacteroides heparinolyticus. The sequence goes on along the minus strand of NZ_SLXB01000007.1, from coordinate 93,846 downwards.
TTTATAATAGATTCCAGTACATCCAGTGTCTCAGCAAAATATTTGTTCAATGAATAGAGTGTGACATACGTATATTCCGAAGCACTGGAAAGTTCCAACCAAGCCCCATAGTAATCCAACTTTTCCGCTATCTCGGCAGTAGTGTAGCGTTTGGTTCCTTCACGTAGCATGCGGTTTGTGAACAACGATTGCAAAGGGCAGGTCTGCTGCCAGCGCCCTCCCCCCATTAATAAATCTACGCGCATCACGTCGTTGTCACCGACATTGAGTATATTCAAGGGAATGCCGTTAGGCAACAATACAAATTCCGGCTTTTGTACGGCCAGTTGTTCCGGCTCTATGACGGCAGGACGATTCGTTCGGTTCAGCATGCTATTCCGATAAGTTTATAAACTACAACTTTCAAGGAATCTCTCAGCGCGTTCCAAGTCCTGTGGAGTATCTATGCCTATGGTCTCCACTTCGGTGATGCCCGCCTTGATGCTGTATCCATTTTCCAGCCAGCGCAGTTGTTCCAACGATTCAGCCAATTCGAGCGAAGATTGGGGAAGTGACGTTATCTCCTTCAATACCTCTGCACGATAGGCGTACAGGCCGATGTGTTTATAATAAACATGATTCTTCAACCAATCTTTCTTGTCGGCATTGCGCTGATAAGGAATAATGGAGCGACTGAAATAGAGAGCCTTCATGTTCCGGTCGAGTACGACCTTCGGAGAGTTTACGTTTTCCAAAGCCTCGAAATCATTGTCGGCAGTGAAGGGTTTCACCAAGGTGGCTATCTGGGTGGAAGGAGTGTCGAAACAGGCTTTGATTACTTGCAATTGAGAAGCTTGAATGAAAGGTTCATCACCCTGAATGTTCACAATGACATCATAGTTTCCTCCTATCCGGGTATAGGCTTCATAACATCGGTCGGTACCGCTCTTGTGACGGACGGAAGTCATAACAACCTTTCCGCCAAAAGCCTTTACGGTATTCTCTATTCGCTCGTCGTCCGTAGCCACATAGGCATCGTCCAATATACCGGCCACTTGTTCATAAACTCGTTGTATCACAGTTTTTCCCCCCAACATAGCCAAAGGCTTGGCCGGGAAACGCGTAGATGCGTAGCGGGCGGGAATAATTCCTAAAAACTTCATTTCAAATTTTATTTTTATCTTCGTCTGCTTCGGTTCGGTGGATGAAAAGCACGACGTTTATTCTTTAATAGCGGCCAGAGGATAGTTGTTCCAAACCGTGCACGATGTAATCTCGTTTCAAATCTTCCGGCTTATAGGCTGTGTCGTCGCAAGAAAGCAAATCAATATCCAGTCTGATAATCTCCAATTTCTTTTCTTCAGGTTTTCTGCCGGCTTCACGCTCTATGGCTTTCAGTCGCAAGAGGATTTCCGCAGGTTGCTGTTCCGAGGAAAAACGTGCCACCTGATTGGAAAACAGAGCAGGACGATGAAAAAGCAAGGGGGATGTCTCCTCCTCTTTTGAGAAACATATTCCCGGAAAAAGCTCGATCAGGCGTCGGCGCGCCAAAGCCATGTTCTCTTTCCGTTGCTCGTTACTGCCAATGCTGATTGTGTAAACCATCTGCTAATTAAATAATTCATCAAGCCCCTCTATCGGTTCTTCCGGATTGCCTCCTTCATGCAGGTTGCCATCGTCTTTACACGGGTCATAACCTTCGGGTAACTGAAATGTCTCCTTTTCATCGTAACCTAAGGATTTATCTCCCAAAACTTTCACCATGTATTTGCTCCAGATAGGCAATGCCATCGAAGCTCCCTGCCCGTGCAACATGGTGTCGAAGTGGATATCACGATCCTCACCGCCTACCCAGCAACCTGATACGAGCGAGGGGGTGAATCCCATGAACCAACCGTCGGCATTGTAATTGGTAGTTCCCGTTTTGCCTCCCATATCTGCTTTTATACCGAGGCGACGTACACGCCCTCCGGTGCCTTCGTTGATTACGGAGCGCAGCATGACCAGCATCTTGTATGCACTGGATGCACTAATGACCTCCTGCATTTCGGGAGTAAAAGTAGCCAGCACATTACCTTCATTATCTTCAATGCGAGTAACAAACAAAGGGGCTACCCGAATACCTTTATTGGGAAATGCCGTATAGGCACTGACCATTTCGCCTACGGAGATTTCGCACGGGCCGAGACACAAGGAGACGGAAGGCACGATATTGCGGTTGCGCACGCCGAAAGTATGTATCAGACGTTTCAGGTTGTATGGGTTCAACTTGCCCATCAGGTAGGCCGTAATCCAGTTGTCCGAGTTTGCCAACCCCCACTTCACCGTCACCATTTCGCCATACCGTTTTTTATTGGTATTGCGCGGTGTCCATGCCCTCCCGTTCTCGTCAAGCAGCGTGTATTCCACATGGCGCACTTCATCGCAAGGAGAAAACCCGTTTTCCATGGCCAGCGTATAGAGAAAAGGTTTGACGGTAGAGCCTACCTGACGACGCCCCACCATTGCCATATCATACTGAAAATAATGATAATTAGGGCCGCCTACGTATGCCTTCACATATCCGTTACGCGGATCCATAGACATAAAGCCGGCGCGAAGGAAGAATTTATAATAGCGTATGGAGTCCATCGGCGTCATCACGGTATCTTTCCCTCCCTGCCAACTGAACACCGTCATTTCTTCGGGCGTGTTGAAAGCCTTCTTTATTTCGGCTTCGGAAGCCCCGTTCTTCTTCATGATGCGATAGCGGTCGGACTGCCGCATGGCGCGTCCCAGCATTTCGTCTACTTGCTGTTGGGTGACCCGGAAAGTGTAGGGAGCTTTCTTAGCGCCTTTCTTCTCCTTGAAGAAATGACCTTGCAACTCTTTCAGGTGCTCCGTCACGGCTTCTTCGGCATATTGCTGCATACGCGAGTCGATGGTGGTGTAAATTTTCAGTCCGTCGGTATATAGGTTGTACTTCGAGCCGTCTTTCTTGGTGTTCTTCTCGCACCATCCATACAGAGGATTATTCTCCCAATCCAACGAGTCTTCGTAGAATTTCTGCATCTGCCATCCGCGATAGTCGCTCTTGTCCGGCTTCTTGGCAGTGAGCACTCCGCGCAGGTATTCGCGAAAGTAAGTGGCAAGTCCTTCCTTATGGTCTACCCGGTTATACTTCAACTTCAAGGGCAAAGTCTGCAAAGAATCGCATTCGGTCTGAGTAATATATCCGGCTTTACGCATCTGGTCGAGCACCACATTGCGCCGTCCGCGCGAACGTTCGTTGTAGCGAATGGGATTGTAAAGCGACGGATTCTTGCACATGCCCACCAAGGTGGCAGCTTCCTCCGGCCTCAGGTCTTTCGGCTCACACCCGAAATAGGTAAAAGCGGCCGTCTTGACACCTACCGCATTGTTCAGAAAATCGAATTTATTGAGATACATTGTCAGTATTTCCTCTTTGGTATAGTAGCGCTCCAGCTTCACGGCAATCACCCACTCTATGGGTTTCTGAAACAGGCGTTCCATAATATTCCCCGCACTGGGCGAGTAGAGTTGTTTGGACAACTGCTGGGTGATGGTACTTCCTCCGCCGGCATTTTTCTGCATCAGTATTCCCCGCTTCACCAAAGCACGGACCAAAGCGATGGCATCGATGCCCGAATGGTCGGCAAAACGCACGTCTTCCGTGGCAATCAAGGCATTGATGATGTGCGGTGACAAATCGGCATACCCTACAAATACGCGGTTCTCCTTACTGTATGAATATGTACCCAGCACTTTCCCGTCATCCGATAGGACTTCTGTGGCAAACTTATAGTTAGGATTCTCCAAATCTTCAACCGGCGGCATATAGCCTATCCAACCTTTTGCTATGGAAAAGAATATCAATACGCATACAAGAGCTGTCAGTGCAATGAAAATCCATAGGATTTTGACTACTTTCTTTATCATGTTGAGTTCTTAAAATCAAAGTTAAATAATAGGGCAAAGGTAGGAAAATATATTGGATACACCCATGTTTTCGCTTATCTTTTTCGGATAAACAGGTTTCCGAACACTTGCAGAAGCATAGCATTACACTTGTCAAAATGAGAGGCTGTGTTTACAGAGGTTTAACACGGTCTTTTCCGAAGTGCGGGATTACCTTTTCCGAAGTGTGGGAATATCTCCCATAAAGTGTGGGCATACATCTGCTGAAGTGTGGGCATACATCTGCTGAAGTGCGGGCATACGCCTGCTCAAGTGTGGGCATACATCCGCTCAAGTGTGGGCATATGCCCGCTGAGGTGTGGGCTTGGAAATTCCATTAAAAAACTTCCCTACATATTTCCACAGCACGCAGATTTTACTTAACTTTACACTCTCGAAAAATATAAATGAATATCAACGATATGGAAAACAGAAGTTTAGTCACCATTGCCGAACACAGTAAGGAAAAAATCCTCTACATGCTCGAAATGGCGAAAGAGTTTGAGGCCCATCCCAACCGGCGTCTACTGGAAGGGAAAGTAGTAGCCACCCTATTTTTCGAGCCTTCCACCCGCACCCGCCTGAGTTTTGAAACGGCGGCAAACCGTCTCGGAGCACGTGTTATCGGCTTTTCCGACCCCAAAGCCACCAGTTCATCCAAAGGCGAAACACTGAAAGACACCATCAAAATGGTGAGCAACTATGCCGACATCATTGTGATGCGCCACCATCTCGAAGGTGCCGCGCGCTATGCCAGTGAAGTCACTGCCGTGCCCATAGTCAATGCCGGAGACGGTGCCAATCAACATCCCTCGCAAACCATGCTCGACCTCTATTCCATCCACAAGACGCAAGGCACGCTGGAAAACCTGAACATCTTTCTGGTGGGGGATTTGAAATACGGCCGCACCGTTCACTCACTGTTAATGGCAATGCGCCACTTCAATCCCACGTTCCATCTCATTGCTCCCGAAGAGCTGAGAATGCCCGAAGAATACAAAATCTATTGTCGGGAACACAACATAAAATATGTGGAACACACCGATTTTACGGAAGAAACCATCGCCGACGCCGACATCCTGTACATGACACGCGTCCAACGCGAACGCTTCACCGACCTGATGGAATATGAACGTGTGAAGAATGTCTATATCCTGCGCAACAAAATGCTGGAGCACACCCGCCCAAACCTGCGCATCCTACACCCCCTGCCCCGTGTCAACGAAATAGCCTACGATGTGGACGACAACCCCAAAGCCTACTATTTTCAGCAGGCACAAAACGGACTGTATGCACGCGAAGCCATCCTGTGCGATGTACTGGGCATCACGTTGGAGCAAGTCAAGGATTTCGCCAAATAATAATTCGTAAATCGTCAAAACAGTAGATAGAAAGATGCTAAACGAAAAAAAACAAGAGTTGCAGGTTGCCGCTCTGGAAAACGGAACCGTTATCGACCATATTCCTTCCGAAAAGCTGTTCACCGTAGTCTCCTTGTTGGGACTGGAACACATGAGCAATAACATCACCATCGGTTTCAACCTCAAAAGCAAGAAACTGGGCACAAAGGGCATCATCAAAATTGCCGGCAAGTTTTTCTGCGACGAAGAGATAAACCGCATTGCCGTGGTGGCTCCGAATGTGAAACTGAACATCATCCGCGATTATGAGGTGGTAGAAAAGCGGGAAGTCAGTCTGCCCGACGAGCTGCGTGGCATAGTGAGATGCGCCAACCCCAAATGCGTCACGAACAACGAGCCGATGCCCACACGCTTTCATGTGGTAGACAAAGAGAATTGTATCATCCGATGTCATTACTGCGAAAAAGAACAAACGCGCGAAGACATCGAAATAATCTGAACAGCAAAGTGAAAGAAGACTGGAAACCCGGAACAATGATTTATCCGCTACCCGCCGTACTGGTGAGTTGCGGAAGCACTCCGGAAGAATATAATATATTGACCGTAGCATGGACGGGGACGATTTGCACGAATCCGCCCATGTGCTACATTTCCGTGCGTCCCGAACGATACTCCTACGACATCATCAAACGCAACATGGAATTTGTCATCAACCTGACCACGAAAGAGATGGCACATGCCACTGATTGGTGCGGTATACGCTCAGGCAGAAACCATGACAAATTTAAAGAAATGGGTCTGACGCCGGGAAAGAGTACCGTGGTCAGCGCTCCCCTCATCGAAGAGTCTCCGCTCTGCATAGAGTGCAGGGTAAAGGAAATCATATCTCTCGGCTCGCATGACATGTTCATCGCCGAGGTAGTAAACGTACGCGCCGAAACAAGCAACCTTAATCCACAAACCGGCAAGCTCGAATTGGCTGAAACCAATCCGTTGGTCTACGTGCATGGCGGATATTATGAGTTGGGCGAAAAGATAGGCAAATTCGGATGGTCGGTAGAAAAGAAAGGAAACAAGTAGCGAACGACCGATGAAATATTTAAAACAGGCATGAAATTGAAAAGAACCTTTATCTGTTTATACTCAGCGATTCTTTCCGCAGCAATGTGGGCACAGACCCCTATGGTGCCGGGTACAGTTGATGATGAACAACCCATCCAAAGAAAAGACCGTCTGGTAAATTTCGGCGTTAAAGGCGGATTTACTTCTTCTTTATTCCTCATCTCCAGCTTCAATGTCGACGGAGTGCCCGTTGAAGAAGTACAGAACAACTATAAAATAGGCTATTTCGGTTCTCTTTTCATGCGGATAAACTTCAATAGGCACTTCCTTCAGCCCGAAATTTCATACAATATCAATCGTTGCAACATCACTTTCGAACGTCCTTTGCCGGCCGTTGCCACTACAACGCCCCCGTCGGTGGAGGCCTCCATTACATCATCCATCCACAGCATAGACTTCCCTGTCATCTATGGCTATAACATTATCAAAGAAGGCCCTTACCGCCTTGCCGTCTTCGGAGGGCCTAAAATACGATATATCTGGAATAAAAAAAGCGATATAACGTTTGACGGATTCAATCAGAAAAACATCCGTGAGCAACTACACCCTTTCAACATTAGCTTTACGACGGGCGTATCGGTCACCATCTCGCGTATATTTTTCGATTTCCGTTACGATATCGGGCTGCACAATATCTCCAAACGCGTCACTTACGACATACCGACCGATGAAAACAAAGCAACGGATGAAACCGCGAAAAACAGAATACGTTTCAAACGCCGGGACAACGTGCTCAGTTTTTCTTTCGGAGTACTTTTCTAAGCATAATTTTCTGTACCATCTTTCCGTTTATTCATTTATTTCCTTTAAATTTGTGCTCTACAAGAGAAAAGCACCGATTTATCAACTTATCTAATAAGCAGTAATGAAAAGAGACGATTTAATTTTCGACATCATCGAAAAAGAACATCAACGTCAGCTCAAAGGCATTGAACTGATTGCATCAGAGAATTTTGTCAGTGATCAAGTTATGCAGGCCATGGGGTCCTGTCTGACCAACAAGTATGCCGAAGGTTATCCCGGCAAGCGTTACTACGGCGGTTGCGAAGTAGTAGACCAAAGCGAACAGATAGCCATCGACCGACTAAAACAAATCTTCGGAGCAGAATGGGCAAACGTACAGCCCCACTCCGGTGCACAAGCCAATGCTGCCGTATTCCTCACCGTACTGAATCCGGGCGATAAATTCATGGGATTGAACCTTGCTCACGGCGGACACCTCTCTCACGGTTCGTTGGTCAACACTTCCGGCATCATCTACACTCCCTGCGAATACAATCTGAATCAGGAGACCGGACGCGTGGACTATGACCAAATGGAAGAAATTGCCCTGCGCGAGAAACCGAAAATGATTATTGGCGGCGGATCTGCTTATTCACGCGAATGGGACTACAAGCGCATGCGCGAAATTGCCGACAAGGTTGGCGCCATCCTGCTGATTGACATGGCTCATCCTGCCGGACTGATTGCTGCCGGCGAACTGGATAATCCGGTGAAGTATGCCCACATCGTTACTTCCACCACCCACAAGACTTTGCGCGGCCCTCGAGGCGGTGTCATCATGATGGGTAAGGACTTCCCCAACCCATGGGGCAAAACAACTCCGAAAGGAGAAATCAAGATGATGTCGCAATTGCTTGACTCGGCCGTATTCCCCGGCATTCAGGGCGGTCCGTTGGAGCACGTCATCGCAGCAAAGGCTGTGGCTTTCGGCGAAATTCTGCAACCGGAATGGAAAGAGTATGCCAAGCAAGTGAAAAAGAATGCCGCCGCATTGGCACAGGCATTGATAGCCCGTGGCTTCACAATCGTTTCAGGCGGTACGGATAATCACTCCATGCTGGTAGACCTGCGCAGCAAATATCCCGACCTGACCGGTAAAGTTGCAGAAAAGGCCTTGGTATCTGCCGACATCACCGTAAATAAGAACATGGTTCCATTCGACAGCCGTTCGGCTTTCCAGACCTCCGGCATCCGTTTGGGCACTCCCGCCATCACAACCCGTGGCGCTAAGGAAGACCTGATGCTTGATATTGCAGAAATGATTGAAACCGTTCTTTCCAACGTAGACAACGAACAAGTCATCGCAGACGTTCGCACACGTGTAAACAAGAAAATGAAAGAGTATCCACTGTTTGCATATTAATAGGAAACGGCTGCTTAGCTCAGCATACATCAAAAGAATCAAAGGCTGCATGATTGCAGCCTTTGATTCTTTTATACAGGAAGATATGGCTACAATCTATCTACCTCCTCAAACTTGCTATTGTGCGAAGCATCCTTCTTCTTTCCGAATCTGTAAGCTACATTCAGCTTTATCTGCCTTGATTCGCTCTTTCCCCAATTCCACAATTGAAAACCGGTGAATGAGCGGTAATTATCCCATCGGCTGGTTCGAAAAATGTCGCTCACAGCCAGACTGACCGTCCACCTTTTATCGTCAAAGCTTTTACTGAAACCGACATCGACATAGCCCGAAGATTCTATGTGTTCATTGGAAGTCCCCAAATGTCTGGTCGCATACGAGCCGTTCAGCTCCATTTGAATCAGCCACGGAAGGCGTATCGTATTCTGAATGGAGAAAATACCGGCAAAGTCGTCCAAATCGAATGTCCGGTAGCGGTCGAAAGCGATGTCGTTTTTAATGTAATAGCCTATCAGGTTCAGGTTCACCTCCCACCATCGCGTCATATCAAGACCCTGAAACAAGGTCAGCGAGAGCCTCTGCTGCTTCCCGATGTTGCGCGACGTCATAATCATCTTGCTGACGGAAACTGTATCGGTGATTTGCGTCTTATAATCTTTCATATACGAATAAGAGACAGTCAGTGCCGTCCGTTTGTGAGAGTAAGAGAGAGACAACTGATGCGTTTTCTGTGGAATGAGGAAGGGATTTCCTTTCCATGAGGTCAATTCGTCGAGAAGATACTCAAAAGGATTCAGGTCTTGATAAGCCGGACGGTCTATCCTGTTTGCATAGCTCAGTGTAAGCGCATGATTATCGTCGAACCGGTAGTTCAAATTGAAGGTAGGAAACAGGTTGAAGTAGTTACGCTCGTTCTTCTCGTCGCTCCTCCCGTTTATGACGTGCAGGGTTCCGTCGGAGAAGGTATATTCGCCGCGCACCCCCGCCTCCAGTTTTAGTTTGCCGCCTATAGCGCGAGAATAAAGCATATAAGCAGCCAGTATTTGCTCTCTATACCCGAAGGCGTTGGACTGGGTACGGTCTATTATTTCCTTCTCGTTCACCACGTTATAGAACCAATAACCATTGTCTGCACGGACCGATGAATATTTCATCCCGGACTTCAGCTCACCGTTCCATAAAGGATGCTGCTGATCATAAGACAAGGCATAGATATGGATATTCCTGCTATTTACCGACTTGTAAAGGTTATCCTCCAGTACTTTCCCGTCGGGTGCGAGGTATTTGTTAGGCTGCCGGTTGCCGGAACCGCCATCAAACCATGCGTAGTTGATGTCCAGCGTGTAGCTGACACCCTCTTCGGGCGTTGACATATAATAAAGGTTTCCTCCATATCGGTTTCCCTTCTGCATATAATAATCATTTTGGGCATAAAGAATCCGCTCCAGCTTCATGCTTTCCATATCCCTTATTTCCGTCACGGTATTAGTGATTCCCGGCCCGAACAGTGTATTGGCATCTATGCGTCCTCCGATGGTTTGCTTCCCGCTCAGTGCGTACTCCATGTTCAGGTTTCCGGACACGGTCTTGCGCTTGTCCGTGTCCTGCGTGGGGCTGTAATAGTCTTTCCCGTTCTGACGACGATGCAGACCGTAGTCCATATCGAAATGTCCGAAAGCATGATTGTAGTTGCCCGACAGGCTGAATTTTCCTTTCGTATAGCTGAAAGAGAGTTCTGTATTTTCTCTCGGGTGATTCCAATAAGAAACCCCGTTGTTGAGCGAAAAGAAAAAGCCTTCCATCTTGCTTTTCTTCATATTGATGTTGATGATGCCGCCTGAGCCTTCCGCGTCATATCGGGCCGAAGGATTGTGGATGACCTCTACCGAAGCCACAGAGGACGATGGAGTGGCCCTCAGCAGAGCAACCAGCTCGTCCTTCTGCATGTACGTCTGCTTTCCGTTGAGTATGACCAATACACTGTTCTTACCTCCGATGCTGATGTTGTTTTCTCCATCGACGAAGATGCCCGGTGTTTTCTTCAGTACTTCAAGGGCGGAACTTCCGGCCGTGATGCTGCTGTTTTTGGGCGTGAAAATCATTTTCCCGCTCTCTATCTTTATCGACGGAGATTGCTTCTCGCCGATGACTACCACATCATCCAGCAGAAAACTCTCAGAGCGCAACCGGATATCGGAGATTACAGTATCATTACCCACTTTGAACGGATCGCTCAAATATTGCTTATAGCCGAGGCAACTTACATAGATTTGTATATCCCCCGCCACATCCATGCTATACTTTCCATCGGAGAAAGTGATGCCCTGCCGAATGGAAACACCGGTTTCGGGATTCATCAGAACCACCACCGCCGCATCTATCGGAATGCCGATGGAATCGGTCACTGTGCCTTGCACCCGATATTGAGCCGATGCAACTATGCTTTGCAAAACAAAAATAAAAGTGAAGAGCATCCTTCCAGTCCGTTTCATGGGCCTCATCATGTATTTTACGATTTTGATTAATGAGATGCAAAGGTACGAGATGCAAGAAAGAGGTTCAGTAATCCATCCCCCCTTTTACCAATAATTAACGCCGATTCGGCGAGAATGCTTGAAACAAAGACGTACAGCTATCAGCTTTCCTGTTATACGGCCGGTTATTGACATACCGCTAAAAAAGTTTGCGATGTCTGCAGAAAAACTTTGCGATGTCTGCAGAAAAAGTTCTCTTTATCAGGAAAAAAACTCTATCTTAAGCGCTGAGATACATATCGCAAGTGCTGAGATACACATCGCAAGTGCTAAGATACATATCGCAAGTGCTGAGATATAGAATACTTCCCGTATTCACAAAGTTTTTCTGCAGACATCGCAAACTTTTTTAGCGGACAGACACAAGTGTTTGTCATGAGAGAGTCCAATGCCTGGCAACAAGGAGAAAACAAATCTTTGCAAGCACCCCACCGCATTCATATAAAGAAATAGAAATAATACAAAGTTTTTTCCCATTGCTTCCGAAAAGACATTATCTTTGTTCAATCTGTCGTTTATCGGGCTTTCATACTATGCTTACAAGCAGTTCGGACTGCATTTACATATGCGTATAGACTACCAATGTTGTCTCTTTAAACTGCATGTACGACAGATGAAAACTTAATAATGAACGAATCGATGAGACGAATATTCTTTTGCATCATTGTGTTGCTTGCCGGCATATCATCAGCCGGCGCACAGAACGAGACACCTGCCGATACGATAAGGGAGCTTCCACCGAATATTAAAAACTACGATGGCTCCCTGCTTGACATGGGGCTGATGAATGTATCTCCTCCCACCCTGCCTAAGTTTACGCTGGAGATTCCGGATGCAAGCAAAGATTACAGCCGAATCTTCCGTCTGAATACCGACGTGACTTACTCGCAAGGGCTTTCAAACCTGTTCTCCCTCAGCAACTCCCGCTATTTCGGGCCAAACCCTTTCGGACTGACCGGTTTCGGTTCTCCTACCGATAATTTACAGATGGGAAGCTTCGTCTTGAAAAACGGCATGCGTATCAAAACCTATGGAGAATACGATAAAGATGGCCGGAAAGTATATAATCCTTCCGCTCTTCCGTGGGAAAGGAACAACTTCAAAGGTGCGTTCGAGTTGAAATCGGCCAACGGAGCGTTTGGCATACGCATCGAAGTGCAACAAGGAAGAAAAATGCCATACCCCTGATAAGCATTAGATATACCACAGATTTATGAATAAGAAGATATTGGTCATAGGTGCGAACGGTTTTACCGGCAGGCGCATCCTCAATGATTTCTCGCGCCACGCATCCTATCAGATAACGGGCTGCTCCCTGCATGATGACATCTGCCCTCATTCGGGGAACTATCGCTATGTCCGTATCGACATACGAGACCCCGAAGCCGTGAAACAACTTTTTCAGGACCTGCAACCCGAAATCGTCATCAATACCTCCGCCCTCTCCGTACCCGACTATTGCGAGATGCATCATGAAGAAGCCGACGCCATCAACATTACCGCCACAGAGCATCTGGCAAACTGCTGCGAGATACACGGCAGTCGTCTTATCCATCTCTCCACAGATTTCGTATTCAGTGGCCGGACAGACCGTCCCTATACGGAAGAAGATGTCCCTGCTCCCGTAAACTACTACGGCCGCACAAAGTTGGAGGGCGAGAAACGCATAGCCGCCATTTGCCGGAATTATGCCATTGTGCGTGTGGTGGTGGTATATGGTTCTGCCTTGCCCGGACAACATGGAAATATACTCCAATTAGTGGCCGACCGACTGAGAAGCAATGAAGAAATACGCGTCGTTTCCGACCAGTGGCGCACCCCGACTTATGTTGAAGATATTGTGCAGGGAGTAGAAAAACTGATACATCATCCGCACAACGGCATCTACCATATTTGTGGAAGTGAGTGCCTGACCATAGCCGATATAGCTTACCGAGTAGCCGATGTTTTGGGGTTGGACCGCTCGCTGATTCGTCCCGTCACCACTTCGGAAATGGGAGAAAAGACACCCCGCCCACACTTCAGCGGGCTGAGCATAGAAAAAGCCCGCAAAGAGCTGGACTATCGGCCACATACATTGGACGAAGGAATAAAGCTGATGTTCAGAATGTAAGAATCTATATTTCACACTTGTACAAGTATTACCTCAATAGTTGTACAAGTGCATTTTCACGTTTATGGAAATGAAATTCAGAAGTATCCAGACAATCAGCGGGATAATCTCTCCTCTTTCCTAAATCAATATAAATCAGAAGCTTGCATGTTTAGAAGCATAAGCTTACACCGAAGAAAAATTAAGCCCACACTTTAACAACTCTAACCTCACACTTCAGCAGTTCTATGCCCACACCTCAGCATTGCTATGCCCACACTTCAGAAGAGATATGCCCACACTTCAGAAGAGATATGCCCACACTTTAGGAGAGATATGCCCACACCTTAGGAGAGATAAACCCACACCTCAAGGTAGACAGAAGCTTACAATTCCGGTTCTATCAATCCTTTTTCTTTCTGATAAGTGCGTACCATCTGCAAAATAATATCTCCGTACTTCTCCACGCTTTTCTTACCGAAATACGGAATACGCATCAACATGGCCTTATCCGAAGGAAGCAAATTACTGACTCCCAATATCGCCTTCTGCTGAATGACTGTATATACCGGTAGCCCCAGTTGTGAAGCTTCGGCATTGCGCCACGCCACCAAGCGATTGTAAAGCACCGGATGCAACACATCGGCAGGGACTTCGAGAACCGCAGTCTCACGCTTCCGTTCCCGTTTTCTTTCTCTGCCATTCTCAAACTGATGTTCTCTGCTTTCTAACGACGCTTCTCCTCTCTTTGCAACTTCCTTTCCGCGAAGTTTCTTCTTTTGTGAGGCCGAATCGTCAAGGGTAAGAAGTGCTTTCTGCTTCAGGTAGTCCGTAATTTTGAATCCGTGTGTCAGAATGTGTTGCAGCAAGTCGGACTTCAAATCATACATATCTTCCAATTCTTCCAACGCATTCCGAAGCTTCTTTTTCAAATCCTTATTGTCAGACACCACACCGTTCGCCGGCAGCACATCCAAAGGTTGCAACTGTTCCAGAAAATAAACGGCAGCAGCGTGTATTCGTTCGTGCAGCACCTTGTCTGTGGCATAATCTTCCGCAGCAGCAATCAGACGGGTATATTGGAGGCCGAAGCGTGCGGCCACCTTCGTCACCTTTTCGTGAAAACGCTCCACCTCCTCTTTGCAGACGGCCAACTGTTTTGGGAAAAGCTTATACAAATGTTCGTCTATCAAACGCACATACCTGCGCAAAGCCTGTTCCAAAGACTGAAAATCGAATAATCCCGACAATAAGTTCTCAAAATAAGCCTGCCGCAAAGAGTTGAAACGCTTCTCGTCCGGTTCGTTCAGGCGCGCTTCCGTTATAAAGGCATTTACCGCATTGTCACTGATGATGGCTTTTGCCGAAAGCGGTGCACTGAGCACCACCCCTTCCAGAGTTTTACAACGGCTCAAAGCCACATACGTCTGCCCATGCGCAAACGATGCGCTGGCATCAATCAGCGCACGTTCAAATGTCAGTCCCTGACTCTTATGGATGGTAATTGCCCAAGCCAACTTCAACGGATATTGCCGGAAAGTACCTTCAATGGCTTCGGTAATTTCTTTGGTTTCCTCATCCAACACATATCTGGCATTTGTCCACTCCTCTTCCTGAAGAGCGAAAGGCACGTCGTTTTCCTTACTGCGCACCTCTATTCCACCTGCCGAAACGGCCGTCACCTCTCCAATCATGCCGTTATAATAGCGGTGCTCGCCGGAAGTATCGTTCTTTACGAACATCACCTGCGCACCGCGTTTCAACTCCAGTACCTCGTCCGTGGGATACGAATAATCGGGAAACTTCCCCTCAATCTTGGCCCGAAAAGCATAAGAGCGTCCCGGAAGTTGCGCCAATTCATGGTCGTTGATTCGTTGAGCCTGATAGTTATGAGTGACTAAACGGATATATCCATCCTCCTTCTTAGGTTCGAATCCGGGCATATAGCGACGATTCAAGGCTTCCAGCACCTGACTGTCGCAACGGTTCTCGCGGATGCGGTTCAGCAGTTCAAGAAATGCTTCGTCATTCTGCCGATATACTTTCCGTAACTCAATGGCACAATATTCCGTCTGCTTCAGAGCTTGGCTGGAAAAGAAGTAAGGGGTATCGTAATATTTGCTCAGCATCTGCCACTCTTCTTCCTTTACAACGGGAGAAAGTTGCCGAAGGTCGCCAATCATCAACAGTTGCACTCCTCCGAAAGGTTTGCTCCTGTCGCGGAAGCGCCTCAACACCGCATCCACCGAGTCGAGTAAGTCGGCACGCACCATGCTGATTTCGTCAATCACCAGCAAATCGATGCTGCGGATTATGTTTATCTTCTCTTTACCGTAGCGAAAACGGTATGTGACTTTGCCATCCGCACTGAACGAACTCTCAGGAACATAAGGGGCGAAAGGTATCTGGAAGAAAGAATGAATCGTCATCCCGCCGGCATTGATTGCGGCAATCCCCGTTGGGGCCAATACAATCATCCGTTTCGGACTTTCGGACTTCAGTTTTCTCAGAAAAGTGGTTTTACCGGTACCGGCCTTACCGGTCAGGAAAAGGTGAGTACCGGTACTTTCTATTAATTGCCATGCAAGCGCCAATTCTGAATTTTGCTCCATTGAAATGCTCTTTTTTCAACTAATCCGCTCCTTCTCGTTATCGATATCGGCGGATTTCATCTATTGTTATGCTTTCACAATAGGGCAAAGATAAAGATTATTTCATTATCCTTGTCTTTCATTGCCGCTTTTGTTTCCGGGCGCCTCTCCGTAAAAGCCGATAATCCACTACTTCAAGCTGCCGCCAACAATGTCGAGTAGTTCATTGGTTATGGCTTGCTGACGGCTTTTGTTGTACTGTTTTGTTAAATCCTGAATCAAATCATTGGCATTATCCGTTGCTGCCTGCATGGCAAGCATACGGGCGGCATGCTCGGAGGTGTTGGAGTCGAGAAGCACCGTAAATAACTTCTGGCTCAACACTTTGGGTAGAAGCTCGGCAATCAGCCCGTCAACGGAAGGTTCTACGATATAGTCATTATTGAAGCTACGGATATTCTCGGCAGCAGTATCGAGCTTTGCTTCTTCCGCCACTCGGCTAAGATCGATGGGCAGATAATTCTCGCAAAGCAATTCTTGCGTTCCCATCGACTTGAAGTGGTGGTAAATCAGCTCCACATGATCGATGTTTCTTCTCACAAACTCCTGCATCAGCTTTCCCGCCAATTCATAAGCCTCTGTATACGAAGGCTTGTCGGCCATCGACCGGTAACTGCCTTGCGGCTCGTATCCCATCTTCTTGACAGCCTCTTCTATTTTTTTCCCTACGGGATATATCAGTATGTTTTCTCTTCCCAGCGACTGATAACTTTCCAACATCCGTTCCAGCATCTTCACCACATTCGAATTGAAAGAGCCGCACAAAGAAGTATTGGACGAGAACACGACAATTGCTACCCGTTCCACGGTCCTCTTCTCCGTATAAGGCGACTCAAACGAAGCGTCCGTACGCAGGAAGTTGGTTAGAATCTCATTCAGCTTCCGTTGATAAGGCAGCATATTCTCAATCCGTCCTTGCGCTTTGTGCAATTTGGCGGAAGCCACCATCTTCATCGCCGATGTTATCTGGCGTGTACTCTTGACGGAACTTATTCTGTTTTTTACCTCTTTCAGTGAAGCCATATCTGTCTTACGATTTCATTACATAAATTGCCTTGCAACCATCTCGGCCGTTTCTTCCATCTTCTGGCAGATATCATCGTTGATGGCACCGGTTTTCAAGACATCAAGCACCTCCGCACGATAGTTCATCTCAAGCGATTCGAGAAAAGCACGTTCAAATTCGCTAACTTTATCCAAAGGAACGTTCTTCAGCAAACCGTGTGTGCCACAATAAAGAACGGCCACCTGCTTCTCTACGGGCATGGGAGCATACTGAGGTTGCACCAGCAGACGCTTGTTCTTCTGCCCTTTGTCAATGGTCAATGCAGTCACAGGATCCATGTCACCGCTAAATTTGGTAAACGCTTCCAATTCACGGTATTGCGCCTGATCAATCTTCAGCGTACCGGCCACTTTCTTCATCGCCTTTATCTGCGCGTTACCTCCTACACGACTCACCGAAATGCCGACGTCGATGGCCGGACGGTTACCCTGATTAAAAAGATTCGAGTCGAGGAATATCTGTCCGTCGGTAATGGAAATCACATTTGTAGGAATATAGGCAGAAACATCTCCGGCCTGAGTCTCGATGATGGGTAATGCGGTCAGCGAGCCGCCGCCTTTTACCTTACCTCTCAGACTGTCGGGCAGGTCGTTCATTTCACGAGCCACTTCTTCCTGACTGATAATCTTTGCAGCACGTTCCAGCAAACGAGAGTGCAGATAGAAAATATCGCCCGGATAAGCCTCGCGCCCTGACGGACGGCGCAGAATCAGAGACACCTCGCGATAGGCGACGGCCTGTTTGGACAAGTCGTCGTATACCACCAACGCATGGCGTCCCGTATCACGAAAATATTCGCCTATGGCAGCACCCGCAAAAGGAGCATAATACTGTAACGCAGCCGGGTCGCCCGCCGTAGCAGCCACTACAATGGTATAGTCCATGGCACCGTATTGGCGCAATGTGTTTACAATAGAAGCCACCGTAGAACCTTTCTGACCAATGGCTACATAGATGCAATAAACCGGGTCGCCTGCCTCAAAATTGGCACGCTGATTGATGATGGTGTCGATGGCAATCGCCGTTTTACCGGTTTGACGGTCGCCGATAATCAACTCTCGCTGTCCGCGCCCTATGGGTATCATGGCGTCTACCGCCTTCAACCCCGTCTGCAACGGCCGATTTACCGGCTGACGGAAGATGACTCCCGGCGCTTTACGCTCCAACGGCATTTCACAGAGTTCTCCTCCTACTGCCCCCTTACCGTCGAGTGGTGCTCCCAATGGGTCTATCACACGCCCCAGCATACTCTCTCCTACCATGATGGAAGCAATGCGCTTGGTACGCTTCACGACGAAACCTTCTTTTATCTTGTCCGTAGGGCCAAGCAATACAGCGCCTACATTATCTTCCTCAAGGTTCATTACAATGGCTTTGACGCCGTTATCAAACTCAAGCAACTCGTTTGCTTCGGCATTGCGTAGGCCGTAGATACGCGCCACACCGTCACTGACTTGCAACACTGTGCCAATCTCGTCCAGTTGCACGCGGGTGTCGATACCTTCGAGCTGACGTCGAAGAATATCGGATACTTCGCTTGCTTTTATATTTTCAGAAACCATGTTTTCTGTCTTTAATTGATTAGCAATGAGTACTCACCAAACAGCATTACTATGCACTGACCACTCATCGCTAACCGTTATTATACTATTCTTCTGTTTTTGTCAATAAATTGCTGCTTCACCTTTTTGAGCTGGGTGGCAATGCAGGCATCGAGACGAAAATCGTTGATGTCGAAAATAAAACCGCCTTCAATGGAAGGATCCACTTCCGTATGCAACTCCATGCTGGCATGCAGCAAGGAAGAAGCACTGTCATGAATGCGTTCCCATACAGCCCGGCTAACCGGCACGGCTGTAATCAACCTTCCTACACCGATGTGCTTGTCTTTCCGATACAAGTTCAGAAAGCTAAGACAAATATACTGGAGGAAGTTTTCACGCCGGTTCTTCAGCACCAAAGTGATGAAACGCGTAAACTCTCTTTCTGCAGGAGCATCGCCCGAAGCAGCAATACAGATAAGCGCAAACTTTTCGCGTATTGTCAGCATAGGATTATCCAACGCCACACGTAGATCGGGGTGCTTTCTGAAACTACGGTCGAGCATGCGGAATCTCTCGTATAAGGTATCTTCCGTACCCGTGCCCTTGGCATATTCCATCAATGCTTTTGCATAGCGCATCGAAATGATTCCTATATCCATTTTTCAGCCACTTTAATTGTTCTTGCTTGCCGCCAGCACTTCGTTCAACATCCGGTCAATCAGCCCCATCTGCTCATCCCTTTCATTCAGGTTTTTCCGAAGAATTTTCTCAGCAATGTCTACTGACATAACGGCTACTTGACGGCGGATATCAAGAATAGCCTCTTCCTTCTCTTGGCGTATTTGCCTTTTCGCCTCGTCCAGCTCTTTTTGGGCAACAACTTCCGCCTGCTTGTGCGCCTCGACAATAATCTTATCGCGCTCATGCATGGCCTCCCGCAAGATGCGTCCCTGTTCTTTGTTGGCAGCGGCAACCAAGGCTTCGCTCTCCGCTTTCAGTTCGGCAAGCCGAACATTTGCCTCGCGGGCCATTTCCAAAGAGTGGTCTATGTAGGCTTTACGCTCTTCCACCATATTGGTAATGATGGGAAAACCGTATTTGGCAAGCACGACAAACACCACCCCGAACGAAAGGAACATCCAAAACAGCAAACCACTATCCGGTAATAACAATGACATAATCTTTTTTTATGCTTTAGACTATTGTCCGATTATACATTATAAGAAAAACACCAACAGACATACAACCACTGCCAACAAAGCGACACCTTCAATCAAAGCTGCGGCAATAATCATATTCATACGAATATCTTTGGAAGCTTCGGGCTGTCGGGCAATGGCCTCCATGGCAGAATGACCGATCTTGCCAATACCAAATCCGGCACCTATCACGGCAATACTGGCACCTAATGCCGCACCTACCTTACTAATTCCCACACCTGCCGCAGCAGCTTGCAATAATACTGATAGTAACATAACTTTCAATTTTTAAAATGTTTATTAATCCTATATACTTTTCTATTTCATTTCTACATCTACATGTTCGGGGAGTGACGTCTCCTTCTTCTCTTCATGTCCCTCCACTTGCGCCAAGCCGATGAACACCGCGGAAAGCATGGTGAACACATAAGCTTGGATAAAAGCAACCAGCAACTCCAGAGCATTCATGAAGATATTGAACAAAACTGAAGCCACCGTCAGCGAACCGTTCAGTACCGGCCCCATGCTTGCCGAAATAAAGATAAGAGATGTCAGCACCAGCATCGCCATGTGTCCGGCAAGCATGTTGGCAAACAGACGAATCATCAGGGCAAAAGGCTTGGTGAAGATACCGAACAACTCTATCATGGGCATCATCGGGAAAGGGACTTTCAACCACCAAGGCACATCGGGCCAGAATATATCTTTCCAGTAAGCCTTTGTTCCGAATACATTGACGACAAAGAAAGTGCAAAGAGCCAGAATCATAGTAACGGCAATGTTTCCCGTCACATTGGCTCCGCCGGGAAAGAAAGGCACCAGTCCCATCAGGTTGTTGATGAATATAAAGAAGAAAGCCGTCAGAAGATAAGGAGAGAACTTACGATAGTTGGGCCCTACGCACCCCTTGATGACATCGTCGTTCACCATCATAATGAACATCTCCATGAAACCGACAAAGCCTCCGGGAACGGCACTGCCTTGAGGATGCCTGCGATACCAACGAGCCACGCTCAGGATGATGACGAGCAGCAACACACTGTTGATTATCAAAGCAAATACAACCTTGGTTATGGAGAAATCCCACGGACGAACTTCATTTCCCGCCGTGTCATGCTCCACCAATTTGCCTTCGAATCGGCTTCCCTCCGGAGCAATCGACAATCCGTCGTAGCTACCTCCGTTCTCTTCCAACCGGGCGGATGAGAAGACGTGCCATCCCGACATCCGGCTGTATACGATGACAGGCAACGGAATGGTGATATGCCTCTTGCCCCAAGTCGTGATATGCCATTCATAAGCATCGCCGATATGTCCGAAGACAATCTTTTTCACGTCCATTCCGCTTTTCTTCTCTGCCGGAACCGTCCCGTCGCCTCCGCCCTGTATGGCGGCAGTAACCGGATGATGTACGGCGATGCTATCGGCATGCATGCCGACGGAGGTCAACAACCCCATCAGCACAAACAGGCCGATAAAAAACATAGTATGCTTTTGTTTCATCCTTTTCATTCCCTTTCTTCACTCTATACAGACAGTGACTCTGTTATTGTTCATTTCAACGAAACCGCCTTGAATCAGCGATTCATGCTCCTCGCCATTCACCACATAAGTCAGTTTTCCTGCTTTCAATGACGATACAATAGGGGCATGCTGCGGCAGTATCATGAACGAACCGCCCGAACCCGGCAACGTCACGCTTTCTACCTCGCCCCCGAAAAGCTCCTTTTCGGGCGACACAATAACCAAATGCAGTCTCTTCATCTTTTTTATTTACGGGTTTGTCAATTTATGCATGTCCGATATCGGAGGAAAGTTTCATCGAACAAAAAACTCACGTTTTATTTTACTTGCTCCAGCAACTTCTTTCCTTTTTCGATGGCTTCTTCAATTGTTCCCACATTCAAGAAAGCCGGCTCGGGCAGGTAGTCCACTTCTCCGTCGAGAATCATCTTGAACCCCTTGATGGTGTCCTCAATGGAAACCATCGTACCGGGAACGCCGGTAAACTGTTCGGCCACGGCGAATGGTTGCGACAGGAAACGCTGTACTCGGCGCGCGCGGTTCACCAATGTACGGTCAGCGTCCGAGAGTTCCTCCATGCCAAGAATGGAAATGATGTCCTGCAACTCTTTGTTTCGCTGCAAAATTTGTTTCACGCGCTGCGCCACCTCATAATGCTCTTCGCCCACAATGTGGGGGTCGAGGATGCGCGACGTAGATTCCAAAGGGTCTACGGCAGGATAAATGCCGAGCTCCGTAATCTTGCGGCTCAATACCGTGGTGGCATCGAGGTGTGTAAAGGTAGTGGCAGGTGCAGGGTCGGTCAAGTCATCGGCGGGCACATATACCGCTTGCACGGAAGTGATGGAACCCTTGCGGGTGGAGGTGATGCGCTCTTGCATCGCTCCCATTTCCGTGGCCAGTGTAGGCTGATAGCCCACTGCCGAGGGCATGCGTCCCAGCAAGGCCGAAACCTCGGAGCCGGCTTGCGTAAACCGGAATATGTTGTCGATGAAGAACAAGATATCGCGCGGGCCATCCGTATCAGCTCCCATGTCGCGGAATGATTCGGCCACTGTCAGTCCCGACAATGCCACTGACTGGCGGGCACCGGGAGGTTCGTTCATCTGGCCGAATATCAAGGATACTTGCGACTTAGCCACTTCATCATAATCTATCTTCGACAAGTCCCAATTGCCTTCCTCCATACTTTTCTTAAACTCTTCTCCATAGCGGATGACACCGGATTCAATCATTTCCCTCAGCAGGTCATTGCCTTCGCGAGTACGCTCTCCCACTCCGGCAAAAACGGAAAAGCCATGTTGCTTCTTTGCAATATTATTGATGAGTTCCTGTATGAGCACTGTTTTGCCTACACCGGCTCCACCGAATAAGCCGATTTTTCCTCCCTTACTGTATGGTTCCAACAGGTCGATGACCTTGATACCCGTAAAGAGTACTTCCTGCACGGTAGTCAGCTCTTCAAATTTAGGAGGCTCACGATGGATAGGATAGGCTCCATTACGATCCAACTCTCTCATTCCGTCGATGGAGTCGCCCACCACATTCATCAGACGCCCCTTTATCTGCTCGCCTATGGGCATGGTAATGGGACCTCCCAACGGATATACTTTCATTCCTCTTTGCAGGCCATCCGTACTATCCATGGCTACGGTTCTCACTGTGTTCTCGCCAATGTGCTGCTGCACTTCTACAATCAACCTTTTTTTGTCAGGTCTTTTAATCTCCAGCGCATCATGAATACTTGGCAATTTCAGTTCCGCCTCCGTTCCTTCAAAATAAACATCTACCACAGGACCTATAACCTGTGAAATATGTCCCGCAATCTGTGACATAAGCAATCTTTTTATTCTGTTTTTCTTTAATAATACCTAACTAATGCAATGTGGTCGATTTCGTATATACACGCAGATTACTTAATGTTTATCCGTACACAAACCACATTAATATTTTCACTTATAAACGTTTACTCTTAACCGTTTGTTCTCTTCAATAGTTAAATAAACAACTTTGCAAATGTAGAAACAAATTGTATCTCGTTGTTCTATACCAATGCTTTTTTTATATAAAAAAACCTATATTGAACAATTATTACTACAAATGGAACAAATTTGCGACATTACACGCCTACAAACAGAGAAGTTCGTAACTCAAAGTCACTCAGTCTTTTATTCTTATACAAAGCTAACCCCGCATACGAAGAAACGTAAGCCCACACTTGAACGGACATAATCCCACACTTGAGCGGACGTAACCCCACACTTCAGCGGGCATAAGCCCACACTTCGGAACAGCTATACTCACACTTTAGAGAAGGTAAGCCCACACCTGAAGGAAGATGAAGTGGCATATGCAGGAAAATAAACCGAGAGGACGTACATGCAACTGGCAGATCTTTCCGGCATCCGCCCATTATTTCTGAATAAACAAGCGCACAAATCACACGTTTTACAGCATAGAAAAAAGGGATTCGCCTCAAGAGCAAATCCCTTCAACTTACAGATTATCAGTTATATCTATTTTTCAGATACTTCTTTTTCAGTTCAAGTCCTCAATCGCCGCCTGCGCCGCGGCCAAACGTGCAATGGGCACACGGAACGGAGAACAGCTGACATAATTCAATCCCACCTTGTGGCAGAACTTCACTGAAGAAGGTTCTCCACCATGCTCGCCGCAAATACCGCATTTCAAATCCGGACGGATGGCACGCCCTTTCTCCGTGGCCATACGTACCAACTGTCCTACGCCATTTTGGTCGAGCACTTGGAACGGATCGACTTTCAGAATCTTCTTCTCCAGATAGATAGGAAGGAAAGAAGCGATATCGTCACGTGAATATCCAAACGTCATCTGAGTCAAGTCGTTCGTTCCGAATGAGAAGAACTCTGCCGAAGAAGCAATACGGTTGGCAGTCAGAGCAGCACGAGGAATTTCAATCATAGTACCGACCTTGAAATCAATGCTATCCCCTACTTCTTCAAACAACTTGGCGGCTTCGCCACGAATGACATCTTCTTGTTGTTTAAATTCGTACAAGATACCGGTCAGCGGCACCATAATCTCAGGATGCGTTTCAACGCCTTCTTTCTTCAACTCCAAGGCTGCACCCAAGATGGCACGCGTCTGCATCTGGGTAATTTCAGGATATGTATTTCCCAAACGGCAACCACGGTGCCCCAGCATCGGGTTGTGTTCGCAAAGCGATTCAACACGTTGCTGAATATATTGCAGACTCACTCCCATTGCATCGGCCATCTCTTGCTGACCTTTCAAATCGTGAGGAACAAACTCGTGCAAAGGAGGATCGAGCAGACGAACAGTTACCGGGAATCCGGCCATAGCCTTGAAGATACCCTTGAAGTCGGCTTGCTGGTACGGCAGAATCTTAGACAAAGCCTTGCGGCGTCCTTCGGCATCTTCTGCAAGAATCATCTCGCGCATGGCTTTAATCTTCTCGCCTTCAAAGAACATGTGTTCTGTGCGGCAGAGACCGATTCCCACTGCACCGAAGTTGCGTGCCACCTCTGCATCGTGCGGAGTATCGGCGTTGGTACGAACTTGCAGTTTAGTATATTTATCAGCCAGATTCATCAACTCGGCAAAGTCACCGGAAAGTTCGGCAGCCTTTGTTTCTACCTTACCATTATATACTTGGCCTGTGCTACCATTCAAAGAAATGTAATCACCCTCTTTCAGGAGAACGCCATCTATCTCTACTGTACGTGCCTTATAGTCGATATTCAACGCTCCCGCACCCGATACACAGCATTTACCCATGCCGCGAGCCACTACGGCCGCATGCGAGGTCATACCTCCACGAGCAGTCAAGATACCTTCGGCAACTGCCATACCGGCCAAGTCTTCGGGAGAAGTCTCAATACGTACCATCACAACCTTTTTGCCGGCAGCATGCCATTCGGCGGCATCATCTGCAAAGAATACAATCTGCCCGCAAGCAGCACCCGGAGATGCAGGCAAACCACGGGTCAAAGTCTGGGCTTGCTTCAGAGCCTTTGTATCAAATATCGGATGAAGCAACTCATCCAGTTTGTTCGGCTCGCAACGAAGCAATGCCGTTTTTTCATCAATCATTCCCTGACGAAGCAAATCCATGGCAATTTTCACCATAGCGGCACCGGTACGCTTACCGTTACGTGTCTGGAGGAACCAGAGTTTACCTTCCTGTACGGTGAATTCCATGTCCTGCATATCCTTGTAGTGGTTTTCGAGCTTGGTCTGCAACGCATCCAACTCTTTATAGATTTCCGGCATGGCCTCTTCCATGGAAGGATATTTGCTTACACGCTCTTCCTCGCTCACGCCGGCCAGTTCCGCCCAACGTTGCGAACCGACTTTTGTAATCTGCTGCGGAGTGCGAATACCTGCTACCACATCTTCACCTTGCGCATTAATCAGATATTCACCGTTGAAAAGGTCTTCGCCGGTTGCTGCGTCGCGGCTGAAGCAAACACCCGTAGCCGAGGTTTCTCCCATATTGCCGAACACCATGGCCTGAACACTGACAGCCGTACCCCATTCATCAGGTATTCCTTCCATTTTACGATAAAGAATGGCACGCTCGTTCATCCAAGAATTGAACACGGCACATACGGCTCCCCATAGCTGCTCGTAAGCACAAGCCGGGAAATCCTTACCTGTCTGCGCTTTGACTGCGGCTTTGAATTTTTTCACCAATTCTTTGAGATCTTCTACTTCGAGCTCATTATCCAACTTCACGCCTTTGGCATGTTTCACCTCTTCAATAATGGCCTCGAACGGATCTACATCTTCTTTGTTTACCGGTTTCATGCCAAGCACCACGTCGCCATACATCTGAACGAAGCGGCGGTAAGAATCCCATGCAAAACGTGCATTGCCGGTTTTGCGTGTCAAGCCTTCTACCACTTCATCATTCAGACCTAAGTTCAAGATAGTATCCATCATGCCCGGCATGGAAGCACGTGCACCCGAACGTACAGAGACCAACAAAGGGTTCTCCACATCACCGAACTTGGAACGCATCAGCGTTTCTACGTGAGCGATGGCCTGTTCTACTTCGTTTTTCAATAAAGCAACGACTTTGTCCTGACCCATTTCATAATATTCGGTACAAACTTCTGTCGTAATTGTGAAGCCCGGAGGAACCGGAACTCCTATAAGATTCATTTCTGCAAGGTTGGCACCTTTTCCACCCAACAGATTCTTCATGTCAGCCTTTCCCTCTGCCCGGCCGTTTCCAAAAGTGTAAACTCTTTTTTTGTCCATAATAAATATTTAAAGTTTCTGATTATTACTTTATTTTTCTGTTCGCAAATCTAAGTATATTTCGCATACTATAAAACTTTTTCCCTCGAAAACTTTATGCCAAAATGCAATTTCGACATTGCAATCTTTAATATTTCGTTTCATAGAGAGAATTACCGAAAAAATATCTACTTTTGCAGAAGAATTTATTATATTTGGTGTAGAAGTGGCAAGAAAGAGAAAAGAACTTCCCCTATTGGAGAAAGTGACAATAACGGATGTGGCTGCCGAAGGAAAAGCCATCGCAAAAGTCAATGATTTGGTTGTATTCGTGCCATACGTCGTCCCCGGTGACGTGGTTGACTTGCAAATCAAGAGAAAGAAACATCATTATGCCGAAGCCGAGGCAGTAAAGTTTCATGAATATTCATCGGTAAGAGCTGTTCCGTTTTGCCAACATTACGGCGTATGCGGCGGTTGCAAATGGCAGGTACTTCCCTATTCCGAGCAAATCAAATACAAGCAAAAGCAGGTAACTGACAACCTCACACGCATCGGCAAGATAGAGCTTCCTGAAATATCTCCCATCTTAGGCTCGGAAAAAACGCAATTCTATCGTAACAAGTTGGAATATACTTTTTCCAACAAACGTTGGCTCACGGCAGAAGAAGTGGGGCAAAACGTGGTGTACGAACAAATGAATGCCGTAGGATTGCATATTCCCAATGCTTTTGACAAAGTATTGGCCATAGAAAAATGCTGGTTGCAGGACGACATTTCGAACCGGATTCGCAATGCCGTGCGTGATTATGCCTATAAACACGATTACTCGTTCATCAACCTGCGCACTCACGAAGGGATGTTGCGAAATATGATTGTGCGTACGTCCACCACGGGCGAACTGATGGTAATCCTCATCTGCAAGATAGAAAGAGAGGAAGAAATGGAGCTTTTCAAGCAGATGCTGCAATATGTGGCAGACACATTCCCTGAGATAACTTCTCTGCTTTACATTATTAATAATAAGGTGAACGACACCATTACAGACCTCGACGTATATACTTTTAAAGGGAAAGACCATATTTTCGAAGAGATGGAGGGGCTGCGTTTCAAAGTAGGACCGAAGTCTTTTTATCAAACCAACTCCGAACAAGCCTACAATCTTTATAAAATAGCACGCGACTTTGCGGGGCTGACAGGCAACGAGCTAGTATATGACCTATATACGGGTACGGGAACCATCGCCAATTTTGTCTCCCGGCAAGCCCGCCGGGTCATAGGCATAGAATATGTGCCCGAAGCCATTGAAGATGCCAAAGTAAATGCCGAGATTAACGGGATAGAGAATACCTTGTTCTTTGCAGGAGATATGAAAGACCTGCTGACGGAGGATTTTATCAACCGATACGGTCGCCCCGACGTCGTCATCACCGACCCTCCCCGTGCCGGAATGCATCAGGATGTGATAGGCGTCATTCTCTTTGCCGAGCCCAAACGTATCGTATATGTCAGTTGCAATCCCGCCACGCAAGCACGCGATTTACAACTGCTCGACGTAAAATATAAGGTAAAGGCCGTTCAACCGGTAGACATGTTTCCGCATACCCATCATGTAGAGAATGTGGTATTGCTCGAACTGAAGCCTGAGAATGAGAAACCGCTAATCAACTAATCGCTAAACCACTGACCAACATGGCAAAAGAAAAAATCGTGGCAAGAGCCCGCACACAATATACGGACTATATGGTGAAAGAACCGATGGAACTTATGGAGTTTCTGGCAGCCAAAATGCCGGATGCCAGTCGCACCAAACTGAAATCGTTGTTGAGCAAGCGGATTGTATATGTGGACCGCGTCATCACCACGCAATACAACTTCCCTTTGAAACCGGGCATGAAAGTACAAATCAGCCGCGAAAAAGGAAAGAAGGATTTCAACCACAAACTGATAAAGATTGTGTATGAAGATGCATATATCATCGTTATCGAAAAAATGCAAGGATTGTTGTCCGTCAATACGGAAAGGCAGAAAGAGCGTACAGCCTATACGATACTGAACGAATACGTGCAGCGTTCGGGAAGACAGCATCGAGTCTACATTGTCCACCGTTTGGACCGTGACACTTCAGGTTTGATGATGTTTGCCAAAGACGAGAAGACGCAAAACACATTGCGCGACAACTGGCACGACATCGTGTTCGACCGCCGCTATGTAGCGGTCGTGTCCGGAGAGATGGAAAAGAATGCCGGTTCTGTTTCCTCATGGCTCACCGACCGCACGCTTTATGTACATTCCAGTCCCACGGACGACGGCGGCAAAAAAGCCATCACGCACTACCGCACGATTAAACGTGCCAACGGCTACTCTTTAGTGGAACTGAATCTTGAAACCGGACGCAAAAACCAGATACGCGTGCACATGCAGGACTTAGGGCATCCCATCATCGGCGACGGACGCTACGGACTGGAAGATGTCAATCCGATAGGAAGATTGGCGCTGCATGCCTTCAAGTTATGCTTCTATCATCCCGTCACGGGAGAAAAGATGAATTTCGAGACTCCGTATCCCGGAGATTTCAAGAAGTTGTTTTTGAGGAAACAATAAGGGGCGGCACGGCCTATTATTTGCTGTGCCCCTCTCTCCTAATAATCCATGTCCAGAGTGAAATTAAAGCCAGAAGATTCTTTGGAAAAATAGAATACACCCCGTAATCGGGTATCGCCGATTCGAACATTATTCATATAGGAAATGCCTCCTACCCGGCCATAGTCCAGAACCAGATTTCGGCTATAATCATCTTCCCACCACCATTGAAAACGGAATTGGCCATAAACTTCTCCGTCATAATAGCGTTGAAGCTCCTCGCCGAATCCATCGGCTCCAAAATAAAAGGTACTCAAAACCCGTTCACCATGTTCATCCTGCATGCCCACATAGCCTGTCCACGAACGTCCGATGAGCGCAGCATCCACCATTTCCTGGTCGTCTTCGCATGCTGTCAGACTTACAGCCAGCACACACAACAGACATATCTTCACATAACTCAAGAATCTCATAAGTCATATCGTCATTTAGCATTCAGAGACAAACATACGCAAAAAAATAAAAAACATACCATTCCTTTCGTTTTTTTCTTTATTCCGATGTCAGGATTCCGCCCTGCTTCCTTTCCGAAAGTGTCCTGTTAAATGATTCCTCCCTCGGAGATATCTATCCGATTAATCTTCTCCAAAAACTTGCCTGCTTACTAAACATTCTTTATCTTCGCATTGCGAACACTTATCTGAGCCGTGCGAACACTTATCCGCACACTGCGTTTATTTGTCCGCGCACTGCGTACAGAGATTCATCCGCGTAAAGCGACAACTTCTCTGCCCATAAAGAAACGCTTTGATACCTGTACTAAACAACTTTTCTGCCTGTATCCGACCGTAGCATTGCCTATATCAGGCAAGCAATATCCGGGCAGGCAGAGAAAGAGAATGATTAATTTATAACCAAAACTTCATTTATATATCCGATTATGGCAGAATACGACATGCAGGAGCTTACCCTGCCCAACGAAGAAGGCAAGCGCATATTTTATCCCAAGATGCAACTATACGGACAGAAAGACTTGGGAGATGTTGCAGAGAAAATAGCTAAAGCCACCACCTTCACGCGAGGAGACATTATGGGGCTGGTGCAAGCCATCGCCGACGAGATTGCCTACAATGTGAGCGGAGGCTATTCGGTAAAGATAAACGGCCTGGGCATATTCACCCCGGCATTAGGCCTGCGCAAGGGCAAAGAACGCGAAAGCGGCGAAGAGGGCGAGTCCAAGCGCAATGCGGCAAGCATCTGCCTGAAAGACATACACTTCAAGGCCGACAAGGAGTTGGTGTACGAAACAGCCCGGAACTGCCATCTGCAACGGGCAAGATACAAGAAGTGCCGCCGCTCCTCACAATCCTTCAGCCCGCAAGAACGGTTGGCCATGGCCAAGGAATACATCAGGAAGAACCTCATCATGAGCGTTGCGGAGTACTGCCGACTGACGGGGCTGCTGAGAACCGCCGCAGCCAAAGAGCTGAGAGAATGGGAGAAAAACCCAGAAACAGGCATCGGAAGCAAAGGACGACGCACACACAAAGTGTATGTCCTGAAACCGGACAACACCGACATGTAAGGAGACGAAAGAAGAATCGGCCGCGCAAATCCCATGCGTTTTTTAAGAAGCATGTACGGACGGATATGCCGGAGAGGCGTGTGCGTGTGTGCGTTTTTTTATGCCCTATGTACACAACCATACCGTATTATTCCGTATTTTTGCCTGTCATTTATAAAAAGAAGAAGTAGTATGAAAAAGGGTATGAAAGGAGTACGGTTTACTCCCAAAAACTATTCCGACGAGGTAGAAGCAAAAATCCAACAATATAAGAAAGAAGGATATAAGTTGCCGTCGCGCCACCTGTTGCGCACGGAAGAACAATTGGCCGGCATACGCGAAAGCGCCAAGATAAACACGGCACTGCTGGATTACATATCGGCCAACATACGCGAAGGCATGTCCACCGCCGAGATAGACCACATGGTTTACTGCTTCACTACCGACCACGATGCAATCCCCGCTCCTTTCCTTTACGAAGGATTCCCCAAAAGCGTATGCACAAGCATCAACGATGTCGTATGCCACGGCATACCCAGCACGAAAGAGTTTTTGCGCAGCGGAGACATAGTGAATGTAGATGTATCTACCATTTATAAGGGTTACTTCTCCGATGCCTCGCGCATGTACATGATTGGAGAAGTCAGCCCCGAAAAGCAACGCTTGGTGCAAGTGACGAAAGAATGCCGCGACATCGGTGTACGGGCAGCCCGACCTTGGGCACGCCTCGGCGACATAGGCGCAGCCATTCAAGAGCATGCCGAGAAGAACGGATATAGCGTGGTGCGCGACCTTTGCGGACACGGCGTAGGAGTGAAATTTCATGAAGAGCCGGATGTGGAGCACTTCGGGAAACGCGGCACGGGCATGATGATAGTGCCGGGCATGACGTTTACCATCGAACCGATGATTAATATGGGAAGGTATGAAGTGTTCATCGACGAAACCGACGGCTGGACTGTATGCACGGACGACGGACTGCCCTCCGCACAATGGGAAAGCATGATATTGATTACAGAAGACGGAAACGAAATCTTGACCGAATAGGATTTAAAACGATTCATTTCAATAAATAACGACATGGATATAATACTACTCATCACGGGCATCTGCACAGGCCTCGTCATCGGCTATCTGCTTGCCTCACGAAAAGTCGACGCCATACGTGCCGAAATAGGTGGAAAAGAGAAAGAGATGGAGTTGCTGAAACAGCAGCAGGACAAAGAAGTGAGCATGCTGAAACAGCAGCAGGAAAAGGAAACGGATTTGTTGAAGCAACAGCAGGAAAAAGAAGTAAAAGCACTGAAGCTGCAACAGGAAGAGGCCGAAGCTCTGCACAAACGTATGAGCATCGAATTCGAGAACCTCTCCAACCGCATCTTCCAAAACAAAGCCGAAGACTTCAAGAAACTGAATGCCGAACATCTCGGCAACTTGTTGCGCCCTCTCGGAGACAATCTGAAAGATTTCCGCGAAAAAGTAGAGCAAGTTTACAGCAACGAATCCAAGGAGCGCTTCTCTCTTAGCGAGCGTATCAAGGAATTGGTGGAGTTGAATAATCGGCTCAGTGAAGATGCCAACAACCTGACCCGTGCCCTGAAAGGCGACTCGAAAATGCAAGGCAACTGGGGGGAAATGATTCTGGAACGCTTGCTGCAAGCCTCCGGCTTGATTGAAGGAGAACATTATACACGTCAGGAATACCTGAAAGACGAGCGTGGAGATGCCATCGCCAACGAAGAGAGCGGCCGGAAAATGCAACCGGACATCATCGTGAAATATCCCGATGACAGGGAAATGATTATAGACTCCAAAGTTTCACTCCTCTCCTATACAGCCTATACTTCCGCCGAAAGCAAGGAGGAACAGGCTCGCTTGCTGAAAGCGCATCTGCAATCTGTCCGTACGCATATCGACGAACTAAGCCAAAAGGACTATTCGCGCTACAACATCAAGTCGCCCGATTTCGTAATGATGTTCATCCCCACCGAGGGCGCCTATCTGCTTGCAGTTCAGGCCGACGCCACTCTTTGGGAATACGCTTATAACAAAAAGGTGGTATTGATAAGCCCCACCAACCTCATCAGTGCCCTGCGCCTTTCTCTCGATCTCTGGAGAAAAGAGAATCAGGTGAAAAACGTACAGGCCATCATCAAACGCGGCACAGCCCTCTACGAAAAGATAGCCGGCTTCACCGATACTTTCCTCGCCATCGGCGACAGGCTTACCGGTCTGCAAAAAGACTATGAACGTGCCTTCAACCAACTATCGGACGGAAACGGAAGCATAGTGCGCCAAGCAGAAATGCTGAAAGGCATGAGCCTTACGCCGAAAAAGAGAATCTCGCCAAAACTCCTGCCCAAAGATAAGGAGACGGAAGAGACGGAATAAGCATCCGTATACAAACTACCCCTTATTCCCTTTTTGGAAAGGTATCCGATAAAGGGAATAAGGGGTAGTTCGGAATCTCCGGGATTATAACTCCTTTTTGGGCAACACCATGTTCAAGACAAGATAACCGAGCAAACCGGCAACTATCGTACCCAGCAGTACGCCGAACTTCGCCTGATTCAAGAGTTCCGGATAATCGCCTGCAAAGGAAAGATTAGCCACGAACAAAGAAACCGTAAACCCGATACCTCCCAACAACGAGACGCCGGCAATATTTTTCCAGTTCATACCCGAAGGCATCGGAGCCAATTTGCTCTTTATCGCCACCCACGTGAAGAGGTAGATACCTACGAATTTCCCTAAAAGCAATCCCACGGCCACGGCTATGCTCACGTCACCCACTACATCGCCACTGTCTCCAAGCACTACACCGGCATTGGCAAAGGCAAACAACGGGAGGATAACGAAATTCACCACCCCATGCAGATTATCTTCCAATGACTGCAACGGACTGATGACAAAGTCCGAAGCACGCTCCACCCTCTTCAGTTTGGCAATCTGCTCATTGTCCAACACAATATTGTCTGAATGAGAGACTGGGAAACAGTTTACAACGGCACGGATATGTTTGATATACCGCCCTGCATCCAGACGCGGACGTGCCGGTATCACAAATGCCAATATCACACCCGAAATAGTGCTGTGGATACCCGACTGGAGAAACAAATACCAGATGACAACTCCTCCCGACAGGTAGAGAATCTTTTGCGTCATTCCCCGTTTGCCCAAATAGTAAAGAATTGCATAGAGCGCTGCCGCTATCAGCAAATACTCATACGCCACATCCGAACTATAAAACAAGGCTATCACTAAAATACCTCCAATATCGTCAACTACGGCAAAAGCCGTCAGGAATATCTTCAGGCTCAAAGGCACTCGCTTGCCCAGCAGACTGAGTACTCCCAACGAGAAAGCAATGTCCGTAGCCATCGGTATAGCCATGCCTTGCGCATCGGGAGTGCCTTGCACCACCAACAAAGAGTAGAACAGCACCGGCAATATCATTCCCCCGCAAGCTGCAATGAAAGGAAGCACCGCCTTACGGAAAGAGGATAACTCGCCCACCAGCAGTTCGCGCTTTATCTCCAATCCTACGGACAAAAAGAAAATCGCCATCAAACAATCGTTGACAAATTCAATCATCGTAAGCGGATGCCCTCCGTGTGAAAACAAGTTGAAGTCTCCGACACGGAGATACAATTCTTGCGACAAAAAGTCTTGATAAACCGGCGCCATCGGCGAGTTAGCCACACATGCAGCCATTATTGCCACTACAAACAATAAAATACTTGCCCAGACATTGAGCGACAAACGACTTTTGATAGAAAATATTTTTTTCATATTGATTAGATGTTGGAATCGTTTATATGAAAGAGAATGTCAAACACGACACATCCTCCCTCAAAAGATTTTATCAATCCAGCTTCAGTACTGCAAGAAAAGCTTTCTGCGGCACCTCCACATTACCAATCTGTTTCATTCTTTTTTTACCTCTTTTCTGTTTCTCAAGCAACTTGCGCTTACGGCTCACATCTCCGCCATAACACTTTGCCGTCACATCCTTACGCACAGCCTTAATCGTTTCGCGGGAAATAATTTTCGCACCGATAGCCGCTTGAATGGCTACATCAAACTGTTGTCTCGGAATCAAGTCTTTCAGCTTTTCGCACATCCGTCGTCCCAGTTCGTAAGCATTGTCAAAATGCGTCAAAGTAGAAAGAGCATCCACCGGCTCGCCGTTCAGCAAGATATCCAGCTTCACCAGTTTGGAAGGACGAAAGCCATTGGGATGATAATCGAAAGAAGCATAACCTTTGGAGATACTCTTCAACTTATCATAGAAATCGATAACTATCTCGCCAAGCGGCATATCATAATAGATTTCCACACGGTTGCCCGAAATATATTCCTGTTTCACCAGTTCGCCGCGCTTGCCCAAACAAAGGGTCATGATAGGACCGATATAGTCGGTAGCGGTAATCACCGAAGCACGGATATAAGGCTCTTCGATATGATCGATCATTGTCGGGTCGGGCATACTGCCGGGGTTATGCACCTCGGTCATGTTGCCTTGCTTGTCATAAATATTATAAGATACGTTGGGAACTGTTGTGATGACGTTCATATCAAACTCACGGTCGAGACGTTCCTGCACAATCTCCATGTGAAGCAAGCCCAGAAAACCGCAACGAAAGCCGAAACCCAAAGCCAACGAGGATTCCGGCTGGAAAGTCAGCGAAGCATCATTCAGCTGCAACTTCTCCAGCGAAGAACGCAGATCTTCAAAATCTTCCGCCTCAATAGGATATACGCCTGCAAAAACCATCGGCTTCACCTCCTCAAATCCGGCAATGGCTTCTTTGCAAGGGCGCATGATATGCGTGATGGTATCACCCACTTTCACTTCTTTGGAGGTTTTGATGCCCGAAATGATATACCCCACATCGCCGGTACGCAGTTCGGAACGCGGAAGCATATCCATTTTGAGTACGCCTATTTCGTCCGCATCATACTCCTTGCCCGTATTGAAGAACTTCACCTTATCTCCTTTACGGATTACGCCGTTCACAATCTTGAAATAGGCAATGATGCCGCGAAAAGAATTGAATACGGAATCAAAAATCAAAGCCTGAAGCGGAGCCTCTTCACTGCCTTCCGGATGAGGAATGCGTTCAATAACGGCGGCAAGGATTTCTTCCACTCCCATACCCGTCTTGCCGGAAGCACGAATAATTTCTTCACGTTTGCAACCCAGCAGCTCGACGATTTCATCCTCCACCTCTTCGGGCATGGCGCTCGGCATGTCGCATTTATTGATGACCGGGATAATTTCCAAATCATGTTCGATGGCCATATAGAGGTTGGAAATAGTCTGAGCCTGCACACCCTGCGAAGCATCTACAATGAGCAACGCGCCTTCGCATGCGGCAATGGAGCGCGACACTTCGTACGAGAAATCCACGTGTCCCGGAGTATCAATCAGATTCAAAATATATTTCTCGCCTTTATACGTATAGTCCATCTGTATGGCATGGCTCTTGATGGTAATGCCTCTCTCCTTCTCCAAGTCCATGTCATCCAGCATCTGTCCGTTAGTCACTTGTATGGTATTGGTAAACTCCAGCAGACGGTCTGCCAGTGTCGATTTACCGTGGTCGATATGGGCAATAATGCAGAAATTGCGTATATTATTCATTGTCAACAATTATCTATTTATTCGGTGCGCAAAGATAATGAAATCGGGGCAAATAAAAAAGATGCGTTGACAACATATACATGTATCAACGCATCTTTTTATAACATTCTAATCAATCTCTGCTTAGTTCAGCTTTACAAACAATTCGCCTTCTACTTCGGAAGTAACGACCTTGTTCTCTCTCAATAACCAACCCAAACCGAGGAAGAAGTCCTTATCAACCAGTTTGGTTACTTTTTTGATTTGCTTGTGTGTCAAGCCATCTGTGCCATTCAATGCTGTCCAAATCTGTCCTGCAACATTTCCAGCTTTTTCTTGTAACATTTCTATTTGCTTTTAGTTAAACGTTATCCTCATCTCCATTAACAAAGATGCAGGTGTTTCTTATATCGCTGCAAAGATAGACAAAATATGTTATAGAACACGTTTATAATCATATTTTTTTATATAAAGGGGCATAAAGTTCCGTTTCATTACTATTGATGCGCCTTTTCCATGTATTCAGTCCAGATTCGGGCAGCAACTTCCACCATCTTGGCACAAGGACGCTTTGCATAATATTGTTCTGTCCTCGCTTCGGGAATAGAAGATTTTTCCACTTTCTCCAGTCCCAACAACTTGGCACAAATTATAGAACCATTGCGTTTCTCGAATTCTTGGGCCAACTCCTGCACCAAAGCATAATTGGCCGCCTTGCTTTCACGGTCACTGGCACGTACCGCTCCTTTTTCCAATCCGGCCAGCATGAACAGCCCGCACGCGGCGCCACACGTCTGGCGCATGCGGCCGATACCGCCTCCGAAAGATGCGGACATGCGCAACGATTGTTCTTCCGTAAATCCATACATGTCGGCAAAAGCCGCCACAACAGATTGAGAGCAATTATACCCACTCTTGAAAAGTTCGACCGCCTTTGCTATTCTATCCTCTGTCTCCTTCATTACTCTGCAATTTCCAACAACATCGGGCAATGATCGGAATGAACGGCATCGCTCAGTATCCGAGCCTCCTTCAGCATCGGACGCACCGGTTCATTCACCATGCAATAATCTATGCGCCAGCCTTTATTCTTGGCGCGAGAATTAAAACGGTAGCTCCACCATGTGTATTCCTGCTTATCCGGATGAAGAAACCGGAAGCTGTCGATGAAACCCGCATTGAGGAAACGTGTCATCCACTCGCGCTCTTCGGGCAGGAAACCGCTATTGGTGGCATTGCGCACAGGATCGTGAATATCTATTGCCTCATGGCATATATTATAATCACCGCAAAGAATCAGTTTAGGACGGGTACGCTCAAGTTCAAGCACATACTCCTGAAATTTTTCCAACCAAATCATCTTGAATGCCTGACGTTCGTCGCCACTGGTTCCGGAAGGATGGTAGACGCTTACAACGGAAATATCCCCGTAATCGGCACGAATAAAACGTCCCTCGTTATCATACGCTTCCATCCCCATGCCGTATTCCACATGATCCGGCTCACGCTTAGTCAAAACAGCAACCCCGCTATACCCTTTCTTTTGTGCGGAATAGAGATAATGTTTGTATCCTAATGCATCCAACGCCTCGGCAGGATATTGCTCCGGTTGCAATTTCGTTTCTTGCAGACAAAGCACATCGGGCCGCTCTTGCGCCAACCAATCGGGAAATCCCTTCGTCACGGCAGCCCGCAACCCATTCACATTGTATGTAATAATTTTCATATCCGAATTTCTTTTAAAAGTTTCTTTATTCAGGATGTCAATTCGGAGATTAACAGCATGATATTCAAAGCCGTGACAACGGCAGCTATGGAATAAAGCACAAAAGTGCTCCATTTACTGTTTGCATACTGTCCCATTACTTTTCGAGAAGAGGTCAGTCCGACTTGGAGAAAGACAGTGAAAGGCAACTGAATACTCAATACCATCTGAGAAATCAACAATCCATTGAAGGGATCTCCGATAAAGAAAATCAGCAGCAAGGCAAGGCCCAACGAAAGTATCACGCCTACTTGCGAATGACTGTCTTTAATATGATAAGCCTCTCCGAATATTCCGGCAAAAATAGACCCCGCAGCCATGCCGCTGGTGATTGTAGAAGATATGCCTGCCATCAGCAGCGCCAATGCAAAAACCACGGCAGCGCTGTTTCCCAATAAGGGTTCCAACAAAGATTTGGCTTGCTGCAACTCTTCCACCTGAATGCCTCCTTTATAAAAGGTTGCCGCAGCCAGCAGTATCATGGCGCTATTGATAGCCCACCCCACCACCATGGAGAACAGTGTATCGAACAGTTCGTATTTCAACACCTTCCGGATAGAAGCATCGTCTTTCTTATTATATTCATGGCTCTGTATCACCTCCGAATGAAGAAACAGGTTATGAGGCATCACCACCGCTCCCAACACGCTCATAATAATCAGCATGCTACCATGCGGGAAAGAAGGCGTCACCCATCCCTGCACGGCCACAGGCCAGTCTATCTTCACCAGAAAAAGCTCGTAAATAAAAGAAAGTCCGATGACAGAGACAAATGCGATAATGGAACGCTCAATCTTTTTATAGGAGTTGGTAAAAAGCATAATGAAAACAAACGCCGTCGTCAATACCGAGCCCCATATAATAGGAATGTCGAAGAGCATTTGCAAGGCAATGGCTCCTCCCAATATCTCTGCCAAGGAAGTAGAGACGGAAGCCAGTACCGCCGTGCCGAGTATGGGACGCGACACCCATGAGGGAGTATATTTGGTGGCGGCCTCGGACAAACATAAGCCGGTCACAATGCCCAAGTGTGCCACATTGTGCTGCAACACTATCAACATAACGGTAGACAATGTGACTACCCATAACAAGGAGTAACCAAACTCGGAACCGGCGGCAAAGTTAGAAGCCCAGTTGCCCGGATCGATAAACCCCACCGTCACCAGCAGTCCGGGACCTATGTATCTGAAAACGTCCAGACCGCCCAGATAACGTTTATGGTCTCTCCGTTTCAGGTCTTTAAGAATATTCTTCATTGTCTTCGTTTATTTAAAAGTGTAAAAACATTGAATTAATAACAAATACGCTCCTATTAAGTTCGCAAGGAGGTCGATAGTTAAATTAAAACAAGTCAGGGTCCGTTTCCGGAGTCAGTCCGAGAAGTCTTTCGACAATCCATATCCCTCCCAAGATCAACCTTGTCTTAAAGTGTGGGGATAGCGATTGTAAGCTGGGGGCTCACCTCCCATAAAGTGTAGGAATACCTCCTCTAAAGTGTGGGCATACGCCTGCTGAAGTGTGGGCTTACGCTTACTGAAGTGCGGGCTTGTGTCCATTAAAGTGTGGGCAAACGCCTCCCCAAATACAGGCTTATGGTGACACAAGCGCACAACACTGATTTACACAGAATTACAATATAGAAAGATTTGTACGCCAAACTTTCTGACCGCCCCTGTTTCCATTCGCGCTACGATATAATATCAGACGCGGATTTCGCGGGATTAACACAGCTTCCGTTGACAAAATCCGTGAAAATCCGCGCAATCCGCGCCTGAGAAGAAAACCATACGGAGTTTTGCCTCTACATTCTCTTATTTCAAGCAAAAGGCTTAATACCCCATCTCATGCAGCGCTTTGCACAATTGGTCGGGACAAGAAGTGGAGCGCCTGCCGCAACGAATACCTTCCAGACGGCTTATCACCATATCCACCGGCATGCCTTTCACCAAGCGCGAAACTCCTTGCAGGTTTCCATTACATCCACCCCAAAATATCACTTCTTTCACAATCCCATCTTCTACTTCAAGCTCGATGTTACTGCTACATGTACCTTGAGTCTTATATGTGTACATCATTACGCTTCGCCTTCTTCCGGTTTCATATTGGTATAAACCGTCTGCACGTCGTCGAACTCTTCAAGACGTTCTACCATTTTGTCAATGGTCTCGCGCTGTTCGGGAGTCACGTCTTTCAGGTCATTCGGGATATAGGTAAACTCACCGCCGACATCCTCAAACCCACACTCTTCCAGATGTTTCTGAATGGCCGCGTAGCTCTTCGGATCACCGTAAATCGTGATTGTACCTTCTTCCTCATCCTCTTCATAATCCTCTTCCACATCATAGTCTATCAAATCGAGGATTAACTCTTCCATATCCATGTCGTTTTTCTTTTTGAAAGTAAACACACATTTATGGTCGAACAAGAAAGCCAAAGACCCCATGGTTCCCAAATTACCACCGAACTTATTGAATACGGAACGGACATCCGCTACCGTACGGGTGGTATTATCCGTCAAAGTGTCAACAAAAACAGCAACGCCATGAGGGCCATATCCTTCATAAGTCATGCTCTTGTAGTCGCTTTGGTCTTTACCCATCGCGTTCTTGATGGCGCGCTCGATATTATCTTTCGGCATGTTTTCGCGTTTACAAGTAGCGATAACCGAACGCAAAGTCGGATTGTTTTCCGGTTCCGGACCACCGGCCTTTACCGCAATAGCAATTTGTTTACCCAACCTCGTAAAGGTCTTTGCCATGTGGCCCCATCTTTTAAGTTTGGCGGCCTTTCTATATTCAAATGCTCTTCCCATTGGAACTATATTTATTTTTTAATTATAAATCATTCGATACTTAATCAGCGTAACTTGGCTCCCAGCATGTTTTCCAAATTAACCACCAACTTCGACATAATCTTGTCTATCTGCTTATCATTCAGTGTTGCATTCTCATCTTGCAACAAGAAACTTACCGCATAGCTCTTCTTGCCGGCTTCCAGATTCTTGCCTTCGTATACATCGAAAAGAGCGACTTCTTTCAGCAACTTCTTTTCCGTCTCATAAGCAATTCTCTCGATTTCGGCAAATTGCACTTTCTTGTCGAGCAACAAGGCCAAATCGCGCTTCACGGCCGGGAACTTGGATAGTTCCGTATAATTCACTTTTATGTTTTTGATGGCTTTCAGCAATTCCTTCCAATTCAGGTCGGCATAATACACCTCGTTGTCAATGTCGAATGCTTTCAGCAGCTTCTTCGAGATAGAACCAAACGTTGCCAGCCTCTTCCCTCCTCTTGTCTGTACGGACAAGGCGGAAGCATAAATATCATCCGTCAAGTTACCCACAACCAAATCTCTCATCTGCAATCCCAAACGTGCAAAGATATTTTCAACGTATGCTTTCAGTTCGTATACGGAACTGTCTTCATCCGGATGTGCCCATGAGTTGGAAACTCTTTTACCCGTCACCCACAAACCGAGATGGAAATCTTCAGAGTAAGCCGCCAATGCTTTTTCCGGATTCTTCTTTTCTTCATGGAAGCAATAGCAGTTACCATACTCAAAGAATTTCAAATCGGCATTCTTACGGTTGGCATTATGCGCAATGCTTTCCAAACCTCCGAAGAGCAGCGTTTGGCGCATTGCATTCAAATCTGCGCTCAACGGGTTCAAGAGCATCACAAGATTCTTCGAGGGATAGGACTCCAGATTGTCGTAGTAAGCCGCACGGGTCAATGAATTATTCAATATTTCGTTGAAACCGCAGCCCACCAACTGTTCGGCAATGAGATTCTGCAACTTATTCGATTTATCATGCTCGCCTTTTGTCGTCAGGCAAGATTTCAATGTAGACGGAATTTCCACATTATTATATCCATAGATGCGCAGAATATCCTCTATCACGTCGCAGTCGCGTTGCACGTCCACGCGATAAGGAGGCACAGCCAACGTAAGCCCTTCGGTGGTTTCCTTCACAATCTCCATCTCCAAGCTTGTCACAATGCTCTTGATTGTATCCGTCGGAATGACCTTACCAATCAACGAATGTACCTTTTCATACGAAAGTTCCACGCTGAAGTCTTCTATGGGAGCAGCGCATACATCCTTTATCTCGGAAGAGACGATACCTCCCGCGAGTTCTTTTATCATCAGTGCGGCAAGTTTCAGACAGTAAACCACGTTGTTGGGGTCGGCTCCTCTTTCAAACCGGAAAGAGGCATCCGTATTCAACCCGTGACGACGGGCCGTCTTACGCACCCACGTAGGATGGAAATAAGCGCTTTCGAGGAATATATCTTTAGTAGCCTCGGTAGAACCGGAATCCAATCCTCCGAAAACGCCGGCGATGCACATGGCATCTTCCTTGTTGCAAATCATCAGGTCGCGCTCGTTCAGTTTACGCTCCACGCCGTCAAGAGTGACAAAGGGCGTGCCTTCAGGCATTGTTTTCACAATCACCTCACGCCCTCTGATCTTATCGGCATCAAAGCAATGAAGCGGTTGCCCGAAAGCGTGAACAATATAGTTTGTGATATCCACTACATTATTTATAGGGCGCAGGCCGATAATGCGAAGTTTGTTTTGCAACCACTCCGGACTTTCTTTTACCGTAACCCCTTTCAGCGTCACTCCGGCATATCGGGGACACGCCTCTGTATTCTCTACCGTTACTTTAATATCCAAATCATGGTTCTCAACGGCAAAAGCATCCACAGACGGTTTCTTCAAGGCAGTCTGCTTTCCGTTCTGCGTCAGATAGGCATACAAATCGCGGGCCACGCCATAATGCGAACAAGCATCGGCACGGTTCGGAGTGATGTCCACCTCCAATACATAATCGCTTTTTATATTATAATAATCCTTGGCAAGCATACCCGGAACCGCCGTATCAGGCAGCACAATGATACCCGCATGGTCTGTGCCGACACCTATTTCATCTTCGGCACAAATCATACCCACGGATTCTACTCCGCGAAGTTTCGACTTCTTGATAGTGAAACATTCGTCACCATCATACAGTTTTGTGCCTAAAGTGGCCACTACCACTTTTTGTCCGGCTGCCACATTGGGAGCGCCGCATACAATCTGCACGGGTTCTCCCTGTCCCAAGCCAACGGTTGTAACATGCATGTGGTCCGAATTTGGATGGGCCTCGCATGTCAATACTTCACCGATGACCAATCCTTCCAATCCTCCCTTGATGGTTTGCACCTCCTCCACACTTCCTGTTTCCAATCCGATAGACGTCAAGGCGGCTGCAACCTCATCCGGCGTCAAATCAAAATCGACATACTCCTTCAACCAATTATAAGAGATATTCATATCATTGTTTTTTTATTGTTTCCAAAAGTGACCTGCAAAGTTAATAAGTTTTTTCGGTTGACGGGGAATTATCTCATAAGAAAATAATAAAAAGGAGTAACCGCTTGAACGAAATTTCTGTTTTCTATTCCTTAAATTGAAAATAGTGACAAAGAAAAATATGATAAAGATGCTAAGAAACATTGAAGAAATTCAAAACAGATTCTAAGCCCAAAGACATAAGTTCTTCCTCAGCCATTCTTCTTGTAGCTCCGCACTGCCCAACCACCCATAAAGAGGCCGATGGCAGAGAGGGCAAGGACTTGATGCCAGATGCTCCGGAAATCGCCACCACGGATGAAGACGGTACGAACGGCCTCGATGAAGTAGCAAACGGGATTAACGTAGGTAGTGAGATATGACCACGAAAGCATGGAACGCGTGGGGGTGAAGAGACCACTGAGGAGCAATAGGATGACCACGAAAAACCACATAACGAAGACAGCTTGCTGCATAGTGTCACTGTAGTTAGAGATGATGAGTCCAAACGACGAAAAGAATAGAGCCAGCAACATAGCCAACAGGTAAATGAGCCATAATGGGCCTATAGACGTGATGTCATAGACGAGCCACGCCAAAAAGAGGCAAACAGTGATGACGAACAGAGCAATGAGCCAGTAAGGAATAAGTTTGGCGAATATGAACAACCATTTGCTGACGGGCGTGACGTTAATCTGCTCGATGGTGCCCGATTCCTTCTCGCTCACAATGTTCAGTGCGGGCAAAAAACCGGTCATCAGCATCATTACAATGGCGAAGAGAGCGGGAATCATGAAGAGTTTGAAGTTCAAGTGCTTGTTATAGAGAAACAATGTAAAGAACTTTTGCCGGATGGCGTCGGCATCGGGATTGACATTGGCCGTGACAATCTGCGAGAGATAGGCTGCGCCCATACTTCCCTTGATGCCGTTTACCGCATTGGCAGCAATAAGTACCTGCGACTGTTTATTGAGAGCCAAATCCTTGCTATAATCCTGCGGGATGACTACTACAATGTCGGCGTCAGTACGCTCAATATCTTTCAGAGCCTCGGCATAAGTGGGTTTCCGGCCATGAAAGATGAAGTAACTGTTATGCTCGATGTCGTGGACGAGACGTTGCGACTGCATGGAGTGGTCGAGGTCAACCACATCGACTACGATGTTCTTCACCTCCATATTCATCACCCACGGCGTGACGCACATAATCACAATAGGGAACACGACGATGAGCCGGGGCAAAAACGCATTGCGGCGAATCTGTATAAACTCCTTTTGGATAAGATATTTCAGTACCATATAGCATTAATCTAAGCGTTTGTTAAACTTTACAAGCGACAGCGACAGCAGGACGACAAGCATGGTTGAGAGGATGACCAGTTCAGAAAACACCTGCTTGATGCCCACACCCATAATCATCATCTTGCGCATGGCCGAAATGTAGTAACGCGTGGGGATGATGGCTGACACCCATTGCAGTATCCCAGGCATTGACTCCACGGGAAAGATCATGCCCGAAAGCATCACAATGGGCATCAAG
Source organism: Prevotella heparinolytica (assembly GCF_004342845.1). Taxonomy (GTDB): domain Bacteria; phylum Bacteroidota; class Bacteroidia; order Bacteroidales; family Bacteroidaceae; genus Bacteroides; species Bacteroides heparinolyticus. The sequence continues at coordinate 49,013 of NZ_SLXB01000007.1, read as the reverse complement.
AGCACCATGGCCGATATGAGCAACGCCACAATCTGCGTCTGTGCCACATTCGACACTAGCAGTCCCAGCGAAAGTGCCAGCAGGATATACACCGTGGAAATGAAGAATATCCAAAACAACGAACCCACCAACGGTACGCCTAACACAAACCGCGCCATGAATAGGATAATGATGAGGATGACGAAAGCCAGCACCAGATAGGGTATCGCCTTGGAGATAATGATTATCAGTGGCTTCGCGGGTGAAACGAGCAGCACCTCCATCGTTCCCCTTTCCTTCTCGCGGACAATCGATATCGAGGTCATTATGGCGCACACCAGCATCAGCAGCATACCCATGATGGCAGGCACGAAGTTGTAGGCCGACTTGATCCGGGGATTGTAGAGCATCTTCGCGTTCACAAGTCCGCCGGCAGGGTTAAGCAGCACCTGCGTCGCGTAGTTTGTCCACTGCTGCGCCATGTTGGGGTCTGCACCGTCAACAATGAACTGTACGCCGTTCTTTTTGCTGGCGAACTTAGAACTGAACACCACCGCCATATCCGCTTTCTGATTGCGGATGATGCGCTCTGCCTCCTGCGGTGTACTGACGATTTCTACGATAATGAAATACTCTGACTGCGAGAGCCGTTCAACGGCAGCCTGTGTCGCTTGGTCGCTGTTGGCCATCACCACCACTGTGCGCACATTCCTCACATCGTTGGTGATGGCAAAGCCGAAAAGCAACATCATCACCAATGGCATACCAAAAAGCATCAACATCGTCCGCTTGTCGCGCAGAATATGCTTTGTTTCTTTTATTATGAATGATAGAAATAGTTTCATACTTAATCGCTTGAACGGGTTGCCTGCTTTGCCAGATAGGTAAATACATGGTTCATATCGGGTTGATTGAATTCTTGTTTCAAGGCGCCGGGTGTACCGATGCCCTTGATTTTGCCGTCGACCATGATGGAGATGCGGTCGCAATATTCGGCCTCGTCCATATAGTGGGTGGTCACGAAGACCGTAATACCGCGCTCAGCCGTGTCGTAAATCAGTTCCCAAAAATGTCGGCGAGTGGCGGGATCAACACCGCCCGTAGGCTCATCGAGGAACACAATACCCGGCTCGTGGAAAATGGAAACGGAGAAGGCGAGCTTCTGTTTCCATCCTAAGGGTAACAAAGCAACGAGAGTGTTCTTATGGTCCGCAAAACGCAGGCGTTCCAATAGTTCATCGGTCTTCCGGGCAATTGCCTCATCGTCCATACCGTAAATTCCTGCAAACAGCCGGATATTTTCTGCCACTGTCAAATCTTCGTAAAGCGAAAATTTCTGCGACATGTAACCGATGCGCTTCTTTATCTGCTCGTATTCCGTGCGAATATCATAGCCCACGACGCGGCCAATGCCAGCGGTAGGTTGGTTCAGGCCTATCAGCATGTGCATGGCGGTCGTCTTACCCGCACCGTTGGCTCCAAGAAAACCGAATATTTCGCCTTTCTTGACTGTAAAGCTGATATCATCGACAGCATGGAAGTTACCGAAAGCCTTTACCAAGTGTTCCACCTCAATGACATTTTCACTCTTAGTCTCAACAGCCTTCTCATGCTCAATGCCGGGAGGGTTGAAGACTTCCTTGAATCTGTCAAGAATCACCCCGGGCGTGTCGATGCCGCGAAGTTTTCCATGATCAAGGAAGGCCACGCGTTCACAACAGAGCACCTCGTCAAGATAGGGTGTGGAAGCCACGATAGTAATGTTATACTCCTTCAGAATGGCCAGCATCTCCCAAAAATCTTTCCTGCTGACGGGGTCTACGCCTGTCGTCGGTTCGTCGAGGAACAGAACGCTTGGCTTATGCACCAAGGCACAGCTCAAAGCCAGTTTCTGTTTCATACCGCCGGAGAGTGCTCCTGCACGGCGGTCCTTGAACCGTTCTATCTGCGAGTAGATGGCCTTGATGCTGTCGTACCCCTCCTCGACGGTAGTATCGAAGAGAGTGGCGAAGAACTCCAGATTCTCCTTCACGGTCAGATCCTGATAGAGTGAGAACTTGCCAGGCATGTAGCCCACGCGACAGCGGATTTCTGTCATCTGACTGAACACATCGAAACCATCAACCATGGCTGTCCCCGTATCCGGTAGCAACAGCGAACAGAGAATGCGATACATCGACGTCTTGCCTGCACCATCTGGACCTATCAAACCAAAGATTTCCCCTTTGCTGACAGAGAACGACACATCGTCAAGTGCTTTCACTGCCCCGTAGCTCTTACTGATATTCTTAACTTCAATGGCGTTCATAATTATCAATTAGAATTTCACCTCTCCGTACATTCCTATTTTTGCAAATCCGTCATTCTTGATGGCCACCTTCACGGCATACACCAAGTCGGCACGCTCATCGTCGGTGAGGATGGTCTTGGGCGTAAATTCCGAACGAGCTGAAATCCATAAGATGATTCCGTCATACTCCTTCTTCTGTCTGTTGCCATAGTCTGCGAAAACTTTCACCTTCTGTCCCAACTTGATGTTCTGAAGCTGAACTGAAGTGATGTAAGCACGCATATACATATCCTGAATATCAGCAATCTTGAAGAGCGGTTTACCTATAACCACGAACTCGCCACGTTCCGCATATTTCTCCAATACCGTGCCCTTGGTGGGCGTCACCACGTGACACTTACGCAACTGATCGTAAAGCAGCTCCACCTGCACATCGGTAGCAGCCATCTGCATGTCAAGCGACCGTATGTTGGTTGCCAGAGCCGACTGCTGGGCGATGAGCTGCTTCCGGAGCACCTGCACCTGACTCATAGCGTCGTCCAGCATCTTACTCGGAGCTGCTCCGTCAGCCACCAATTCCTTATAACGCTGCTGCTCCTGCTGAGCCTTTGTCAGTTGCTGGCGAGTGGTGGCAATCTGCGCTTCCATATCCGGCTTTTGGCTTTGATACACTTCCTTCGTTGCCCTAAGCTGCTGAATCTTCAGCCATATCTGCGTGGTGTCAATGAGTCCCACCTCGGCACCGGTCTCGATGTTTTCTCCCTCGCTGACGCTAAAGTTCAGCAATACACCATTCTGTTCAGCAAAAACGGTAGTTTCTGTAGCCTCGAACGTGCCGGTAGCATCAAACTCTTTACCGCTGTTTCCGCAAGCGGCCATCATCAACGTCGTACTTGCCAGTACAAATATTTTTTTGCCTTCCAAACGAAAGTTCTTATGCTCGGCAAAGCTGCTCTGCGTTCTCTTAATCTTTTTTTTCATAATCGCATTGTTTTGATCTTGAATTAAGAATCTGTTTTGAATTCATTTTAGCTTTCTTCTGCGAGATTGAAGAAACTCCAAACTGATTCTAATTATTGGTTGTGAATTTGTTATCGTAAATTTGTTTCAACATTTCTATTTCGTGCATTGACTGCTGCACTCGTGCCGCATTCTCCTGATTGATTTCACGCACCAGATCGTTTACGTCGATGATACCATGCGAGAGTTTTGACTCGGAAGCCTTGCGAACGGCAGTACGCAGCGAGATAATCTCGTCATCATCGGCCATCAGCTTCTTGTAGCGTGCGATATTCTCATTCTGCTGAATCTGCTCCAGATTGTTGTTGAAGAGAAACACATCGCGGCTGTTCTCTGTCAGGTCGCGCTGCAACTGAATCTTCGCCTTATCGTTCTTGCGAGTATAGAACACTCCGATGTTCCATGTCAGACGAGCACCAATCATGCCATTCCACGACCAGTTGCGTTTCATCATGTCGTCGAACATATTCTGGCCGGGATAGCCATAGAATCCTTGTGCGAATAAGCCAAGTTTGGGCATCAGAGCCGAATCTAAAGCCTTCTCCTGAGCATCAGCCAGACGGAGTTGTGCATCAAATAGTCGCATCTCGGGTCGATTGTTTGTGCCATTAATCTCTGCAACGGTTGGTTTCAGCACCTTCTTAATCTCGATGCCACAAAAGGTGGAAAGCATCGTCTGAAGTATCCGTTTCTGCGACTCCAGATTAGTCATCTGCTGAATCGCGTTCAGTCGCTCGGCCTTCACATTTTGCAAGTCACTCTCTGCCGCTGTACCGCACTTCACCATCGAAGTGAGCTTTTTCTCATTGCCACTCAGCAATTCCTGAACGTCTTTGTTCAATCGAATCCGGTCTTCAATCAGAAGCAGTGAGAAATACATCTCGTTCACACGCTTGCGAACATTATAAAACTCCACCTCCGTCTGGGCTGCCTGCACCTTGCCCTGCTCGCGGGCAATTTTTCTCTGGCTACTGACAGCACCGCCGTCAAACAACATCTGGTTGATACCGATACTCAAGCGATACTGGTCTTTCTTCAAGCCTTTCATATCAAGTCCCATCTGTTGGTAGAGCTTCTGAAACTGTTCCGGGAAACCGGCTACATCAGTCTGATAAGTGGCCTGACCCGAAGCCGAAATCTGCGGCAACCAGCCTTTCCCAATGTTAGAGACCGTCAAGTCTGTAGTCTTCTCAATAAGATCGTACCGGTTTATCAGCGGATAGTTCTGCTCCGCTGCCCACTGGCACTCCTCAAGAGATTGTGCCACGACGAAGACTGAATGAAAAATGATAAAAAAAAGACTTAATACTACTCTTCTCATAATTTTACTATTTCAAACATTCTGCTCCAAAGATGCGGTGATTTCAGCAAACCATTACTACCCAACGAAATGGTGAAATACTCTTTTTGTACGATTGTCACCCAAATAGAATCAGAATTCGGGATAGGCTGTTCCTTTTGCTGAAGATGAGGGGCTGCGTCCTGTCGGGCGGATATTTCCCGGATGCACCGGTTTACGGCGGTCAGGCAGAAGAGAGCCTTTCAGGCCGCCCTCCCTCCTCCTGTTTTGACAGTTGCAATCCTTTGTCGCGACAGAGGCAAGTGTCCAAGCCGACAGGCACAAGTCTCTGACGTGACAGACACAAGTGTTTGAGCCGTCAGACGCAAGTGTCTGACAAGGCAGGAATAAACACCAGATAACCAGTGCAGTATGGATTTAAGATACAAGTTTCCGGTGAGGTTATCGCCCTGTTTCTTATCCGAACTCAAGTAAATAGAGCATTCTTATTGGAGAATTATTATCTTTGTAGCAAAAACAGGCAAGAACATGAACAAAACACTCGCCTCAAAAAGGTGCTTGCCTAAACAAGCACCCAAACTGATGGATGTGTCGCAAATGCGCGACATCTTTTCCACAAACTTTGCACAAATCCGTGAGCATGTTTACTTCAGTAACGAACTGGCAATGATTTACAGAGACCCGTTGGTGCTTCATCTGGCTCTGCGGCAATCGCCACCTTTCGTAATCAACGATCACCGTTTGGGCATCATTATCCGTGGCGAGGGCAACGTGAACTTCAACCTCGTAGACCGTCACCTGACTGCCGGCACACTAGTATACCTTGGGCCAGGAACCATTATCAATCCTATCCACTTCTCTGACGACCTTGAGATTATGGGCATCGGACTCTTTACCGACTTCCCCATGCCTTTTACCCCAGAGCAGTATCCTTCTGCCTTCAACGGACAAGTACGCGATTTCCAGTTGCCTGCTTGCGCCGACGACTTTCAGACTGCCCGTCATATTCTTGACACTCTTTGGCAGCTCATCCACCAAAAGAACTACCATCGTCCCACCGCTTCTGCCCTCGTTGCAGCACTGATGCACCACTACGACCGTCTGTTCCATCAGCAAGCTGATCATCTGGCCGCCACCCGCTCGCGCGAGCAGACCATCTTCGACCGCTTCATTCAGCTCGTCAACCAACACTGTAACGAACAGCACCGGATAAGCTACTATGCCAATCGCATGTGCCTCACTGAGCGTTACCTCGGCACAGTCATTCGTCAGACCGGAGGTGTCACCGCTAAGGATTGGATTGACCGTGCCCTCATCACTCAGGCCAAAGTACAGCTGCGCTACAGTGGCAAAAGTGTCCTCCAGATTTCCGAGGAACTCAATTTCCCCAATCCCTCGTTTTTCTCCAAATATTTTAAAAGACTGACAGGTATGACACCAGGGAAGTTTCAAAAGATGGTATAAGTCAATCCATTTTCGTCTGTCTTTTAAAGAGGTAATTATGCGAATGAATGCAAAAGATGCGTATATGTAAGAATTATTTATTGGCAAATATTCGTTTTTGGAAATGATTTAAAAGACAGATATACCCTTGCGAGAAGTACTTCTGAGAGGGGGTATGATCAGTATAGGACTGATGTACCTTCAGTATACGACTGATCCTACATCAGTATACGACTGATGTACCCTCTATATAGAAGTGAACATCCCTCACCTTTTTCCCTCCACTCTTTCAAGGATAAATTTGATGATATTTTTCAAAATAAAAAATGCCGGCCGACGCTTAGCAGAATAATCTAACAAATAAAGTCGTTTTATCTACCTTTACTTCACAGCAAATCACTTAAAAAGCGTACATTTGCAACCGAAGTTTATTATATGCGAATGGTCATGAGAGAATTTATCATTGCAGACAATCAGGATATCACCAAAGCCGGAATGATGTTTCTGTTGAGCCGGCAAAAGGAAACACCCTTATTGCTGGAAGCCGATAACAAAGCAGAACTGATACAGCAGCTGCGTTTGCATCCCGATGCAGTTGTTATATTGGACTATACCCTTTTCGACTTTTCCGGAGCCGATGAATTGATTGTTCTTCACGAACGCTTCAAAAGGGCAGACTGGCTTCTTTTCTCAGATGAACTGAGCGTTCCGTTCTTGAGGCAGATATTATTCAGCAGCATGTCATTCGGGGTAGTTTTGAAAGACAACTCCACGGAAGAAATAGTAACTGCACTGCAATGCGCTTTGCGCAAGGAACGTTTTATCTGCAATCATGTCAGTAATCTGTTGCTTTCGGGTAATGCCGTCTCCTCGCCCACTCATCCGTCCATTAAGGATGATTTGCTGACTACCGCCGAACGCAGTATCCTGAAAGAAGTTGCCTTAGGAAAAACAACGAAAGAAATAGCAGCCGAACGAAACCTCAGTTTCCATACAGTGAACAGCCACCGGAAGAACATCTTCCGGAAATTGAACGTGAACAATGCACACGAAGCCACCAAGTATGCCATGAAAGCAGGCATTGTAGACTTGGTGGAATATTATATATAGATTTCCCCACTGCCAATGCAAAACCGGGAAGCGGCATCGTAGACCACTCCAAACTGTCCCGGTGCAATACCTTGCAGCTTCTCTGCCGAAACAATCCGATAGCCATCTGCTTCTCGCCGCAACCGTCCGTTTATAAATTCCGGCGTATGCCGTATCTTGAAAGTCACATCCGCTTCTTTATGCACGTCTTTCCAAGGATTATCGGTTATAAAATGGAAATCGCGCATGCCGAACTCATTGCCATACTGAAGCTCCGTATCATATCCGCGGGAGACGTAAATCACATTTTCATCGACATCCTTGCGAACAACAAACCACGGGCCTCCACTCAACCCCAGTCCTTTGCGCTGCCCAATGGTATGAAACCAATATCCCCGATGCCTGCCCAACTTCTTACCGGTCTCCAATTCAACGATATCCCCTTCCCGCTCACCAAGAAAGCGACGGACAAAATCATTGTAATCTATTTTCCCCAAGAAACAGATGCCCTGACTATCGCGACGCTTGGCACTGGGCAATCCGGCCTTTAATGCAACGTCGCGCACCTCCTGTTTCATCAGTCCGCCCAATGGAAACATCAGTTTCGAGACTTGCAGATAATCTATCTGAGCCAGAAAGTCGGTCTGGTCTTTTACAGGGTCAAGGGCGGTACCCAACCAAGTCTTTCCATCTCGAAGCAACGTGGTGGCATAATGCCCGGTTGCCGTAAAATCAAACTCTTTTCCTACTTGCTGTTCAAAACAACCGAACTTGATGAGCTTGTTGCACATCACGTCAGGATTAGGAGTCAACCCATACTTTATCTTATTGATGGCATAAGCCGCCACATTGTCCCAATATTCGCGATGCAGATCCACTACCTCCAAAGGTAGTCCATACCGTCGGGCAATGGCCGAAGCCATCTCTACATCCTCTTCTGCCGAACAGTCCATATAATCGGTATCGTCCTTCCCTATTTTAATGTAAAACAGAGAAGGACGGTAGCCTTGCTCGCAAAGGAGGTGCACAACAACAGAACTGTCGACACCTCCTGATAACAATACCGCAATATTCATTTATAAACCCCGAATCAGTTTCTATTATCAATCATTTCGATTCGTTCCTCCTCAAATTTTATCAAGAGCCTGCGACAAGTCGTCCAGCAAATCATCGATATGTTCCGTTCCGATGGAAAGACGAACCGTTCCCGGCTTGATGCCCTGCTCTACCAGTTCCTGTTCATTCAGCTGAGAATGAGTGGTAGTGGCAGGATGAATGACCAGTGATTTCACATCTGCCACATTGGCCAGTAAGGAGAAAATCTGCAGATTATCGATAAAGGCCTGTGCCTCTTTCACACCGCCCTTCACCTCGAAAGTAAAGATAGAACCGGCTCCGTTCGGAAAATATTCTTTATAAAGTGCATGATCCGGATGTTCGGGCAGAGACGGATGGTTTACAGTGGCTACCTTAGGATGTTTCTTTAAGAAATCAACAACTTTCAGTGCATTCTCTACATGGCGCTCTACACGAAGCGACAGTGTTTCGAGCCCTTGCAGCAGGATAAAGGCGTTGAACGGGCTGATGGCCGCCCCGGTATCGCGCAACAATACCGCCCGGATGCGAATGGCGTAGGCAGCCGCACCGGCAGCATCTACGAAGCGCACCCCGTGATAACTCGGATCGGGTTCCGTCAGTTGAGGGAATTTACCGGAAGCAACCCAGTCAAACCTTCCGCTGTCTATGATGATACCCCCCAAGGAAGTTCCATGCCCACCGATAAACTTGGTGGCCGAATGAACTACAATGTCCGCACCATGCTCAATGGGACGAATCAGGTAAGGTGTGCCGAAAGTATTGTCTATAATCAAAGGGATCTGATGACGGTGAGCTATTTCGGCCACAGCTTTAATGTCAATCACATTACTGTGCGGATTTCCCAATGTCTCAATAAATACGGCTTTGGTATTCTCCTGTATGGCTTTCTCGAAATTATTCAAGTCACTCGGATCCACAAAAGTGGTGGTTATTCCATAAGTAGGCAATGTGTGGGCCAGCAGGTTATAAGTACCGCCATAAATGGTTTTGGCAGCCACAATATGGTCGCCTGCACGAGTGATATTCTCAAAAGCATACGTGATGGCCGCCGCACCGGAGGCCACGGCCAATCCGGCAACTCCACCCTCTAAGGCAGCTACACGCTTTTCAAAAACATCCTGCGTGGAATTCGTCAACCGTCCGTAAATATTTCCCGGATCTTGTAAACCGAAACGGGCAGCAGCGTAAGCCGAATCACGGAACACATAAGAAGTGGTCTGGTAGATGGGTACCGCACGAGCGTCTGTTGCCGGGTCTGGCTGTTCCTGTCCTACGTGAAGTTGCAAAGTCTCAAAGTGTAATTTCTTCGTTTCCATTGTTTTGTATATTTAGATAAATAATGTGTTTCCAATTCGGATTTTGCAAAGGTAGCGAAGCTGGCCACGGCAGACAATGACATACGATAGGGATTTTTATACCATATTTGTGGTAGATGAACAAACTATTTTCTAATTTTGCAGCCATGAAAGCTAAAAACATACTGATATATATCGTGGGAGTACTGATTATTCCCTCCTATCTCTCCTCTTGCGGAGAAGACCGTTGGGCTGCATATGCCGAACAGACCCGGACAACCCGATGGATTGACGACTCAATGAGAGTGTGGTATTATTGGGCCGACGAAATTCCTCATACCGACAAACTGAATTACTTCACTGCCCCCGAGAAATTCTTTGGTTCCCTCCTTTCCAAGAAAGACAAATATTCTCACATTGATAGCCTTACAAATCCTACCACCACCCGCAGCATTCCTTATACAGACTACAGCTACGGATTTCAGTTTTCTACAGAAAGTGTAGAAGGAAATGACACGGCACTCTATGCACGTATTCTCTATGTTGCAAATGCCAGCCCTGCCTCGGACATCAAACTGCAACGCGGAGAGTGGATCATGAAGATAAACGGAGAACCCATTACCCAAAAGAATTCCGACAAGCTTTATGGAAGTACAGCCATGAAACTGACAATAGGCCATTATGATGCGGAGAAGAAAGCAATAGTAGCCTACGGAGAGCCGAGACAAATAGCGGCGGCACGTTCAATCGACGACAATCCGGTGCACTATCATAATGTGTACATAAGAGACAACAAGCGGATAGGCTACTTGGTGTACAACCATTTCAGCCCCGGTGCCACGAATAACACCCATGAGTACGACAACGATTTGCGCAACGTCTTCCGAAACTTCGCCAACCAGCAAGTAAATGAATTTATCTTGGATTTGCGCTACAATAATGGCGGCTTATTGAGTTGTGCCGAACTGATGTGTAGCATGCTTGCTCCTTCTTCGGCTCTTGGCAAAGATTTGGGATATCTGGAATTCAACAGCCGAACCAATCCGAAAGAAGTATCCTTTAAACTCAATGCCGACCTTATAGGAGAGGGTGCAAACCTGAACTTGAAAACGCTCTACGTTCTTACCGGAAGCCAGACAGCTTCTGCTTCCGAGATGGTCATCAACTGTCTTCAACCATATATGGAGGTCGTTCTTATCGGTAGTACAACTGTAGGCAAAAACGTAGGTTCTCTAACTTTCAGCAGTCAAGAGCTGAAAATAACCATGAGTCCCATTGTCTGCCAAATCTACAATTCCAAGGGAGAATCAGACTACGCTTCCGGCTTTACTCCCGAATTTTCGGTAGACGAGACCGATACCCCCAAGCAATTCCTGCCTTTCGGCAATACGGAAGAACGAATGTTGAGCACCGCATTGGGAGTAATCGACGGAAGCATAAAGCCTGACGACAAGAAGCAAAGTTCCGCATTAAAGGTCATCACAATAACAAACTCTATCGAACGTCGCGCAAGCCAAGCGGTACGCATCAGATAAGGAGGCACGGAAACCGACGAAGCGAATCACTTCTTGAAAAACTTTTCGAAGAAAAGAATGTGATAGTCTATCGAATTGTTCCAGTATGGGCCGGTATGTCCACCGGGGCGGATCGTAAAATCATGATCTATCTTTCTCGCCAATAACCGGTTGTGCAAATCCTTGTTCACCTCAAGGAAGAAATCGGCTTCACCGCAATCAATGGTCATCGCCAAGTCGCCATTTTCTATCTTATCCAATTGGTTGACCACCGTATGCTCATCCCAAACCTTTTTGTTGGCGGCAAACTCCCCCAGTTGTTTACTCATTTCCCAGTTCTGCGGAAACGGTCGGATATCCACCTCTCCACTCATGCTGCCTGCCGCACCGAATATTTCTTTATGTCGCATGGCAATCCACAAAGCTCCATGCCCTCCCATGCTTAAACCGGTGATGGCACGTGCTTTCTTCGCCGGAACGGTGGCATAGTGCTCGTCGGTATATTTCACCAACTCTGACGACACAAAAGTTTCATACCGGTAAGCGGCATTCTTAGGACTATCCCAGTACCAACTATTCTTCCCGTCCGGACACACAAAGATGATGCCTTTCTCATCTGCAATCTGCAATAATTCCGGCTTCAACTGAATCCAACTCCGGGCATTGCCGCTATAACCATGCAACAGATAAACTACAGGGCAGGCCGTTTTTCCTACTGCTTTATCCGGCAATACATACACCACTTCTACTTCCTTATTCATAGAGGTGCTTTTCACACATACCGTGTCTACACGCACCGCCTGCACAGCTACCACAAACAGTAACAACAGCGCACTCATTAACATTCTTCTTTTTTTCATCTTTATATTGTTTATTTTTCCTAAACGAAGGGACAATATTAATAATAAATACCGAGAAATTACTATTTTTGTCTCAGAAAACAATTCATAGTTCGCACTATGAAAGTTATATTAACTAAACTATTTATAAACGATTAAACAATTAAAATCATGAAAAAAGTAATGATGATTGCAGCCATTGCCGCTGCATTGATATCTTGTAAGTCAAAAGGAACGAATAACAATGACTCTGCCTCTACAAACGAAACAGTAATGGCTGTCACCGAGAATGCAGCTGCCGAGGTTGTTTACAAAGGCATACTTCCTGCTGCCGATGGTCCGGGCATTCAATATGTATTGAAATTAGACAATATAAACTCTACCGAAGAAGGTACATATACATTAGAGACCACTTATCTGGAAGCCGAAGGTGCCGGAAAAGATAAAAGTTTCACTTCCAAAGGCAAGAAACAAGTAATACAGAAAGACGTCAATAACGAAAAGAAGACAGCCATTAAGCTGATTCCCGATGATAGCGACACTCCGATTTATTTCGTTATAGTGAACGACAGTACTTTACGCCTTGTCAATGAGGAGTTGCAAGAGGCTGCAGGCGAATTAAACTATGACATCGTTCTGGTGAGATAAACAAAGGCATGCAATAAGAAAGTGGCGGAAGATATTTTGAACATTTTCCGCCACTTTCTTATTCCTGAAAAACAATCCTTCCCTCAAAAACAACCAACCTCTATTTTTCTTTTCAGAAAACCCCTTCCGTGGTCATTCTCACCTGCTTCATGGTTCCATCTTCATTATAGAACAAACGGTCGATACAAACCGATCGGCGAAAGCTCCCGCCCAAGGGATTGATTCCGCCGTTGTGATAGATGAAATACCAATCACCTTTGAACTCTATGATGGCTTGATGGTTTGTGTTGGAGTTACCGGCCAACTCATTCAGGATTCCTTTATACTCCCATGGCCCCGTGATGCTGCGGCTCATGGCATAACAAATCTTCTCCGGAAATTCCGAGGCGTAAGACAGATAATACCAGTCACTGCGTTTATGCACCCACGGTGCCTCCGTAAAACGAGGTAAATCTACCGGAACAACAGGACCGTCTAATTCTATCATATTTTCTTTTAATTTGGCATAATAGCACTGACTGTTTCCCCAATAGAGATAAGCCTGCCCATCTTCATCAATAAAGACGGTAGGGTCTATATCGTCCCATAAACTCTTGCTACGTTCCGTAGTCATTGCATTGGTGATCAAGGCCGAACCGCGTGCATCGACAAACGGACCGACAGGCGAATCGGAGACAGCCACACCGATAGACTTGCCCGGCACAGTTGCATGTTCTACCGTCACATACCAGTAGAACTTGCCGTTTCGTTCAATCACCTGGCTTGCCCATGCCTCACCCTTGGCCCATGCAAAGTCTTTGGCTTTCAGCGGTACGGGATGTTCCTTCCAAATCTTCATATCCGAAGAGGAGAACACGCACCACTCGTTGAGCAGATAATGCTCAGCTTCCGGTGGACATTCATCATGTCCGGCATAGAGATAGATCTTGCCATCGTGCACCAAAGCTGCAGGGTCGGCCGTATATTTATGCTTCACAATAGGATTCCCGTGTGCCACAAAAGAAGTATCTTTCTGTGCCGACAGTTCTTTAGAAACTGCCGGCATAAAAGTCACCATCCCCAATATAAATCCGATAAAACGATTCATGACAATTTCTTCAGGATATAAACGGCAAAGGTTTTCGGTTCCAAATTCACATTCAATACTTGCCCGCTTACCTGCAAATCCGATTCACGAGGTATAACGGCCGAAGGCTTTCCAATCGTATTGTCCATATTCGGATCGGCAGATGCCAACTTGATGCAACGTCCGGCAGAGAGCACCTCTTTTTTCTTCCATCCGTCGAACTTCAATGTCAAAGGCTGAGCCTTGTCCGAAGTATTCGCCACCTTGACGATGATTTCATCTTTCAGTTTATCATATACCGCACTGGAAAAAAGGCCATTCTGCCCTTCACCGCCCGTAACAGGCACTTTGTTCATAGTGAGCGGTAATACATTCGTACCCTTATAGAGGGCGTAAAGCTGCTGCACATAGTAGCTTGCCGTTCGTACCGAATTCAAGTTATCATACCAAATCATGTCCGGACGCCACTGCCACCCTTCCACATGCGCGAACAGAGGCGCATAAGTAGCCATGTGCACTATGTCGGCATTACGTTCCAGCCCCGTCATGAAAGCGGCTTCCAGCAAGGAAGCATGGAAATGGTTCCATTTTTTTCCTTTGCCGTGACAGGCATATTCTCCGGCAAAAACCTTCGGGCCTTTGCGGTCATAGTTATCATATCGTGCTCCTTGACTGAGGAACCATGTTTCGGGGCGATAGAAATGCTCGTCCACCAAATCGGCTTTCAACCGCTTCATCTCCGGCCAGAGGTAATCGAACTGCTTCCCTTCGGAGTCGGGGCCCGAACTGCCCACGATCTTCATCTGCGGATAAGCTTTGCGGATAGCGGCAATAAACGGTTCCAGATGTTCGGGATATTCCTTGCCCCATTGTTCGTTGCCAATGCCGATAAACTTCAGGTTGAAGGAAGCCGGATGTCCCATTTCGGCACGTACCTTACCCCACGGACTATCTATGCTACCATTGGCAAATTCTATCAAATCGAGCGCATCCTGAATGTAACTGCCCAAGTCGCAAACCGCCACATGAGCGTCCGCATCGGTATTCTGAAACTGGCAAGACAAGCCGCAGCTCAGCACTGGAAGCGGCTCTGCACCAATTTCTTCCGATAGCAAGAAGAACTCATAGAATCCCAAACCGTAACTTTGGTAATAGTCGGGAAAGAAACGGTGAGGGAAAGTATATTGCCAACGGTTTTCGTTCAGAGGACGATTTTCCACAGGACCTACCGACTTTTTCCAGTCATATCGGGTAGCCAAATCCGTTCCTTCCACAATACATCCGCCGGGAAAACGGAAGATGCCCGGTTTCAGGTCGGCCAAGGCTTGTGCCAGGTCTTTCCGCAATCCGTTTTCATGTCCTTTCCAAGTATCTGTGGGAAAGAGGGAAACATGCTCCAAATCTACCGTCGGCCGAGAAGCAAGGAAGATGCGAAGCACTGCCTTTGCATCTGTGACATTCGGTTTCAGCATCACCTGATATTTTTTCCATTCTTTGGAATCTATCGTCAGTGTTTCTGTGGCAAAAGCCTGACG
Source organism: Prevotella heparinolytica (assembly GCF_004342845.1). Lineage (GTDB taxonomy): Bacteria > Bacteroidota > Bacteroidia > Bacteroidales > Bacteroidaceae > Bacteroides > Bacteroides heparinolyticus. The sequence continues at coordinate 33,897 of NZ_SLXB01000007.1, read as the reverse complement.
TTCTCCTTTCGAAGCGGTGTTCACCAGTTCCACACGAATCTTCCCAGCCTCTCCTCCTTCGGGAATGCGCGCCCATACGGAGAAGCGATATTCCTCTCCTTGCTTCACGCCAATACCGAAGAATCCTTCGTTATCCAGCCCTGTCTGCTTGTGTGGATGGCCGGAATAGGCCAAACGCACATAATGCGGATTTCGTTCAAAAGGCCCATCGTCTTTCAAGGAGACTTTTCCGAAACTTTTCCACCCCATCAGGTTCTGCGGGAACTCAAACGAACGGTTCTTCACGAGTTCGGCATACAAGCCGCCATCGGCGGCATAATTAATATCTTCAAAAAAGAGGCCGTACATGGTAGGCTGGATTTCCGCCCCCACTCTCTTGGTCTGCACCACCAGTTCATTGGTCTGTGCCTGAAGCCCCACACTTGCTGCAAAAGTGAATGCAGCCAATAATCCTGTGTATTTTCTCATGGTAAAACAAAATATTTAGATGTATCATTTGATTCTTTTTCCCCATACGGAACGTCCCTGGCTGTCAAGCCCCGTGAAGAGTATCGTTTCCGTCTCGTTCTCCCAGTCGTGCCCCGCAAAGACAATCAATCCTTTCAGTTCCTCTCCGTCAAGTGTGAGGGAAAGAGACTGTTTTTCCTCCGCAAAGCGCCAATGCCCTTTTCCATCGGCTATCTTGTTCCCTTTCCTGAAAAAAACCGTGTGAGACAAGTTCCACTCCTCATTCTTCAGTTCATCCTCACCCCAGAGAATCTGTCCGGATTCCAATCGGCGTTCATACAATGGTTCTCGCACCCGTAACACTTCCCACTCACCCAACAAATCGACGTCGGAAAATTTCTGTGACTTGCTGCCTGTATAGCGTTGGGGCGACACTACGGGCCAGCCCTCTTCCGTGAAAAACACCTGACGCACATGTAAGTCCATCATCAAGTTTTGTGGTGACAAACGTCCCTGATGCACCATGAAAAATTTGCCCTCCTCCGATGTCAACATACCGCAGTGAGCAGTTCCCGCCCAACCTTGGTGATTCCGGAAACGGTAAGGGGCTGTTAAGATAGGAAAATTATTGGTAGTATCTTTCAGTTCCTTTCCGAAATAATCAATGAAAGGACCTTCCGGCTTGTCCGAACGGCCTACACGTACATTGTAGGTCGTCATCAACGGATCGTAAGAGACAAAAAGGAAATATTTCTTTAAGTCGGGATGATAGATGATTTCGGGAGCTTCCAGATTATCTTTCCGGTAATTGGCGCGACGGGCAATCAGATGTCCCTTATCCCCTTCAGTGGCGGGAAGACCGGTCGACGGGTTCAGTTCCACGCAATACAAACCGCCAAAATATGATCCGTAGTGCATCCACCATTTACCATCCGTACCGACTACAATGCTGGGGTCGATGGCATTCATGGCAGTGGTTTCGTCTGTCTTCACCACGCAGCCCACTTGTGTCCATGGCCCTTCGGGAGAGAACGATTCTGCCAGTCCGATGTAGGATGTCTTGCGTCCGAAGGCCGATACACAGTAATAAAGGCGGTACTTCTTTCCGAATGGAATGATGTATGGAGCCCAGATATTCGTCGCCCCTTGCCCTCCGGCACGAGAGCGCACCCACTCCATCGCCTCCTGCGGAATCTTCGGAAACGCCCAACCGCAAAACTCCCAGTTTACCAAATCCTTGGAACGTCTCACCTGTATATATCCAAGCGGCACACCTTTCTTTTCGGCCTCCTTCTTATTCTCCCGATAAATTGCATCCGTGGAATACATGTAATAATAGTCGCCCAGCTTGCGACAAGAGGGGGCGTGCACATTGTAAGTGCCCCACGAACGATAATTCTCCATCGAAAAGAACGGAGTATAATCATCCGCCCAAGGGTTGGGAAAAGGCGTCGGAGCAAAGGATGAAGCTGCCCCACAGCCGGCCAACAACATCAGGGCACAAAAAGCAGTCAACAATGATTGTAACGTTTTCCTCATATTACCAAATAAAATAAACAGACGACCAAAGTTTACTTATCCCCCAGTCATCTCCCGATGAAATAATATTGTATTGAAAGACATCGCAAATATACGTCCAAAGGATTTCGGCGAGGTGGACAAACGGACAAACATGGTGGACAAACAGACAAAAAACAGATTTTGCGCAGTAAAACTTTGGCTAATCAGACTCCGGACGCTAACTTTGCCTCCGTCAACCAACAGTCTACAACAATGAAAAAAATCCTTATTGGCTCTTTACACCTTATTACAATACTTCTCTGGCTTCTTCTGTTGCCTGACCGCATACTGGCGCAAGAAGCATTTGCCAAACACTACAATGCCACTTACATCACGATGGACGAGGGCTTACCCGCTAATTTCATCGAAGATATTTTTCAGGATAGCCAGGGTTTCATCTGGTTGTCTTTGTCAGGTGGTGGCTTGTCGAGATACGATGGATATGAATTTATCCACTTCAATTCCAACACCTTTCACCGCAAACTGAAAAGCAACTTCGTGCGTTGCGTGCGCGAAGACCGCTTCCATCGTCTATGGGTTTCCTCGGAAGGGGGTGTAGACCTTATCGACCTACGCACTTTGCAGACCTTCCGTCCCGACAAGCTGAAAGGATTGCCTGCCGCACTGATGAATCATCCTGTCTCACACATAGAAGCAGACGCAGAAGGATGTATCTGGACGCACGATGGCAACCGCCTTCACCGCATAGCGTTTAATGCTGCTGGAAACATTGAAAGCATCCACTCGCTGAACCATGCAGGAATACAAAAAAACAACCTGGTATTCAAAGACATCGAGCAGAAAGGCACGGTATGGATCAGTTTGAACGGACAAATATGCAATGTAAGTCCGCAAGGAGGAGACCGCCTGCAGGCCGTACCGGTGTCTCGCAGCCTGAACTTCGCCCCGGACATCACTATCTCCGATTTTATTCTCAAAGAACACGAAATATGGATAGCTTCCAGTCAAGGGCTGTACAGATATGACCGAAACAACGACGTGGTGAAACATTACGAATACGTGACCGGCGACCCTAACTCCCTCTCCCAGAATTTCCTGACTGCACTGGCCGTCACCGAAAACAAGCAACTGATAGTAGCCACCCTATGCGGATTGAATATATACAACCCGCTAAAGGATAATTTCGAGCAGATCAGGAACGACCTGCCCGGCAGCAAAACGCCTCTGCTGAACAGTAACTTCGTGAACTGCATTACCACGGAAGGACGGCATATCTGGATAGGAACCGAAAGCGGAGGCATTAACCTATTGACCCCCAAACGGCTGGCTTTGCAGAATTTCCGACACGATAAAGAAAATCCGGGCAGCCTGAGCCGCAATCCCGTAAACGCCATCTACGAAGACGAAGCGGGCACTCTGTGGGTGGGCACAGTGGAAGGAGGACTGAACCGTCAAGCGAAAGGCAGCCACAGTTTTCAGCACTATACTTACGAAAACGGCAGCCTGAGCCATAACTCCGTCAGTGCCATTACCGCCGATGCCGAAGGCCGCTTGTGGGTCGGCACTTGGGGAGGAGGAATCAACCTGCTCGAAAAGAAAAACCCGCAACGCCGGCTGCAAACGCTGACACCAGCCAATTGCAACAACTATCCCATCTATTTTATCGGCTCGCTGACCTACGACTCTATCAATAACGGTGTATGGGTTGGAGCTAACGAAGGTCTCTATTTCTACGACCTGAAGCAGGAAAAGATGATTGTCCCCCTGCCCGACTCCATTGCCCGCAACATACACGGATGCATCGGCTCCATCATCGACCGCGACGGCCGATTGTGGATAGGCTGTCTGGAAGGAACCTACATCATCGACTTGCATTCGCGCCGTACAGCCGTACAAGAGCAGTTCCAATACCGACACCTGAAGTACAAACTCGACCAGCCTGAATCGGGACTTATCGAAAAGATTGTATGCTTCCATCAGTCTGAAGACGGAACATTATGGCTCGGTAGCAATGGATGCGGTCTCTACCGCCGTACTGTCAGTACCGACGGGCAAGAGCGTTTCGAAGCCTATACCACTGTCAACGGGCTACCCAATAACACGGTGCGCACCATTTTGGGAGATGATAAAGGACATCTTTGGCTGGCTACCAACAACGGACTTTCTTGCTTTCTCCCCGAAAAAAAACATTTTATCAACTTCACGAAACAAGATGGCCTCGACTGCACGCAATTCTACTGGAACGCCGCTTGCCGCTCGACCGATAACCTGCTGTACTTCGGACATGTGACAGGCATGGTGGCCATTACCCCCGACCTTCCTTCCTATCTCCCCTCGCAACCCGCACCTCTCCGCTTCACCCGCCTATGGGCAGGCAACGAGGTGGTACAGCCCGGCAAGGGAATGTTGCCGCAAGACCTGCCTTTCACCCGCAAAATCAGCATACACGAGAGCATGCAGTCCTTCTCGCTGGAATTCTCGGCACTCAACTACGAACCGGAAAATGCAGGCAGCTACAGCTACCGCCTCATCGGTTTCGACAAGCAATGGATTCCCGCACCTGCCAACCACCGCTTTGCCCGATACACCAACCTCTCGCCGGGCAAGTACACCCTGCAAGTGAAGTACACTCCTTATCAGGAAGGCGGCAAGGAACAAACGGCAGAACTGGACATACTTGTCAGACCCTACTTCTACAAGACTGTCTGGTTCATTCTGCTGGCTATCGTAGCGGTCGGCATAGCCATATGGCAGTTCTATCAATGGCGCGTCCGCAACCTGAAGCGCCGCAGCGAGCTGCTGCATCGCAAAGTGGAACATCGCACCCGCGAACTGAAAGAGCAGAAACTGCTGCTGGAAGAGAAAACCGAAGAACTCTCCCGACAGAACCGGCTGCTGACAGAACAGAACGAGAAAATTTCCATGCAGAAAGCCAAACTGGCCGAACTGGCGCACAAGGTGCATACAATGACGCTGGATAAAATAGCTTTCTTCACCAATATCACGCACGAGTTCCGCACGCCTATCACGCTCATCATCGGCCCCATAGAACGCGCCCTGAAGCTGAGCTATAACCCGCAGGTCATCGAACAACTGCAATTCGTGGAGCGTAACTCCAAATACCTGTTGTCGCTCGTCAACCAACTGATGGACTTCCGCAAGATAGAATCCGGAACGTTGAAGATTGTCAACACTCCCGGCAACTTCGGAAAGTTTGCCAACGAGCTGGTGATGCCTTTCGCCGTCTTCGCCCATGAGCGAAACATCGACCTGAGGTTCTACATCCGCCTCGGCGACAACCATTTGAATTACGATGAAGAAGCCATGCAAAAGATACTGACCAACCTGTTGAGTAACGCCATCAAATTTACCCCCGACGGCGGCAGCGTGTCGCTCTTCATCGCCCGGCTTCCAAAGACGGAAAAGCGTGCAGAATCGCTCTACATCAGCATCTGCGACTCGGGCAGCGGCATTCCGCCCGAAGATCTTGAAAAAATATTCAATCGTTTCTACCAAGTGCGCAACCAGCCTAAATTCCCCATGTACGGACAGTCGGGCAGCGGCATCGGCCTCTATCTGTGCCGGTGCATCGTGCAAGCCATGAACGGTGACATCGAGGTGCGAAACAACCGCACCGCCGGTTGTACGTTCCGCCTGTTGATTCCCGTATCTGCCGATCAATCTGCCGAGCCTGCCGCTTCCGAAGGCAGGCAAACCACATTCGGCCTGCCCGCACAGCCATCCGATGGCAACCAGAAACGTCTCCATATCCTCGTGGTGGAAGACAACCTCGATATGCGCGGATATATCCGCTCCATCCTTCGCGAAAAGTATCAGGTGACGGAGGCCTCTAACGGAGAAGAAGCCTTGAACGTGCTGACTTCACAGCACATCGACTTCATTATCAGCGACCTGATGATGCCCGTGATGGATGGCATCGAACTGTCTCGCCGCGTGAAGGAGAATCTCTCCGTTTCTCACATACCGTTCCTGATGCTGACCGCCAAAACCTCGCAAGAGTCTCGCATAGAGAGCTACCGCATCGGCGTGGACGAGTACCTGCTGAAGCCTTTTGACGAGACGTTGCTCCTGACACGCATAGAGAATATCTTGGAGGCACGGAAACGCTATCAGCGGAAATTTGCCGTCAGCATGGATCCGGATGCGTTGCACATTGGCGACGAATCGGGCGACAAGAAATTTATCGCCCGTATCATGGAGGCGGTGAAGACACGCTACAAAGATCCCACGTTGGAAGTCGGCGACCTCAGCGAAGCCGCAGGGGTCAGCAAGTCGCTGCTCAACCAAAAGTTGCAAAGCCTGATGGGACAGTCGCCTAATCAGTTTATCCGCAGCTACCGCCTGAATGTGGCACGCGAACTGATTCTGAAAACCCGCAACACCAAGAGTATGAACATTGCAGAAATAGCCTATGAAGTAGGTTTCAACGATCCCAAATACTTCAGCCGATGTTTTGCCAAAGAGTTCAACATCAGTCCCGGCACCTTGCTGAGCGAACAATCCCGCTCTTGAAGAACCGGTAACCCCGGTTGCAGGATCGCATCGTTTCTTTTGCCACACTTCACCGTCTCCAATGCCACACTTGACAAGGTGCAAGGTGTGAGATTTGAGCCAACAAAGTGTGGCATTTAGGACGATGAAGTGTGGCATTTCCTTCGTCAATCTGCTGCAATTTTCCCGATAAGTGGCAATCTCCTCCACCTCCACCTTCGTTTTGAGAGGAACCTTATGGAGGAAAGTCTTTTCTATTCTCCTCTTTTCTTCTCTTATCTTTTTTCTTCTCTCGCGCGCGCGAGAAGAGTTTTCATATATAACAAACTAAGAAACAGCAAATTGTTCTTGTTTATTAAAGTGCCCAAACTTGTTGGCGTTTCCAAGTTGGTTAGCACTTTCAACATATACTATTTTTCCCTAACTTTATACCCTACAAAAGAAGATGGGTGTATTCAAAGTTTGTAATTCAACGTAATACATTTATCTTTAAAGCAGAATAAAGCAGAAACATCTAAACAAAGAGAAACAAGCAGCTTTATATGGTATGGAGAAGCACAACCAATGTAAATAATACACTTATTTACTCGTTTGTCCACCTCTAATGTTCATTTGTCCACCTCTTTCAGCAGGCGATGTTATACCTTTGCGTTACTACTTGTGAGTAGAAACCGAATTTGTTTAACAATTAATATCTGTATTATGAAGAAGACAAGAAAGAGTCCGTCCATTATTATGGCGGCAATGACTATTCTTTCATTTTCGGCTTGCGAGGATTGGGGCCAAATGGATCCACCGGCAGGTACGGATGTCTATCCCAAATTGGAACAGGTAGCAAACATCGACTTCGAACCGGCTGCAAAAGAGGGCGAAGCAGGATTTGAACCGGAAAGTTTCAATTACTACGCTTATGAGGAAGGCAACATCGCCGTGGTGGAAAAAGACAATGACCACGGACACGTGCTGCACCTGCCCAACGGTTATGCCCGTACGTTCAATCCGCTGACCGCCTACAAGGTTCAAAACGGCATATCGCTGACATTCTGGGTAAAACAAGCCCTCCGCATCGACAAAGAGACGGAAGAGGAACTGGAACCCGACTTGACCGGCGCATTATTCTCTTTTCAGAACAGCAACGGAACACAACGCATGTTCCTCACTGCAAACGGCTGGTTGAAGTACGAAGGGGTGGACGGAGAATATGAAGCCAACAATCCCGAAGAAAACAAAGTTTCTCGAAATCCCTTGCTATTGCCCGCCGGAGAGTGGCACTACATGGCGGTAACCGTGCGCAACGACGGCTACAGCATCTATGTAGACGGAAAACAACGTATTGACAAAACCGTATTGAAATCAGACTTCGATTTCAGCAAGATTGTACAATTCATGGCCGCTACTTCCTATTTATATATAGGTGCCGACTCAGACATTCCCACGCAAGAGATGTGGATAGACGATATCAAAATCTATCGTAACCAGATAACCGACAACGAATGCCGGATGCCAAGCATGGAAGAGAGCGCATTTGAATATATCATCGGTGCTCCCATCATCACGGTGGGTGCGGAGGATAATTCGGCAGGCTGGTGGAGCGCCTTTTCCAACTATTTCAGGATACCCGCCGATGGACAAATAAAATTCAAGTTTACCAACCATACCAACGGAGTGGGCAATTGGAATAACTGGAACCTCTGTCTCTGTACCGATGCCGACCGGGGTGGAAGCGGCTATGCCGAATACTTTGTCATTCGGTCCGACCTCTACGGTTGGGGCGACAGCTATGGAACGGGAACTTGGACCAACGAAGGCTATGGCAACTGGGATGCTTTCCGTGCCGACATGGAAGGAGCCGATGTGACGGTAACCATCCGCCGCAACAAAGCCACAGTGGTTGTAGAAGCCACGGCCAAAGCCAATAACGGCAACGTGTATAAAGAAACTTTTACCACCACATGCGGAGACGGCGCACAGATAGTCAGAGCTTTCTTTGTGATGGACGGATCACACATCGTATTCGACACCCAAGAGACCTCCGCTTTTACTCCCCAGCCCATAACGAAAACCGCTATCGGTGCCGAAGATTGTTCCACAGGCTGGTGGCAGGAATTTTCTGACTATTTCCTGATTCCTGCCGGACAGAATCTGCGCCTTGAATTCGAGAACCACACCAACGGGGCGGGCAACTGGAACAACTGGAACCTCTGCCTCTGCACCGATGCCGACCGTGGTGCGGGTGGCTATGCCGAATACTTTGTCATTCGATCCGACCTTTACGGATGGGGCGACAGCTATGGAGCAGGTACCTGGACCAACGAGGGCTATGGCAATTGGGATGCTTTCCGTGCCGACATGGAAGGTGCCCAAGTGACTATAAACATCTTGCGCGACGGAGCCAAAGTGACTACTACGGCTGTTGCCACGTCACCTAACGGAAACGTGTATAAAGAAACTTTTGTAACAAACTGCGGCGACGGCAACCAACCTGTACAAGCATTTCTCATCGTAGATGGCTCGCACCTCAAGATGGATAGTTCAAACTGCTACCTGTTTACTCCGCTATTTAAGTAACAATCCTTATAAACAATACATTATGAACAACAAAACAGTCACAATATCAGCTACTCCCCGCTTGGCGGGCATGTTGTTGGCACTTGCCTTCATGCTGACCGTGCAGCAACTTTTTGCCCAAAGCAAACAAGTGAGCGGTGTAGTGAACGATGCCTTCGGTCCCGTAATCGGTGCCAGCGTCGTGGAAAAAGGCACAACAAACGGTGTGATTACTGATTTGGAAGGTAATTTCAAACTCACAGTGAGCGGTGAGAATGCCACACTGCAAATCTCCTACGTAGGGTATCAGACCCAAGAGATTCCCGTTGCAGGCAAAACCTCTTTCAACATCCTGATGAAAGAAGACAGCGAAATGCTGGAAGAAGTGGTGGTTGTGGGATACGGTGCCCAGAAAAAGGAGAGTGTGGTAGGAGCCATTTCTCAAGTTTCGAGTAAGGAACTGCTTGCCTCACCTGCCGCCAACGTGTCACAAGCCATTGCCGGTAAAATTTCGGGTGTGATAACCTCACAGACATCCGGTGCGCCGGGTTCGGACGACACGCAGATTTATATCCGCGGCCGTGCCACCTTTGCCGGTGATGCACAACCGCTGGTGTTAGTAGATGGTGTGGAACGCTCGTTCGCACAAATAGCTCCGGACGACATCGAAACCATCTCCGTACTGAAAGACGCTTCGGCCACAGCAGTCTACGGTGTACGCGGTGCCAACGGCGTGATGCTGATTACCACCAAACGCGGCAAGGAACAAAAACCGGAAGTGAGCCTGACGGCCAACTACCAGATTCAAAGCCCTACCCGTAAAGATACGTATCTGGACTCTTACCAATCGTTGACACTGTTGGAAGAAGCATTGGCCAACGACGGTTTGCCTTCGCAATTCAACGCTGCCGACCTGGAAATGTTCCGCAAATCGAGTGCGGGTCAACTGAGCGGCATCGACGCCATGCTCTATCCTAACGTGAACTGGTATGACGAAGTGCTGAAAAACAGTGCTCCCGCCCAACGCTACAACGTGAGCGTGCGCGGAGGCACAAAGCGTATGCGTTACTACGCGTCGGCCGAGTATTACAATCAGCAGGGATTGGTGAAGGATTTGAGCAATGACAAGTTCGGCAACTCTTCCAGCCCGTCTTTCACCCGATATGCCTTCCGTGCCAATATGGACCTCTTCCTGACCAAAGACCTGACTTTCTCCGTCAACTTTGGTACGCGTTTCGAGGAGCGCGGCGGTTCGAACAGCAACGAAAGTCCCGCTTATAGCGAAATCTTCTACGAAATGAATCATACACCGGGATGGCTCTTCCCCGTAAAAACCGAAGTGCAGAACGGAGAAAAGCGGCAAATCATTTACGGCGGCAGTTCGCAATACCAAAACAACATCGTAGGACGTCTGGCCGAAGCCGGCTTCTATCGCTCCACCAACACCATCAACGAAACCAATTTTATTGCCGACTACAAAATGGATTGGCTGACCGAAGGCCTCAGCGCCAAAGCAATGGTTTCGTTCGACTACGACTCGTTCAACAAAAAACTATATAGCAAGTCGTTTGCTACATACGAGCTGAACGACCGCGACAACTATGACGACATTGATGCCTACAACCGCTTCAACAGCGACGGTGAACTGGCCGGCTCGCAAGATCGCAATGCCATCTACAAGCTCTACATGGAAGCACAAATCAACTATACCCGCAAATTCGGCAAACATGACGTTACGGGTATGGTGCTCTACAACCAGAACGACTATCGCGTGAACGACGAACTGGCCAAACGTTATCAAGGCTTAGTGGGTCGTGCCACATACGGCTACGATGACCGTTATCTGGCAGAAGTGAATTTCGGTTACAACGGTTCGGAAAACTTCATGAAAGGCAAACGTTTCGGTTTCTTCCCGGCTTTTTCTTTGGGATGGCGCATCAGCAACGAAGAGTTCATGCAAAACTCCTCCGGGTGGCTGAACAATCTGAAACTACGTGCCAGCTACGGACAGGTGGGTAACGATGTCTATCAGGTAGGCGGGGTAACACAGCGTTTCCTCTACGAAGAAAACTGGCAGCAACTAAGCAATGATTACTACTTTGGAAGTACCGGCATGAGCGGTATCTATGAGTCGCAATATCCTAACTATGGAGTCACTTGGGAACGTGCGCATAAATACAACGTCGGCCTTGAATTCGGTTTGTGGAACGGTTTATTGAACGGTAACATCGACCTCTTTTACGAAAAGCGTAATGATATTCTGACCCAGTTCCTCACCCGCCCGCAATGGGTGGGAACCACCATGGCCGCCGCCAACTTGGGAGAAACCGCCAACAAAGGTTTTGAAATCGAACTGAAGCACAGCCATCGCATCAACAAAGATTTCACATACAACGTTGGCTTGACTTTCTCGCATGCCAGAAACGAAATCAAAAACATGGATGAGCCGAAGTTGAAAACCGATTACCGCAAACGCGAAGGGCATCCCATCGGTCAATACTTCGGTCTGGTATGCGACGGATTCGTGACACAAGCCGACATTGATGGCGGCCGACTGCCCGTCTCTACTTTCGGCAATCCAAAAGCGGGTGATCTTAAATACCGTGACATGAACGAAGACGGATTCATTGACGAACGCGACGAAACCTTCATCGGTTACAGCGACGTTCCCGAAAACACCTATGCACTGACCTTGGGAGCAAACTACAAAGGTTGGAGATTCAGTGTCATGTTTCAAGGCGTAGATCACGTAAGCCGCTATTACGACGCAGAAGCTATGTATGCCTTTGTTAACGGCGGCAAGGTGAAGGAACACCATCTGCAACGCTGGAATCCGGCAAAAAGCGAAAGCGAAAATCTGGCCAATGCCCAATATCCTCTGCTGCACTACGACAGCTATGGCGACCACAATCAGCGTCAAAGTTCTTTCTTCCTGAAAAACGGAGCTTTTGTCCGTCTGAAGAATATCGAACTGAGTTATACGCTGCCCGAAAAATGGTCGAAAGTGGTGGGAATGAGCGATTGTCGTCTTTACGTCAACGCCAACAACCTCATGACATGGGATCATCTGGATGACTTGGTAGATCCGGAAAGCAACGGTTCCAATCGCTATCCGATTATGAAGACAGTAAACTTTGGTGTAAACATTAAATTCTGACAGTGAACATGAAAAAGAAATTATTATACAGCATATTCGCCTTAGGCATCGTCACCACTACCCTCACCTCTTGCGAAGACATGTTCGGCGATTTCCTCGACAAGCAGCCAAGCGGTGAACTGACAGGTGAAGAAGTGTTCGGCGACTGGGGAATGATGACTCAATTCCACAATGACACATACAACTTCCTGCGCCACGGAGCATGCCGCATCAACCGTTCCTGGCTGGATGCCGCCACCGATTTGGGTGAGACCAGTTATGCCAATGGGGGTGTGCGTACCACCTTCAATATAGGCAACTACTATGGAGAAGGCGGTGCCAACGAACTCACCGCCACTTGGGAAGCCTTCTATCGTGGCATACGTAAATGCAACATGATATTGACCCGTATAGAAAGTGTTCCCAAAGGTGCCGAGCTATCCGAAAGCGACTATTTGGTGAAAAAACAGAACTACATCTCGGAAGCCCGCTTCCTGCGTGCATGGTTCTATTGGGAACTCTTCCTACGCTATGGCCCTATCCCCATAGTGACCGAAGTACTCGACCCCAACGGTGACTTGCTGAGCAACTACACCACCCGTCCCACACTGAAAGAGTATGTAGTGGATTTCATTCTGAAAGAACTGGAGGAGTGCGAAGCCGGATTACAGCCCAATGATAAAAACTACAAAGAATACGGACGCATCAATCAACCCATGACACGTGCGCTCCACAGCCACATCATGCTTTATATGGCCAGTCCTCGTTACAGTGCCGAATCGGGTGTCACATGGCAACAGGCTGCCGATGCCAACAAGAGCTTCATCGACACTTACGGAGGCCTTTACTCACTGATGCAAGGCGTAGACGCCAAGACTGCACTGACCAATGCCTGGTTGCTGACACCCGCCGAAGGGAACAAAGAAATGATTTTCTACCGCAACGACAATACAATAACCTGGGGAGGCATTTCCAATGACACTCCGGTAGGAGAAGGTGGAAACGGCGGTCTATGTCCTTCGCAAAACCTGATAGACATGTATGACATGATAGACGGAAACGCTCCGTTCCAAAGTTATGATGAAACAGGGGCGCCTGCATATAACGGCACACAACCGATTATCAACCCGGCCGCCGGATACAGCGATGCCAAGATGTGGATTAACCGCGACCAACGTCTGAATGCATCCATCCTCTATCATGGTGTTGTTTGGGGAAACGGAACTATCAACGTGGTGAAAGGACAGCGCGACAACCCGATGGGAAATGCCAATGCCACTCCGACCGGTTATTATGTGCGGAAGCTGATTCCGGAATCCATCTTGAGCAACAACCATGGAGGTAAGGCATACCGTCTATGGTCTTTCATTCGCTACTCGGAAATTCTGCTGAATTATGCCGAAGCCGTAAATGAGGTACAAGGACCTTGCGAGGAAGTATACAAAGCGCTTGACCTGATACGCCATCGTGCCGGTATCACGGGGAATATAGCCGATCGAACAGACCTCAATACGAAAGAGAAGATGCGCAACTTCATCCGCAAGGAGCGTAGCATAGAACTGGCTTTCGAGGAACATCGTCCGTGGGATGTACGCCGGTGGAATGTGGCCGAGAAAGCGTTGGGACGCGACATCATAGGAATCGATGTAGCTGCCGACGGCAGCATCACTCGCAAAGTGGCACAAAAACGCGTATTCAGCGAGAAGATGTACCTCTATCCCATACCCGAAGGCGAATATTGGAAGACCGGCATCAAAAACAATCCCGGTTGGTAACCTTAAACATGATAACAGCATATGTATAAAATGAATCACATCATAAAAAGAATGGCAGATGCAGGCAAAGCCCTGATGCCGGTAGTCTTGCTCTTTGTAGCCACCGCCATATGGGCACAAAGCGAGCAAACATTGAAAGGCCGTGTTATAGACAGCGAAGGCAATCCCATTGTCGGTGCGGTGGTGAACATAGCAGAACAGAGTCGCATTGTCCTGACCGACAAAGACGGGAACTTCATCCTGAAAGGTGTAAAACTGACCGATGAGATCTGCATCAGCAGCGTCGGTTACAAGAATGCGCAAGTACCCGTAGAGTTCAGCGACGAGTTCAAAGTAGAGCTGGCCTCCGATTTAGATGAGTATCTACATACCACACCGGTACCTTTCGGACGCAAAGCCAGGAAACTGCTGACGGAAGCCACCTCCGTGGTAACGGGAGAAGAACTCCAGAAGCACCCCATCACCGTGTTGCAGAACGCATTCACCTCCACCGTAAACGGCGTACAGACTTATGAATGGTCCAGTGAACCGGGATGGACGGAATCGGCCATGTATATCCGCGGTATCCGCACTATGAACAGCAATGCCCGCGCTCCGTTGGTGATGGTGGATAATGTGGAACGCGACCTCTCATTCCTCGATGCTTTCCCCATCGAGAATATCACCATTTTGAAAGATGCGGCGGCAACGGCCATTTACGGTATGCGCGGAGCAAACGGTGCCATCATCGTGACAACCAAACGAGGCGAGGCCGGTAAAACCCGAGTGGACTTCACGCAAGAAGTGGGTTTCCAGATGCTGAGCAACAAAATGGAAAACCAAAATGCATATAACATGGCTCTGACACGCAACCGGGTGAAGTACCTGAATGGCGACCAACCGATGTACACGGACGAACAGATTGAGAAGTATCGTCGTGTATGCAACGGTGAAGAACTGGAGGGAATGGATAAATACAAATACTTCAACACAAACTGGTTCGACGAACTGTATCGGGAAACCGCACCTACTTATAAAACCAACTTGCAGGTAAGCGGTGGTAACGACCGTGCCCGCTACTATGTGTCGTTCTCCTACCTGCGTCAGGAAGGCATGTGGAACGATAAATGGACTGACTACAACAAAGATTACAACACGGGGCATACACTGAACCGATGGAATCTCCGCTCCAATCTGGACATCGATGTAACCAAATTCCTGAATGTATCGCTGGACTTAGGCGGACGTATCGACAACATCCAACAACCATTGACCGGTGTGTTCAGCCTCATCACTTTCGGCGCCGTGGAGTGTGATCCCACCGCTCCTGTATTCTGCCCCAATGGAGAAATCTTCGCTAAAGCCGGTGTGGAAAATGCAGGAAAGCTGTTGGCCGCTTCCGGTAAGGAAAGCAACCGTCGCCGTAACCTTTACTCTACTTTGAACATCAACGGAGATTTGAGTGCCATCCTGCAGGGACTGAAAGTAAATGCCACCGTCAGCTTCGACTCTTATGAAGTATTTGAAACTTCGCAAGCCAACAACGTAAACTCGTATAACTACGATTACCTGAATCTGGATGTGGACGATGTTTCGAAAATTAAGTACAATAAATTCAGTTCGTACCAAGCGCTACATTATACTTCAGGAGCAAAAGGCAACCAACGTGCCCACTACTACAACCTGAACCTGATGGGTGGGTTAAGCTACGAAAAGAGCATCGGCAAGCATAATATAGGTGTCCGTGCTTTTGCGCGTGCCTATCGCAACCAAATCAACGTGCAAGAAGCCAACAACGCCCAATACAACTCTTCGAACCGTTATTTATCATACAACGGGCAGTTGAATTACAACTATAATAACCGTTACCTGCTCTCAGCCAATATCTCGCGCATGGGCAGCGACAATTTCCGTGAAGACAGCCGTTGGGGAACGTTCTATGGAGGCTCGCTCGGCTGGGTGGCTTCTAAAGAATCTTGGTTGAGAAACAACAAACACATCGAACTCTTGAAACTGCGTGCTTCTTACGGACGTTCGGGACAAGCCAATACCGGTTCCGGCCGTTATCCTTACCAAAACACGTATGGCACAGCCACCGGCTACGGGTTCGGTTACAGTAACAGCACATACATTAATGGTTTTGCAGAGACAATGGCAGGAAATGCCAACAACATTTGGGAAATCTCCGATATGTTGAACATCGGCCTGGACTTCGACTTTTGGAAGAAAAAACTCTACGGACAGATTGACGTCTTCAAAGAATGGCGTTCCAATATTCTGGTGACACGCTCCAGCGTTCCCAGCATCTTGGGCATATCCGTGGCTCAAGACTCCTATGGAAAGGCCGAGACAAAAGGTTTTGAAGCGACATTGGGACACCGTAACCACATCGGAAACTTCAATTTCTATGTAGAAGGAATGCTGACTTACAACACCAATAAAATTACCGAGATGGACGAAACAGAACCCAACGTACCTTGGCAACGCAAAACGGGCAACCGTATTTTAGACTACACATCCGTAGCCAGCCTTTACGAAGCACCGTTCAACAATACGGTGGGTGGCTGGAATCGCTATAAATTCGTACAATGGGCTGCCGACCCCAACCTGATTGCCACCAGCCAGCAGGATGCCATCGACCACCCGGAAAAGTATCCTTATCACACCTCTTCCAACGGTAATCAACGATTGGGCACTGCCGTGTTCAGAGACCTGAACGGCGACCGTCAGATAGACTCGAACGATATGATTCCGGACACCTACACCATCATTCCGGAACTCATCCCTACGCTGAACTTAGGTTTTGAGTGGAAAGGATTGGATGCCCGTGCCGTATTGACCGCCTACCTGAACCGCGACGTATTCTTCTCACCCGCCATCTCTTGGTCCGGATGGGGCAACCAAGGCACGCACGAGGTTGTGAAAAGCTGGGGTTACTACACCGATGATCCGACAGACCCGCGCAACGTAAACGCCACTTATCCTCGTCCGGTATATGGCGGATACAATGCCATCGATTCTGACCGAGACAGCGGTACTTATCAGAACGATATCTGGATTGTGAACGGAAATTTCCTCTCGCTGCGCAACATCGAAGTGGGATATTCACTGCCGAAAAAACTGATAGCCAAAGCCAATCTGACGAAGTGCCGTGTTTACTTCAGCGGGTATAACCTCTATACTTGGGACAGCATGCCCGACGGCATCGACCCGGAAAAACCGATGAGTTATTGCTGGTGGTATCCGAAGACCCGTACATTCACCTTCGGCATCAATGTGGGATTCTGACCTTTATGTTGAAAACTTTAAAACAAGACGTATGAAGAAATATATTAAATACATGACAGTAGCCCTGCTTGCAGTAATTTTCACCGCTTGCAGCGACTTCCTCGACAAAGAAGTAGACTTAGCACTCGGACCGGAAGACGTATTCAATAAATTTGAAAATACACGGGGCAATCTGGCCAACATATACAGTTACTTGCCTGATGCTTTTGCCGGCTATAACGACGGACAATTCTTGGGCGCCTCGCGCGACTGCATGACGGACAATGCCATCTCTTTCTGGAATGTGCATCGCTATCATGCCGTACTTGCAGACAGCTATTCGGCCACCAACCATTGGTTTGCCCAAAACTACTGGGAAAAGAACTTCAGAGGCATTCGTGCCGCCAACACCTTCCTTACGTATGCCAAAGAAAGCGTCATCAAGAACAAGGAGACGGATAATGACGACAACCGCTTGTACGACCGTTACGTCGCTGAAGCCAAACTGCTCCGCGCCATCTTCCACTTCGATTTGGTGAGCTATTTCGGAGCCATCCCCATATTGGGCGAAAACGAAGAGGGTAAACCCATCATCTTCGATTATACCAATCCGGAAGCCATGAACCAGCCCCGTACCGATGCCGCCGAAGCATTGCAATGGATAGCCGACGAATGCGACAAAGTGAAAGACGTGCTCCCCTTCCGCTACAAGCAAGAAGACTTGAACTGGGGACGTCTGAACGGTGCCTCCGCGTATGCGCTGAAGGCAAGAGCGCTGCTCTACAGAGCCTCGGCCCTGAACAACCCTTCCAACGATAAAAGCAGATGGCAGGCAGCAGCCGATGCCGCCACGGCTTTCTTCGCAAAGAACAATCAGCAGAGCAATCCCTATCGTCTGTATACAACTGCCGATAATAATCCCGAAAAGAATTATTATGAATGCTTCGTTTCAGACCCTACTCCCCCGCACCTGAATAATGAGTTTATCCTCTGCCGGTCGGAGTGGACCAATACGCGGGAAATAGAATTGTTCTTAACTCCTTGTGGATTCAGCGGTTCGGCCAATGCCGTGGGCCGCACCAACCCGACCCAGAATTTAGTGGACAGCTATGAAACCATCAACGGGAAGCCTATTGATCAAGATCCTTCTTATGACCCGCAAAATCCATATGTCAACCGAGACCCGCGTCTGGAACAAACCATTCTGCATCACGGCTCGATATGGGGAGACGCCAACGAGTCGGAAGAACGGGAAGTGGACATCACATACGGTAGCGGTAAAGACTATAAGGCGCTGCATGGTGGCACGGTAACCGGATATTATACCAAAAAGTTCCTGCACAACATGTCGTTCAAGAGTCCCAAACTATATACGCACGCCTGCCCCATCTTCCGTTATGCCGAAGTGTTGCTGAATGCCGCCGAAGCCGTCAACGAAGCCCAGGGTCCGGACAATGCCTATCAATATGTGAATCAGGTACGTGCCCGTGTGGGTATGCCTGCCTATAAAGGCATGACGCAAGAGCAACTGCGTGAACGCATCCGTAACGAACGCCGCATCGAACTGTGCTTTGAAGACCATCGTTTCTTTGACGAACGCCGTTGGAAACTGTTTGAAGGGAAGAGCGCATCGAACGAACGAAACGAGCCGCGCTACAAACAGGTATATAATATATATGGTGTACAGGTAAATCCGGGTAGCTCAACTATATATACTTATGGAAGTTCCGACTTGTACAAGGCCCGTGCTTTCAGCAGCCCGAAGAACTATTATTTCCCAATACCCGATGCGGAAATCAAACGTCTGCCCAAACTGAAACAGAATGCAGGCTGGGAGCTGACAGCTTCTTCTGAAACAGAAAACACTACGACCGAACAATAAAAACAGGAAAAGTATGAAACTGATAAAATGGCTCAATCTCCTCGCATTGGGATGCGCACTGTTTATAGGCATGGCATCCTGCGATGACAATGATAATAACTCCGGCGAACTGAAACTGAGCACACCTACTGTGACCGATATTGCAGTTCCAGCGGCAACCGTTACTTCGGAAGTAACGGTTTGCCAAGAAGATATTGACTTTGGAAGAATACGGGTAATGACCTATGGCTTCTGTTATGGCAAGGCCATCAACCCCACCATCTACGACGCTACGGTGAAAACAACTCCCGACAACGGAAAAATGACGGCAAGCTTGACAAGTTTGGAAAGCGACACCGATTATCATGTACGCGCCTTTGCCACTCTCTATCCGAACGGGGTCATCTATTCCGATGACGTTTCATTTACCACCAATGCCCAAGGCACGATTTCCGAACTGAATGATTATGTTCCTCCGACCTATGTAGACAACTATACAGACATAGCCGATTGGAACCAACGCAATAAATGGAATTTGGCCAATGTGCACGACCCCAGTGTGGTGCTGGCCGATGACGGTTATTATTATATGTACCAAACCGATGCTTCCTACGGAAATGCACACGCTGCAGGCGGACACTTCCACGGGCGGCGCTCCAAGGATCTTGTGAATTGGGAATACTTGGGCGGAACCATGAAATCGCTGCCTGCATGGATTACACCTAAATTAAATGAAATACGCAAAGCCATGGGTTTGGAAGAGGCCTCCCCCTCCGAAGCGAATTTCGGCTATTGGGCTCCTTGTGTACGCAAAGTAAAAGACGGACTGTATAGAATGTATTATTCCATTGTTGTTCCCGGACATATCAATGGGCCTGAAAGCTGGGGAGAGCGTGCTTTCATCGGTCTGATGGAAAACAACAACCCGGCAAACAACGACGGTTGGGAAGACAAGGGTTACGTCATCACCAATGCTTCGGACAAAGGATTGGACTACATGATAAAACCCGATGATTGGGCTAACTGCTATTTCAAATGGAATGCCATCGATCCTTCTTACATTATAGATAAAGACGGGAAACATTATCTGATTTACGGCTCTTGGCATAGCGGCATCGTTTCCATAGAAATAGATGCCGACACCGGAAAACCTGCAACAACGCTTCCCAAGCCGTGGGGAACAGCCAATGACATTGCACCTTACGGAAAACTGCTGGTAACCCGCCAAATGGGAAACCGCTGGCAAGGCTCTGAAGGAGCGGAGGTAATCTATAATGCCCAAACCGGATATTACTATCTGTTTGTGGCCTACGATGCTTTGGATGTTCCTTACAACACACGTGTGTGCCGTTCGAAAGACATCAACGGCCCCTATATCGGCATTGATGGCACAGACCTCACCGCCAACGGAGGCAACATGCTTCCCGTAGTGACCCATCCTTATAAATTCAATAACAGCGACGGATGGGTAGGTTTCGCACATTGCGCCATATTCGACGACGGAAAAGGCAACTGGTTTTATGCTTCGCAAGGTCGATTGCCGAAAGACGTACCGAACATCAATGCAAGCAATGCCATCATGATGGGACATGTCCGTTCCATTCGCTGGACAAAAGACGGATGGCCGGTAGTTATGCCCGAACGCTACGGCGCAGTACCCAAAGTGCCCATTACGGAAAATGAATTGGCGGGAAAATGGGAGCATATCGACCTCTCCTACTCTTACGGTAAACAGAAGACGGCCGACAACATGACTCTCTCCTCCGACCACAAAGTGACCGAGGGTAGCTGGAAAGGCGCCACTTGGACGTATGATGCCACCAACGAGATACTCAGCTTCAGCAACGGTGTAGAGGTCTGCCTGCAACGAGAGGTTGATTGGGAAGCCAATCCGCGAACACATACCATCGTGTATGCCGGATATAGTAAAGATAAAACATATTGGGGCAAAAAAACTCGCTGATTATTTCACACAGCCTGTCACAGAAGGACAATTAAATGCTTTTGTGACAGGCTGAAGCCGGCCGATAAAGCCATGACACCCATATATCGTACGCTACTTCTCCGTTGTTGACCGAAGTTTCTTCTTCTCCCCCCTCATCGTTTTGCAATGCGCTCCCCCCCCCCCGACAACTCCACATCTTCCAACCGACAACTGATTTTCCTACACAATCCGGCCTTCGGAATCTGCTCCACTTTTATTCTCGAACGTTTGTTCGCACCGTGCGGATTTCTGTTCGCACGGCGCGAACAGAGATTTATTCAGGCAGAGAACAGGTTTACTCCTTGTCACACACGGTTTTTTCCTTTGAACCCAAGAAGTTTATACTTTGAGTCTGACCGATAGAACAATTATTGTTGTTATCCGCTAAGCTTAGATCTACCACGGAAAAGTACAAGACATGCTTTTTATAAAAAAGAATCTCCGCACCTGTCCGTTGGCTTTGCAGAAGCTGCCGGCTTTCGTTTGAAAGGTCAGGAAACCAACAACGGAAATCCCGCTCTACACACTTGACGAATCGTAAGCCCACACTTGAAGCGGCCTAATCCCACATCATAATGAGGCTAAGCCCACACTTTAGAGGGCATACCCCCGCACCTTAAGAAAGGTAAGCCCGCACTATAAAGAAGCTACCTCCACAGCCGAAAACTGAGATAAACTTGCAATAAACTCAAAAAAGAGCAATTTTATGTTGCATAACATACAGAAGTGTTCCTCACACACCAAAGCGAAGTGTTACTTTTACACCCAAGAAAAGCTTATATCTCATTTATATAAAACATTAAGCTATGAACAAACAATTCTTACTCGCCGGAATAGCCGCTCTGATGCTGGCGTCCTGCAACCGGAAACCGGAAACAAAGCCGACTTTATCCGGGCTTAATCCTGCCGATTTTCAAACTACTGTGAATGACTCTCAAACCGGTCTTTATGCTTTGAAAAACAAAGCCGGCATGGAAGTCTGCATCACCAACTTCGGCGGACGCATCGTATCCGTCATGGTGCCCGATAAAAACGGAACCATGCAAGACGTGGTATTGGGATTCGACAGCATTGCCGACTACATCAACATCCCCAGCGACTTCGGCGCTTCCATCGGACGCTATGCCAACCGCATCAACCAAGGAAGAATCGTACTGAACGGCGACACCATCCAACTGCCGCAAAATAACTTCGGACATTGTCTGCACGGCGGACCGAAAGGCTGGCAATATCAGGTTTTCGATGCCAAACAGATTGACGAAACCACATTGGAACTGACACGTTTCTCTCCGGATGGTGATGAGAATTTCCCCGGAAACGTTACGGCAAAAGTTCTCTTCAAGCTGACGGAAGACAATGCCATCGACATCAAGTATAGCGCCACCACGGATAAGACAACGATTATCAACATGACCAATCACTCCTACTTCAACTTATCCGGCAATCCGGCACAAGCAGCCACCGACCATATCCTGTACGTCAATGCTGACACTTATACGCCGGTAGACAATACTTTCATGACCACGGGAGAGATTGCTCCGGTAAAAGATACGCCCATGGATTTCACCACTCCCAAAGCCGTGGGACAAGATATTGCCAACTTCGACTTCGACCAACTGAAAAACGGAAACGGATACGACCATAACTGGATATTGAACACACAGGGCGACATCACCCGCATAGCGGCCAAGCTGACTTCTCCTGTAAGCGGCATCACACTGGAGGTTTACACCAATGAACCGGGCATCCAAGTCTACACCGGCAACTTCCTTAACGGAACAGTGAAAGGAAAAAAAGGAATCGTCTATAATCAACGCGCTTCCGTATGCCTTGAAACACAACACTATCCCGACAGCCCCAATAAGCCCGAATGGCCTTCCGTCGTTCTGGAACCGGGACAGACTTACAACAGTGAATGTATCTTTAAATTCTCGGTAGAGAAATAACAATAACTTTGAAATCATATTTATGGAAGCATTAGATTGGATAGTCATTGGAGGTTTTTTCCTGGCTTTAATAGGAATCATAGTTTGGGTTGTAAGACAAAAGCAGGACGACTCGGCAGACTATTTCTTGGGCGGACGTGACGCCACATGGATTGCGATAGGCGCATCTATCTTCGCATCGAACATCGGTTCCGAACACTTGATAGGTTTGGCTGGCGCCGGCGCATCAAGCGGTATGGCAATGGCACACTGGGAAATACAAGGATGGATGATTCTTATCCTCGGTTGGGTATTCGTACCGTTCTATTCGCGAAGCATGGTGTATACAATGCCGGAATTTCTGGAGCGTCGTTATAACCCTCAATCACGTACCATATTGTCCGTCATCTCATTAATCAGCTACGTGCTGACCAAGGTTGCGGTGACTGTATATGCCGGCGGACTGGTATTTCAGCAAGTATTCGGTATTGACACGCTTTGGGGTATCGACTTCTTCTGGATTGCAGCCATCGGACTGGTAGTGTTGACCGCACTTTATACCATTTTCGGAGGAATGAAGTCCGTGCTTTATACTTCGGTACTTCAAACACCTATTCTGTTGTTAGGCTCGCTGATTATTCTTGTGCTCGGCTTCAAAGAATTAGGAGGATGGGACGAGATGATGCGCATCTGCGGTGCCGTCACGGTGAACGAACATGGAAATACCATGACCGAACTTATCCGCAGCAATAACGACCCCGACTTTCCATGGTTGGGAGCATTGGTAGGTTCTGCCATCATCGGTTTCTGGTATTGGTGTACAGACCAGTTTATCGTACAGCGCGTCCTTTCCGGAAAGAATGAACGGGAAGCACGTCGAGGAACTATCTTCGGGGCTTACCTCAAACTGTTGCCCGTATTCCTGTTCCTGATTCCGGGTATGATTGCTTTTGCTTTGCACCAGAAATACCTTGGTGCAGGCGGCGAAGGTTTCTTGCCCTTGCTGGCCAATGGAAGCGCCAACGCAGATGCCGCTTTCCCGACTTTGGTTGCCAAACTGCTTCCGGCAGGAGTCAAAGGACTTGTGGTCTGCGGCATTCTCGCAGCCTTGATGAGTTCGCTTGCATCTCTGTTCAACTCTTCGGCCATGCTGTTCACTATCGACTTCTACAAACGCTTCAAGCCGAACACTCCGGAAAAGAAACTGGTAGGTATCGGGCAGATGGCCACCGTGGTGATAGTGGTATTGGGTATTCTCTGGATTCCCATCATGCGTAGCGTAGGCGATGTACTTTATACTTATCTGCAAGATGTACAGTCGGTATTGGCTCCGGGTATTGCATCCGCATTCCTGCTCGGCATTTGCTGGAAACGGACTTCCGCCAAAGGCGGCATGTGGGGACTGATTGCCGGTATGATTATAGGTCTTACCCGATTGGGAGCCAAAGTATATTACAGCAATGCCGGCGAAACGGCCGATAATATATTCAAATATTTGTTCTATGATTTGAACTGGTTGTTCTTCTGCGGATGGATGTTCCTGTTCTGCATCATTGTGGTAATAATTGTCAGCTTAATGACAGAAGCACCCGGTGCAGAAAAGATACAAGGATTGGTATTCGGAACTTCCACCCCGGCACAGAGAGCTACCACACGGGCAAGCTGGAACAAATGGGACATCATCCATACTGCCATTATTTTAGGCATCACCGGTATTTTCTACTGGTATTTTTGGTAATGGAAGAATCTGACAATAAGAACTTAATTTACAAATAATAAAAAAAGGAAAAGATGAGTGATTATTATAGTTCAAACCCGAAATTCTATGTGGGTGTAGATTGCATCATCTTCGGTTTCCACGAAGGTGAACTGCATCTGCTGTTATTAAAACGGAACTTCAAACCGGCAATGGGCGAATGGTCGCTGATGGGCGGCTTTGTACAGGAAAATGAAAGCGTGGATGATGCCGCCAAGCGAGTCCTGAAGGAGCTGACAGGATTACATAATGTGTATATGGAACAAGTGGGTTCCTATGGGACAGTCGACCGCGATCCGGGCGAACGGGTCATCTCCATCGCCTATTACGCATTAGTCAATATCAACGAGTATGACAAAGATTTGGTACATCAGCATAATGCTTTTTGGGTAAACATCAAAAACCTGCCTCCGCTTATCTTCGACCATCCGTTGATGGTGGAAAATGCACTGAGCCTGATGCAACAAAAAGCCTCCTCCGAACCCATCGGCTTCAACCTGCTGCCCAAACTCTTCACTTTAACACAGTTGCAGACAATGTACGAGGCTATTTTCGGTGAAGAAATGGATAAGCGGAACTTCCGTAAACGCATAAGCGAAATGAATTTCGTGGAAAAAACCAACAAAATAGATAAAATCACTTCCAAGCGAGGTGCGGCTTTGTATAAATTCAACGAGAAAGTATATCGCAAATCTCCGAAATTTAAACTGTAAATAAAGGATGAAGAGGTGTCATGCCATAAGCATCCTCCTCTTCATTCACAAATCAAAATTCTTCTGATTATGTTGGAAGCACTGAAAGAAAAAGTTTTTCACGCCAATCTCGAATTGGTGAAACATGGACTGGTTATTTTCACATGGGGGAATGTTTCGGCCATCGACCGCGAAAGCGGGCTGGTGGTCATTAAGCCCAGTGGAGTGAGTTATGATGAGATGAAAGCGGAAGACATGGTTGTTGTTGACCTCGACGGCAAAGTAGTGGAGGGAAAGCTGAAACCTTCTTCCGACACGCCCACCCACGTGGTACTTTATCAGGCATTTCCCGAAATAGGAGGAGTAGTACACACACACTCCACCTATGCCACCGCCTGGGCACAAGCCGGACTGGATATTCCCAACATCGGAACGACCCATGCCGACTACTTCCACGATGCCATTCCCTGCACGGCAGACATGACGGAAGCCGAAATTAAAGGGGCATATGAACAGGAAACGGGAAATGTCATCGTAAAACGTTTCGAAGGTCTGAATCCGGTACACACACCGGGAGTGCTCGTAAAGAACCACGGGCCTTTCTCTTGGGGAAAGGATGCGCACGATGCCGTACACAATGCCGTGGTGATGGAACAAGTGGCCAAAATGGCAAGCATAGCCTACGCCGCCAATCCCAACCTGACCATGAACCCGCTGCTGGTGGAAAAACACTTCAGCCGCAAGCACGGGCCTAATGCTTATTACGGACAGAAATAACAACTACAAATATTAACTATAAAAAAGAAAATTGTATGAACAACTTATTCAATCAATACGAAGTATGGTTCGTCACCGGAGCACAGCTCCTGTACGGAGGCGACGCAGTAGTAGCGGTAGACGCACACAGCACCGAAATGGTAAAAGGTTTGAATGAATCGGGCAAACTTCCCGTTAAGGTAGTATATAAAGGAACGGCCAACTCTTCTAAAGAGGTGGAAACTATCTTCAAAGCAGCCAACAACGATGACAAATGTATAGGCGTCATCACATGGATGCACACTTTCTCGCCTGCCAAGATGTGGATTCACGGTTTGCAACAACTCAAGAAACCGTTGCTGCACCTGCACACGCAATACAACAAAGAAATTCCTTGGGACACCATGGACATGGACTTCATGAACCTGAACCAGAGTGCACATGGCGACCGTGAATTCGGACACATCTGCACCCGTATGCGCATCCGCCGCAAAGTAGTGGTAGGTTACTGGAAAGATGAACAGACATTGCATAAAATCGCCGTATGGATGCGTGTTTGTGCAGGATGGGCCGATGCACAAGACATGTTGATTATACGCTTCGGCGATCAGATGAATAATGTGGCAGTGACCGATGGCGACAAAGTAGAAGCGGAACAGCGTATGGGCTACCACGTGGACTACTGTCCCGTAAGCGAACTGATGGCCTATCAGAAGCAAGTAAAAGATGAAGAGGTGGAAGCGATGGTAGCCACCTATTTCAAGGAATACGACCACGACGCCGAATTGGAAGATAAATCCTCCGAAGCCTACCGCAAAGTTTGGAATGCCGCCAAAGCCGAAGTTGCCCTGCGTGCCATCCTGAAAGCCAAAGGGGCCAAAGGATTTACTACCAATTTCGACGACTTGGGCGATGTGGATGTTGACAAGACCGGTAACGGATTCGACCAGATTCCCGGATTGGCTTCGCAACGTCTGATGGCCGAAGGCTATGGGTTCGGTGCCGAGGGCGACTGGAAATCGGCCGCTCTCTACCGTACTGTTTGGGTAATGAATCAAGGGCTGCCTAACGGATGCTCTTTCTTGGAAGACTATACGCTGAATTTTGACGGTGAAAACAGTTCCATCCTCCAATCGCACATGCTGGAAATCTGTCCGCTCATTGCCAATAGCAAACCCCGTTTGGAAGTACATTTCCTAGGCATCGGTATCCGCAAAAGCCAGACGGCACGCCTTGTCTTCACCAGCAAAGCACGCAAAGGTTGCACAGCTACCATTGTCGACCTGGGTAATCGTTTCCGCCTCATTGTGAACGATGTAGAATGCATCGAATCGAAACCGCTGCCCAAATTGCCGGTTGCCAGCGCGCTGTGGATTCCGCAACCCAACTTCGAGATTGGCGCAGGTGCTTGGATATTGGCAGGCGGCACGCATCACTCCTGCTTCTCCTACGACCTCACAGCCGAATATTGGGAAGATTATGCCGAAATCTCCGGCATCGAGATGTTGCATATCAACAAGGACACCACTATCAACGAGTTCAAGAAAGAACTGCGCATGAACGAGGTGTACTACATGCTTAACAAGGCTCTTTGCTAATTATTCAACCGGCCTCATAAATAAAAACGGAAGTGCCGGTGGCAATGAACCGCCGGGCACTTCTCATTCTATGGATTTATAATAATTGTTGTACCTTAATTATTTTGGTTCCAATATGAAAACAGATGCAAAATCAACTATTGAAACAGGCAAAGCCATTCTTGGCATCGAATTCGGCTCAACACGCATAAAAGCCGTTCTAATCGACCAAGAAAACAAGCCCATTGCACAAGGAAGCCACACTTGGGAAAATCAGTTGGTCGACGGGCTTTGGACTTACAGCGTAGAAGCCATCTGGCATGGACTGCAAGATTGCTACACCGACCTTCGTTCGAACGTAAAAGAATTATATGACACAGAAATAGAGTCTTTGGCCGCCATAGGTGTCAGTGCCATGATGCATGGTTACATGGCATTTAATAAGAAAGAAGAGATTCTCGTTCCTTTCCGTACATGGAGAAATACCAATACAGGTCGGGCGGCGGCAGCTCTATCAGACTTATTTGTATATAACATTCCCTTGAGATGGAGCATTTCTCACCTGTATCAGGCAATTCTGGATAATGAAGAACATGTGAAGGAAATCGATTTTCTGACAACTCTTGCCGGTTTTATCCATTGGCAGATAACGGGAAAGAAAGTGTTGGGTATAGGCGATGCTTCGGGAATGCTCCCCATAGACCCCACCACCAAGAATTATTCAGCCGAGATGGTGGATAAATTCAATTGCTTGATTGAACCCAAAGGATATGACTGGAAATTATCGGACATTCTTCCCAAGGTATTGCTTGCCGGCGAAAATGCGGGCTTCCTCACAACGGAAGGAGCTGCGAGATTGGATGTATCGGGACACCTGAAAGCAGGAATACCGGTTTGTCCTCCCGAAGGAGATGCCGGCACCGGCATGGTTGCAACCAATGCCGTAAAGCAGCGCACAGGAAACGTATCAGCGGGAACGTCTTCTTTCTCGATGATTGTTTTAGAGAAAGATTTATCAAAACCATACGAGATGATCGATATGGTTACTACTCCGGATGGAAGCCTTGTAGCCATGGTGCACTGCAACAATTGCACCTCCGACCTCAACGCATGGATCAACTTGTTCAAAGAATATCAGGAGTTGCTGGGTATTCCCGTAGACATGAACCTCATATACGAGAAACTCTATAACCATGCATTGAAAGGTGATGCAGATTGCGGAGGCCTCATTTCGTACAACTATATCTCAGGCGAACCGATAACAGGACTTGCCGACGGAAGGCCTCTGTTTGTACGTTCGGCAAATGATAAGTTCAGCCTTGCCAACTTCATGAGAGCCCACCTGCATGCTTCGGTAGGAGTGCTCAAAATCGGTAATGACATCCTTTTCAAAGAGGAGAAGGTTAAGGTCGACAGAATCACGGGGCATGGAGGTCTGTTCAAGACGAAAGGTGTAGGTCAAAGAATCCTTGCAGCAGCTATCGATTCGCCCATTTCCGTTATGGAAACAGCCGGCGAAGGCGGTGCATGGGGTATTGCCCTGCTCGGCTCTTATCTTGTTAATAATGAAAAGAAACAATCTCTGGCAGATTTTCTGGAAGAAAAGGTGTTTGCCGGTGAAGCCGGTGTCGAAATAGCTCCTACAGCCGAAGAGGTGGCAGGCTTCAACACATACATCGAGAATTACAAGGCCGGACTGCCTATCGAAACAGCAGCAGTTACATATAAAAAGTAGAAATTTAAAACCAAAAGAAACACCCATGAAAAACAAGCTTATCATCAGCGGTCTTATGCTTGCCGCTTCGCTTACCGCATCAGCACAAGAAAGTGCAACCCTTACCCTGCAAGCCGATAAAGCCGAACAAATCATCCCGAAGGAAATCTATGGCCAGTTTGCCGAACATTTGGGAACCTGCATCTATGGCGGACTTTGGGTAGGTGAAAACTCTGAAATTCCCAATATCAATGGTTACCGTACCGATGTATTCAATGCGCTGAAAGAACTGAAAATACCGGTTCTTCGCTGGCCGGGCGGCTGTTTTGCCGATGAGTATCACTGGATGGACGGTATAGGCCCGAAAGACAAACGTCCTAAAATGGTAAACAACAACTGGGGAGGAACGATTGAAGACAATAGTTTCGGAACACACGAGTTCCTCAACCTCTGCGAAATGTTGGGCTGCGAACCCTATATCAGCGGCAACGTAGGCAGCGGAACCGTGGAAGAACTGGCCAAATGGGTAGAATACATGACTTCGGAAGGCGACTCTCCAATGGCACGTCTGCGCCGGCAAAACGGACGCGACAAGGCATGGAAGGTGAAATATCTCGGCGTGGGTAACGAAAGCTGGGGTTGCGGCGGAAGCATGCGTCCCGAATATTATGCCGACCTTTATCGTCGCTACTCCACTTATTGCCGTAACTACGACAATACCCGCCTCTTCAAGATAGCCAGCGGTGCGAGCGACTATGATTACAACTGGACAAAGGTGCTGATGGACCGCGTAGGCAGAGGCATGCACGGACTCTCTCTGCACTATTACACCGTTACCGGATGGAGCGGAAGCAAAGGCTCGGCCACGCAATTCGACAAAGGCGATTACTACTGGACACTCGGCAAGTGCCGCGAAATAGAAGATGTTCTGAAAAAGCATATTGCCATTATGGACGAGTATGACAAGCAGAAACATGTTGCGTTACTGCTTGATGAATGGGGCACTTGGTGGGACGAAGAACCCGGCACCGTACGCGGACACCTCTATCAACAGAACACCTTGCGCGATGCTTTTGTGGCTTCCCTCAGCTTCGACATCTTCCATAAATACACCGACCGCCTGAAAATGGCAAACATCGCCCAGATAGTGAACGTACTTCAATCCATGATTCTAACTAAAGGCAAAGAAATGGTGCTTACCCCTACCTACTATGTATTCAAAATGTACAACGTACATCAGGATGCCACTTATATTCCTCTTGAAGGAAGCTGCAAGGTTATGAACTTGGAAGGCGAACGCAACCAAAACCGTAAACTGCCTCTGCTGAGCGCCACCGCTTCAAGAGACAAGAGTGGCAAGATACATATCTCTATGTCCAACATCGATGCCGACCAAGCACAGGAAGTGACCATCAACCTGTCGGGCACAAACGCCAAGAAAGCGGTGGGCGAAATTCTGACATCATCCAATCTGACAGATTACAACTCTTTTGAAAAACCCGATAACGTAAAGTTAGCTCCGTTCAAAGAGGTAAAAGTCAATAAAGGTGTACTCAAAATCAAGTTGCCCGCCAAATCCATTGTCACCCTTGAATTGCAATAAGGCACAACCGGCTTACAGTAAAGCAAACAAGCCGGCTTAATGTATTTTTGACATGAAGCAGACAAGGAGGCCAGCAAAAAAGGCCTCCTGACAGTGTTGCTAATTGCACATAAAGAGTTATCTTTGCCCTTATTAAAATCCAATAAGCAAAGAACCTTCTGTTTCTGACATTCAAAAACTAATTATAAACGATATGAACGACAACAAACTAATGAACCGTGCAGCGGACAATATCCGCATCCTTGCCGCCTCTATGGTTGAAAAGGCCAACTCCGGACACCCCGGTGGTGCCATGGGCGGTGCCGACTTTGTGAACGTGCTTTTCTCCGAGTTCCTGGTATACGACCCTGAAAATCCCGCTTGGGAAGGCCGCGACCGTTTCTTCCTCGACCCGGGACACATGTCTCCGATGCTCTATTCCCAACTGGCATTGACCGGAAAATTCACTTTGGACGAACTGAAAGAGTTCCGCCAATGGGAAAGCCCCACTCCGGGACATCCCGAACGCGATATCATGCGCGGCATTGAAAACACTTCCGGTCCATTGGGACAAGGACATACTTATGCCGTAGGTGCAGCCATTGCAGCCAAGTTCCTGCAAGCCCGCTTCGAGGAAGTGATGCCGCAAACCATCTACGCATACATTTCCGACGGAGGCGTGCAAGAAGAAATTTCTCAAGGTGCGGGGCGCATTGCCGGTACGCTGGGATTGGACAACCTCATCATGTTCTACGATGCCAACGACATTCAGCTTTCTACCGAAACAAAAGATGTTACCATCGAAGATACTGCGAAGAAATACGAGGCATGGGGCTGGAAAGTCATCACGATCAACGGTAACGATCCCGATGCCATCCGTGGCGCGCTGAAAGAAGCAAAGGCTGAAAAAGAGCGTCCGACGCTGATTATCGGTCATACCGTAATGGGCAAGGGCGCCCGCAAGGCCGACGGCAGCAGCTACGAAGCCGACTGCGCCACTCACGGTGCTCCTTTGGGCGGCGACGCTTACGTCAACACCATCAAAAATCTGGGCGGCGACCCGACGAATCCGTTCGTCATTTTCCCCGAAGTGGCCGAATTATATGCCAAACGCACTGCCGAACTGAAGAAAATCATGGCCGAGAAGTATGCAGCCAAAGCAGTTTGGACCAAAGCCAATCCGGAAAAGGCAGCCAAACTGGAACAGTTCTTCTCCGGCAAAGCCCCCGAAGTAAACTGGGCAGCCATCGAGCAGAAAGCCGGCTCGGCCACACGTGCCGCATCGGCCACAGTGCTCGGTGTTCTTGCCACTCAGGTGGAAAACATGATTGTGGCATCCGCCGACCTCTCCAACTCCGATAAGACCGACGGCTTCCTGAAAAAGACACACGCTTTCAAGAAAGGAGATTTCAGCGGCGCATTCTTCCAAGCCGGCGTTGCCGAGCTGACCATGGCCTGCTGCTGCATCGGCATGGCGCTGCATGGCGGTGTTATCCCTGCATGCGGCACATTCTTCGTATTCTCCGACTACATGAAACCCGCCGTGCGTATGGCTGCCCTGATGGAAGTTCCGGTTAAGTTTATCTGGACTCACGACGCATTCCGTGTAGGCGAAGACGGCCCTACCCACGAACCGGTGGAACAAGAAGCCCAAATCCGCTTGATGGAAAAACTGAAGAACCACAAGAGACAGAACTCCATGCTGGTACTCCGCCCGGCAGATGCCGAAGAGACCACAGTGGCATGGAAACTGGCCATGGAGAATACCACTACGCCGACCGGACTGATTTTCTCCCGTCAGAACATCGCCAATCTGCCCGCAGGAAACGATTACCAACAAGCTGCCAAAGGCGCTTACATCGTAGCCGGTTCGGACGAGAACCCGGATGTAGTTCTTGTTGCATCGGGCTCCGAAGTATCTACGTTAGTGGCCGGTACCGAGCTGTTGCGTAAAGACGGTATTAAGGTTCGCATTGTTTCCGCTCCTTCCGAAGGCCTATTCCGCAGCCAGGTACTCGGCTATCAGGAAAGCGTCATTCCGGGCAACGTGAAAGTGTTCGGTCTGACTGCCGGCCTGCCTGTAACTTTGCAGGGATTGGTAGGTCTTCATGGCAAAGTATGGGGCTTGGAATCATTCGGCTTTTCAGCTCCTTACAAAGTGCTGGACGAGAAACTCGGATTCACGGCCGAAAACGTTTACAAACAAGTAAAGGAGATGCTGCGATGAAGACAATAGGAATCTGCTCCGACCATGCCGGATATGCCCTGAAGCAATATGTAAAGCAATGGTTGGAGGCTAAAGGATGGGAATACAAAGACTTCGGAACTTACTCTCCGGAGAGTGTGGATTATCCCGATTTTGCCCATCCGTTGGCACTGGCTGTCGAAGCCGGCGAGTGTTATCCCGGCATTGCCATCTGCGGTAGCGGAAACGGTATCAACATGACATTGAACAAACACCAAGGCATCCGTGCCGCTTTGTGTTGGACATCGGAGATTTCTGCTCTGGCACGTCAACACAACGATGCCAATGTTCTCGTCTTGCCGGGACGTTTCGTCACCAACAACGAAGCCGATGAAATCATGACCAAGTTCTTCACCACTCCGTTTGAAGGTGGACGTCACCAACGGAGAATAGAAAAGATACCGGCAGAATAATAGGAGATTCAACCTCAGCATATCGGGGACTTGCAAACGTTTTACGTGACGTTCTGCAAGTCCCCGTCGCATATACCGCAGGCGGTAAGCCCGCCCCTGCGTGCTCTTTCTCTCATAATCCGTATTTTTGCATGCTAATCACATAAATCATAATACAGATGTTAGGATTCCTATTCAAATTCAAGAGAGCAGAGATTGCAAAGGAGAG
>NZ_SLXB01000006.1 GCF_004342845.1 Prevotella heparinolytica | reverse complement strand
GTCGATTATCTGATCGATTTGAAAGAAAAAGGTCTGTTTAACCTTACGATGACCAACTATTAGGTCAGCAAAACTCCGAGAAGAAGGACGTTGTTCATACTATAAAGCTACAAAAATATGATGAAATGAACAAATCTTGAACAATGAGTTTTGCAGAGGTCTCGAAAAAGAAGAATCTTTTTCCATTTGGATAAACAAGAAAAGTTTCGGACAAAGAGCAAAGGTTCAACCCTGCACTCTTGTCCTTGCCGAAGCGTGAGCTTACGCTTGTACAAGTGAAGCCTCACGCTTGTACAAGTAAAGGGCTACGTTTGTACAAGTAAAAAGCTACGCTTGTACAAGTGAGAGCCAACGCTTGTACAAGCGTAAATCGCTTATAATCAGCAACTGTTTTTAATTGAAGAGAAGAAGACTTTCAGTCATCCCCGTTGGCAACTTCCCCCTCTCCTGTTTTTACTTTCCTTCAGGTGTGGGATTACCTCTTCTAAGGTGCGGGATTACGTCTCGTAAAGTGTGGGGGCAGCCTCTCTAAAGCGTGGGGGTACGTCTCGTAAAGTGTGGGATTGTCCCCTCTAAAGTGTGGGCTTAGACTTACTCAGGTGTGGGCTTGCGCCTGCATACGTGTAAAAAGCCAAACCTCTTTGCATTACAAATAAGAAAGGATTTATCCGCCGGCTTTTCCGGATTGTTCCCTTTCAACGTAGAGAAAGAACGGAAAAACAGGAAGCGCATCATGGAATTTGCGTATAAAAAACACGGGAAACGGTTTTCAACACCCGCTTCCCGTGGAATATAGTTTATCAGACACTTCTCAATCAAAGAGCGCCTACTTCCTTCAAAGCCTCGTTTGTTTTGTGAACAGCGGCTGCGCTGGCAGCGAATTTTGCTTTCTCATCGGCAGTCAGTTCCAGCTCCACAATCTTCTCGATACCGTTCTTACCCAAGATAACGGGAACACCGATGCAGATGTCTGATTCGCCGTATTCTCCTTCCAGATATACAGAGCATGGAATCATCTTCTTTTGGTTGTGAATGATAGACTCAACCACGTAAGCGCCGGCCGCACCCGGAGCATACCATGCAGAGGTACCCAGCAATTTGGTCAGCGTTGCACCGCCCACCATAGTGGCGGCAACCACTTCGTTCAGTTTCTCTTCGCTCAGCAAAGTACTTACAGGCTGACCTTTGTAAGTAGCCAGACGAGCCAACGGAATCATGGTCGTGTCACCGTGACCGCCGATAACCATGCCTTCTACTTCGTTGGCATTGCAGCCCAAAGCCTGAGACAAGAAATACTTGAAACGAGAGCTGTCCAAAGCACCACCCATACCGATGATACGGTTCTTCGGCAAGCCCAGAGATTTCAATGACAAATAAGTCATCGTGTCCATCGGATTGGAAATAACCACAAATATAGCGTTCGGAGAATATTTCAGGATGCTTTGTGCAACCGACTTAACGATACCGGCATTTACTCCGATCAATTCTTCACGGGTCATACCCGGTTTACGAGGAATACCGGAAGTAATAACCACTACATCGGAACCGGCAGTCTTCTCATAATCGTTGGTACAGCCTACAACAGTGGTGTCGAAGCCCAGCAGTTGAGCAGTCTGCATCATATCCATTGCCTTACCCTCTGAAACGCCTTCTTTCACGTCCAGCATTACCACTTCGTCGACCACTTCATTAAAGGCCAACACATTAGCGCATGTAGCACCTACGTTACCTGCACCCACTACGGTTACTTTTGACATAATTTCTAAAGTTTTTGTTTATAAGTATGCTTTAATTTTAAAGATACCACAAAAGTACAACGACATTCCTGATTAAAGAAATTTTTCCGCAATAATTTTAGTTAAAAGCAATCTTATACGCACACCTTGCGCATGCACAATAAACATCAGAGTTATATTTTTCTTCTATGCCGCCCGGCATTGGATATCAAAACACAGAGCCTGCTGCAAAAGCGGCCGTAACCTCCCGCAACAAAAAAAGAGTCCGGTGCAATACTGAACTCTTTCTGAAATCAATTAATAAATTTATTGCCCAACCTTTTGAAGGAGTGAACAAAGGGCACATCCCCCATATATAATGGTTGAATTATTCAGCCTTAGCCTCTTCAGCCGCAGGAGTTTCGGCAACCGGTGCTGCCGCTTCTACTGCAGGCGCTGCTTCAGCAGCAGCTTTCTTTGAACGGCGGGTACGGGTAGCTTTCTTCGTTACCTTTTCCTTAGCCATATTCTCGTTATAGTCTACAAGCTCAATGAAGCACATTTCCGCATTGTCACCCAAACGGTTGCCAGTCTTGATTATACGCGTATAGCCACCCGGACGATCAGCAATCTTCACGGAAATCTCTTTGAACAATTCTGTTACAGCATACTTATCTTGCAAGTTGCTAAATACCACACGACGGGAGTTTGTCGTATCGTCTTTAGCTTTCGTAATCAAAGGCTCAACAAACTTCTTCAACGCCTTAGCCTTTGCAACAGTCGTAGTGATTCTTTTGTGCTTAATCAAAGAACACGCCATATTAGCCAACATCGCGTTTCTATGAGAGGCAGTACGACCCAAATGATTGAATTTCTTATTATGTCTCATTTTTTATTCTTTATCTAATTTATATTTAGAAATATCAGTTCCAAACGACAGATTCAGACTTTCCAGCAAATCATCAAGCTCGGTAAGCGATTTCTTTCCGAAATTTCTGAATTTCAGCAAATCGGTCTTGTTGAATTGCACCAAATCGCCCAAAGTCTCTACGTCGGCAGCCTTCAAACAATTGAGGGCACGAACGGAAAGATCCATATCGACAAGTTTGGTTTTCAACAACTGACGCATATGCAGAACCTCTTCATCAAATTCTTCGTTGCCATCGGCATCGTTGCTCTCCAATGTAATCTTCTCGTCAGAGAAAAGCATGAAATGATAAATCAAGATCTTTGCTGCCTCCTTCAAAGCATCTTTCGGATGAATGGAACCGTCGGTAGTAATCTCAAGTACCAGTTTCTCGTAGTCAGTCTTCTGCTCTACACGGAAGTTTTCCACCTGATACTTCACATTACGTATCGGAGTATAAATAGAATCGATAGGAATTACGTTCACATCGGTGCAATATTCGCGATTCTCGTCAGCAGGGACATAACCGCGACCTTTGTTTATCGTAATATCTATCTGCATAGTTGCTTTTGAATCTAAATGACAAATAACTAACTCAGGATTTAACACTTCAAATCCAGTCAAATACTTACCTATGTCACCTGCTTTAAATTCACTTGAATTCTCGATTGTAATACTTACCTTCTCGCTCTCGAATTCTTCAACTACTTGCTTGAATCTCACTTGTTTCAGATTCAAGATAATGTTAGTAACATCCTCTTTAACTCCCGGAACATTGGAGAACTCATGCTCCACACCTTCTATCTTGATAGTGGTGATAGCATAACCTTCCAATGAAGAAAGCAGGATGCGGCGCAGTGCATTACCAACGGTAATACCGAAACCCGGCTCCAAAGGACGGAACTCGAATTTTCCGAATTTGGAGTCCGCTTCTAACATTAATACTTTATCAGGTTTTTGAAATGCTAATATCGCCATGAAATTAATTATTATTTAGAATACAATTCTACGATCAAATGCTCTTTAATGTTTTCAGGAATGTCCGCTCTTTCAGGCACATGCAGTAACTTACCCACCTTAGAGTTATCATCCCATTCCAACCAAGGATATTTGCTGTGGTTAAAACCTGCCAAAGAATTTGCAATCACTTCCAAAGACTTGGATCTTTCGCGAACTCCAATTACCTGACCCGGTTTTACCGCATACGAAGGAATATTTACGACCTCACCGTCCACAGTAATATGTTTGTGGCCCACCAACTGACGAGCTGCTGCACGAGTAGGAGCAATACCCAAACGGAATACAATATTGTCAAGAC
Source organism: Prevotella heparinolytica (assembly GCF_004342845.1). Lineage (GTDB taxonomy): Bacteria > Bacteroidota > Bacteroidia > Bacteroidales > Bacteroidaceae > Bacteroides > Bacteroides heparinolyticus. The sequence goes on along the minus strand of NZ_SLXB01000006.1, from coordinate 149,558 downwards.
GTCCCTCCAACAATTGAAGAAGGATCTCACCGGTAATACCCTTAGCAGTTTCTGCCTTCTCAAACAAGTTACGGAATTGTTTCTCCAAAACGCCGTAGGTGTATTTGGCCTTCTGTTTCTCACGAAGTTGTACACCGTATTCAGAAGTCTTTCTCTTTCTTGAATTTCCATGCTGTCCGGGAGGATAGTTCTTCTTTGACAATACCTTATCTGCTCCAAAGATACCTTCACCGAATTTACGGGCAATTCTTGATTTTGGTCCAGTATATCTAGCCATTTCTTTTAAATATTTAATTGTTTATTCATGAACTCAATTTGTTGCAGCCGCGATTGTAGAGAGAAAGTTTACAATCCAAAAACAAAATCAAGTGTCATACTTATTAAAGGTAAATCTTAAACTCTACGTCTTTTCGGAGGACGACAACCATTATGCGGCAACGGAGTTACGTCAATAATCTCTGTAACCTCAATACCAGCACCGTGAATAGTTCTAATAGCAGATTCACGCCCATTACCCGGACCTTTCACATATGCTTTTACCTTTCTCAAACCAAGATCGTATGCAATCTTAGCGCAATCTTGAGCAGCCATCTGTGCTGCATAAGGAGTGTTCTTCTTAGAACCTCTGAAACCCATTTTTCCGGCAGAAGACCAAGAAATGATTTGCCCTTCGCTATTTGCCAGAGACACAATAATGTTGTTAAAAGATGAATGAACGTGCAATTGTCCATTAGCATCTACCTTTACATTTCTCTTTTTTGCTGCAACTGTTTTTTTTGCCATATCAACAATTATTATTTAGTAGCTTTTTTCTTATTAGCAACGGTTTTCTTTCTACCTTTGCGAGTACGAGCATTGTTTTTCGTGCTCTGGCCTCTTACAGGAAGACCGATGCGGTGGCGAATACCACGATAACAACCGATATCCATTAAACGCTTAATGTTCAATTGAACTTCAGAACGAAGGTCTCCTTCTACTTTATACTCTGCTCCAATGATCTCACGAATCTTGGCAGCCTGATCATCCGTCCAGTCTTTTACTTTCAGGTCTCTGTCAACACCTGCTTTGTCCAGAATCTTTGCTGAACTACTACGACCTATACCATACACATAGGTCAACGCAATTTCACCCCTCTTGTTTTGAGGCAAATCGACACCAACTATTCTTATAGCCATATACTAAATTATTTTTCTTGCAAAAATAATAATATTATCCTTGACGTTGTTTATACTTAGGATTTTTCTTGTTAATAACATACAAACGGCCATTACGTCTAACAATCTTACACTCTGGCGTACGTTTCTTTAAGGATGCTCTTACTTTCATATCTTAATTTATTTATATCTAAATACAATTCTTCCTTTCGATAAATCGTAAGGAGACATTTCGACTCTTACTTTATCACCCGGCAAAATCTTGATGTAATGCATCCGCATCTTACCGGAAATATGTGCAGTAATCTCATGTCCGTTTTCTAATTCAACGCGAAACATAGCATTAGACAATGCTTCAACTATAACTCCATCTTGTTCTATTGCAGATTGCTTTGCCATATTAAATTCTTAAATTGCTTTATCTCCTAATACTTCTTCGATGAACTTGAATGATGACAAAATATCAGCTTCACCCGCCCCTACAGCTACTGTATGTTCAAAGTGAGCCGCACATTTACGATCTTTAGTTCTCACCGTCCAACCATCACCCTCCATCAAGATTTGTCGGCTACCCAAAGTAATCATGGGCTCTATAGCTATGCATAAACCTTTTTTCAACATTGTTCCATAGCCACGCTTTCCATAATTAGGAACTTGAGGATCTTCATGCATTTCTTTTCCAATCCCATGTCCTACAAATTCACGCACTACTCCATAAGAATTAGATTCACAATACTGCTGTATCGCATATCCGATATCACCTAAGCGCTTGCCTTGAACAGCATTCTGTATCCCTATGTATAATGCTTCTTTAGTAACCTTCAGTAACTTGCGTATTTCCTCATCAACTTCACCAACACAAAACGTATAGGCTGAATCACCACAGAATCCGTTCATGTAAGTACCGCAATCAATAGATACAATATCACCATCTTTCAGTACTACATCTCTCGGAACACCATGTACCACCTGCTCATTCACAGAGGTACAAATTGAAGCAGGAAAAGGATCACCATATTGGTTAGGAAAACCCTTAAAAGTAGGCACAGCACCATTATCTCTAATGAACTCTTCTGCTACTTTATCCAACTCCTTAGTTGTTATTCCCGGTCTTATAATCTTAGCTATCTCAGCCAACGTTTTTCCAACAAGCAGATTACTCTTGCGGAGTAACTCTATTTCATCTTCTGTCTTAAGAAATATCATTTCTCAAAAAGATTAATATGCAGCTACATTACCACTGCGCCCTTTAATACGCCCGGACTTCAACAAACCATCATAGTGTCTCATCAACAAATGGCTTTCAACTTGCTGAAGAGTATCAAGTACCACACCAACAAGGATTAACAAAGACGTACCGCCAAAGAATTGAGCGAACTCGGCCTTCACACCGAACACACCGGCAAACGCAGGCATAATAGCAACCAAAGCTAAGAAGAAAGAACCAGGCAGAGTGATACGAGACATAATAACGTCAATATACTCTGCTGTTTGCTTTCCAGGCTTGATACCCGGAATAAAACCGTTGTTTCTCTTCATGTCCTCAGCCATTTGAGTCGGATTAATTGTGATCGCAGTATAGAAATACGTAAATAGTATAATCAATACAGCAAAAATCAAATTATACCAAAAGCTTGTATGATCAGTCAATGCACGTACAAAACCACTCACATCATTAACATTTGAGAAGCCCACGAGTGTAATAGGAATAAACATGATAGCCTGAGCAAAGATAATAGGCATCACGTTAGCAGCATTCACTTTCAAAGGGATGTATTGTCTGGCACCACCATACTGTTTATTACCTACTATCTTCTTCGCATATTGAACAGGAATTTTTCTTGTTCCCTGCACTAAAAGAATAGCAAATGCAATAACGAACAGCAGAACGACAAGCTCAATCAGAAACATTACCAGACCACCTGTTTTATCTGTCATTCGAGAAACCAATTCCTGAAACAAAGACTGCGGCAAACGGGCAATGATACCGATCATAATAATGAGCGAAATACCATTACCGATTCCTTTATCAGTAATTCTCTCACCAAGCCACAAAATAAACATACTCCCTGCCGCCAAAATGATGGTAGAAGTAAACATAAACAGAGTCCAATCTAATGAAGCATTTAAGGAAGGACCAGCCTGCATTTTAAGATTGAGCAAATAAGAAGGAGCCTGAACCAAAAGGATAAGAATCGTCAAATAACGAGTGTATTGATTCATTTTTCTCCTACCACTCTCGCCCTCACGCTGCAGCTTTTGGAAATACGGAACCGCAATACCCAACAACTGAATAACAATAGAGGCAGAGATATATGGCATGATACCCAATGCAAAAATAGAGGCATTGGAGAATGCTCCACCAGAAAACATATTTAACAAGGCTAAAAGACCTTCACTTGTTTGTTGATGCAACTGTGCCAACATTGACGGATTAATACCCGGCAAAACGACATACGAACCAAAACGGTAAATTGCCACAAACAATATGGTAATGAGGATCCGTTGTCTCAGATCCTCAATTTTCCATATATTCTTTAATGTTTCAATAGCTTTTCTCATTGAATTAGAGTTTTACGACTTGTCCACCAGCAGCTTCGATGGCAGCAACAGCTGTTTTAGAAAACGCATGTGCTTGTACATCCAACTTAGCAGTCAAAGTTCCGTTACCTAATACTTTTACCAACTGGCTTGCAGAAATAAAACCAGCAGCGATGAAATCATTAACACCAACCGTCTGTAAGTTCTTTGCTTCAGCCAATTTCTGAACAGTATCCAAATTGATAGCTTTATATTCTACACGATTGATGTTCTTAAAGCCGAACTTTGGAACACGACGTTGAAGAGGCATCTGTCCACCTTCAAAACCGATTTTCTTAGAGTAGCCAGATCTTGATTTAGCCCCTTTATGACCTCTAGTAGAAGTCCCCCCCAAACCAGAACCGGGACCGCGCCCAATTCTTTTTCTTGTCTTAGTAGATCCTACTGCAGGTTTTAAATTACTTAAGTTCATATTGTAATCGTTTAATATTCAACAAATAATTACTTAACAATGGCAACCAAGTGTTTAACCTTATCTACCATTCCAAGGATCGAAGGAGTGCATTCGTGCTCAACCACACGATTTAACTTACGAAGTCCCAGCGCATCCAACGTTCTCTTTTGGTCAGCAGGAGCACCAATTCTACTTTTTACTTGTTTAATCTTTACAGTCGACATATTTTTCCTCCTTTATCCTCTAAATACTTTTTCCACACTAATTCCTCTGTTCTGAGCCACCATACGAGCATCACGCATTTCGCTTAAAGCCAAGATAGTAGCTTTCACCAAGTTATGCGGGTTTGAAGAACCTTTTGACTTAGCCAAAACATCTGTTACGCCTGCACTTTCCAATACTGCACGCATAGCGCCACCAGCAACCACACCTGTTCCGTGAGAAGCAGGTTTGATAAATACCTCAGCCCCGCCAAACTTTGCAGACTGTTCATGAGGAACTGTACCTTTCAGCACGGGTACTCTTGTCAAGTTCTTCTTCGCAGATTCAACACCTTTAGCAATAGCAGCAGTTACTTCACCCGCTTTACCAAGTCCCCAACCGATAATTCCTTCTTCATTTCCTACTACCACAATAGCAGAAAAACTAAAAGTTCTACCACCCTTGGTTACTTTGGTCACACGATTAATAGCAACCAATCTGTCTTTCAGTTCTATATCGTTTGTAATCTTAACTCTATTATTAAGTCCTGCCATAATGATTAAAATTTAAGTCCACCGTTACGGGCAGCATCAGCCACCTCTTTTACTCTCCCATGATACAAATATCCATTACGGTCGAAAACAACAGTACTAATACCTGCTTCTTGAGCTTTTTTAGCAATTAGTTCACCAACTTTAGCAGCTTGCTCTTTTTTCGGCATCTTTTCAGTCATGCCTAATGAAGAAGCGGCAGCCAAAGTCTTACCGGACAAATCGTCGATAATTTGGACATAAATCTGCTTATTGCTTCTAAACACACTCATACGCGGACATTCAGTAGTACCTGAAATTCTATTGCGTACTCTATATTTGATCTTAATTCGTCTTTCTATTTTTGTTGTCATAATGATATCTATCAAATTAAATGATTATTTAGCACCGGCTGATTTACCAGACTTTCTACGAATTTCTTCGCCAACAAACTTAATACCCTTACCCTTATATGGTTCAGGCTTACGGAAAGAACGTATCTTAGAACAAACTTGACCGAGCAACTGTTTATCGCAAGATTCCAATATGATAAGAGGATTCTTATTTCTTTCAGACTTAGTCTCAACTTTAATCTCAGGAGGTAACTGTATAAAAATACTGTGAGTATATCCTAAAGCCAGTTCTATAATATTACCTTGGTTGGAAACACGATAACCTACACCGACAAGTTCCAATTCTTTCTTATATCCTTCTGACACCCCAACAACCATGTTGTGTACCAATGAACGATATAGACCATGGAATGCATGCTTTTGCTTCGGATCATCCTGCATTGCGTTTTCATTCTCAGCCAAAACAACATTTCCTTCTTCAATGCTAACAGTTATAGCAGGATTTACATATTGGCTCATTTCACCTTTGGGACCTTTCACGGTAACCACATCATCTTTTAAGGTTACTGTTACTCCAGCGGGAATACTAATGGGTAATTTTCCTATTCTTGACATTGCTATTTCCTCCTATTAATATACATAACACAAAACTTCACCACCGATTTTCAGGTCAGCGGCTTCTTTGTTGGTCATTACACCTTTGGAAGTAGATATTATAGCAATACCCAAACCATTAATAACACGCGGCATATCTTTGTAACCGGTATAACGACGCAGACCCGGAGAAGAAATTCTTTCCAGCTTCTTGATTGCGTTAACCTTATTTACCGGATCATACTTCAAGGCTACTTTAATTGTACCTTGAGGACCATCTTCTACAAACTTATAATTAAGAATGTAGCCTTTTTCAAAAAGAATCTTCGTGATTTCTTTTTTCAAATTTGAAGCCGGAACTTCCACAACTCTGTGTTTCGCTTGAATAGCGTTCCGCAACCTCGTCAAATAATCTGCTATTGGATCAGTCATATAAAATAAATTAAATTAATCAGGACTACCCTGACAATATTTAAAAAAATTACCAGCTTGCTTTCTTTACACCAGGAATAAGACCGTTGGAAGCCATCTCGCGGAACTGAATTCTGGAGATACCAAATTGACGGATATATCCTTTAGGACGACCAGTCAACTTACAACGGTTATGCATACGAATCGGATTAGAATTCTTAGGCAAATCCTGCAATTTCTGTGCGGCCTCAAAAGCCTCTGCAGGGTCACCTGTTCTAATAATTTGCTTTAACGCAGCTCTCTTCTCGGCATATCTGGCTACTAATTTAGCACGTTTAACTTCGCGTGCTTTCATTGATTCCTTTGCCATATTATCAATCTTTTTTAGCGTTTTTAAACGGTAAACCGAATTCTTTCAACAAGGCATACCCTTCTTCATCTGTTTGCGCAGAGGTTACAAAGGTAATATTCATTCCGAGAATTCTGGTAATGCTATCGATATTTATTTCAGGAAAGATAATTTGTTCCTGAATACCAAGGGTATAGTTACCTTTACCATCGAACTTGCTTTCAATACCTTTGAAGTCACGTATACGAGGAAGAGCTACACGAACCAGCTTTTCAAGGAATTCGTACATTCTCTCGCGACGCAGAGTTACCATAACACCAATAGGCATTTTCTTACGCAACTTAAAGTTTGCAATATCCTTACGAGAAATGGTCGCTACGGCTTTTTGGCCAGTGATAGTAGTCATTTCGTTTATTGCTACTTCTATAATCTTCTTATCTGCGACAGCCATACCTAAACCTTGATTGATAACAATCTTCTTAAGTACGGGTATCTGCATTGAAGAAGAATACTGGAACTGTGATTTCAATGCAGGCACAATACGCTCTGCATATTCTTTCTTAAGGCTAGCAGTATTACTCATTACTTAATCTCCTCTCCTGATTTTTTAGAATAACGCACTAAAGTGCCATCAGCACTCACTTTTCTACCAACACGCGTTGCTTTACCTGTCTTGGAATCAACGGGGTTCAGGTTTGACAAATGGATAGAAGCTTCCTGCTTCACGATACCACCTTGCGGGTTCTTTGCATTCGGTTTTGTGCTTTTAGACACCATGTTGACACCTTCGACGATTGCACGGTTTTTATCAACAAGAACCTTCAATACACGACCAGTCTTACCCTTGTCTTCGCCGGAGTTTACATAAACTGTATCGCCTTTTTTAATATGTAATTTACTCATTACTCAAATCTTTTACAATATTAAAGTACTTCAGGAGCGAGTGACACAACTTTCATGTTAGTAGCACGAAGTTCACGAGCTACCGGACCGAAAATACGACTTCCTCTTATTTCACCTGCATTGTTCAACAACACGCAAGCATTATCATCAAAACGTATATAAGAACCGTCAGCACGACGGATTTCTTTCTTTGTACGTACGATCAAAGCTTTAGACACTGCACCTTTCTTAATATCACTTGAAGGGATAACGCTCTTTACAGAAACAACAATTACGTCCCCTACTGAGGCATAACGACGTCCTGTCCCCCCCAAAACGCGAATACAAAGAGCCTCTTTTGCCCCACTATTATCACATACTGTAAGTCTGGATTCTACTTGTATCATAATTACTTAGCTCTTTCAATTATTTCTACCAATCTCCATCTCTTAGTCTTGCTCAAAGGACGAGTTTCCATGATGTGTACAGTATCGCCGATATTGCACTCATTCTTTTCATCATGAGCATGGTACTTCTTCGTTTTACTAACGAACTTACCATATATAGGGTGTTTTTCCTTAAATTTTGCTGCCACAGTAATGGTTTTATCCATCTTGTTGCTCAGCACAACCCCTGTTCTTTCTTTTCTTAAATTTCTTGCTTCCATCAAGCTCATCATTTATTGTTAAGTTCTCTTTGGCGTAATTCGGTCTTCATACGCGCAATAGTCCTGCGTAATTGTTTGATTTGAGCAGGATTATCCAAAGGAGAAATAGAATGATTTAAAACCATCTGGTTATAATTAGCTACTTCTGCCTCTATTCTTTCTACCAAATCATTGGTAGACATCTCTTTAATTTCTGCAATTTTCATACTTCTTACGCATTTTGATTTTGAATATCATAATCACGTCTCACAACAAACTTAGTTGTGATAGGAAGCTTTTGTGCTGCTAAGCGCAAAGCTTCTTTTGCGATTTCATAAGATACTCCTTCAGCTTCAATAATAATTCTACCCGGTGTAACAGGTGCCACGAATCCCTCGGGGCTACCCTTTCCTTTACCCATACGCACATCAGCAGGCTTTCTTGTGATGGGTTTATCGGGGAATATACGAATCCAAATTTGTCCTTGACGTTGCATATATCTTGTCACTGCAATACGCGCAGCTTCAATTTGACGGCCTGTAATCCATTTTGTTTCCAAGGCCTTAATACCAAAAGATCCGAAAGCCAACTGGTTTCCTCTTTGGGCATTACCCTTTTGACGGCCTTTTTGTTGTCTTCTGAATTTTGTTTTTTTCGGTTGTAACATAATTCCTAAAAATCAAATTCGTTAGCGATTATTTTTCTTTCTTTTGAAGTTCTTTCCGCCATTGCTTCCGCTATTGCTTCCACGACCACTTTCTTTGCTTTGTGTAAAGTTTGGAGCCAATTCCTTCTTTCCATAAACTTCTCCTCTACAAATCCAAACTTTGATGCCGAGAAGGCCTACTTTAGTCAATGCTTCTGCATGACAATAGTCTATATCGGCTCTGAAAGTGTGCAACGGAGTTCTTCCTTCCTTATACATTTCAGAACGAGCCATTTCAGCCCCATTCAAACGTCCTGAAATCTGAATTTTAATCCCTTCCGCACCCATACGCATTGTATTAGCGATGGCCATTTTGATGGCGCGACGGTAGGCAATTTTACCTTCAACTTGGCGAGCAATGTTGTTAGCCACGATAACAGCGTCCAACTCAGGTCTTTTTACTTCGAAGATATTAATCTGGATATCCTTATCGGTGACCTTCTTCAACTCCTCTTTTAATTTATCAACTTCTTGGCCACCTTTGCCGATAATGATACCCGGACGTGCAGTACAAACGGTAATAGTCACGAGTTTCAGTGTACGTTCAATTACAATTCTTGACACGCTTGCCTTTGCAAGACGGGCGTTCAAGTATTTGCGAATCTTGCTATCTTCCAGCAGAGAATCGCCGTAATTCTTTCCACCATACCAATTGGAATCCCATCCTCTGATAATTCCTAAACGGTTGCTTATTGGATTAACTTTTTGTCCCATTTACCTTAATTTTGATCTTCGTTATTACTTTTAGAACCAACGAACAATGTTACATGATTTGAACGTTTACGAATTCTATAACCTCTTCCCTGCGGAGCCGGTCTCATTCTTTTGAGCGTAGCACCACCATCAACAAAAATTTTGGTTACGAACAATTCCCCACTTTCTGCCTTACGTTCGTTTTTCTGCTCCCAATTAGCAATTGCAGAGCGCAGCAATTTTTCCACTCTGGCAGAAGCTTCTTTAGAAGAGAACTTCAAAACGCCGAGCGCTCTGTTCACTTCCATCCCGCGAATCATGTCAGCCACGAGACGCATTTTACGGGGGGAAGTAGGAACATTTTGCAATTTCGCAAAATACATGGTCTTAAGGGCTTCTTTTCTTTTTTCAGCCGATATTTTTTTTCTTGCTCCCATTATATTATTACTTTATTATTTCAGATAAAAACCTGTTTTTACTTTTTCTTATTACCGGCATGTCCTCTGAAAGTACGAGTTGGAGCAAATTCTCCCAACTTGTGTCCTACCATATTCTCGGTAACATAAACAGGAATAAATTTATTTCCATTGTGAACTGCAACAGTATGCCCTACAAAATCAGGCGAAATCATTGAAGCTCTGGCCCAAGTCTTAACTACCACTTTCTTGCCCGATTCATTCATAGCAAGCACTTTCTTCTCAAGCTTAACGTTAATATACGGACCTTTTTTTAAAGAACGACTCATAATTTACTCTATTAATCAGATTACTTCTTTCTTCTCTCAATAATATACTTAGACGATTGTTTCTTCGGAGCTCTTGTCTTAAGACCCTTAGCATACAATCCCTTACGAGATCTCGGGTGTCCTCCTGAAGCACGTCCTTCACCACCACCCATCGGGTGATCAACCGGGTTCATTACGACACCACGGTTACGCGGACGACGTCCCAACCAGCGAGAACGTCCAGCTTTACCGGAGCTTTCCAACCCATGATCTGAGTTACCTACACTACCGATAGTAGCCTTACAAGTATTGAGGATCTGGCGAACCTCACCTGAAGGCAACTTGATAACGCAGTATTTACCTTCTCTTGAAGTCAATTGAGCAAAATTACCAGCCGAACGAACCAAGGCAGCGCCTTGACCCGGACGTAACTCGATATTGTGAATTACGGTACCAACCGGAATATTCTGAAGCGGAAGTGCATTCCCGATTTCCGGGGCTGCAGTTTCACCTGACATCAAAGTCGCACCAACTTGCAATCCATTGGGAGCAATAATATATCTTTTTTCTCCATCTGCATAAAACAAAAGAGCAATACGAGCCGAACGATTCGGATCGTATTCTATTGTTTTAACCACTGCAGGCACACCGTCTTTATTTCTCTTGAAATCTACGATACGAATAATCTTCTTACTACCGCCACCAAGATAGCGCATGGTCATTTTGCCTTGGTTGTTACGACCACCTGAAGATTTCTTACCAAATACAAGAGACTTTTCTGGTACTCGTGCAGTAATTTCTTCGAAAGTACCAATAATTTTATGTCTTTGCCCCGGTGTTGTGGGCTTAAATTTACGTACTGCCATTTCTATTAAATATTGCTATAAAAATCAATAGTATCTCCTTCTTTCAACGTAACGATGGCCTTCTTGAAGGCATTCGTACGTCCGTTGATAATACCTGCTCTTGTATACCTGCTTTTGTTTTTACCAGCATACTTCATTGTATTTACATCAACTACCGTAACGTTGTAAAGGGCTTCAACTTCGCTCTTAATTTCCAATTTATTAGCTTCAGGACGCACGATAAAGCCGAAACGGTTGTTCGCCTTATCAGTAATAGCAGTCATTTTCTCTGTCACTAACGGTTTAATAATAAATCCCATTATTTAAGCCTCCTTTTTACATTAAGATATTGTCAATAGCCGAGAGTGCGCTTTCAGCAAACACAACAACCCCAGCGTCCAATACTCTGTAAGTATTTAACCCTGAGATGGTCTGCACATTCGCTCCTTTCACGTTACGAGCCGACAAATATACGTTTTTATTTGCTTCCGGTAAAATCATAAGCAGCTTTTTATCGGAAACTTTAAGTTTTTTTGTCATTGCGATAAAATCTTTTGTCTTCGGAACCTCAAAAGAGAAGTCCTCTACAACAACAACCGCATTGTTTTGTGCCTTATATGCCAAAGCTGACTTACGAGCCAAATTTTTTACCTTTTTATTTAATTTGAAATAGTAATCTCTGGGTTTGGGACCAAAAACGCGTCCACCACCAACAAGCAGGGGGGAATTCATGTCACCACGACGTGCACCGCCGCCGCCTTTCTGACGACCGATTTTGCGAGTAGAGCCACTAACTTCGCTTCTCTCTTTTGACTTGTGTGTACCCTGACGCTGGTTAGCCATAAACTGTTTTACATCTAAGTAGATAGCGTGGTCGTTGGGCTCAATTCCGAAGATAGATTCATTTAACGTAATCTTTCTCCCAGTGTCTTCACCTTTAATGTTATATACGTTAACTTCCATTATTTCTCAATTATTACGATTGAACCTTTGCAACCAGGAACAGAACCTTTGACCAAAAGGAGGTTATGCTCCGCGATTACTTTTAATACTTGCAGATTTTGAACAGTCACTCTGTCGCCACCAAGTTGCCCCCCCATGCGCATGCCTTTGAATACTTTTGCAGGGTATGAACAGGCACCGATAGCTCCCGGCTTACGAGCGCGGTTATGCTGACCGTGAGTAGACTGGCCTACACCACCAAAGCCGTGGCGTTTTACTACACCCTGAAAACCTTTACCCTTAGAAGTGCCTACAACATCAACAAATATTGCGTCGTTGAACAATTCTACGGTAACTGTGTCACCCAGATTCAATTCTGTCTCAAACTCTTTGAACTCAGCCAAGTGTTTCTTGGGAGTTACTCCAGCTTTCTTGAAGTGCCCCATCAGAGGCTTTGTAGTGTGCTTCTCTTTCTTGTCTTGGAAGCCCAGCTGAACAGCTTCATAGCCATCCTTTTCTACTGTTTTCACCTGAGTAACAACACAAGGACCTGCTTCGATAACAGTGCATGGTACATTTTTACCCTCGGCACTGAAAACGGATGTCATTCCGATTTTTTTTCCTAATAATCCTGGCATTTCACTTAATTTTTAATACTTACACTTTGATTTCTACTTCCACACCGCTGGGCAATTCCAGCTTCATCAGAGCATCTACTGTTTTAGCTGTTGAGCTATAGATGTCGATCAATCTCTTATAAGAAGAGAGTTCGAATTGTTCACGTGACTTCTTGTTAACGAAAGTCGAACGGTTCACGGTAAAGATACGCTTGTGCGTAGGGAGAGGAATCGGACCGCTAACGATGGCACCTGTTGTCTTCACCGTTCTTACAATCTTTTCAGCAGACTTATCAACCAAGTTGTGGTCGTAAGATTTCAGTTTGATTCTAATTTTTTGACTCATTACTGTTTTTGTTATTAATAGTTTTATATAAAATAAGGTTCCGTAGACTAAGAGTCATTCGCTAGCCTACGGATTTCCTGTTATTTCAGACTAAATCAACACGTCCTTTTACTTCTTCCAATACTGCCTTGGCAATAGAGTTGGAAACTTGAGCGTGGTGAGCATATACCATTGAAGAAGTGGCACGACCCGAAGTGATGGTGCGCAAAGCTGTTACGTAACCGAACATTTCGGCCAGCGGAACCAATGCCTTCACAATGCGAGCACCAGAACGACTGGATTCCATTCCTTCTACCTGACCGCGACGCTTGTTCAAGTCACCGATGACGTCACCCATATTTTCTTCCGGAGTTACTACCTCCAGCTTCATGATGGGCTCCATCAATACCGGGCCTGCCTTAGCGCAAGCGTTCTTGTAGGCTTGGATGGCACAGATTTCGAAAGACAACTGGTCAGAGTCTACCGGGTGGAAGGAACCGTCGACCAAAGTCACCTTCAGTGAATCCAGAGGATAGCCTGCCAATACACCATTTTTCATGGCTGTAGTGAAGCCCTTCTGCACAGAGGGGATGAATTCCTTAGGTATGTTACCACCCTTCACTTCATCAACGAACTGCAAGCCACCTTCTTTGAAGTCTTCATCAACGGGGCCGATGTTCACGATGATATCGGCGAACTTACCGCGTCCGCCTGACTGCTTCTTGTAAACTTCGCGCAGGTTCACCATCTTGGTAATGGCTTCTTTGTAGTTAACCTGAGGTTTACCCTGATTACATTCAACCTTGAACTCACGCTTCAAACGGTCGATGATGATATCCAGGTGTAACTCACCCATACCAGAGATAACCGTCTGACCACTTTGTTCGTCGGTTCTAACTGTAAATGTCGGGTCTTCTTCTGCCAATTTAGCCAAACCGTTGGACAATTTATCCATATCTTTCTGCGTTTTAGGCTCAACGGCAATACCGATTACAGGTTCGGGGAAGTCCATAGATTCCAGAACGATCGGAGCTGTTTCGTCACACAGAGTATCACCTGTGCGAATATCCTTGAAACCTACACCAGCACCGATATCTCCAGCACCGATAAGTTCCACAGGATTCTGCTTGTTTGAGTGCATCTGGAACAGACGAGATACACGTTCTTTCTTTCCTGAACGAGAGTTGTAGATATAAGAACCAGCTTCTACCTTACCTGAGTACACACGGAAGAAAGTCAGACGCCCCACATACGGGTCGGTAGCGATCTTAAATGCCAAAGCGGCTGTTTTTTCATCATCATCCGGTCTGCGGTCTTCTTCCTGGCCGCTATCAGGATTTGTCCCCACGATATTCGGAGTATCCAGCGGAGAAGGCAGAAAGGCGCAAACGTAATTCAGCAGAGTCTGTACGCCCTTGTTCTTGAATGAAGAGCCACACAGCATGGGCACGATTGCCATCTGCACGGTAGCGTTGCGAAGAGCTCTCAGGATTTCTTCTTCGGTGATGGTAGAAGGATCATCGAAATACTTTTCCATCAAAGCGTCATCGAACTCTGCAACTTTCTCAAGCATCTTATCTCTCCACTCGTTGGCTTCGTCAACCAAGTTTGCGGGGATTTCTTCTACAGCGTAATCGGCGCCCATCGTTTCGTCATGCCACAAGATGGCTTTCATCTTAACGAGGTCTACTACACCCTTGAAGGTTTCTTCAGCGCCGATAGGCACAACGACCGGGCAAGGATTAGCACCCAGAACGTCCTTCATCTGGCGAACAACCTCGAAAAAGTCTGCGCCCGAACGGTCCATCTTGTTCACATAACCGATACGCGGAACGTTGTATTTGTCTGCCTGACGCCAAACGGTTTCAGACTGCGGCTCAACGCCACCTACCGCACAATACGCAGCTACGGCACCATCCAGCACGCGCAAAGAACGCTCTACTTCGGCCGTAAAGTCAACGTGTCCCGGAGTGTCAATCAAGTTAATCTTATATGTATTACCGTCATATTTCCAACGGGTAGTTGTAGCGGCCGAGGTAATTGTGATACCACGCTCCTGTTCCTGTTCCATCCAGTCCATCGTAGCTGCACCATCGTGCACCTCACCGATTTTGTGAGTCAGACCCGTATAGAAAAGAATACGTTCAGAGGTTGTCGTTTTACCGGCATCGATGTGAGCCATGATACCGATGTTACGAGTCAAATGTAAATCATGTTTTGCCATTCTTAAATTCTTTTACTTTAAGTTTTAAATTCTGATTGGTATCTCTTACAGTATTAGAATCTGAAATGTGCAAACGCACGGTTAGCTTCTGCCATTCTGTGCATATCTTCCTTACGCTTGTAGGCACCGCCTTGTTCGTTGAAAGCATCCATGATTTCGGCAGCCAATTTGTCGGCCATAGACTTACCGCCACGCTTGCGCGCGAAGATGATCAGGTTCTTCATGGAAATCGATTCCTTACGGTCGGGACGGATTTCGGTGGGAACTTGGAAAGTGGCACCACCCACACGGCGAGACTTCACTTCCACTTGCGGAGTTACATTATCCAGAGCTTTTTTCCAGATTTCAAGAGCTGATTTCTCTTCGTTCTGCATCTTGTTCTTCACGGTTTCCAGAGCTTCATAGAAGATTTCATAAGAGGTATTCTTCTTGCCATCATACATCAGGTGATTCACGAACTTGGAAACTTTCACATCATTAAACACGGGATCCGGCAGGATAACGCGTTTTTTGGGTTTTGCTTTTCTCATTGTCTGAAAGAATAATGTTTTTCGTTCTTGGTTGTTTACTTCTGTCTTCTTCAACTCTCCCTCCGGAGAATTTACTCAACCTTTAGCATATCCAATAAACTAAAACGTAAATAATTACTTTTGTTTTTTACTTTTCTGTTTTCAGTGCTCGGCCGCCAGATTATTTCTTCTTAGCGGGAGCTGCTTGACCCGGTTTCGGACGTTTTGCGCCATACTTGGAGCGTCTTTGCGTACGACCTGCCACACCGGCTGTATCTAAAGTTCCACGCACGATGTGATAACGTACACCCGGAAGGTCTTTCACACGACCGCCACGCACCAATACGATAGAGTGTTCTTGCAAGTTGTGCCCTTCACCCGGAATATAAGAGTTCACCTCTTTACCGTTAGTCAAACGTACACGAGCGACTTTACGCATAGCTGAATTCGGTTTTTTCGGAGTGGTAGTATACACTCTCACGCAAACGCCACGTCTTTGAGGACATGAATCCAAGGCTGGAGATTTACTTTTCTCCACCAGCACTTCGCGTCCTTTTCTTACTAATTGCTGAATTGTAGGCATTGTAATTGTTTTTAATTATATATTATTTTTGTTTATATTAATTCAAAACTATATACTTTTGGGCTGCAAAGATACGAATAAGTTTTGAATAATCAATGCACTACAAGTTTTTTTTGCTTTCAGGCCTCTCCCTTTATATTGGGAAGCGGAGGGTACGGTTGCTCATCAGGCATGCGAATCTGCCCAAAAGAGCGTTCGTATTTCCCTATATTCTCTTCCAGTGCACGCAGCAGGCGTTTGGCGTGTTCGGGGGCTAAAACGATGCGCGATTTCACTCCGGCTTTAGGCATTCCGGGCATCACACGTATAAAATCGAGGATAAATTCCGAGCTGGAGTGGGTAATAATAGCAAGATTGGCATAAGTACCTTGCGCTACTTCTTCGTTCAATTCTATTTGCAACTGACTGTTGTTGTCTTGATTTTCCATATTCAATATTTCTTTTTTTTAGAGATACACAAAGATAATTCTTTCTGCTCAACACACAAAAGACTTTGTTTGAAAAGACATTCCTTATAAGGATTAGTTGGCTTTGGCCGTTATCTTTAGAAACTTTACCTGAGTTCGGAATAAGAAGCAGGTCGATAACCTCACCCGGAGGCTTGTGTTTTAAAGTCAAATTCCATTGGATATCAGGTGTTTGTCGCCGTCTTGTCAGAGGCTTGTGTCTGACGGCTCAAACACTTATGTCTGTCACGTCAAACACAAGTGTCTGTCGGCTTGAACACTTGCCTCTGTCACGGCAAAGGCTTGCAGCTGTCAAAACAGGAGGAGGGCGGTCGGTCTGAAAGGCTCTCTTCTGCCTAATCCCGCTGTAAATCGGTGCATTCAAGAAACATCTTTCCGACAGGATGCAGCCCCTCATCTTTAGCAAAAGCAACCGCCTATACCGGAGGACTCAGACAAACTTTGTTCGAAGCCCTTGGATATCTATTCGCACACTGCGAATGCATATCCGCAACTCGTGTTTATATGTCCGCACTGCGCGAACAGAGTTGTTTCCGTGAAGAGAACAAGTTAACAGGCTGTATCCAACAGGCTCTATTCATTTATCTCACCGTTTTTCTACCAACAACAAAACTTATAGAGTGATAAACTTATCCACAACCAATACCATTGGGCGAAAAAAGAAAAAAGGAGAGATAACCCTTTCTTGAGTCACCTCTCCTTAATTAATAAACAGTTATTAATAACGTTAATTTTCTACAGCTTCATCTACAGCATAGTCAAGTACCGTTTTCTTGTTAGCAAGCATACGATCATACTCTTCTTTGGAGCCTACTATAATCTTTTCGAACTCACGCTGTCCTGTACCGGCAGGAATCAAATGGCCGCAGATCACATTTTCTTTCATACCTTCCAAGCGGTCTACCTTGCCATTGATAGCTGCTTCATTAAGCACTTTGGTCGTTTCTTGGAAAGAAGCAGCCGACATAAAGCTTGAAGTCTGCAAAGCGGCACGAGTAATACCCTGAAGAATCTGAGTGGAAGTTGCAGGCACGGCATCGCGCACTTCAACAGCTTTTAAGTCACGACGTTTCAGCATAGAGTTCTCATCACGCAGTTTACGGGCTGTAACAATCTGACCCGCTTGCAGATTCTGAGAATCTCCGGCATCTACTACCACTTTCTTGCCCCAGATACGATCGTTTTCTTCCATGAACTCCAGCTTATCAACTACTTGTTGTTCCAAGAAGCGAGTATCGCCCGGTTCATCGATTTCTACTTTACGCATCATCTGGCGAACAATGATTTCGAAATGCTTATCATTAATCTTCACACCCTGCAAACGATATACATCCTGAACCTCGTTCACAATGTATTCTTGTACAGCCGTGGGACCCTTAATTCCAAGAATATCAGCAGGAGTAATGGCGCCATCGGACAATGGAGTACCGGCACGTACATAGTCGTTCTCCTGTACCAGAATTTGCTTGGAGAGAGGGACAAGGTATTTCTTAACCTCACCGGACTTGGAAGTAATGACGATTTCGCGATTACCGCGCTTCACCTTACCCATCGCAACCTCACCGTCGATTTCTGAAACCACAGCTGGGTTGGACGGGTTACGTGCTTCAAACAACTCTGTAACACGAGGAAGACCACCCGTGATGTCACCCGCTTTACCTACAGCACGCGGTATTTTCACAATCACTTCACCGGCTTTCACCTTCTGTCCGTTTTCTACAACCACGTGTCCACCTACAGGCAAGTTGTAAGTGCGAATCAACTCACCATCCTCGGTCATAATGTGGGCAGTAGGAACTTTCGTTTTATCTTTAGATTCGATGATGATGATTTCGCGCAAACCTGTAGACTCATCAGATTCTATCTTATAGGTCACGTTTTCAACAACACCTTCAAACTCTATCTTACCGGTAGCTTCGGTAATAATGACCGCATTAAACGGATCCCAACGGGCAATAAGTTTACCTTTCTCTACGATTTCACCATCAGTGGCATACAATGTAGAGCCATAAGGCACATTGTGCGTAGAAAGTACGATACCCGTATTGACATCCACAAAACGGACTTCAGCCAAACGGCCCACTACCACCTTGGCAGGTTCGCCTGCTTCATCTATAATATCTACCGTACGAAGTTCTTCAAATTCCAGACGTGCGGGATTCTTAGCGACAATGCTGGCGTTTGCAGCAATATTGGCTGCCGTACCACCGGCGTGGAAAGTACGCAACGTCAACTGTGTACCCGGTTCACCGATAGACTGTGCGGCAATAACTCCGACAGCTTCTCCCTTTTGAACCATACGACTGGAAGCCAAATTCCGTCCGTAGCACTTGGCACAAACGCCCTTCTTGGATTCGCAAGTCAGTACCGAACGGATTTCAACGCTCTCAATCGGAGAATCCTCAATCTTCTGCGCAATGTCTTCAGTAATTTCCTCGCCACCGGCCACGATCAATTCTCCCGTAGTAGGATGGATGATATCATGTACAGACACACGACCAAGGATACGTTCAGAAAGGGTAGCAATCGTTTCATCGTTGTTTTTCAAAGCAGTACAAACCAATCCGCGAAGTGTGCCACAATCCTCTTCATTAATAATCACATCATGCGAAACATCGACCAAACGACGAGTCAAATATCCGGCATCGGCAGTCTTCAAGGCGGTATCGGCCAAACCCTTACGCGCACCGTGAGTAGATATAAAGTACTCCAACACCGACAATCCTTCTTTAAAGTTAGAAAGAATCGGGTTCTCAATAATCTGTCCACCCTCGGCACCTGCTTTCTGAGGTTTAGCCATCAAACCACGCATACCGGACAACTGGCGAATCTGTTCTTTAGAACCACGGGCACCGGAATCCAACATCATGTATACCGAGTTAAATCCTTGGTCATCGCTCGAAATGGTTTTCATCAGAATATTAGAAAGTTCGGAGTTCACATGAGTCCAAATATCAATTACCTGATTGTAGCGCTCGTTATTGGTAATGAAACCCATGTTATAGTTGTTTATCACCTGCTCCACTTCATCATAACCCTTCTGTACCAATGCTTCTTTCTCTTCAGGAATAATAATATCTCCCAAGTTGAACGACAGTCCTCCCTTGAAAGCCATGTAGTAACCGAGGTTCTTTATTCCGTCAAGGAAATCAGCCGCTTTGGCCACACCACACACTTTAATAACGTGACTAATGATGTCGCGAAGTGATTTCTTGGATATAATCGTATTGATATATCCGGCTTCCGCAGGTACAATCTCGTTGACAATCACACGTCCCACAGAGGTATCATGCATCATCTTATCCACGATGTTACCATTCTC
The DNA here is from genome assembly GCF_004342845.1 of Prevotella heparinolytica. Lineage (GTDB taxonomy): Bacteria > Bacteroidota > Bacteroidia > Bacteroidales > Bacteroidaceae > Bacteroides > Bacteroides heparinolyticus. The sequence goes on along the minus strand of NZ_SLXB01000006.1, from coordinate 129,486 downwards.
GTCAACATCTTTTACAACGACACTGACCGGAGCATGGATATCACATTTCCCTTCATTATAAGCAACAAGTGCTTCCTCAGGACCATAGAAAGTCAAACCCTCACCTTTAGCCCCTTTACGCAACTTGGTGATGTAATACAAGCCTAACACCATATCCTGCGCAGGCACAGTAATAGGAGCACCATTGGCAGGATTCAATATATTATGCGATTGGAGCATCAGCATCTGCGCTTCCAATATAGCTTCATTACTCAAAGGCAAGTGAACAGCCATCTGGTCACCATCGAAGTCGGCGTTGAAGGCCGTACAAGCCAATGGGTGCAACTGAATAGCCTTGCCTTCGATCATCTTAGGTTGGAAAGCTTGAATACCTAAACGGTGCAGTGTCGGAGCACGGTTCAACAACACCGGATGCCCTTTCATCACATGTTCCAGAATATCCCAAATCACAGGCTCCTTACGATCCACGATTTTTTTGGCACTCTTCACAGTCTTCACGATGCCGCGTTCAATCAACTTGCGGATGACAAACGGTTTATAGAGTTCCGCAGCCATCAATTTAGGAATACCACATTCGCCCATCTTCAGCTCCGGACCTACGACAATTACCGAACGTGCGGAATAGTCGACACGTTTACCAAGCAAGTTCTGACGGAAACGTCCCTGCTTTCCTTTCAAACTGTCGGAAAGAGATTTCAACGGACGATTGGCATCGGTCTTCACCGCACTTGACTTGCGCGAGTTATCAAATAATGAATCAACCGCCTCCTGCAACATGCGCTTTTCATTACGCAAAATCACTTCAGGCGCTTTGATTTCAATCAATCTTTTCAAACGATTATTACGGATGATGACACGACGATAGAGGTCATTCAAGTCAGAAGTAGCAAAACGACCGCCATCCAACGGAACCAACGGACGCAGTTCGGGCGGGATAACCGGAACAATGCGTACAATCATCCATTCGGGCTTATTGCGTCCACGTGAAACACGGAAAGACTCAACCACCTGCAAACGCTTTAACGCTTCGGTCTTGCGCTGTTGCGAAGCATCACTTCCTGCACGATTACGCAATTCATAAGACAAAGAATCAAGATCAATGCGAGACAGCAAATCATAGATCGCTTCCGCACCCATCTTGGCTATGAACTTATTGGGGTCTGAATCTTCAAGGAACTGATTGTCTTTCGGCAACTTTTCCAGCAAATCCAGGTATTCACCTTCTTCGAGCAAATCATATTGAGCTACTTCGCCCGACAACACACCCGGCTGTACAACAACATAACGCTCATAGTAAATAATAGCATCCAATTTCTTAGTGGGTAAACCCAGCAAATAACCGATTTTATTGGGAAGTGAACGGAAGTACCAAATGTGAGCCACCGGAACAACAAGCTGAATGTGCCCCATGCGTTCACGACGAACTTTCTTTTCAGTCACTTCCACACCACAACGGTCGCAGACAATACCTTTATAACGAATACGCTTGTATTTACCGCAATGGCATTCATAATCCTTGATAGGACCAAAAATACGCTCGCAAAACAGACCGTCGCGTTCAGGCTTATACGTGCGATAGTTGATGGTTTCAGGCTTTAATACTTCACCACTCGAATTCTCAAGGATTTCCTCGGGAGAAGCCAAACCGATAGAGATTTTCGAGAAATTACTCTTTATCTTGTTATCTTTTCTAAAAGCCATACTTTTATATATAATTGATAATTGACTATTGATAATTAGAAATGAGTTCATAATTGGGAATGAAAAGCAATTTTCATCCCCAATTATCAATTATTCCAGATTGATGCTCAAGCCCAAACCTCTCAGCTCATGCAGCAACACATTCAGTGATTCCGGAATGCCCGGAGTAGGCATAGGCTCACCTTTCACAATCGCTTCATAAGCTTTAGAACGTCCAACGACGTCATCAGACTTAATTGTCAGGATTTCCTGCAGAATATGTGCGGCACCGAAAGCTTCGAGTGCCCAAACCTCCATTTCTCCGAAACGCTGACCACCGAACTGTGCCTTACCACCCAACGGTTGCTGTGTAATAAGAGAATACGGACCGATAGAACGTGCATGCATCTTATCTTCAACCATGTGACCAAGCTTCAACATATAAGTCACACCTACCGTAGCCTGCTGTTCAAAAGCTTCACCTGTACCACCATCGTACAATGTGGTCTTGCCATAACGAGGCAAACCGGCCTTGTCCGTCCATTCGTTCAAGTCATCCAAAGAAGCGCCATCGAAAATAGGAGTAGCAAATTTCACACCCAGATTCTTTCCTGCACGGCCAAGAACAGCCTCAAAGATCTGACCGATATTCATACGCGAAGGCACACCCAACGGATTCAATACGATATCTACCGGAGTACCATCTGCCAAGAACGGCATATCTTCCTGACGAACTACACGAGAAACAATACCCTTATTACCGTGACGTCCCGCCATCTTATCACCAACACCGATTTTGCGTTTCTTGGCAATATAGACCTTGGCCATTTGGATGATACCGGCAGGTAATTCATCACCGATAGTGATAGCAAACTTCTTACGTTTCAATTCAGCATCAAGTTCTTTGTATTTCTTGATGAAGTTCATCACCAAAGCACGGATCAGATCGTTGGTATGTTCATCTTTCGTCCAATTACTTAACTGGATAGCAGTAAAGTCCAAATCGCTGAAATCTGAAACGGTGAATCTGGCTCCTTTAGAGATAACATCAGCGCCCATATAATCTTTCACTCCCTCTGAAGTGAGATTATCCGTAAGCTTCAACAACTTGTTTATCAATATTTTCTTCAAGTCGCCAATCTTAGCTTCGAATTCATCATCAATCTTCGGCAGTAAGGCCTTATCTGCCAGCTTGGAACTACGGGTCTTGACCACGCGAGAGAACAAACGCTTGTCTATAACAACTCCCTTCAAAGAAGGAGAAGCCTTTAGAGAAGCATCTTTCACATCACCGGCTTTGTCACCAAAGATGGCACGAAGCAATTTTTCTTCAGGAGAAGGATCAGATTCTCCTTTAGGAGTAATCTTACCGATCAAGATATCACCCGGTTCAATACGAGCACCGATACGAACAATACCATTTTCATCAAGATCTTTGGTCGCTTCTTCACTTACATTAGGAATATCAGAAGTCAATTCTTCCATTCCACGTTTCGTTTCACGAACCTCCAAAGAGTACTCTTCCACGTGCACAGAAGTCAAAAGGTCTTCACGAACCACACGTTCGTTCAATACGATGGCATCCTCATAATTATAACCCTTCCACGGCATGTAAGCCACCAACAGGTTCTTACCCAAAGCCAATTCCCCATCTTCAGTAGAATAGCCTTCTGTCAGAATCTGTCCCGCTGCCACACGTTGTCCCTTCTCACAAATAGGACGAAGGTCAATCGTCATGTTTTGGTTGGTGCGACGCCATTTAGGAATGATATATTCTTTCAATGCAGGTTCAAAGCTTACAAACTCCTCTTCATCTGTACGATCATACAAAATACGAATTGTTGTAGCATCCACAAAGTCAACTACGCCATCGCCTTCGGCAGTGATCTGAGTACGAGAATCGCGGGCCAATTGACGCTCAATACCTGTACCTACAATCGGAGCTTCACTCTTCAACAAAGGAACAGCCTGACGCATCATGTTCGATCCCATCAAAGCACGGTTGGCATCATCATGTTCCAAGAAAGGAATCAGAGAGGCAGCGATAGAAGCAATCTGCTGAGGAGACACATCCATCAGTTCCACTTCCGAAGGAGGAACAACCGGATAATCGGCATCCTGACGCGACTTAACCCTATCACGGATAAACGTTCCATCATCATTCAAAGGCGCATTCCCTTGGGCGATAATCTTTGACTCTTCTTCTTCGGCTGTCAAATAAACCAAACCTTCGTCAGAAAGATCAACCTTACTATTTTCCACTTTACGGTAAGGCGTTTCAATGAACCCCAATTCGTTAATCTTAGCGAACACACACAGTGAAGAAATCAAACCGATATTCGGCCCCTCAGGAGTCTCGATAGGACAAAGGCGACCATAGTGCGTATAGTGCACGTCACGCACTTCAAAACCGGCACGTTCACGTGACAAACCTCCAGGGCCAAGGGCAGACATACGGCGTTTGTGAGTGATTTCAGCCAACGGGTTAGTCTGATCCATGAATTGCGACAAGGCATTCGTTCCGAAGAATGAATTAATTACGGAAGAAATCGTCTTAGCATTAATCAGGTCTATCGGAGTGAAAACCTCGTTGTCACGAACATTCATTCGTTCACGGATAGTACGCGACATACGTGCCAAACCAATGGCAAACTGATTGGACAATTGTTCGCCTACCGTACGTACACGACGATTGCTCAAGTGGTCAATATCATCCACATCAGCTTTCGAGTTAATCAACTCGATCAGATATTTGATGATTTCTATAATATCCTCCTTGGTCAATACGCGCACGTCCATATCAGTCGTAAGATCCAACTTCCTGTTGATACGATAACGACCTACATCACCCAAATCATATCTCTTTTCCGAGAAGAAAAGATTGTTAATTACTTCACGGGCACTTGCATCATCGGCAGGATCGGCATTACGCAGCTGACGATAGATGTATAACACCGCTTCTTTCTCCGAGTTACTCGGGTCTTTCTGCAGCGTATTATATATGATAGAGAAGTCTGACTGATTCGGTTCTTCCTTATGTACAAGAATGTTCTGAACGCCCGATTCCAATATAATATCGACATGTTCCGGTTCGATCACCGTTTCGCGGTCAATAACGACCTCGTTACGTTCAATAGAAACAACCTCACCGGTATCTTCGTCTACAAAATCCTCAATCCATGTTTTCAAAACACGAGCAGCCAACTTACGCCCCACAATTTTCTTGAGGTTTGTTTTGTTCACCTTTACATCCTCAGCCAAATTAAAGATCTCAAGAATATCCTTGTCATTCTCAAAGCCGATAGCTCTCAACAAAGTAGTGACTGGCAACTTCTTTTTACGATCAATGTATGCATACATGACGTTATTGATGTCGGTAGCAAACTCAATCCACGACCCTTTGAATGGGATAATACGTGCTGAATATAATTTGGTACCGTTGGCATGTACACTTTGCCCGAAGAACACACCGGGCGAACGGTGAAGCTGAGATACTACTACACGTTCCGCACCATTGATGACGAATGTCGCTTTATCCGTCATGTAAGGGATTGGACCTAAAAACACATCCTGAATAACCGTGTCAAAGTCCTCATGGTCGGGGTCGGTACAATATAACTTCAATTTCGCTTTCAAGGGTACACTATAAGTAAGCCCTCGCTCTATACATTCATCAATGGTATAACGCGGCGGATCAATATAGTAGTCCAAAAACTCAAGAACAAAATTGTTTCTTGTATCGGCAATAGGGAAGTTTTCAGCAAATACTTTATACAGTCCCTCGTTCTTACGTTTCTCAGGTGGGGTGTCTAGTTGTAGAAAGTCTTTGAATGACTTCAATTGTACTTCCAGGAAATCCGGATACTCAAGCGGATTCTTAGTCGAAGCAAAATTAACTCTTTGATTTACAGTAGTTGAAGACATCTGTTAATGGATTTGTAGAACTTAATTTTAAATATATACACAAAAAGGTTAAGAACCCTTTTCATGAAGGGTTCCTAACCGAAATACCTGATTTACAGGTCAATGTTATTTAAGTTCAACTTCAGCTCCAGCTTCTTCCAATGTTTTCTTCAATGATTCTGCTTCGTCTTTAGCCAAACCTTCTTTTACTACGCTGGGAGCGCCGTCTACCATATCTTTAGCTTCCTTCAAACCAAGACCGCAAGCTTCCTTAACGGCCTTAACTACCTGAAGTTTAGCTGCACCAGCGCTCTTCAATACTACATCGAAAGAAGTCTTTTCTTCTGCTGCGGCAGCACCACCGGCTGCAGGAGCAGCGGCAACAGCAACAGCTGCAGCAGCAGGTTCAATACCATATTCTTCTTTCAGGATTGTTGCAAGTTCATTAACTTCTTTTACTGTCAAGTTAACCAATTGTTCTGCAAAAGCTTTCAAATCTGCCATTTTTGTATGATTTTAATTGTTTAAATACTAAATAAATTGATATTAAATTGTTTCCGAATTTTACGCTTCGGGACGTTCTCCAAGAGTTTTGAGAACTCCGTGGAGGGTGTTTCCACCTGATTGCAGAGCAGAAATAACATTCTTGGCCGGTGATTGCAACAAAGCAACGATATCGGCAATAACCTCATTCTTACTCTTGATACTTACGAGAGCATCCAGCTGGTCAGCGCCAACATAGAAGCTTTCTTCCGCATATGCGGCTTTCAGTCCGGGAATACCATTCTTTGAGTTATCTTTCAGCAACTTAGCCGGAGCGTTAGCAACGTTGCAAAACATCACAGCTGTTGTACCTTTTAGAGAACCAAAAATCGGAGAATAGTCTTCTTCCAGGCTTTCCAATGCTTTGTGGAGCAATGTATTCTTAACCACCATCAATTTGATGTCAGCTTTGAAACACGCTCTTCTTAAAGCACTGGTTGCACCAGCATTCATCGCAGTGGTATCTACCAGGTAGAAGTGACCGTATTCTTTCACCGTAGCAGCAATCTGCTCAATAATCGTACTTTTATCTTCCTTTCTCATTATTACTCCGTTTTATTAGATTTCTTCTACTGTTTTCGGGTCAATCTTGATACCCGCACTCATCGTGCTAGAAAGATAAATACTCTTAATATATGTACCCTTGGCTGCAGTCGGTTTCAATTTATTCAACGTAGAGATGAATTCTTTCGCGTTATCACGAATTTGATCAGCACTAAATGAAACTTTACCAATAGAAGTATGAACGATACCGGTTTTATCAACTTTAAAGTCGATCTTTCCTTGTTTTACTTCTCTAACAGCTTTAGCAACATCCATAGTCACAGTGCCACTCTTGGGGTTAGGCATCAATCCACGAGGACCGAGCACACGACCAAGTGCACCAATCTTACCCATAATAGACGGCATAGTGATGATCACATCAATATCAGTCCATCCACCTTTGATCTTTTCAATATATTCATCAAGACCAACATAGTCAGCTCCGGCTTCTTTTGCAGCAGCTTCAGCATCCGGTGTACAAAGCACCAGAACGCGTACAACCTTACCTGTACCGTGAGGAAGTGAAACGACACCTCTCACCATTTGGTTGGCTTTACGCGGGTCAACGCCCAAACGTACGTCGATATCCAGAGAAGCGTCGAATTTAGTAAAGGAAATTTCCTTTACCAATGCAGCGGCTTCTTTGAGAGAGTATGCTTTCCCTGCTTCAATTTTTTCTGCAGCCAACTTTTGATTTTTTGTCAGTTTACCCATTCTAATTGAAGTTTATTAGTTATTAACCGGGAACTCCCCTTTTACAGCGATACCCATACTTCTAGCTGTACCGGCAACCATTTTCATGGCAGCCTCTACAGTGAAACAGTTTAAGTCAACCATTTTGTCCTGAGCAATCGTACGAACCTGTTCCCAAGTAATCTCGGCAACTTTCTTACGGTTAGGCTCAGCAGAACCACTCTTTTGCTTCGTCACTTCCAATAACTGGATAGCCACGGGAGGAGTCTTGATCACAAAATCAAAAGACTTATCTGCGTAGTAAGTGATAATCACAGGAAGAACTTTTCCTGCTTTGTCTTGGGTTCTGGCGTTGAATTGCTTGCAAAACTCCATGATATTGATACCCTTAGAACCCAAAGCAGGCCCTACGGGAGGTGATGGATTTGCCGCGCCTCCTTTAATCTGTAATTTGATTAGTCCAGCAACTTCTTTAGCCATTTTTTAATTGATTTATATATAAACATTAATGAAGAATACTACAGCGTAACACCTGCACTATTCTTTTTCAACTTGCATAAAGCCTAATTCGAGCGGGGTTTTCCGTCCGAATATCTTCACCATGACCTTCAGCTTCTTCTTCTCGGTGTTCACTTCTTCAATGATTCCACTGAATCCGCTAAACGGACCGTAATTCACTTTCACAGTCTCGCCGACTACATACGGGATATTCAGTTCTTCACCGGATTCCTGCAATTCATCGACCGTACCAAGTATACGATTCACTTCTGACTGTCTCAGAGGAACGGGCTTATTCGATCCACCTAAGAACCCTATTACATTAGGAGTATTTCTCAAGTGGTGAGCTACCTCACCCACCAGAGCAGCCTCCACCAAAACGTAACCAGGGAGATAGCTTCTCTCTTTCACAATTTTTTTGCCATTGCGAACCTGATATACTTTTTCGGTAGGAATCAATACCTGAGATACGTAATCACCAAGGTTGCTGTTTTTAATATCAGCTTCAAGGTATTCCTTTACCTTAGCTTCTTTTCCACTAATAGCACGCAAGACGTACCATTTCTTTTCAATCTCAGACATTTCTCCTTAACTTTAATGTGGATAAACAAATTCCATCAGATGTTGGAAACAGAAGTCCATCGCAAATACTACCACTGCAATTAGTAGGGAAGCATATAAAACAACTACTGCACTGCTAGTAAGTTCAGAATACGTAGGCCACGACACTTTATGAACAAGTTCGTCGTAAGTTTCTTTAAAATAAGCTACTATCTTCTTCATTTCAAAAATATTAGCACGGGAGGAGAGGCTCGAACTCCCGACACCCGGTTTTGGAGACCGGTGCTCTACCAACTGAGCTACTCCCGTTTGAACAGAATCAGTTCCCGACATACACCGGGAACTGATTAAGATATTTATTAGTCAAGAATTTCTGTAATCTGACCAGAACCTACCGTACGGCCACCTTCACGGATAGCGAAACGCAAACCTACGTTCAATGCTACCGGATAGATCAACTCTACGATAATTTCTACGTTATCACCAGGCATTACCATTTCAGTTCCTTCCGGAAGAGTAATTTCACCTGTACAGTCCATAGTACGCAGATAGAACTGAGGACGGTATTTGTTGTGGAACGGAGTGTGGCGACCACCTTCTTCTTTCTTCAAAACATAGATAGAAGCTTTGAATTTAGAGTGGGGTTTAATCTGGCCCGGCTTACAAAGAACCATACCACGTTTGATTTCGTTCTTGTCAATACCGCGGAGCAACAAACCTACGTTGTCACCGGCTTCACCTTGATCCAGCAATTTGCGGAACATTTCAACGCCTGTTACAACAGACTTCTTGTCCTCACCCAAACCGAGGATTTCAACTTCGTCACCTACATGGATAACACCGGCTTCGATACGACCGGTTGCCACAGTACCACGACCAGTGATTGAGAATACGTCTTCAACCGGCATCAAGAACGGTTTATCAACATCACGCGGAGGCAGAGGAATCCAAGTATCGCAAGCATCCATCAGCTCCATGATTTTTTCTTCCCACTTCTCAACACCATTCAATGCGCCAAGAGCAGAACCTTGGATAAACGGAGTATTGTCACCATCGAATTCGTAAGCAGAAAGCAGTTCGCGCATTTCCATTTCAACAAGTTCCAACATTTCGGCGTCATCCACCATGTCACACTTGTTCATGAACACTACCAGCCTAGGTACGTTTACCTGACGAGCCAACAGAATGTGTTCGCGAGTCTGAGGCATCGGACCGTCAGTAGCAGCAACCACGATGATAGCACCGTCCATCTGAGCAGCACCGGTTACCATGTTCTTCACGTAGTCGGCGTGACCCGGACAGTCCACGTGAGCATAGTGACGGTTAGCTGTTTGATACTCTACGTGAGAAGTATTGATAGTAATACCTCTTTCCTTCTCTTCAGGAGCGTTGTCGATAGAATCGAAAGAACGCAATTCTGAAAGACCTTTCTTTGCCAACACAGTAGTGATAGCGGCAGTCAACGTGGTTTTACCGTGGTCAACGTGACCAATAGTACCAATGTTTACGTGCGGTTTGGTACGTTCGAATTTCTCTTTAGCCATAGCTTTACTTGTTTATTTATTTGATTAATAATCAGCCTTTACATTTTTATGAGCTGTTACCGGGATTTGAACCCGGGACCTCTTCCTTACCAAGGAAGTGCTCTACCACTGAGCTATAACAGCGAGATATAGAGTTGTGGGCAAAGATGGATTCGAACCACCGAAGGCGTAAGCCAGCAGATTTACAGTCTGCCCCATTTGGCCACTCTGGTATTTGCCCCTCTGTTTTATTGTCAAAAAACTCTTTTCTTCTTCAAACTGTCCAACGAAAGCACTCGGATACTTGAGCCTCTTGTCGGATTCGAACCAACGACCCCGAGATTACAAATCACGTGCTCTGGCCAACTGAGCTAAAGAGGCAAACTTAAAAATGCAACCGTTGCGTATCATAGCGAGCGAAACGGCTGCAAATTTAGGCATTTATTTTTTACCCGCAAAATTTTAGCGGAAAATTATTTGGTTCGCTGTTTTTCCTTATACTTCACCAACTGTTTTTCCAAAGCCTCCAAGGAGAGATCCACCGCTTCTTCAAACGTATCACAAACCTTATTGGCATATAACTCCCCATTGGGAACCAACACCTTTACTCCGGCTTCTTTATTTTCAGCTGTTTCCGGTTTTACAACCTTTAATGACACCTCTACTTTCTTTATATCGTCGTAAAACTTCTCCAACTTGACAACCTTTTTTTGGATAAAGGCTTGCAGCTGCTCTGACGCATCAAAGTGAATCGATTGAATTCTTACTTCCATACTTACCTCCTTTTTACTTAGGCTCGGGGATGAGCCTGGTTATACACTTTTTTAAGTTCTTCAAAAGTGGTATGCGTATAAACTTCCGTTGTCGCCAAGCTTTCGTGCCCGAGAAGCTCCTTTATCGAATTTAAATCAGCACCATGATTCAACATGGCCGTCGCAAAGGTGTGCCTCAACACATGAGGACTTCTTTTCTTTACAGTCACCACTTTTGATAGATTCCGTTTTACTAATGCTGCCACGAAACCCGGATAAAGCCGTTGTCCGCCTTTTCTGACAAAAAAGGCGTCCGAACGTAGCGGAAATTTTTCATTTCTTTTGTTGACATATTCGCGCATAGAGGATTCCAATTCCTTAGCAAAAGGTATTAGGCGCTGTTTGTTTCTCTTTCCCGTCACTTTTATCAAAGCCGTAGAAAAATCCACATCGGCATCGTTCAACCCCACTAATTCCGAAAGACGCATACCGGTAGCATAAAACATTTCGATAATCATACGATCCCGGCACCCCTCAAAACTTTCCCCGAAATCAATATCATCCAACAAACGGTTGATCTCGTTTTCCTTCAGAAAGACCGGAAGCGGCTTCTTTTTTTTAGGCCCTACCACTTTCTGTAATGGGTCTACCGCCACCAATCCCTTCCGCAGGAGAAATCGATAATACGTTCTTATGGAGCTAAGTTTACGGTTAATAGTAGAAGCACACCGTTGTTCGTCCATCAGGAATGCAATCCAATCACGAACAAGTTCCGCATCTACTTTCTCAGGCGTTATGCTTCCAAGCTGTTCTTCACCAAATTTTTGCAATTCCAGAACATCCGCCTTATAGCGCTCTACCGTGCTTTCGGCATAGTTTCGCTCATGCAAAAGATAGTCAAGAAAAGAATCTGTCAACAACATTTCGCTACATATCTAAATCATGCAACGAATGTATAAAAAAGAATTCAATAATTCAAAGGAATTTACGAATTATTAATCTTCTACTTGCTGAAGTTTCTGAACGTAAACGGCACGCTCTTTATTAAGTCTCTTAGTCACAGAAGGTTTGTCAAACTGCTGTCTGCGTCTCAATTCCTTAACGATACCGGTCTTTTCGAATTTTCTTTTGAACTTCTTCAGCGATTTTTCAATGTTTTCGCCTTCTTTTACAGGTACTACAATCATTTTCTTTTGATTAAATGTTAATGGTTTAATATTTTACGATTAAATCGAGCGGCAAAATTACACATACTTTCTTTATTCACAAAACTTTCTGGAGAAAAACTATCAATCAGCCCCGAAGGAGTTCCCAAAGAGTGAGCAAAAAGCCGCATTACCAGAAGCAGAACAACCATAGACGAAGCGTGGTCGGACTATACACCAACCTCAAGCCAGCTATGAGCCAGCTCCGAGGTGCCAAGTAGTCCCAAAAGCCTCTAAAACAGGCATATAAATCTAATTATCAACATCTTACATCAAATATTTTTCTCGCGCGCGCGAGAGAAGAAAAGAAAAAGAGAAGAAAAAGAAGAAGATAAGAGAAGAACAGAATAAGAATAAGCCTCCAACATCCCCCATAGATTTTCTTTAAAGGAGGAGGAATCTCTCATCCAATTTAAATATCCCCTTTGTGTTTTCCCAATAGCAGACTTCCGTCAAAGCCACACTGCAACCGGACAAATGCCACACTCCGGCATCCCTCAGCCCACACGATATGCCCCGCAAAGTGTGGCAAAGGAAGCAACAAAGTGCGGCAAAGGGAACAACAAAGTGTGGTGTTAGGGGCAGCGACATAGAATGATAGAATTTGAAGAATAAAACTTCAGAAATATCAACACATTCATTTCCAAATAAAAACATAAAGGAGGATAAGGCAAAACCAAGAAGTCTTAAACAGAGAAAATAAAGCAGATATAGCTTTTTTTTCAAAGAAAGTAAGTAACTTTGGAGAAAGAATATAAAATCTAAAGAAAAATGAATCAAACAGTCAGTGAGAAAATAAATGCCCTGCGCGCCATGTTTCATCAAAAAAACATAGCGGCTTTCATCGTACCCAGCACCGACCCGCATCTCAGCGAATACGTAGCGCCACATTGGAAATCAAGGGAATGGATTTCCGGATTCACCGGATCGGCAGGTACCGTAGTCGTCACGCACGAAAAAGCAGGCCTATGGACGGACTCGCGTTATTTCTTGCAAGCCGACCGGCAATTGAAAAACAGCGGAATAGAACTATACAAGGAAATGCTACCTGAAACGCCTACTATCCCTGCCTTCCTGAGCGCAAACCTCAATCATGGAGATACCGTGGGAATTGACGGCGAGGTGTTCTCTGTGGAGGAAGTCAGACAACTTGAAAAGCTGTTGCTGAAAAACAATATTTTCGTAAAAAACATTTCCGACCCCATGAACAGTATATGGGCAGACCGTCCTGCCATGCCGGAAGAGCCGGGATTTGTATACCCCACCCAACATGCAGGAAAAACACCCCGAGAAAAACTGACCGCCATCCGGAAAGAGATGGAAAAGAATGGCGCCGACGCTCTGCTCGTTTCTTCGCTGGATGAAATAGCATGGACACTGAACATCCGTGGCAACGATGTGCACTGTAACCCGGTCGTGGTGAGCTACCTGATCATAGAAGCGCATAATGCCCACCTCTTTATACGGCCGCAGAAAGTGACGGAAGCTCTTTCCGCCCACCTCGAAGAAGCCGGAATATCTATCCACAACTATAACGAAATAATACCTTTCCTCAACCGTATCACTGCCGGAAGCGTGATGCTGAATCCCGCAAAGACAAACTATGCCGTTTACTCCGCCATACGCCCCCAATGCCACATCATCGAGGGAACATCGCCGATAACTCTTTTGAAAGCTATCCGCAACGAGCAGGAAATGGCCGGTATTCGGGCAGCCATGCAACGCGACGGAGTGGCTTTGGTGAAATTCCTGAAATGGCTGGAAGAAGCAGTACCCACCGAGCAAGAGACGGAAATCAGCATAGACAAGAAGTTGCATGAGTTTCGCGCCGCCCAACCGCTTTACATGGGAGAGAGTTTCGACACTATTGCCGGATACAGGCCACACGGAGCCATCGTACACTATGGAGCCACATCCGAGACCGATGTTCCACTAAAGCCGAAAGGCTTCTTGTTATTGGACTCCGGCGCGCAGTATCTGGACGGAACCACGGACATCACCCGCACCATCGCTTTGGGAGAGTTGACAGAAGAAGAAAAAACAGACTACACCTTGGTTCTGAAAGGACATATAAATTTAGCTATGGCCATTTTCCCCGAAGGCACACGTGGAGCACAATTAGATGTACTGGCCCGCATGCCGATGTGGCAACACCGCATGAATTTCCTTCATGGAACGGGACACGGAGTAGGGCATTTTCTCAATGTACACGAAGGCCCGCAAAGTATTCGCATGAACGAGAACCCGGTCAGTCTGCAAGCCGGAATGGTAACATCAAACGAACCGGGAATTTATAAAACCGGAAGTCACGGAGTGCGCATAGAGAACCTGACCCTTACCGTAGAGGCCGGTGAAGGCATGTATGGAAAATACTTGAAGTTCGAGACAATCACCCTCTGCCCCATCTGCAAGAAAAGCATCCGCAAAGAAATGCTGACAACAGAAGAAACCGAGTGGCTGAACGATTATCATCGGAAAGTGTACGACCGACTTTCGCCGGACCTGAACGAGGAAGAACAAGAATGGCTGAAAGAAGCCTGTGCCCCACTCACCGCTAATCATTAATCTACTAACGAACTAAAAAAATGGCAATCATAAAATCAGTAAGGGGCTTCACCCCCGAAATAGGAGAAAATTGCTTCTTGGCGGACAATGCAGCCATCATCGGCGATGTAAAAATGGGACGCGATTGCAGCATCTGGTTCAGCACCGTGTTGCGAGGAGATGTAAATTCCATTCGCATCGGTAATGGAGTAAATATTCAGGACGGAAGCGTACTTCACACATTGTACCAAAAGTCAACCATCGAAATAGGCGACCATGTGTCTGTGGGTCATAATGTCACCATACACGGAGCCACTATCAAGGATTATGCCTTGGTAGGGATGGGCTCTACCATACTCGACCATGCCATTGTCGGTGAAGGAGCCATTGTGGCAGCCGGCTCTCTGGTATTGAGCAACACCATTATTGAACCGGGCAGTATCTGGGGAGGAGTTCCCGCCAAATTTATCAAGAAAGTAGACCCTGCTCAAGCTAAGGAACTGAACGAGAAAATCGCCCATAACTACCTGATGTATTCCAATTGGTACAAAGAACAATAATGCATGCCCGCCGAGAAGGGCTTCCGGCTGACATATGCCCCTCACACCTCATTCAGGGTCTATTGAAGCCTCATGCGACATAAGACAAATCAGGCGAGAATTCCGTGGAATAAACACAGTATCCAATGATACATTCCGTAAATTCCGCACAATTCGCGCCTAAAGGAAGAACTTAAATTTATTTTAATGCATCCTCCGGAAAACCGTCAGAAGTTTTCTTCTAACCCAAAAGCAACTTAAAAGTTAATCATACTCATAATCTTATTCGTTGCCCCGGCATTATCTGTCACATATTTACCGGCGTTCGTCCCTGTCTCATGCAGAAACTTCTCGTCTGACAGCATACGGTCGAGCAGTCTCTTCAGCTCATCGTAATCCTTCACCGAAAAAGCCCCTCCCGACTCAATCAAATGGATGGCTTCCTGGAACTTCTGGTATTTAGGCCCGAAAATCACCGGGATGCCATAAACCGCAGCTTCCAACGTGTTGTGTATCCCCACGCCGAACCCTCCTCCGATATAGCTGATTTCGCCATAGCGGTAAATGGAGGAAAGCAGCCCGAAGCAATCTATAATCAAACAGTCGGCTTTACATACATTTTTCTCGTCCGCACGAGTATATCGCACGTAGGGACGTTTCAACTTACGGATAATCTCCACCAGATGATTCTCGTCGATGACATGCGGAGCAATAATCAGCTTCACCTCCGGATGTTCATTGAAGTATTCTATAAACAGGTCTTCGTCCGGCTGCCAGGAACTTCCTGCCACAAAAGTCATCGTGTTGTTCTTGAAAAGTTCCACCAAAGGTAATTCCTTGGCTTCCTCACGTATTTGCAGCACACGGTCGAACCTCGTATCGCCCACCACCGTAGCACGATTGATGCCGATCTTTGCCAAATAGCGTTTAGAGCGCTCGTTCTGTACAAACAAATGGTCGAAGTTGCGCAACACATGCCTGTACGTTCCACCATACCATTTGAAGAATATCTGCCCACGACGAAAGATGGAGGAAATGCTATATACCGGAATACGACGTTTATGCAATTCATCCAAATAGTTCTTCCAGAATTCATACTTGATAAAGAAAGCCATGCAAGGATTCACAATATCAAGAAACTTCTTTACATTTCGAGGTTTATCGAAAGGCAGATAGCAAACGACGTCGGCACCTCTGTAATTTTTACGGACTTCATAACCCGAGGGAGAGAAAAAGGTAAGCAGAATGCCATAATCCGGATATTTGGCACGAATCTGTTCAATCAGCGGTCGTCCTTGCTCAAATTCCCCCAAAGAAGCGGCATGAAACCAAATATAGCGTTTCTCCTTCTCCAATTGCTGGCGAAGCAGTTCATAAACCACCCAATGTCCTTTCATCATCTTCCGGGGCTTCCGGCTGAACGGAGCAACCAAATGCACCAAAAGATCGTAAACGACTATGGCAAAATTGTATAGCATACTACAATTCTTTCATTATTCATTTCAGAACACCGATGGCGCGCTGTATGCGCTCCAGCGTTTCTTCCTTTCCTATCAATTCGGTAATGTCGAACATGTGCGGACCTTTACACTCTCCCACCACTGCCAGACGAAAAGCATTCATCACATTGCCCAGGTGATAGCCACGTTCTGTAATCCAACCAATGACAATATCCTCCGAAGGCTTGGACGAGAAATCGGCAATACCCCTCAACACATCCATCAGCTCTGCCATGATGCGCGGCGTTTCTTCGGACCAGCGCTTCTTCACATCCTTTTCAGCATACTCCGTCGGGGCAATGAAGAAGAAGCGGGTTTGCTCCCATAATTCCTTTACAAAATTCACACGGCCTTTCACAAGAGAAACCACTTTGGCCAGAAACTCATCGCTATATTTGTCCGCATCAATGCCATTAGCCGTGAGCACCGGTTTAAACAAGCAGGCAATCTCTCCATCGGGTTTCATCATGATGTATTCATGGTTAAACCAGATACCTTTCTTATAATCAAACTTTGCACCCGACTTGCTGCAATGGCTCAAATCGAAGAGTTTCACCAATTCGTCCATCGTCATCAGTTCTTGGTCGTTGCCCGGGTTCCATCCCAGCAGAGCCAGGAAGTTGATAACCGCCTCAGGCAAATATCCCGATTCGCGATAACCCGAAGAGACATCCCCCGACTTGGGATCATGCCACTCCAACGGGAAAACCGGAAAGCCCAGACGATCACCGTCGCGTTTGCTTAATTTTCCATTACCTTCAGGTTTCAGCAACAAAGGCAAGTGAGCAAAGGCAGGCATGGTATCTTCCCAACCGAAAGCGCGGTAAAGCAACACATGCAGGGGAGCCGACGGCAGCCATTCTTCACCGCGAATCACATGAGACACCTCCATCAGATGGTCGTCCACGATATTCGCCAAATGGTACGTGGGCAATTCGTCGGCCGATTTATAGAGCACTTTATCGTCGAGGATAGATGAGTTAATCACCACTTCGCCGCGAATCAGGTCGTCGACATGTATATCCTCGTTCGGTTCAATCTTGAAACGTACCACATATTGTTCGCCGGCAACGATCAAGGCATCCGTTTCCTTTTTGGAAAGAGTCAGTGAGTTGCGCATCTGCATACGGGTAGAGGCATCATACTGAAAGTTGGCAATTTCGGCACGTTTGGCTTCCAACTCCTGTGGAGTATCAAAAGCGACATATGCCTTTCCTGCTTCCAATAAGACCTGCACATACTTCTTGTATATTTCCCGACGTTCCGACTGACGATACGGCCCATAATTCCCGCCGAAGCTCACTCCCTCGTCGAACGGAATGCCCAGCCACTTGAAAGACTCCAAGATATACTCTTCAGCCCCCGGTACAAAGCGGTTGGAGTCCGTATCCTCAATACGGAAAATCAAGTCACCGCCATGCTGGCGGGCAAAGAGATAATTATACAAAGCTGTACGCACACCACCAATATGCAACGCTCCCGTAGGACTCGGAGCAAAACGGACTCTGACCTTTCTTTCTGCCATAATCTACCTTAACTTATAAAGATTAACCTCTTATTTATCGGTTTCTTCGTATTTAAAAATGCTTTTTAGATGGCAAAATTAAGCCTTTTTTTTCACACTAATGTTTTTTTTCGTACTTTTCGCAAAAAATTCAGTTGTTATGAGTTATTTCAATCCCAAAAAGGAGTTTTCTTTAAAAGATTTGCTATATAAGGTGCTGATCTTCATCGGCACAGTAGGGGTTATTGTCTATTTCCTGCCGCGAGACGGTAAATTCAACTATCAATTTGACATCGACAAACCCTGGAAGTACGGACAACTCATGGCCACATTCGACTTTCCGATATACAAGGCCGACGAAGTGGTGAAGCGCGAACAAGACAGCATCTTATCTTCTTTTCAACCCTATTTCCAATCGGACAAAGAGGTTGAGAAGAAAGTCCTCGCCAAACTGAAAACAGACTACCAAAGCCACCTGCGCGAGTTGCTTCCTTCCACAGACTATGTCCGTTTTCTGGAAAGGACACTGTCCGAGATATACCGTGCCGGCATCGTCTCCACCGAAGAGTTGGACAAGCTGCATAAGGACAGCATTTCTTCCATCATGGTAATCAACGACAAGATGGCATCCCATCAACCCACCGAGAAAGTCTATTCGGTCAAAGACGCCTACCACTACATCCTCACCGCCGACAGTAGCCGATACCGCCCGGAGGTTCTGCGCCAATGTTCTCTGAACGAATACTTGTTCCCTAATCTGACTTACGACGAACAACGGACGGAAACCGCCCGGGAAGAGATACTCAATGACTATTCATGGGCCAACGGCATCGTATTGAGCGGCCAGAAAATCATCGACCGTGGAGAAATCGTCAACCAAGAGACATACAGCATTCTTGAAAGTCTCCGGAAAGAGTCCATCAAGCGCAGCGAGTCCATCGGGCAGAAACGCCTGATGCTGGTGGGACAGATTCTGTTCACCGGCATCTTCATGCTGTGTTTCATGCTCTATCTCGAATTATTCCGCAAAGACTATTACAAGCGCAAAGGCAGCCTTTCCCTGCTCTTTGCCTCAATCACGTTCTACTGCGTACTGACAGCCATCATGGTGTCCAACAACATCTTCAACGTCTACATCATCCCGTATGCCATGCTGCCTGTCATCATCCGTATCTTCCTCGATTCGCGCACGGCATTCACAGCCCAAGCCATCACCATACTGATATGCTCCATCTGCCTGCGCTATCCCCACGAGTTCATTCTCCTGCAACTCTCGGCCGGGCTGGTCGCCATCCTCAGCCTGAGGGAGCTTTCGCAACGCTCGCAACTGTTCCGCACCGCCATCCTCGTGATACTGACCTACGTTGCGGTGTATTTTGCTTTCGAGTTGATTACAGAGAATGATTTGTCTAAATTCAATGGAAGCATGTACACATATTTCATCATCAACGGAATTCTGCTGCTGTTTGCCTATCCCCTGCTTTTCCTTGTGGAGAAGACATTCGGTTTCACGTCCAATGTGACGTTGGTGGAACTCTCTAATATCAACAACAGCTTGTTGCGCCGCATGTCCGAAACCGTCCCCGGCACCTTCCAACACTCCATGCAAATGGCCAACCTGGCAGCCGAAGCGGCTAACCGCATCGGAGCCAAAAGCCAATTGGTGCGTACCGGGGCGTTGTATCACGACATCGGAAAGATGGAGAATCCGGTATTCTTCACCGAGAATCAGTCGGGCAACGTCAATCCGCACAAGAACCTCAGCTATGAGCAGAGCGCACAGACCATCATCAGCCACGTCACCGACGGACTGAAATTAGCGGAAAAGCACAACCTGCCCAAAGCCGTCAAAGACTTTATCACTACCCACCATGGCCGCGGGAAAACAAAATATTTCTACATCTCATGGAAGAACGAGCATCCGGGCGAAGAACCCGACGAGGAAGTGTTCACCTACCCCGGTCCTAACCCGTTCACCAAAGAGCAGGCCATACTTATGATGGCCGATTCTGTGGAAGCCGCCTCACGCAGCCTGCCCGAATATACAGAAGAGAGCATCGGCAATCTGGTAGAAAAAATCATAGACTCGCAGGTGGCAGAGGGCTTCTTCAAACAATGTCCCATCACCTTCAAGGACATCGACGTAGTGAAAACCGTGTTCAAGGAGAAGCTGAAAACGATATACCATACGCGCATCAGTTATCCCGAACTAAAAAAATAAGTACCATGGAAGTGAATAACAAAGAACAGAAAAGAGCCGGACAATTGCTGCAAAGCCTGCAAGTGAACCTGCATCAAATCAAGAGTTTCAGTTTCATGAAACGCAAGCAACAGAAGTTGTCGTCAAGCGGTGCACCGGCCAAAGGCCAATACGGGCCGGGCATACTGACGCTGCACCTGCAGGATGGAAAAGAAAAAACCGTCTGCCTGCCGCCTTTCCGCCACCCGTCGTCGGTGGTGCGCTTCCTTGTAGCCAACGGCATTGCATTCGACAACTACACGCCACGCCAACGCACGATAGGCGAGATTCCCACAACGACCTACCAGCGCACATCACTCTATATGTTCTGGTTCTTCGTTTTATTCCTGACGTTCCTCATACTGGGCTACTACTCCATCGGCCTCCATGCCTGGTGGGGCTTCCTCACCGCCTTTGCCTCCTTTGCCTTGAGCCTTTTCTTCATCTGCATGCTGATGACCCGCTTCTGCTACCTGACGCTGACCAATGAAGCACTCGTCATACACAGCATAGGCAGAACGATACGCTACCCGTACCGAAGCCTGCGAAAGGTGAACTTCGATTTTGCCCGCGAGCAGAATTTCACACACGTCATGGAATTGTTAGACAATCACTACCGCTACCGGCTGTTCTACATCGGAAGGGTGTCCAGAAAGAAGCTGAACGAGATTGCCGAACTGCTGCAACAGGCAGGAGTGGACGCCACTTGCAGCCTGAACGACCAAAAGAGATACTATCAGGATAAATATATCGCCCATTAGGCTACGAATCCATCTCTGCCAAAAGGCCGGCACAGGCATCTTCCAGAATATCGAGCACATACTCGAAGCCTTCGGCTCCGCCATAATAGGGGTCGGGCACGTGGTCGGCATGCGCAAACTTCGTGCAATACTCCGTCATGCGATGCAGTTTTTTCCACTCGGCAGTGGAGGGAGCACGTTCTTTCAAGTCATCCATATTGCGGTCGTCCATTCCTATGATCAGGTCAAAGTTATAGAAATCGTCCGTACACACAGGACGCGAGCGGTGAGCCAGGTTGTAACCCCGCCGTGCTGCATGGGCGCGCATCCTGCTGTCGGGCAATTCACCCCGGTGATAGGATGATATTCCTGCCGAATCGACCACGAACCGCTCTGCCCGATCTGCCTCTTCCAGCATCTTCCGCATCACTCCTTCGGCAGAAGGAGAACGGCAGATATTGCCTAAACAAACAAAAAGTATCTTCTTTTTATCTTCCATACATAAAACATCTACATACATAATGATTAGCAACGAAAAAGCTACCCAAACGTTTTTGTGTCATCGACGATTTCCGCCAATAGTTTGATTAAGGGCATACTCATGGGGGACTTTTTTTCTTCTTATAAAATCGTTACATGGGATCTACATCATAATAGACAATCAGCGACTTGAAACGGTCTTCGGCTACCATCTCCTTCTGCACCTGCACAAGCAGCTCGCGCACGCGTGCCATCGGAGCCGTTGCTTCGAGTTTCAGAACAATCTTACGGATAAACAGCATCTGCACACGTGCCACCGCCGGTTTGTCCGGACCCAGTACCCGACTGCCGAAAACGGTACGCAACTTGGCGGCCATTGTCTGCGCCATCAGGTCGAGCAACGTCTCATTCCGGTTTTTCAGATAGACATACACCAACCGATAGTAAGGCGGATAACGGAACATCTGACGCTCGGCCAGTTGTCCGCCCGCCATCGCCTCGTAATCATTGGCAATGACTTGCGGAATAATGGGATGATCCACACTTTTGGTCTGCAATATCACCTTCCCCCGTCCGCTTTTCCGTCCGGCACGTCCCGCCACCTGCGCCATCAGCTGGAACGCACGTTCGTAGGCACGGAAATCGGGATAATTCAGCATGGTGTCGGCATTAAGAATCCCAACCACACTGACACGGTCGAAATCAAGTCCCTTGGATACCATCTGCGTACCTATCAGGATATCCGTTTTTCCTTGCTCAAAATCGGAAATAATACGTTCGTATGCCGTACGCGTACGAGTAGTATCCAAATCCATCCGGGCTATCCGAGCTTCGGGGAAAAGTTCTTTGATGTCGTCTTCAATCTTTTCCGTGCCGAAACCTCGATTGCGCAAGTCAGTGCCTTCGCACGCCGGGCAGGCATGCGGAAGCTGGTAGGTATAGCCGCAATAATGACAAGTCAGGCGGTTCATCCCTTTGTGATAGGTCAGGCTCACATCGCAATTCTTGCATTTGGGCACCCATCCGCACGTATTACACTCTATCATGGGGGCAAAGCCACGGCGGTTCTGGAACAAGATGACCTGCTCTTTCCGTTCCAAAGCCTCACGTACGTATTGCAGCAGCAACGGCGAGAAAGGACCGTTCATCCTCTTCTTGCGATGGAGTTCTTTAATGTCCACAGGAATAATTTCAGGCAACTGTACCTCTTTATGCCTCTCTTTCAGTTCCACCAAACCATACTTGCCCGACAGGGCATTGTGCCAGGTCTCCACCGAAGGAGTAGCTGTGCCCAACAACGTTTTGGCTCCACACATGGATGCCAGCATGATGGCCGCATTACGGGCATGGTATCGGGGAGCAGGGTCTTGTTGCTTGTAGGTGTTTTCATGCTCCTCATCCACAATGACCAACCCCAAGTTGCGAAAAGGAAGGAATATGGAGGAGCGGACTCCCAGAATGATGTCGTAATCCTCTTCCGTCAATTGTTTTTGCCAGATTTCCACCCTCTCCGCATCCGGGAACTTGGAGTGATAGATACCCAGACGAGAGCCGAAGAAACGTTGCAAACGTTCCGTTATCTGAGTGGTAAGAGCTATCTCTGGCAAAAGGTACAGCACCTGCTTCCCCCGACGGATGGTTTCTTCTATCAGATGGATATAAATCTCGGTCTTGCCGCTTGCCGTCACTCCATACAACAGGCAGACATTCTTTGTCCGGAAATTCTCTTGTATATCATGAAGTGCCTGCTGCTGATGTCTGTTCAGCTCATTGACGGGAACAAGCGGCTTGGTTAGTGCCGTGTTCAGTCTGCCCACTTCTCGAGAATAAACTTCAAAAACGCCACGCTCCACCAGCGCTTTGAATACGCCCGGAGTGGCAGATGCACGTTGCAACAAATCTGTTTTGGAGACTTCTTTCACCTCACGCCCTCCCAAGCAACCGGACAGCTCGATGTATTTCATCAGCAGGTCAAGCTGTTTGGATGCCCGACGCTGCAACTCATCGAAAAAGAAATGCAGTCGACGCTCATTGCTTGCGGCAGCGGTGAGACGTACACAAAGCTCCGTCTTAGGTTTATAGGTACGGCGCAACTCTTCTTTCACAAAGATGGCTTCTTTCTCGAGCAACGCCTTCACTACAGAAAGGATATTTCTGATACCACCCTCCTTCTCCAATTTGGTGACGCTCTGTTCCGGTTCGGCCGAGAGCATATCCAGAATCTTCTGCTCCTTCTCCGGAAGGGGGGCTTCGGATTCGAAATCCGGATTATATTCTACAATCGTTTCGCTTTCCAGCTTCAGGCCGGAAGGCAAAGCCGCCTTATACACATCCCCCGGCGTACAAAGATAGTAATCGGCAATCCATTCCCAAAACGCAAATTGATCAGGAAGCAGTATCGGGTCGGCATCCAACAACGCCGACACTTCTTTTACTTCATAATCGGTAGGCGCACACCGGTGCACATTACGCACTATGCCCGTATAGTACTTCTTCCGGCCGAAAGGCACTACCACCCGGCATCCCGTCCGCACGTCATCCGCCCACTCTTCCGGCAAGGAATAAGTGAAGCAACCATGCAAAGGCAAGGGCAATATGACATCTACATATTTCTTCATTGCGAGGACAAAGATACGACAAAGCCAGAGAGAACAAAAAAAAAGACCGCCTCCTTTTTATTTAAAGGAGACAGCCTTGTTCTGTCGGCAAAATATTGGTCCGTTTACTGATACTTCACCTCTACCCCCATGGTTTCATGCCTCATTTCGCGTTCGCTGCGATAGAGTTTTCCTTTTCTCAGGTAATAGAATTCCTGATTACCGGCAAACTCGATGTTGGCATACTCCAAATTGTCATCTGATTTGCAGGCTTTCCACGTACTTTCATACGTCACCGAGTCAGAGAATGTGATGAGGGTTGTAGAGTCTTCGTGCAATTCAAAGCGTATTCCGGTCTCCGTATAAAATGTTCCGGCAAAAGGATGAGAATTATCCGTTGATTTAGAACCGGAGCCCATGTTGCCGCATGAATATAGTGCAGACAAACAAACAATCATCAATACTGTCCAAAAAGTAGCTTTCATATTCTTCATTCGTTTATTAAAAGAGAGAGAGTGCCCTCCACAGAGAACACCCTCTTTCCTTTTATTGATTGATTATCTTGATGATAGGCAAGATTTATTCACCCGGAGTTCCGGCATTCTTCTTAACTACTACTTCAAATGTCTTAGTGAAAGTCTTCCACTTGTAACCGAACTTAACAGGGATGTAAAGTTTGTAGTCCCAGTTAACCGGAGTACCACTGTAGTTGAAGTAAGTCAATTCTTCTTTCACCGGATCATAAGTAACTTTCGTATTAGAAGGCAGAGGACCATTTGTTACACCTTCTGTCGGAATCAAGTTACCGCCTACGAGCTTCAAGTTAGATTTAACTTCAGTAGTCATCCATTGACCTTCAACTGCCTCATAGAAGTTCCACAAAGCAACCTCCAACGGAGTACCAACTTTCTTCACGGTATAGAAATTACCGCTGGCGTCAGCATTCCAAGAGATATAAGTGAAGGCGTTCTTCACACTGATTGTACTACCTGTGATAGTAGCATCAGTAAAGTTATCCGTCTTACCTTCTTTCACCTTCAGCGGCTCGATAATAAACGCATCGTATGCCTTAATCAGAACAGTATGTGCTGCAGCATGCAGAGGACTGTCATAGCAAAGGTCGGCAACCATCTTGATAGGTACTAACTTACCTACGATAGCTTTGGCTGCTTCAGTCGGTTTGTCATTCACCAAGTCTGCGAACGGATCGTGAGCCGGATTCTTTTCTTCCAACTTGATATTGTAAGTCAATTCAGCCGGATTCAAGTTATTCGGTTTCGTATTGACAATGGTTGCAGCAAGTTCACTATTGATAAACAATTGTGTACCGTCAGCACTTACAGTAGCGTTCATTGCAACATACTTCGTTCCATTGAAATAGTCATACTTATAAGCAGCCGTAGCCAATTTTTCGGCATCGAAGATGAAGCGTACGCCATTCTTTTCGTAAGTGGGTGCACCTGCTACTCCTAAATGTCCGGGAGCAGTAGTCGGATAATCTACCGAATAGTAGAACTTCTTGCCGGCCACGTTCTTATTTGCATACCAGATAGCACCATCAGCACCGGTAGTCGGCTTCTTGCCAAGGTCATCCAAGTAACCGTTCAACAAGTCGGTATAGATGTTACAAGTCGGGTTGTTCGTTGTATTGGCACCCCAAGCCGGGTTAGACTCGGTAGTATTGTAAACAATCGGGTTCACGTTGAATACAGACCAATCAGTACCCTGCTTCCAGTAACGGCCATCATAACCCCACAAGTTGAATACCGGCTTATAGATAGTACGTGTCAAAGTAATAACCAAAGTAGGATATGCGCCTATCGGATCTTTCCAGTAGATAATCTTAGAGAAGTCCATCTTTTCCTGCTTGTTCCAGTTAGGATACTTCTTCACGATATCGGCATGAGTCAATGTCCAGATGATGTTATAAGAATCTACACCACTTTCAGAGTTAATCTTGATTACAGCAGTTCCTTCACCCTTACCGCTTGTTCCGTCGAAGCCGGGATCCGTGTAAACGGCGTGGAATTCTTGCTTCGTCATACCGCCATCCTTAGCCTGTGCATAAATCTTCTCGTTCATGTACTGAGTACCGATAACGCCGTCATAATTAGCGCACTTATAGATTTCATCGTTAAGAGCAATAGAGATAGGACGTACGCCTGTTTCTTTCACCCACTTAATCTTGAAGTAACGGATAGCAACCAATTTGTTGTTTACAGAGTCAACCAATTCGGCACGGATAATCGGTTCGCGGCCTACAGAAGTAGCATTAGGATCAGTGATGGTATAAACTCCTGAAGTCAGGATACCGTTTGCCGGAGAATCGATTTTAGCAAACTTCTGCTGGTCGGTTTCATTGGTATTTCCTTCAGGACCACCCAATGTGATATACGGTGCAGCAGCTTTGTAGAAACGATAAGTCAAACCATAAGCCTTGTAGTTCTTCAATTCTGCGTGGCCAGCGTGGTTCTTCAAAGTATCAACCACACATACAGTCACCAATTTCTTCAGGTCAAGAGGCTTGTTGTATTGCCATTTGTAATCCACTCTTGCGTTAGCCAAAGATTTGTATACGTCTACAGAGTCGCTGTAGTGAACGTAGAACGGATTCGGCTGTTCTGTAAGGTCAGTCTGTTCTTCATCGGCAAACATGTTAACGGTTACGGGCTTGCTGAAGTCGGTTCTGCTATTGGCGATATAAGGAACTTTGATTGCTTCGTGCAGACGAACGTATTCAGAGTTCACATATACTTTTTTGCCTGCTGCTTTTTCTTCCGCAGTCAAGTTAGCTTCCGCAATAGGAGTCTTCAAAGAAACCATGTGGAATGTTTCCTTGTTTCCAGTGCCAAACGGAGTGGCAGCGATAGAACCTACAACTGTTTTCTTAAACTTCACAGTCATCACGTTCTTGTCGATAGAATACTCTACGGGCTTAACCGGATTGTTTTCAGTAACAGCCGTAGCCTTGGTCACGATGTTTTCAGATTTGATGCAATCGAAAGAAGGCAACTCAACATCTTGCGTACGAACACCAACGTTGGGGCTTACATGGAAATAAGCTTCGTTGCGGTCAGTAGAAATGTAGAGAGGAGTTGCTCCACCTACGGCTACGTGGTCCAGTACGGGACGGACTCCGTGAGGAAGAGTGTGATCCGGAAGAGCCTGATATCTCTGCGGAGTGTACTGCAACGTAGTCAGCGTGATAGCGGCAATACCGTTGATGTGTGAAGTAGGAATTACAGCCAACGTAGACAGACGATGTCCGAGCACACTCATCAATTTAGCAGTAAGGGCATCTACTTTAGCAGCCAAATCAGCCGTCTTAACATACTTGCCCTCCATTTCGGTCTTCAAAGCGGCAATCTCTTGAGAAAGTTTTTCCAAAGTAGCCAACTTGTCGATTTGTTCCTGCAAAGCTTTGTCCGCTTTTTCGTAAGCGCCTTTCAAAGCAGCCAATTCTGCGGCCGTAACTCCACCTGTACTTGCCGTAGCAGCCTCCAAAGCCTTTTTAGCATCGGCTTTAGCAGCCTCGGCAGCAGTTTTGGCGGCTGTAGCTTCACTCTTTGCTTCAGTTAGTGAAGCCGTTAAAGTAGCCACCTGTGCTTTTAATTGTTCTAGCGAAGCTTTTTTGTCCATCTGTTCCTGCAAGTTCTTGATGTCATCGTCATAGTCTTTGCAAGATGTGAACACACCTGTAGAAGCCGTCATTAAGGCTCCAAACAAGATTACACTTAGATACTTCTTGTTCATAATAGAATAAATTTAATTTATAAAAAAAACAAAAACAGTCAACAAAATCACTATCGGGGTTCGCTAACCCTCATTTTCTTAATATACAATCAAACACCGCCACTTCGCAGATAACGGAATAAATTATGCCGCAAACATAAGTGTTTTTCCATAAACAAACAAATAAAAAAGCTGTTTTTTTATAACTAAATTAAAAGATTGCATCAAAAAGTATATTTTTATAAATAAAAGGGCGTGCAATTGGCTATAGGAAAGCGTTTGCAGCCATTTTCCCATAGCGCAAAAAGAACTCTTTGAGAAGCAAAAGGTTAGTAGAGGAGTCAACGAGGCTTATAGCTTTACTGAAACCGAAAGCAGGCCTTTCAGAAGAGGTTGACGGAGCAATATTTTTTTCAAGTTCAAATTAATGAAGAATTTGCCATTAAATACCTAACCTAATATGATGCAGGTTTGAGAAGATTATAAAAAAGACGAGGGCATGCCTGCCACACCCTCGTCCAACCGGACATCCCTTTGACAGCCGCTTTAAAAGATATAAGCGGCGGATATCTGCCACGTCTTTGTTTTGGCGTTCTTGCCCAAAACTTTTTCCCATATCGCGCCTGCGGCATCGCCGACAGAGAAGGTATTGCCCATCGGAATCTGATAGTTGACGCCTACCTGCAAATGTTTCAGGATTTTGACGCCCACCCCCACATTCAGGCCTACCTGCGTCTTTTTGGTGTCGACCGCCCCGTCGGTATTCACACCACTTCCTAAAGCCTTCAGGTCTATGTCCTTAAAATTGAAGAAGAAATCGGGACCGGCCGCAATATATATGCCCAGCAAACTGCCCAAACCGATTGTGTACTTCAGGTTGACGGGAATCTCGATGCCCTGCTGCCTTTCATCAATCGAGCCGGAAAAGGTGCCCGCCGAAACATCGTACTTATTTCCTCTTTGCGAATACATCAAAGCTCCATCAATGCCTAATCCTATAATAGGAATGGTGAGCTCTGCCATCGGCCCGATAAAGAAACCGGTGGAATGTTCCTTATTTCCGGCATATCCGCCTTTCCAATCAATCTCCGAAAGATTTACACCACCTTTGACGCCCCACTTCAATTGGGCATGAGCAGGCATGGACACAAGCATGCAACATACAACTATCAAGAAGAAACAAAGACTTTTTTTCATAATCAATCTAATTTAATTTACGAGACAAATATATACAAAAAACTTTCAAACAGAGAAAAAAGACACGTTTTTTTTATTTATACTGTCCTTCCATAAACCTCGGAAACAGAGAAGAAGTATGGCTCAAATGACATCGGTCTTTCATATAATCGGCTTTATGGGGAATAAGCCGGAAAACATGCCCTACATGCAAAAAAAGCGAAGCGAAAAGAACAACGAATCGTAAAATACATTACATTTGCATCGCAATGCAAGGAAAGATGCCAGAGTGATCGAATGGACCGGACTCGAAATCCGGCGAACGGCTTATGCTGTTCCGTGGGTTTGAATCCCACTCTTTCCGCTCCTTTCTAAAGAAATGCGTCAGCCGGTCCCTATGATAGAAGTCAGAAGAACAAAGGTCACAGAAGCAGAAGTCCTGATGGACATCTTCGAGCAAGCCAAACGCATCATGCGGAATAGCGGAAACATGCGGCAATGGACAGGCAACTATCCTTCCAAAGAGATAGTCTTAGCTGACATTGAAAAGGGAAACAGCTACGTGTGCATCGACGAAGCCGGAGAGATTATCGGAACTTTTGCCTTTATCCAAGGCAACGACCCCACTTATACACATATTTACGAAGGCCAATGGGCGGATGACATTTCGCCTTATGGAGTGATTCATCGACTGGCAAGCACAGAAACCGGCAAAGGCGTGGCACACGCCTGCCTGCAGTGGTGCTACAAGCAAATCCCCAACCTGCGCGCCGACACTCATCGGGACAATCATATCTTGCAGCACATCCTGAAGAAACATGGTTTCCAATATTGCGGCATCATCTTTCTGGCCAATGGAGACGAAAGATTGGCCTTTCAAAAAACAGCAAACCGCCTTTTCAACTCTTCCACCCCCATTCCCGTGAAATAATCTTCCACGAAGTTCCAACGTTGTTCGTCCGTCAGTCCGTTTGTCCCGAAGAAGAAGGTGAACAATTCAATCTGCTCCTGAAAAATCTGTTCGTTGGCATCCAAGATGAAATTGCGATATTCCTCGCCGGATGCAAGCCGGTTCAATCTGTCGGAATCATTAAAACGTATAAAGACACAAGGAGTACCGCCACCTTCGACACTGAACGAGAGACAGTCGAGCATGGAAAGCAGATTGAGAAGCATATTCAAGTCAGAGAATGGAGTGCAATAGAACAGCAGACGGTCGCCCTTATTGCCCACTATGCGCTGAGCACATAGTTTCTGATAACGGGATAAAAGCAGATCGAATCCCCTTGTCACAGTAAAAGAAAGTTCATTGGAATCTTTCTTCTTCGCACTGCTGATATAGCTCACACTGCGTCCCTCTTCCGTGCGGCTCTCCAATAGCGAACCGATGAAACGCTTGGCGGAACGCACATCCATATCATGTCCGGCAAAGACAGCACGCAACTCTTCTTCATCAAACTTGCCTTTCGACTTAATCAGAGCCATCTTCATCATGGATGTCAAATCCCTGAACAAAGCTTCCATACGCCGACCGATGACAACCGCATCTTCCTTCAACAGCACTTCATGCTTGCCCACCGACACAGCACGTGCGCCCTCCAACAAGGTTCCGTTGTTGAGTTTCTGCTTGAATTCCTTATATCCCAACTCGGGAAAACGTGCTTCCCAAATCTCCTCCAAGCGTGCTTTATAAACTCCTTCTCCGCCTTCGACAGCAGTCATATAAGCACCGAACTCACGAACAAAGGCATCGCCTGTTTTGTCCTGCACATAGCCCTCGGTCAAGAGGTTCTTGGGCGAGACTTCCAAAAGGGGGGTACCATAACGCAGCTCCATATCTTCTTCCAACCACAACAAAGCCGTCTTAATGAGTTGCCCTAACTCTGCCTCATACTCCAGCTTGTTTTTCATACGCGGCAATTTCACCACAAACTCGAAGTCCGAAAGAGACACCAGCATCTCGCGCTTTTCTCCCTTCATCCGATGCACCTCCATCAGTTTCCGCAAGATGAGCGCCAACTGTTCGTGAGCGATGCTATCGGTCTGATGCAGACGCTTCATGTAATAGAAATCGCGCTCGTGATAATCTGTGGCAGAGACACCTTGAATATTCGCATCGCGTGCCGCGCGGCCTATTTCCTGAATATAATCGACAAACGTACCGGATGGAGCCACATGATAGATGCGGTCGATGTCGCTGATATCCACCCCCATGCCGAATGCTTTGGTGGCAACAATCAGCTTCTTGCTCCCTTCTTTGAACTCCTGCACGATGGCGGCTTTCTGTTCCTTATCCTTTTTGCCGTAATAAGAAGCCACAAGATGCCGGTCGGCAGGTTTCACCCACGTTTTCAGGCGCATGTCTATCCCACCGGCAAAAGGATAATAGAGCAAGGTCTTATGGGTATCCAGAAAGCTGTCTATACGGGCAGAAACCACACGTTGCTTGGCTTTATCGTACGTCTCGCCCTCTTCTATCTGCATCTGCCGGATATCAAAACCGATGTTTTTCCGCCTCACCGTACCGACATGCAGCACACATGGTTCCATTTGCAAAGAGCGGATGGTATCGAACACCATGTCATTGCCTCCTTTCGGATTCCACACGGCCGTAGCCGTAAGTGCAAACAATGGGAAGTCATACCCCAAACTCTGCTTCAAGGTTTTCAGATAACGACCCAAGAACCAATAATCCACCCGGAATTCTTTTCCCCACGTAGTTACCGTATGCGCTTCATCAATTACCACCAGACCGATGCGACGTTCACCGACAAAGTGCCTGATATCGTAAGAAAGGAGCAATTCCGGTGAAAGATAGAACAAATCAATCTCTCCTTCGCGTACCCGACGGTAGACTTCGGCTTTCTGTTCAGGAGAAAGGTCGGAAGAGGCATACGCCACACGGGTATAGCCCAAATCCACCAGATTCTCTGTCTGGTCTACAATCAAAGCTTTCAAGGGAGATATTACAATAGTCAGCAGCTTATACTTTCTTCCCAGATAAATGGCAGGAAGTTGAAATAACAACGATTTACCCGAACCGGTAGGAGCCGTCAGCAAGATATTGTCTACTTGCGGTTCTGCCCGTTGAGCCTTTTCTGCTTCAAGGACAACACTCTCGATCAACTGCCCTTGAGAGATGCAGAATTTGCCTTTTCCCTTGAATAAATCATTATAGATTTCAAGTTCGCGAAATTGCTTGTAACCGTAGATTTCTGTCATCAGTTCACCAATTTCCGCTCTATATGTTTCGGGCAGACACCTCTCTTTCAATTCCGGTAACCGGCGTATTGTTCCTTCCGGGATATTTATCATAATGAATGAATGGGGATTAAATAAAAAAAGCAGTTCTTTAACCATAACATAACAGTCGTAGAACTACCTTTCCTTTGTTTTTTTCAGAACTTCACCGCCTGCAGGCAGTAAGCCTGTCATTTCAAGGCTTATCAATATTCTTCCTCGTTGAAAAAGAAGTCTTCTTTACTTGGATAATCAGGCCAAATATCTTCTATACTTTCATAGATTTCGCCCTCATCCTCCATTTCCTGCAAATTCTCAATTACTTCAAGCGGAGCACCTGAACGCATGGCATAGTCTATCAATTCGTCCTTGGTTGCCGGCCAAGGAGCATCTTCCAATTTGGATGCTAATTCCAATGTCCAATACATGGTTTCTAAGTCTTAAGCGGTGAATATAAATCCTACTTCTAATTTTCGGCAAAAGTATAATAAAATCTTTCACTTGCAACGATTATTCCAAAATATTTCTTCTTTTTTCTCATCTTGATTCATCTTGCGAGACAAAACGAACAAATAATCAGACAAACGATTTACATAAGCCATTAGTTCCGAAGAGATTTCAACCTGTTCGGCCAAAGCCAGAATCCGGCGTTCGGCACGACGGCACACAGTACGACAAACATGGCACACCGCACTCCCCCGGCTTCCTCCGGGAAGGATAAAAGCCGACAAAGATGGAAGCAGATTGTCCAAACGGTCAATCTCACGTTCCATAACCTCCACATCTTCCCAATGAACGACACTGGCCGTTTTAAGTTCGGTTTGCTCACGATCGGTAGCCAAATGAGAGCCTACGGCAAAAAGCTTGTCCTGCACTTGCAGCATGAACATCCTATCTTGCTTATCCGAGAGGAATGTAGCAAGAACTCCCAGATTGGAATTCAATTCATCCACCGTTCCATACGCTTCGAGCCGGATATGCGTTTTAGGCACGCGAGTTCCGCCTACAAGGGAAGTAGTCCCTTTATCTCCGGTTTTGGTATAAATAAAACTCTTTTTCATAAAAAATAGATTTTTAGCAAGAAGCGTAAGCCACACGGACGATAAGTCATGGAGAAGTCTGTGCAACCTGCCTCTGATAATAATTAAAAATTGACAATATAGTCTTGCTTTATCTTTGTCTTGTCAAAGAAAACGATGCCCAAATCATAAAGGTCGAAAGTGACGCCCACCCGTTCATCTTCTTGGATCTGCTTCCAGAGGACACGCATCTGCGGGGTGTATCGAATGCCTTCAATCACAAAAAGAGATTTCTCCGTTGCACAGGAGGCGCAAATGCCGAATGCTTCTTCCATGAGTTCTGCACGACGATAATCGTGTAAATAAAGAAAATCGACAGCAACGCCGGCCTCCAGAAAAAGCTCGGACAGCGAGGAAGCGGAGAGATAGTCCGCACCTTCTTTTCCGGCCTTCAGATAGAGCGAAGAGGCAGAAAGCGTTCCAAAGTCTACAAGCGTGTCGGGCCGGGCGTAATTCACCAACCGGAACAGCAGCCGTTTCACCTTTCTCGACTCATATTCCCAACATACGCCTTTCTCCGGCGCCAGTTTTTCTTCTTCCTCCGCTAAATCCTTATACTTATAATAAGGTGCCTTCTCATAAATGACCTGCGTGATCAGATCAAAAGCAAAAGGAGAATGCACCCCGTAGCCGCAACGATGACGAAACCGCCGCAACCAGATGAAAGGACGCTTCAAGGCAAGTGTGACCGACCCCATGACCCGTGGATTAGAAGAATGTGACTTTAAGGGATTCTCCTGCTCTCAAATCCAATGCAAAGGAGTCGTCCTTGAAATCAAGTTCCGCTCCATTCTTCGACACCTTTGCAAGACTTACTCCCGCAGGCATCTTCACGATGAACCTGCCCGGAGCAAGAGCCGTAATGGCGGCTTTCGTTGCACGGCCATCCTTCCAGTCGAGGTCGACGGCAGCACCACCGCGCACTCGCATGCCACGGAAGCTCCCGGCATCCCAGCCATCGGGCAAAGCGGGCAATAGATTGATGAAACCCTCATGGCTCTGCAAAAGCATCTCACCGATTCCGGCAGCACCACCAAAGTTCCCATCTATTTGGAAAGGCTGGTGCGAGCAGAAGAGATTGGGGAAAGTGCCACTGCCATGCCGTCCTGTCTTGGCGTTTACTGCCGGTTGCAACAGGCTCTTGAAAAGCTTCCACGCACGGTTGCCATCGCCCAGACGAGCCCAGAAGTTAATCTTCCACGCACGGCTCCATCCCGTACCTCCATCGCCACGGCGATTCAATGTGACACGGCATGCATCGGCCAGCTTGGGTGACCTGGCCGGAGAGATGAGGTTTCCGGGATGCAGACCGTATAGATGGGAAACGTGTCGATGATGTACCTCAGCTTCCCTATAATCTTCCAGCCACTCTTGCAGGTATCCGTCCTTGCTGATAATCATAGGCGGAAACTCTTTCAGGTCGGCTTCCAGCTTCTTCACGTAGTCCGCATCACGGTTCAGCGTAAGGGCAGCAACAATAACGTTATAGTAGAGCTCTGTCAGCAGTTGCACGTCCATTGTAGGCCCCATGCAGATGCTGACGGGCGTCAGACTGTCTCCGGGCATGTAGAAGCTATTCTCGGGCGAAGAGGTGGGAGCGGTGACCAGCCATCCGTTCCCCGGCTCACGCACCATCGTGGAACGGAAGAAGTCGGCAGCGCCTTTCTGAATCGGATAAATGCGTTGCAAGTATTCCTTATCCTGCGTATAAAGATAGTGTTCCCACAGATGGGCGCAAAGCCATGCCCCTCCGGTGTTGGTTGCCCCCCAAGACGGATGCTCGCCGGGAGCTGTATAGTTCCAGACGTTTGTCATCATGTGGAGTACCCAGCCTTCGGCCTTGTCTCCGTAGAAAGTGACGGCTGTCTTTTTACCCGAAGGCAAGAGACGCTCCACCAAAGTGGTGAGCGGGCCATAGAGTTCGGAAAGACCTGCCTGCTCCAACGGCCAGTGATTCATCTGGATATTGATGTTGGTATGATAGTCGCCGTTCCATGGAGTCTGCAACGTGTTTGCCCAAAGCCCTTGCAAGTTGGGGGGCAGGCTGCCGGGACGGGTACTGCCGATGAGCAGATAGCGTCCGTAGTTATAATACAAAGCGGCCAGTCCGGGAGATTCTTTCTGCTCAAAACGGAGGATACGCTCATTGGTGGGAAGCGCATCGTCTTCCGTGGCGGGCAAGGTAAGCGAAACACGGTCGTAAAGCGAGCGATGAGCCGTTTCTTTTTTCATCGTCCGTTCCAGTTTCGCGTTCAGTTTGGAGAATGAAGAGCCGGAAGGCGCTACTCCATCCAGCAGCCTGTCGCAGACCGAGGCATAGCGTTCTCCGGGAAAGTCGGTACCTGCCGCTTCATAAGAGGTGGTTGCCGAAATCACCAGCCAAGCCTCCTGCCCGTTCTTCAAAGCTATTCCCCGTTCGGGGTCGATTGCCTGTTCGCCTCCTTTCGAGACAAGCCGCATGGCAACACGGAATTTCATTCCATCCTTGCCGGGCAGACCGCTGTCGAGCATCCCATTCATCAGGAGCGTATTCCCTTCGATGGTGACAGCGGCACGTTCCGGACGACTCAAACGGGCGGAGAAATTCAAAGCCTCTTTACGTCCAGCCGTCAGGTGTATCAGCATGACATCCTTGTCGCGAGAAATAAAATATTCGCGCCGATAAGCTACATCGTTCAGCGTAAAAGCTGTATAAGCCAAGGCATCACGCAGATTCAGCCCCCGGCGATAGTCCACCGGACGGACATCGGATTGTGCCGTAACGGCAACTTTCCCTTCCGCCTTGGCGTTCAGCAAAGGGTAATCGAACTCCAAGTCGAGGTTAGCCAATATCTGGTAAGTTCCATATCTTTTGTCCGCCTCTCCTTTCTTGGGAACAAAGCTGCTGTACATCAGTTCCTGCGCCTCGCGATTTTTCCCCTCGAACAACAACCGGCGAATGGCAGGCAGGCTCTTTGCCGCATCGGGGTTGCCGTAGTCGGCCTCCGAACCGTTCCAAAGGGAAATCTCGTTCAACACAATACGCTCGCGCCGCACCCCGCCGTCCGGCATCATGCCGAGCCTGCCGTTGCCCAGCGGAAGCGTTTCTTCCCAAATGGAAGCGGGAGCCGTGTAGTAGAGCATATGGTTGTAACTATCGGTCGGAACCGATGAGAACACATACAAAGGATACGAACAGCAGAAAGCCACTGTAACCAATGAGGAGAGAAGAAGTTTTTTCATAACAGATTCTTTTTACTACATATTTTTAAAGGATATACAAACGTACTGTTTTTTTCTGATACCGCCGCACATCTGCTTTACAAATCACAGATAGTCACTTCCACACTTCACCGCCTGTAAGCTCACACTTCATCGTCCGTAAGCCCACACTTTACCGCTCATAAGCCCACACCTTAGCCTCGCTCCGCCCTCATGTTACGGCGCATAAGGTGTGCTGCTTTTCCGTCTCCTCCATCTCCATGAAGTGCACCCCAAAAGTATTATGTCCAACTTTTGGGGTGCATTTCAGAATGAGCCCGGTACAATACCGAGCTCACTACTATAGAGATTTAAATAATTAGCGTTTATTTAACGTCCAACTTTCCGGGGGACACTTCAGTCTTCTTACTTTTTAGCCCACCATAGCGGAGTGAACACATCGTCAAGTCCTCCAAGCAATTGCACGGCCTGTTTGTAACCTTCGGGACTGCTGTTTTCCAAACCCGACGGGAATTTCAAGCGTTGCGGGAAGAACTTCGTCGTCTGCTTCATGTAGTTGGAGGCATTGAGACTGGGCATCGTACGAATGGCCTGTTCTACAGCCGGAGTCTCAAAGAAAGGCAAACCCAATCTGCGCTGATCGTTCCATGCTTCCAAGGGTAACCATGGCATTTGTGCAATGTATTTCTGCGTGATAATCTTTGTCAGATGGTCGTTCAATGCCTTGCCATACAGCGTTTCCGAAGCCACAGGATAGGTAAAGGTATAGGTCGATTCTGCTTTGGTATATCCATTCACCATCTTCATGGTTTTGGTCGCTGCCGGTTCGGCCACGTGTTCCCATTTTACGGAAGTTCCTACATTATTATAGTCCTCCGATGCCAAATAAGCGTCGGCAAAGCCACCCACACCATGATATGCGAAGCTCTCGCGTACACCCTGCTCATAAGCAGCCTTGGCGCCCATAGGAACGCTCCAGCCTTTCAGAGCCGCTTCGGCCAGCAGGAAGTAAGACTCCCAAGAGGCAAAGAAGATACGGGAATTTTCACTCTTACGATATTTCAAGACCAAATGCGGGATAGCCCAAGGCCAATAATACATCTTGTTCAATGAGCCTTTATCGCCCCACTCACCGCAAGCGGCAGTATTCCACGTAAACGTGGCATCCAATTCCACCAATCCGTCAGCATCGTCTTTATCCTTCAGCAGTTTACGTTTCACTACTTTGTGGTTCGAGTTCCATGAAGGATACTTACAATAGTTGGCATCATCAAAATTGCCGGGAATAGAGAAGAGTTTATAAGCACGCGGATCAATTACCTTATGCAAGCCATCGAACCAAAATCCCTTAGCCGGATCGTTCGTTGTCAAAGCATAATGGTTGGTGTACTGCACACCCATGTAATCGGCCGGCTTGATACGAGCCAGCAAATCATTCTTACCGGCAAGCTGTTCGTCTGATGTGATACCTCCCAGACCGACGAGCAGGTTATTCATCGTGGCCGAAAGTGGGAAGTAGTCCCATTCGCGCGTCATGACACCTGTCAGATCATCCCATCCCGGTTGTTCCTTAACCGTGAAGTTATCACCACTCTCGGAGATGTAAGCACCTTTAGCCGCATCCTCAAATTCAGCTTTGGCTTTGGCGGCATCTACTTCGGAAAGGCGCATTGCCAAGCGCATACGCATGGAGTTGGCATACTTCACCCACTTGCCGAAGTCGAATTTATAAGCGCGGTCGCACTCTTTTTCCTTGTCATCGGCTTTTACATCAGTCTTAATCTTACTTGCAGCATCTTTCAGTTCATCCAGCATAAAGTAATAGACTTCTTTGCAAGAATTAAACTTCGGGTTTTTTCCTGCGAAAGCCTCAATGGGCATGGCTCCGAAGCTGTCGGTAAACTCGCTCATCAGATATACCCGCCAGATACGGGCCACTTCTTTCATATTGGGTATCACTTGGGCTTCGTGTGAATTCAGTTCACCTTTCATCTTTTCTTCGGCCAAGTTGATAGCAAGTACAATAGGCGACATCCAACTTGCATAGTGTGAATAATAATTGCTAATCCAGTCGTCGTTGTATTCGCCAACCGGAAGACCTCCGTTTGTATTCGGGTCGACTTGGCGTGCCGCCGTCTGCCAGTTCAGCACAAAGCAACGCTCCGCCACTTCTGGATTCTGCTGAGTTCCGGTAATAGACTTATTGATGGCATACTCAATACGAACCTGTTCGATATTAGCTGCTGTTGGGTTGGTGTTTACTTCTTCAAAGTCGGAACATGAGGCCAACGCAAACAGTCCGACGGGAAGCGCATATAATGGATATTTATAGTTTTTCATATTCGCAAATGTATTTAGTTTAGAATCCGAAAGTAACATTAAACAGATAAGTGCGTGAAGTAGGCGAGCTACCATACTCAAATCCTGTGGCATTGGTGCTTGTAGCATAGATAGATTCGGGGTCTATACCGTTCATGTGGCTCTTCAACATCCATACGTTGTTGCAAGAAACGCCCAATTTTAATTGTGTGAAAGGAGTTCTCTTTAATTGTTGCTTGCTGAAAGTATAAGACAATCCTAAATTACGCAAACGGATATTGGTAGCGCTATAAATATTGATTTCGCCCACACCGAGGTTTCCTCCTGCCACAGCATTCCAATATTGTTGTGTAGAGATTTCAGTGGTGTTTTTCTCATATTCTCCCTTTTCGTTTACGAATACACCATCCACCACCATTTGGGGACGCTCGCCGTTGACCACGGTCTTGTTGGACGTACCTGCCGCCTGCATCGTTTGGTGAGTACCCGAGAAGATATCGCCACCGAAACGAGAATCGATCAGGAAGTTCAACGACCATCCCTTATAATTAAAGGTGGAACTGATACCTAATAAAGCGTCCGGTTGCTGATCTCCAATTTTTTGTTTCTCGGTGGTTGCCGTAGGCAATCCGTTTTGAGTGATCAGCTTACCGTAGTAAGGCGATTTCTCATCAGTGACACGCTTCAGCACGGTTCCCCAGATTTCTCCGTAGTTGCCTCCGGCAGTGGCATATACCTGCAAGTTGTCGTAACCACCCAAGGGATAAAGAGTGACTTCCTCATCGGCTGTCTTATAGAGTTCGATGATACGGTTTTTATTGGCAGAGAAGTTCACCATCAAATCCCAGCTGAAACCGTTCTTCAACTCTATCGGACGAGCGTTTACCATCAACTCAAAGCCCTTGTTCTCGATATTTCCGGCATTCACCTTACGTTTTTCATAACCGGAAAGGTTATCCATCGGCAAATTAATCAACTGGCGGGTAGCATTCGATTTATACCATGAGAAATCGAATCCCAAACGATTGTTGAAGAAACGTATCTCTGCTCCGAATTCCCACGACTTGATTAACTCCGAGCGTACATTGCTGTTATACAAAACCTTATCCTGAGATACAGTCGTTGTATTATCTGGTGCCTGACCGATGGAGTAAGTATTGTAAAGCTGATAAGGTTCAAGAGAGTTACCCACTTCTGCATACGAACCTCTCAGTTTTGCATAGGTAAACCATTCGGGCAACGGCTTGTCCATTTTCTCAAGCATTTCCGAGATTACCCATGATGCGGATATTGAAGGATAGAAGAACGAACGATTCTCTTTCGACAAGGTAGAAGACCAATCGTTACGGAATGTTCCGTCTATAAACAAGAAACCATTGTAGTTGATTTGAGCTGTACCATAAAGAGAGTTGATTTTCTTACGGCTGAATTCTTCGCCTACACTAACCGACTTCGTTGCATTATTTACTGTGAACAAATCGGGCACTTTCAGTTCACCCGGGCTTGTTGAAATGGCGCGATGGTGGCGCATCATCAAGTTACCTCCGAACGTAGCGCTTCCACCCCACTTCCCGAACAGATTATCCTTGCGGGCACTAAGCAGGAAACTGTAATTGTTCTCATAGAAACGTTCCTGTTTGATAGAGTAAGTGTTTTTCAATGAACTTCCTGAATATGTCTTGTTCTCATACTCTGTGAAGTACATGTCCGAACCGGCTCTCAACTCGGCGTCCAGCCATGAGGTGAAGCGATATTTCAACGAGCCGCTCAACAAGAAACGATCGCGTACATCACGGTTCAGCTTGTGCGTTTCCATCCAATAAGGATTGATTTGCTGGCTACTGCCGTACCACAACATTTTGTTGTCCGAACGCGTGCCTGCCGAGAAATCGCGAATATCCATCGAGCGAGGTAACAAATACATGGCCAAGAAGTTATTGGAATTGTTCTTACCGCTGATGGGACGATTTTGAGCCTCGGCATTGATGTACTGTATCTTGGTATCAAACGTCCAGCGATCATCTTTTCCGAAAGTAGATGTGGCACGTGCCGTCAAGCCGGTACGTTTCAGTTTGGAACTCGGAATCTTGCTACTGTCATCCATACGGGTGAGCGACGTATAGATTGACGTCTTGTTATATTGCTGTGTAAACGAGAACGTCT
The DNA here is from genome assembly GCF_004342845.1 of Prevotella heparinolytica. Classification (GTDB taxonomy): domain Bacteria; phylum Bacteroidota; class Bacteroidia; order Bacteroidales; family Bacteroidaceae; genus Bacteroides; species Bacteroides heparinolyticus. Next base: position 88,533 of record NZ_SLXB01000006.1, on the reverse strand, counting down.
CCGTCAGATTGATACCGGTATTAAAATAGTTGCCCACGTTGTCGAACGAACTCATACGCACCTTCTGATCGTTCCAGTTTGTGTACTCCTGTCCTTCGATTTTCGGTCCCCAACTGGAGCCGGCGTCTTTGTCGAACGTACCGTTAGAACCTTGCCCGAATGAATTCTGCATCTTGGGCGACATGAAAATGGTTTCGGCCGATACGGTTCCCGAAATCGTGACACCCAATCCTTCGGTCTTGCGTCCGGACTTGGTAGTGATAAGGATAACGCCGTTACCCGCACGCGAACCATAAAGAGCGGCAGCCGAAGCACCTTTCAGCACCGACATGGAAGCAATGTCATCGGAACTGATGTCCGAAATACCGTTACCCATATCCGCCGAAGGATTCCAAAAGTCATTATTCGCCGCTCCGGTGAAGTTCTCCATCGGAATACCGTCTACCACGATAAGTGGCTGGTTAAGGCCTGTCAATGAATTGTTTCCGCGCAATTGGATTTTAGAAGAACTGCCGGGGCCATTTCCCGAACGTATGATCTGCAAACCGGATACTTTTCCCGAAAGGGCGTTGGCCACATTGGTTTCGCGGGCCTGCAAAATATCAGTACCTTTCACCTCCTGCATGGAGTAGCCCAACGCTTTCTTTTCACGCTTGATGCCCAAAGCAGTCACCACCACTTCACCCAGTTGTTGCGAATCTTCTTTCAGTTGCAAACTCAAGCGTTGTTCGCCATTGTATTTCACGCTAAGAGTGGCATAACCGATGTATGACACTTCGATGACATCGCCCACCTTAACACCCGAAAGCGTAAATTCTCCGTTCACATTGGTGATGACTCCGTTCTGCGTACCTTTTACAATAACCGTTGCACCGGCGACCGGACCGAGCTCATCACTCACAAGTCCTTTCACCGTACGTGTTTGCTGAACAACCAGCGCTTCATTCGCATCAGCATAACTGATTGAAGGACAAAGAATTACCCCCCCCATTAAGCAAAACAAGGAAATGGAGAGCACTTTAGATAATCTCTCTTTAACCATAGTAAAATTAGATTAGTTTAACATAAAATCACGGATGCAAACATACGACAATCTTCGGAGTTAACAAATATCCGATACGTTTCATGTTGTATCTGTAACAAACATTCGCAATCGTAAAGGAGTCTTTTTCTTCCTATATATACGCGGAAACGAACAACAAGTTGCAGAGAGGCAGACTCTTTCAGATAGTGTTTCTATGCAGGAGGAAATAAGAACAAATCCCGATACTTGCCCGGAGCCACTTTCATGATTTCACAAAACACGCGGGTAAAATGGAAACGGTTGGAGAAGCCCGTCTTGGCGGCTATCTCCTCGATACTCATTCCGGTATGAGTGATGAGCATACAAGCATAATCTATCCTTTTCTTCTTGACAAACTTCTGTAAAGTGACTCCCGTCTCATTCTTGAACAGACGAGAAAAGGAGTTAGTGGCCATGCAAGCCCTACTCGCCAGTAGTTCGTTGGACAGATTCTCTTCGCAATGGTCTTCAATATAACTGATGGCTTGCGCAATGCGGACATCGCCGGTGTTTGGCTTCCATTGGCTTCCCTCAACGCCCAAAAGTATCTCACAGATAAGTGCCTGAACGTTCAAAAAAGCCCCTATACCGAACGTGGATATTTGCCCACTGCTCAGGAGATAGCGTTGCATATGGTCGATTTTCGCTTCCAGACTTTCCGTCAGGTCGATAGGAAAGACACCCGTCAGCGCATTATCATACGGAAATCCTAACGAGAAATGAACGAACAAATGCCCGATGGCCCCATTTGCCAGCAACTGTTCCCGCTCACTTTCCGCCAAGGCGCCGAGGTTTCCTCCACATAGGCAATTCCCCCGACGGGGAATGCTATTCCCTTCTATGCGCGAGCTGTAATCCGTATTTGGAGCGATGAGATAGACTTTATTCGTTTCCATGCGATAGGTCGTGCCCCGATATTCGATGACACCGCCAACTCCGGTATTGCGGTAAATCCGCCAGAAAGGAAACGAAAGCGTACTGTATTCCCAATTCTTCAACCACCAATACCTGCAACAATGTATCTTGATGGAAACACGGGGAAAATACTGCACCGTAGTAGACGGATCACCGGTAAATAATGTCTGCATAGGCCATAGCTATTAAAGTAACCATCTGCAAACATAGTAAAAAAGATTAAACCTGCAAGAAAAGGCCACATGAAAAATACACCACACACTTCCAATTCCCGAAGTCTTGCAGGAGGAAGAAAAATATTTACTTCAAAGAGAAGTAACCGTCCTGTCACAACCGGTTATATAGATGGCCCCGGCTGGAAGTATAGATGCAGCACGGTGGAGATATATTTCCAGCACGATAGAGATATATCTCTACCTAAGCCTGCCTACAGGTATCTCTTGCAGGGGATACCTCCGGACAAGCATACGGTATTAATTCTCAACAAGGAAAAGATAATGAAACAAACCACCGAAACAAATACTTTTCTCCGACCGAAGTACGTTAGTTTACTTTCACAACCGCCGCTCCTTGTTTCAGTCCATCGGCCGCAGCCGTCAGTCGTATGCTTCCGGACTGTCCGATTAAAAGCAACAATAGTTTCTTCATCACGAATAGACGTTATTAGAGTTTCACACGCTGTGCTTTTCCGTTGTATTTCACCACTGCACCTTTCGCCTTCAAATCAAAGGCTTGCACTTTATCTTTGCCCACTTTCACCACATTGAAGATACGTTCTTCCAACATACCGGAATATTCGCCCGTGCGATCGCCGATGGTCAAAGTTCCCTCTGCATCGTTGTAAACAAACGGGATGGCAGCATATTTTCCTTTCTCATAGTTATAATTCACCCCTTCGTCTTCGTAGAGGGTAAATGCCCCGTCTTGCCCTGCATAAACAAAGAGCGTGATTTCCTCTGCCTGCTTCTCGTCGCTATATTGCATGTCGGGACCAAAGGGGATGATGGCTCCTGCACGTACATAGAGCGGTATGCGCTCATAAGGGGCAGCCACTGTCAGCTTCCGGCCACCTTCCACGTAGGTTCCGGTGTAGAAGTCATACCATCCGCAACCGGCGGGGAAATACATCTCACGCATGCGTGCACCGTATTCATAAACCGGAGCAACCATCAGTGCCGGTCCGAACATGAACTGGTCGCCTACATCGTTGACGCTTGCATCTGCCGTGAAGTCCATCACCAACGGGCGCATGATGGTATAATCGTTGAAATGGGTCATGCCTGCCAATGAATAGATATACGGCATCATGTTATAGCGCAGTTTGGTATAATAAACGATGGAATTATAGCATGGATGCCCTTCGGGAGCAATGTTCCATACTTCGCGAAACGGGTACTGCCCATGCGCACGGAACAAAGGACAGAAAGCACCGAACTGATACCAACGGGCATTCAATTCTCTCCACTCTTTATAGTCCGCATTCTCGCGTCCCGTCCGGTTGAGTTCCTGCTGGCCTGCCACGTAACGATTCTCTACGCAGAATCCACCGATATCCATCGTCCAGTAAGGAATTCCACTGACGGCAAAGTTCAGTCCGGCAGATATTTGCGCCTTCATGTCTTCCCAACGGGTGGCAATGTCACCGCTCCAAGTGGCGGTGGAGTAGCGTTGCAGCCCGGCAAAGCCCGAACGAGTCAGCAGAAAGACACGCTTGTCCGGCTCGATGCCGCGTTGGCCGTCATAGATAGCTTCGGCATTCATCAAGGCATACGTGTTGAAGAACTTGGCCGAAGGACCCAGAGCCGTAGGGCCGGAAAGGTCTTTACGATACTGAATATCCGTGCAGTCGCGCACATTCGGTTCGCTGGCATCCATCCACCATGCATCGATTCCGAGAGGATAGTAATGGTCTTGTATCTGTTTCCAGAAGAGCTTACGCGCATCGGCATCGTAAGCATCGTAGAAAGAACCCAGATAACCCGGACCTACCCAGTCTCTGATACTGTCTTTTACGGCCTGCCGATACATCCAACCTTTCTCGTCGAATTCCTTATAATGCTCGGTCGTCACATAGAACTTGGGCCACACGGAAATCATTACACGGCCGTTCATGGAATGGATAGAGTGCACCATCCCCTTGGGGTCGGGAAAACGTTCAGGGTCGAATTCATGGCTTCCCCACGCATCCTGCTTCCAGTGCAACCAGTCGATGACGATGTTGTCGATGGGAATCCGACGTTTGCGGAATTCCTTCAAGGTAGAGAGCACCTCCTCCTTCGTGTTGTACTTTTCACGACTCTGCCAATAACCCATTGCCCACTTCGGCATAATCGGGCTCTTGCCGGTCAGTGTACGATAGCCGCTGACCACCTCGTCCATATTGTCGCCATATACGAAGTAATAGTTTATCTCGTTCTGCATTTCGCCCCACCAGGAGAGTTTGTTCTGCTCTTCATCGGCCACCGGGCTGAGCACTCTCAATCCGCAGTAAGAGACTTGCCCGTCGGGTTTCCACTCAATCTTTAAAGGAACACGCTTGCCTGCTTCCAGATTCACCGCAAACTTATAGCTGTTGGGATTCCAGGCCGTGCGCCAACGTTCGGGCACTGCCAACTCATTATTGATATATACTTTGGTATAGCCGGCATAATAGAGGATGAAGCGGAACAAGCCGGTTTCCGATGGTTCTATCTCGCCTTCATACGTCACGCCCGCTCCCATAAACGGGAATCCGTCCGGCAGGTTTATCACTTTCTTCAAACGGGCGGCACGATCCAGATGCTCGAAATAGAGAGAATCCTCACGGCGTACGATGGTCTCCACGCGCCTATCGGCCGGAACGTATGTACCCGTCAAGGCACCTTCCTTGCCATCCTTGTCATACAGCTTGAATACACCGCCCAACTGCGAGTATTCGCGCGGGTCGCCGAAACGACAAAGGGAATAACTATCCCAAAGCACACCGTAATTCTTATTGGAAACAATAAACGGAACGGAAACTTTGGTGTTGTATTGAAACAGCTCCTCATTTTTCCCCTTGTAGTTGAACTCATCCGCCTGATGCTGCCCCAGGCCATAGTAGGCCTCATCGTTGCCCGCCGATCGGAACACTTGCCGAACGGTATATCCTTTGGTACCTTCCACTTCGATCGGGGCAAAGGTTCTTCCGTTGCTGTCTTCCGCCAGAATCAGGTTTCCGGCAGCATCGGTAAAACGCACTTCGCCGGTTTTCTTTGAAACGATGGCACATAATTCGGAGGTCTTCACACAGACTTCATCCGCCTGCTCCTCCACCTTAAACGCTGTTTTATGCTGCCGGGGAATCAGTATGAGACTTGGTTCCTTCGAGAACTCTTTCTCCGGAGTGGCCGATACGCGGATGAGCTTCTCGCCCATCACCTCCAACCTTACCTTACGCACATCCGCAGGCCGTTGTCGGCTTACTTCTATAATCACGCCGTTTTCCGTCTTTTGAAGTCCGCTTCCGGCACATGCGGCAAGCATCCATGCGGCAAGCAAATAAACTGAAGTGTTTTTCAAATTCATACGTTACTGTTCTTTAAAGTGATTTTTCTTCCGGTGCAAAGATAAGAAGCCTCTTCCGGAACACACCTCCCGGATGTTGAGACAAAAGGTATCTTTTGATGCCTTTAAAGATAAAATGTTTCCGGAATGGGTATCTGTTGTTATTTGACCCGATATTAAGAAAAGAAGTGAACGAGATGCCGTCCGAAAGATGATGAGACCTGCCTGAAAACATTCGCCGCCAACGGGAGAAAACTCTATCTTAGCGCTTGCGATGTATATCTTGCGCCTTGCGATATATATCTTAGCGCCTGCGATATACATCGCAAGCGCTAAGATAGAACTCCCCTCCTAATCTCTTCCTGTTTCAGACAAGGCAAAGAGAGGTTTTATCCGCTGATGAAAACTCTTTCTTGTACGGATGAAACCCATATCCGGAACCTTATATCGAATTCCGGTTATTTACCCTCTCTCTCCTGATAGACAGAGGGCAAAACGCCGAACTCGTCCCTGAAGTACTTGCTGAAATATTTAGGATTATTAAAGCCGAGCTGATAGGCAATCTCCGATACATTCCGCTGACTTTCACGAAGCAGTTGCGCTGCTCTCTTCAGACGGATGATGCGAATGAACTCGATAGGTGTCTTGCCCGTGATCTGCGAAAGCTTTTTATAAAGATGCACCCTGCTCATCCCCAGTTCACGGCTCAACTCTTCGACAGACAAGTCGCTGCGGCCGATGTTGGCTTCCACATACTTGATGGCATCCGCCACCAACTGTTCGTCCAACGAGGTGATAACTATCCGGCTCGGTTCAGGTTCAATCCGTAAACGCTGTCTGCGCTTACCGTACAAGTCAATCAGTTTACGCATGCGCAGTATCAGTACCTCCACATTGAAAGGTTTCGTCACATAATCGTCCGCCCCGATAGTCAGGCTTTCCACTTTATCTTCTACCGCTTGCTTGGCAGTGAGCAATATGACCGGAATATTCTCGGTGCGCTTGTCGGTTTTCACCCAACGGCACAGTTCGTTGCCATCCATTTCGGGCATCATCACGTCACTTACAATGATATCCGGCTGCAAATCCGGTATCAGCTGCCATGCCTCCCTTCCGTTCGAAGCGGTCTGTATGCGGAAATAGAGGCTCAGACTATCCTTCATGAAGGCCACCAAGTCATCGCTGTCATCCACAACCAGCACCAATGGCTGTTCTTTGTCTCCGCCATCGGTCGTATCGTCCATATCATCGGACAATACTTCGTTTTCTTCGTCCAAGACTTGCTCTATTTCCGACTCAACAAAGACTTTCTCCGCCTCTTTCTTTCTGCCGGATTTAGAAACAGCCCCTTCCCGACCGACCTGCTTGATAGGAATGGTCACAAGAAATACGCTTCCGGCACCCACATTATCCAATACCTGCACCGTACCTTCATGCAGTGTCACAAAATCGTGCACCAGGCTCAAGCCTATACCACTGCCCGTAGACTGAAGATTCGGATTAGGATGATCGACCTGATAGAAGCGCTCGAAGATGTGCTCTTTATCTTCATCCTTTATTCCGGTTCCCGTATCCGATACTTTCAACAGTAATTTATCCGGTTCACCCTTCAACACTTCCATCGAAACATCCACCCGGCCTCCTTCGGGCGTGAACTTGAAGGCATTGGAAAGCAGGTTCATCACCACCTTGCCCATTTTATCTTCATCAAACAACATGTTCAAAGACTCCACAGCCGAATAAAAGGTCAGATGTATATTCTTCTTCTCAGAAAGCATCAGGAAAGATGCGCAAATATGCCTTACGAAAGCCACTATATCCCCTTCGGCAGAAGTGAGATGCAGCCCCGCCACTTCACTCTTGCGAAAATCGAGCAATTGGTTCACGAGATTCAACAGCCGAAGCGCATTGCGATGCATCAACGTCAAGCGTCCCAATTGTTTGTCGTCCGACACCTCTTTCATCATGCTTTCCAGCGGAGATATTATCAGTGTAAGCGGTGTGCGCAATTCATGACTGACGTTCGTAAAGAAACGAAACTTCATCTGGTTCACCTCTTCCATCTTCCGGGCATCCTGTTCCATCTGTCTGATTTTAAACTTGTTCCGTTCCTTGCGTTCTACGGCACGGATAGAAAGATAGATAATTCCCGCCAACAGCAACACATAGAATATATATGCCCACGTGGTCTGCCAGAAGGGGGGAAGAATCACAATCTTCAGCACGGCCTCTTCCGTCCCTGCAAAACCATCGCTGTTGACAGCCTTTACCCTCAGCACGTAAGCACCGGGAGCCAGATTGGTATAGGTGGCCCGCCGCATGTCCGAAGCAGAGGTCATCCAGTCGTTATCAAAGCCTTCCAGCTTATAAATGTAGCGGGTCTTCTCGGGCAACACATAATTGTCTGATGCAAATACAACCGTAAAGACATTCTGCCGGTAATCGAGCGTCAACTCGCCTATATGATTGAGAGATTTATCCAGCACAACACGTCCACCATACTCTCGCCCCACTTCCACCTCTTCATTGAACAGACGGAAATCAGTAAATATCACTTTGGGCTGTGTGCGATTGTATTTTATGACATCAGGATTAAAAATATTGATGCCATACAGTCCTCCCATCACAATCTCACCCGAATCCGAACGTTCGATGGAACGCAGGTTGAACTCACTGCCTTGCAAACCATCCTTATCGTTATACACATGAAAGTGAAAAGCATATTCTTGCGAACGTTTGTCCTGCAATACGACCATGTTGACCACTCCGTCGGCAGTAGTGACCCACATGTTACGGTGCTTGTCTTCCACAATACCGGAGATGAAACGACCGGAAATCTCTTGTGGAAGAGAGATAACCTGCAAACCGTCATTGACGGGATCGTAAAGATTCAACCCGTCGCGCGTGGCAATCCAAATCAGTCCGCGACTGTCCTCATACACCTGATTGACACTCTGATTGGAGAAGCGTGCATTTCCCGACTTCGTCCCCACATAATTAGTTGCCCGTCCGGTATTCAAGTCGAGGATGGAAATGCCCGAAGAAGCCGTTCCTATGATCAGGCGATTGTTACGCCCCATGCAGATGGAAGCAATGTAGTCCGAAATAAGACCGCAAGTTGCCACATTATAATTAGTAAAGACTCCGGTTTTAGGATTCAGTCGCTGTACTCCCCCACTTAGTGTACCTATCCAGATATTTCCTTCCTCGTCCTCGGCCAAAGACCATACATTGTTGTTCGATAAAGAATTGGGATTGCCCGGTTGATGGCGATAGTGAACGAAGCGATGACCGTCATAACAATCCAATCCTCCCCAGAAAGTACCAATCCACAACCTGCCGTCTTTTGCCTTCAACAGACTGACTACCACGTTTGCGGTAAGCGAGTTCTCTCCCCGGCGAAGAAACGTATTCTTCTCTCCGCTCTGCGGATTCCAATGCACCAACCCTCCATCGTTCGTTCCAAGCCACAAAGTGCCATCTCTGCCGTCTTCTATGGCATTGACGTCGCCCAACGGACTTAAAGCAAATTTATAGATACTTTCGTCATAGTAGGCCACACCTTTTTTATAGGTACCCACCCACATGATGCCGGCGGCATCTTCATATAGTTCCATAATCGTATTGTGGGGCAGCCCACGTTCATTATCCGGATGGCTTATCAGCGATGTGATTTTCCCCGTTTTCTTGTCCAGAACGTCTATCCCCTCCTGATCTTTTCCCAGCCAGATATGCCCTTTACGGTCTTGAGTAATGCTCCTTATCATGTTGTGCGAAAGGTTGCTTATCCGGTCGCTACGGTTCTTTTTCCATTCCTTGCTTTTCAGATTATAGACCCATAGGCCCGGAGCACCATATATCCAAAGGTCTTCATCTCTGTCCACGAATAAAGAGAACGTCTCTACATATTCCTCTCCCACCATCTCAGTGATGTCGGTCAGCGTCCACTTCAGCGCCATGCGCCGGCTATCTATACAAACAATGCGTCCGTTACTATAAGCCAGCAAGATACCCTCTTTGCTATCTATCATGCCGGTGATGTTACCTTGCGGTAATCCTCTGGTTGTAAAAAGAAGCCCTTCGGCTTTTTTTTCACCGGCACGATAACGGTAGCATCCCACTCCGGGCACATAGAACCAAAGAGTTTTCTCCTTGTCCACCATTACCTCCTGCGGGACTCCGTTTATACCGATATTCCACATATAGCCACGCATATCGTTCTCAAAGGTCTCCGCCACAGGGTCAAAAAAGGTATAATTCGTTTCGCCTATCCGCATCCAAAGCCTGCCTTCACTGTCTTCCACGATGTTTTCCACAAAATTGTCGGGAATGGAAGTTGTCCGGCTATCGTCATGGCGGAACGTCCGGAATCGATAACCGTCATAGCGCGCCAACCCGGAAGCCGTACCGAACCACAGAAAGCCTTGCGAGTCTTTGCAAATGGAGTTGATCTGATTATTGGGGAGACCGTCTTTCACTTCCAGGCATTTGAACATGTAGTTTTGCGCCGCGGCAGAGAGACAAACCATGCAGATGCCCCAAAGGAACAAATATAATCGTTTCATTTCACAATAATTATAGAAAGATTGCTTGCAAATGAAACAAAAAGATAGGAGAAAACAAAGGATAGTGAACGAAATGTGCCTAAATTGAGACAGCCGACTGCCACGTGTCTTCTCACCGCGAGGAGATACCCGTTTTAAGCCGGTTTAAAGGGAGCCATTGGCTTTCGACAAAACTTACCGATTATCACTTTAGTATCTGCATTCAGCAGCCTTAATCACGATTTTATTTTATTGAGAATCAATACCAAGTACTTATCAAGAAATACCTCTTATAAGAGATACCAGTAGGCTGGTTTTGGTGGAGACATATCTCCACCGTGCTGCACCTATACTTCCAGCCGGGGACATCCATATAGCGAGTAAGGTTGAGGAGAAGAGCACTCTAAGAAGTAAATGTTTTTCTTTTCCTGAAAGGTTTCGAGATTGGAAGTGCGTGGTGTACCTTTCATATAATCGGCTTTAGGAGGAATAAATCAGACGGAGAGAAGTTTTAGCAGACACGAATAAAAGGAAAAACTTTTTTTTCAATTTCTTAATTGGTTTTTTAGCTATCTTTGCCGCAAAAATCAGGCAGTCATTCCGCACCATTGCAAATGACACATACTCAGAAACAAAAATTAAACAAAACATCAATGACAAAGAACAAATCCCTGATTATTGTTGGAACTATATTAGTGCTGCTGTTGATCGGTGTCACCGTATTGCTGATTTCCGAGAAGAAAACCAACTATGAGTTGACGCAGGAGTTTCAATTGGAAAAAGAAGACTTGGAGAACCAATACACCGACTTCGCCAAGCAGTATGACGAACTGAAGCTGAGTGTTTCCAACGACTCCCTTTCTGTTCTTTTGGAGCAGGAGCAGCTCAAGACCCAACGCCTCCTGGAAGAGTTGCGCACGGTAAAAAGCAGCAACGCCTCCGAAATCAGACGCCTGAAAAAAGAATTGGCTTCCCTACGCAAAGTCATGATTGGCTACATCAACCAGATAGACTCCTTGAATCGGCTTACAGCCCAACAAAAAGAGATCATAGCCGATGTTACCCAGAAATACAATGCGGCTTCGCGACAGATCAGCAACTTGTCAGAAGAGAAAAAGAATCTCACCAAGACCGTGACCCTTGCCGCCCAACTGGATGCCACCAACATATCCGTACAAGCCACCAATAAACGCGGTAAGGTGGCCAAGAAAGTTAAAGATGTCGTGAAACTAAAAATAAACTTCAGCATCGTAAAGAACATTACCGCCGAAACCGGAGAACGCACCCTCTACATCCGCATCACCAAACCGGACAACGACGTGCTGACCAAAAGTGCATCCAATACCTTCCCATACGAGAATCGCAACTTGACCTATTCTATCAAAAAGTACATAGAATACAACGGAGAAGAACAGGCCGTCACCGTTTATTGGGATGTGGAAGAGTATCTCTATGCCGGCACCTATCGGGTAGATATTTTCGCAGACGGCACCCTCATCGGTTCACAATCATTCGCATTGGAGTAATTCGGGACTTACTCCGTATCAGGCTCGTATCAAGTCCGTATTTACTTCGTCTTTATAGGTACTTAAGGGCGGGACAAGCGGTTCCTTTTGCTAAACATCCTGTCAGGCGGATATTTCCTGAATGCACCGGTTTACAGCGGTCAGGCAGAAGAGAACCTTTTACGCCGCCCCGCCCTCCTCCCCCTGTTTTGACAGCTGCAAGCCTTTGTCGTGACAGAGGCAAGTGTTCAAGCCGACAGACACTTGTGTTTGACGTGACAGACACAAGTGTTTGAGCCGTCAGACACAAGCGTCTGACAAGATGGCGACAAACACCTGATAACCAACACACTTCGACTTTAAAGCACAAGCCGCTGGGTGAAGTCATCGACCTGCTTCTTATCCCCGAGCTCAAGTATAGATATGGAGCAAATACGGACCTGATACGGTTTTGATATGCAACGAATATATGCCTGACATGAGAAGCATACTGCCGCACATGTAGCCGACAAATGATAAAACTGGTTAATTTATTTTGCAGTATCATTAAAAGCCAATATTTTTGCACCGTTGTTTATGCAATTATTGTTTCCTGAAGAAATAGAATTTTATCATCATCGCAATGTATAATCCCAATGAAAAAGTCATTATGTTTCATCTGGTTAATATGCCTGACCATTCCAGCATTCTCACAGAGAACTCTCAGCTTGGATAGTTGCCGTGCTTTAGCCATTTCCAATAACAAAGAATTACAGATAAGCCGCGAGAAAGTCAAGGCAGCCCACTATCAAAAAAAGGCCGCATTCACCAACTATCTTCCCGAAATCTCGGCAACAGGCAGCTACATACGCAGCCAAAAAGAACTGTCCATACTAAATGACACACAAAAAGGCGCATTGTCCGGCATAGGCACTACCTTGAGCGGACCACTGGGACAAGCCATACAAGCCATAGCGCAAGCCAACCCCCAATTGGGCGGTTTGTTAGGACAGCTCGGCCAGGGCATGGAGGGCACACTCAACCATGTTGGCAGCTCAATCGTAGAAGCTTTTCGTACAGACACCCGCAACATGTATGCAGGCGCACTCACCCTCACCCAACCACTCTATATGGGAGGAAAGATACGTGCATATAATAAAATCACCCGATATGCCGAGGAGCTGGCGCAACAGCAACATAACACCGGCATGCAAGAAGTGATCCTAAGCACCGATCAGGCTTACTGGCAAGTCGTGTCGCTTGCCCACAAAAAGAAACTGGCCGAAGGATACCTGGAATTATTGCAGAAGCTGGATAGCGATGTCGATAAGATGATCGCCCAAGGAGTTGCCACCAAAGCAGACGGACTTTCGGTAAAAGTCAAGGTGAACGAGGCAGAAATGACACTGACTAAAGTGACCGACGGCTTGAGCCTTTCTAAAATGCTACTGTGTCAGTTGTGCGGTCTCGACCTCAACACCCCCGTCATATTGGAAGACGAACAGAAGGAAGACCTGGCCCCCGGTTTCGTGCCCGCCAAGGTTATTGATATCGACAACGTATATGCCAACCGTCCCGAAGTGCGCAGTCTGGAACTTGCCACTCGAATTTATCAGCAAAAAGTAAATGTGACCCGTGCCGAACATCTGCCATCCATGGCTTTGATGGGAGGATACATGGTATCTAATCCCTCTTTCTTCAACGGTTTTGAAAAGAAATTCAAAGGCATGTGGAATGTAGGCGTGATGGTTTCCGTCCCCATCTGGCATTGGGGGGAGGGCCTGTACAAAGTAAAAGCAGCCAAATCCGAAGCACGGATTGCCCGATACCGATTGGACGAAGCCAAAGAGAAAATAGAGTTGCAAGTCAACCAATCTGCTTTCAAGGTAGATGAAGCAGCCAAAAAGCTGGCTATGGCCGAGAAAAACCTTGAGAAAGCCAACGAAAACCTGCGGTATGCCAACCTCGGCTTCGAAGAAGGTGTGATTCCTGCAAGCAACGTACTTGAGGCTCATACAGCCTGGCTGTCGGCCCAATCGGATAAGATAGACGCGCAAATAGACGTGAAGCTTACGGAAGTCTACCTGAAGAAGGCTATGGGACAACTTGCCGTATTGCACCCCTGAAAAAACGGGATTACAGGATGTGCCATAGGCCAAACAAAAACGGCAACAGAGCTTCGGATTGCTTTTTCCGGAGAATTGAAAAGGAATTAAATGCTAAAATAAAAAGATGGATACAAAATCGCAAAACAGTAACATGCTGCTGGCTTTCCTCACGCTGATAGGAATTATAGCCGTAGTAGCTCTCGTTGGTTTCTTTATGCTACGCAAAGGGCCGGAAATCGTACAAGGACAAGCAGAAGTAACGGAGTATCGCGTATCGAGCAAGGTTCCGGGACGTATCTTGGAATTCCGCGTCAAAGAAGGACAAAGCGTACAAGCCGGCGACACGCTGGCTATCCTGGAAGCTCCGGACGTACAAGCCAAATTGGAGCAAGCACGTGCCGCCGAAGCTGCCGCGCAAGCTCAGAACGAAAAAGCTTTGAAAGGTGCCCGGCAGGAACAGATACAAGCCGCCTACGAGATATGGCAAAAAGCCCGTGCCGGACTTGCCATTGCCGAGAAATCGCACAAACGGGTGAAAAACCTGCACGAACAAGGTGTGATGACAGCCCAGAAGCTGGATGAAGCGACAGCCCAACTCGACGCCGCCAAAGCCACCGAAAAAGCCGCCAAGGCACAATACGACATGGCCAAGAACGGTGCGGAACGCGAAGACAAAGCTGCCGCCGCCGCCTTGGTGGAGCGTGCCAAAGGAGCCGTGGCCGAAGTAGAGTCGTATATCAGAGAGACTTATTTGATAGCACAGACAGCCGGCGAGGTTTCAGAAATCTTCCCAAAAGTAGGCGAACTCGTAGGTACAGGTGCTCCCATCATGAATATTGCCGTGATGAACAACATGTGGGTAACATTCAATGTACGCGAAGATTTGTTGGCGGGCTTGAATATGGATGCGGAATTCGAGGCCTTTATTCCCGCCCTCGACAAAAACATCCGTCTGAAAGTATATTATATGAAAGACCTCGGCACCTATGCTGCCTGGAAAGCCACCAAGACCACCGGACAGTTCGACCTGAAAACGTTCGAAGTGAAGGCCTCTCCGATGGAGAAGATAGAAGGACTGCGCCCGGGAATGTCTGTAATATGGAAGAAATGAGTTTCTTCTCCTATATAACCCGTATGGTCAAATTGTAACGGCACGATGGTAAACAGTAAATCCAAATATATTTCCCTCCTCGACGTGATGAAGCGCGAATGCCGCCGCCTCGTTTCCCGTCCGCTATATCTGTTCTGCATGGTGATAGCGCCGCTGTTCTGCTACCTGTTTTTTACCACGTTGCTGGACTCCGGATTACCCACGAACATGCCTGTGGGTGTGGTAGACCAAGACATGAGCAGCACTTCCCGCCGACTGACACGCAACCTCGACGCTTTCGGACAAACTGCCGTCGTGGCTCATTACCCCGGTATCAGAGAAGCCCGTACCGCCATGCAACGGGGAGAGATTTACGGTTTCTACTACATCCCCCAAGGAACTTCTTCCGAGGTGCAGGCACAGCGACAGCCTAAGCTATCTTTCTACACCAACAACACCTTGCTCGTGGCGGGCTCGCTGCTGTTCAAGGACATGAAGATGATGAGCGAACTGGCATCGGGAGCCGCAGCCCGCAGCACACTGTATGCCAAAGGAGCCACCGAAGACCAAGCCATGGGCTTCCTGCAACCCATTGTCATCGATACACATCCACTCAACAACCCGTGGCTGAACTACTCCGTATACCTGTGCAACACCTTTGCACCGGGCGTATTGATGCTGCTTATATTTATGGTGACCGTCTATTCCATCGGAATAGAAATAAAAGACCGTACTGCCCGCGAATGGCTGTCTATGGGCAATGATTCCATCTGGATATCCCTTGCCGGGAAATTGCTTCCGCATACAGCCGTATTCTTCCTGATGGGTATGCTATACAATGCCTACCTGTATGGTTTCCTGCACTTTCCCTGTAACAGCGGCATTTTCCCCATGCTTTTGGCCACCCTCTGCCTGATACTGGCATCGCAAAGCATGGGAATATTGATGATAGGCACCTTGCCTACCTTGCGTTTAGGCCTCAGCTTCGCCTCTTTGTGGGGAGTGCTTTCTTTCTCCATGTGCGGACTGTCATTCCCTGCCATGGGCATGCACCCCACGCTGCAGGCATTGGCCAATCTCTTCCCCTTACGCCATTACTTCCTGATTTATGTGGATCAGGCCCTGAACGGCTATCCCATGATTTATTCGTGGACCAACTATGTGGCATTGCTGATTTTCATGACACTTCCGTTCCTCATCTCGCGCAGGTTGAAAGATGCGCTGGTTTACTATAAATACATTCCCTGATGAAAGAGCTGACATTCAAACAAAAAGTGACACAAGGCATCCATGATTTGTTCTATATATGGAGGCAAGAATTCCGCACGACCTTCCGCGACCAGGGCGTGCTCATCTTTTTTGTGCTTGTCCCGTTGGTCTATCCGCTGATATATGCTTTCATCTATACCAACGAGACTGTTCGGGAAGTGCCTGCCGTGGTGGTAGACAATTCACGCTCTTCGTTGAGCCGAGAATATCTGCGGAAAGTGGATGCCTCTCCCGAAGTGAGCATCGTGGCTTATTGTGCCGACATGGAAGAGGCCAAGCTGATGCTGAAAGAACGAAAAGCATATGGCATCATCCACATGCCTTCCACCTTCAGCGATGACATCGTAAGCGGCAAGCAGACGCAAGTCGGCCTTTTCTGCGACATGAGCGGACTGCTTTACTACAAATCGTTACTGATGGCCAACACCAACGTGTCATTGGCTATGAATGCCGATATTAAAATAGAGCGTACAAGTAATACCACCAACCGTCAGGATGAAATTACCACTTACCCGATGGAATACGAAGACGTGGCTCTTTACAACCCGACCAACGGCTTTGCCGCTTTTCTGATTCCGGCCGTATTGATATTAATCATACAACAAACGCTACTACTGGGTATAGGCCTTTCTGTGGGCACGGCACGGGAGAAGAACCGCTTTAAGGATCTGGTGCCCATCAACCGACACTACAACGGTACACTGCGCATCGTCATGGGAAAAGGGCTGAGCTACTTCATGGTTTATTCTTTGGTGGCCGTGTATGTACTATGTGTGGTTCCACATCTATTCAGCCTCAACCAGATTGCCCTTCCCGGTGTGCTGATTCTGTTTACCTTGCCCTATCTGGCCGCCTGCATTTTCTTTTCTATGACGGCTTCCATAGCCATCCGCAATCGCGAAACCTGTATGCTGCTGTTTGTATTCACTTCCGTACCCCTGCTGTTTCTTTCAGGCATATCGTGGCCGGGAACTGCTATGCCTGCTTTTTGGAGATATTTCTCATATATCTTTCCTTCCACATTCGGCATCAATGGATATGTACGCATCAACAGCATGGGGGCCACGCTCAACGAAGTGGCATTCGAGTATCAGGCACTGTGGCTGCAAACGGGCTTCTATTTCATCACCACCTGCGCGGTGTATCGCCGGCAGATACTGAAAAGCAGGAAGCACATGATCGAGGAATACAAACGGCATAAACTACAAAAAGCGGCAAAGCCGTCGGCAGACATTGACCGTTAGAATCCGCTTATCTTGAACCCGGCTCAGTGAGAAGAGCACTTCCTTCAACACCGTTCAACAAAGCATTGCAGATGGGATAAAGCACCTCCGCATAGCGCATAAAACCCAAATCGGTGAAGTGAATGCCATCTACCGTTGCTTCTCCGTCGTGTCCGATGATGTCACGCGAAGAGAGGAAATAGATATGTCGCTCACCACGCTGTTTCAGGGAGCGGAAGAAAGCGCCCAATGCCTCATTCTTCGCTTTTATCTCGTTTGCTATTTTCGTGTCGAGGGCAGAATGGGTGAAAATCGGGTCTTCCACAAAAAGTATCGGCGTATCGGGATGCCTGCTGCGAATGATGGAATAAAATCTGTCTGCACGTTCCTGTATCTGAATCACAGAGGCATTGGGCACAAAGTCGAGAACGAACAGCGAAGCGTCTACACCCGTCAATACGTCGGCTATCTCCCAATCGAGCAAGGCATTGCCGCTGAAACCCAGATTGATGCACTCGCGGTTGAGCCGACGCTCCAGAATATTGGTATGCGCCATGCCGGGACGCGAGGCGCAACCTCCCTGCAAGATGCTGGTGCCATAAAATGCTATCGGCTTTTCGCGCTTGGGCAAGTCGACCGCCGGACAGCCTATCATCGACAGCGAATCTACGCCGATGGCAAGCGAGGTAATGCCGTCGTACAAAGGCAGAAACAGAAGGTATTCGCGCTCTTCGGGCGTCATATTCCCGACAATGACCGCCTCGGTGAACTTGCCCGCAGGACGTCCGCTGCCGGCAAACATCCACCGCCCGTCTTGCAGGCAATAGAGGTCGAGTCCGCAGATGCCGGTAGGCGTCATGTGGTTCATCCGGAAATTGTTCCGCGTCTCCCAACGGGCGGCAATGCAAGTGGAGTTGGAACGAAAACGCACGGCAAGTCCCGCACTGTTGCGGCCCAACTCCCACAGCGGTTTGCGGGAAACGGACTGCAAAGAATCGGGCAAGCGCTCGTAGCGCGTAAGGGTAGACTCCGTGGCTTTGCCCAGCAGCGGAAAGGCAGAAGCATCATGATAGACAATCTGGGCATTGGCGGCGACAGTCAGCAACAAGCCCAACAAAAAAACTTTAGTTCTCATACTATTATATATTAAGAATTCGTCCTGAAATTCAGCAATCCCCCCCTCGGGAAAGCATCTTATACTTCGACCGTTGCCGTACTGTAAGTTCGACTGAGGTCTTACTGTAAGTTCGACTGAGGCCGTACTGTAAGTTCGACTGTTGTCGTACTGTAACTTCGGCTGAAGTCGTACTGTAACTTCGACTGAGGTCGTACTGTAACTTCGACCAAAGTCGTACTGCAAGTTCGACCGAAGCCGTACTTACACCCCTTCCGAAGAGCCGGCAAAAGCCGGGATGAACTCCATGTTCAGCCTCGACTCTCAGACCGGTAAGTATCACGAAGACAAAGATACGCAGTTCCTTCGAGAAATAAAAGCAAGCAGGCCTTTCACATCAATTAACCCCCTCACGTTTGCACTCTTACGATACATCCGTACCTTTGGAGAAAATATCATTATAATCATTATGAAACATCTACATTTAATCTTGGCAGGTCTGCTGATAGGTATCAGTTGCAGCCTGCACGCCCGAAACCGGGTAATCGAACGGCCGCCGTTCCTTGTCAGAAACACCACTTCCATCGAAGTAAGCAAAGTCATTGTCAGCGACACGGCCACCGTGCTACACATCTATGCCAAGTATCGTCCTAAAAACTGGATACAGATTGCCCCGGAGAGTTATTTGCAAGACAATAACGGAGAGAGGTATCCGCTGCGCTCGGGCATCGGCATCACACCCGGCAAGAATTTCTGGATGCCCGAATCGGGCGAAGCGGAATTCCAACTCGTATTTCCTCCTCTGCCCGACAACGCCACCTCCGTCGACTTCACCGAAGGCGAGAAAGTGGAAAACGGCTTCAGCATCTGGGGCATTCAGCTGAAAGGCAACAAACTGCCGAAACAGGTTCTTCCTCCAGACGCAACGGTGCACAAGGCCGACGCAAAAGCCGAGTTGCCCCAACCGACCCTTCAGTACGGAAAAGCCACGTTGACAGGAAAATGGCTCGACTTCCGTCCCGGCATGAAGAGCTCTTTCAAAGTAGTAGTGTGGGAAAATTGGAAAGGAGATATATCGGCAATAACGCTGGATATCAACCCCGACGGAAGTTTCAGTAAAGAAGTGACGCTGCTCGGAACAACTCCTTGCAGCATCTATACAGACCAGGGAAGCGAAATCTACTTCTTCATGGAACCGGGCAAGACGACGGAGGTGTACCTCAACCTGCGCGAGTTGACCCGCCGCAGCTCCAAATTTCACAACCAAGAGAAGCCTTACGGAGAGCCGGCATACATCAACGGCCCGTTGCAACTCGTGGCACAGGAACTGAACCGTTATCAGTCCGGTGAAAGCATGATGACGAGATTATATCAAAGCAGTGCCGTCTTCGCAGACAAAGACATTGATGCTGCAAAGGAATATATCCTCAAAGTGTCCGACGAAGCACAGTCTGACATCGACAAGTTGCCTTGCAGCGCCTCCACCCGCCAACTGCTCTCCATCAACAATCGATTGGAGACATACAGCATGCTTGTTTCCGTGCCCAACCTGCTGACATCATCCGCCCTGCACGCCAACCGCATCAAAGAGAAAGACGCCCAAGACTTTTATCAGCAACTGCAACAAAAAATTCCCGCCGAGTATATACCTTATTCCGACCTCGCGCTGCTGAATGTATCCCAATCCGTTCTTTCAAGCCAATACCATAATGCGGCAATCAGATACATCCATAAACGTAACGAACTGGCCAAAGCGTGGGGGACAGACAAGGGCATCTTCTTCGACATAGCCCGCAACGTCTCTTTCTATTGGAATATCAAAGATTTCACTCCGCTCACCGATGCGCAAAAAGACACCCTTGCCACGATGCCCGACGCCTACCGCGAAATGCTGACTGCCGCCAATGACGAACTGCTTGCCCAAATAGAAGCCAACAAAGAAAAGACGGGCTATGTCATCAACCAAGTGGATGAGAACGTCGGCAATGAAGACTTGTTTGCCTCCATCATCGGCAGATATAAAGGAAAAGTGCTGCTGGTGGACTTCTGGGCCACTTGGTGCGGACCGTGCCGTATGGCCAACAAAGCCATAGCCCCCATGAAAGAGGAACTGAAAGCCGAAGACATCGTATATCTGTATGTCACCGGCGAAACCTCTCCGCTGAATACTTGGAAAAACATGATTCCGGACATACACGGCGAACACTTCCGCGTAACCGAAGACCAATGGAAATTCCTGCGGGAACAACATGAAGTGAAAGGAGTGCCGACTTACCTCATCATAGACCGTGAAGGAAGCGTCAAGTTCAGATCCACAGGCTTCCCCGGAGTGGAAAAAATGAAGGAAGAGTTGCTGAAAGCAGTAAAGCAAGAGGAAGGGAAAAAGGGGTAAGACGATGAACTCCGCCAACCGCTGCACTATGGAAAACTGACTTCCAACTCAGCGTAAATAGCTATCGTTATGTACAAAAATAAGTGGGACGGTTGCAACCGACAGATGGAGAAGGTTGCACAACCGTCCCACTTATTTCCGTAGACAGAGCGACTTGTTTTCGCAGACTTCGGAGATAGTTCTGTGAAGACTCGAAATTGAACACGAAGACAGACAGATGCCAACAATACTGTTTTTTTTGATATTTTGAATAATTAACCATCTGTCTATTGTTTTATTACGAACTATTCGTAGATTTGCATTGAATTCATTAAAACATTTATCCATGGAAAAATTAACGATACAAGAAGAAGAAGTGATGCTGTACATCTGGGAGCTGGACAGTTGCTTCGTAAAAGACATTGTTGCCCAATATCCGCAACCGGCACCTCCCTACACCACCGTGGCCTCCATCGTGAAGAATCTGGAACGGAAGCAGTACGTCCGCCCCACCCGTGTAGGAAACACCTACCGATACACGCCCCTGATTCGCGAAAGCGAGTACAAACGTACGTTCATGAGCAGCTTCGTGCGCAACTATTTTGAAAACTCTTATAAAGAAATGGTATCTTTCTTTGCCAAAGAGCAGAAGATTTCGGCCAACGACCTGAAAGATATCATCACTATGATAGAAAAAGGGAAAGAATAACCGTAACACAACGATATACATGTTAGCCTATTTTCTGAAAGTAAACGTAGCGATAGCAATCTTCTATGCTTTCTATCGGCTGTTCTTCTACAAAGATACGTTCTTCGGTTGGCGTAGGGCGACACTGCTCTGTTTCTTCGTCATCTCCGCCGCCGTACCTTTGTTGAACATACAAGCGTGGATAACCGCGCAAGAGCCGATGGCAGCAATGGCAGACCTCTATGCCAACGTCATTCTGCCGGAATTTACAATAGGCGCCCAACCCGTTGCAACAGGCCGAAGCATCCATGCCACCGATTACGTCGGCATCCTATACGGAGGAATAGCGACGCTGCTGGCGATGCGCATCGTCATACAGATAATAGGCATCAGCCGCTTGGCCTGCCAATGCCACAGAGCAAGAATAGGCAACGCGAACGTCTTCGTGCTACGCAAGGCAGGAAGCCCATTCTCTTTCTTCCACTGGATTTTCATCCACCCCTCTTCGCATACCGAAGAAGAACTCAACGAGATACTGACCCACGAACAGACGCACGCACGGCAATGGCACTCCATCGACGTCGTCATCGGCGAACTGGCATGCGCACTTTGCTGGTTCAACCCCTTTGTCTGGCTTATGAAACGTGAAGTGCGCACCAATCTGGAATACATGGCCGATGCCCGGGTACTGGAGAACGGCTATGACTCCAAGGCTTATCAGTATCACTTGTTAGGTTTGTCTCATCAAAAGGCTGCAGCAACCATCTATAATAATTTCAATGTTTTACCCCTAAAGAAACGTATCAAGATGATGAACAAGAAAAGAACGAAAGAAATCGGAAGGACCAAATACCTGATGTTCCTTCCCTTGACAGCCTTACTTATGATTGTGAGCAATATCGAAACCGTGGCACGCACCACCGGACGGATTACCGCAGAAATCATGGAGGCCGTAGACATACGAACGGAGCAACCCGCAACGGATATTCGGATGCAGGAAAACTCCTCCGTGCTGAAAGTTGAACAGGAAGACCCCGACAACCGGGTTTTTGAAGTCGTAGACCACATGCCGGAATATCCCGGCGGCGGTATGTCCGGACTGATGAGCTATCTGAGCAAGAATCTCAAATATCCGGTAAAAGCACAGGAAGCCAATATTCAAGGCAGGGTTGTCGTGGGATTTATCGTAGAAAAGGACGGCAGTATCGCCCATACCAGAATTATCCGCGGTGTCGCCCCCTCTTTGGATGCGGAGGCACTGCGTGTAATCGGCGGCATGCCTAAGTGGAAGCCCGGCAGGCAGGGGACAAAAGTCGTACGGGTGAAGTACACCGTCCCGGTTACATTCTCATTAGGTTACGGCAAGAATACGAAAGAATACGCACCGGTCAACGGATCTGTGGAAGAAGTTGCAGTAACGGGATATGCTCCCGTAAAAGGAACGGCGAAAGCAGAAGGAACTGTTTTCGAAGTGGTAGAACAGATGCCGGAATTTCCCGGCGGCCTGCCTGCACTGATGCGGTTCTTAAGCGAGAACATCAAATATCCCGTATTGGCACAGAAAGCCGGAACTCAAGGAAAAGTCACCATAAGATTTATCGTAGACACAGAAGGGAATATCACCAATCCGGAGGTGGTGCAGGGAGTAGACCCGCTGTTAGATGCCGAAGCAATCCGGGTAATCTCCGGCATGCCCAAGTGGAAACCCGGCAAGCAAAGAGGGGAAGTTGTGAATGTGCGATACGCACTGCCCGTCACATTCCGCCTGCAAAAACCGGAGAAGGATACTCCTGATAAATAAGATTTGAACACAAAGACACGGAGGCACAGAGATTATCGCCTGTTTTCGCTATCTCTGCACCTCCGTGTCCCGGTATCCAATCCTACGTCATTTATGCACCTCTACAATCTGCGTCGGTGCCATCTCCACGTTCCGTTTGTCCACCTGACGGACAACAGCCGCGGCCAGTTGCAGGAAAGCACGCCCGGTTACTGAATTTTCATCCAAAGCCACCGGAGTACCTTTATCGCCGTTTTCGCAAATGCTCTGTACAATAGGAATCTGACCCAGCAAGGGTACATCAAGCTCTTCCGCCAGTTGCTTGCAGCCCTCTTTGCCGAAGATATAATACTTATTCTCCGGCAACTCGGCAGGCGTAAACCATGCCATATTTTCCACCAAACCCAAAATAGGAACATTCACCTTGTCGTTGGTGTACATATCCACTCCCTTACGGGCATCGGCAAGAGCCACCTGCTGCGGTGTGCTCACGATGACAGTTCCTGTAATGGCAAGCGTCTGGAGCAGGGTCAGATGAATATCGCTGGTGCCCGGAGGAGTGTCGAGGATGAAATAATCCAATTCACCCCAAGCGGCATCGCCCACCAACTGCTTCAAGGCATTGCTCGCCATGCCGCCACGCCACAAGGTAGCTTGGTCGGGCCTTACAAAGAAACCGATGGAAAGCAATTTCAAACCATACTTTTCAACCGGAACAATCAAATCGCGCCCGCCGATGTTTTCGGAATAAGGCTTGGCATCTTCCACCTGAAACATCTTAGGAATGGAAGGACCGAAAATATCGGCATCCAGCAAGCCCACTTTATAACCCATCTTCGCCAAAGCAACGGCAAGATTGGCTGCCACCGTGGATTTCCCGACACCTCCTTTACCGGAGGACACGGCTATCACGTTCTTCACCTCTGGAAGCAACTTGCCCACCTCCGGACGTGCCGCCTGACGACTTTCCGTTGTAATGGTAACTTCCACTTCGGGAGATACATACGTATGTATGGCCGTCTCGGCAGCCTTTACCATCGACTTCATGAACGGGTCTGTGGGCTTCTCGAACGTCAATGAGAAGCTGACCGTCATTCCGTCGATACGCAAATTATCGGCCACCATGTCCGCCTCGACCAGATTCTTTCCGGTGCCGGGATAACGCACCGTTGCCAATGCGTCCAATATAAGTTTAGGATATAGTTTCATCATTAATAAGTTTTTATTTAGAGGTTTGCAGTCCGCTACGCTTACTGCGGTTGTAACTGCGGTATTCATCCAATTCAATCTCCACTTCGGGTTCCTTCAACTCGCCTGTTTGCGGCAAACGGAACTTGATATACTTGATAGTTAAACCACGATCGAGCCATTGTTGTTCATAATAGGTTCTGATACTTAGTATCTCGTCGGCCATACCCGCATGATACAAGTCATCGGTCATCACATCGACGGGCAGGCCGTTGCGTTCTATCATGTACTTGGTATAGGTAAACATAAAGTTACTGTCCGTCTTGAGATGCACCAGCCCGTCGTCTTTCAGGAACTTGCGGTAACGCTCCATAAAAAACGTAGAGGTCAGCCTCTTGGTGGCTTTCTTCATCTGCGGATCGGAAAAAGTAAGCCAGATTTCACTGACTTCGCCCGGTGCAAAGAAACGGTCGATAATCTCAATGTTCGTTCGCAGGAAAGCAACATTCTTCATGCCTGCCTGCAATGCTTCCGTAGCTCCCGACCACATGCGCGCACCTTTTATGTCGACCCCGATGAAATTCTTCTCCGGAAACAGCTTTCCCAACCCCACGGTGTACTCGCCACGTCCGCATCCCAATTCCAAAACAATGGGACGGTCATTCCCGAAGAATGACTCGCCCCACTTACCTTTTAAATCAAACGGGATATCGGAAACTGCCGAATACGGATATTCAAACACATGCGGATAATTTGCCATATCGGCAAACTTCGCCAATTTACCTTTCCCCATGCTCTTATTCCACAATAGTCACCCAGCCGTGTGTATCGGGTTCGTCGCCATACTGAATGGCACGCAGTTTATTATACAATTTCGTACACACAGGTCCCGGCTTTCCGTCTTTGGAAATGACGTACGACTTGCCGTTTTCCACATCGTCAATACGTTCGATAGGACTGATGACGGCAGCCGTGCCGCAAGCACCCGCCTCCTCAAACGTCAGCAGCTCTTCTTCCGGAATGGGGCGGCGTTCTACCTTCATGCCCAAATCTTCGGCCAATTGCATCAAGCTCTTGTTCGTGATGGACGGAAGGATGGACGTTGATTTCGGAGTGATGTATGTATTGTTTTTGATGCCGAAGAAATTGGCTGCGCCGCACTCGTCGATGTACTTCTTTTCTTTGGCATCCAGATAGAACTCGCAGGCATAGCCCAAATCGTGCGCTTTTTTGTTGGCACGCAGACTGGCCGCATAGTTGCCTCCCACTTTATATGTACCGGTTCCAAGAGGTGCGGCACGGTCGAACTCACGGATAATGACATACGGATTGGTTGAGAATCCACCTTTAAAGTAAGGGCCTACCGGCGTTACGAATATCACAAACAGATATTCATTGGCAGGGCGCACGCCCACCTGTGCACCGGTGCCAATCAGCAACGGACGGATATATAAAGAAGCACCCGATTCATAAGGCGGAATAAAACGCTCGTTCAGTCTTACCACCTTCAAGACAGCTTCCTTGAAACGCTCCGTAGGAAGCTCCGGCATAAGAATCCCCCGACAAGTAGACTGCAACCGGGCCGCATTCTCTTCCAGACGGAAGATACGCACTTTGCCGTCTTTACCCCTGAAAGCCTTCAAGCCTTCGAAAGCTTCCTGACCGTAATGCAGGCAAGTAGCTGCCATGTGCATGGGAATGGTTTCTTCACTGCAAGTTTCCAGTTCGCCCCACTGTTCGTTACGATAATAAATTCTCACATTGTAATCTGTCTTCATATATCCGAACGGCAGATTAGCCCAATCCAGTTCTTTCATATCTCAAAGTATTAGTTACGTCAATACGTATATTTTGCAACAAATGTAGTTTTTATTCTTCAGAATCCCGCTTCTCCGACAGTAATTTTTCAATTTCCCGGTCGGCTTTCGTCAGTTTATCACTGCAAAATGCGATGATCTCATTGGCCTCTTTTATCTTTTCGGCCAGTTCGTCAATTTCCAGCTCGTTATTGTCTATACGGCTGACAATGTCCTCCAAGCGTGCCAAGGCTTGGGCATAGGTCTCTTTTTTCTTTGTAGCCATCGTATTATTGTTTTTTATATTCACACAGTATTTCTTATTTTCTTGGACGCCTTTATAACAGACAGCAATTCGCCCTGATAGATGCGAGTCACAACTTCATCTCCTTCTTGCACTTGCTTGAAGTCTTTCACCACCTTTCCATCTTTTAGCGTAATGCTGTAACCACGCGCCAACAAACGTTCCGGCGAAGCATCCTTTAAACGTTGTTGCAACAGCTCCAGACGATGACGTTCGCCCGACAAACGTCCTCGAAGCGACGACATGAGGTCTTTGCGCAAAGTAAGCAGAGAGAGACGTCCGAACGAAAGGGTACGGTAAACGGCAGTAGGAATCCGATTTTTGCAAGCGATTATTTTACGCCGTTCCTGCCCCAGCAGGCTTCTAACTCCTTCCTGCAAGCGAACGGCGAGCATCTCCAATTCATCGGCGGCATCGTTCATACAGTCTATCAAAAATTCGGCGGCGGCAGTGGGAGTCTTCACACGGGTGTGGGCCACGGAATCGATTACCGTATCATCCCGTTCATGCCCTATGCCGGTAATGATGGGCAGAGGAAACTGCGCACAAGCTGCGGCAAGCAGGTAGGTATCAAAACCGGAAAGGTCGGACGTTGCACCTCCGCCACGGATAATGACAACCACATCGAACTCTGCCAAACGCGCATTTATTTTATCAAGAGCCGACAATACGGAATCTTCCACACGGTCGCCCTGCATCAAGGCCGGAAACAGTTCGGTATAAAAGAAAAAGTTTCGAGGATTATGCTCCAGTTGATGGCAGAAGTCGCCGTAACCTGCTGCCGTAGACGAAGATATGACGGCAATACGCTGCGGAAGTCGCGGCATCTCCAATTCCTTATTCAGGGTCAGCACGCCTTCTTCTTCCAGTTGATTCAAGATTTCTCTACGGCGACGCTCCATATCTCCCAATGTATAGGCAGGATCGATGTCCTGCACGGTAAGAGTATATCCATACAATTCATGAAAACTGACCGTAACCAGTACCAGTACCTTGATGCCGGAAACGAACTCCTGCCCCGTAGTCTCCTCGAAATAGGGCTTCAGCAAACGAAAGACATTCGACCAGATTGTTCCCCTCGCTTTGGCTATCAGATTATTGCCACGAGGGTCTTTTTGTATAAACTCCAGATAGCAATGCCCCGTACTGTTGGTGCGTACATCGCTCAACTCTGCCTGCACCCAATATTCATCGGGCAGGCATTGTTCTATGCTGCTACGTACCAGCGCATTCAGGTCGAAGAGAGAGACGAAGCCTCTCCCTCCTGTCCCCTTCTCCGTAGGGAGGGGAGGATAGTTACTCAGGTTCATCTTTTCGGTTTTAATAAAGGCATACTCACTCTTTATACTAAAAATCAGGAAGAAAATCTATTTTCCACCCTTTCTACGAGATAGGGGCTCAGGAAGAGAAGCTGCCTCCCACATATCCGGCACTCCATATCCATAAATATTATCAGGAAAATCGGCACGATCGCCAACGCTGCGCACCAATTCAATCACCTCTTTTGCCGTCAGTTCCGGACGAGCCTGCCATAAGCAGGCAACCATGCCACACATAATCGGTGAGGAGAAAGATGTTCCGTTGGCCTTTCCCTGATTGCCGTCCGTACGTATCACCTCAGCCCCAAGCCCAAGAGCCACGACATCCGGCTTCACACGGTTGTCGGCCGTATTGCCGACAGAAGAGAACGGAGCTAAAACAGCCCCTCTGTCTACCGCACCTACCGTCAACACATTCTCGGCATCGCCGGGAGGAGTAATCTTTTTCCAAGAGCCCATACCGGAATTTCCGGCACTGCACACCAATATCATTCCTTTATCGGCAATGCGCGATGCCTGACGGGACATCAGAGTAGAACATCCGTCCAAATCACGATACGTATAATCCTTGGATTTATCGTCAAAAGAATAGTAGCCCAGCGAGGTATTAACCATATCCACACCCACGCTGTCGGCAAACTCGATAGCGGCTGCCCAATAATCCTGTTCCACCAGATGTTCGGAATATTCGTCTTCGCTGCGCAACAGCCAGAAAGAGGCTTCCGGAGCTGTGCCGGTCATTATATCAGGGCGGTTCATGCCGATGCACGAAAGCACCATCAGACCGTGGCCGCTCTCCGCAAAGATATCAGCCTCAGGATTTACAAAATCTTTCGTACCCAAGATACGGATATTCTGCATGGTGGCAATCTTGTCGGCATTATGAAAACCGGCGTCAATGACGGCAATCGTCATCCCTTGCCCTTTGAAGCCCGCTTCGTGCAGTTTATCACCATTGCTCAACCGTATCTGCTGAATGGCGAGTCCATAAATACTGTCAGGGTGTAGCGTCGGACAGTTTAACAAAGAATCGCGCTTCGTGCCCATAAACGGGCCATCTCCTTCGGGCGCCGTCCATACCTTCTCTGTCCGGCTGACAAAAGGCAATGCGGCGACACGTTCCATCAACGCCGAATCGTTGCAGGACACAGTGACAAAGTTATCCCACTTACCGGTCACAACGATATTCACCCCCTGACGACGAATCTCATCTATATACTTGCGACACACGGGCAAGTCCGTAGAATCTATCGGCAAGTTCTGCTTCCGGCGACGCGCAATCGCCTTTTCAGAAAGAAAAGCCTCCGGACGTTTCAATGAATACGCCGTGGCGGCCTTGTCTTTCAGACTGACGCGATATTTCAACGTATCTTGTTGAGCCGATGCTCCCGTAACGACCAGAATGAAGGTCAAAAGAAAAAAAAGTTTCCTCATATATTTTATGTTTCATTATTATGTTTAGCAATATACATCCCGATACCCCGTTGGGAGGCAATAAACGAACCGCCGACTACCCGATTGCCGATATAAAATACGGCGGACTGCCCCGGAGCGATGGCAGAGGCTTCCGATAAGAAATGAACCAGCAAACGCCCGTCTTCCAGACGCTTCACCGTACAAGGAATAGGTTTGCTGCGGTAGCGGATGCGCACGGTGAGTTCCTTAGTGCCAAAGAATTCGTTTTCATCCGTCAGGTTATCCTGCTCGGTAAGCATGTATTCTGTCTTTAATTGTTCGGCATCTCCCAGCATGACCGTATTTTTCTGCGGATTTATCTTCAGGACATAAGCCGGCTTGCCCAAGGCTATTTCCAACCCTTTACGCTGCCCGATGGTGTAATATGGGAAGCCTTTATGCTCTCCCAGCTTCACTCCTTCCGAGTCGACGAACCACCCCGGCCCTACCTCACGGTCTATCTCCGGAGAATGTTCGCGCAGGAAATCCCGATAGTCTCCCTTGACGAAACATACTTCCATGCTTTCACCCTCTTCTGCCTTGAGCGTATATCCCCTGTCGCGAAGATATTCGCGCACCTGCACTTTGGTATAAGTGCCCAACGGAAAGATGCATCGCTTCAAGACATCCTGCCCCAACCGCCAAAGGAAATAAGACTGGTCTTTCTTATCGTCGTCTCCTACAAGTATATAGACCTTCCCGTTACGTTCTTCCAAACGGGTATAATGCCCGGTGGAGACGTATGCGCATCCCAGCCTGTCCGCCCACTCCGTCAGGATGCGGAATTTAAACAACGGGTTGCACATTACGCAAGGATTGGGAGTACGCCCCCTACGATATTCGTCGATAAAATTCTGCACGATTACGCCGCGAAAAGCCTCACGTTCGTCTGCCACATGGTGTTCGATACCCATGCTGCGGGCAAGCCTGCGGGCTTCGACCGGTTCGTCTCCCCATACCCACATGGTAAGGCCCACAATCTCGCAGCCTTGCTCTTTCAACATCAGGCAGGTGGCAGTACTATCTATGCCCCCACTCATGCCAACCAATACTCTTTTGCCGGATTTGCCCATCACTTCGAATATAGCCAAATTATCGTAATCATTATTTCTCTGCCTTATTCTGCTTTTATTAAAAAGATACTTGTATTAGCCTTCCATTGCCACTGTTTACGCCGAATACACTTCAGAGCATGGCAACAGAACCGGTGTCCAAGTTCGGCATTGAACATTTTCTATCTGCAAAAGTACGTGATTTTAAGCAGAAAAACAGAAAAGATAAACCTTTTTAGCATGCCTTTGCCATAGAAATCACAATGCACCCGACGACTTTGTTTGAATCAGAGGAATCAAACGACAAAGTAAGCACAGGAAGCTACATGGTTCCGATAGGATGTTTGAAACAATAAATAACCGAGAGAGCACGATTTATAATTAACATTTACCGCACCACATCCATTTTTCGCAGAAAATCCGGAGGCTGGCCGCCCCCCTGCCAGAACACCTTCCGGCGAGGGGGTATCTAAGTATACGACTTAGATACCCTCGATATAAGACAGAACTCGGCACTCCATCTGAGGCACGAATTGCAAAGCAAACGAGAGTTCTCGCTGAACATTGCGATGAAACAAATACGTTATCTACACTTTTTCACCGGAAATATTTTCAACCGGATTAAAATTTAGACCCATAACCTGCAGATTTCTCAGCGAAGTTATGGACTGTATGGAATATCAGGAAGAATGCAGTTTCCATTAAATAATCTGTTTGTCAATAAACAAGGTATAGGAAATTATCTTACCGTTGGCTTTCTTAATGGTATATATAGTTTCTCCTTTAAGCCCCAAACCTTTTCGTTGCTCTTCCCATGTTATTTTTTTAACAAGACGATTATTTATGGCTATAATTATATCACCTATCTCAATACCGGCCCGTTCTGCTATACCTCCTTTATATAAGCCATTGACAATCCAGCCATCGCAAATATCTGTGCGGTCGACAGTTGCCATATGCGTTACAGAGGATTGGGCATAAGTTCCCTTATTTTTATTACGTTTTACCCATACAGAAGAGTTTGCCGGGTCTAAAACGATATCGTAGAGAGACCATATTTCATTACCTATTATACCTATATAGGGTCTGCCAAATGATAATGCGCCCTTTTCATTGAGAGAATAATCTATCACAAGATTTTCAAGCGTATCGACCATGCAGAATTTTGCAGCCCTCACCGTAACATCATCAGAAGCACCGCCAACACCTCCGGCCTGTGTGCAGAAATATGCTTTTGGTGTATCCGTAAGATTTAGCGAAGATGCAGTTTTATTAGTAAGAATAATAGTGGAGCCACACCCTAAATCCATTCTAAACCAACCCTCCAACATATTTTTATCGTCGATTTGTAGCTTCGCCTTTACATCAATGCGGTTATCCTCAAATCGAGCGTTAAGTTTTATATAATTATCAAGCAAACCAACTGAAAAAGGTTCTTTTAACTGACGTATGCAGCACTCGCTGAAATTAATCTCCAAAGGAGTCTTTAATAGGTGAGTATTGCCTAATAAACCGTCAGTATGCCTCCCAAGAATATCACGCAACTTAATTATAGGTGTAATCTGGTTTTCGTATTCCTGCTCTCCACAATGGATTTTAACCGGGTCAATGAATATGTCTATGAGTTTAGGCTCGCTATTTCCTGCACCTCCCATTTTTGCCTTTCCTTTTCTTCCGAAAGCGTTTTGAAGATTTTTAAGTTTTAAATAATCTTCATCAAGATACAGAAAGTCAGCTCCTGTATCGTAAATAATGGTAACAGGAACTGTATCATTCAAGGTAGATTGGAGATACAGATGTCCGTCAAAGATAAACGGAATAACTCCATCGGGAACAGCCGCAACACTTCTCAAAGAGAATAGAGCCGAAAAAAGACAAATAAAGAAAAGAGTTTTCTTCATAAACAAATGTATTTTGATTATACCCCCCCAAAAAAATAGATGGTTTCCAGACTAATGCCTACTCTGTTACGACATAGTAAAGATACGGAAAATCTTTTTTCCTGCAAACGAGAAAGGCCGCATTTTTCATAAACCATCTTCTTATCATCTTCTTGTCATGTTCTTGTCATGTTCTTGTTGCTCTTCTCGCTATAAACAAGAAAGAAACAAGAATGAAACATCATCGACATAGAAAGATAATACATTATTCAGTAACTTTGCGACCTATAAACCAATCAACAATAACCGAATGATGAAAAAAAGCGCATTGGCTATACTCATGGCCTTCCTGTCATTGACCGCAAAAGCCCAAAATCCTTCAATCAACGAAGATGGGAAAAAAATAGAAAAAGAAAAGCCGGAGACCAAAGATCATCTGCCCGAAGTGCATGGAACCATCCGTTCCAAATTTGAATATCAGACAACAATGGGGGCAGGACGTTTCGAGGTGCGCAATGCCCGCATCAGCATAACAGGCAACATTTTTCCCATTGTTGCCTACAAAGCGGAAATAGATCTTTCGGACGAAGGGAAAATAAAAATGTTGGATGCCTATGCCCGGCTTTTTCCTACCAAAGGACTGATGCTTACCGCCGGACAAATGCGTGTGCCTTTCACCATCGATGCACACCGTTCGCCGCATCAACAATATTTTCCAAACCGTTCATTCATTGCCAAGCAAGTGGGAAATGTGCGCGATGTGGGTTTCACCATAGGCTATACCTTCCCTACCGATATACCCATCACCGTAGAAGGGGGGCTTTTCAATGGTTCGGGACTGACCAACCAGAAAGAGTGGCACAAGGAAGTAAACTTCTCGGCAAAAGCTCAATTCTTCTTTGCTAAAACACTGAACCTGACCCTCAGTGTCCAAAGCATACAACCCCAAGAAATACGTATGCGGTCCTATGACATCGGCGCCTATTATGAATCAGGGCGTTTTCATATCGAAGGAGAATATTTGTACAAACAATACGCCGACAATGCTTTCGGAAACGTGCATGCCGCAAATACTTTCATAAACTATGATTTACCGCTACGAAAAGTATTCAACAAGCTGTCTTTTCTGCTACGTTATGACATGATGACCGACCAAAGCGATGCCAAAACAACGGATAAAGAGACCGGCGTTCTTGTCGTGACCGACCACAAACGACAACGATTGACGGGCGACATCACTTTCAGCCTCTGCAAAGCATTCCGCACAGACTTGCGGCTGAACTACGAGAAATACTTCTATGCAAGTAATAGTATCGCCAAAGAATCAGAACAAGATAAGATTGTATTGGAATTGATGACCCGGTTTTAAAAAAGGGCAGTCGTTTTCAAGAACATCCCTAACTATACCGGCATCGGATAATACCTGACAAACATTTCTTGCGGAAAGTTTGAATTTTAATCTCAAAAAACATATATTTGAGAAAACAGAATTCGAGAGATGGCTAATCCGCAAATTCCGGGTATTTCCCAAGTAGAACAAGACCTGTTGTACAGTAAGCTGAACACGTACAATCAAGGAAAGGCTTCCTACAAGGAAGCAGGCACTTATCTTGTCGTGCTGCCTCGTCCCGAATATCCCCGGTACTCTTTATGGATATACTCTCCTCTGCCCGAACGGCAATCTATTTTCTTCATTTGCGACCTTTCTGCCGACATACACGAATCCTTGCGGATGGCAAGCACACTGTGTTTCTACTCCATCCGCCGCCTGATAATAGTGGAATATAATGCCAAAAGGATGCAGAGCAAAGGAGATGATATCATTTCTTTCGGCAAATACCACGGACACTTTTTGCACGAGATACTTCGCATAGATCCCGCCTATCTTTCATGGATAGCCTTCAAATTCCAACCGCGGATACCGAAACAAGAACGTTTCGTACAGATAGCCAAGATTTACCATTCAGTCAGTCTGGACATCCAACGAAGAAGAGCGAAACAGGCAACAAGCAACGGGCGTTTTCTGGGGAAAGAAGGAGAGAAACTGGAAAATCTGACCTTGACCGTGCTCAGCGTCACAGTAGAAGATAACCCCTACAAAACTCAAGTCAGAGGAACCACAGCCTATTTCTACGTACGCCAAGTGTTGAAACTGAAAGATGCCTCCGGAAATCTGGTTACTTTCAGAATCAATGCACGCACGGCAAGCCGAAGTTCGTGCCAACTGCCTGCCGCAGAACATGCCTACCGACCGGGAGAAACGATAGAAATCGCATCTGCCCGCGTGGCACGTACCTACATGGCAGGAAGTAGAAAATATACACGGCTCACACACATAAAGATGGCATAAGTTGCCGGAAAAAACATGCCCGCATGGGGGGAGGTACCGTATCACAATCCCGATACAATCCTATCGACATCAAGAGAAATGCCTACCGACCATGTCCGTCCTGCAGTCGGTGCAGAATTCCAATAGTACACTTCGGGTTTATAGGCAAAAAGGTTGTCTATAACACAATTCACGCTAATCCCTTGCCAAATACGCTGTTGCAGAGAAAACTTCCATAACTGGTAGGCATTGTCGAATTCTTTCAACTTCGTGTCGGGTTTAGATAAGTAACGTCCTGAAAGAGCAATGTTCAGTCCGTATATACTACACAATTGACGATCGAAGTCTATTCGCCAAGTGGCAGAGTGAGGACGCGGCTGTGAAAATTGCGAATCAATGGAACTGCCGCTTGTATGAAGATAGTTGTAATTCAGCTTTATTCCAACCCCCGATTCTGTTCGATACTGAGTTCCGAAGTCAATGCCCGACACCGTGACGCCATCCTCATTGCAATATATCGCCCCTTTCTCACGAACGGCATCACCGGGAAAATCCGTTGTAGTGATGCGCCTGTCATACTTATTGTAATACCCTGTAAGCGTCAGGCTGTATTGTCCGGCAAGCACTCCGTTACGAATGTGTCCGTTGTGCTCCAATGCCAGATTGAAGTTGTTGCTTCTTTCCGGCTTCAGGTCAGGATTACCGTAAACCATCTGAATACCTGCCATGTCAAAGTGCATATACATTTCCTTCAACGTAGGAGCACGAAATCCACCGGCATAGTTGGCACGTATGGAGAAACAGTCCCACTTAAACATGGTGGCAATACGTGCTGTTACGGCATTGGCCTTTGAAGCGGAGAAATAGTCGTGCCTAAGACTTGCCACAAAATTGAGCCACTGTGTGGGATTATAATCGAACTGAGCGAAAGCATCCACGATGTACTGCCTGTGAGCTTCATTATCAAGAAACTGATAAGTTGTCAAATAATCGTTCAGGTAGTCTCCACCGACAGTCAGCATGTTTTGTCCGAACTGATGAGTATAGAGCGCACGAACAACGTGCTGGCAATTACTGTAATCGTGGTCGTGAGTGCGCTTGCCTCCTATGAAACGAAACTTGTCGTATCGGTCGTAACCATACGAGATTTCGAGATTCTGCTCCTTACTGAAATCACAGACTACTTTCAAGCCTCCGTTGTAATCCTTATAATGATCGTCATAGTTGGCACGATTGCTCTCGCGAACAAAATATCCGCCTCTTGCAATCAGCTTCAATCCGTCGGTAGCTTTGAAAACAAGCCGTTCCTTTACATTGAAAGTTTTTCCACCGTAGACTTGTTGTATCTTCGAATTCGTATCGAAAGCATCGGTCAGACGAATAGACTCCATGACAGTACGTTGCAGGTTTGTTTGCGAATTCCATTTGCCAGAGTTAAAACTGAAAGTACCTCCATGTCTCCACTCCTTCCCGGCATCTCGATAGCGGGAGTTGATATTGGCAGTCCACGGCTCACTGCTTTCGCGAGTGATGATATTCACCACACCGGCCACGGCATTGGCCCCATAAAGAGCCGACGCAGCACCTTTCACAACCTCTATCCTTCCCACATTATCAAGGTTCAAACGGCTGTAATCCACGTTATTCATTGTCTCTCCGGCAAGGCGTTCGCCGTCCACCAGAAAAAGCACGGAATTACCGCCGAAACCATTCATCGTGAGCGATGTTTCCTGACTCATGGCATAACCGAACTCCAAACCGGGCAACTCCTCCGTAAGCAAATCCTGCACGTTGGTGGCATCGGCTTTGCGGATGTCGGCCGATGTAATCAGCCGTGTAACCACCGGAACTTCCTTCAGTGTCTTGGGCGTTCGGGTAGCAGTAACCACTACTTGTTGCAAGGCTGCCACATCAGGCGTCAGGCGCAACACCTGCTCGCCGGCCTTGGCACCGACATGCAGCACGAAGGTTTCCGTCTGAAAACCGACGTAGGATACCTGCACCCTCAACACGCCCTCGGAATTTACCGCCAAGCGGAAACGCCCATCCTTATCGGTCACCGCAGAATGTTCCTGATTCGATATTCTGACATGGGCACCTGCCAGCGGACTGCCGGTATCATCGAGCACACGCCCTCTCACATCAAAGGAA
Source organism: Prevotella heparinolytica (assembly GCF_004342845.1). GTDB lineage: Bacteria > Bacteroidota > Bacteroidia > Bacteroidales > Bacteroidaceae > Bacteroides > Bacteroides heparinolyticus. The sequence continues at coordinate 51,885 of NZ_SLXB01000006.1, read as the reverse complement.
TCTGCCCAAAGAGACGCATGCAGTCCGCAAAGCAAAAGAAAGAATACAAAGATTTTCTCTTTCATTGTCGGTGTCATTTCTGTTTCGTCCCGGTAAACGTGCAAATCAAGGCCATCGGCATGGCACCATAATTCAGGCTGAATTCCACTGTAAGTTTTCCCTGAGCAAACGCACCTCTCAACGTACCCGAATATTTTTTCCCGGCATCGGTGGTTCCGCTGAACTCCGTAGGGGACAAAGCGTAAGTGCCATCAGTCCCTGTCACCTTTACACCTTTGACAGTAAATGCAGGCACTGCCATCGGCGGATTACCAAACGCGCCGATATTGATGTCCAACGTGGCGTCGTTAGGAGCCGCTAAAGAGAAAGCTATATTCTCAAATGTACTCTCACTTTTACCTACAACACACTTTACATTTCCCTTGTAACTGCCGGCAATGCTCTTGGCCGCCGGAATCACGGGTTCGTCTTTATCATTGCTGCAAGAGGTTGACACCAAACACAGATTCACTACCGCCATGACCATGGCAATCATTGTTCTAAACTTTTTCATTCTTCTTAGGTTTTAAATTGATTATTATTGATACATATCTCTATTATTTCCTCGTTTCTTCTTTCGCCGGCTGTAGACAATATAACCGGACAGGAGCACTAACGTAATGAGCAATCCCGAAAGGAAAACAAACAACTCTGAAAAGGGGCCCAAAAACGGAGAATAACACCTTCCTACATGCAGTTCAAGAGCGAAGTTCCAAAGCGACATGGGCTGTTCTTTCAGCAGTTGCGGCATAATCGGCAGCCCTATCGCACCTTTCACATAATCAAACGTTATAAGCTTGCCTGTTCCCACGTCATCCGTATAACCACTGACCATATTCGCAGCAATCGGACGTGCTTTCCTTTTCTCTACCGGACGGCCTGAAAAATAATCCGCCACTTCACCGCTTGCCGGAGACCAACGGTACATGCCGCTGAATGAGCCTACCAGCCACCCACCATCGTTCTCCTGCTTAAAGACGGTAATTCCCATCGGACTGACTGCAGGCGACTTTTCCGAAGGCAATAAAACCGGAGGCAACCTAAACTGCTCATCCACCCTTATAAATCCGTCGGAGGTAGATACCAACCAAGCATTTTCCGCCTTGTCCCAGCGTATGGCCCGGAGTTTGTCGCTCCACACATTCTCCTGATCTTGTACGGTACCCGGCAAAGGCGAACTTTTCGTCAGTACCAAAGGAATCATTAACGGCGGACGAAGACACATGCCCGTAACCACCACTAAAAGAGATAAAGCCAAAAGGTAATACCCCAAACGATTGTGCCACCGTTGACTCCACTTCATGGCAGTCCCTTCCCATTTCCTTATTTTTCCTCTCATCAGTTGCTTGTGCCTGCGCATGACATAAGGAAAAACGAAAAGCAGAATTCCCGTCAGGCAGAGAACAGCCATCACCACTGCAACAAAATCTACCGCTAATTTGCCCACAATGCCGAACAATTCGCCACTGTGCAACAGCCACACGGTCTTGAACAGCGTTACCTTAGGCGTGTAATTTTCGGGCGATTGGAGCCGGTGACGCTCTACCTTGTAAACCGTACTGTCATTCAGATTCAAGAACGAAACGGTATAAACAGAAGAACGCGTTAAAGCCAACACCTGCCGACCTTTTTTATCCAATGCGACATCAGAAAGACGCTCCTCGTTATCCGGCAAATCTTGTTTCACCCATCCGCTTCCATCATAGCGATACAGGTCGTACAAAGCCGCACACCACAGAGTACCTTCAGCGGTCTTTACCACATTCTTTATATTACGTCCGTCAACGCCACGGGGAAGCCCGGTATTGAAATCTTTAAAGTCCGAGAAGTCCTTATTCGTCAGCCAGATGCCGGCACAACCATAAGCCAGCACCAAACTATCATCAAGAGCTACCGTACCTTTAAGGATACCGTTGTTATAGTTCTGAAAATGATAGCTGCCGGGCAACCATGCGCGACTTATCTGGCAATCGGCAAACAGTTTCCTATGATTGAGAATAACACCTGACACACAAAAGAACAACATAAATACAGCCGAAATAACTCCGACATATTTGTGATAGTTCTTCCATGTCAACACTCGTTTCTTTCCTTTTATCATACACTCCTCGTTCAAAAAAAGCCGGTCACTCCTCAGGAACATAGATTATCTCGCCCGACTCCAACTGGTAGGCAATGCCCACCTTCCGTCCTTTGGCTCCCGACCGCTGACTTTGGTTTTCGGACGGAGTATAGCGTTCTATCTTCTCTCCTTTCTTGGTGATTATCTCCATGTTGTCTTTGCCGGGATTCTTCACCATGGTAAAATCTTCGCGACTGAACATCTCCGTCATGTTGTAGCGGCTGACGAGAGCCACCATCAGGGCTACGGCAAAAACCATCGCCACATCGAAGAGATTGCTCACCACACTCATCGGATCGTCGTCGGCATCATGCGCCAGACAGTTGCGTCGTCTCGTTCTCATTCCACAGTAGTTTGCTCATCCAACAATTCGGCTATAAACTCCAGATTACTCATATCCTCGGCATACCATCGGCTCTTGGCTTGCTTGGCAATGAAGCCGATGGCGGCAGATGAAAGTCCGACGACTGTTGTGGCGAAAGCCACCTGCATGTTGTAGGCCATCGAAGCGATGTCGCCCGTCGAAAGGCCGACAAGGGCGGGTCCCATAGGGATAAGCGTCCCCATCAGTCCGAGCATCGGCCCCATCTTCAGCAGAGTGGTGGGCAGCGACATGTCTTTCTCCACAAACTGCCCATACCGGTCGAGCAACCTATTCACTTGCGCCTTGCTGCCTCGTGCAGCCACTACCTTATTTATATATGCCACTATCACGGCCTGTTTACTTTTGGGCAACCGGTCGGACAATGTATCGAGATTATCGACAGTCAACGCATCCATCTGCTCACGAATCTGCGCCCCTATCTTCCGCATCATAAGATATTGGCCGAAAAAACCTCCGAGCAGCAAGATGGCACGCACGAAAAACCATATCAACAACACAACCACAGGGACCAACAGGCCGGTGGAAATCCAAAACAATACGTCTGAAATGTAATTCATCTTTTTCTTTCTATTTTATTTTTTAGTTTCTTCATTCTCACAAGATAATTCACCCATCCTACAACCGCACCGGTCGTGACCACGCACACCACGAGCAACAGCATGCGCCAATCGAAGCTGTCGAAGCCTACCACAGCCGTACGCCCGTTGACAGTAGCAATGACCCCCATCAGAGCCAGGAGAATATTGCCGAGAAAGAGCATTTCAAGGCGTATCTCGCGTTCCGGCAAAAGCCGGCGCAGGCCATAGACCGACAAAGGGACAGCCGGAAGCAACAAACCGCCCAGCGTCCATGCCACCAACTGGAACGACACACCGGGGAGAAGGAATATTACTGCCGTCAACCCACTGAAGAGCACGGGGAAAATGAGTAATCCCGGAAAATACTTCAGCCCGATGAATACCATCCATTTACGACGGCTGACATGGGCGGAAGTCTTCAAGTCGACATGTGCCACACAAAACAGCAACGTCAACGCCACATCTACACTCAGCAACACTGCCACGTCGAGCATCAGGCTCGTATCGGCAAGCCACGATGCCATTTGCGTCTTAGACTGTTCGATGGCGAAAGGCCACATCATGGCCGTAAACACCATGACAATCACAGAAACCGCCATCACCTCGCGCACTCCGTGGAAGGTCTGTTTCAGCACGAAGCTGAAACAGACCAACAACATCATCAAAACAATTACTGTCTCCATATATGGCTAAAGAGAGTTGTTATGCTACATCATATTCTTACGGCGCCGCTTGACTAAAACAATGAGAACCAGAACCGCCACGACTACTATCAAAGCCGTCACCATGCCGCTGACCGTGGCAGTGGTCTGATTGTCACTGTTGTTCATCGTCTCTTTCTTCATCACCATACTCTTGTCGCTACCGTTCTTCTTGGCTTCACGGATGTCACTTACGTTCTGCCGATATTCTTCGGCAGCAACGGCATCGGTCTTCGAAGCGATAAAGTCACGAAGCTTTGCATTATCGCAAACAAAGCCCGAGCATGAAGGTTTGTATTTGTTCACCATCTCTACGTGCAACCGGGCTATGTCGCCTGCCTGCTCTGCCGAGGCTTTCCACAATCCTTTGCGGATGGTTTCCATCATCACGGCGGTCATTTCTTCAAGGGCAGCGGGATTACGCTTCTCGAAGAACTCCTTGGTCCCGAGATTGAATTTATCTTTCACATAAACATTATAGATTTCGTCCCAAAGTTCCTTATCAATAGCCTTGGGCTTCATCACGTTCCAGCCGTAAGTATTGGTTACGATATCGGCAAAGCCATCCGCACTGCTTGCGCCGCCCTTCATCTTCTCGCGGATATAGGCAGGGTTGAATATCGTGGTACGGCTCTCGATGCCGATGGCCTCTTTCACCTCCTGCATTCTCATGTTCTGATGGTTACGGTAATCGGCGAGATAAGCGTCGGGGTCTTTACCTGTCACATTACGAACGGCAAGATTCATCCCTCCCATAAACTCATAGACATGGTCGAGACTCAATGCCCCCCATGTATTGCTTTGGCGAGGCTGTACAACTACATCGGTACGGGTGAGGGCAGCCTCGAAAGCGGCCTTGCGGACGGTCTCCCAATCCTTTTCACTGCCATAGAAAGCCCCCATATTGTTCAGGTACACTTCAGCCAGTTGACTCTCTTTATCCCAACGGTCTCCGGCCTTAACCATCTCTTGTATGCCTGTACCATAGTTTCCATTGACACCGCCGAACACACGGAACATGCTGACCTCGCGTGCTTCCTTCGGCGACATTCCTTTCTCCACGAGTACACGCTCCGACTCTACCACACCGGCTTTGACAAGGTTCTCATAGCGGTCGCCACCGGCATTGGCCGCCATCTCGATGGCCCTGTTGATGAGGAAGAGACGCGAGGCGGCAAGATCACGCAACTGTCCGCTGGTTTGCACCACCACATCTATGCGTGGACGGGCAAGCCGGTCCGACGGTATCAGACGCAGGTCGGCCACACGCCCGAAAGCGTCTCTCACCGGCTCTACGCCAAGCATATAAAGTATCTGGGCTATTGTAGCCCCCTCGGTTTCGATGAATTCGCTACTCCAAAGCGTATAGCTCACCTTACGGGGATATTCGCCGTCGTGACGCTCACGATACAATTTTATCGTGTTCTCGGCCAAAGCCTGCGCCTTTTCCCAAGCATCTTCCGTAGGGGTATTTTCTACGTTGATGGAATAGAGGTTGCGACCCGTGGGCAGCGTATTGGGATTGACAATGGGGTCACCGCCCGGCGAGGGGGAGGTATAACCGCCATTCAAGGCATTCAACATCGAGCTCATTTCCCGGTCGGGGCTTCGACGCAGTGCATCGGCATAGTCGCCCACATTCCTCAACGCACGCTCCACGGCAGTGATGGCCTGTGCAAGGTGTATCTGCTCGCGGGTATATTTCGATCCTTTCGCATGGGGCTTTGTCGCAGCCTTGTCTTTTCCGGACTTCTGTTCCTCTTTATACCATCTCTGCCCTTCTTTGATTTTCGTCATCATCTTCTCGGGGAACTTGCCGCTTTGCTCCATCTTCTCGAAGGCGGCACGGCTCATCTGAGGTATTATTCTCTTACGGGTCACTTTGGCGGCACGCATCTCGCTCACCGTCCGGTGCTCCATATCCTTTTGCTTCTTCGGATGAGCGCCTCCTAAATTATCGGCCATCTGCATCATCATCATGATTGGATCAGGAGCAGCCTGCATGGCTTCTACTTCGCGTGCCATGCGCAGTTCGTCGGCAGTGATGCCGGCAAAACGGCAAATGTAATTGTCGGTAACCTCGACTTTTGCCGAACCGATCAGGCGTGCCACTTGCTCCTTGGCCTTTGCAAGGTAGGTGCGGCCGAACACTTGCTTATGTTTTTCCGCATCCGCCGAAGCACGTCCTTTCAGCTTGTCCACGGCAAGCAGTCCGTAAGCTATCGGATCGGTAGTCATGGCATAAACGCTGGTGGTGATGTCGGCAGGGTCGTACACCTCACCCATCGTGTATAATTTTCCGGTTATCTTCTCGTTCATCAATTCCTCGGCAAAGCTCTCTATGCATTCGATTTCTTCGGCCGTATATGCTTGACTCATGCGCTTGTCGTCAAGTCCCAATTCGCGGGCTATTCCCATTTCCACCGCCAGCGCCTTCACCTTCAGCGACTGTGCATCCGAGGGTTGCTTGTTGTAGTTGTCGACAGCATCGCTCAATTTGCGGTAGGTATTACGCAACTCGCTCTCCTTAAACGGAGGAGTGAGATAGGATTGCAATTGTGCATAAGTACGTCTTTTGGCAATCATCCCCTCGCCCACGTTCCCGATTGTGTATAGATAATAATGAGGAACAACACCTATGAGACGCTCGGGCCAGTCGTTGCTGCCAAGAGCCACCTGCTTGCGCGGCGTGTATTCCAGCGAGCCGTGCGTGCCGAAATGAATAATGGCGTCGGCACCGAAACCGAATCTTGCCCACAGGTAGGATGCTATATAGGTGTGGGGCGGAGCTTGGTTTGTTCCGTGGATTATCTTGAATGAATTGTCACCTTCGCCGGCCATCACCTGAGGCAGCAAGACGACGTTGCCAAACTGCAGGCGGGCTACGGCCAAACGCCCGTCGGCAGTCGCCATGTATTTTCCGGGGAACGGCCCGTTCAGTTCGTTCATCTCTTCTATCATCTTGCTCGACAGCGCTTTCCGCGTCCATTCATCATATTGCTCGGTTGTGACCAATGCCGGATGCCCCGATTCAAGGAACTCACCGTATGTCCCCTCGGCATAAGCGCCGAACACAGAACCACGTTGCTGAATCATCGTTTCGAGTTCCTTCGCCGAAGAGGGCAGGCCGTCCACGCGATAACCCTCGCTGCGAAGGCGCAACAACAGGTTGTATAGCGAAGGAGTCACCTCCATACCCGATGCGACCAAAGCATTCTGTCCGGGGCCTTTGAAGTAGTAGACGGCGATGCGTTTATCGCTGTTTTTCTTCTGTTGCAATGAGGCGTAGCCGCTGACCGTTTCGAGGAATTCGTCCATGCGATCGGGCATTCCGTACACTTCCTGCAAGCCCTCTTCGTTGATACGATGACCGAAAACGACGTAAGGACGCACCGCACCGTCAATCTCAGGCGTGATGATGCTCTGCGACATAAAGCCGCCCGACATTCCTTGTTTATCGTTTTCCCACTCCTCTGTCAGCCGGTTGACGTTGAGTGGCGAGAAAAGCGGAATATTCTTCCGCTTCAGGAAATCCACAACCGCGTCGCCCATGCGTCCGTGAGCCAGATTGACGACCGCCGCCACCTGAATGCTGTCGGCATGGCCGCCGCCTATGAAAGGCAGAAGTTTATTGACCCGATAGACGTTGAAGCCTTTCTGTTCAAGAGCCTTCGTCATGTCTGTGGCAGCTCCCATGAATCCGGTAAGCATCACCGCAGGTGCACCTTCTTTATATAGTCCGTTCTGCATGAGGAAAGCGTTATACTCGCCCACATTGTTGAACCCTATCTCGTCGGCATTCTCATCTTTGAGGTCAAAGTGTGTCAAAAGACAGTCGGGTCGTTCATTAACCACATCCGGTTCAGGAGCTCTGAACAGCTTGCCGTCAATGAACTTACGGATGTAGGCAAGCATACTGCGATAATTTCTGCGCCCGCCGTTTTCGAGATATTGCAGAATGAAGTCGGCGTCGACAGAATCGACCGACACGATGTTGTTGGCAGGATTGGTAGCGATGCGTGTCAGCACAGGTATGCGCAACGAAGCCTCGCTCAGTTGCCCGCGCCGATGCTCGTCAAGGCGGAGACCCATGCCACTGACAAGAATCATGTCGTAGTCACTGAGATGATCGAAATCATCGGCAGTTATCTCGCTCAGGCGGATCATGCCGTTATCGTTGGCTTTTGAAATCTGTCCCAATTCCACCGTCTGATAATTGAGGAAAGCGATATGGGTATAGCCTATCCATACGTTCCATGACACAAATGCCGCAATTACAAGCACTGCTGCCGTTGCAATGCAAAACATCCTCTTTTTACTTACTCTTTTAAATATTCCGTTCATTGTATTCTTCTTTATCGGCCGCAAAAGTACAGAAGCTGTTAAAAGAATCCAATACCCAGAAATTACGATTTACACCTGCATATATACCAAGAAATCGTTAACGGATTCGTATATTTCTCCATCACTGTGCCAATCCTCCGTGAATAACACTGCCTGCACTATACGGGCCATGAGTGGGGAGACCGCCACCATTATCATCTGATGCCGGACAGTTCAATGGCAACGACAGACAAGGCGGTAGAAATCATCCGTACCGTTCTGCACAACATAAGTCAGGGAAAGAGAACATAAAGAAGCGGCAAGCAGGTAGATTTCCGTTTGATATCCTTATATTTGTGTCCTCTTTGTAATACAAACTAAAATATAACTTCAAACAGACAATGGAAAATAATTTCGACTACCAAGCAGTGCCTTACGACTATGCCCACTGCTTCAACAACCGCTGTACGCAAAGTTCGCAGTGCCTGCGCCATTTGGTTGCAAAGAACAGCACATCGCAATGCCCCACTCTACGCATAGTGAACCCCAACTGCATTCCCGCAGACACTGCTGCATGCCCTTATTTCAACAGTACACAGAAGCTGCATGTGGCATGGGGGCTAAAGCATCTTCTGGACAATGTTCCTTATAAACACGGAAACGCCATCAGGCATGAGCTCATCAGTCACTTCGGCAAGACGAACTACTATCGCCACTACCGTCAGGAACGTGCACTGCTCCCACAAGACCAAGAATACATACGGCAACTATTCCGCAGCTACGGAATAACAGCAGAACCCCAATTTGAAAGATACAGCGACGAGTATTACTACGATTAAGCCGCACCTGTCCCTCCACATCGAGCCTTATTTCTGCTTCCATCGCCACACCTGTTTTGCAATGCCAATAAGCCAGAAACTTAGGACTTCGGCAAGGAGGACAATCAGTTTCAGCAAGCAAAACAGTTGGTTTCAGCAAATGAAACTTCCGGTGCCGGCAAGTGAAACTACCGGTGCCGGCAAGCGAAACTACCGGAGCCAACAGGTTGAAACCGACACGGACACAAGCGTTGTGTGCCAAAGGAAGCTGTGTCATAATGCCAAAATATAAGAGATTACCCCTGCTACAGTTATCTGTGGCAGGGGTAGTTTCTTCAAAAAGGGCGTTTGAAACCTCTTGAACGCCCCCTTGTAAAAAACGCTGAAGAAACTTATTTCGTATTCATCTCATCGGCTACCGCTTCTTCCCAATTAGTCCACATCGGGATATTCTCGTCATAACCGTCGTAACCGTAGTTCTGGCGAAGCTGCGCCTTATTGTTGGCCGTAATGGCAGAGTTAGGAACAGGCCAGAAGAGGTTGTGCTTGTTCACCTTGTATTCAAATGTTTGGTTACCTTGCGACCCCTTACCATAAGGACGGTTGAAAACATTGTAAGTGGTGCAACGCTTAAACCAGTAACTACCGCCACTCAAGTCAGTGCCTTCTTGCTTATCCCAAGTAGTAAGGTCATAGGTATTTCCCCATTCATCGGGCTTTCCGCTCTTGGCAAGACACCACGACACGCGCACCATTTCGGCCTGACGGAACTCTTCCATATAGAGTTCGCGGGCACGCTCATCCATGATATCGCCGATAGTCACTGTGGTGTACATCTTCTTGGCATTGGCACGCTGACGGACAGCATTCACATCCTGAGCCGCCTCGCCTGGCTTACCCTGATAGAAACGAGCCTCGGCACGGAGCAGATAGGTGTCCGCCAAACGGAACAGATACATGTCTCCGTTGCAACCTTTGCCCGATGCTCCTTGGAATTGGTTGGCACCCATGTTGGCCTCGTTCACAGCATCGAAGATGTAAAGTTGGTACAGAGGGGTAGGATACCAACTGCGGATGGTATCGGAACAGAGAATCTCTCCCTTCTTGACAAGTACGTTGCCGTCCTTTACGTAGTCTTCCGTAGCATACAGCTGATAGTTCTTACCATAGAAATCGGACTTGGGATTGTTATACTTGAAGTCTTCCATCTCCATCCAGTTACCTACGTCACGGTTGTGGCGGAGGTCTTGCCAATCCGTCTCGCCGCCATACGTCCAAATGGTCTTGTTATAATGGAATGAAGTACGGTTCAAAGCAATGCCTCGACCGGCAGCACGCACCCAGTCAAGCTCCGGATTATAGTTGCTATTGTTACGGGCATAGTTGGAACCCGGCCCTGCCAGTCCATGAGGGTCGCGAATCACGCTGTTGCTCCAGTGTACGAAGTTTGCACGCATGATGTTGTATGTGGTGAAATTCTGTTCGTTGGAGTTGATGATGGGCATGATAAGTTCCTTGTTCTCCGCATGACAAATGTTGGGAGTGCGATGTAGGTCCCATACCACATTGCGGGTCACCTTCCAAGTCTTCTCATTGCCCGAAGGCTGCCATACACCGAAAGAAGATGTCATCAGCCTCAGACCATGATTGTTGATAAGGTCGGTGGCAACGGATTCTGCCTTGGCATATTCGCCCGTCACCAGATAGCACTTCACAAGCAGATGCATACATGCCTCTTGATTTACCATGCCCAGATAGCTCATCTTCTGTTGCGAAGGAACGTGCTGCACGGCAAACTCCAAGTCGTGAACGAGCATTTGGAAAATAGCCTCTTTGCTGGTGGACTTATAGTTCTGCTTCGGAACCGTCATCAACTGCGCAATCACAGGTATATCGCCGAACTGCAAGGTCAGGTTATAGTAAGCGTATGCCCTGTGGAAGTAAGCACGTCCTTTATAGGCGTTCTTAATCTCCTCGTCCAGACCTGCCACCTTATCCACATACGAGAGTACGGAATTGGCATACTTCACGGCATTGAAACCTTCGTTCCAGAAACGCTGCATGTAGTTGCCGTCGCCACCGCCAGCCATACCGGAAGTAGGTGTCAGCTTGGCGTCGAAGTTGTCTTGGAAACCTCCGCCCATGTCTGTCTTGGCATACATCCCGACATCGGACAGGTAATAATTGGTACTCAAGCCCACATTGTTCCAGTTGCCGTCAAGAATATAGGTTTTCAACTGTTTGTCGCACATGGTCAGTGCAGATTTCAAGCCCTCTTCAGTAGAATAGGTGGTAGTAGGCTCGTAGAAAGAAAGCGGGTCTTGCTTAAGAAAAGAGTCGGTACAGGCTGTCATGGCAGCAGCAAAAGCCATCACCGCACTACCTCTATATAATGTATTGATATATCGTTTCATCTTGTTTTTACGTTTTAGAGTGTTACATTGATGCCGAATTGGAACTGTCTGTTAGCATAGCCGCCTGTCTCGGGGTCACCGTACTCCCAGCTGTCAAATGTGCAGACATTGTTGATACCGGCGGTGAAGCGAACTTTCTCGAGCATAAACTTACGCGTAAATTCCTTGGGCAGCGTATAGCCGATAGTGATGTTGTCCAGACGTACAAAGCTACGGTTATAGAGTTTCTGCACACCCGTGGCACCGCTGGGGCCTACCGCATTCAGTCGGGCATATTCGTTGGTAGGATTCTCGGGAGTCCAGTACTCTTTCTTATAAGTATTGCAAGTATTGGTAAACATCGAGCCGGAATTATCTCCGTTCAGGTAATTGCCGGACAAGCTCTTGTGCCCCATATAAGAATACATGGAGAAAGAGAACGACCAGTCCTTGAAGAATGTAAAGTCATTACGCAGATTCCAGTAGATAGGAGGATTCGTTGTGCCCAAATAGACCTTATCCTTGTCATTGTAGACCGGAGTACCGTCCGCTTTATCATCACCGGTATAGTGGTTGACAACTTTCGGGTCGCCGGGCTTCTGATTTACTTTGGCAGCTTCGGCCGCTTCGTCGAGTTGCCATATACCATCTACTTCCCAATACCAGATTTCGCCGATGGGCTTGCCTATGAACCAATTATTGGACGTATCATTGATTTCATTGCCGTTCTCATCATACTCGTAATAGAGGTGCTTGATGCGGTTCTTGTTGTAAGAGAAGCCAAGGCCGGTATTCCAAGTGAAGTTCTTCCGTTCGATGTTGCGAGAATTCAACGTGACTTCAACACCAGAGTTGGTTACTTCACCCAAATTGGTCGTGATGCTGTTGAAGCCCGTGAAATTAGGCAGGCGCTGAGCCATAATCATGTCGTGAGTCTTCTTGTAATACCACTCCACACTACCGCTCAGGCGATAGTCTAATACAGAGAAGTCAAGACCTACGTTATAAGCGGTGGTCTTCTCCCACTCCAGATTCGGATTGCCCAGACGGTCTATCTGCAGAGCCTGAATGACGCTGGCTCCGCCATTGTAATAATAGCCCATCACGCCGCCGTTCTTCAGGTTGGAAAGCGCCAGATAGGTATCTTTCAAAGAACGGTTGCCGTTTGTACCGTAGGAAACACGCAACTTGCCCGTATTCAGCCAAGGCAGATTGACGAACGCCTCTTCAGAGAACACCCAGCTACCGCCTACCGACCAGAATGTGGCCCAAGGATTATTGGAACCAAATGCCGAGTATCCGTCGCGACGAACAGTGCCGGTGAACATGTAACGGTCCTTATAGCTATAGAACAGACGTCCCAGATAGGCCGCCGCCGTGGAGTGCGTATCGGAAGTATAAATAGAACTCTGCTCCATGTTGGCTCCGGAAATGTAGTGGAAGCCCAGCACGTCGGTAGGAGTGATGTTGCGGGCATGGATTTCGTCGTACCAATGACGGTTTTCTTCGGCTTCCTGCACCAGTGTGACAGTGAAACGGTGATTGTCGAACACTTTATCCCACGTAAGAGTGTTGTTGAGCGACCAGTCGAAACTCTTTGAAGTATTACGGTTCACGCCCCGTGTAGAGGGTGTGCTGTTTGGCAACGCGGAAGACATGAAGTAACGGTCGTAAAACCACTGGTAGCGCGGAGCGATATTGAACTGGTAAGTGACGCCGAAAGGCAACGTCAGCTTGGCATTGAAGATGGTGTTCAATACCGTATATCCTTTTTCAAGGTCGTCGTACTGCACATTGAAGTGGTAGTTATAGCCGCCGTTGGTAGGATTGCCGCTACGGGGATACTGCAACTCCTTGCCGTCAGCATCATGACGCAATGCATAAGGAGACTCGCGAAGCTGGTTGTTATCCCAGTAATTACCGCCCAAAGGCACTGCATTCGATTCGTCGCTGCGGTCTTGGAAGTTGATATTGGCGCCTACTTCCAACCAGTCGGTAATCTTTGTATTCAGTTTCATGTTGGAGCGGAATGCATGGTAGTTATCGCCCTGAATGGCTCCTTGGTTGTTCAGGTAGCCGAAGCTGAAGTAATAGTTTACCCTGTCCGTGGCACCCGAAATACTGGCATTGTAATCCTGATTGAAGCCCGTGCGGAAGACGGCTTTATTCCAATCGTAGGTCTTGCCGTCCAAGAAGTTTTGCATCACCAAGGCTGCATCGTTATCCAAGCCCATACGACGGGCATACAGCGATTTCAGGCTTTCGTTTGCTTGTAAAGTCTTAGCGCCCGAGGTAGACCAAGCGTCTTGTGTGATGCCATATCGCGACAGATTTTCGTAGTGGTCGTAGTAGCCTGCGGGGACTTTGCTTTCCTTGCTGTAATAGCCCCACTGCCCTGCGTCGTTGTATCCGTAGGTGGTTGCCTTGAACCAATCTTCCCGATACTTCATATACTCTTCGGCGTTAAACACGTCGCGGTAAGCAGCCTTTGTGTTGGCGGCAAGGTTTACTCCGATATTGATGATGGGTTTGCCCTCTCTACCTTTCTTCGTGGTGATAATCAATACGCCGCTGGCAGCCTTGGCACCGTAAACGGCAGCCGACGAAGCATCTTTCAGCACATCGATTTGCGCTATATCGTCGGGGTTGATTTCGGAAAGCTCACCATTGAATGCCATTCCGTCGAGAATGATTAGAGGCGAATTGTGACTGCCTTCGGTATAGAGTGAATTCTGGCCGCGTAGTTGAATAGAAGCGCCACCCCCCTTGGCAGAAGAGTCATAACCAATCTGCAAACCCGGCGTGCCGCGCAATAAATCTTGCACAGAACCGGGATTTTGGTCGGCTATTTTATCCGGATTGATTTGCACCACCGAGCCGGTCAGATCTTTCTTGCGCATCGTACCATAACCTACCACAACCACCTCTTCCAATATTGCGCTGTCATCTTGCAGAATGACATTCACCGGTTTTCCGGGAGTGGCCGTCACCTCTGCTGTTTTATAGCCGATAAACGAAACTTCCAATACAGCACCTTTAGCTACTTGCAAATGGAAATTACCGTCAATGTCCGTAATCGTACCGTTGGCAGGATTACCTTTCTCGCGGATGTTGGCGCCTATTATCGGTTCGCCGACAGCATCCTTCACATTACCCGAAACGGATTGTTTCTGTTGTTGCATCATTTGTACAGTGTCGGCATCCTCTTCGGCAAAAGTAGCCAACGGATGGACTGCAACAAGACCGGTACAAAGCAACAAGGCGGCAAACGCCTTTCGATTTCTTTTAAATGATTTGGAATTCATCGTTTTTCTTTTTTATTAGATGAACAAGGAGATTCTTATAAAATGGAATATAACTTAAAGAAGAGAGAAGACTTTGTTTTCTTTCTATAAAGTAAGGAGAAATAGGATTTATGTTTTCATAGGCTCAAAGGGTTAATAGATGTTTTTCTTTCTGCTGCAAACATAAAAATTATTATCATGAGGGGAGAGATAAAAACTCTGCAAGAAAGATAAAAAATCGTTCATTGAACGACAAAACATCCCCGACGCTCCTCTAAAACCACAGACTGACGAATTATTAGTAGCCATATGAATGATATTCAACCCACAAACAAGAAAGAAGATTCACCGGAAAATATTATTTTTGTACATATCAAAATCATATACAATGACACACCTCCGCATTACCTGCATCTTATGCCTGTTGGCAATAATCGGCGCAGCCTCGGCGCAACGGCACAGCATCTCGCACTTCGGCGTGGAAAACGGCCTTTCCAATAACTACATCCTCAGTCTGGCACAAGACAGGAAGGGATATATCTGGATTGCGACCGAGTCGGGGCTGAACCGCTTTGACGGACGGCAGTTCACCGTGTACAACAAAAGTAACTCCGGCCTGAGCAGCAATGAGCTGAACGCCTTACTGGCCGACCCTACGGAAGACAAAGTGTGGATAGGCACGCAACGCGACGGGCTGTGCTGCTTCGACTACGCCACCGAAACCATCACTGCGCTGAAAAGTCCCGACGATGGGCTGATAAGCAATGACATCCCTTATCTGGCAGCGGCGGCAGACAGCGGGATATGGATTACCCACTACCACATGGGCGTGCAGCATTTCGACCCGAAGAGAAACGTTTTCCGGAACTATGACCGCAGTTCGATACCCCACCTGCCGTGGGGATGCTGGACGGCCATGGAGGACGGACGTGGCAACCTCTACATCGGACACGTGAAAGACGGGCTGAGCATCGTCGATACAAAGCGGAAGACCTTGCGCAACTATCGTCACCACGCCGGCGACTCAAGCAGCCTCCCCGGCGACGAGGTATACTCCCTCTGCATAGATCGCGACAAGAACGTCTGGGTGGGGACAAACCAAGGAGCCGCCCTCTTCCGCCCCGCTACAGATAAATTCATCTCCTTCAAGCATCGGAAGGGGGACGCGCAATCGCTCCTGCCGGGCACCGTCATGGACATCAAACAAATGAAGAACGGAAACATACGCTTCGCCACCAACATGGGAGGTATCAGCGTACTGGACTTGCAGAGCAACACCTTTACCGATGCCCGCGACATACGTTTCAACAACATTACGGTCACCAATGACGAATACGGCCTGACTGGCGCATACGTGCGCCGACTGTTGCAAGACTCCTTCGGCAACCTCTGGATAGGAAGCTACCGGGACGGACTGGACTTCATCAGCCATGAACCTAATATCTTCAACAGATTGCACTACACCGCAGAGAAGCAAGGGAAAAGCCGGTACAAACAAGTGTGGAGTCTCTGCCTAGACCATAAGAAACAACTTTGGATGGGCGGCGAAAGCGAGTTGGCCGTCTCTAAGCAAGGAGAGCAACTCCGGATAATCCCGCTGCCTACATCTACCCTGCATCCCCATGCCTACGTACGTGCCATCCACGAAGACAGACAGCACAGGATATGGGTAGGTACATGGGAAGCCGGGCTGTTCTACTATGAGCCGGAGAAGCGACGCTTCACGTCCATCAGCAAGGATGGCCTGCCCGCTGACGTACGATGCTTGTCCGAAGACCCGGACGGCAAACTCTGGATAGGCACACGCACCGGCGTGTATAGCTATCACCATGAAAAGCTGATGTCCGAAGAGGAACTGAACGCACAGTTGACCGATTTGCTGGTGCAGGACATCTGCCGCGACGCACACGGACGACTGTGGGTAGGGACCTTCGGCAAAGGGGTCTTTATCTTCACTCCGCAAGGCAAGTTGTTGCTGAACCACCAAAAAGGAAACGGCTTCCCGTCCAATGCGGTGAATGCCTTCACGACCGACTCGCAAGGACGCATCTGGGCCGCCACTCGCGAAGGTGCCGTCCTCTTCGCCGACACCGGTCGTCCTGAGAACTATACCATCTTCGGCAGCGACGAGGGACTGAGGAACACACAGGTACGTGCCATCCACGAAGACCGCGACGGAACCGTCTGGATGAGCACCAATGCCGGCATTTCCCGTCTGGACGAGCGACGGAAGGCATGCTATAACTACGACCATCGCGACGGCATCCCACTGGGCGACTTTATGGACGGGGCTTCCGTATCCGACGGCAACGGGACACTCTATTTCGGTTCGCAAAACGGAACGTGTTACTTCGACCCGTCGTCGCTCTCTGCCATGCGCGTCGTGGCTCCCGTCACCATCACCGGTTTCTTTGTCTACAGCAAACAGACCGAGAGTAAAGACATAGAAACATCATTGCCATTGGCTTCCGGAGAAATTGACCTGCCGTACAATCAAAACACCTTCAAGATATCGTTCAATGTACTAGACTATACACAGAGCTCACAAGTGGAGTTCGCTTACATGATGGAGGGGCTGGAAGATGTATGGTACAGCACACAGGGCGAAAACCAAGTGACTTTCCGCAACATTCCTCCCGGAGATTATACGTTCAAAGTAAAAACCCGTCTCCGCAATCAGGAGTGGGAAGAGAAAGTGGCTACGCTTCCCATCACCATCAGCCCTCCTTTCTGGCTGGCATGGTACGCCAAATTACTTTATTTCTTCGTCGCTGCCGCTTTCGTCTACATTGTAATCAGCTTCTACAAACGAAAGCTGGACTTGGAGAGCAGTCTGGAGGTGGAGCGCAAAAACAGCCAGAACAAACAAGAGTTGAATGACGAGCGCCTGCGTTTCTATACCAACATCACCCACGAGCTACGCACTCCGCTCACATTGATACTGGGCCCTTTGGAAGACCTGCTTAGCGACGGCAGCCTCTCGCCCAAGCATGCCAACAGGATCAGTATCATACACGACAGTGCCGCCCGGTTGCTGAATCTTATCAACAGCATATTGGAATTCCGGAAAACAGAGACGCAGAACCGAAAGCTTTCCGTTGCACGGGGCGACCTATCGGAACTGGTGCAGGAAATCGGGTTACGGTACAAGGAACTGAACCGCAATCCTAAAGTCGATTTCCATGTCCGTATCGATACGGAAGACACACTGCTTTTCTTCGACGCCGACATGCTGACTACGATTCTAAACAACCTCCTGTCCAATGCCGCGAAATATACCTCGGAGGGCGACATTACACTCTCTTTGAATGCTGTGGAGGAGGGAGGCGTGAAATATACTGAAATAAGTATCAGCGACACCGGGCATGGCATCGCCGAAGAAGCGCTTCCGCACATCTTCGAGCGTTACTATCAGGCCAACAGCAAATATCAGGCATCGGGGTCGGGCATCGGGCTGGCTTTGGTGAAAGGATTGGCCGACCTGCACGAAGCCACTCTCGAGGTGAGCAGCCGGCTGGAAGAAGGCACTACTTTCAGACTGCGCCTGCTGACGGACAATTTCTATCCCAATGCGTTGCATACGGACAAGCATCCGTCAAACGAAGAGACCGGAAACACAACCGACAACCCTCTGCCGGAAGAAAACACGGAAGCAGAGGAGCCGTCGGAAGATACCCGACCGCTGCTGCTTGTGGTGGAAGACAATCCGGATATACGCGAATATATCCGCCAATCGCTTAGCGACGATTTCGACATACTGACGGCCGAAGACGGCAGTGAAGGTTGGACGTCGGCTCAAGAGCGCATTCCCAACATCATAGTGAGCGACATCATGATGCCTGTGATGGATGGCATACAACTTTGCCGATTGGTGAAAGACGACATACGAACCAGCCACATTCCCGTCATCCTGCTGACTGCCAAAGACTCGCTGCACGACAAAGAGGAGGGCTACACCGCCGGTGCCGACTCGTATCTGACCAAGCCTTTCAGCGCCAAACTGTTGCACAGCCGCATCAACAATTTGCTGGAGATGCGTAAAAAGATGGCGGCCAGCCTGACGGCTGCCATTCCTCACACAGAGCCGGTTGCCGAAACGACAGAGAGTTTGAACCCGCTGGACAATGAATTCTTGCAACGTATCACGAAAATCATTGAAGACAATCTGGAGATGGAGAAAATGGATATTGCGTTCATTGCCGACAAAATGTGCATGAGCCACTCCACCCTCTACAGGAAAATAAAGGGGGTGACCGACATGTCCGCCAACGAATTCATCCGCAAAGTAAAGATGAGAAACGGGCTGAGGCTGCTGCTTTCGGAGCGATACTCCATATCCGAAATCTCCTACATGACGGGCTTCAGCAGCGTGGCATACTTCAGGCAGTGCTTCAAGAATGAGTTCGGGATGGCGCCGTCCGAGTATCTGAAGTTGAAGAAATAAAGAATGGGGTAAGACAATAATGCTACTGAGAAGAAAAGTTCCACGCTTCCTACGACATCTTGACTAAAAGTTTCACACCCTCTGTTGTATTGAGACTATACTTCTCAATACGACTGAAGCTACCTCCCAATACAAGTGAAGTGGCTTCAGTCGTATTGGGAAATAGCCTCAGTATATAAAGGGGAAAACGAAGCCTTTTTAGTCAAGCTCTATACCGTTCTTTACGGGAGAAAGGATGAACGTAAATTCATAATCGCCATAAGGCAACTGATATTCCGGACGGGCAATGTGTCCCCAACTGTTTTCGCATCCCAACCCCATCTGCACCTTGTCGATGCAGAAATTCGTCAGGTCGGATTCATCTACTTCGGGCGAGTGGCCGTTGCGCTTCTCCGAACCTTCGTCCAGCGACTCGATGGTGTAGTGCAGTGCCGATGCCGAAAAGGGTTCGGCAGCTACCACCTGCACGCCGTTTCCTGCCGCATTGAGCGTCTTCCACCAACGGATGTCGGTCTTCGTGCCGGTCTCCTGCGGACGGATGTAGGAGTAGAACTGCTCGGCCACGCTCTGACGATAGATGCCGAGGTCGGCGGCATGATTGCGGTCGATGTAGTTCTCAACCGGACCACGACCGTAATATTCCACCGCATCAAACAAACGGGGCATGGGCATCTGCATGCCGAAACGGAAGAGATTGGACACTTTGGCGTTTTTGTCGGCAGTAAGCTTCTGCGTGACTTTGATGGCTCCGGTGTTGTTGATGACGTATGTCAGGTTCAGCTTGGCCGATACGGCAGGCATGTCATAGGCAGCTTCCACAATCACTTGCTTGTTATCAATACGTTGGTTCAACGAGGTCAGCTTTATTTCGGGATTCTTCCATGCGTCATACTTACGTTGCAAACCTGCACCGAAATCGTTATCCGTGGGCGCACGCCAGAAGTTGGGTGTCAGGGCACTGCCTTCTTTTATCATATCTTGTCCATTCACCTTGTATTTTGTCAGGTAGCCGCTATGCTTGCTGAACTCTGCACGGAAAACATCATTACCCACGATGAGGAAATTATGATCATTTTCCTGCATTTGCGGAACCACGGCAGGCATGTTCTTGGTTTCCACATTTGCCAGCTCCATGGCAGGAGATTTATAAGGATTCAGTGTAAGCTGCTGCTTGGCCACAGCGTGCCCGGCAGGGAGCAAGCCTTCACGGTTCTTCAGTTTATAAGATACGTTCAGCAGCCACTCGGCGCATTGGCAGGTCTTGCCCCAATCGAGCTTGATTTTCGCTGTCTGTTGGGGAGCCACGTTGAGGTTGTCCACGCGTCCTGTACGAATTACCTTACCGCCTTTCAGCACCTCCCATTCCAGATAATAGGCGGAAAGGTCGCGGAAGAAGTTCTCGTTATACACAGCTACTTCGCCATTCTTCAAATCTGCGGGAGTGGTCCAAATGCTCTGATAGAAATAGCCCACCTCATACATGTGAGGATTGGGTACACGGTCGGGACTGATCAGGCCGTTATCACAGAAATTACCGTCGGTAGCATCGAAACGGTTGAAGTCTCCGCCATAAGCATAAATCATTTTGCCGTTCTTACCCGTCCAACGCACCGATTGGTCGACAAAGTCCCAAATGAACCCACCTTGGAATTTAGGATACTTACGCACCAAGTCCCAATACTCCTTAAAGCCGCCTTGAGAGTTGCCCATGGCATGCGCATACTCACATTGAATCAACGGTTTGGTGTAGGAGGCATCTTCACAATAAGCCCGGCAATCATCATAGCGATAGTACATCGGACAGAATATATCGGTTTTGCCATCCTTGCGGGCCTGCTCGTACTGCACCGCACGGCTTGGGTCTTCAGCCTTCACCCAATCGTAGGCAGCCTCGAAGTTAGGGCCATATCCGGCCTCGTTGCCCAACGACCAGAAGATGATGCTGGGATGATTGAAGCCACGTTGCACGTTGCGTTGGTTGCGTTCCATGTGCGCTTTTTTATAAGCAGGGTTCTTGGCAAGAGTCTTTTCCTTATAGCCCATGCCGTGCGATTCCACATTGGCCTCGGCCACCACATAGATGCCATACTTGTCGCAGAGGTCGTACCAGAGGTTATCATCCGGATAATGGCAGGTGCGCACGGCATTGATATTGAACTTCTTCATCAGCTGAATATCCTGCATCATGCGTTCGGGCGATACCACATAGCCGCCGTCCGGGTCCATCTCATGGCGGTTGGCTCCTTTGAATAGCACAGGCTGCCCGTTAACCAGCAATTGTTCTCCTTTCAGCTCTATCTTGCGGAAACCCACCTTGACGGGAATCACCTCGCTACTGCCTTGCAACGTGGCACGCAACGTATATAAATAAGGTGTCTCGGCAGTCCACTTCTGCGGATTCTCCACATTCATCACCGCCACGCCGCCATGCACCGTCTGCGCAGCCACTTGCTTGCCGGTGGCATCGAGCAGTTCCAGATTCACGTTGCCGCTACCTTTCAGGCTGACCGACACACGCAAGGAGCCATTCTGATAACCGGCATCCAAATCGGGCGTCACGCGGATATCTTCGATGCGCTTCTTATCGCGCGCATAGAGATAGCAATCGCGACCTACACCGCTATAACGAAAGAAGTCCTGGTCTTCGAGGTATGTGCCGTCGCACCAACGGAATACTTGGAAAGCTATCAGGTTCTTCTGCCCCGGCTTCAGATAGGGAGTAAGATTGAATTCCGCCTCCAGCTTGCTGTCTTCGCTATAACCTACATAGCGCCCGTTCACCCACAGATAGATGTTAGAGGTGACAGAGCCGAAATGGGCGATGATTTCCTTGCCGTTCCAGTGGGCGGGCACGGTCACTTCACGCCGATAAGAGCCTACATGGTTGTTTTCTGTCGGTACATAAGGGGGATTGTTCACGAATTGATTGCGCCAAGCATAACCCACATTCACATAGATAGGGTCGCCGAAGCCATTCAGCTCCCACACTCCGGGAACCGACATATTGCTCCACCCCTTATCGTTGAAACCTTCTTTCCAGAAGTCGACAGGACGGGCATCGGCATCTTTCACCCAAAAGAATTTCCAAGTGCCGTTCAGCGTCATGTAGTTGGCAGATTGTTCTTTTACTCCGCGAGCCGCAGCTTCGGCCGACTCGTAGGCGAAATAGTTGGTGTGCATCGGGGCACGGTTCACGGCGTTGACTTCAGGGTCGCGCCATTCGTTGAAGGATTGCGCGTTTGCCGACAGGGTCAAAACGGCAAACAAAGCGGTAATGAAATGTTTCTTCATGATAAATATGTTTATAATTAAAAAGGCGGTATGCAAGATACGCTTACGTACCGCCGCAAAAGTAAATGAGTCTGATATTCCGGTTTCCGGCACACCTTGAAATGACTTCCCAAAGGAGTGGGCGGCGACTTCCCAAAGGCGTGGATAATGACTTCCCAAAGGCGCGACGCACGACTTCCCAAAGGCGTGGGCAGCGACTTCTCAAAGGCATGGCGCACGACTTCCCAAAGGCGCGACGCGCGGCTTCCAAGGGCTGTTAAGGCTTTGCCGAAGCTGCACCGACTTCTATCGGCAACCACACATCCATGCGTCCCTCTCCGCGGTGCGCCCAAGCGTAATATGGAATCAGCGTAAGCTTTACATCCTTTACGGCCAGTTTGCCCGATGCATCGTAGCTTAAAGCCTGCGCCTCTGTCGTGATTTCGTCGATGTCGCAAAGCATATCCGGTCTTTCCACCACCTGGAATTCGGGTTGCCGGTTCAAGATAACATTGTTCAGGTTGAAAGCGTTGTCCGGCCATTCGGCACAATATACAAGAGGGCCGCGCTCCACAGCCACACGACCTCGGTCGGCCCCCACCTTGTCGTTGGCTTTCACCACACGCACAGGCATGTCGAAGTGAATCTCCACCACATCCCCTTTCTTCCACTTACGGTCTACGCAGAGGTAACCATTGGCCAACTCGCCCTGTACCGGGCTACCGTTGACCGACACCCGATAGAGGGGTTTCTGATTGTCGGCATAAAAATACAAATCGCTCGGAAGCACACTGCCACGCACCCATCCCGGAATGCGGATGTTCATGCCGAATTGCCCGCCACCTTTCGTCACCGTCAGGCGAATGTCTCCATTCCAAGGATAAGAAGTCTGCTGTTCAAGCACGACGTCTTTCTTGTTAACCTTCAACGCAGCCCGGTTGGACAGGAAAAGATTGACATACACTTTATCGTCCTTCACCGCATAGACATATCCCGGAAGCGAAGGGATGAAGCGGCTGATGTTGCTGGGGCAACAGGCACAACCGAACCAAGGCTGGCGGGTAATGGTACGGTCGGCATTGAACCTGTACTTACCGTCGCAAGACAAGGGGTTAGGATAGAAGAACTTACCCCCATCCAGCGAAACGCCCGAAATCAATCCGTTATAGAGTGTACGCTCCAGCACGTCGAAGTATTTGGCATCGCCATGCAGCAAAAAAAGGCGATAATTGAGGTAGACATTGGCAATGGCCGCACAGGTTTCGTTGTAAGCCGTCAGGTTGGGCAACTCATAATTGTCGCCAAAAGCCTCACCCTGATGACGGGCACCGATACCGCCCGTGATGTATAGCTTCTTGCCGACGATGTTCTCCCAAATCTTGTCGATAGCCTTGATGTAGGAACTGTCGCCCGTGATGGCAGCCACATCTGCCATGCCTGAATACATATAACCGGCACGAACGGCATGCCCCACCGCCTCATCCTGCTCCAAAACCGGCAGGTGCGACTGGGAATAGATATCTTTTATAGTAGTCGTTCCGCGTGCATCAAGGAAAAACTTGGCCTGCTCAAGGTATTTCTTGTCGCCCGTCACCGTATAAAGACGCACCAATGCCATTTCGGCTATCTGATGTCCCGGCACAAGGCGTTTTTGCCCCGGTTTATCACCGATATTCTTGCAGACACAATCGGCATAACGGATGGCAATGTCAAGGAAATTCCGCTTACCCGTAGCCTGGTAATGTGCCACAGCACCTTCCACCATGTGCCCTAAGTTGTAGAATTCATGGCTTAACACTTCTACCTTCGTCCATCGTTCCGGTCCCGACCAGCTATGCGGATGCTTCGG
Organism: Prevotella heparinolytica; assembly: GCF_004342845.1. Lineage (GTDB taxonomy): Bacteria > Bacteroidota > Bacteroidia > Bacteroidales > Bacteroidaceae > Bacteroides > Bacteroides heparinolyticus. The sequence continues at coordinate 27,679 of NZ_SLXB01000006.1, read as the reverse complement.
ATTCATGGTGCGAGCCGTATAAAGGTAGCCATCCGGCTCTTGAGCAGCGGCAACGATGACGAGTACACTGTCTATATACTTCTTCAACTTTTTGTCCGGATAAGTCTGCAGCATATAGGAAGCTCCCTCGATAGTCTTATATACATCCGTATCGTCGAAAGAAAAACCTCTCACCTTATATTCATCACTGGGGTGAGCAGCCTTTACAAAATTCTCGTAACGTCCGGTCTCCTCACACTTGCTGAAAGCCAACGGAACTGTCACTTCACGACTGGCCTTGAGACGTTGTCCCCAGAAACCATCCACCACCTTGACGGAAGTAAAGGGAACCGGATCTATCGGATATCCCGTGTGAATGGTTTTCCGCTTCTGCGCCGACACTGCACCGGCCATAGTCGCGGCAAGTGCCCATACTAATACTCTTTTCATGGTTTCTATCAGATTAAGTTAAATTCTTCGTCACTCCTAAAACTGTTTAGGGTGCATTTCAGCTTCCACTTTCTGCCTTCTATCTATTTTTCGTAGGAACGCCCGGATGATGCGCCCAATGAGTACAGATTAAAAGACCGAAAATGAAATCAAAACAGCACCTATTTCTTCTCTCCCTGCCCGATGCGTATCACCGTAAACGAATAGGGAGGCATCTCATAGGCAAATTCCTCTCCGCCAATCTCGAAAGGAGAAGTTACAGGCTTGGCATCCTTACTTTGCGGTTCACCCGTCAAGAGCGTTTTTGTGGCAGATGGGTCCACTAAAGCCCCCCCCTCCAACCGTATGCGGGAAGCGACCTTCACGGGAAGCAGATTGACAAGCTTCACGATATAGTCACCACGAGCTTTATCTTTCACCACCGATACGCCGACACGCTTCCGCACGCCATCCGGCTGATTGTCCAGACTGACCACAGAGGGCAGATACTCGGACCCGGAATGTTGCCCATACATTTGCTGCACATAGTAGCTCACCGTAGGCTTCACCTCCGTATTATTGAAGTAAATCAAATCCGGATTCCACTGTGTATGTCCTTCTTTGGCTAACAACGGGGCATAAGAAGTCATAGATACCACGTCCCCGTTCCGTTCCACAGAAGTAAGGTACAAAGCCTCCGTCAAAGCCGTTTCGATGTTGTTGTGCCTGCCCGATACATGAGAAGCATATTCTCCCAAATACACCTTCGGTTTGTTCCGGTCGTAGCGGTCGTAGTAATCCTGATTATGGATGAGCCAGCCCGGCTCCACGTAGTAATGCTCGTCCACCACAGGCACACCGAGGCGTGTGGCCAGTTTCCACCCTTCTTCATAATCCGTACCTTCATAGAAAGGGCCTACTGTCCCGATGACTGTTATTTCGGGATGCTTCTCCCTGACAGCATTGTATATCAGCGTAAAGCGTTCTTCAAAGACATCGGTTATCATGTCTTCGTTACCGATGCCGATGAACTTGAGGTTGAAAGGTTTCGGATGGCCTGCTTCGGCACGCACCTTCCCCCATTTCGTATGACGGGCATCTCCATTGGCATACTCTATCAGGTCGAGCACATCCTGAATATATTTATCCATCTCCTCCATCGGGATGCCGCCCTGCTGCCCCATGCAGGTCAGCTCGTCCGTTGAATGATGGGCACACGTACCGGAGTTCTGACAAGGTACACCGGCTGCAAGCACAGGCAACGGTTCGGCACCGATGTCTTCGCAATACTGGAAATACTCAAAATAACCCAAACCGCGTGTCTGATGATAGCCCCAAAGATTGCGCAAAGGCTTGCGGGATTCAAGAGGGCCGATAGAGCCTTTCCAATCGTATATATTGTCCACACCGTCTCCGTGGGCCACGCATCCGCCGGGGAAACGAATGAAACGGGGATGCAGGTCGGCAAGTGTCTGCGCCAAATCGGCACGTAGACCGTTCTTACGCCCTTTGAACGTCTCTTGCGGGAAGAGAGAAACCATGTCAAGCGCATACTTGCCTGCCACCTGAGGATAGATAGCCAAAGAAGCGACAGGCACGTCAGCCGTTGCCGTTACAACAGTCTTTTGCTGTTTCCAGTCTTTTGAGGAGATAGTGACAGACGATTGTCCTATCACCGCACCGTTCGTATCAAGCAACTTCACCACCACCTTGCCTCCCTTACCTTCAAGAACCTTACCAAAGAGGGAAAAATCATAGCGTGCACCTTTCTTTACGGCAATGCCGTCAAAACCGCTATTCACAAGTCCTGCCCCCGGGGCAGATCTCACTTCCAGCACCGCATAATGCGGATTATTGGGATGAAGCGGGCTAAGTGTTTCAATGTTGAGCGTTGCAGAACCGGCATCGGCCAATGCCCAAGAATGCGTACTATTCCAGTTCCGGTCATTACCACGATCGGCGGGAGCATATTCAAAGTCGCGGTTCTGAATCAGCTCCGCATACAATCCACCGTCGACGGCATAATTGATGTCTTCAAAGAAGATGCCTATCAAATGATCGCTTATCTTTTTGCCCGCTTCAGCCTTCACCGTGACGGTAGCCTGCAACGGTTTCAATCCGGCAAGGCGCACAGGGTCTTGTGCCATGCGTTCGGCATTCTGCAATGCACGATAGCGTTTATGCTCGGCATAGCGGATGAGTTGCCCCACCGTGTTGTATGCCACTTTCTGTACCCAACCGTCCTGTTCCACTCCATTTATCAAGACTGTCTTTGCCAACGTGGGATATACATCTTCGGGCACGAATTTATCGAGGTCGGACGGTGCAAAGTAGCTCTGACGTCCCCACTTCTGCAAGTCGGAAGAAGAGACGTAGGCCAGCGCCTTACCTGTCTCCGTAGCCGACCATATACAATGCCAACGTCCGTCGGTACGGCTCTGCATCAGGTGCGGCTTGAACATTTTCTTTGCCCTTCCCCACGGACCGAAATCCGAATTGACATAGGAAAAACCGTCGGCCACACTAAACCATTTGCTTTCATCGGCACTCCAGGCAAACCGTAATCCACCACCTCCATCCCGATGGGAATAGGAAAAGAGATAGACCGAATCGGGTTCATTCGTCACACGGTTCGTTCCGGCTTGCGAAGTAGCAGCCACAGCCGACAGCAAGCCGGCAAACAATATATTGAGAAGTCTTTTCATCATATTCATATTCATATTATTATGTATTTACTGCTTATATACCTGAATTCGGGATAAGAAGCAGGTCGATAACCTCAGCCGGAGGCTTGTGTTTCAAAGTCAAAGTTCGTTGGTTATCAAGCGTTTATCCCTATCCCGTCAGAGGCTTGTGTCTGACGGCTCAAACACTTGTGTCTGTCACGTCAAACACTTGTGCCTGTCGGCTCGGACACTTGCCTCTGTCACGACAAAGGATTGCAGCTGTCAAAACAGGGGGGGAGGGAGGCCGGCGTAAAAGACTCTCTTCTGACTAATCGCTGTAAACCGGTGTATTCAGGAAATGTCCGCCCGACAGGATGCAGCCCCTCACTTTAGCAAAAGCAACCGTCTATACTGAACTCAGGTGCTTATATGTATCTACTGTACCAGTACGACACCACCCATAGGCCGAACGGTGATCTGCATCGTACCGTCGGCCTTGACTTTCTCCGCCTTCTGCTGCGGTTGCAACTTCTTATCATCAAAATAAAGGGAAACATTTTCTCCGGCCTTCAACATCGGAAGAGGCAGTTTTAGGTTCAACACCTCGTTCATGGCATTGATGGCAGCTACATACCACGTATCACCGTGACGACGGGTCAAAACGACATACCTTCCCGGATAACCGTCGACCAGGCGTGTCTCGTCCCAAGTGGTAGGCACCTTCTTCATGAAATCGAGACAGAGTCGGGGAGCATCTGTCAGGTTGTTGGGAGCCAAAGCAAAGTTCTGGATGGGGTTTTGGAATAATACGGAAGTAGCCAACTGGAAGATGTCCGTTGTACGGCGCACCGTCCCTCCATTGTTGTCCCGGTTCAGACGTTTGTTCAAGACCACACCTCCAAACTCCATGCTTCCTACGGCATTGCGAATGAAAGGGTGCAGGCAGGCATTGAACGCCTCGTTATCGCAAAAGTGCTGATTGAAGACAAGATTCTCCGAGGCCAGTACCGCCTCACTGCCCACATAGTTGGGATACATTCGTTCCCAACCTCGAGGCAAGGTGCAACCATGAAATATCACCATCAGCCCATGGCCGTCGGCATCGCTCAGAATCTCTTCGTACAAGCGCATGGTCTCCTGCTTATCTCCTCCGAAGAAGTCTACCTTGATACCCTTCACGCCCAGACTTTGCAACCAACGCATCTCTCGCTTGCGAATGACGGAGTTGTCCATTCTGTTGATAGGCCCTTGCTCGATATCGTTCCAGTAACCGCTCGAACTGTACCATAAGAAGACATCCACACCTTTGCCGCGGGCATAGTCAACGAGTTGCTTCATACGTCCGTGACCGATATTCTTATCCCACCAATTATCCACCAATACATATTCATATCCCATGACCGCCGCCAAATCAATATAGCGTATCTGGTCATCGTAGTTGATGCTTCCATCCTGCCACAGTATCCAGCTCCATGTGCCGCGTCCCATCTTATACTCATGCACCGTTGCATAACGCGGTTCCACCACATCCCAAGGAACGGTAGTCTCCACAATAGGCCTTAAGTCTTCGCCTACCGTTATGGTGCGCCACGGCGTAGAACCGGGCAGCGCAAAGGCCGGTTCCACCGTTCCGTTCCCGTTGTTTTCATCGTACATCGGGAAAGCAATGCTGTATAAGCCATCATGGGCGTCACTCAACCGCGAGCCGCAATAGCGGCTGTCCACTCCGGTCTCACTGACCAGCACCCAACCTTCTTCGCCCACCCGGAACAAACAGGGGAAAGTATATCCGTGACCGAATTGCGAACGCACACTCATCGGAGCATCTACTTGATATTCCTCTTCGTAGCTGGGCTTCGTGCGTTTCCAGCCTATCATTGCATCACTCTGCGGAGTAAGAAAGGTGGTGGTATGTGACGGAAAGCGGAATCCCGTCTTCTCGCTGCCTACCCTGACGCTTCCTTTGTCGTCTTCCCTGGGCAGTGTATAGCGGAAAGCAAGGTCGTTATGACTGATGCGAAACGTTATTTGCACATTCTTTCCTTCGGCATTGACAAAAGAGCAGAGCAATTCGTTTGCCCGATAATTTATCTCAGAGGTCTTGATGCGCGACTGCCGGTAGGAGGTATCTATGGGGGTGACTTTATGTTCTTTCAGCGTCAATCCCTTGCTGAAATCGCCCACACTCGTTGTCATGCCGAGGGGAGAAGCTTCCAGCATCTGCTTCTCATTATAAGATACGGCATAGCATGCTTCGCCGCCGTCAGAGCACGATACGGTCAATTGCAATTTGCCATCAGGCCCTTTCACCACCAAATTCTGCGCCGACAACGGCAAGACCGCCATCAGCAAAGCGGCAAAAACTTTCAGTCTGTTTTTCATGATTGATGTATTTAATAATTTTCTATCAACGATTGCCCGTAAAATAAGTGAAGAGATAGGCTCCGTACTTTTCTTCTGAAGCAAGTTTAAGACCGGAGTAACAGGGAAGGGCAAATAAGGATAGCAGCAAAGCCAAAAGACTTACATAACAAAAAGTACTTTTCATGGTTCTAACTATTGTGGTTTTATATCAAACAGCATTCTGGGTGTAAAAGTAACACCTATCATTCATCATACAAAATAAATAGATATGTTGCGTAACATATACACTTATTAAAAGCCTGTTTTATTTTCATCTAAAAGAGTCCTCAAGAGCACACCGAGCAAAATCCGAACAGGCTTCTGAGGCTCATCCAATCAGCGATTCAGGAAACGCACCATCTCACAGGCAGCCAGCAAAAAGGCTCCCACACCGAAGTTAGCCGTGGAATTGGCATCCACCACTTGCCCCGGAATGGCTTTTTCACCGATCGGCTGCACATACCCCACACGTCCATCGGGCTGCAAAGCCACGGTGATAAGATAGTTCCATGCTTTCATCACCACGGATCGGTAGGTGTCCTCGTCCAAAAGTCCGTTGTTCATGCCCCACAACAAACCATAGGTGAAGAAAGCCGTTCCGCTGGTCTCCGGACCGGGAGCATGTTCGGGGTCGAGCATGCTACGTGTCCAGTAGCCCTGCGGCTGTTGGCAGGCAGCCACAGCCTCGGCCATCGCCCGGAAACGGTCGGCATATTCCTGCCGATACGGGGCTGTTTCAGGAAGATCTTTCAGTACCTTTGCCAGTGCTGCCAGCACCCAGCCGTCGCCACGTGCCCAAAAATCTTTCTTACCATTCACGCTTTTATGTTTGGGATAGACATACTTGGCATCGCGATAGTAAAGCCCGGTCTCTTCATCGTACATAATGTCGTTGGCATACGCCCAATATTCATGCAGTTTATCCAAGTAGAGCGGATTTTTGGTAATCCGATACATCTTGGTCATGACGGGCATCACCATATAAAGACCATCGGCCCACCACCAGTAATCGTTTTCAGCCGTGCTCATCTGATACTCCATCACTTCACGCGCACGGGCTATCTTGGCTGAATCCGGTTGAACGGAATACAAGTCGGCGTATACTTGAAAGCAGACCTGATAATCGCCGAAGAGCACGTATTCGTCGCTCTCGCCATAGCCGTATTTCCATTCGGCCTTATTATCGGACTTGGCTCCCTTCCATCCATTGTGCTCGGCCCACGCTCTGGAATACTCGTAATATCCGGAATTGCCAGTCAGGAAGTATGCCTCCATATTTCCGGTATGGTAGGCCGCATTATCCCAAAAGGAACGGCCATGCGCGGGATGCGACTTCTGCCAATAAGCATTCACTTTGTCTATGATGCCGAGAACTTCATCGGCTTTCGGCTCGTTCGCCGTGCACGAAGTGTTTGCCAAACAAAAGGCAAAAACCGGTAGCATAAAAAATATTTTCTTCATCTTCTTTTATCAATAACAAACTATTCAACACTCTACACACCAGAGATGCGTGGAGAAAACTTCATCATTTCAATACCTCCAACACATATATGGGCTGGGCGGCAATCTCTACCGCCTGTTCTCCGTCTCCCTGCATTGTTTTCTGGACGAACAGATGCAACAGGCGTTTCTGCTTCCACAGCTCCGTGTCGTGCGAAGGTTCCCAAGCATCTACCGAGAAACCGGTCAAGTCGCAGATGTTCCATCTACCCGTCACAACATCTTCGGTATGCGCCACAGACACACGGCTACCCCGCTCCACATCACGGAAGAGGTAGAAAACCTCACCTTTATCCACCACAATGCGCGGACGGGAAACCGGAATCATCTTTGTTCCTCCCCCTTTCAATGAGAAAGGAGTGCGACGAGAGGAGACTTGACGGATATTCCACTTCTGCCCGTCGTGCCACACCACGCGATATTGAGGAACGTCACTATCCGCATCCCTCCAATAGGAGGCTATGTAGGGATTGCCCCCGGCATCCGCACTCATACCGGTCTGGTTGATCAACTCCGATTCCTGCGGGATGCGACAGACGTATTCGGCGTTTGCCGCACGGATGGGAAGTTCATACTTTTCACCGTCCGACTTATACCACGTGACACCGTTGTCAAACGAGCGGGCATAGCACAAATCGTGGTTCGTTTCCACATGCCACGTTTCCCTCCACACCCACGACAAGTGGATGGTTCCCCGTTCGTCGACATACATCTGCCAGTAGGCACTCCGCTGCTCCTCGCCGTCTATCAAGACGTCTTGTATGCGATGCCACTTCCGGTTTTTCACATCATAACCGTTCAGCACCAGATTGCCCCTACCGGACGAACCGGAACGGTAGGCAAACAACAGGTTTCCTCCGGGAAGCAAATAAAACTCAGGATAGGTCACGTTGTGCTCGTCGATGCCCGTCATCGGCTTTTTCTCGCCCAGTTCCAGCGAATAAGGAGCCAGACTGCGACAATAGTTCAACGGATGCCCGTGATGGTCGAAAGCCACATGGAGATAACCGTCGCCATCCAGCATGATGCTGACAACATTATGGGCATCTTCCACATTTCCTTTATACTGCGTGCGGTGCAGCGTCCATTGTTCCGAACCTGCCGTCCGCTTGCCCAGCGTCAGGAAGCCGTCGCCATCATAATATCCGATGTATTGTTCATCACCATGCGTCACCACGGAGTTGTTGCGAAATATGGTGGTATTGACGGAAGTCCGGCTATAACCTTTCCCCACTTCCACCAAACGCACTTCGGGCTGAAAGCCGATGCCCACGCTTTGAGCGGACAATGTGCCCCAACTGCTGCCAATCCCAAGCACGACCGGAACGAACAGCCGCAACCATCTTTTCGCCTTATTTCTCATAGAAAGCATGGTCTTTGGGGAAATCTTCTCCTCCCCATGCCTTTTTCGAAGTCCACGGAAGGGAAGCATCTGTCCAGAAAGGATGGTCGGCAGGCAATCCCAGCGGCAAGAAAGCCAGCGAGGCCATATACAAGCTGCCGTTATTCGTGTACCAATCCGAGATGTTGGGTTGCGAGCCATTGAAGCCCAATGTGAGGAATCCCTGTTCGTTGAAATTGCGGTCGTCGGCAAACATGCGTTTGATAACGGCAGTCATGGCAGCACGCACCTGTCCGCCGGGCAACTCTTGGGGCAGCCAGCCGCGCCATGCCAGCAAAGCAAGTGGCTGAAGGATGCCCGTACGATAGGTGATGGAACGTCCGAACACCGGGAACGCTCCTTCGGGAGAGATGAAGCGCTCCAGAATAAGACCAAAACGCTGCATGCGCTTCTGCGCACGCTGGAAGTTACAGTCGGAGGCATTCCACACCCGGTTCTTACCGCTATCGGTGAAGACCTCAAGGCACTCCACATACATGGGATGCAGCACATAGCTGTTATAATAATCGAAAGCAAAGCCCGGCCCGTCGGAATACCAACCGTCGCCCACATACCACTCTTCCACCTTGCGAAGGGCGGAAACAATGCGATAGGTGTCACTCTTAGCCCCTGCCTTGCGCAGGAAGCACTCCACGGTGGAGGAGAACAACAGCCAGTTGGTGTAGGGAGGGTCTACACGGCGCAGCCGGGTGAACTCTTCGATGTAACGCTGTTTCGTCAGACCGTCCAGCGGCAACCACAGGGACTCATAACCGCGCAGAAAGCTTTCGGCCACGTAAGCAGCATCCACCAAGGGCTGGCCTTCCTTGCGCCACAGCAAGTAATCCCCGCTTTCGGGGTCTACGGCCTGCACGTAGCTTTTCAAAGCCCACTCACGCAGCTGCTTGCGTTGCTTGCCTTCGGCAGTATCGTCGTCAGGCAAGGAGAGCCAGGGAGCCAGACCTGCCATCAGGCGGCCGAAGCATTCCATGTAGGTCACACGCTTGTCCCGTCCATCCCAAGTGGGGCTGAGCTCCACCAGCATGCGTTCCTGAAGCTTTCCTTCGCTCATGCCGGACAACACGGGAGCGGCCATCCGATAGAGCACACCGCACCAAAGCTCACGGTCGGTCACTTCTTTTTCTTTCTTATTTTTGGCTGCCACGTCGTGCGCAGGCAGCAACAGGACTGCCGCCAAGAGCAGCCACAGGCATTTCATTGTTTTCATGATATCTGTTTAAGTCGTTTTTCCATGTTGCAAATTTACACTCTTCCCATCGGTTTATACATGCATAATTATTTCAAAAAGGGTAAAAATTCAGTCAAACCCCTGCCCGAAGCATCACATTCTCCCCTCAAAAACTTATTTTTGCAACAAAATTTTCATCAGCATCATGGCAGGTATCTACATTCATGTTCCTTTTTGCGAAACGCGTTGCATCTATTGCGATTTCTACTCCACTACCCGTTCGGAATTAAAATCGCAATACGTCCGTGCCCTTTGCCAAGAACTGCGGCTGCGCAAAGACTATCTGAAAGGAGAGCCGGTGGAGACCGTCTACCTTGGAGGTGGCACTCCCTCGCAACTGGCCGAAGAGGACTTCAGGCAGATATTCGAAACCATCGAATCCGTCTACGGACTGGAATCCACCCACGAGATAACGCTCGAAGCCAATCCTGACGACCTGACGGAAAAGTATGCGGCCATGCTGCACAGCCTTCCTTTCAACCGCATCAGCATAGGCATACAGACTTTTGACGATGCCACGCTGAAACTGCTGAATCGCCGGCACGATGCCCGGCAGGCCGTAAGAGCCATAGCGCATTGCCGGGAAGCCGGTTTCGGAAACATCAGCATCGACCTTATCTATGGCCTGCCGGGCGAAACGGACAGCCGATGGGAACACGACCTGCAACAAGCCGTCAGCCTCGACGCAGAGCACATCTCCGCCTACCACCTGACGTATGAGAAGAACACCCGCATCTATCAAATGCTGAAAGCCCGCCGCATCCACGAGGTGGACGAGGAGAGCAGCACACGCTTCTTCGCCATGCTGACCGACAAGCTCGGCGCGGCCGGATACGAACATTACGAGATATCCAACTTCTGCAAACCCGGCATGTATTCGCGCCACAACACTTCCTACTGGAAAGGCATTCCTTACTTGGGCTGCGGCCCCTCGGCACACTCGTTCGACATTGACACGCGAGAGTGGAACATTGCCTCACTAAGCCGCTACATCCGCTCCATGGAGACCGGACAGCACACCTGCGAAACCGAGTATCTGGACAAGCCCACCCGTTATAACGAATACATCATGACCTCTTTGCGCACCATGTGGGGAGTATCTTTAGAAGAGGTGAAGCAGAGGTTCGGCACCGAACTATGGCAGCATTGCATAAACACTGCCGAACCTTACATAAGAAGCGGCAAACTGAAAACGAAAAACCAACACCTGCGCCTCAGCCATACAGGTATCTTTATCTCCGACGGCATCATCAGCGACCTGATGTTTGTTTAAAGGCAGTTCCCATTTCGCCCGACACGCTTCCGTCCGGCCGTTATATGGGTAAAGGCGTCCCTTTTGTAAAGGATTATCATCCTCACCAAATCCTGCGATTTCTCCGACACCGAGGAACGATGCTTTCCACACCGAGGAAGACATTACCTGAGCCCGGGACAAGAAGCAGGTCGATGACCTCATCCGGCGGCTTGTTTTTTTTAAACCAAATCCCACTGTTTATCAAGCGTTTACCCCTGCCCTGTCAGATACTTGCGTCTGACGGCTCAAACACTTGTGTCTGTCGGCTTGAACACTTGCGTCTGTCACGACAAAGGCTTGCAGCTGTCAAACAAGGGGAGGGCATTCGGCGTAAAAGGCTCTCTTCTTTTCTGCCTGACCGCTACGTACCGGTGCATTCAGGAAATATCCGCCCGATAGGATGCAGCCCCTCATCTGTTTTAGAAAATGGCATTATCTTTCCACATCCGGTGAAAGCTTGACGCCATCGACTTTCGGAACAGATATGCACTGCCTACATCCACGCTTCACAAATAACAATAAATAGGTATTTAACAGTATGCCATTGCATAAACATGCGCATTTGCTTGCTTTTTATTGTAAATATGCTTACCTTCGCAACCCGAATTTATTCAGAGACATTGAAGAAACTTAGGACTATAATGAAGTGGTTCCTCCCTCTGCTGTTCATTGCTTATTTGGGAGGCATTACGCTGTTCACCCACTCACATGTGGTGAATGGCGTGATTATTTCACACTCTCACCCCTTCAAAGGAGAACATGAACACTCCGAAGCCGAGGTGGAGACCATTTTCTTTCTTTCCTCTTTCTTCTCTCCTTCGTTTACCGTTTCTTATGCGACCGCACCGGTACTTTTCGTCCTGTTGTGTGTGCTGAGTGTTCTTTCGACGGAACACATCAAGTGTCGCAATTCTAATAAAACCATCAGCCTCCGGGCTCCTCCTTTCTCGTTTTGATATAGAAATATTTTTTCTGAGGCGATTCTTTTTCAGAGTCGCGTCTGTATCGTTGGTTTGGAAGCAATCTTTCTCTTCCGTTCCGCTTTCTCTTTTCCGTTCCTCTTCCTTTTGCCGTTTTCTCTTTCAGAGAAGAACATGCCAAACTGCGTGATGGCCGAGAATGGGAAAAGCCGGAATGCGGGTTCGGGACATTGTCTTCGCGAATAACAGAGAAAGGGAAGAATCTGCCATCACCTCCTGCAAAAACGGAAACATCTGTGGGAGAAGGTGGCAGGAGAGCGCATATGCCGTCCAAGTCCGAACCAATTCCAAAACTCACATCTTTTTTCTATAATCTGTCTATATGAAGAAGAATCTTTTTTTTGCAGTATCTAAAGTACTGTTTATCATGCTCATGTTGTCCTCCGCTCCCTGTAATGTTTGCGCCGGGCTTTTGCCTCATACGCCGGCAGTGGAGGAAGAAACGGAAATGAGACAAACATTCAGGGTGATGCAAGAGGATAGCCGCGAGCCGATTGCGGGAGCCGTGGTCTATTGCGATGAAGCGATGGAACCACGGGTGACGGCGGTTGACGGCCGCTGCGTCATCCGGTTTAAAACACGGCTCAAAAGCATCAAGGTGAGGGTCAGCTATGTGGGCTTCGCACCATTGGAGATAACTGTCAGAGCGGATGTATCAAAAACCATAGACCTGTTTCTGCGCGAAGATATAAAGCAAATCTCGGAAGTTACGGTCGTTGCCCAGCGCAAGCACACCTCGGTGTTGCAGCAAACAGCCACCATACGGCAGGACGCACTCGAAAAGGTAGGCTCTGCCTCTTTAGCAAAACTGCTGGAAACCGTACCGGGTGTAAGCTCCATCAGCACCGGAAACACCATTGCCAAACCCGTCATTCAAGGCATGCACAGCAGCCGCATCCTTCTTCTGAACGACGGTGTACGCTTGGAGAGCCAGAGTTGGGGCGAAGATCATGCACCGGAAATAGATTACAGTGGCGCCAACATGATAGAGGTGGTGAAAGGAGCCGAGTCCATACGCTACGGTTATGGAGCAATGGGAGGTGTGGTGCTGCTCAATCAGGCCGCCCTTCCCTATGGGCATCGACGCCTCAAAGCCGGAGGAACCGTCAACATGGGCTACGATAGCAATGCCCGCGGATATAACGGAACGGCCACGGTGGAGATGGGATATAAACACGTGGGGCTGCGGCTGCATGGCATGTATCAGAAAGCAGGCGACTACTCGACTGCCGAATATATCCTGAACAATACAGGATTCAACAATATCAGCATGTCGGCTTTGGCCGGTTATCAGAACAGAAACATCACAGCAACGCTGTACACAAGCCTTTACTACTCACGAAGCGGCATCTATTATGCTAGCAGAATATCCGACATCGACCAGTTGCTGGCACGTTTTGCGGCAGGAAGACCAGATAACAGTTCGTTCAAGCCATTCTCCTACGATATTAAGCCGCCTTTCCAACAAGCACAACACTTCACCTTGAAGGGTGACATCAAATGGGAGATCAACAAGAATCACAAGCTATCGCTCATCCTCTCTTATCAAGATAACCTGAGATGGGAATTCGAAAACCGGAAACAAGACAAGTACAGTTGGATACCTGTGCAGGATCTTATCCTCACTACTTACAAAACAGACCTGTTGTGGAATGCCAAGTGGAAACGGTGGGACATGACGACTGAGTCCGGACTCTCGGGCAGCTATCAGTCCAACTACAATTATCCGGGTACTAAACAGCCAGCTTTTATTCCCAACTATGCGGCCCTTACCATGGGAGGATTCTTGCTGCAACAAGCAAAAATCGGACGACTTCAGTGCTCCCTCGGCATGCGCTACGATTTCAGAGCGATGGATGTGGACGGGTATACCAGTCTGAAGAGTTACAAATACTACAAGGATTTCAAAGTATACAGCAACTTCACAGCCAGCCTAGCCGCCCACTATCAGCTCTCCGACCGATGGGATGCACGTGCCAACGTCGGATGGTCGTGGCGTCCGCCCGATATCAATGAACTCTATGCCACAGGGTTGCATCACGGCACCCATTGGGTGGTGGGTAACCGAAAGCTGACCAGCGAGCATGGATACAAGGCTGTATTCGGCACGAGATACCACACGGAATGGTATTCCATAGAACCGAGCTTCTTTTATCAGCGTGTACACAACTACATCTATGACGCCATTGGGAAAGGGTTGAACCGATTCCATAACCATCCCAGTGGCAAATATCCGAAGTTTATTTTCGGACAAGATGATGTGATGTTGACAGGAGGCGACATTACGGCAACGGTCACTCCGATTGCCGGCCTCACCATCACGGCCAAGGGCGAATGGATCTATGCCCGTAATCTCACGCAAGACGAATGGCTGCCTTTCATGCCTTCCGACCGCTATGGCATGTCGGGCACCTATAATTGGAAAATCGGCCGTGAAGGGAAACACAATGCATCCGTATCGCTATCGGGTGTCTACGTAACCAAACAAACGCACTTCGATCCGGATAAAGATTTGGTACCCGACTCCCCACCTGCCTATGCTTTGCTCAACGGAACAGCAGAATGGAGCATGAGACTGCCCGGACAGAGAGAATTGAAACTGATGATAATAGGTGACAACATACTCAATACCCTGTATAAAGAATACACTGACCGATTCAGGTATTATGCCCATGCAAGAGGTTCAAACGTAATATTCAAGACAATAATAAAATTCTAACAAAATGAAAAATAATAATATCCATTCTATAATACCCATACTTTGTGTACTCTTGTTGCTGGGTAGTTGCTCTGAAGAGAGTGTGGATAATTTTCTGAAAAAGATAGTCAAAGCCCCGCCATCATCAATAGAACGGGATGTAAAAGGACATGAGCAGATTTACTCGGTACAACTTATCTTGAGACTGGCCCGGAAGTCCGATCATAAATTAGATAACCGAGACGATACATACATCGCATTTGAAAGTGGCAGTAAACCAACTCCTATCCCTCTTGTTCAGGAGATAGCGTTGTCGAAAGACGAAAACGGGAACATCACGATTACATCCGACAGGAAGGCTTTTGATGTCATCAAATCGGAAAAGTATCACTATGGCCTTGAACTGAAGTACTATGATGTCAACGGTATGCTAATCAACCATCAGTTCTCGGGTTATTATTCCGACGACGAGGATAACTCCACCCTGCTGGTGCACCAGCACTTCTTTACCATTCAAAATTATTCCCTGAATGGCCGGCAGTTGGTTTATCCCATGTCTTTAGACAGCGTTTATTACAGCAAATACGCTTTCGCCGAAGATGTTAACGGGAAAAGAATTGAAGCATCCAGAATTTCTCCTTCGAATATCTATGCGCTCGATGATAACAATCAAGTCAATGGGGTGAGATACAGTGATGAGTTGACGGAGAAATCCGTTGAAAATTCCATGAAGCCTGCAGCAACCGAGCCATACGATGACCCTGTTACAGGCAAAAGGTTTAGGCTCTATCAAACCATCAACAATTTCAGACTGAACGAGAAGGTACCTGATATTTTCAGCTATGAGTATCGTGATACCGACCCAGTTGAGGAGGAACTTGGAAAAGATTTAACCGATTATGACGACATGAACCGGCTTCGTTCAGGCAACACGGTGATACGACTCAGGGAAAAAAGATCGCTGGACGACGGAGCACCCTACGATGCTTTGGGCTTCAAAGGCATGCTCCGCTTCAAGGAATCCAATATTGCATTCCAAATGAGAGTCTGCATATGCCATATTCTAAATAGGGTCTCCATCCCCGCCAACGAGAACCAATTAGGAAAGTACGGCAACACCGACAACAACGTCAATGGCGGCGTATACAACTATAATGCACTTCAGACAGCTTGGAACAGTTTCGATATCGACTATCCCATCGCCTTCAGGGTGATTGCCGACCTCGATGGGGATCGGGAGAAGTGTATGGATGATATCCGCCACTTCTACCCCAAGGCAGACAAGACTGATATGCAAGCCATGTTCTGGGGGGATGAAAGTTTTTTCAACCGTATTCCTAAGATAACCATGTAAACAAATGATATTCTAAACAATCTAAAATGAAAAGAATAATTCAAACAGTCCTACTGATTTTCACCGTTGCAGCATTATGCTCGTCGTGTGACAAATTTATATTCGGCAATGTCAAGGTGGACTATGAAGACAATGCCCTGACACGGAAAAAAATGCCGCAATCTGCTGCCGACTTATACAAACCTCCCATCGTCACAGAATCGGGATTAGCCAATCCCGATCCAGATGGCGCACTCCGGGATTGGGCTACATGTCTCGTCATGTTCAAAGAAGGGCATCCGCACGGAGGAGGAAAATTTCATGGTAACTTCATCTATGAGAAGGCTCCTTGGAAGCAAGAGGAATTTGTGATTATCCACAACACCGCGAAAGGAATAGAAGTAGAGGTAGACACCGCGAGTACAGTGACTTATCTGGAAAAGCTCTCAGGGAAAAAGGGGCCGCAGTATGTCCGCATCATTGGCGGATCTACCAAACTATGGGGATTGTGTCTGTTTTTTTATGACCGCAATGGAAAACCTATCAACAACCGTATTTTGGAACATTCAGATCAGTATCAAACATTTATTTCCATCAGTGATGTCGATGACAAGGGACAGCCGTTCATGGTAAAAGATGTACGCTATCGCGGGAAAGATAAGCCGGATATGATTGAATCGGAATACTTTAAAAGACAAAACAGCTTTGACCGATTAAGATTATCGACGCCCAAGCTGTTTGAATATACCTATCGTGACACATGGACTACTGAAGACATGGCCGACGGTGTACGCGAGCTGTTCAATCAGAAACTGCTTCCGCCGTTCCAAAGATTCCATACCGACGGCGCCACGGCACCATACGACCAAGACTGGGTGGGACTGAAAGGACACATGAAGTTCGACATTGCCGAAGAAGTAGATCCGATATACGACGGCTGGCCTGTTCCACTTGGGAATGGAAGCATCTACAGCAGGAGCAGTAACCTGTTGCCCTATTTCTATCTGGCCGTCAGGGTAATGAAATGCGAGAAAGGCAAGAAAACAATCATCCCCATGCCTCTGGGCAGTGGAGGCAGGCCTCTGGGGGCAAGCAAGTATATATGCGCACCATATTATGATCCTAATCCGCAATCCGAATGGAAAGAGATGATTCGTTTCAATATACCACTCAAAGTATATACTAATACCTATGACACCGACCCAACTAATTCCGACCCCAACGAGCCGTATTACTATCATTTAGGGAAAGAGATAGGATTGACACCACAAGAAGCGTATGATGCCATCCTCAATGTAACTACCCATGGAAACGGAGGCTTTGGTGCATGGTTTTTATAGAAAGCTAATTAATTATTAACAAATATTTTTCACTAATTAAATAAATAAGACAATGAAAAGCTTTTTGAAAAACGGGCTATTGCTCGCAGTAATTGGTTTATCCGTATTTACAAGTTGCCGCAGAGATGGTGACGAAAACGAACAAACATCTGAAACTAAAATCAATCACCTTCTGATACAAGAAGTGTATTATGGTGGTACTTATTTTACCCGAACTTATGATGGGAAAGAGTACGAGCAAGCGTATGATGAAGACAAGTATATCAAGATCTATAACCCCACATCCAAGACTATCTATTTAGACAATTATGCTTTGGCCGTACATCCATTTGATCCCTGTAACAGAATAGAACTCAAAGATGAATATAACTTCATCAAAACACATTTCGGGGTATCTACCATCGTCCTCTTCGGGGGTAACGGCACTCAACATCCATTAGCTGCAGGAGCCTCTGCTATCATCGCTAAGAAAGCGATTAACCATAGAACCGACAGGGAAAAATACTTAAAAGACAATGAGGAGAATTTAGATAATTACAAAAGATTGGACCAACTTATTGATTTAAGTAAAGCCGACTATCAGTGGGTACCGAAAGAAGAAGTCAGTGGTGTGGACAACAATGTGCGTGAAATGGCTCTGTGGTATTCGCAAGGAGAATGGAAGAAAGATGAAATGAGCAACTTTGACGTATCCAACAAAAGTGTCATAGCCCTGATTAAATTGGGCGATACACCGGAAAATATCAAGAAAACTTTTATAGAAGAATCTGGTTACACGAAAGCAGAAGACATTGCCAAGAGAAAGTACTACAAAAATGTTGCTTACAAGACTGACGGACACCACAGTCACGAAGCCACCCTGATGATTATGCCTTATGAGTGGGTTGAAGATGTAGTGACCATCTGTCCCAACACAGAATTCAAATGGTCAGTGGTAGATATAAAAGTAGACAAAGGACACAAGGGTGTGCAAGAAACGGCGAACGATAAGATTGATAAACACGCAGGAAAGGCCTTAGTAAGACGGTTTGATGGAAATAAATTTGTCGACGACAATAACTCTACCTCCGACTTCGAAGTTGCAGAAGCATCCATATCCTCTAAGAGAAATAAATAAAGACCTGAGTTCGAGATAACAAGGATATAAGCAGGTATTCTATACCTATAAGACTTAGATGTGGATTTCATCAATACAAGACAAACTTATCATTTGCAGATAAAATTTGTCTCTACCCTATATGAAAAACCAAGTTCAGGATGATAATTAAAACAAAGTAAGTTTTTGTATTTTTATACCGAACTGTGTGGTGGTATGGGGGGAGGTAAAAGACCGAGAACCCTTTAGGCGAATTTGGAAGCATGAATTCCTGTTCTCATCTGTCTCTAATAAGACATTTGGCTGACTGGATTGAAAGAGAAACTAATATGTAATAATGATTACCCTTAAAGACTCGCTTTCCTTAATGAGCCAAGACCCGGAAGCGCCCTTACCGGAAGTACTTCTGAGAGGGGATAGGATAAGTATACGACTGAGGTGCCTTCAGTATACGACTCATCCTGCATCAGTCCTATACTGATGTACCATCGATATAGGACTGAATTTTCCTCCCCCTTTTTTATTACCCTTCAAGAGATACAAATAATACGATTTTTCAAAATAGAAGAATGGCTGTTTATTCTGAACTGGCGTTAAAGAGTTTGTCTTAACTTTCACAGTAAGCACTCCTCTTTCGGAAACACATCTTATACTTCAACGAAATCCCTCCCGGGGCAACCCAAAGTCAAGATGAATTCAGAATGTAGCTTTTGAAAAGTCAACGAAGAGTTTATAGGAAATCAGATATCTACTAAAAATGTGATTAAAAGAATAAAATAATACCTGCTACATATTGTTACATCACATTCTAACTGCATAAATAAGCAAATCGAAACTTTTTCACACCTCTACAATTGACTTAAATCAAGAAATAAGAGTATAAAGCACACTTTCTGTCTCTAATTTTTTATGTTATAAAACATGTTCTTACCTTTGCAGAGGTAAAAAGAAAAACTAAGCGCTTAGACAAGTTTTTCAATAGGTATTAGATTTGATAGATTAGTTTTTAGGATTAACATTAAAAAAAGTAGGTATTATGAAACGTTTAGGATTAACATTAGTGGCAGCAGTCTGCCTGACTGCCAGCACATTTGCAGCAGGAAACCAACCTACAACTGCAAAATGGGAAGGTAACATCAACGTAAGCAAGTTGAGCCAGTATCTTAAGCTCGATGCAAATCAGCATGAGGAAGTAGCTAATATATGTGAGTACTTCACAGAGCAAATGGAGCGTGCAACAAGCGCACGGAAAAATCAGGAGAAATTGCTACGCAACGCAGTATACGGCAACCTGAAACTGATGAAGAGAACTTTGAACGAGAAGCAGTATGCCGATTATGCCAAAGTGCTGAACGTCACCTTGCAGAACAAAGGCATCGAAGTGAAGTAAGCATCTCTTCAGGATGCATGGATGCATGCACTAAGAAATTAGGAGAATCTCCATACGACTTGCATGGCAGGAAATTTCAGGATTCAAGTTTTATACTTGGATCCTGTTTTTTTAGTACCATCCGTTTCCTCCGCAGCACTACATTTGGCAAGACGAAAAGATTTATCTATCTTTGGCTGTCGCCCGACAAGGTGATAACTGCATTTACAAACCTTCAACTGATTATGAGAAAGACATTCATGCTCATAGGAATGGTGCTAAGCCTCTCGTGTTTGGCACAAAACACAGAGGGATACCGAAACCCGGTCATCCCGGGCTTCCATCCCGACCCAAGCGTCTGCCGCGTTGGCGAGGACTTCTATTTAGTGAACAGCAGCTTCCAATATTTTCCCGGTGTGCCGTTGTACCATAGTAAAGACCTGGTGCACTGGACTCAGATAGGGCACTGCCTGACACGCGCTTCGCAACTACCACTACACGACGCAAGTGCTTGGGGTGGCATCTACGCTCCCACCATCCGCTACAACAACGGCACGTTCTATATGATTACCACCAACGTGTCCGACTGCGGCAACTTCCTTGTGCACACCACCGACCCGCGCGGAACGTGGTCAGAGCCAGTACGGCTGAAGCAAGGGGGAATAGACCCGTCCCTCTACTTCGAGGAAGACCGATGCTAAATGGTCAGCAATCCGGACAAGGGCATCTGGCTTTGCGAAATCAACCCTAAGACCGGCGAGCAACTCAGCGAAAGCCGCCGCATTTGGAACGGCACCGGCGGACGGCATCCCGAAGCACCGCACATCTACCAAAAAGACGGCTGGTACTATCTGCTTATTGCCGAAGGCGGAACGGAATACGGGCACAAAGTGACCATTGCCCGCAGTAGGCACATCGAAGGTCCGTATGACGGCAATCCCTCCAATCCCATACTGACCCACATCAATATGAATGCGCAGGACAGTCCTATTCAAGGCACCGGACATGCCGATCTTGTGCAGGCTTCCGATGGCTCGTGGTGGCTGGTTTGCCTAGCCTTTCGCCCGCAGACGGGTAGCCATCATCTGACGGGGAGAGAAACCTACCTCGCCCCCGTGCGCTGGAACGAAAATGCCTGGCCGGTGGTGAACGGCAACGGCACCATATCTTTGCAAATGGATGTCCCCACCCTGCCGCAACAGCCCTTAGCGAAGAAGCCTGTACGCACTGACTTCAAAGAAGGAAGAATGGGACACGAATGGGTACACATCCGCAATTACCATCCGGAGAACTACTCCTTTGTTTCAGGTAAACTACGCCTGAAAGCCACTTCTATCAGCCTGAATCATGAGAAGGGAAGTCCCACTTCCATGGGACGCCGCCAAGAGCATATCGGCTTCCGCGCCACCACTTCCGTGGCACTGCAGAAAGCCGAAGCACAAGATGAAGCCGGATTGACGGTATATATGTTTGAACCTGCCCACTACGATCTCTTCGTGAAACAGACATCAGAAGGTGCACAAGCCGTCGTGCTGCGCTATCGCATGGGACTCCTTACGCACATCGAACGGGAAGTTGCGCTTCCCAAAGCCACACAAGTGCAGCTCCGCGTCCACGGAAGCAGTGACCGATACCGGTTTGAATATGCCACCGACGGAAAGAACTTTCATCAGCTGGGAGAGATAGATGCCAAATACATCAGTACGGAGACAGCCGGAGGATTCACCGGGATCATGCTGGGAATGTATGCCGTTTCTGCCACTGCCTCATCCAAAGCATACGCCGAATTTGAATACTTCGACTACGAAGGGGAATAATACGGCCGCTTTTTCAGGAAATATACCCGAACCCATAAAGCCGTCTCGTATAGCCACCACGCAATGACGTGCGGAGTTTCGCTCTTTGACGTGTGGGGGCATGTCTCCTAAGGTGTGGGCATACCTCCTCTGAAGTGTGAGCTTACGAGTCATTAAGTGTGGGGACAGACTTGCTGAAGTGTGGGGACAGACTTGCTGAAGTGTGGGCTTACATTTACTAACATGTGAGCTTACGTTTCACAAGCCACAGTCTCCTTGATTTCCCACAGATGGCATCAGTTACCCGCCGCACTTTTCAAGATTTCCATCAATATAGGTTTTGCTCCACTGACAAAACATTCCACAGCAATGACCATCAGAATAAGTCCCATCAGACGCATCATCACGTTGTTTCCCGTTTCGCCCAACACCGTCACCAAGCGCGTTGAAGCGCGCAATATAAAGAAGGTGAGCAAGTAAATCAAGGCGATAGTACCTATCAAAACCCCTTTCATCTCAAAAGTATAGGCATCCTGCATCAACACAATGGCATTGGCTATGGCACCCGGACCACAAAGCATCGGAATGCCGAGCGGAGTAATGGAAATGTCATCGGCATAGGTTTTTATCTCTTCGTCTTTCAGCTTCATAGGCGTATAACGAGCCTGTAACATATCGAAGCCTATCTTAAAGATGATGACACCCCCCGCTATACGAAAGCCATTGGTAGAGATGCCAAAAAACTTAAAAAGGAATTGGCCGGCGAAAGTAAAGGTCATAATAGTGACAAAAGCCACCAATGTGGCACGCGAAACCACCGAACGACGCTCCTTGTCCGTCATGCCATGGGTCATGGTCAGGAAGACCGGCATTGTGCCAAGGGGATTTGTCAAAGTGAAAAAAGAGGTAAAACAGAGCAAAGCGAAAGGTAAAATAGATTCCATGGCTATATCATTTATGTTAACAAGCGACAAAAATACAATTAAATCTCACTCTTTTACAAAACCTGCATCAAATCTTTCAAACTAAAAATCTCATAAGTGGGACGGAAAGGCAATTCCGTTTTTCCATTCACATTATAAAACACTTGATGCATGCCTACTCCTTTGGCCCCGGCCACATCATTTTCCCAACTATCACCTATCATCAACGAGTCCTTCAACTCGGATTGCGTGGCCGACAAGGCGAAATGAAATATCTCAGGCCACGGCTTCAACACACCGATATCATCAGAAAGAACCACTTTCTTGAAGAAACCATCAATCCCTGACGAACGCATCTTGTGGCATTGAAGTTCTTGAAAGCCATTAGAAAGGATGTACAGATTGTATCTGGCCGACAGATACTCCAGCACTTCGCGCGCATAGGGCATCAGCCCTTTCTTCGTAGGGATAACAGAGAAAAAGTCGTCTGCAAATCTTTGTGCCAAAACAGCATCTCCTGCCCCCACCGCTTCCAAAGGATAAAGAAAACGCTGGCGGTTCAGTTCATCCTTCGTCAACTGCCCATTGCCATATTCCTCCCACAATTCTACATTGCGCTGCTGATAAAGGGTATAGAAATGATGGAAATCGCGAAAAAAGGAATCATATCCGTACTTCCGGTACATCTCCTCAAAAGTATCGTGCGCATTCTGTGAGAATGCCCACAGCGTATCATCCAAATCAAAGAAAAGATTCTTATATCTATATGCCATTATAAAGAGTATAGACGAAAAAACAGGTTCTTGCGGATTCACGCAGAAGGACTCTGCCCCCCTTCGATGAATCTGCAAGAATCTGCGTTCAATCAATTATTTCACAAAGGAGCTGTTACTTTACCTGAATGACCAAGTACTTGGATACGCTCCAGAACTCTTTCGGGTTCGTTATCTTCAGTATAAGCTGACCTTTGTCATCTTTATCCAAAGCAAAACTTCCGGTAGGATGAGTAGTCAGTACCTCTGCACTCTTGGAATATAGTTTGATTTCCTTTGTTGTACGGATATCTACCTGAGTGAAGTAGTCCTTATTGGCATCGCCTTCCTTCAGCACATCGCCCTTATTAAGAATGTTCTGTTCTTTCAACTCTTTCTTGGTGCCAAACACAAACCAACCGGTGTTGAGTGCCTTGTCCTGTTCGGCAACAGTTTTCGCCTTTGCCTCATTCTCGGCAGAAAGCACCTCTTTATCCGCAGTCAGTCCCGTAACGGCTGCATCCAGTTCTTGGATACGGATGTTCTTGGAAGCCAACTCTGCTTGCAGTTCTTCGATACGCTGGGTCTTTGCAGCCAGTTCCAGCGTCAACGACTCAACCGCTTTCTTCAGTTGGGAAGAATTGTTCTTACTGTTCTTAAGCATGGATTGCAACTTGGCGATTTGCTCTTTGTTTTCCTCCATCTGCTTACGGATAAACTCGATATCGGAAGCAATCTGTTGTCTGGCATCCAAAGAGCCTTCAGCCACAGCCCCACGTTGCAAATCGACGCGACTTTCGGCCGCATTGATCTGACGGAATCCCTCCGAAATATCATTAAAAGTACCCATCATCTCATCCAGTTCGGCATTTCGCTGAGTCAGTTCCATCAAAAGAGAATCATTTTCTGCTTTCAACCGATCTTTGTCACCTCCTGAAAGGTTGCCGCACGAAGCCATTACAGCTCCGCATACAATTAAAACTACCAACTTTTTCATACGTCTTTGTTTTACGTTTTGTTTAATGAAGTTATTTAATCGTCTATTCCTGCTACTACTATCACGATTTCGCCACGTGGTTCATTAATGGTGAAATGTTCTATCAATTCCTTCAAAGTGCCGCGCACTGTCTCTTCGTGTATCTTGGAGATTTCGCGCGAAACGGATGCCGGGCGTTCGGCACCAAAATATTCGGCCAGCTGCGCCAAGGTCTTCACCAACCTGTACGGCGATTCATAAAAGACCATGGTGCGATGCTCTTCCGCCAATGTCTTCAAGCGCGTCATACGCCCTTTCTTTTGCGGGAGAAAGCCCTCAAAACAGAACTTCTCATTCGGCAATCCCGAAGCGACCAAAGCCGGCACAAAAGCTGTTGCCCCCGGCAAGCATTGCACTTCGATGCCGTTGCGGACGCATTCCCGTACGACCAAGAACCCCGGGTCGGATATGCCCGGAGTGCCGGCATCCGAAATCAAGGCCACCGTTGCCCCTCCCTTTATTCTTTCCACCACATGCTCAACCGTCTTATGCTCATTGAACTTATGGTGAGACTGCATGGCATTCTTTATCTCAAAATGCTTCAGCAATATCCCGGAAGTACGCGTATCCTCGGCAAGCACCAAGTCGGCCTCCTTCAAAATCCGGATAGCACGAAAAGTCATGTCCTCCAAATTGCCGACCGGCGTAGGCACTACATAAAGTTTTCCCATATCCATCATCAAGTATTCAACTGAAATATTTTTTGAGAAGCTCCATAAAGTCAACAGCCGCTTCATTCTCCTCATCCGGATGCACTTCCGAAGTGAAAATCGCTATGGCCTTATCCAAAGAAGAAGCTTCGTTCAGTCGCACCACAATCGCATTCATCTTTGCGGCATCCCCTCCAAAGAGTTCGCGTACAAAACGAAACGAATCATTCAAGCTGATGGCATGCCGCAGATCTGTGGACGGCTTAATGCGTTCTGCCAAAATAGAAGAAGAGAACACCACAGGCGACTGGGCAGCATCCTGATTGATAACCTTATCCCCGGCAACCGGCCGTTCCGCATCGGGCAATGCCGCAACTGGTGTTTCCACAACGGGCATTTCTTCGGCAGACTTCCGGTCCAACAACCGCTGCAATGCATCCAGGCGCGTCTTCATCTGCCGGATGTTCCGTTTTGCCACTATTCGCAATGCCGGATTTCTTTCAGCAGAAACTGCCTGCAACAAATACTTCAGTTCCTGAACATCAAGTTCTATATCATTCAATAAAGTCTGCATACCCCTTACACTGTACGTGTTAACACCGCAAATGTAGAAATAAATAATGAAATAATATAAGGAAGTAAACAAAAGTATTATTTTTGTGCTTTAGAAAGGGATTTAAGTATATTTTATCCTCCTGAAGAAAAACATTCAGAAAGTTCAAAACAGAATTCAATAATAACACTTGAAAACATGGTAGTATTCTCAGAAGATCACATACAAGAGACCAAACGCAGAGGAAGAATCGAAGTCATTTGCGGGTCGATGTTCTCCGGCAAAACAGAAGAATTGATACGACGCCTCAAACGGGCCAAGTTTGCCAAACAGCGCGTAGAGATTTTCAAACCAGCCATAGACACCCGCTATTCCGAGGCCGACGTTGTGTCTCACGACAGCCATTCCATCTCCTCAACTCCCATAGATTCATCGGCAAGCATCCTATTGTTTACGTCAGAAATAGATGTAGTGGGTATTGATGAAGCCCAATTTTTCGATGCCGGATTGATTGATGTGTGCAATCAGCTTGCCAACAACGGCATACGTGTCATTGTCGCCGGGTTGGACATGGACTTTCGCGGTGTGCCGTTCGGCCCGATGCCGGGATTGTGCGCCATTGCCGACGAAGTGTCCAAGGTGCATGCCATCTGTGTAAAATGCGGACAGTTAGCCTCCTTCTCCCATCGCACAGTGAAAAACGACAAGCAAGTATTGCTCGGCGAGACGGCCGAATACGAACCCTTATGTCGTGAATGCTACCTGAAAGCCATCCAGACAGATCGGCTGGCATCCCACGAATAAACAAAATCAAAGGCAAAACTTTATGGAGCGTAAAAAGATCACATTCGACAGTTTCATCCGCGGCGTCATACTCGGGCTCATCATCATCGGTGTGCTCATGCTCTTCAAACGCTTGAGCGGAGTGTTATTACCTTTCTTCATTGCTTGGGTCATTGCTTATTTAATTTATCCTTTGGTCACTTTCTTTCAATATAAACTCAAACTGAGAAGCCGGGTCATCTCCATATTCTGTGCGCTATCTGTCCTCACAGCCATCGGAACAACAGCCTTCTTTCTTCTGATTCCTCCCATGATAGAAGAATTCGGAAGGGTAAAAGATCTATTGATAACTTATTTCTCCAACAACCCCCAGAACGGAAATATCCCCCAAACACTCACCGAGTTTCTACAAGAAAACATAGACATGCAGCTCATAACCCGGCTGTTCAACCAGGAGCACACCTTAGAGACCATCAAAGAAACACTTCCCAGCATTTGGGCAGTAGTATCCGAGACCTTCAACATACTATTCAGCATATTTACCTTCTTCATCATACTATTATATATCGTTTTCATTTTGCTGGATTACGAAAGCATCTCCGAAGGTTGGATACATTTGGTGCCACATAAGTATCGCGGTATTGTTGGCGGCGTGCTGAATGATATTAAGAATGGCATGAACAGATATTTCCGCGGACAAGCCTTTGTGGCTTTATGCGTAGGCATTCTCTGCAGTATCGGCTTTCTGATCATCGACTTCCCTTTAGCCATTGGATTAGGCCTTTTTATAGGGATGTTGAACATGGTTCCTTATCTGCAAGTGATAGGGTTTGTTCCCACCATCATACTTGCCATATTAAAAGCCGCAGACACCGGTAATAATTTCTGGTTGATCCTAGCCTCAGCCATCATCGTACTTGCAGTAGTGCAAGCCATCCAGGACGGTTTCATCGTGCCGCGTGTCATGGGCAGAATCACCGGTCTGAACCCGGCCATCATATTGCTTTCTCTGTCTATTTGGGGTTCATTAATGGGAATGTTAGGAATGATCATAGCGCTTCCTCTTACCACCCTCATGCTATCCTACTATCAACGTTTCATCATCAATCGAGAAAACATTCACGGCATTAAACCATCTGATAATCAAGAAAAAGAAGAAGAAAGGAAGGATTATATTTAACTTTTTCTTTTATTTTACTTGTATTTTCGACAAAAGTCTCTATCTTTGCACCCGCTTAACAGCAAATAAGGTTTGATTCGCTAGCTCAGCAGGTAGAGCACAACACTTTTAATGTTGGGGTCCTGGGTTCGAGCCCCAGGCGGATCACAAACTACAATGAAAGAACAAGTGAACCCTGATAATGCTTCATTATCTAAAAACCGCAAAACGATTTGTGATACTTTACCAAAACGAAATGTAACAAATTCGTTTTCGTTAACACAAATCGATTTGTGTTTTTTTTATTTTG